>NZ_CP054931.1:1315833-2631666 GCF_013364355.1 Stenotrophomonas sp. NA06056 | reverse complement strand
CGGCGCCGAACACGCTGGTGATGCAGCTGGTCGATCACGGCGCACCCGCGTCCACCCGCGTGTATACGGTGGCTGCTGACCGTTCAACGATGACCGAAACCAAGGCGTTCTTCGCTCATGACGGCACGCCGATCCTGCAGACCAACCTGTTCAAGCGGTTGCCGTAGCGGTGTGATGCAGCGACACCCGCAGTAACACGCTCTGCGGATGCCGTTGCGGCGCTGTCATGCGGCGGCAGGATCACGCTTGCCGGGGTTGATCCCGTAGCGGTCGATCGCCTGCTGCAGCAGGCTTCGTTCGACATGCCCGTCGTCGGCCAGGGCCTTCAGCGCCGCCAGCACGATGAAGTGGCGATCGACTTCGAAGAACGTGCGCAGTGATTCGCGTGTATCCGAGCGACCAAAACCATCGGTGCCGAGTGCGACGAAGCGACGATCGCTGACGAAGGGACGGATCTGGTCGCCGACGATCTTCATGTAATCGGTCGCCACCACCACCGGACCGGCATGGTCCCGCAGGCACTGCTGCACGTAGGAAACACGCGGCTCTTCAGCCGGGTGCAGCAGGTTCCAGCGCTCGACAGCCAGACCGTTGCGGCGCAGTTCGGTCAGGCTGGTGGCACTCCAGACATCGCTGGCGATACCGAAATCCTGCTGCAGAAGATCGGCAGCGGCCAGTACCTCGCGCAGGATCGAACCACTGCCCATCAACTGCACGCGCGGCTGCTTAGCCGTATTGACTGCGGCGGGGCGCAGCAGATACAGGCCCTTCAGGATGCCGGCTTCGGCGCCGTCGGGCAGGGCCGGGTGCGGATAGTTCTCGTTGAGCAGGGTGATGTAGTAGTAGATGTCTTCCTGGTCCACGTACATGCGGCGCAGGCCGTCGTGGATGATCACCGCCAGCTCGAAGTTGTAGGTCGGGTCATAGGACACGCAGCTGGGAATCACCGAGGACAGCACGTGGCTGTGGCCATCGTCGTGCTGCAGCCCTTCGCCCATCAGCGTGGTGCGGCCCGACGTGGCGCCAAGCAGGAAGCCACGGGTGCGCGCGTCGGCCGCGGCCCAGGCCAGGTCACCGACGCGCTGCAGGCCGAACATCGAATAGAAGATGTAGAACGGAATCGTGGCCAGGCCGTGGTTGGCGTACGCGGTACCGGCGGCGATCCACGAACAGATCGCGCCGGATTCGTTGATGCCTTCCTGCAGGATCTGGCCATCCTTGGCCTCCTTGTAATAGCTCAGCTGGCCAGCATCCTGCGGCGTGTACAACTGGCCGAGGTAAGAGTGGATGCCGATCTGGCGGAACAGGCCTTCCATGCCGAAGGTGCGCGATTCATCGGGCACGATCGGGATCACCAGCCTGCCCAGCTGAGGATCCTTGAGCAGGGTGGTGAGGATGCGCACGAAGCCCATCGTCGTGGACTGGCCGCGGTCACCACTTCCCTGCAGTTGTACGTTGAACGTGGACAACGGCGGCAGTGGCAGCGGATCGACCTGGGGCAGTCGTGCCGGCAGCTGGCCGCCCTGCGCCTGGCGACGCTGCGCGAAGTAGAGCGCCTCCGAGCTGCCGGGTTGCGGGCGCAGGTACGGCATTTCTTCCAGCTGTTCATCACTGACCGGCAGATCGAAGCGGTCGCGGAACGCGCGCACCGCATCGACACTCATCTTCTTCAGCTGGTGGTTGATGTTCTGGCCTTCGCCGGCCTCACCCATACCGAAGCCCTTCACCGTCTTGGCCAGCACCACGGTCGGCCTGCCCGTGGTGTTCACTGCCTGCTGGTAGGCGGCGTACACCTTCTGTGGGTCGTGGCCACCACGTGCCAATGTCCAGATCTCGTCGTCGCTCATGTGCGCGACCAGCGCCAGCAGTTCCGGGTAGCGCCCGAAGAAGTGCTCACGCACGTAGGCACCGCTCTGCGACTTGAAGGTCTGGTAGTCACCATCCACGCATTCCATCATGCGTTGGCGCAGCAACCCGCTGTGATCGCGTGCCAGCAGGTCGTCCCAGCCACTGCCCCAGATCACCTTGATGACGTTCCAGCCGGCGGCGCGGAAGGTGCCTTCCAGTTCCTGGATCACCTTGGCATTGCCGCGTACTGGCCCGTCCAGGCGCTGCAGGTTGCAGTTGACCACGAACACCAGGTTGTCCAGGCGCTCGCGCCCGGCCAGCGAGATGGCGGCCAGCGATTCGGGCTGGTCCATTTCGCCATCACCGAGGAAGGCCCAGACCTTGCGTCCCTGGTGTTCTTTCAGGCCACGGTATTCCAGGTAGCGCATGTAGCGCGCCTGGTAGGCCGCGGTCAGCGGACCCAGGCCCATCGATACGGTGGGGAACTGCCAGAACTCCGGCATCAACCGCGGGTGCGGATACGAGGACAGGCCCTCGCGACCGGCCTCGCGGCGGAAGTTGTCCATGCGCTCGGCACTGATGCGACCTTCCACGAACGCACGGCCATAGATGCCCGGGGCGGAATGGCCCTGGATGTAGATCATGTCGCCGTCGAAGGTTTCGGTGCGGCCACGGAAGAAGTGATCGAAGCCTACGTCATACATGACCGCCGCAGACTGGTACGTGGCGATGTGGCCGCCGACATTGGAATGCTTGCCGGCGCGCAGCACCATCACCATGGCGTTCCAGCGGATCATCGCGTTCAACCGCCGCTCGATGGCCAGGTCGCCCGGGTAGGTGGGTTGGCGTTCGGGTGGGATGGTGTTGGTGTAGGCGGTCCACGCGCGGGTATGCAGGTCGCCGTGCTGCTGCACGTCGAGGTCATCGAGCTGGTCCAGCAGGTAATGCGCGCGCGGACGGCCGCCGGCCTGGATCACCGCGTGCAAGGACTCGCGCCATTCGCGGGTTTCCTGTGGATCGGTGTCGAGAGGGAAGTGTGCCTGGTTCATGCTGCGTCTCCAGAGAGCGCCGGTCGGCACTGCGCGACACCGCCGGCAGGGCGACAGCTCTGGAGCGGAATCGCGCCGGCAGGGCCGTGGCGCGGGGGCGGCCTTGGTGGCTGCCGGGGAGACAAGCGTAGGCGGCGCATGGGTTGGCCGGTAGACAGGTGAGGGTTGGGTCTGCGCGAACCTGCGCTTTAGCCGGCAGCGCTGCAATGCGGTTGTCATCGTCGGTGTGCACCCTGCTGGGTTTTCCAGCCTCGGGGTGGTTGGTCGGTTGTGAACAGCGTCAGGATCTGGGAGAAGAGCTACGCCTTGCGGCGCCGCCTGCTGCGTGGCTTCTTCCTTCGGCGTGGTTCACAGGCTGCCGATGCCGAGGATCTGGCGCAGGAGGTCTACCTGCGCCTGCTGCGCAGCACCGGCGAAGACGCCGCGGCGATCGAGAACCCTGAAGCCTATCTGTTCGCTGTGGCAGCCAACCTGGCCCGTGAACAGGCACGTTCGCGCTCCGGCCTGCCACAGATCGAGGATGTCGACCTGCTGGCCGAGGTACTCAGCAGCGAAGAGGACATCGAGGGTGATTTCGAGCGGGCGCAGCGCTGGAGCGGGATCCGCGGCGCCATCGCGCAACTGCCACCTACGACGCGGCGGGTGATGGAACTGCACTACCGCGAAGGACTGGATTGCCAACAGGTGGGGGCACAGCTGGATGTGTCGGTGCACATGGTGCGCAAGCACATCGGCAAGGGGCTGGATGCCTGCAGGAAGGCGCTGGGCGCCGGGAAGGACGGATGAACCGGCAGGAGCCTGCAGCGATGGATGACGAGGTGGCCGAACAGGCTGCGTACTGGTTCCTGTGCAACCGCGAGGGTGACCTGAGCGCTGCACAGCGCGCCGAGTTCATGGCATGGATGAGGGGCTCGCCCGGGCACGTGCGCGCGTACCTGCATGCCCTGCATCTGCACCGGCAGGTGGGCGCGGCGATGTCGGTGCACGCGCAGCAACAGGGAAGCAGGGCAACGCTGCCGATGCTGCCGGCAACGGCGAAAGTGGTGCCGCTGTTTGCCGCGCCCGTGCCCGCGCCGCGCGCCGTGGTTGCATCTCGAACGCGCCGGCCGCTCTGGAGGCGGGTGGCTGCGGTGGCGTGCGGACTGTTGCTGGTGGCCGGTCTGCTGCCGTGGCTGATGCCGCGCGAACAGATGCTGGTCGCTGGGCACGGGCAACTGCGTGAGGTGCTGCTGGCTGACCAGACGCAGGTGCGGCTGAATGCAGACAGCCGTCTGCGGGTCAACATCGGTTGGTTCAGCCGCCGCGCCGAACTGCTGCAGGGCGAGGCCACATTTGATATCGCAGCGGATCGCCGGCCCTTCGAGGTGCGGGTCGGTGATCTGCAGATCCGTGACATCGGCACCGTGTTCGATGTGTCGCGCCGGTTGCAGAGCACGCGTATCGGCGTGGTATCCGGCGAGGTGGAGGTCTGGACCGCCGGTGATGGGCAACGCCGGCTGGCGCAGCTGCCCGCCGGGCGGGTGGTGCAGGTCGATCATCTCAGCCATGCGGTGCAGCCGCTGGAAATACCGATGTCCATGCTGCTGGACTGGCAGCAGCGCCGGGTGTCGTTCCGTGATGAGCGGCTGGACGAGGTGGCTGCTGCCTTCAACCGGCACAACCAGGTGCAGGTGCGGGTGACCGATGACGTGGCGCGGGCGGCGCGCCTGTCGGGCAGCCTGGAGGCGCACCGGGTCGCAGCGCTGCAGGCATTCCTGCAGCGGGACGCGCGCTTCGTCATCCGCCGCGAACAGGACACGGTATGGGTCTCCAGCCGCTGATCCCGGTTGGGCGATGGGCTGTCAGAAAAAATTCATCGAATCGGCGTTCTCCACTTCCGCCGATGTCGGCTCTTACTTGGGAGAAGCCGCTGTCGAATGCCGACGCGGCAGCAGCAGTCCTCTCTCCTGCAAGGAACCGTGATGCGCAAGAAGCTCTATCTGTCGGTGGTACTGGCCTTGTCTCCCTGCCTGGGCGCACATGCGCAGGCGGTGTCGTCCAACGGGCTTGAGACCAGGGTCACTGCAGCGATCGCCGCGCAGCCACTGAGCCAGGCACTGGAGCAGCTGTCACGCAGCTCCGGCGTGCAGTTCCTGTATGCCGGCGCGGGCAATGCACCCATGGCGGGCGCGGTACCGCGGGGGGCCACCGTCAAGCAGGCGCTGGACACGCTGCTGGCCGGCACCGGCCTGCGCTACACGGTGGTGGATGGCAACGTGATCGCCATCGATGTGGCACCGGCCCAACGGGAAAACAGGCCGGCCGCACCGGTACCGCAGCAGCCGCAAGCCGTGGTCGCTCCGACGCTGGGAACGATCAAGGTGATCGCCGCCCATGAGGTGATCGATCAGAAGAAAACCTCGCCGGTGATCAAGGATTCGGTGATCTACGATGAGATGGACAGCTACGGCGATGAGACGCTGGCCGAAAGCCTGATGGCCGCGCCGGGCCTGAGCGCGGTGGAGGATGCAGGCGAACCGCGCTATGTGACCGTGCGCGGTGTGCAGGCCAATCTGAACTACACGACCATCGACGGCATCGCGATCGCAAGCGTGGGCGGCAGTGGCTCCGGCGAGCGCATGAACAACCTGCAGCTGATTCCCAGCGACATCGGCACCCGCACGGACATCTACAAGAGTTTCAGCGCCGAGCAGGCGCCGGATGCCATTGGTGGTGTGATCGACATCATCAGCCGCAGTGCCTTTGATCGCTCCGGCAAGTATGTGTTCGCCGACGTGGCCGGCATCTATTCCACGGCCGAGACCAGCGTGGGGCGCAGCGCGGGTGGCGACCACAAGACCCTGGGCCACTTCGGCAAGAGCGCCAAAGCGGTGTTCTCCAACCAGTTCGGTGCCGATGATCAGTTCGGCATCGTCGCTGTCGCTCGCTATGAGCAGCGCTCGCGCAACAGCGTCAAGCGCTGGGTCGAATCGAACTATTACTACAACGATGCCGGCAAGTACCTCACCGATGGAACCACCGGCCCGGATGAGGCGAAAGGCTGGAACGGCCTGCGCGCGCCGGGCAACTTCAGTACCGGTACCTACACCAACTACATCACCAACTTCGGTGGTTCGGCCAAGCTGGAATGGAAACCGTCGGACGATCCGTTCTATGCGTCGCTGCTGCTGTACTCGTACCGGTTCTACGAGAACTCGACGATGAACAAGACCGATCTGTATGGCAACGCCAAGTTCCCGATACGCAACCAGACCGAGGACGGCGGCACCACCCAGATCAACAGCATCTACATCAAGAACCGCCATGACCGCTGGGACCGCAGCAACCGCGGTGCGATCGCCAGCTTCAACTGGGATATCGGCGACCTTTCGCGGCTGACGCTCCGCGCCGGCCACACCGAAGAGACCTTCCACAACACCCAGGTCTACTGGGGGGTACGCGCGTACCCGAGCAACCTGTTCGTCGACTATGCCAACGACAGCCACGGTTTTCCGAACGCGGTGGGCGTCTCGGACTCCAGTCTGCTGACCAGCTCGGCGTTCAAGCTCAATCCCGCGCAGGCCTACATCTCGCCGCGTGACGCCAAGGAGAGCATCGACAACCTGCGTGCCGACTTCAGCTACAACATCGATGCCGATGCGCGCGGCTTCGGTCTCGCCGCGGGTGCCGAGTATCGCCACCTGAAGATCTGGCAGGACATCGATTTCGACTACTACAAGACCAGCGCGACCTTGAACGACTATCTGTATCCCGGTTCGACACTGCTGGGCAGCGTCCCCGGCTTCCCGCTGATCGACAACCGCAAGTGGCATGACGAGCTGTACCCGAAGCTGGGCAACAACGATGCGGCCTACCCGAATGCCGATTTCACCAGCGACTACAAGTACGTGGAAGACATCGCCAACGCCTACGTTTCGGCGCATTACGCCTGGGACCGGCTGCTGCTGATCGGCGGCCTGCGCTATGACCACACTTCCTTCGATGCGTTCAGCCCGTTCAGTGATGATGGCGGTACCACCTACACCTCGGCATTCCGCAAGAGCAGCGGCGGCTACAACAACCTGCTGCCGTCATTGAATGCGACCTTCAAGCTGAGCGAGAACCAGCGCCTGCGCTTCTCCGCCAGCCGCACGCTGGGTCGGCCGACGCCCAGCAACATCGCCCAGGCCACCAGCACCAGCTGTGGCGATGACGAGCTGGGCGGAGGCTTCTGCACGATCAAGCAGGGCAATGCCTCGCTGCAGCCGCGCCGCTCGACCAATCTCGACCTGGCCTGGGACCTGTATTTCAACGGCAACAACGGCCTGGTGTCGGTCGCGTTGTTCGACAAGGTCATCAAGGACGACATCTACACCCTGACCACGTTCGAGAACATCGGCGACGTCCGCTACCGTGTCACCCAGCCGATGAACACCGATGAATCGACGTTGCGCGGTGTCGAGTTCGCGGTGGCAAACCGCAATCTGCAGTGGGGCCGCCATCGCTTCGACATGTACCTCAATGCCACCCGCCTGGACGGGCAGACCAACTACCGCATCAGTGATGGCAGCGAGCGCCGCCTGGACCGCCTGCTGTACCAGCCGGACTGGTCAGTGAATGGCTCGGTGATCTGGCGCATGCCGTGGAAGAGCTCGCAGTTGCGCGTGTCCGGCACCTACCGCAGCCGCATGCTGGTCGACTTCGGCGATACCCAGTGGCTGGACTCGTACTACGACCCGTACATGACCTTCAACCTGGCCTTCAGCCACAAGGTCAGCAAGCACGTGACGCTGAAGTACGAGGCGAAGAACCTGTTCAACACCCAGCCAACCTACAGCACCGGTCCGAACGGGCGCTTCCGCACCGAGATCGATGACTACGGTCGCTTCTTCTACTTCCACATCATCTACAACTGAGGGCGGCCGTCTTGGATACGATCAATCGCAGGCGCTTCCTTGCCCTGTCGGGACTTTCCGCGTTGGGTGCGTGGGCCGGCACTGCCCGCGCGCTGGCTGCACAGAGCAATGCGGCAGCACTGAATCCACGCAATCTGCTGGCCTCGCCGCGTTTTGCCAGTACGCCCTTCACCTTGGGCGTGGCGTCGGGTGATCCGTCGGCCGACGGCATGGTGCTGTGGACGCGGCTGGCCACCGAGCCCCTGGTGTTCGGTGGCGGCATGCCCACCCGGCCGATGGTAGTGGGATGGCAGGTGGCCACTGACGAGACCATGCGCACCGTGGTGCGGCAGGGAACCTCGCTGGCCCACCCCGAACTTGGCCATGCGCTGCACGTGGAACTGGATGGCCTGCTGCCTGGGCGGCCGTACTGGTACCGCTTCACCGTGGGAGGCCATGCCAGTGCGATCGGACGCACCCACACCCTGCCTGCCGCGAACGCGCCGATCAAGCGCGTGCGCTTCGCGGTGGCCGGCTGCCAGCATTTCGAGGAGGGGCACTACACGGCGTGGCGACATATTGCCGAGGAACCACTCGATTTCGTGTTCCATTACGGCGACTACATCTACGAGGGCGAAAGCCAGCCCGGCGTGCGCAAGATGAACGGTCAGCCGTTCACCAACCTGCGCAACCACGTTGGACCACAGACCTATACGCTCGACGACTATCGCCGCCGCTACGCGCAGTACAAGACCGATACGGACCTGCAGGCGGCGCACGCCGCGTCACCGTGGTTCGTGACGTTCGACGACCATGAAGTGGACAACAACTGGGCGGGTGCCGAAGACCAGGACGGTACGCCCAGCGAGCTGTTCCTGCTGCGCCGCGCACAGGCGTTCCAGGCGTACTACGAGAACATGCCGTTGCGCGCTTCGTCGTTCCCTCGCGATGGTCATATGCAGATGTTCCGTCGCGCGCGTTACGGCACGCTGCTGGACCTGCACCTGCTCGATACCCGCCAGTACCGCAGCAAGCAGGTTGACATGGCGCAGCGCGGACAGGTGGAATCTGCCGAGCGCAGCATTGTGGGCGCGAAGCAGGAGCAATGGTTGTTCGATGGCCTGGCCGATGCCGCGCCGCGTTGGCACGCGATCGCGCACCAGGTCTCACTGGGCAATTACATGCGCGAGAAGGACGGCGTGGTGCAGTCCTCCGATGACCAGTGGTCCGGCTATCTGTCCAGCCGCCGGCGCCTGCTCGATCACATCCAGAAGGTGGGCTTTGGCAACGTGGTGACCGCCTGTGGCGATGCGCACCGTCACTATGCCAGCGACCTGGTGCAGGACAACACCGATTCCGGGGTGATCTCCAGCGAGTTCCTGGCAACCTCGATCAGCTCGGGCGCTGACGGGCAGGGCGTGGATGCCTATGCAGAGAACCAGCTGCGGCACAGCCCCCACTTGAAGGCGACGACGGACAAGCGCGGTTACGTGCTGTGTGATGTCACCCGTGATGCCTGGATCGGTGACATGAAGACGCTCGATACGGTCATGCGGCCGAACGGCACGCTGCAGAGCTGGAGGCGCTACGCAGTGGAGCACGGCCGGCCGGGGTTGCAGGAGGCCTGAGCCGGCCGTCCTGCCCTGTAGAGCCGGGGAAGCTCCCGGCACTACGGAAGTGCGTTCATCCGTGTTCGAAGCGCAGCGGGGCGGTGCCCATGGCGGGGTCACTGGTACCGGGGCGGCCATCTTCGACTCGACCGGCCAGGCGTTGCTCGACACCCTCCGAGTGCACGATCAGGTCGTACCAGCCTGCGGTCGGTGTCGGGTCCCAGGCGAGTACGGTTTCCGCGCCGGCCACCAGCTGCAGTTCCTGTGCGGGCATGTGGCCCGCGTAGGCGCCGCCCTGTACCTGGACCCTGCGCGCTGAAGGCCATGGATTGCGCAGCACCAGCCGCAGTTGGCCGTCCGCACGCTCCACCTGCGCATGCAAGGGTGCGAGCGTGCCAGCGCCGCGATAGTGGCGATGGAATCCATTCGGCCCCAGCAGCCAGAGGTCGTAACGACCCTGTGCATCCAGCGGCCAACGATCCTGCAACGGGGCACCCGGTGCCACGGTGTAACGGCGCGGGATGGCATCCAGATGCAGGCGGTCGTAGACATGCAGCACGGCCGTGGCGCCATCGCTGGCGAGCTGCAGGGTGATGCCCTCGCCATCCACCGACGTGGCCTGCACCTGCGGCCGATAGGGCAGCGCCCGCGCCGGACGCACGCCCGGCTCCTGGCGGGCCGGATGCAGGCCATCGGGCAGCGCAGGCACGGTACGGCCGGGCAGGGCGGCGGCGCGCGCTGCCACGGCGGTGACATCCGGCAGCGCCTTGACGAAGGGGCGCGTGTCGCGCTGGGCGAAGTCGAAGGCGTTGCTGAGATCACCGCAGACCGCTCGCCGCCACGGCGAGATGTCCGGCGCGGCCACGCCGAAGCGTCGCTCGATCAGACGCAGTACCGAGGTGTGGTCGTACACCTGCGAGTCGACCCAGCCGCCGCGGCTCCACGGTGAAATCACGTACAGCGGCACGCGTGGGCCAAGCCCATAGGGGCGGCCGCGCAGCTCGGCGGCATCGTATTTCTCGTCGCCCGGTGCCGGGTTGCGGTGGTACTCGCCCTCGGTGCTGACCGCCGATGCACCGGCCCAGCCATCGCCAAGCCGGGAGGGGGGAGCCGGTGGCGGTACGTGGTCGAAGAAGCCATCGTTCTCATCGAACATCAGCAACAGGGCGGTGCGGCTCCACACATCTGGATCGGCGGTCAATGCGTCCAGCACCCGTGCGGTATAGGCTGCGCCCTGCGCGGGGCTGGACGGGCCGGGATGCTCGCTGCCGGCGGCGTCGGCGATGATGAAACTGACCTGCGGCAGGCGTCCACTGATCGCGTCCTCGCGCAGCTGCGCCAGGCCACGGGTACTGACGCCGCGTGCACGCAACTCCGGGTCATGACCCGGGTCGCCGCGGTGCGCCTGGCGGAAGGCCTCGAACCCGGCCAGCGGGTTGTCGGTGAAGTTGTCGGCCATGTCCTGGTAGATCTGCCAGGACACGCCGGCCTTCTGCAATCGCTCGACATAGCTGGTCCAGCGATACGACGCAGGATGACCGCCCTGCTCGGGGAAATTGTCGTGCGAATTGGCGATCACCGGACCGCCTGCGCGGGCCTGGGCATCGTTGTGGCCGGTCCACAGGAACACGCGGTTCGGATTGGTGCCGGCCTGCATTGCACAGTGATAGGCATCACAGAGGGTGAACGCATCGGCCAGGGCGAACTGGAACGGCATGTCGCTGCGCTGGAAGTAGCCCATCGAATGGTTCTGCTTGGCCTTGGGCCAGTGCGCCATGCGTCCGTGGTCCCACGCCTGCTGTGCATCCGGCCAGGTGTGGGGCGTGCCTTCCACCCGCATGTAGCCGAAGTGCGCGGCGGTATCCAAGGGGAAGGGGGCGATCGCGCGCTGGCCGCTGGCGTCGGGCTGCAGCCACAGGCTGCGCGGACGCTCGCCGCCGGGCAGGGGTGTCGCTGGGGCCACGAAGCGGTCGCCGAAACCACGCACGCCGGGCAGGGTGCCGAAGTAGTGGTCGAACGAACGGTTCTCCTGCATGAACACCACGATGTGCTGCAGGTCCTGCAGGCTGCGCGTGCGCGAAGCAGGGGCGATCGCTGCTGCCCGGGCGATGCTGGGCAGCAGCGGCGAAAGGCCGGCGGCGACGCCGGCCTGCAACAGTCGGCGTCGGCCGGTATCAGTCACAGGGTCACACTCACAAGTCCACGCGGAAGGAGATGCCGACGGTGCGCGGTGCGCCGATGAAGGCGTTGTCGCGGCCGTCCACCCCTGCAAGATAGCGCTTGTCGGTCAGGTTGCTCACCACCAGGTTGGCGCCCATGCCCTTTAGGCGCGGTGACAGGCCCTGCAGGTCGAAACCGATGTTGGCGTTGAACACGGTGGCCGAAGGCAGCTTGTTGACGTTGGCCGCATCGAGGTAGCGCGTACCCAGATAGCGCCCGGACAGGCCGAAGTTCCAGTTCTCACCCTGCCAGTCGGCCGACACCACCAGGATCTGCTCGGGCTGGCCGATCACCTTGGCGCCGTCGACGATGCCCAGCTGCTTGTCGCGTGCATCGTTGCCGCTGCCCAGGTACTTGGAGCGGTTGTAGGTGTAGGCGGTATTGATGCGCCAGCCATTGTCCCAGCCATAGCCGAAGGCCGCTTCCAGACCGTTGCTCTCCACGCCACCAAAGTTCTCGTAGACGCCATCGGTCTCGCCGAGGTAGTCGATGCCACTGACCAGACCGGCCGGCAGGTAGACGATGCGGTTGTCGAACTTGATGTTGTACAGGGTGACCGAGGCGGTCAGCGGCCAGCGGCTGATGCGCATGCCCAGTTCGATGTTGTCGGCGGTTTCCGGTTCGACATTGCGGAAGCGCTGCGGATCGGTCTCACCCAGCACGCCGGAGGGGATTGCGGCGAAGTTCTGCGAGTAACCGGCGAACAGCTCCATGCCCTCCACACCCGGAGCCCAGGTGAAGCCGGTGGACAACAGCGGATCGGATTTCGAATCGGACTTTACATTCTCGGCGGCGCCGATCACGCGGCGACGCGACTGGTCGACGAAGAACTGCTTCACACCGAGGCGCGCGCTGAACGGGCCGAAGCGGGCCACGTCCTCGACGTAGTACATCTGCTCATCGACCTTGTACTTGTCCTCGAACTGCACCCAGTAGGGCTGGTGGTCGAAGGCGATGTCCTGGCCGACGTTGAGCAGGCGGTGCCAGTCGCGGCGCACGGAACGGTCGAGTTTCTCCACCCACAGGCCACCGCGGATCGTGTTGTCGATCGCGCCGAAGGTCTGCCGCCATTCGACATCGGCGGTGACGCCCATGCGATCGTTGTCGTAGTGGGAGTGGCGGTAGGACTGCGCGCCCTGCACGTTGCCGGCGTAGCAATTGGGGTCGTACTCGGCACTGAAGCCGAGCCGCGGCGTGCAGTTGGCCAGGCGCTGGGCGGAACTGCCATCGGGGTTCACGAAGTAGATCTGGCCACGATTGCTGCCGCCGTAGACCGTCCTGCCGCCGAGGTATTCCGACTGCGGGCGGCCGGCGCCATCATCGCTGACATCGGCCAGGTACGGCGGCAGCCAGTCACCGCGCCCCTGCATGCGGTGCCCGTAGGCAGCCATCGAGGCTTTGAAACCGTTGCCGCCATCAAAGGCCGCGCGCAGGTAGCCGAACGTGTTCTCGCGCAGTGCGCGCGAACCGGAGCGGTAATTCTGGTCCAGATACGGAATGCCGGTCAGGGTACCGACCAGGCCGTCGCGGTCCGGGTTGGTGGCGAACCCTTTCGGTGAAACGCTGGTGTACTCCGGCTCGTCGGCATCGTTGTAGGACAGGTAGCCGGTCAGGGTCCAGCGGTCCAGTTCGGTGATGAACTTGCCGGCGATGTGGTCGTTGCTGGTATGGCCGGTGCCATCGATCCAGTCATGCACGCGCGCCGACGATGCGCTGATCCACGCACGGGTATGTCCTCCCAGCAGGCCGGTGTCGTAGCGCACGTAGTACTTTCGCGCTTCGTTGTCACCGGCGCCCAGCACCATGCGCAGGCGCTGCTCCTGCAGTGGATCGCTGGTGAGGAAGTTCAGGGTACCGCCCAGTGCTTCGTTTGAGCGCGAGGAGATATCGGCCGTACCCTGGCTCACTTCCACCGTTTCCAGGTCGAGTGTGTCGATGTAGCGGTTGGCCAACGAGCCGCCGCCATAACCGGAACCGCCATTGGGCAGGCCATCGATGGTGGTGCCGATCTGCTGGGTATCGCGGTTGGTGACGAAGCCGCGCATGCTGATCTGCGTGCCCCAGACCGAGGAACCGGTCGCATCGGCTTCGCTGACGACCACGCCGGGCACTTCGTTGAGCGCGCCATTGACGCTGCTCAACACGGTCTGCCGGTTCAAGGTTTCCTGGCGTACCGAGGTCTTGGCATAGCTGGTGGCCTGTCCGATCACCTGCACCTGGTCCAGGGTCCGCGCGTCGGCGCTTCGCGTATCGGCGGCATCGCCCTGCGGTGCTTCAGCCAGGGCATCCAGTGCGGGAGCAATCAGCAGGGCAAGCAGCGAGATACGGGGAAAGCGCGCAATCGTTCGCATCGAAACCGGACCTTCAGGGGGAGGAAAGTCCGGGAGTGTCGGTAGCGCCGATGACATGGCGGTGACGCGCAGATGCAGGGAGTGTGTTGTGTGACGGCCGGCAACAGACGCGACGCTGCTCAGTAGCGCGCGTCCCTCGGTTTCGGGTCGCGTGGCCAGTCCTTGGCCTTGCCGGCAAAATCCGGGCGCGGCTGGTTGATGAAGTAGCTGGCGATATCCACCGCATCCTGGTCGGCCATCACCTGCTGGCCCAGTGGCGGTTCACGGGTCACTGCCGGTGGCATGTTGTGCTTGACGAAGCCTGCGGCCTTGTACAACCGCGCCATGCCGGCACCGATGTTGAAGCTGCGCTCGCCCCACAGCGGCGGGAACGCGATATCACCGCTGGCATCGCGCTGGCCCTCGCCGTTGTCGCCGTGGCAGGCGGCGCATTGCGCGGCATACAGCGCTTGCCCACGAATCGGGTCGGGTGTCAGCGTGCTGTCGATCGGCCCTTCGCTGGGCGCGGCCACGCGCGCACCCTCCGGTACCGGGCGGCTCAGCCACGCCATGTACTCCAGCATCGCGCGCATCTCCGGCGCGTCCTTGGCCAGCGGTTTGCCGTTCATCGAACGCTGCAGGCAACCGTTGATGCGCTCGGCCAGGCCGATTTCCCTGCCCGGGCGCGGCATGTAGCGCGGGTAGCTGCCGCCGCCGGTGTTGAAGTAGTGATTGCCGAACGGTCGCTTTCCCTCGGCCATGTGGCAGGAATTGCAGTTCAGATCATTGCCGACATTGTCTGGCAGCAGGCGTGCGGTTTCATTGAGCAGGCGACGGCCGAACATCACCGCATCGGCGTTGCCGAGGCTGGCAATCTCTTCGGCACTGGGTACGTGGTACTGGCCCACCACTTGGCCGTGGGCGTCGAGGATATCCAGGGTCTTTGCCACCTCCGCGTCCAGGTCCGGGTACAGGTGCTGGTACAGCAGCGTACCGGCACCGGTCAGCAGCACCGCAACCACTGCGCTGGCGATCAGCGCTCTGGAACGCTTCTTCGAACGCCTCATTGCGCATTCTCCTGCGGGACCACATGCACCGGCTTGTCACGCACCACGCGGCGCATGCGCGCCACGTCCAGTTCACTGACCGCACTGGCCTGGTTGCCCCAGCTGTTGCGGATGAAGGTCAGGATGTCGGCGAGCTGCGCATTTGGCAGCTGCTCGAAGCCCGGCATGGTGAACGCCATCCGGTCACGCGCGGTATGCGGCGTGCGTCCACCGATCAATGTCACCTGCACCAGCGAGCTGGGATCGTCGGCAAACACGATGGAGTTGCCGGCCAGGGCAGGGTAGATCCGTGGCATGCCGCGACCATCTGCACGATGGCAGGCCTGGCAGTGTTCGGCGTAGGCCAATGAACCGGTCACCCGGTAGTCGCCTCCGCGCAGTGCGGTGGTAGTGGTGTCGGTGCCCGGCGTCCACTGCGCGCTGCGACCTTCGCGTGCTGGCAGCTGCTTCAGATAGCGCGCCATCGCCAGCAGATCGGTGTCGGACAGGTACTGCGTGCTGTGCTCGACCACATCGGCCATGCCGCCGAACGCCGCAGAACGATCGGTGCGGCCGGTGCGCAGGAACTCGACGATCTCGGCTTCGCTCCAGCTGGCCAGGCCGGTGGCCTCGTTGCGCAGGTTCTTCGCATACCAGCCTTCCAGCACCGAGCCGGACAGGAACTGGCGGCTGCCGTCATCAGCCATCGCCTTTTCCTGGAAGGCCAGCCCGCGCGGGGTATGGCAGGCGCCGCAATGGGCCAGGCCTTCAACCAGTTCGGCGCCGCGTTGCTGGCCGGCATCCAGGGCTGGATCAGGGGTGAAACTGCGCGGGCGCGCGAACAGCATCTGCCACCAGGCAAGCGGCCAGCGCATGTTGGCCGGCCACGGAATCGTGCTGTCGGCGTTGTCCTGCCGGACCGGCTGCACCGCGCCCATGAAGTAGGCATACAGCGCCTTGATCTCGGCATCGCTGGCGATCACGTACGAGGCGTAGGGCATGGCCGGGTACAGCGGCTGGCCGTCATGGCGGATGCCACGCCGCACCGCGCGCTCGAAGTCCGCGTAGTCGTACGCGCCGATACCGGTATCACGGTCCGGGGTGATGTTGGTCGAGTACAGCGTGCCCATCGGCGTCTGCATGCCAAGCCCACCGGCGAAGGGCTTGCCGCCCGGTGCGGTATGGCACGCGGCGCAGTCGGCGGCGCGCGACAGATAACGGCCCTGCTCGATCAGGGTCGGGTCGTGGATATCGACCTCGGCCTGTTGCCGCGGGGCGAACCAGTACGGCGTGCTGCGGGCGATGCCGTACGCGGCGGCCAGTGTGGCGGCCAGGGCAATGGCGAGCTTGAACGAGGTGCGCATGTGGGCACTGTGGCCATTCGTGCGATGGCGTTCATTGATCCGGATCATTGCCCTGGCCGGTCGCGGCAATATGACAAGCTGAATCGATCCTGCGCTGTCATCAACCCGTCATCCAGTTGCGATAGATGCCATCGGGCGCGACCGCTAACCTGCCACGCTGTCGCACTTTCCCCCTGACTGCCCATGAAGCGCCTGCTACTGCTTTTGCTGGCGTGCGCCGGCCTGTGGCTGGCTGCATGCTCGTCGTCGATGACGGCTTCGTCCACCTCGCTCAGCGACCGCCTGATCGCGCCCGGTGGCGTTTCGACCCTGCTGGATCAGCCGCGTATCGCCGCCGCTGTGGCCGCGCTGCCGAACCGGCATGGTTTCGCCGCGGGTCGTGATGGCGTGCCGATCTTCTGGCGCGCTTTCGATCCGGGCGACTATGGTGCGCGGTACCGCTACCTGCCGCAGCAGCACCAGAACGGCCTGCCGTTGGATACCGGCTTGAGCCTGGCGGTGCCGCAACCGTTCCGCGCGCAGGCGCCGCGCGGCACCGTTGTGTTGCTGCACGGCTGGATGATGAACGGTGATTCGATGTTGCCGTGGTCGCTGCAGCTGGCCGAGTCGGGCTACCGCGTGGTCACCCTTGACCTGCGCAACCACGGCCAGTCCGGTGCCGGTCCCTCCGGCTACGGCACCTATGAATCGGACGATGTGGTGGACGTCATCGCCGAACTGCGCGCGCGTGGCGAGGTGACCGGCCCGCTGTATCTGTTCGGTGTTTCCTATGGCGCGGCCACCGCACTGTTCACCGCCGACAAGCTGGGCGACCAGGTGGCCGGCGTGGTGGCGATGGAATCGTTCGCCAATGCCGGCGTGGCGATCCGCACCATGATTCCGCATCTGATGGCGCTGCAGCCGGAAGGCCTGAAGGCGCAGGCGATCGCTTCATATGCACGCTGGCGCTACGGCAGCCAGGACATCAACCAGGTGGTGGCCGCCGCCAGCCGTCGCATCGACGTGGACCTGGACAAGGTGGACGTTGCCCGCGCGCTGGCCGATACCCGTGCCTGCGTGCTGCTGCTGCACGGACAGGGCGACCAGCACATTCCGGTCAGCCAGGGGCGTGCGCTGGCGCAGGCCAACCCGCGTGCGCACTACATCGAGATGCGTGGCGAAGATCACATCACCCTGCCGCGGCGACTGGACCTGCTGGCCGGGGTGGTGGACGACTGGATGGCGCGCGACGAGCACCACCCGAAGACCGCCTGCCCAGCGCCGCAGTTGCCGGCACAGGCCGAGTGGCTGGTACACGGCGTCGATGCACCGGCAAAGACCCCAGCGCGCGGCTGAGTCTTCAGGGTAGGCGGCGGGCCAGCGAGCGCGCCGAGGCCGCCACGCCCAGCAGCATCGCTGCCACGCACAGGAAGGCAAAGCCCAGGCTGGTGGCGTGGGCAAGCGCGCCGATTGCTGCAGGGCCTGCAAGGATGCCGGCATAGCCCAGTGTGGTGACAGCGGTGATCGCAATGCTCTCCGGCATCGCGCGCTGCTGGCCGGCCATCGAGAACAGGGCAGGCACGATGTTGGCGCAGCCCAGGCCCACCAGCACGTAGCCGACCAGCGCCATCGCAAAGGAGGGCACCAGCGTGGCCAGCGTGAATCCAGCCGCCGCGATGATGCCGCCCATGACGATGGTGCGGGTGCGGCCAAGGCGCTCGACGATGCCATCCCCGAACAGGCGCATCGCGGTCATCGCCAGCGTGAACACGGCAAAGCCCGCACCGGCCTGGTCGCGCGGCACCTGCCGCACTTCGGCCAGGAACACCGCGCTCCAGTCCAGCATCGAGCCCTCGGCCAGGAACACGATGAAGGCAAGCACGCTGATGAACAGCACCACGCCGTGCGGCACGGCCAGCATCGGGCCGTCATGCAGAATGCGTTGCGGGCGCCAGTGCGGTGCCGACAGCAGGGCCACCAGCAGCATTGCCGCTACCGCGATCAATGACGACAGCCACAACGGTGTGCCAAGAACCAGCAGGCCGGTCATGCAGCCAGCGCCGACGAAGCCACCGATGCTGTAGAACGCGTGGAAGCCGGACATCATCGGGCGGCCCGCATCGCGCTCGACGGCCACCGCCTGCATGTTCATCGTGCAGTCCATCGCGCCCACGCCCGCGCCGAAAACGAAAAGCGTTGCACCCAACGCCAGCGGCGTGGGGGCGAGCGTCAGCAGCGGCAGCGCGAGCAGAATCAGGGCCGTGGTGGCGATCATCAAGCGGCGCGAACCAAGCCGCGCGGTCAATGCGCCGGCCAGCGGCATCGCCAGCAATGAGCCCAGCCCCAGGCACAGCAGCAGCCCGCCGAGGCTGGCATCGGAGAGCCCGGCCTTGGCCTTGGCGTAGGGCACCATCGGTGCCCAGGCAGCAGTGGCAAAACCGGGAATGAAGAACGCTGCGCGGGTCGCGTGCTGCTGGGCGCGGGGAGAAGAGGGCGTCATGCGCGAGGAAGGCTCCTGGGGATCATGTCTATGAAAACGTTTTCACAGGCCCCGGGCAAGTGCCATGGATGACATCGGGCGACGCATACGATTGCAGTGGTCCGGACGCGTCACCGTTGATTAACGTCATCAGTGGACAGTAGCCCGACGGTCGGCATTCCGCCCGGCCGCTGCCGGAGACCAGCGCATGAGCACCACACCGACCATCCTCCTCGTCCATGGATTCTGGGGCGGGGCCGCACACTGGGCCAAGGTGATCCTGGAACTGCACCGCAAGGGCCACGACCAGGTGAAGGCGGTCGAACTGCCGCTGACATCGCTGGTCAACGACGCCGAGCGGACGCGCCGGATGATCCGCCAGATCGAGGGTCCGGTTGTGCTGGTCGGGCATTCCTACGGGGGCGCGGTGATCACCGAAGCCGGCAACCAGCCCAACGTGCAGGGTCTGGTCTTCATCGCCGCGTTTGCGCCGGACAGTGGTGAGAGCCCTGGCGGCATCACCCAGCAGCATCTGCCCGAAGCGGCGCCGAATCTCGCCCCGGACAGCGATGGCTACCTGTGGCTGCGTGCCGACAAGTTCCATGAGAGCTTCTGCCAGGACCTCAGTGCCGACGAAGGTTGGGTGATGGCCGTCACCCAGAAGGCGCCGCTGGCCAGCACGTTCGGTGATGCGATCAGCGATCCGGCGTGGAAGCACAAGCCGAGCTGGTACCAGCTGTCCAGCCAGGACCGGATGATCGCGCCGCAGAACCAGAAGGCCATGGCCGAACGCATGCAGCCCAAGCGCCTGCTGCAGCTGGACGCGAGCCATGCCTCGCTGGCCTCGCATCCTGCCGAGGTGGCAGCACTGATCCTGGAGGCCGTGGCGGCCGTCGACGGCTGACCATCGCCGAGGAGCAGCGCCGGGTAAGACTCGGGTGCCGCCCACGACAGCGGGGGCGCAGGAGAGTAGACTCCTGCGCCTGCGGCCCTTGGCCGCCATCTCCCCCTTCCCTCAAGCCGCCGCCAGAGGATCCCACCCCTTCGTGGAGGTCCCGTCGTGTCGTCTGTGCCTGTCCGTTTTTCCGTGCTCTCACTGCGTCGCCGCCCGTTGGCGAACGCCCTTGCCCATGGTCTTCTGCTGACCTCGCTGGCCGCTGCCGGCACGGCCTCGGCCCAATCCGCGCCGGTCGAAGGAGAAGGCAAGGCGCCCTCGCAGACGCTGCAGACCGTGCAGGTCACCGCCAACCAGCTGGGCACCATCACCGAGGGCAGCGGCGCCTACACGCCGGGCACCATCGCCACCGCCACACGCCTGGTACTGACGCCACGGCAGACCCCGCAGACCATCAGCGTGATCACCCGGGCGCAGATGGACGACTTCGGCCTGGACGGCATCGATGACGTGATGCGGGTGACCCCGGGCATCAGCATCGTCACCTACGACAGTGAGCGTACCGAGTATTACGCACGTGGTTTTGCCGTGCAGAACTTCCAGTACGACGGCATTCCGATGTCGCGCGACTCGGCTTACTCGGCCGGCAATACACTCAGCGATACCGCGATCTATGACCGCATCGAAGTGCTCAAGGGCGCTACAGGTCTGCTGACCGGCATGGGCGATCCCGGCGCGACGATCAACCTGGTGCGCAAGAAGCCGGGCAAGGAATTTGCCGGCAGTGCGACGCTCGGCGTCGGCCGCTGGGATGACTACCGTGCCGAAGTCGATGTCGGCGGCCCGCTGACTGCCGATGGCCGCGTGCGCGGGCGCGCGGTAGGTGCCTGGCAGGACAAGCATTCCAATCTGGATTTCTACCAGCGCACCAGCAAGGTCGGCTACGCCGTGCTGGAAGCCGATCTGGGTGAGCGCACGCTGCTGACAGTCGGTGGCGACGTGCTGGAGAGCGATCCCAAGGGTTCCACCTGGGGCGGTATTCCGTTGCTGGACAGCCAGGGCAATTTCAATGACATGCCGCGCTCGTTCAACAACGGCACCCATTGGAGTGGCTGGCGCCAGTACGTGCGTACCGGCTTTGCCACGCTGGAACACACCTTCGACAACGACTGGGTGGCCAAGCTGCAGCTCAACCACCAGGTCAACGGCTACGACGCAGCACTGGCGGGTGCGGCCGGTGGCAATCCCGATCCGGTCACCGGCGAAGGCGTGTCATTGTGGCTGGGCAAATACGTCGGCAAGACCGTCAGCAACGCTGCCGACTTCTACGTGAGCGGCAAGTTCGGCCTGCTCGGCCGGGAGCATGAACTGGTGGTCGGCGGCAGCGCGTCGCGCAAGCGCTGGACCAACACCGGCTATTCGCCCCAGCCCGGATACCCGACCGCCGTTGCTGACTACAACAGCTGGAAGGGGGACATTCCGGAGCCGGAATGGCAGCGCGGTTATGGCAACAATGAAGTGACCCGCGAGAACGGACTGTACGTGGTCGGCCGCTTCGACATTGCCGACCCGTTGAAGGTGATCGTTGGCAGTCGCCTTGCCAGTTACCGTTCGCCGCAGACGCGCGAGACCGGCGTGTTCGTACCGTATGCCGGCGTGGTCTACGACCTCGGCGAGCACTATTCGGTGTATGCCAGCTACAGCACCATCTTCAAGCCGCAAGGTGAGCGCGACGAACAGGGCAAGGCACTGGATCCGCTGGAAGGCCGCAGTTATGAAATGGGTCTGAAGGCAGAGTTCTTCGATGGCCGCTTCAATGCCAGCGCGGCATTGTTCCAGCTCGACCAGGACAATTTCGCCCAGCCTACCGGCGGCAAGACGCCGACCGGCGATATCGCCTATCAGGGATTGATGGGGGTGCGCACCAAGGGCTATGAACTTGAGTTGTCCGGGCAACTGGCCGAGGGATGGCAGGTGCAGGGCGGCTTTGCGCACAAGATCGCCCGCCAGGCCGGCAGCAAGGTGTCCACGCTGGAGCCGGAGAACCAGTTCAGCCTGCACACCAGCTACCGCCTGCGCGGCGATTGGCAGGGCCTGACCGTCGGCGGCGGCGCGCGCTGGCAGGATTCCACGTTCGGCAACATCACCAACCCGGCCAATGGTGCGTCGGTGGTTCATCGCACCCAGCCGTACTGGCTGCTGGATGCCATGGCCCGCTACCAGTTCAACGATCGCCTGTCGGCCACGGTCAACGTCAACAATCTGCTGGACAAGCGCTATTACACGATCTTCAGCTGGTACAGCACCTACACCTGGGGCGAGCCGCGCAATGTGCGGTTGAGCTTGAATTACAGGTTCTGACGCGGGTTGTGTAGAGCCGAGCCCACGCTCGGCTGGCTGTCAAACAGCAGCCGAGCGTGGGCTCGGCTCTACAGAAATGCGCCCGCGATGCCGGACGGCATCGCGGGCGTATTGGTTACAGCGGCAGGTCGAACACCAGCACTTCGGCGTCGTTGCCGTTCTCCAGGGTCAGCTGTGCCTCGTCGCTGACCTGCAGTGCGTCACCCGCTTCCAGGGTGATGCCGTTGACCTGCAGCTGGCCACGCGCCACCTGCACATACGCGCCACGGCCGGTAGCCAGGGCGTGATGCAGCTTCTGCTCGCCATCGAGGATGGTGGCGAAGATGCGCGCATCCTGATGGATGTGCAGTGAGCCATCGGCGCCATCGGGCGAGGCGATCAGGCGCAGCTGGCCGCGCTTGCTCTCCGGCGTGAAGTGGGTCTCCTCATACGACGGCGTGATGTTCTCGGTCTGCGGGAAGAGCCAGATCTGCAGGAAATGCACCGGATCGGTGGCCGAGTGGTTGAACTCGCTGTGGCTGACGCCGCTGCCGGCGCTCATGCGCTGCACGTCGCCGTAGCGCAGTACCGAACCGGTGCCCATCGAGTCCTTGTGTTCCAGGGCGCCACCCAACACGTAGGAGACGATTTCCATGTTGCTGTGGCTGTGGGTGCCGAAACCCTGGCCGCCGATCACCTTGTCCTCGTTGATGACCCGCAGCGGGCCGAAGCTCACATAGCGGGGGTCGTAGTAGCTGGCGAACGAAAAGGTATGGCGCGAGGACAGCCAGCCATGCTCGGCCAGGCCACGGGTAGCGCTCTTGCGGATCTGCAGCATGATGGAATCTCCTTGTTCGATGGTTTCGATGGGGCGGGGTGGGTGGGTAGGCACTGTGTTTCCCCGTTGAAGAGAAGTATCCGCTTGCGCCCTGGGTTTGAAAAACGGATAGTTTTGACAGCCATCATCGAAAATTTCGAATGCTCAAGCTCAGCCTCGATGCCCTGCAGATCCTGGACGCGATCGACCGGCGTGGTTCCTTCGCCGGCGCCGGCAAGGCCCTGCACAAGGTGCCCTCGACCATTTCCTACACCGTGGCCAAGCTGGAAGAGGACCTTGGGGTGCAGCTGTTCGACCGGATCGGCCCGCGGGCGGAGCCGACCGAGGCTGGGCGCGCGTTGCTGGAGGAGGGCAGGCACCTGCTGCGTGCGGCACGGGAGCTTGAACTGCGGGTACGGCGGGTAGCCTCGGGCTGGGAGGCTGAATTGACCCTGGCGGTGGATTCGGTGTTCCCGACTTGGCTGCTGGGGCCGGATATTGCTGCCTTCCGCGAGGTGGCGGCGCCAACCCGATTGCGCCTGTTTGGCGAGGCGTTGTCCGGTACTTGGGAAGCGCTGCTGGACCGGCGTGCCGATCTGCTGGTCGGGGCACCGGGCGAGGGCCCCAGTGGTGGTGGCTACGTGGTCGAGCCGCTGGGCAGCGTGGGTTTCGTGTTTGCGGTGGCGCCGGGACACCCGTTGGCGACGGTTCCGGGTGTGCTGGGCCGCGAACAGCTGGCTCCGTATTGCGCGATCGCGGTATCCGATTCGGCGCGGCGGCTGCTGCCACGCACCGTGGGCCTGTTGATGGGCCAGGAGACGTTGACCGTGCCGGACATGGCCAGCAAGTTGAAGCTGCAGTGCCAGGGACTGGGATTCGGTTTCCTGCCCGAGCCCTGCGCACGCGCGGCGGTGGCACGGGGCCAGCTGGTGATCCGCGAGGTCGAGGAGCACAAGCCGGAGGAGACTTTCTGGTTGGCCTGGCGCACTGGCGAAGATGGCGCGGCCCTGCGTTGGTGGCGCGAGCGCCTGCGACGGCCGGAGCTGCTGGCGCAATGGTGGCAGGCGATGGCAGAGGGGTAGGGTTCGGCATGGCTGCGCCCTGCACCCGCCGAATCAACGGCAACGGCAACGGCCAAAGCTAAAGCAACAGCGGGCATTCCGTGGGATGGCGGGGTGGGTCCGGTTGCGGGGGACGCCGCAAGTACGTCCCTGTAGGCTTGGGCGCGCCATCCATGGCGCTTACACCCCCGCAACCGGACCCACCCCGCCTTCGACAGATTTCCGCAATCTGTCTGGATGGCATGGCCTGCTCTTGGCCTGCTCTTGGTGGGTGTCGACCTTGGTCGACACGTAGATCCACGCCATGCGTGGATGCTCTTCGTTCAATTGACGAAATAATCGAATTGGATGGAGATTCATCCACGCATGGCGTGGATCTACCAGATCGCGGAAATCTGTCAGAGGTGGGGCGGTGTCGGATTGCGGGGTGTCAGCCGCATGGATGCGGCTGCCAAGCCTACAGGGACGTACTTGCGGCGTCCCCGCAATCCGACACCGCCCCGCCACCCCACGGAATGCCAGCTTCTGCAGTTGCTGTTGCCTCTGCAGGTGCAGGGCGCAGCCCTGCCAAAAAACACAAAAAAAAAACAGCAGGCCGGGGCCTGCTGTTTCGGTGTAATGGTGCGCCCGGAGAGATTCGAACTCCCGACCGCCTGGTTCGTAGCCAGGTACTCTATCCAACTGAGCTACGGGCGCCAATTACATAAACTTGTTGTGTTGATCGTGTGTGGTGCGCCCGGAGAGATTCGAACTCCCGACCGCCTGGTTCGTAGCCAGGTACTCTATCCAACTGAGCTACGGGCGCGCGGTACACAATCAACTTACTGCCAAATTTTACTGCACTTCCAGCGGCGGATGCTGAAGGTCTGTCGAGTGGTGCGCCCGGAGAGATTCGAACTCCCGACCGCCTGGTTCGTAGCCAGGTACTCTATCCAACTGAGCTACGGGCGCCCTGCGACAGGAGCGGAATTATGCGGATGTCGGCGCGAGACGTCAACGCTTTTGTGAAAATTTTCACCCAACTGAATGAAAAACGCCTCTGCAACAGCCTCCGGACGTTTCATCCAGGCGAAGTGGTCGGCTCGCGTACCCAGCTCCTGCGCAGAAAGCAAGCGGACCTGTGAGGCGACATTCGGCAGTTTGGCCAGCAGCGCCTGCATCGAGCCGATGGGCGCCAGCCAATCGTTTTCCATCAGCACCGCCTGTGCAGTGCCATGCACGCGCGACATCTGCGCTTCCAGATCCTCGTCCATGCCGACGGCGGCGTAGTGATTGTTCAGTCCTACACGTGCCCAGTCGGCGATCAACCCACGTGCCTCGGTGCCGCCGAAGCCCAGCCGACGCCCGTGCAACACGCCCTGGCGTCGCGCGATCCATGGCAGGAAACGATAGATCAGGGGCAGCAGCCAGCCGCGTGGTGGTGGGAACGTACGCCAGAACGGGGTGCCGCTGGCGGCCAGCCACAATCGATCGAACGCCTGCGGCTGGTGCCCAGCGTGTACGCAGGCCAGCTGGCCGCCCAGGCTGTGACCACCGATGATCCATGGCAGAGCGCCCTGGCCCGCATCGGCGTCTTCGAGCAGGGTCTGGCTGGCCGGCAGGTCGTGGTCGAGAATCTGTTTGTAGCCCCAATCCTGGGCGCGTGACGGGCGCAGCGAACTGCTGCCATTGCCGCGCCATTCGTGCAGGTAGACCGCCACGCCCCTGGCGGCCAGTGCCTGCGCCAGCGGAAGGTAGTGGCGTGCGGCCACGCCCAGCGCCGGCAGCCACAACAACCGCGCCAGTGGCTGTGCTGGCACGCAGGCGATGACCTCGTATCGGTGGCCATCGCCGCTGTCCACGGCGAGTACGTGCGGCGAATCGCTCATGCCTGCGGTGCCGCGCCGAAGTGGTCGAGCACCAGCACCTCGCTGCGGCCGGGCGCGTAGCCCTGCTGCAAGCCGCGCGCTACGTAGTCGATGCCGGCTTCGCAGGCGTTGGCCAGGCTCAGCCCGTTGCACAGCTGCGCGGCGATGGCCGAGGCCAGCGTGCAGCCTGTGCCGTGCGCATCCAATGGCAGGCGCGCATGGATGAATTCTTCACTGCTGACGCCATCGAAGTAACGGTCGACCACGCGGTTGCCTTCATGCAGGTGGCCGCCTTTCAGCAGCACCGCGCCGGCACCCAGATCAAGGAGTGCGGCGGCGGCCTGCTCTGCGTCGTTGCCATTGGCGATGCTGCGGCCGACCAGCAGCTCCGCTTCCGGCGCGTTGGGGGTGACCAGGGTGGCCAGTGGCAGCAGCCGTTCGCGCATTGCCTGCAGCGCGCTGTCCTCCAGCAGGCGGGCGCCGCTGGTGGCGACCATCACCGGGTCCAGCACCACATGCGGTGGTCGATGGCGTTCCAGTGCATCGGCCACGGCGTGGATCACCTCGGCGTTGGCCAGCATGCCCAGCTTCACTGCATGGATGTCGAAGTCGTCGAAGCAGGCCTCGATCTGCGCGCGCAGGAAGTCGACCGGCGGTACGTGCACGGCGCTGACGCCGCGGGTGTTCTGCGCGGTCAGCGCGGCGATCACCGACAGGCCATGCACGCGATGCGCGGCGAAGGCTTTCAGGTCGGCCTGGATGCCGGCGCCGCCGCCGGAATCGGAGCCGGCGATGGTCAGGGCGGAAACGGGGGTGGTCGGGCTCATGCCGTGATTGTGCCGTGGTCCAGCAGCGGAAAGTAGATCCACGCCACGCGTGGATGACGCCATGTTCAACGCCGCCAGCGCGCCCATTGCTGGTACACCACGTAGACGATGCCGGTCAGTCCGGTCAGCAGGGCAGGGGCGAGCAGGGCGTCGTATTGCCAGCGCACGAACAGCCATGCGCCGATGACGCCGCCGGCCAGGAAGCCGCTGATGATCAGGCCGCTCAGGGTCAGGCGTCGTACCTGCAGCGGCAGACCGCGCAGCAGGTGGCCGAGGCCGATGCCGAGGTCGGTGAACATGCCGCTGAGATGGGTGGTGCGTACGACGGCGCCACTGAAGGTGGTGGCCATCGCATTCTGCAGTCCGCAGGCCATCGCAGCCGCCAGTGCGCCCCAGATCTGTTGCTGCTTGAACAGCGGAATCGCCATCAGCAGCAACAGCGATTCCAACGCCAGCGCGACGCCGTAGCGGCGGCCGAGTTGCAGTGCGCTGTCCTGGATCAGCAACCCGCTGACCATCGCGCCCAGCGAAAACGCGATCAGCAGGCCCCACAGATGGCCGACCGCGCGCCAATCACCCTGCGCCAGCGCCATGCCGAGCTGGCTGGTGCTGCCGGTCATATGGCTGACCGCCTGGTGTTCAAAACCCAGGAAGCCGACCACATTGACCATGCCGGCCACGCACGACAGCGCCACCGCGCCAATCCAGACCCAGGTGGGCAGGCGGATTCCCATGGCAGGCCCTCAGGGCCCGCCGATGCCGCCGTTGAACTGCAGCTCGTTGAAAGTGCCAGTCGCCGGATCGAACACCGCGCCCCAGAACTGCGCACCACCATCGCAGACCCGCACCGCTTCGCGGGCGGGTCGCAGACTGTTGTCTTCAGGCAGATGGAACGCGTTGATGTAGATCACCTGCTTTCCGTCCAGCTCGATGCCGACGTACTGGCGGTCGAAATCCATGACGTGCGGCACCCGGGTTTCCAGTGCTGGCAGCTTGGCTTCCAGCTGGTCCACCTGCTGCCGGCTCGGCGCCCAGTAGCCGCTGACCCGCCCGGCCTCGCGGCCGGGGCTGGGTCGCGAACAGGTATCGAGCACCTGTGCGGCGATGATCGGGCGGGTGACCACCCAGGACTGGCCACTGCGTTCGGTGGTCGGTACGCTGGCCGGTCCCTGCGTGGTCGCGCAGGCACCGAGCAGCGTGGTGATGGCGACCGCCATCGACGGCAGCAGCAGACGGGTGCAACGGTTCACAACACCTCCGACGCGTAATCGGCCAGCCGCGAGCGTTCACCGCGACGCAGCGTGATGTGTGCGCTGTGCGGCCAGTTCTTGAAACGGTCCACGGCGTAGGTAAGGCCTGACGTGGTTTCGGTCAGGTACGGGGTGTCGATCTGTTCGACGTTGCCCAGGCAGACGATCTTGGTGCCGGGGCCGGCACGGGTGATGAGCGTCTTCATCTGCTTGGGCGTCAGGTTCTGCGCCTCGTCCAGGATCAGGTAACGCGACAGGAACGTACGGCCGCGCATGAAGTTCATCGAACGGATCTTGATGCGGCTGGCGAGCAGGTCGTTGGTGGCCTGGCGGCCCCAGGTGCCGCCCTCCTGGTTGTGCGTCAGCACTTCCAGGTTGTCGGTCAACGCGCCCATCCACGGCGTCATCTTCTCTTCCTCGGTACCGGGCAGGAAGCCGATGTCCTCCCCGACGCTGACCGTGGCGCGGGTCATGATGATCTCGCGGTAGCGCTGCTGGTCCATCGTCTGCGCCAGGCCGGCGGCCAGCGCCAGCAGGGTCTTGCCGGTACCAGCGGTACCGAGCAGGGTGACGAAGTCGATTTCCGGGTCCATCAGTGCGTTGAGCGCGAAGTTCTGCTCGCGGTTGCGCGCACTGATGCCCCACACGGCATGGCTGCCGTGGCGGAAGTCATCGACCAGGGACAACACCACCTTGCCATCGCCGACGATCCTGCTGACGCGCAGCTCGACTTCGTCTTCACCCGGCAGGTAGACGTACTGGTTCGGGTACCACTCTTCGCCCTCCTGGGCCAGGACTTCGTAGTGGGTGCGGCCCTTGTCGCTCCAGCTGCGCAGATCCTCGCTGTGGCGCTTCCAGAAGTCTTCCGGCAGCTCGGTGGCGCCGGTGTAGAGCAGGCTGAAATCGTCCAGCGCACGATCGTTCTCGTAGTCTTCCGAAACGATGCCGGCGATGGCCGCCTTGATCCGCAGGTTGATGTCCTTGGAAACGAACACCACCGGGATTTCCGGCGTTTCTTCCTTCAGGGCCAGGATTGCGCCGAGGATGGCGTTGTCCGGGATGACCTTGCCAAAGCTCTTGCCCGCGTCGAAATGGCTGGTCTGGAAGCGCAGCAGGCCCACGCTCTGCTTGCCGCGCAGCTGCAGGCCCTGCGGCCGCTGCAGCGGAATGCCCTCGGCCAGGTTGTCCAGGCCCGAAGCCTGTACCAGCTCGTTGAGGAAGCGGCTGACCTGACGGGCGTTGCGGCTCGCCTCGGTCGTGCCCTTCTTGCCGTTGTCCAGCTCCTCGATCACCTGCATCGGCAGGTAGACGTCGTGTTCCTCGAATTTGAACAGCGCGGTGGGATCGTGCATCAGCACGTTGGTATCCAGCACGTAGATGCGCTTGCCTCGGGTCATCGTCGGTTCCTGGTTACGGACAGGGAAAAACCACCACGACCTGCTGCAGGGCAGGGTGGTGGCGGACAAAGTGGGCGATGGGACTCACTTGGGCTGATTGGCCTTCAGTTCGGCAAGCACGGCGTCGGCATGGCCGGCGACCTTGACCTTGCGCCATGACTGCACGATGCGGCTGTCGGGGGAAATCAGGAAGGTGCTGCGCTCGATGCCACGTACCTGCTTGCCGTACATGTTCTTCATCTTGATGACGTCGAAGGCTGTACACAGCGCTTCGTCGGCATCACTGACCAGCGGGAACGCAAAGCCCTGCTTGGCACAGAAGTTGTCGTGCGATTTCACCGAGTCGCGGGAGACGCCAAGCACGACCGCACCCGCCTTCCTGAAGTCGGGCAGCAGTGCGTTGAAGTCGATGCCTTCGGTGGTGCAGCCAGGGGTGCTGTCCTTGGGGTAGAAGTACAGCACCAGCCATTGGCCAGCGTAATCGCCAAGGGTGGCATGGGCGCCGCCGGACAGGGCCAGCGGCAGGGAGAGGATGGTGCTGTCCAGGGTATCGCCGTTGTTCATGAGGTCCTTCTGTCGAGCCTGGGTTCTTTCTACGACAATTGCATGAAACGCCACGCGCCCGTGAGGAGCGCGCGAAAAAATCAGTGTTTCAATCAGAACTTCATCGGGTCCATGATCGCGTCCAGGTTCAAGTGGTCGCAGAACTCGAGGAAATCGTCGCGCAGTGCCGCGATGTGCATGTTGGCTGGTACGCCGATGGTGACCTGTGCACTGAACATTTCCGCACCGGTCTGCATGGCGCGATAACGCGTGCTCTGCAGGGTCTCGATGGTGATGCCCTGGCGGTCGAAGAAATCGGCCAGCTGGAACAGGATGCCCGGCTTGTCGGCGGCGATCACCTCGACGATGTACGGCAGCAGGTTGGACTGCGCCTGCTTGGCTTCGGTGCGGTACCAGACCAGCTTCAGGCCTTCCTCGCGCTCGAGCCGGGTCAGCATCGCTTCCAGCTTGGCGACCGAATCCCAGGAGCCGGTGGCCAGTGCGGTCACCGAGACATCGCGGCCCACGGTGGCCAGGCGCGCATCCACCAGGTTGCACCCGCTGTCGGCGATGCGGCGGGTGACGGACAGCAGGGGGGACTCCGGATGCGTCGTATAGGCGTTGATCAGGAGGTGGTTTTCGCTGGGCGCTGGGCGCGGGGTGGTGTCGGTCAAGGCGATTCCGGGTAATGCATGCGTTAGTCTGAATGCCCGCCAGAGGCGGGGATCCACCGGTGTCCAGCATACTTGCCCGTGCTTTCGCGCCGCAAGTAACATTCAGATCGCCCCCGGCCTTTCGTGGCGGGCGTTTTCCCTCCCCAGCCAAGAGCAGCACGTCCTTGTCCCTTTCCGGCCTCATCACCGCGCTGGCGACCCCCTTCCGGGCCGACGGTGCACTCGACCCCGACGGTTGGCAGCGCCTGCTGCACCTGCAGCTGGAGGGTGGCGTCCAAGGCGTTGTCGTTGCCGGCTCCACCGGCGAGGCAGCCACCCTGTCCGATGCGGAGTACGACCAGCTGCTGGCCAGTGCGGTCGAACGCATCGCCGGCCGCGTTCCGGTCCTGGCCGGCACCGGCCTGTCCGGCACAGCCAAGACCATCGAGCAGACCCGTCGCGCCGCCGCGCTCGGTGCCACCCACGCGCTGGTGGTCACCCCGCCGTACGTGCGGCCGACCCAGGCCGGCCTGATCGCGCATTACCGCGCGGTTGCCGACCAGGCCGGATTGCCGGTGGTGCTGTACAACGTGCCCGGCCGTACCGGCTGCGACATGCTGCCGGAGACCGTGGCCGAGCTCGCCAGCCATCCGAACATCGTCGGCATCAAGGAAGCGGTGGGTGATACCGGCCGCGTTCGCGCGCTGTTGGACCTGCGCGGCCCGAACTTCGCCGTGCTTACCGGTGATGACGGGACTGCCGCACGTTCGATCCAGGCCGGCATGGATGGCCTGATCTCGGTCGGTTCCAACGTGCTGCCCGGTGCCTACCGCCGGATGTGCGACCTGGCCGCTGCCCGTGACCATGAAGCCGTTGAATCCTGGGATGCGCGCCTGCAGCCGTTCCACGACTTCTGCGGTGTCGAATCCAACCCGATTCCGGTCAAGGCGCTGTTGCGTCGGATCGGCATCGGTCACGATCTGCGCCTGCCGTTGCTGCCGCTTTCGGCTGCACATGCGCCTGCCGCCGACCATCTCGCCGGCGATATCGCCGCCCTCGAAGCCCTTTCCAGCCACTGACCTTCCGTCTTGGTCTGATCCAGGAGATTCACATGCGCCAATCCGTTTCCACCGTCCGCGTGCTGTCCTACGCCCTGCTTGCTGTAGCTGTCGCCGCCGGCACCACCGGTTGCTTCAAGCGTGGCGTCAAGGGCGACTATGCCCTGGCCCCGGAAGTGCGTCCGCTGGAAGTGCCGCCGGACCTGAACCTGCCGGCGGGTGCCGGCAACAACCAGGTGCCGACCCTGAGCTCGGCGACCAAGCCGGCCACGCCGGCCGCCGCCGCCCCGGCGGTCAGCGCAACCGGCTTCACCATTGCCGGCAGCAAGGATGAAGCCTTCGCCAAGGTCGGTACCGCGCTGGAGGGCGTGGAAGGCCTGACCATCGCCACCCGCGCGCAGCTGCTGGGCTCGTACGACGTGGCCTATGAAGGCAGCAACTTCCTGGTGCGTGTGGTCGCTGTCGACGCCGGTGCCTATATCTCCGCAGTCGACCCGCGTGGCCTGCCGGCCACTGCCGCAGCGCCGGTGAAGCTGATTGCTGCACTGAAGGCCAAGCTGGCCCCGTAATGGCCGGAGCGCCGGGCCATGCCCGGCGAGCGCGCAGCGCGGTCCAAGGTTCCGCCGGGCATGGCCCGGCGCTACCGGAAGCAGAAAAAAGGGCGCCCATGGCGCCCTTTTTTCTGCCGTTGCCGGCGCCTCAGCGCTCCAGCAGCTTCAGCTTGTCCGGCTTGCCGTCCCACTCACCGGCGTCGGCCGGCGGGTCCTTGCGCACGGTCAGTACCGGCCACGCCTTCGCCAGCTCGGCGTTGAGGGCGACGAAACCTTCCTGGCCCGCGGGCACGTCGTCTTCCGGGAAGATCGCGTTGACCGGGCACTCGGGTTCGCAGAGGGTGCAGTCAATGCACTCGTCCGGGTCGATCACCAGGAAGTTCGGGCCTTCGTGGAAGCAATCCACGGGGCACACTTCCACGCAATCGGTGTGTTTGCACTTGATGCAGTTTTCGGTGACGACAAAGGGCATGGGTAGGGGGCGAATCGCTTTCTGAACCTGCCAATTCTAGAACAGGTTGGACCCCGCTGCCGGTCGCCGCGTGAAAGTGGGGCGGATTGGTGCCCCGAATGCACATTTGGCGGCATGCCCGCCCTGTGCGACGCTGCCCAGGCCGCCTGCCCGCTCCGGTCGGCCCCCTTCCAATGCAGGATTCTTCATGTCGCCAGTCCAGCCCGGTGCCGCCTCCAATGGCGGTGAGAACACCGCCTTCATCGTCCTGATCAGTTGCGCCGCCACCCTTGGGGGCTTCCTGTTTGGTTTCGACAGTGGCGTCATCAATGGCACCGTCGACGGACTTCGCCAGGCCTTCAACTCCAGCGAGGCCGCGCTGGGCTTCGAAGTCGCCTCGATGCTGCTGGGGTGCGCCATCGGCGCGTTCGCGGCCGGCTGGCTTGGCGATCGGCTGGGGCGGCGCGGCGTGCTGATCGTGGCAGCGGTGATGTTTCTGGTGTCGGCACTGGGTGCCGGCGCTGCACATGCGTCCTGGTTGTTCGTCTGCGCACGCGTGCTCGGTGGATTCGCCGTTGGTGCGGCCAGCGTGATGTCGCCGGCCTACATCGCCGAAGTCGCGTCGGCGCGTTATCGCGGCCGGCTGGCGACGGTGCAGCAGATGGCGATCATCTGCGGCTTGTTCGCGGCGTTCCTCAGCAATTATCTGCTGGCCCGGGCCGCAGGTGCCTCGACCGAGCCGCTTTGGCTTGGGCAGGAGGCATGGCGCTGGATGTTCTGGATGCAGGCGCTGCCGTCACTGCTGTTCCTGCTGCTGTTGCTGGTGATCCCGGAAAGCCCGCGTTTCCTGGTGATGAAGGGTCGCCAGGTGCAGGCGAGGGCGGTGCTTGGCCGGTTGTACGGTGAGCGTGCCGCGGTGAACAAGCAGGCCGAGATTGAAGCGAGCCTGGCCCAGGACCAGCACAAGCCGCGTTTCGGTGACCTGCTCAACAAGGCTACCGGCAAGCTGCGCCCCATTGTCTGGGTCGGCATCGGCCTGGCGATGTTCCAGCAGCTGGTCGGCATCAATGTGGTGTTCTATTACGGCGCCGTGTTGTGGCAGGCGGTTGGTTTCTCGGAAAGCGACGCGCTGCTGATCAACGTATTGTCGGGTGCGCTGAGCATTGGCGCCTGCCTGCTGACGGTGGTGCTGATCGATCGCATCGGCCGCAAGCCGCTGCTGTGGGTCGGTTCGGTCGGCATGTCGGTGGCCCTTGTGCTGATGGTGGTCGCGTTCGCCAGTGGCAGTCTGGCCGATGGTCGCCTGCAGCTGTCCGATGGCATGGGGCGGTTGGCGCTGGTAGCAGCCAACGTCTATGTAGTGTTCTTCAACATGTCATGGGGCCCGGTGATGTGGGTGATGCTGGGCGAGATGTTCCCGAACCAGATCCGTGGCCCGGCGTTGGCCGTGGCCGGTGCGGCGCAGTGGACGTCGAACTTCGCGATCACGGTGACCTTCCCGATGCTGCTGGCCGGTATCGGCCTGGCCGGCGCGTACGGCATCTACACCGTGGCTGCGATCCTCTCGATCATCTTCGTCATCCGCTACGTGCGCGAGACCAAGGGCAAGGAGCTGGAGCAGATGGAAGGCTGACGCGCTTCGGCTTCGGAGCGATCCGTTCGCGCCTCCCTGCCCCCTCCTGACAGTTTCATGGTGCGTGCGGACGCGGCGACGCGCTGGTCGGTTGCTGCCGCGGCTCGCGGGAAACCGTCCAGAGTCGGTGGGGTCACCCAGGGCAGGACCGTTGGCGCCAAGGATGGCGCCATCGAGCCCCCATGGAAGGGTTCACGGCGTGTCCTGCCCTGGGTGACCCCACCGGCTCAAGCCGATTGCAGGCAGGCGCCAAAGCGACCAAGCCGATCGCCACGATCACAATCCCCGGAAAACAGAAAAGCCCGCACAAGGCGGGCTTTTTCGGTTCCTGCTGCGGCGACTGGTGCTCCCTAGGGGACTCGAACCCCTGTTTTAGCCTTGAGAGGGCCACGTCCTAACCACTAGACGAAGGGAGCAGTGTGTCGCTGCCGGTGCAGGAGCGCTAGTATATGCACCTCGATGCCATTGGGCAATCCCGAAACTTCAACCGGAAGCGCCAACATCATTTCCTCTGCTACATCACCGTTCAGCCTGCGCGTCATCCCGCGCGACCAGCACACGATCTCCCGCAAGGACATCAGCCCGAACGCATTGCGCGTGCTTTATCGGCTGCGCGACGCCGGCTTCGGCGCCTACCTTGTCGGCGGCGCGGTGCGCGATCTGCTGGTCAATGGCCAACCCAAGGATTTCGACGTGGCCACCGATGCCACGCCCGAGCAGGTCAAGCAGCTGTTCCGCAACTGCCGCCTGATCGGCCGCCGTTTCCGCCTTGCCCATGTTGTGTTCGGCCGCGAGATCATCGAAGTCGCCACCTTCCGTGCCAACAGCGATGACGGCAGCGGCGACCGCGAGATGGAAAACGGCATGCTGGTGCGCGACAACGTGTACGGCACCATCGAAGACGACGCCGTGCGCCGCGACTTCACCTGCAACGCCCTGTACTACGCCATCGAAGACTTCTCGGTGCGCGACTACACCGGCGGTTTCGAAGACGTGCAGGCGCGCCTGATGAAGCTCATCGGCGACCCGGTGCAGCGCTATCAGGAAGACCCGGTGCGCATGCTGCGTGCGGTCCGCCTGGCGGCCAAGCTCGGCTTCCAGATCGAAGAGGGCACCGCCGCGCCGATTCCGCAGCTGGCCGGCCTGCTCAATGAAGCCGCCCCGGCGCGCCTGTTCGAGGAAGTCCTGAAGCTGTTCCTGTCCGGGCACGGCGTGGCGAGCTTCGAAGGGCTGGAACGTTACGGTCTGTTTGACGTGTTGTTCCCGGAAAGCGCCAAGGCGCTGAAGTCGAACCGCACCGGCGCGCTGCGCCGCATGCTGGTCGAGGGCCTGGCCAACACTGATGCACGCGTGGCCAATGACGAGCCCGTGTCGCCTGCGTTCCTGTTCGCGCTGTTGCTGTGGCCGGCCTATTGCCGCGCGCAGGCAACCCTGCTCAAGCAGGGCGTGGCACCGGAAGAGGCACAACGTCGCGCCGCCGACCGCGTCACCGTGCAGCAGTTGAGCACCATCGCATTGCCGCGCCGTTTCTCGCTGCCCATGCAGGAGATCTGGCTGCTGCAGGCACGCTTCAGTTCGCGCCAGCGCAAGCGCGTGATGCGCACGCTCAGCCACCCCCGTTTCCGTGCTGCCTTCGATTTCCTGGCCCTGCGCCAGGTGGCCTCGGCAGAGCACGAAGCCGACGTCGCGTTCTGGCGCGAAGCGCAGGCGCAGTCCGGGCATGAGCTGGATTCGTCGCTGGATTCGCTGCACAGCGAGGCCGGCGATGAGGAGGCTGGGGCACCGCGCAAGCGTCGTCGCCGTCGTCGTCGTCCTGATGGCGCCGCTGCCGGTGCCGCCGAGTAATCGATGACCGCTGCCTGGATCGGGCTGGGCGCCAATCTTGGCGACGCAGCCAACACCGTCCGCGCGGCCATCGCCGCGCTGGGCGAGCTGCCCGGAACCCGGCTGACGCTGGCGTCGCGGTTGTACGCGACGCCGGCATGGGGCAATGAGGACCAGCCGCCCTTCGTCAACGCGGTGGCCTCGGTCGACACGGACCTGTCCGCTGTCGCGCTGCTGCAGGCCATGCTCGCGCTGGAGCAGCGCTTCGGGCGCGTGCGCGACCCTGCCGTGCACTGGGGTCCGCGCGCGCTCGATCTGGACCTGCTGCTGTTCGGCGAGCAGGTGCTGGACCTGCCCGAGCTGAAGGTGCCGCATCCCTACCTGCACGAGCGTGCGTTCGTGTTGGTGCCGTTGGCCGAAATCGCCGCTGATCTGGCCATTCCCGGCCATGGCCGCGTGCGGGATGCAGTGATGCGGGTGGATGCCTGCGGGATCGCGCCGTTAGGGTGATAATGCCCGGGTTATCTCCCCCGGTTATCAGCACATGAGCACCCACGCAGACAGCAAGCCCTGGACCGTTCCCGCCCTGGCCGAGGCCAAGCGCAATGGCCAGAAGCTGGTCATGTTGACCGCCTACGACGCAGGCTTCGCCCGCACGTTCGATGCCAATGGTGTCGACCTGATCCTGATCGGCGATTCGCTGGGCATGGTCGTGCAGGGCCATGATTCGACCCTGCCGGTGACCGTCGCCGACATGGTCTACCACACCCGTGCGGTCGCCCGCGTGCTGCAGCGCGCGCTGCTGATCGCCGACCTGCCGTTCGGTGCCGATGCCACCCCGGAGCGCGCGCTGGACGCGTCGCTGCAGCTGCTGCAGGCCGGTGCCGAGATGGTCAAGATCGAAGGCGCTGGCTTCAAGGTCGACATCATCCGCTACCTGGTCGAGCGTGAAATTCCGGTCTGCTCGCACCTGGGCCTGACCCCGCAGTCAGTGCTGCGCCTGGGGGGCTTCAAGATCCAGGGCCGTGGCGATGCCGCGCGCCAGCTGGTGGACGACGCCAAGGCCGTTGCCGAGGCGGGCGCCAGCATCATGGTGCTCGAATGCGTGCCGACGCCGGTTGCCGCTGCCGTCACCGCTGCCGTTCCCGTGCCGACCATCGGTATCGGTGCTGGCCCGCAGTGCGACGGCCAGGTGCTGGTACTGCACGACTTCCTCGGCCTGGACAGCGGCCACCGTCGTCCGAAGTTCGTCAAGGACTTCCTGGCCGAAGGTGGTTCGGTGGCCGGTGCCACCCGTGCCTACGCCGATGCCGTCCGCGATGGCAGCTTCCCCGACGAAGAGCACGCGTACGCCCAATGATCCAGACCTTCAACGAACTCGGTGCACTGCGCGTGCAGATCGCGCAGTGGAAGGGCGAGGGCCTGCGCGTGGCGCTGGTGCCGACCATGGGCAACCTGCACGGCGGGCACCATGCACTGGTCACCCTGGCAAAGCAGTATGCCGACAAGGTGGTGGCCAGCATCTTCGTCAACCCGACGCAGTTCGGGCCGAACGAGGATTTCAGCCGCTATCCGCGCACCCCCGAGGCTGATGTGTCCGGGCTGGAGCAGGTGGGCTGCGACGCGGTGTGGCTGCCCAGCGTCGAAGCGATGTACCCGCTGGGCGTGGACAAGACCACGCAGATGCATGCGCCCGGCGTCAGTGAAGTGCTGGAAGGCGCCAGCCGCCCAGGCCACTTCGATGGCGTCTGCACGGTGGTGGCGCGCCTGTTCCTGCAGGTGCAGCCGGACGTGGCCGTATTCGGCCGCAAGGACTACCAGCAGCTGGCAGTGATCAAGCAGATGGTGGCCGAGCTGTCGTTCCCGATCCAGATCGTCGGTGCCGAGATCGTGCGCGACGAGGATGGCCTGGCCAAGAGCTCGCGCAACCAGTACCTCAGCGCCGAGCAGCGCCCGGTGGCGACCACCCTTCACCGCACCCTGCTGGGCATGCGCGAGGGCTACGTGGCCGGGCAGGCACGTGAACGCATCGAGGCCGACGCCGTGGCTGCGCTGCAGGCGGCGGGCTTCCAGGTGGATTACGCGGTGCTGCGCACGCCGGAGCTGGCCGAACCGAGCTTCGATGGCGGCGGTCGGGTGGCCTTGATCGCTGCGCGCCTGGGCACCACCCGGTTGATCGACAACCTGGAGTTCTGAGTTCCGCCTGATGGGTAGCGCCGGGCCATGCCCGGCGGACCAAGGGCTGCTGCCGATGCGCTCGCCGGGCATGGCCCGGCGCTACCTGAACGGGTTGCCGGCCATGCTGCCCGGTGCCACGCGGGTGCTAGAATCCGCTCTTTCCTTTGCCGTTGCAGCGCCTCCATGCACCTGTCCCTGCTCAAGACCAAGATCCACCGCGCCACCGTCACCCATTCCGAGCTGAACTACGAAGGCTCGATCGCCATCGATGACAACCTGCTGGCTGCCACCGGCATCCGCGAATTCGAGCAGGTGCACATCTGGGACGTGACCAACGGTGCGCGCTTCTCGACCTACGCGATCCGCGCCGAAGCCGGCAGCGGCGTCGTCTCGCTCAATGGTGGCGCCGCGCGCCACGTGCAGGTCGGTGACATCATCATCATTGCCGCCTTCGCCAGCATGACCGAGCAGGAAGCGGACAGCTTCAAGCCGAAGCTGGTGTACGTGGATGGCAACAACCAGATCTCCCACACCAACGACACGATCCCGACCCAGGCCGCATGACAACGAACAACGGATTCGACTCGCTGCATTCCCACGCCCAGCGCCTGAAGGGCGCAAGCATTCCCAGCCTGCTCGCCGCCGAACCCGGCCGCGTACAGGATCTGGCGCTGCGGGTCGGTCCGTTGTATGTCAACTTCGCCCGGCAGAAATACGATGCCGCGGCGTTGCAGGCGCTGTTGGCGCTGGCTGCCGAACGTGATGTCGGCGGCGCTATCACGCGCCTGTTCCGTGGCGAGCAGGTCAACCTGACCGAAGGCCGCGCGGCGCTGCATAGCGCGCTTCGCGGTGATGTGGTTGACGCGCCGGTGGCGGCCGAGGCCTATGCCACCGCGCGCGGCATCCGCCAGCGCATGGGCGTGCTGGTGCGCGCACTGGAAGACAGTGGCGTGACCGACGTAGTCAGTGTCGGCATCGGTGGTTCCGATCTCGGTCCGCGTCTGGTGGCCGACGCACTGCGTCCGGTCAGTGGCGCACGCCTGCGCGTGCATTTCGTGTCGAACGTGGACGGCGCCGCCATGCAGCGCACGCTGGCCACGCTGGATCCGGCGAAGACCGCCGGCATCCTCATTTCCAAGACCTTCGGTACCCAGGAAACCCTGCTCAACGGGCAGATCCTGCATGACTGGCTGGGTGGCAGCGAGCGCCTGTACGCGGTCAGCGCCAACCCGGAGCGCGCCGCCAAGGCCTTCGCCATTGCCGCCGATCGCGTGCTGCCGATGTGGGACTGGGTGGGTGGCCGCTATTCGCTGTGGTCGGCCGTTGGTTTCCCGATCGCACTGGCCATCGGTTTCGAGCGTTTCGAGCAGCTGCTGGAAGGCGCCGCGCAGATGGACGCGCATGCGCTGGATGCGCCGCTGGAGCGCAACCTGCCGGTACTGCACGGCCTGACCGACATCTGGAACCGTAATCTGCTGGGCCATGCCACGCACGCGGTGATGACCTACGACCAGCGCCTGGCGCTGCTGCCGGCCTACCTGCAGCAGCTGGTGATGGAAAGCCTGGGCAAGCGCGTGCAGCGCGACGGCCAGCCGGTCAGCACCGACACCGTGCCGGTGTGGTGGGGTGGTGCAGGCACCGACGTGCAGCACAGCTTCTTCCAGGCCCTGCACCAGGGCACCAGCATCATTCCGGCCGATTTCATCGGCTGCGTGCACAATGATGATCCGTATACGGTCAACCATCAGGCATTGATGGCCAACCTGCTGGCGCAGACCGAAGCACTGGCCAACGGCCAGAGCAGCGACGATCCGCATCGTGACTACCCGGGCGGCCGTCCGAGCACGATGATCCTGCTCGACGCGCTCACCCCACAGGCACTGGGCGCATTGATCGCGATGTACGAGCACGCGGTGTACGTGCAGTCGGTGATCTGGAACATCAACGCCTTCGACCAGTTCGGTGTCGAGCTGGGCAAGCAGCTGGCCAGTGGCCTGCTGCCGGCGCTGCAGGGCGAGGATGTGGCGATTGCCGATCCGATGACCCGCGAGATCCTGGCGCAATTGAAGCGCTGAGGCTCTGGTAGTGCCGGCCGCTGGCCGGCATCAAGGTGATGTGTTCATGATGTTGCCGGCCAGCGGCCGGCACTACCGCGAAGGGTGTGCCGCGTTACCGGCTCGGATCGCGCTCCGGGCTCGGCCGCTTGGCCAGCTTGCGCTGCAGCGAACGCCGGTGCATGCCCAGCAACCGGGCCGCTGCCGACACATTACCGCCGGTTTCATGCATCGCCTGCTGGATGTGTTCCCACTGCAGGCGGCTGATCGGGGTCATCGCATCGGGCACTTCCATCTCGCCGTCATCGGCGGGGCCGTCGTCTTCCTCGCCCAGCGCGCGCAGGATCATCGGCACCGTCGAGGGCTTGGGCAGATAGTCGTCGGCGCCGAGCTTGATCGCCTCCACCGCGGTGGCGATGCTGGCATAGCCGGTCACCAGCAGGATGCGCATGTCTGCACGCAGCGCGCGCAGCGGCTGGATCAGGGCCAGGCCGGAATCGCTGCCCAGTTTCAGGTCGATCAACGCGAAGGCGGGCGGATGCTGGCGGGCCAGCATCAGCGCACTGGCCGCATCCTGTGCGGTCTGCGTCTCCAGCCCTTTGCGGGCCAAGCTGCGCTGCAGCGTGCGCAGGTAGAGTTCATCGTCGTCGACCAGCAGGCCAAGGGTAGAAGCAGTCATGGTCATTCCTCGCGGGGGGCCAACGGCAGGCGGAAGCCGACGCGGCTACCGGCCCCTTGGGCCGGGCGCATCCACATCTCGCCGTCCAGGCGTTCGATGGTGGCATGGGACAGGGCAAGGCCGACGCCCAGGCCTTCACTCTTGCTGCTGCCGAACAGCTTGCCCGGCAGCACTGCGGCGCGGGCATCGAAGCCATGGCCGTAGTCGCGTACTTCGCCGATCAGGTCGTCGCCTTCGATGCGCAGGCTGAGGTCGACGCGCGGCCGTCCGGCCTGTTCGCCGGCATCGGCAGCGTTGTTCAGCAGCACCATCAACAGGTGGCCGACGCCGGGGTCCAGCGGCAGGCGCAGCGGTGCGTCGTCGTTCCGGTGCAGGTCAATGGTCGGGCGCACCAGTCGCCATTGTTCCAGTACCTGCTGGGCCGTGGAGTGGGCGCGCCCGGGACGGTCGTTGGAGGCCGGTGCGGCCAGTGCCAGCACACGTTCACGGCACTGCACCAGCAGTTCGCGCAGGGTTTCCATGTCCTCGCGCACTTCCGGCTCTTCGCTGCGTTCGGCCACGTCGTCGGCAAGCAGGGTCATGGTCGCCAGCGGTGTGTTCAGTTCGTGCGCCACCGAGGCCGCATGCGTGGCCAGGGCGACGATGCCTTCGTTGCGCGCGAAGCGTTCGCGCAGGGCCGACAGTTCCAGCTCGCGTTCGCGCAGGGCGATCGCCAGCCGGGTGGAGAAGATCAGCACGACCGCAGCGGATAGCAGGAAGGTGGCGATCACGCCCCAGCGATTGAGGTCCAGTGCATTGAAGTAGCCCGTCGGCAGCGGTTGCCCGAACAGTCCGCTGGCGGCATAGCCCAGCAGGCAGGCGCTGGCCACGGCCAGGGCCCAGCGCAGGGGCAGGGCGAAGGCGGCCAGAGCGATCAGGATCAGGAACAGTGAGCCGAACGGATTGGCGATGCCGCCGCTCCAGCTGACCATCCAGGTGAGGATGATCACATCAACCAGGATGTGGCCGAAGGCGGTCAGTGGCGCGGTATCGGCCGGCTCCGGGCGCAGCTGCGTATACAGGTTGAACACGGCAAGCACAGCGACGCCCGACCACAGCGGCAGTTGCGGCAAGGGCAGTCCCAGCACCCAGGTGGCGACCAGGATGGTGGCTGCCTGGCCAGCCACGGCCAGCCAGCGCAGGCTGCACAGGGTTCTGAGAAACGGGGCGTCGGGACCGGTCATTCACGCCCATCGTATGCGTTCGCAGGGATGCCTGCCTGCGACAATCGGCCGCAGCCGGTCTGCCGCCTGAATGCGACACACCCGCAAGGTCTGGGCGAGCGTTAGAATGCCCGCATGCATGACGCCGTCACCCGCCCCACAGCCCCCTCCGATGCCACTGCCTGGCCCCGTCGCTTGACCCATTCGGTCCAGATCGGTGGAGTCACCGTGGGCGGTGGCAAGCCGGTGGTGGTGCAGTCGATGACCAACACCGACACCTCCGACGTGGCTTCGAGCGTGAAGCAGGTTGCCGAGCTCTGGCGCGCCGGCTCGGAAATGGTGCGCCTGACCGTCAATACCGTCGAAGCGGCCGCAGCGATCCCACGCATTGTCGACAAGCTGGCGATGATGGGCATCGACGTACCGCTGATCGGTGATTTCCATTACAACGGCCACCAGCTGCTGACGGCCGAACCGGCCTGTGCCGAAGCGCTGGCCAAGTACCGCATCAACCCGGGCAACGTGGGCTTCGGCAAGAAGAAGGACCTGCAGTTCGCCCAGCTGATCGAGTTTGCCATCCGCTACAACAAGCCGGTGCGCATCGGTGCCAACTGGGGCTCGCTGGACCAGGCCCTGGCGGCGAAGCTGATGGACGAGAACAACCACCGCGAACAACCCTGGGACGCCGGCCGCGTGCTGCGCGAGGCGCTGATCCGTTCGGCGCTGGATTCGGCAGAGCAGGCCGTGGACATCGGCCTGCCGCGCGATCGCATCATCCTTTCCGCAAAGGTGAGCGGCGTGCAGGAACTGATCGCGGTCTACCGCGACCTGGCCCAGCGTTCGGACTTCGCCCTGCATCTGGGCCTGACCGAAGCCGGCATCGGCAGCAAGGGTATCGTCGCTTCGGCGGCGGCGTTGAGCGTGCTGCTGCAGGAAGGCATCGGCGACACCATCCGCATTTCGCTGACGCCCGAACCGGGGCAGTCGCGCACGCAGGAGGTGATCGTCGCCCAGGAACTGCTGCAGACCACCGGCCAGCGCGCGTTCACGCCGCTGGTCACGGCGTGCCCGGGCTGCGGCCGTACCACCTCGGAGTTCTTCCAGGAGCTGGCGAAGGTGGTGCAGACCCATGTGCGCGAAAAGATGCCGATGTGGAAGATCCAGCATCCGGGCGCGGAGAACATGACCCTGGCGGTGATGGGCTGCGTGGTCAACGGGCCGGGTGAGTCGCGGCATGCCAACATCGGCATCTCGCTGCCGGGTACCGGTGAAGCACCGTCGGCACCGGTGTTTGTCGATGGCGAGAAGAAGGTGACCCTGCGTGGCGAGAACATCGCCCAGGAATTCGTCGCCCTGATCGATGATTACGTTGAACGCACCTATGTCCGAAGCGCCGGGTAAGCCGACGATCCTCGCTGCACCGGAGCCAGCCTCCGGTTTCCGCCACTGGATGGCGCGCAATGCCTGGCGGCTGCTGTTGCTGTTTGCCGGTGTGCTGCTGCCGTTGGCCGGATTCGTCGCCCTGGCCGACGAGGTGCACGAGTTCGAGTCCTTCCACTTCGACGCGCCGCTGCTGTGGCAGATGCACGGTCTGCATTCGCCGTGGCTGGACCGGATCTTCGTATTGCTGTCGAAGCTGGGGTACGAGTGGTTCCTGATCCCGGCCGACGTGCTGATTGTCGGCGCGCTGGCCTGGCACCGGCGCTGGCGCGAAGCGACCTTCGTGGCCGTGAGCTTCGTAGGGTCGGCGCTGCTGAACATGGGCAGCAAGCACTTCTTCCAGCGTGACCGCCCCAGCCTGTGGGAATCGATCGCGCCGGAATCCACGTTCAGTTTCCCCAGTGGCCACGCGATGGGCTCGATGACCCTGGCGGTCACCCTGGTGCTGCTGGCCTGGAATACCCGCTGGCGCTGGCCGGTACTGCTGCTGGCGCCAGCGTTCAGCCTGCTGGTGAGCGTTTCCCGGGTCTATCTGGGGGTGCACTACCCCTCGGACATCCTGGCCGGATGGTGTGCCGCGCTGGTTTGGGTGGTAGGGTGCTATCTGGTCATGTTCAGTCGCCGTCACCCATGGCGACGGCACGGTTCGCCGCCAGCGACGGCCAGCGAAGCGATCACGCAAGGGGAGTGACGTGGATGCCCTCCCAAGGGCGTCTACCTGAGGGACGGGTTGTTTCGTTGTAGTGGGTTCTGCAGGGCAAGGGACACGATCAATGCGTGAAGAATGTGATGCGCAAGGCAGAACGCCGGAATTGCGCAACATCCGCGCTTGCAGTGGTCAGGTGCTCCTGCCTAGGTTGACCCGTATTGGCCGCATTCGAAGAGGTACGTGAATGACGATTCGAGTCTACCTGGTGGATGACCACGCGTTGGTCCGCACCGGGATGAAGATGATACTGTCGAGTGACACCGACATTGAGGTGGTGGGCGAGGCCGAGACGGGCGAAGAAGCGCTGCCCGCGATCCGCCAGCTGCAACCGGACGTGGTGCTGTGCGATCTGCACCTGCCTGGTGTGAGCGGGATGGAAGTGACCGAGCGCATCGTGCGTGGTCACCGCAGCACGCGGGTGGTGATCGTGTCGGTGCTGGAAGATGGCCCGCTGCCCAAGCGCCTGCTCGAAGCGGGTGCCGCCGGCTACATCGGCAAAGGCTGTGATGCACAGGAACTGCTGCGCGCGGTGCGCGACGTCGCCGCCGGACGGCGTTACCTGGGCACGAGCATCGCGCAGAACCTGGCGCTGTCGACGGTGGAAGGCAACGGTTCGCCGTTCGACAACCTGTCGCCGCGCGAGCTTGAGGTGGCGCTGCTGCTGACCCAGGGCCTGCGCCAGGAAGACATCGCGCGGCGCCTGAGCCTGAGTGCGAAGACGGTGAACACGCACAAGGCGCGGTTGTTCGAGAAGATGGGGATCCACGACAACATCGCGTTGGCGCGGATGGCCAGCCAGTATGGGCTGGTGGATCCGGCACGGCCGCTGTAAGGGTTTCGGCCAACGGCTGAGCCCCTCGCGGTGTATCGCCGCTGACATCGGTGGCATGGCCGGGCAGGTTGGGTTCGCGGGGGACGCCGTGAACCCATCCATGGGGGCTTGGTCGCCGCATCCATGCGGCTCACACCCCCGCGAACCCAACCTGCCCGACCTTGGACAGTTTCCTGTGGCATCCACCGCGGAATGAAGAAGGAAGAGCGGGAGCGGGTCGCGCGCTCGGGATGCTGGCTTTTGTAGAGCCGAAGGTAGCGGCAGGAGCCGCTGCCAACGTCGCTTGCGACGGCCCAAAGGGTGCCGGTCAGGACGACCGGCATAGCCATGCTCGGCTGCTTTCCGGTCCGCTGGCGCGGAGCCGAGCGTGGGCTCGGCTCTACACCTGCATCGGACTCAGTGGCCGCGTACGCGCTTGACGATCTTCGCGGCCTGCGCCGCGCTTTCGCGCACCTTGTCCCACTGGCCCGCATCGATCCAGTTGCCCGGCACCATCCACGAGCCACCGATGCAGACCACGTTCTTCTGCTCCAGGTACTCGGCGGCGGTGTTCTCGGTGATGCCACCGGTCGGGCACAGCTTGAGGTCGGCAATCGGGCCAGCAACGCCCTTGATCATCGCCAGGCCGCCCACGGCTGTGGCCGGGAACAGCTTGCACACGCGGAAGCCGCGCGCGTAGAGCGACAGCAGCTCGGTCGGCGTGGCTGCACCCGGCACCACCGGCAGCGGAGCAGCGGCCAGCGCATCGGCCAGTACCGGCGGCGTACCCGGCGTCACCAGGAAATCCGCGCCCGCATCGATGGACTGCTGCATCTGCTCCACGGTCAGCACCGTGCCGGCACCGACCACCACATCCGGCAGCTCACGCTTGAGCATCGCCAGCGCTTCCATCGCTACCGGCGTCCGCAGCGTCAGCTCGATCGCCGGCAGACCACCTTCCAGCAACGCTGCACTGACCGCGCGTGCCTGGTCCAGCGTATGAATCGTCACCACCGGCAGGATGCCCGCCGCATGCAACAGCTCCGCCGCCCGCACCTGATGTTGTTCGATACCCATAGCTCTGCTTCTGCCTTTGCTTTCGAATTTGATTTTCAATGATCACTTCGCGGCATTGATGCGCCGGAGAGTGTCAGGAGGGCGCGATCAGCCCCAGACGGGACCGTGAGCGGCATGGATGCCGCGACCGAGCCCCCATGGATGGGTTTACGGCGTGTCCCGGCTGGGGCTGATCGCGCCCTCAGCCAGGAAATCTACCGCTGCGACAAACCCGCAACGCTCTTCAATCCCTCAGGCGTCCTTCGCCTCATGCGGCGCCGCCGCCGCCGCCGCATCGTGCCCCAGCTCATACTCCGCGTCGTAATCCCACGGCCCCCCATCAGCCGCCGCCGGGCCACACGAAATCGAGATCGCCCCCTGATCCGCCGGACCCACCACGCGTCGGTTGATCGCGAACAGGTTGCGGCCCAGGTCATTGGCGGCCGGTGCCGTATTCGGCGCATGCGCACGCGCGGCCCATTCGGCCGCATCCACCAGCACTTCAAGCGTGCCGGCCTCACCATCCAGGCGGATGATGTCGCCCTCGCGCACCTTGCCCAGCGGACCACCGCGTGCGGCTTCCGGCGTCACGTGGATGGCTGCCGGAATCTTGCCCGACGCGCCGGACAGGCGACCATCGGTGACCAGTGCCACGCGCCGGCCCTGGTTCTGCAGCAGACCCAGCAGCGGTGCCAGCGAATGCAGTTCGGGCATGCCGTTCGCACGTGGTCCCTGGTAACGCACCACCGCCACGAAATGCTCAGGCAGCAGGCCGCCGGCGTGCAGCTTGTTCAGCACCTGCGGCGCATCCACCACCACGGCTGGCGCTTCGATGGTGCGGTACTGCGGCTTCACCGCCGACAGCTTGATCAGTGACTTGCCCAGGTTGCCGCGCAGCAGGCGCAGGCCGCCCTGGCTCTCGAACGGATTGTCGACACCGCGTACCACTTCTTCATCGGCACTGCGTTCCAGGCCCGGCAGATAGACCAGCTTGCCCTCGCGCAGCTGCGGTTCGAGGGCGTAGTCGGCCATGCCGCCACGGGCCACGCTGACCAGATCGCCATGCATCAGGCCAGCCTTGATCAGCTCGCCGAACACGAACGCCGGGCCGCCCGCTGCAGCGAAGCGGTTCACGTCGGCTTCGCCGTTCGGATAGACGCGGGCCAGCAGCGGAATCAGCTGCGACAGCTCGTCGAAGTCGTCCCACGTCAGCACAATGCCGGCCGCACGCGCCACCGCGATCCAGTGGATGGTGTGGTTGGTCGAGCCACCGGTGGCCATCAGCGCGATGACCGCGTTGATGATCGCGCGCTCGTCGATGATCCGGCCCAGCGGGCGGAAGTCGTCGCCCAGCGCAGTGATGTCCAGCGCACGCTCGGTGGCTTCGCGGGTCAGCGCATCGCGCAGCGCGGTATCCGGGTTGACGAACGACGCGCCCGGCAGCTGCACACCCATCGCCTCCAGCAGCACCTGGTTGGAATTTGCGGTGCCGTAGAAGGTGCAGGTGCCCGCACCGTGATAGGAGGCCGATTCGGCTTCCAGCAGTTCTTCGCGGGTGGCTTCGCCGGCGGCGTAGCGCTCGCGCACTTCGGCCTTCTGCTTGTTGGGAATGCCCGGCGTCATCGGGCCGGCCGGCACGAACACGGCGGGTAGGTGGCCAAAGGCGAGGGCGCCGATCAGCAGGCCCGGAACGATCTTGTCGCACACACCGAGGTACACGGTGGTATCGAACATGTCGTGGCTGAGCCCGATCGCCGTGGCCTGCGCGATCACATCACGCGAAAACAGCGACAGCTCCATGCCGCCACGGCCCTGGGTGACGCCGTCGCACATCGCCGGCACCGCGCCGGCCACCTGTGCGGTCGCGCCGAGTTCACGGGCTACCGCGCGGATCTGTTCGGGATAGGTCTCGAACGGCTGGTGTGCCGACAGCATGTCGTTGTAGGCAGTGATGATGCCCAGATTGGCCGTCACGCCACCGCGCAGGCGGCTCTTGTCGGTGCCACCGCAGGCGGCGAAACCGTGGGCGAGATTGCCGCAGCTGAGGCGGCTGCGGAACGGGCCATCGCGCAGGGAGGCGTCGATTGCTGCCAGATAGGCGGCGCGCGAGGCGGCGCTGCGGCGGATGACGCGCTCAGTGATGGCTTGCAGTTGCGGATGGAGGCTCATTGGCTACCGGCGTTCGAGGTGGCGAGAGGCGGGCGGCGGCAGGCCGCCGCCACCGACATCAATCAGCCCAGTGGACGCGCAGGCGCGCGCCGTCCAGGTTGATCGCGTTGAGGATCGGATACTGCTGGGGGTCGTTGCTGTCCAATGCCTGGCGCAGCACCTGCAGCTTCTGCTTGCCGCGCAGCAGCAGCAGGCGCTGGCGGCACTGGCGGAGGCCGCGCGGAGTCAGGGTGATGCGCAGCGGCCACTGATTGGCACCGGGGCAGCCGGTGGCATCAAGCGCGGCATACGGCAAGGTGCTTTCAAGGGCGCGCTGCAGGTCGCGCGAGCCCGGGAACAACGACGCGGTGTGGCCGTCATTGCCCATGCCCAGTGCAACCAGGCTTGGTGCCTGGCTGTACTGGGCCTGCAGGTTGGCCGTGTAGACGCACTCGGGCAGCGGCTTGCCGATCCGCACCAGCGGATCGAAGTGCGCACCTTCGGCACGCGTGAGCAGGTTTTCGCGCACCAGCCATGCATTGCTGTCACGATCCTGCGGCGACAACCAGCGCTCGTCGGCCAGGCTTACTTCAACGCGGTCCCAATGCACGTCCAGCTCGGCCAGCGCCTGGTACACCGGTGCCGGCGTGGTGCCGCCGGACAACAGGATGCGTGCGCGGCCCAGCTCGTTGATGTCGTGGTTGATCGCCTGTGCCATTTCGGCAGCAACCGCTTCGATCCAGCCATCGGCATCGCCGTGGTTGATGAAATCGATACGGTCGTCGTGGAAAACGGGGGTCATGCGGCAACTCCTGGTGCGTCACGTTCGGCGTCGGCAGCATAGGCAGCGGCGCCCAGCAGTCCGGCGTGGGGATGCATCACGGCCAGCGACGGCACCCGTGCCATGATCGAAGAGAACCGGCCCTTGTGTTCGAAGCGCTGGCGGAAACCGGAGTGCTGCAATGAATCGAGCATCTTCGGAGTCAGCCCGCCGGTCAGGAACACGCCGTCCCAGGCGCCCTGGGTCAGCACCAGGTCACCGGCAATCGCGCCGAACACCGCGCAGAACACATCCACGGTACGCATCGCCTGTGGATCGCCGTGCAGGGCGCGAGCGGTCACGTCCACCGGCTGCAGTTGGCCCGGGTCGATACCCGCCATCTCGCAGATGGCGCGATGGATGTTGACCAGGCCGGGGCCGCAGATCAGTCGCTCGTTGGAGACGCGCCCGAACTGCTCGGACAGGATCTCCAGGATGCGGATCTCTTCCGGCGTTCCCGGCGGGAAGCTGACATGGCCGCCTTCGGTTTCCAGCGGGTAACAGCGGCCGTGGCGCAGGATCAGGCCGCCGACGCCCAGGCCGGTGCCCGGCCCGATCACTGCGTAATTGCGCGGCTGGCCCGGCTTGCCCGGAACCCAGGAGGCACCGCCGACCTGGACCACGTCATCGGGCTGCAGCAGCGAGATCGCCATCGCCTGCGCGGCGAAGTCGTTGATCAGGTGCAGTTCGTTGAAACCGAGCATCGCGGCCGTGCGGCTGCGCGAGATCACCCACGGATGGTTGGTGATGCGGGCTTCGTCACCATCGACACGACCGGCGACGGCGAACACGCCGCGGCTCGCGGTGGCGCCAATCTGTTCCAGATGGTGGCGTGCGGCATCACCCAGCGACGGGAACTCCGCCACTGCGTACTCGCGGATGCTCTCTTTCAGCAGCGGGGCGTCCTGCGAGGTGTCGGCCAGGGCGAAGCGGGCGTTGGTGCCGCCGATGTCGGCGACCAGCACGGGCTGGCTGCTGGCACTCATTCCGACGCTCCGCTGTCCGGTGCATCCACGCCCTGCGGCAGGAACTCGCCCGCATTGCTCGGGCCCCACTGGCCGGCGGGGTAGGGCTCCAGCGGCAGCTTGGCCTCCTTCCAGGCGTCGGCCACGCTGTCGATCCAAGCCCAGGCGGCGCGCACTTCGTCATCGCGCACGAACAGCGTGTGGTTGCCGTTGAAGGCATCCAGGAACAGGCGTTCGTAGGCGATGCGGCGGTGCAGGCCGGTCGGCACCGACAGCTCCAGCTCCAGCGGCTGCAGTTCCAGCGCGCCCCATTCCGGGCCGGCCAGGCTGCTCATCAGGCCCAGTTCGATGTTTTCCTGCGGCTGCAGCTGGAACACGAGGCGATTCGGTGCGGCCTGCGCGCGCTGCGGACGCTCGAACAACCAATGGGTGACCGGCTTGAGGGTCACCACCACGCGGGTGGTGCGCTCGGGCAGGCGCTTGCCGGTGACCAGGTGGAACGGCACGCCGCTCCAGCGCCAGTTGTCGATGTGCGCGGTGACACCGGCGAAGGTCTCCACGTCGCTGCCTTCCGGCGGCTGGTAGGCCTGTGCCGGCTGGCCGTTGATGCTGCCGGCGGTGTAGCGGCCGCGGATGCTGTCATGCGCGGCGTGCTTGGCATCAAGCGGACGCAGGGCGCGCAGCACCTTGACCTTCTCATCGCGGATGCGGTCGGCTTCCAGCGACGCCGGCGGCTCCATCGCCACCATGCACAGCAACTGCAGGATGTGGCTCTGCACCATATCGCGCAGGGCGCCGGAGCGCGCGTAGTAGGCATCGCGGCCATCCACGCCTTCGCTCTCGGCGACCAGGATGTGCACCGATTCGATGTAGTTACGGTTCCACACCGCTTCCAGCAGCGTATTGCCGAAACGCAGTGCGATCAGGTTCTGCACCGCCGCCTTGCCCAGGTAGTGATCGAGGCGGAACACGCGGTCTTCGTCGATCCACTGGCCGATGGTGGTGATGATCTCCTCGGCGCTTTCACTGTCGCTGCCGATCGGCTTCTCCAGCATCAGGCGCGCGGGTGCGGCCAGCGCGCCACCCTTGGCCAGGCCTTCGCAGGTGGAGATGTACAGGCCCGGCGGGATCGCCAGGTAGCTCACGCAGCGGCGGTCGACCAGGTCGGACACGGCAGCGGCCACCGAGTCGACGTCGCGCAGGTCCACCGAGCGGTAGTCGATGCGACGCAGCAGCGAGGCGATGTCCTCCTGACTGGCCATTGGCATGGCCTGCTGCAGTCGCGGGCGCAGGATGTCATGGAAGGCTTCGGTGTCGTGGCCGGACAGGGCCAGCGCACGGATGCGGAAATCCTCCGGTAGCAGGCCGTCGCCGAGCAGGCGCAGCAGCGAAGGGAACAGGTAGCGCTGGGCCAGATCACCTGTGGCACCAAACAGGAAGAGTGTGTCGTGCATCGCTCGAGTTTCAGATCCGGGTGACATCGTTGTCAATCGCTTCATGGCTGGGTTCGGGGGACATCCGCGCAACTGCCTGTCCGAGGCTCATCTGGACCGGCTTTCCGGGTTGCCGGAGTACCGTTCCAATCGAAACCACTACAGCGGCAACCCTTCGTTCGGTCGACGATGCAGGTCGGCGCGCACCGACTGTCGGATAGTGCCACGTGAAAACGTTTACATGGCAGAATGGGCAACTGTATTCGATTGCAGTGGTCGCCGTCATGCGGCAACCGCGCAATCATCACTGCCATCGGGAGGGCCGAGGCAGTCCCAAAAGACAGCCCGGCGTCGGGCGGACTGGATGAGTGAAATGGCAAAAGTGCAGTTGCAGGGTGTGCGCAAGGTCTACGACAACGGCCAGGTCGCGGTGAAGGACGCCACCTTCGAGGTCGCCGACGGCGAGCTGATGGTGCTGGTCGGCCCGTCGGGGTGTGGCAAATCGACCCTGCTGCGGATGGTGGCCGGGCTGGAAGAGATCAGTGGCGGCACGTTGACCATCGGTGATCGCGTGGTCAACGACGTGGCACCGAAGGATCGCGACATCGCGATGGTGTTCCAGAGTTACGCGCTGTACCCGCACATGACCGTGGCCGAGAACCTGGCCTTTGGCCTGAAGCTGCGCGGCCATGACAAGGCCACCATCGACAAGCGCATCAGCGAAGCCGCGCAGACGCTGGGCCTGACCGACATGATGGACAAGCTGCCCAAGGCGATGTCCGGCGGCCAGCGCCAGCGTGTTGCACTCGGCCGCGCGCTGGTGCGCGAGCCGGCGGTGTTCCTGCTCGATGAGCCGCTGTCCAACCTCGATGCCAAGCTGCGGCACAGCGTGCGCACCGAGATCGCGCAGCTGCACCGCAAGCTGGGCACCACCATGATCTACGTGACCCACGACCAGGTCGAGGCGATGACCCTGGGCCAGCGCATCGTGGTGCTGAAGGACGGCATCATCCAGCAGATCGATACGCCGATGGCGCTGTACGACCGTCCGGCCAACCTGTTCGTGGCCGGTTTCCTCGGCAGCCCGGCGATGAACGTGCTGCGCGGCACGCTGCAGGGCGACGCCGGTGGCGTGACCGTGGTCGATGGCGCGTGGCAGGCGCCGCTGGGGCAGGCGACGATCGATCCGGCATGGCTGCAGAAGCCGATTGCGGTGGGCGTGCGTCCCGAACACCTGCAACCGGCAGGCAGTGAAGACACGCATGCGTTCACCGCGCGCATCGAAGGCATCGAGCCGGTCGGAAACGAGATCTTCGTCAACATGAGCAGCGGCCAGCACGCGCTGACCATGCGCGTGGCGCCGCAGGCGCTGCCGGGCGTGGGCGAGGACATCCGGGTGGCGATCCACCCGCAGGGCCTGCATTTCTTCAACCCGGAAACCGGCGAGCGCCTGTAACCGGTGGTGCCGGCCAGCGGCCGGTACTACCTTTCCTTCGCCGAACGCGTGCGGACCAACGGTCCGCACCCACCGGGTTCAGTAGATCCACGCCACGCGTGGATGACGTGCCGGATCGGTTCCTCAGCGCGCCAACCCATCCAGCAATGGAATCCGCTGCGCGGGCGCATCACCCACCTGTAGTTCGCTGTCGCCGGTCTCCAGCGGCAGCACCGCCAGCGCCAGATCCCCTGCCACGCTGGCCAGGGTGCCGAGCGCGGCGCCGTCCTGCTGCACGCCATCGCCGGCCTGCGCCGGTGCGCCGGTATGCAGCAGCTGCACCGCGCGCTTGGCCTTGCCGAGGAAATGGGTGCGCGCGACGATCTCCTGGCCGGGATAGCAGCCCTTCTTCACGCTGTAGCCATTGAGCCGGTCCAGGCCCAGCTGCTGCGGGGTCCACACCTCGCGCTGGCTTTCTTCCAGTCGCGGCAGGCCAAAGCGCAGGTCGGCCTGGCGCCAGGCCAGAGCGAAGGCTGCATCCTCGGCTTCGTCGCTCGCCGGGAAGGCCTCGACCGGGCCGATGCGCAGCGTGCGGGGCAGTGCATCGCTGCCCAGGTCCAGTTCCCAGCCCTGGCTGCCGGCCTGCGCGATGGCCGCGCCGGTGGCCGCTTCCGGCGCAGTGAAGGCCCCGGCCGCAGTCAGGTCTGCATGGACCTGCAGTTTCACTTTGCGGCGGAACACGAAGCGCTGCAGTTGCGACGCAATCGCATCGGCATCGCCATCGGCCAGCACCAGCAGCACATGGTCATCGGCCAGCCGCAGCAGCTGGAACACCGCCAGGGTGCGGCCTTTGGCGCTCAGCCACGCGCTCCACTGCCAGTGCAGCAGGGGCAGGGCGGTCACATCGCTGCTGAACTGCGCATGGGCAAAAGCCACCGCATCCACGCCCTGCAGGCTCAGCAATTGATGGCCGGGCAGGCGCGGATATGCGACGAAAGCAGGGGGAAGGTTGTCAGGCACGTGAACGAGGTCTAAAATTTGTGCGTTGCGAGACCGATCATGATAGGCCAAACAACCCCCACTCCCGACGCCGAAGCTGAAGCCCCGCTGGTTCCCCCGGTCCCTGTGCCCGTGGAACAACCAGAGGTGGAAGAGGAATTCGGTGGCCGCGGCGGACTCGATCCGGTGCGGTATGGCGATTGGGAAAAAAACGGACGCTGCATCGATTTTTGATCAGCATTGAGCCAACGCGGCCTTATGCCGCCCAGCCGAGACAACGAGCCCAGCGAATGGCGACCAGACAACGTCCCCTTTCTCCGCACCTTCAGGTGTATCGCTGGCAGATTCAGATGGCCACCTCGATCCTGCATCGAGCCACTGGCGTCTTTCTGTCTGTTGGTGCCCTCATCATCGCCGGAGGCCTGTTGGCTCTGATGATGGGGCCCGAATCCTGGAACTGCTTCACCGGCCATGCCGGGGCCTGGTATGGCCGCGTGTTCCTGTTCGCGTGGACATGGTCGTTCGCCTATCACCTGTGCAATGGCATCCGCCACATCGTGCAGGACTTCGCGATCGGATTCCGCATTGCCACCTTCATCCGCAGCAGCTGGATGTCGGTGATCGGCAGCCTGCTGATCACCCTGGCGGTGTGGGCCTATGTGATGTTCGGAGGTGCCGCGTGAGCAAGTTCCGTACCCCGTTGAAGGGCGTGCGCGGTCTCGGTTCGGCCAAGACCGGCACCGAGCACTTCGTGCATCAGCGCCTGACCGCCGCCGCGCTGGTGGTGCTGGGCATCTGGTTCCTGGTGTTCGTGCTGGGCCTGCTGGGCTCGGATTACGTGACCGCCACGGCCGCGATCGCCAAGCCGTGGAACGCCGTTCCGCTGATCGGCCTGCTGATTGCCATGTTCTGGCACGCCCAGCTCGGCCTGCAGGTCGTGCTGGAGGACTACATCCACGAATCGCTGCTGGCCCTGGTGCTGCAGACCGCGGTGAAGTTCGTCGCCGTGCTCGGCATGATCGTCAGTGTGTTTGCGGTGGGCCGCATCGCCCTCGGCGTTGCCTGAGCCCAGGCGCCAAGACAGGAATCCAGACTAGATGTCCGCTTACAAGATTACCGAACACAAGTACGACATGGTCGTGGTGGGCGCCGGCGGCGCCGGCCTGCGTGCCACGTTCGGCCTGGCCGCCAAGGGCCTGCAGACCGTGTGCCTGACCAAGGTCTTCCCGACCCGGTCGCACACCGTCGCCGCCCAGGGTGGTATCTCCGCTGCGCTCGGCAACATGGGCGAGGACGACTGGCGTTACCACTTCTTCGACACCATCAAGGGTTCGGATTGGCTGGGCGACCAGGACGCCATCGAGTACATGTGCCGCGAAGCGATTCCGGCGATCATCGAACTCGAGCACTACGGCGTGCCGTTCAGTCGCACCGCCGAAGGCAAGATCTACCAGCGTCCGTTCGGTGGCATGACCACCCAGTACGGCGAAGGCCCGGCGGCGCAGCGTACCTGCGCGGCGGCCGACCGTACCGGCCACGCGATGCTGCACACCCTGTACCAGCAGTCGCTGAAGCACGACGCTCGTTTCATGATCGAGTACTTCGCGCTCGACCTGATCTTCGATGACGAAGGTGCCTGCCGCGGCGTACTGGCGTTGGACATGTCCGACGGCACGCTGCACCTGTTCCGCGCCCAGGGCGTGGTGCTGGCCACTGGCGGCTACGGCCGCGCCTACTTCAGCGCCACCTCGGCGCACACCTGCACCGGCGACGGTGGCGGCCTGGCCATGCGCGCCGGCATCGCCATGCAGGACATGGAGTTCGTGCAGTTCCATCCGACCGGCATCTACGGCGCCGGCTGCCTGATCACCGAGGGTGTCCGCGGTGAAGGTGGCATCCTGCGCAACAGCAGCGGCGAGCGCTTCATGGAGCGCTACGCACCGCACTACAAGGATCTGGCTTCGCGTGACGTGGTCAGCCGTTCGATGACCATCGAGATCCGTGAAGGCCGCGGCGTTGGCGAGCACAAGGACCACATCCTGCTCGACCTGACCCACCTCGGCCCGGGCGTGATCGACGACAAGCTGCCGGGCATCGCCGAAAGCGCCCGCATCTTCGCTGGCGTCGACGTGCACAAGCAGCCGATCCCGGTGATCCCGACCGTGCACTACAACATGGGCGGCATTCCGACCAACTACCACGGTGAAGTGGTGCGCAAGGACGGCGAGAACCCCGATGCGGTCGTGCCGGGCCTGTACGCCATCGGCGAAGCGGCCTGCGTTTCGGTGCACGGTGCCAACCGCCTGGGCTCGAACTCGCTGCTGGACCTGGTGGTGTTCGGCCGTGCGGTGGCCAATCGTTGCGCAGCGACGATCACCCCGGGCGCGGCGCACAAGACCCTGCCGGCAGACGCCTGCGACAAGGCGCTGGGCTTGCTGGACAAGCTGCGCCACGCCAACGGCGATACCCCGACTTCGGTCATCCGCGATCGCATGCAGCGCACCATGCAGGCCGACGCGGCGGTCTTCCGTACCAGCCAGACGCTGAAGGAAGGCTGCGAGAAGATGGACAAGATCTTCGACTCGTTCCAGGACGTGAAGGTCTCCGACCGTTCGCTGGTGTGGAACTCGGACCTGATCGAGACCTACGAGCTGAACAACCTGCTGCTGAACGCGGTGGCGACGATCAACTCGGCCGAGCAGCGCAAGGAAAGCCGCGGCGCACATGCGCACGAGGACTTCCCGGACCGCGACGACGTCAATTGGCAGAAGCACACCCTGGTCAGCGTGGACGAGAAGGGCAAGTGCAGCTTCGACTACCGTCCGGTGCACATGTACACGTTGACTGATGACGTGTCCGTGGTGCCGCCGAAGCCGCGCGTGTACTGATCCGACCCCGCCTAACATGCAATCCGCGCCCTCGGGCGCGGGCCGCCTGAGCCAACGAGAGCAGCCATGGCCGAGTTTTCACTCCCCAAGAATTCCAAGATCACGAAGGGCAAGCACTTCCCCGCCAAGACCGGCGGCAAGAACGTGCGCACCTTCAAGATCTACCGCTGGAGTCCGGACGACGACAGCAATCCGCGCACCGACACCTATGACGTCGATCTGGACGCCTGCGGCCCGATGGTTCTGGACGCGCTGATCAAGATCAAGAACGAGATCGATCCGACCCTGACCTTCCGCCGCTCGTGCCGCGAAGGTATCTGTGGTTCGTGCGCGATGAACATCGACGGCACCAACACCCTGGCCTGCACCCGAGCCATCTCGGACTGCGGCAAGAAGGAAGTGCCGATCTACCCGCTGCCGCACATGAACGTGGTCAAGGATCTGGTTCCGGACCTGACCCACTTCTACGCGCAGTACGCCTCGATCAAGCCGTGGATCCGCACCCAGACCCCGGCACCGCCGGACCGTGAGCGCCTGCAGTCGCCGGAAGACCGCAAGAAGCTCGATGGCCTGTACGAGTGCATCCTGTGCGCGTGCTGCTCGACCAGCTGCCCGAGCTACTGGTGGAACGGCGAGCGTTACCTGGGCCCGGCGATCCTGCTGCAGGCCTACCGCTGGATCATCGACTCGCGCGATGAGGACACCGGTGCGCGCCTGGACGATCTGGAAGATCCGTTCAAGCTGTACCGCTGCCACACCATCATGAACTGCGCCCGGACCTGCCCGAAGGGCCTGAACCCGGCGCTGGCGATCGCCGAGATCAAGAAGCTGATGATGGAACGCCGCGCCTGATACGGCCTGGCTGTACCCGGTAGAGCCACGCCACGCGTGGCTGCACCTCCCAGCAGAGCCACGCCATGCGTGGCTTTGCTGTATCTGGAGAGACACGATGGAAGAAGATGTTCTGCTGAAGAAGCTGCGCTGGCGCTGCCGGCGTGGCATGCGCGAACTGGACCAGCTGTTCGGGCGCTACCTGGACCGCGAATGGAGCAGTGCGCCGACCGAAGAGCGCGAGGTTTTCCTGTTCCTGCTCGATTGCGAAGACGATAAGTTGTGGCGCTGGTTCATGGGCTACGAGGCCTGCCCACATGCGCACGCCATCCCTCTCATGCAAAAGATCCTCGCCCTCAAGCCTTGAGTGGCGCCCATCGCGGCTGCAGGCCGGCGCTCAGCTGGCTGTGCTGCTGGCCGCGCCGTGGCTGCTGCGCGCTTCGGATCTGCCGTCGGCGCACCTGGTTCCCGTGCTGGTCGGGATCTGGGGGCTCGGCCTGGCCGAGCTGGCTTGGCGCCTGCGGCGGCCCCGCGTGAAGGTGCAGCTGCCGCCCCCACCGGAGCCATTGCGCGTGGGCGGGCAGGACATCCCCGCGCCGCGACTGGTGGTGCGGGGGCCTTGGCTGATGCTGCAGTGGCGTGAGGGCTGGCACCGACGACGGCTGTTGTTCTGGCCGGATGTGCTTGATCGTGGGCAGCGACGTGAACTGCGACTGGCCGTATCCGCACGCGCCGTTTCCCGTAGGCCCCGGTCGGTGGCACCATAGGCTGAATCGACTGGCGTGCCTGCATGTTCAAACCCATTCCCGTGGCCATTGGCCTGCGCTACCTGCGCGCCAAACGCCGCAACGGCTTCATCTCCTTCATTTCGATGGCATCGATCCTGGGCATCGCGCTCGGGGTGACGGTGCTGATCACCACGCTGGCGGTGATGAGCGGATTCCAGAAGGAGATCCGCAGCCGCCTGCTGCAGATGACCGCGCACACCACCATCAGCCGTGACGGCGAACCGATGCCGGACTGGATGCGCGTGGTCGACGTGGCCAGCAAGGATCCGCGCGTCGCCGGTGCTGCACCATACATCGAGATCCAGTCGATGATCAGTGGCCCGCGTGTGCAGGGCGCGATCATCCAGGGTATCGACCCGGCGCTGGAGCCGAAGGTGTCGGTGATCGACAAGAAGGTCACCAAGGGCAGCTACGGCAGCCTGACCCCGGGTAGCTTCAACCTGCTGCTGGGCAAGGAACTGGCGGTCTGGCTGGGCGTGGATGTCGGTGACCAGGTGCTGGTGACGTTCGCGGAAGTGCAGGGCACGCCGGCCGGCGCGGTGCCACGCATGAAACGCTTCACCGTCAGCGGCATCTTCGAGGCCGGTTACAACGAAGTCGATCGCGGTGTGGGTTTTGCCAACATGAAAGACCTCGAGCGCGTACTGCGTTCCGACGGTGCCACCGGCGTCCGCCTGAAACTGCATGACATGGATCGCTCACTGGAGGTGGGCGTGGACCTGGCGCAGAACCTCGGCGGCGCCTATCGGGTCAGCGACTGGACCCAGCAGAACGCCAACCTGTATCACTCGCTGCGCATGGAAAAGGTAGTGATGGGCATCCTGCTCTCGCTGATCATCGCCATGGGCGCGTTCAACCTGGTGTCCTCGCAGGTGATGCTGGTGACCGACAAGCAGGCCGACATCGCGATTCTGCGCACCCTGGGCCTGACCCCGGGCGGGGTGATGCAGGTGTTCATGGTGCAGGGCTCGCTGATCGGCATCTTCGGCACCCTCGCGGGCCTGATCGGAGGCATCACCCTGACACTGAACCTGGAGCGCATCCTCGGTGCCATCGAGTCGGTGTTCAAGGTCAAGCTGCTGCCGGAGGACGTGTACTACATCACCGGCCTGCCGACCGACATGCAGACCAGCGACATCGTGGTGATCACCCTGATTGCGCTGCTGATGAGCTTCCTGGCCACTTTGTATCCCGCCTGGCGGGCAGCACGCACCCAGCCGGCGGAGGCCCTGCGTTATGAATAAGGTCTTCAACCGCGGCGATGAAGTGATCCGTGCAGAAACGCTGGGCAAGACCTACGCCGAAGGGCGCATGCAGACCCCGGTGTTCGATGGCCTGGACCTGACGGTGACCGCCGGCGAGACGGTTGCGATCATCGGTGCCTCCGGTGCCGGCAAGAGCACGCTGCTGCACCTGCTGGGTGGGCTGGACACGCCCACCGCGGGCGAGGTCTATGTCACCGGCCAGCGCATGTCCGCGCTGTCGGACACCTCGCGCGGCCTGCTGCGCAACCAGGCGCTGGGTTTCGTTTACCAGTTCCACCACCTGCTGCCGGAATTCACCGCGCTGGAAAACGTGATGATGCCGGTGATGCTGGCCGGTACCGCCGTGGCGGAGGCCAGCACGCGCGCGACTGCGTTGCTGGAAGCGGTGGGCCTCGGCCATCGCCTGGACCACAAGCCCGGCGAATTGTCCGGTGGCGAACGCCAGCGTGCCGCGGTGGCGCGCGCGCTGGTCAATCACCCGGCCTGCGTGCTGGGCGACGAGCCTACCGGCAACCTGGATGACCGCACTGCCGCGACCGTGTTCGAGCTGATGCTCGAGCTCAACCGTGCCCGCCACACCAGCCTGGTGCTGGTCACCCACGACCGCTCGTTGGCGCGACGCCTGGACCGTGTGCTGGAGCTGCGCGAAGGGCGCCTGCACGCGCTGGCCCACGCCGACGTCTGACCTGCTTGGTAGAGGCCGACCTTGGTCGGCTGCTCCTGCAGGCCGAGCGCCAACCAAGGTTGGCGACTACCAGGGTTGCAAGCGACCGGAAAGCCGCCGACCGGCGGCTGAATCGGGCTGCCAGCCGTCGCGCCGGCGCTGCCTGACTGGGCGCATGATGTGCACAGTTTCCCTGTGGAGATCGCCATGAAGACCCCGCTGTTGATCGCCGGGCTGTGCCTGGCCCTGGCTGGCTGTGCAACCACCGGCCGCTTGGGCAGTGCCGAGAAGCTGGACTTGTATCGCGCCCACGCCGGTGCGCCACAGAAGGACATGCAGTTCTTCGGTAGTCTCAACGGCTGGACCGAACTGGGCGACAGCGCGCTGGCGGTCTGGACCAAGCCCAGCGAGGCCTACCTGCTGGAGCTGAGCGGGCCCTGCCCGGATCTGTCCTACGCACCCGCGATCGGATTGACCAGCCATATGGGCCGCGTTTCCGCGCCGTTCGACAAGGTGCTGGTGCGCGATCCCACCGGTGGCCCGCGCATGCCGTGCTTCATCAAGACCATCCGCAAGCTGGACGTGAAGTCGCTGCGGGCGGAGGAAAAGGAAATGCGCCAGGCGCAGGTGCAGGAACGCGAGGAGCCCACGTCGCCTGCGAGGTGATGCGGTAGTGCCGGCCGCTGGCCGGCAACCTGGGACATCTGGGATGCCGGCCAGCGGCCGGCACTACCGGTTGTCAGGCTTCCGGTACGAAACCAGCCGGCTTCTCCGCGTCCTTCTCGAACAGGAACTTCACCAGTTCCGTTTCCAGGAGTGCGCGATGCTCCGGCTTTCGCGGAGAGAGACGGTTCTCGTTGATCAGCATGGTCTGGTGTGCCAGCCACGCGGTCCACGCCGGTTTGCCGATGTGGTTGAACACACGCTGGCCCAGCTCGCCCGGGTAAGGCACGAAGTCCAGGCCCTCGGCATCGCGTTGTTCGTACTGGCAGAAGACGGTTCGGGGCATGGCACTCACTCGTGGTTGCGGGATTTCGCGACAGTTCGCTTCGGGGCCTGGATGGGCGTGCCATCAAGCAGTTTTCGGATGGGGGCTGGCAAGCCCAGTGCAGACAGTTCGGCGGCGTCGACCCAGCGCAGAGTAGGTTCTTCCACGCGCAGGCCGTGCACCTGCCGTGACAATACCTGCAGATGCAGTCTGTAGTGGCTGAAGGTGTGCTGCAGCATCGGTAGTTCTTCGGCATCTTCCAGCGAACCATCGACGTGTGCGTCGAACCAGTCCTGCAGCTCGCTGCCCGCATCGGCCTGCGGAAGCGTCCACAGCTGCGCCCAGATGCCGGTATCCGGCCGCTTCTGCAGCAGCACGCGCTGCTGCTTGTCGCGCAGCAGCAGGGCCACCGCTTCGCGCTCGGGCAGCGTCTTGCTGGGTTTGGGCGTGGGGAGTTCAGCAGTTCGGCCTTCGCGGCGCGCCACGCATTCGGCCTGTAGCGGGCAGATCACGCAGGCGGGTTTGGCCCGGCTGCAGACCGTCGCACCGAGGTCCATCTGCGCCTGGGTGTAGTCGGCCATGCGTCCGGCCGGTACTTGGGCGACCTGCGTTTCGGCGATGGCCCACAGCTGCTTTTCGATCGCGGGCAGGCCAGGAAAGCCGTCGACGCCGTGATAGCGGCTGAGCACGCGCTTGACGTTGCCGTCGAGGATCGCGAACGGGTCGTTCCACGCTTGGCTGAGGATCGCGCCAGCGGTGCTGCGACCGATGCCGGGCAGGGCGTGCAAGGCATCGAAATCACGCGGCAGGTCACCATCGTGCAGTTCCACGCAGCGCTTGGCGGCGGTGTGCAGGTTACGCGCGCGAGCGTAGTAACCCAGTCCGGCCCACTGCGCCATCACCGCATCGTTGCTGGCGGCGGCGAGGTCGGGCAGGGTGGGGAAGTGCTGCAGGAATCGATGGAAGTACGGAATGACCGTTGTCACCTGGGTCTGCTGCAGCATGATCTCCGACAACCAGACCCGGTAGGGGCTGCGCGGATGCTGCCAAGGCAGGTCGTGGCGGCCGTGGTCGTCGAACCAGTGCAGCAGGCGGGCGACGAAGCCGTGCTCGGCGGCTGGCATGGCGCTGGCGTTCGGCTGGCGGGGCATCGGTACTCCAAAAGGCAGCCACCCATGGGGTGGCTCTACTACGGCAACGGCTCTACCGGGTTGCAGTAGAGCCACGCCATGCGTGGCTGCACGGCGTATCAGGCAGTACCCAATGCTTCCGGCAACAGGGCGTCGACGAAAGCTTCCGGATCGAACACGCGCAGGTCTTCCGGGCGCTCGCCGATGCCGGCGAAACGGATCGGAATGCCGAATTCACGGGCCAGCGCAAACACCACGCCGCCCTTGGCGGTACCGTCCAGCTTGGTCACCACCAGGCCGGTCACCTTGACCGCGGCGTTGAACTGGCGCAGCTGCGAAAGCGCGTTCTGGCCAGTGGTGCCATCGATCACCATCAGCACTTCGTGCGGCGCGTTCTCGTCGATCTTGCCAAGCACGCGGCGGATCTTGCCCAGCTCGTTCATCAGCCCGGACTGGGTGTGCAGGCGGCCGGCGGTATCGGCGATCAGTACCGACGTGCCACGGGCCTTGCCCGCCTGCAACGCGTCGTAGGCGACCGAGGCGGCATCGGCGTTCTGCCCCTGCGCGACCACGGCCACGCCGTTGCGCTCGCCCCAGATCTGCAGCTGGGCCACGGCGGCAGCCCGGAAGGTATCGCCAGCGGCCAGCATCAGGCTGTGGCCCTCGTCCTTGAAGCGCTTGGCCAGCTTGCCGATGGTGGTGGTCTTGCCGACGCCGTTGACGCCGACGGTCAGCACCACGAAGGGCTTGGCGTTGCGGTCGATGACCAGCGGCTTTGACACCGGCTGCAGGATCGCGATGAGGTCGGCGCGCAGTGCCGCCAGCAGGGCATTGGCATCGTTGAATTCGCGCGCCTTCATGCGCTTGCGCAGGTCGGCGATCAGGTCGGTGGTGGCGGCAACGCCGACGTCGGCGGTCAGCAGCGCGGTCTCGATCTCATCCAGCAGGTCGTCATCGAGTTTGGGATTGCGCGAGAACAGGCCACCGAAACTGCGGGCGAAAGCGCTGTTGCGCAGGCGCTCGCGCCAGCCGGGCTTGCCGGCCGGGGCCGCCGGGGCATCGACCAGTACCGGCAGGTCGGCGGCGGGGGCGGCCGGTTCCTGCGCTGGGATGACCGGGGCCAGCGGAGCGAGGACCGCAGCGGCGGCGGCCGCTTCGGCTGCGAAATTCTCCGGTGCCAGCACGCGTTCCGGCAGGGCTTCGGCAGTGGTTTCCTGCGGCGCTTCCAGCGTTGCCTGCGGGGGCGGTGCTGCTGACGTTGCGGGCGCGGCGATTTCGGGTGTGGCGACTGGCACCGGCGCTTCCACCACGGGCGGGGCTACCGGTGCGGCCGGGGCCTGCTCGGGCGGCGCGGCCGACGGGAATGCCGCCGCCAGCTCTTCAGCCGAGTAGTGCTGGGTCTTGGGCGCGTCCGGTGTGACGGCGTCCTGGGGCTTCTTGCGACGGAAAAAACTGAGCATTGGCAAAAGGCGCTGAAATCAGAGGGATATGCTACCACCCGGGCCTGTCTGGCCGGCGTGGACTCAAGGTCGCGGCCGCGCGGCCGTTAACCGGTCCGGAGGGCTGCGTTGGGTGGCCTGGGAGACCCCCCGATGAACGATGTGACCGGTATTGCCCTCAGCGGGATGCGTGCGGCCCAGCAGGGTGTGCAGGTGGCCGCGCACAACGTGGCCAACCTGACGACCCTGGATGCACCGCGCCTGCAACTGCAGCGCGAAGCGGCAGCGCAGGGCGGGGTGGACGCCCGCGTGACTTCCGTCGGCGGCAGCGACCTCGCTGCGCCGCTGGGTGACCTGTTGGCCGCCAAGGCTGAAGTGCTGGTCTTTGCTGCCAACGCGGCGGTAATCCGCCGCGAGGACCAGATGCTTGGCTCGCTGCTGGATCGACGGGCCTGATCCGAGCGGTTCTTGGTGGGGCCTGATCCGACCGGCTCTGATAGGTGCCAACCGAGGTTGGCACCCACCTGACCGGGAGATCCCGGCGTCGATCAGGCCGACAGCTCCAGCAGCAGCTTGTTCAGACGGGCCACGTAAGCACCCGGATCCTTCAGGCTGTCGCCGGCGGCCAGTGCGGCCTGGTCGAACAGCACCCGGCCCAGGTCGTCGAAACGTGCGCCGTCGGCTTCGGCATCCAGCTTGGCGATCAGCGGATGACCCGGGTTGATCTCCAGTACCGGCTTGCTGTCGGGTACCTTCTGCCCGCTGGCTTCCAGGATCTGGCGCATCTGCAGGCCCAGGTCCTGTTCGCCGATGGCCAGCACCGCCGGTGAATCGGTCAGGCGGTGCGAGACGCGCACTTCGGCCACGTCATCGCCGAGCACGGTCTTCAGGCGCTCGACCAGGCCTTGCTTGTCCTTCGCTGCCGCCTCCTGTTCCTGCTTGTCGGCTTCGCTTTCCAGCGCGCCCAGGTCCAGGTCGCCACGGGCGATGTCGACGAAGCCCTTGCCGTCGAAATCGGTCAGGTAGCCCATCAGCCATTCATCGATGCGATCGGTCAGCAGCAGGACTTCGATGCCCTTCTTGCGGAACACTTCCAGGTGCGGGCTGTTGCGCACCTGGCTGTAGCTCTCGCCGGTCAGGTAATAGATCTTGTCCTGGCCTTCGGCCATGCGGCCGATGTAATCGGCCAACGACACGCTCTGTGCATCGGCCTCGCCACGGGTGGAGGCGAAGCGCAGCAGGCCGGCCACCTTCTCACGGTTGTTGTAGTCCTCGGCCGGGCCTTCCTTCAGCACCTGGCCGAATTCCTTCCAGAACGTGGCGTACTGCTCGGGCTTGTCGGCGGCCAGCTTGTCCAGCATGTCCAGCGAACGCTTGGTCAGCGCAGCCTTCATCGAATCGATGACCGGGCCGGACTGCAGGATCTCGCGCGAGACGTTCAGCGACAGATCGTTGGAATCGACCACGCCCTTGATGAAGCGCAGGTACAGCGGCAGGAACTGCTCGGCCTGGTCCATCACGAACACGCGCTGCACGTACAGCTTCAGGCCCTTGGGCGCATCGCGGTGGTACAGGTCGAACGGCGCACGGCCCGGCACGTACAGCAGCGAGGTGTACTCCAGCTTGCCTTCAACCTTGTTGTGGCTCCACGCCAGCGGGTCGCTGTGATCGTGGGCGACGTGCTTATAGAACTCGGTGTACTCCGAATCGCTGATCTCGGTGCGCGGGCGGGTCCACAGCGCGCTGGCGCGGTTGACGGTTTCCCACTCGATCGCGGCGCCTTCTTCAGCGTCTTCCTTCGGCATCTGGATCGGCAGGCCGATGTGGTCCGAATACTTCTTGAGGATGCTGCGCAGGCGCCAGCCGTCGGCGAAGTCGTGCTCGCCATCCTTCAGGTGCAGGACGATGCGGGTGCCGCGCTCGGCCTTGTCGATGGTGGCGACGTCGAAATCGCCTTCGCCACGCGAGGTCCAGCGCACGCCTTCATTGGCTGCCAGACCGGCGCGACGCGAGGTGACTTCGACTTCATCGGCGACGATGAAGGCGCTGTAGAAGCCGACGCCGAACTGGCCGATCAGCTGCGAATCCTTCTTCTGGTCGCCGGACAGCTGGCGCAGGAAGTCGCCGGTGCCGGACTTGGCGATCGTGCCCAGATGGGCGATGGCTTCGGCGCGGCTCATGCCGATGCCGTTGTCTTCGATGGTGATGGTGTGGGCGGCCGGATCGAAGCTGACGCGCACGCGCAGTTCGCTGTCGCCTTCCAGCAGGGCAGGCTGGGTCAGGGCTTCGAAGCGCAGCTTGTCGGCGGCGTCGGCGGCGTTGGAGACCAGCTCGCGGAGGAAGATTTCCTTGTTGGAGTACAGCGAGTGGATCATCAGCTGCAGCAGCTGCTTGACTTCGGTCTGGAAGCCAAGGGTTTCGGTCTGGATCGTCTCGGTCATCAGGTAGGGCTCCATGTGCGGTGCCGCGTCAGCGCGTGCGGCCTCGCCAAGGGGTAAGGGTGATTGTCCCGAAATCAAGGGGTTGGTCGGGCAGGGCTGCGCCCTGCACCCGCAGAGGCCAGGGCAACAGCAACAGCGGACATTCCGTGGGATGGCGGGGCGGTGTGGGTGGGCAGGACGCGCCGTAAACCCATCCATGGGGGCTCGATGGCGCCATCCATGGCGCCAACGGTCCTGCCAACCCACACCACCCCGCCTTCGACAGATCGTCGCGACCTGCAGTAGATCCACGCCATGCGTGGATGAAATCTCCCAGATATCGAAATCCAAACCAGGGTCAGATCCGTTTTCCTACGGAAAACGGATCTGACCCCAAGAGTCGTTCCGACAGATCGCAGGAAACTGTCGAAGGCGGGGTGGGTCCGGTTGCGGGGGCGTGAGCGCCATGGATGGCGCGACCGAGCCTCCATGGACGGATTCACGGCGTCCCCCGCAACCGGACCCACCCCGCCAACCCACAGGGATCAAGCTTTTGAAGTTGCTTCGGCTGTTGCTTCGGCCTCTGCGGGTGCCGGGCGCCGCCCGGCCGAACTACAATCCTGCTCATGCTGAAATTCTCGAATGAACCCCGCCGGGGGCGCCGATGAGCGGCCGTGGGGGCAATGACGGCCAGGTCCGCATCATCGGCGGACGCTGGCGCAATACCCGCCTGCCGGTCCCGACCCTGCCGGGGTTGCGGCCCAGCAGCGACCGCGTGCGCGAGACCCTGTTCAACTGGTTGATGCCCAGACTGGGCGGCGCGCGGGTGCTGGACCTGTTCGCCGGCAGTGGCGCGTTGGGCCTGGAGGCCGTCTCGCGCGGCGCCGCCCACGCCACTCTGGTCGAGCGCGACGCGCAGCTGGGACGCAATCTGACCGCGGCCGTGGCCAAGCTGCAGGCCTCCGACCAGGTCACCGTCGTGCAGGCCGATGCCCTGCGCTGGCTGCAGAGCGCGCCGGCGCAGCAGGCCGATCTGGTCTTCATCGACCCGCCGTTCGCCGATGGCCTGTGGCAGGACGTGCTGGCCCAGCTGCCGCGACACCTGGCCGCCGATGCCTGGCTGTATCTGGAATCGCCGGCCAGCCACGTGCCGGTGCTGCCGCCGGAATGGCTGCTGCACCGCGATGGCAGCACCCGCGAGGTGCGCTTTGCCCTGTACCGCCGTGCCACTGCTACACTTTGACCTCATCTGAACATCTGCAACCGCCCATGACCGTGGCCAACCGCCGCATCGCCGTCTATCCCGGCACGTTCGACCCCATCACCAACGGTCACATCGACCTGGTGAGCCGGGCCGCGCCGCTGTTTGAAAAGGTCGTGGTGGGCGTGGCGCAGAGCCCCTCGAAGGGACCTGCACTGCCGCTGGAACAGCGCGTGCAGCTGGCGCGTGGCGCTCTGGGCCACCACGGCAACGTCGAGGTCATCGGCTTCGATACGCTGCTGGCCCATTTTGTACGTTCGGTGCAGGGCGGCGTGCTGCTGCGCGGGCTGCGCGCGGTGTCCGACTTCGAATACGAATTCCAGATGGCGAGCATGAACCGCCACCTGATTCCGGAGGTCGAGACCCTGTTCCTGACCCCGGCCGAGCAGCACAGCTTCATCTCGTCCTCGCTGGTCCGCGAGATCGCACGCCTGGGTGGCGATGTGTCCGGCTTCGTGCCGGCCGCCGTGCTCGAGGCGCTGCGCAAGGTCCGCGAAGCGAAGTCGGCGCAGTCGTAAGCCCTGCCCAGCAGTAGATCCTGTAGTACCACGCACCCTATTACGCACACCAACACGCAACATTCCGGGAGGAAACCCATGAACAACACCATGCGCGCGATGCTGATCGCCTCGTTTGCCCTGGCTTTCACCGCCTGCAAGAAGGAAGAAGCCGCTCCGGTCGACGAAGCCAAGCAGGCGCTGGTCGCGCCGGCCAAGGAAGACGACGCAGGCTGGAAGAAGTACCTGCAGGAAGTGGCCATCCAGAACATGGGCAACATCACCAACAGCCCGTTCCTGTACTACCTCTCGCCGGAAACCGACCCGGACTTCCAGGCCAAGTACGAGCGCCAGACCGAAAGCGCGACCCAGGCCGTGGCCCGTGGCGTGCAGCCGGGCAACATGCTGGCCTTCGGTTCGTCGGCCTCGGGCAAGATGGCTGACATGATCCAGGTCGTGTTCAAGGACGTCTCGCCGGATTCCATGAAGGGCGTGCGCGTGGTGTTCATCGGCCAGTCCGCCGACAACGCCCGCGTCCAGGCCGTGGTCCAGCCGACCGGTGCCGAGTACATTTTCGTCGAAGCCAAGTAAGACCGAGCCGAGGCGGTCGTGCTGCGGCACGACCCGGGCGGCGCCCTGCGATGGGCGCCGCTGATGACCTGACCGGCCCGCGCGCCCGCGCAGTCCGGTCCTTGTCCCAAGGCGCGGGCGTGGAGTATCGCCATGTCGCTGAAAATCAATGAGCTCTGCGTCAACTGTGACGTATGCGAGCCGGCCTGCCCGAACCAGGCCATCACGATGGGTGAAACCATCTACGTGATCGACCCCGCCCGCTGTACCGAGTGCGTGGGCCATTTCGACGAACCGCAGTGCGTGGTCGTGTGCCCGGTCGAATGCATCGACCCGGATCCGGACATCGTCGAAACCGAAATCGAGCTGCTGGCCAAGTTGCGCCAACTGCAGCACGATCATCCCGAACTCTATGCGGAGCCCCCATCCGAATGAAGCCGTTCGCCCGCCCCCTGTTGTTGCTCGGCCTGCTGCTGAGCCCCATCGCCTGGGCAGATGCCCCGGCCCGCGCCGAGCGTCCTGACGGCGCGGCCATCGCCAGCGGACACGCCTTGGCCACCCAGGCCGGTGTCGACATCCTGGCCCAGGGCGGCAATGCCTTCGACGCGGCGGTGGCGGTCTCCTCCACCCTGGCCGTGGTCGAGCCGATCAGCTCCGGCCTCGGTGGCGGCGGTTTCTTCCTGCTGCATGATGCGGCCACCGGCAAGGACGTGATGCTGGACGCGCGCGAGACCGCGCCGGCCGCAGCCACGCCGCAGGCCTTCCTCGACAAGAAGGGCGACCTGGACCGCGACCGATCGGTCAACGGCCCGTGGTCGGCCGGCATTCCGGGCCTGCCGGCGGCACTGGTCGAGCTGTCGGCCAAGCACGGCAAGCTGCCGCTGGCGGCCTCGCTGCAGCCGGCGATCCGCATCGCGCGTGAGGGCTTCCCGGTGTACGACCGCATGGCCAAGGGTTATGCCTCGCGCCGTGAAGTGATGGAGCGTTACCCCGGCACGCGCGAGGTCTACCTGCGCAACGGCAAGCCGATCGCCACCGGTGACCTGTTCAAGCAGCCGGAACTGGCGCAGACCCTGGAGCGCCTGGCTGCCGGTGGCTTCGATGGCTTCTACAAGGGCCAGACCGGCAAGCTGCTGCTGGCCGGCGTGAAGCAGGCCGGCGGCAAGTGGACCGCCGAAGAACTGGCTGGCTACCGCGTGAAGCAGCGCGCGCCGATCGTCTTCAACTACAACGGCTGGAAGATCACCACTGCACCGCCGCCGTCCTCCGGTGGCATCGCCCTGGCCAGCATGCTGCAGATCCTGGAAGGCTGGGACATCAAGCAGATGGATGCGGCGCACCGCACCCATCTGGTGGTCGAGTCGATGCGCCGTGCCTACCGTGACCGTACCTTCTTCCTTGGCGATCCGGATTTCGTGCAGATCCCGCAGAAGGTGCTGGCCAGCAAGGACTACGCGCAGGGCCTGCGTGCCACCATCCACCCGGAAAAGGCCACCCCCAGCGACCTGCTGTCGGGTAATCCGACGCCGTTGGAGGATGACGAGACCACCCATTTCTCGATCATCGACCGTGATGGCAATCGTGTCGGCGCCACCCAGACCGTCAACCTGCTGTACGGCTCGGGCCTGATTCCAAAGGGCACCGGTGTGCTGCTGAACAACGAGATGGACGACTTCGCGCTGAAGCCGGGCACGCCCAACGCCTTTGGCGTGATGGGCTACGCCGCCAATGCACCGAAAGCGGGCAAGCGCATGCTCAGCTCGATGACGCCGACGTTCATGGAGAACGACGACAAGGTGATCGTGCTGGGCACGCCTGGTGGCAGCCGCATCATCACCATGGTGCTGCTGGGCATCCTCGGCTACGACGCTGGCCTGGATGCGCAGCAGGTCGCCGCGCTGCCGCGCTACCACCACCAGTGGCTGCCGGACCTGATCGAGGCCGAGAGCAACGCGTTTGACGCTGCCACCATCAAGCAGCTGCAGGCGATGGGCCACAAGATCGACCTGCCGGGTGAAGTCGCCGCCGGTGGTCGTGGTTCCAGCCATGTGTGGGGCAACCTGCAGACGGTGGAATGGGACCGCAAGGCCAACAAGCTGTTTGGCGGCAGCGATCCGCGCAACCCGGTCGGCAGCGCCCAGGTCGTGCCGGCCCCCTGATCCGGCGGAAGCGCCGGGCCATGCCCGGCGGACGCAGATCTGAGAACCCCGCCCGCAACGGCGGGGTTTTTCATTTCCCCGCTAGCGATTATTTAACGAGCGGCCACCGATAATTGCGTCATGAAACTATGGTCGATCCGCGGTAATACACAACGCCTGGATGGCGGTGCGATGTTCGGCAATGCACCGCGTGCGTTGTGGGAAAAATGGGCAGCACCGGATGAGCTCAATCGCATCGAGCTGGCTTGCCGGGCGTTGTTGGCCAGCCCGCTGGAAGGCAAGACGGTGCTGTTCGAAACCGGCATCGGTGCGTTTTTCGATCCGCGCATGCGCGAGCGCTATGGCGTGCAGGAAAGCCAGCATGTGCTGATCGATTCACTGCGCGAAGCCGGCTTCGAGCACGAAGACATCGACGTGGTGGTGCTCAGCCATCTGCACTTCGATCATGCCGGTGGCCTGCTGGCAGCGTGGCGCGAAGGTCGTGAAGCGGAACTGCTGTTCCCCAATGCGACGTACGTGGTCGGTGCGCAGCATTGGCAGCGTGCGTTGCAGCCGCACCCGCGCGATCGTGCCAGCTTCATTCCGGAACTGCCGGGCCTGCTGCAGGCCAGTGGACGCCTGGAAGTGGTGGACGGTGAGTATTCGAAGGTGCTCGGCCACAGCGTGCGTTTCAGCTACAGCGACGGCCACACGCCGGGGCTGATGCTGGCCGAGATCGTGGGGCAGGGGCGCGCAGGCGAAAGGGCGCACGGCGGCGTGGTGTTCTGCGCCGACCTGATTCCCGGTCGTTCGTGGGTGCACGTGCCGATCACGATGGGGTACGACCGCAATGCCGAACTGTTGATCGACGAGAAGCGGCAGTTCCTGGAAGACAAGCTGGCGCGCAACGTGCATCTGTTCTTCACCCATGACCCGCAGGTGGCATTGGCGCAGGTTGGGCGGGATGAGAAAGGGCGTTTCGTTACGCTGCACGAGCAGGGTGAGCTGAAGGCGCGGGCGTTGGGGTGAGGTTTGCCGGCAGGGCTGCGCCCTGCACCTGCCGAATCAACGGCAACGGCAACAGCAACAGCAACAGCAACAGCAACAGCAACAGCAACAGCGGGCTATCCGTGGGGTGGCGGGGCGGTGTCGGATGGCGGGGACGCCGCAAGTACGTCCCTGTAGGCTTGGCAGCCGCATCCATGCGGCTGACACCCCGCAATCCGACACCGCCCCACCTTCGACCGTTTTCCGGTGGCCAGTACATCCACGCCATGCGCGCATAGGTTCGAGGTGACGGTCAGTAGATCCACGCCATGCGTGGATGGGCCTTTCTTCGCTGTTCTTACGATGCCTTGAGGCAGCTGCTCATGAAGGTCTTGCGGGCGTCACCGGCGAGCTTCTTGGTGGCGGCGTCGGCGTTGCACTTCTTCATGCGTTCCTGCGGCGTGGTGGGGGTTGCCGGGGCGGCTGCGTGTGAGCTCAGGCATGCGCTCTGCGCGGACTTGTAGGCGTCGCCTTTAAGCCCCTTGTTCTTGGCCGAGCAGTCGGCCATGCGCTGCTGCTGTGGGGTGGTTGCGTTGGCGGCAAGCGGGAGGCTGACCAGCAGGGCGGCGGCGAGCAGGAAAGAGGCTTTCATGGTGGCTCCAGGGCAGGGCGGGTGCGCGGAGCATTCGCCCGTCGCCGCAAAGCCGGCGTGAAGGTGCCTGGAGCAGGTGGAGCACTTGCTTTCGAAAGCGCTCCGATCCCGGTCGATCTCAGCCCACGCGGGTACCGAAGATGCGGTCGCCGGCATCACCCAGGCCCGGCAGGATGTAGCCCTTTTCGTTGAGTTGCGCGTCGATCGCGGCGGTGTAGATCTCCACGTCCGGGTGCACGGCCTTGACGGCTTCGATGCCTTCCGGCGCGGCGACCAGGAAGATCCCCTTGATGCGGCGGGCGCCAGCGCGCTTGAGCATGTCGATGGTGGCGATCAGGGTGCCGCCGGTGGCCAGCATCGGGTCGAGGATCAGCGCATCGCGCTCCTCCAGGCGGCCGGTCAGACGCTCGAAGTAGGGCACCGGTTGCAGGGTTTCTTCATCGCGCTGCAGGCCGACCACGCTGACGCGGGCCGCCGGAATCAGCGACAGCACGCCGCTGAGCATGCCCAGGCCGGCACGCAGGATCGGCACCACGGTGATCTTGGCGCCGGCGATGCGCTGCACGGTGACCGGGCCGGACCAGCCCGGCAGGGTATGCGGCTCGGTTTCCAGGTCGGCGGTGGCCTCATAGGCCAGCAGCGTGCCAAGTTCGTTGGCCAGTTCGCGGAAATCCTTGGTGCTGAGCGCGGCGTTGCGCATCAGGCCGATCTTGTGCTGCACCAGCGGGTGGCGCACTTCGACGATCTTCATGGGAGGGTCTGGCAGAAGGGGAGAGCCCCATTTTAAGCGGAATGCGCGGTGCTGCCGAGCCGGTCCGGCAGGCCGGGCTCCACCGGTGTCATGCCCATGCAACCTCGCGGACATACCGTGCTGACCCAATCTTTACACCGTTGGGGATAGCTGTGCAGAAGAAGAACACGTTGGGCCTGGCAATCAGCCTCTCGCTGCTGGTGACGGCCAGCCCGTCGGTGCTGGCGGCCGAAACCGCTTCCGCTGCAGTTGCAGGCGGTGCCGCTGCTGCGACCGATCTGGACCGCATCGAAGTGCGTGCACAGCTGGAATCGCAGGTCCGCGCGGTTGACCTCAAGCGCAGCAGCGATGCCATCGAGGACGCCGTGTCTTCCGACGCGCTGGGCCAGTACCCGGACAAGAACGTGGCCGAGTCGCTGCAGCGCCTGCCGGGCATCAGCGTGACCCGCGACCAGGGGGAAGGCCGTTTCGTGGTGGTGCGTGGCCTGGATGCAAACCTCAACAGCGTCAGCGTCGACGGCATCGCCATCGGCACCCCGGAAGATTCCAGCCGTGCTGCGCCGCTGGATGTGATTCCGTCCGATTCGACCGAGCGCCTGCGCGTGGTCAAGTCGCCGACCCCGGACATGCCGGGCGACGCCATCGGCGGCGCGATCCTGGTCGAGTCGGCCTCGGCCTTCGATCGTGATGGCCGCAGCCTGCGTGGCAAGATCGAAGCCAGCCACCAGCAGTTGTCCGGCGAAACCAGCCCGAAGGCTGCCTTCAACTACAGCGAAGTGTTCAATGACACCTTCGGCGTGGCGCTGGGTGTGAACTACCAGAAGCGCACGTTCGAGTCGGACAATACCGAAGTGGAGTACGACGGCGAGGACGATGCTGCGCCGGGCGACGTCACCGCGATCAACCTGCAGCACCGCAAGTACGAAATCGAGCGCAAGCGCATCGGCGCCAACCTCAACCTGGACTGGCGCCCGAACGAGGACAGCAAGTACTACCTGCGTGCGCTGTACAGCCAGTTCGACGATGCCGAAACCCGCCAGCGCGTGATCTTCAATTTCGACGACGCGAAGATGGTCAAGACCGGTACCGACCAGTACCGGCTGGACGGCATGCCGAAGGATTCCATCGACAAGCGCATGCGCTACCGCACCAAGGAAGAGAACACCTTCGCGGCCAGCCTGGGCGGCGAGAACAAGTTGACCAACGCGGTGGTCGATTACAAGGTTGGTTTCACCCGTACCGAAGAGCGGGTGAACGATGAGATGGAGGCGCGCTTCAAGCTCAACGGCAAGGCGTTCAACGGCACCCTGGACCAGAGCAGCCGCCTGCCCAGCTACAGCTTCGACAATCCGCAGTGGCTGGACAACGGCAGCTACGCGTTCGATCGCTTCGTGCTCTCGCCCAAGCAGGTGAACGACAAGGAACACAGTGCGCAGGTCAACGTACGCTTCGACGGCGACACCAGCAGCATCAAGTTCGGTGTGCTGGGGCGCTGGCGCGATCGCGACGTCAACGTCGACGAAAGCGAGCTGCGCGTCGGCCCGAAGGTCGCGCTGTCGAGCTGGACCACCGGCTCGCCCGACCACCGCCACGGCACTCTGGGTGACGGCATGGATTCGGACGCCATGCGTGCGTTCTGGGCGGCCAACGGCGGCCAGTACAGCGCCCGTCCGCAGGACGTCGGCGCCAATGCGATGACGTCGTTGGAAGAGGACTACACCGCGAGTGAAGACATCTTCGCCAGCTATGCCATGGGTACCTGGGATGTCGGTGCGCTGCGCATCATCGGTGGCGTGCGCGTGGAGAACACCCGCTTCAAGGCCGAGGGCAACCAGGTCGATGTGGCTGCCAACGGCCGCAGCTACACGGTGACCCCGCGCGTTGCCAACAGCAGCTACACCAACGTGCTGCCGGGCCTGCACCTGCGCTATGACGCGGCCGACGACTGGGTGCTGCGTGCCTCGGCCAACAAGACGGTTTCGCGCCCCTCCTTCGGCGATATCTCGCCGCGCGTCGGCTACAGCCGCGGCGACGAGGAAGTGCGCCTGGGTAATCCGGAGCTGGACCCGTACGAGTCGAAGAACATCGATCTGTCGGTCGAGAAGTACCTGGGCAGCACCGGCATCGTCTCGCTCGGTCTGTTCCACAAGTCCATCGACGGCTACATCGTGCAGACCGTGCGTACCAATGATCCGGCGTACGGCGGTTTCGACGTGACCCAGCCGATCAACGGCCGCAAGGCCACGGTGCGGGGTGCGGAGCTGAACTGGCAGCAGCAGCTGGCCTTCCTGCCCGCCGGCCTGGACGGCCTGCTGGTGGGCGCCAGCGGCACCTGGCTGGACACCGGATTCGACGCCGGCATCGAGGATCGCGCCGGTGAGGACTTCACCTTGCCGCGCGCCTCCAAGCACGTATACAGCGCACACATCGGCTATGAAAAGTACGGCCTCAGCACGCGCCTGGCGGCGGTGTACCGCAGCGAGTACCTGGACACGATCGGCAAGGGCCGTGCGTTCGATATCTACGTGGCACCCAACACCCAGCTCGACTTCTCGCTTGACTACAAGTTCAACGCGAACGTGAGCCTGTACTTCGAAGCGCAGAACCTGCTGGACAAGCCGTTGGAGCTGTACCAGGGCACGCGCTCGCGCACCCTGCAGCTGGAGGAATATGGCCGCACCTACGCCGTTGGCCTGAAGGTGGCACTGTGATGGTGCGCGGCATGACCCTGATGGCCGCCTCGCTGGCAGCCGTTCTTGCCGCCGGCTGCTCGCCGGCAGCAGACAAGGTGCCGGCAGCGGCTGCAGCCACTGACGCTGCGGCAACCGCGGAGCGCAAGGTGGCGACCATCGCCGAGGCGTTCCTGACTCCGATGACCCCGGCCGACAACATCGATTCGCCGGCTGCCTGGCAGGCACCGGATGGCAAGACCTGGCTGATTGCCACGGCCAAGGCCACCGACAAGCTGGTGGTCTACGACGGCAGCAATGGCCAGCACCTGCGTGAGGTCGGCAGCACCGGCGCCGGCCTTGGCCAGTTCGATCGTCCCAATGGCATTGCAGTGACCGATGACCTGCTGTGGATCGTCGAGCGCGACAACCACCGTGTGCAGGTGCTGTCACTGCCGGACTTCACTCCGTTGGCCACCTTCGGTGCCGACGACCTGCGCAAGCCCTACGGCCTGTGGGTGGACCGTCGCGCCGATGGTTACAGCGTCTACGTCACCGACTCCTGGGACAACGGCGAGGACGCGCAGGGCAAGGACATCCTGCCGCCGCTGGCCGAGCTGGACAAGCGCGTGCGCCAGTACCACGTGATCCGCGACGGCACTCAGGTCCAGGCAACGCTGGCGGCCAGCATCGGTGATACCAGCGAAGCCGGCGCGCTGCGCGTGGTCGAATCGATCTGGGGTGATCCGGCCAATGATCGCCTGCTGATCGCCGAAGAGGACGAAAGCTACGCCAGCGAATTCAAGGTCTACACCCTGGCCGGACGCTTCACCGGCACCACCTTCGGTCGGGACGTGTTCAAGGCGCAGGCCGAAGGCGTGATGTTGCGCACCTGCGGCAAGGACGGCTGGTGGATCACCACCGAGCAGGGCAAGCAGCGCAGCGTGTTCCATCTGTTCGACCGCCATACGCTGAAGCCGGTGGGCGCGTTCCAGGGCAATACCGTGGCCAACACCGACGGCATCTGGATGATGCAGCAGCCGACGCCGCGGTTCCCGCACGGCGCGTTGTATGCGGTGCACGATGACCAGGGCGTGGTGGCGTTCGACTGGGAGAGCATTGCAAAGCAGCTGGCCCTGCCGCTGGAGTGCGGTTCTTGAGCGGGCGTTCGATGCGCGCGCTTGCGCTCGGCCTGCTGTTGGCCCTGCCGTCGCTGGCGCCGGCGGCCGCCGAGCCCAACACCCAGGTGCCGTCGGGCAGCCGTTACTACGCGGCCGCACCGGTGCCGGATCGCATCGTCGCCTCTCCGTCGGTCGACCCCGCCCACGGTTTTGCGGTGGCCTGGCGCACCGATGGCAGTGTGCAGTCGCCGCTGCTGCAGATCGCACTGGCCGACGATTCGCCGGCCATCGAGGGCATCCGCGAGGTGCGCGCGAAGACCCAGCTGCTGCAGACCGAGAATGGTCTGTCGCATCATCATCGCGCCGACATCGATGGCCTGCAGCCGGACACTCTGTATGTCTACCGCGTACAGGGTAACGGCAGCTGGAGCGCCTGGAACCAGCTGCGCACGCTGGCCGCGGCCGACCAGCCGCTGACCCTGCTGTATTTCGGCGATACCCAGAACAAGAACGTGAGCCATGTCAGCCGGGTGGTGCGGGCCGCACAGAAGGCTGCTCCGGATGCACGGATCAGCCTGTTCGCCGGTGATCTGGTCAGCGGTGGCGACAACATGGATGACAGCGAATGGGGTGAGTGGTTCGCTGCCACCAGCTGGCTGGCGCAGGAAACCCTGGTAGCCCCGGCGATCGGCAATCATGAGTATTTCGAGGAATTCGAGGACACTCCGCAGGAGCGCCGCGTGCTGGGCAAGCATTGGCCGGTGACGTTCGCGCTGCCGGGCAATGGCGCCACCGCCGCCCAGCAGACCAGCTACTGGTTCGATGCGCAGGGCGTGCGCGTGGCCGTGGTCGATGGCACGTCGGCGCTCGACCTGGGCACCGCCAAGGCACAGGCACAGTGGCTGGACAAGGTGCTGACCGGCAATCCGCAGCCGTGGACCATCGTGCTGCTGCACCAGCCGTTCTACTCGCCGCGCGAAGGGCGCGAGAACGCCGCGTTGCGTGACGTGCTGCTGCCGGTGGTACGCCGCCACAACGTCGACCTGGTGCTGCAGGGCCACGATCACACCTATGGTCGCCGTGGTGAAGGGCAGGCCGCGACGCCGCAGTATGTGGTTACCGTGGCGGGACCGAAGCAGTACCGCCTTTCCGACGAAGCGCGCAGGACGATGGACCCGGTGGCCGAAGACACCCAGCTGTTCCAGGTGTTGAACATCGATCCGCAGCACCTGCGCTATGAAGCACGCACCGTGACCGGCCGTCTCTACGATGCCTTCGAACTGCGCCGCGATGCCAACGGTGGCAAGCAGCGCACGGAGCTGACCGAAGGCCGCATCACGCCACGCGACTGCCCGCGTGCGCAGACCGCCAAGGGTCGTGCCGACCGCTGCTGGGAGTGAGGACAGACCGATGAGCACGCGCCCCCGCTTCGCCCCCATGGCCGCCATTGCCGTTGCCCTGTTGCTGATGGGCAGCGCGGTGGCCGCTGCGGATACGGTACTGCATCCGTTCCTGACCGCTCAGCCGAAGCAGGCGCCGCAGGAAAACAAGATGGGCGAAGCCATGCAGCGGCTCGAAAAGTAGATCCACGCCATGCGTGGATTGAATCTTCCCGTGCACCATCCACGCATGGCGTGGATCTACTGCATCGCGTCCAGGAACCGTTCTGCTTCATCCGTACCACCCAGCAGCGCCGAAGCAGGCGCCGCAGGAAAGAAAGTCGGGTGGGTGATGAGGGAAGCCATGAAGTAGATCCACGCCATGCGTGGATTGAGCCTTCCGGTACACCATCCACGCATGGCGTGGATCTACTGCATCGCATCCAGGAACCGTTCTGCTTCGTCCGTGCTGCCCAGCACCGCAGTGACCGCACGCAGCGCCGCTGTGCGATGAACGGGACGGATTCCACCGTCGTCGTCATCGCTGTACAGATCCTCATCGGCATCCAGATACACGCTCCCCGCCGCGGCGAGCGCGGCCATCAGCGTCAGCACGTCCGCAACGAAGTCACCGCCGTCCCAGTGCCCCGCGCCATGACGGGCGAACAGCACGCGGCCGTCGTTGATGTCGAGGATGAGGGGATCGGCGCCACGGTCGGCGATCACCAGCCAGTGCGCTGGCCAGTCGCTGATCGGCTCGCCATCAATGCCATTCCAGCGGTAGCCTGCCTGATACGCCCACAGGCGTTGCAGCGGCGGCAGCCACACCTCCACGCCCGGAACGGTGATGCCGCTGGGGCCTTTGGCAGGATTGAACACCACACCGAACGGGCCGACGCGCGCATAGAATCCAGCCAGCGCGTCTGGCAACGGGAACGGCCCTTGCCACGCGTCAGCGGATTGCGGTTGCAGGCGGCCGAAGCGGGCAAACGTGGCGCGAAGATCATCCATGACGAGGGCAGGGCGAAAGCGGAAGAGCACGCAGCCTAGCAGAGCCGGTCGCACGCATCGCCTTCACCCTCAATAGCTATCATGGCCGCCCAGAGACAGAGAGGCAGTGCACGTGTCGGTAGCGTTGGTATGGTTCCGTCGGGACCTGCGGTTGCAGGACAATCCGGCGCTGCAGGCGGCGCTGGACGCGGGCCACGATGTGGTGCCGGTCTACATCCACGCGCCGTACGAAGAGGGCGACTGGGCGCCGGGTGCTGCGTCGAACGCGTGGCGCCATCGCTCGCTGGCAGCGTTGGATGCCGACCTGCGTGCGCGGGGTTCATCGTTGGTGCTGCGTGCCGGCGACAGCCTGCCGACCCTGCAGGCGCTGATCGAACAGACCCACGCCGAGGCGGTGTACTGGAACCGCAAGTACGAACCGGCGACGCAACCGCGCGACGCCACCATCAAGCGCACGCTGCGGGAGCAGGGCGTCGATGCGCAGAGCTGCAACGGCAGCCTGTTGTTCGAGCCCTGGGATATCGCCACCCAGCAGGGCCAGCCGTACAAAGTGTTCACGCCGTACTGGCGCAACGTACTCAGTCATTGGCGCCTGCCGGCGCTGCAGGCCGCACCGAAGGCACTGGCGGCGCACGTGGTCGACAGCCTCGCACTGGATGACCTTCAGCTGGCGCCGACGCTGGACTGGGACTCCGGCTTCTGGGAGCACTGGCAGCCGGGTGAGGCCGGTGCGCTGGAGGCGCTGTCCGTCTTCGAGGACGGTGCGCTGCGCGGCTATCGCGAGCAGCGCGACCTGCCCGATCGCACGGGCACCTCGCGGCTGTCACCGCATCTGCATTTCGGTGAGATCGCCCCATGGCGCATCGCCCACGCGCTGGAAGGCCTGCGCAGCGCTGGTACCGACGCCGACATCGACGGCTACCTGCGCCAGCTCGGCTGGCGCGACTTCGCCTACCACCTGCTGCACAACTTCCCGAAGACGCCGACCGACAACCTCAATGCGCGCTTTGATCGCTTCCCCTGGGCCAACCCCAGCGCTGCCCAGCTGCACGCCTGGCAGCGCGGCAACACCGGTGTGCCCATCGTTGATGCTGGCCTGCGCGAGCTCTGGCATACCGGCTACATGCACAACCGGGTGCGGATGATCGTGGCCAGCTACCTGTGCAAGCACCTGCGTGCGCATTGGCTGCACGGCGCGCGCTGGTTCTGGGATACGCTGGTGGATGCGGATCTGGCCAACAACACCATGGGCTGGCAGTGGGTGGCCGGCACCGGTGCCGATGCGGCTCCCTATTTCCGCGTGTTCAATCCGGTAACCCAGGCCGAGAAGTTCGATCCACAGGCCCGCTACATCAGCCGTTGGGTGCCGGAACTGGCGGCGCTGCCGGTGAAGGCACGCTTCGCGCCGTGGCAGCACCCGCAGTTGTTGGCCGAACGTGCGCCTGGGTACCCGCGCACGCCACTGGTAGACCTGGCCGCCGGCCGGGATGCGGCACTGGCGGCCTACCGCCAGTCGGCGGCCGGGTAAAGCGCTGGCTGAGCGGTCCAGACAGCTAGCTGAACACGTCCCTGTCGACCGGTACGATCATCATCCCGACATCGCGTCCGGCTGTTTATCCTCGTTGCCGCCCGCAAGCCGCCGGCCCGACCGGAAACCAAGGAGAACACCATGATCCGCAACACCACCCGCAACGTCGCACTGGCCCTGATGAGCGCGGCCGTCCTGTCGGCCTGCGCCACCGGCGGCTCCTATGTGCAGAGCGACCAGTACGGCAACCCGACCGAGCAGCAGAACCGCACCGGCCGCAACGCCCTGATCGGCACCGCCATCGGCGTGGCCGCTGGCCTGCTGACCGGCGACAGCGCGACCGAACGTCGCCAGCATGCGCTGATCGGCGCGGGCATCGGTGCGCTCAGTGGCGCCGCCGTGGGTCAATACCAGGATCGCCAGGAGCGCGCGCTGCGCGAGCGCACCGCCAACACCGGCATCGATGTGCAGCGCCAGGGCGACAACATCATGCTGAACCTGCCGGACGGCATCACCTTCGACTTCGGCAAGTCGACCCTGAAGCCGCAGTTCTACGGCTCGCTCAACGGCGTGGCCGGCACCCTGCGCGATTACAACCAGACCATGATCGAAGTGGTCGGTCACACCGACAGCATCGGCAGCGACGCGGTCAACAATCGTCTGTCCAAGGAACGTGCTGATTCGGTGGCGCAATACCTGATCGGCCAGGGCGTGCAGAGCGTGCGCATCGAGACCCTGGGCGCCGGCAAGTCGTATCCGATTGCCGACAACAGCACCGATGCCGGCCGCGCTAAGAACCGCCGCGTCGAGATCCGCGTGATTCCGCTGAAGCAATAACGCGCAGCGTTATTGCTGTTCCGGCGCAGCCGGAACGAAAATGCCGCCCTTGCAGGCGGCATTTTTTGTAGGTGCCGGGCTTGCCCGGCACGCCGATAGCGCTTCCGTTCGCAGCTTTTCCCAACGCTACCGACCAAGGTCGGTATTTGCCAGACGCTGGGCCAACCGCTCACATCGTCGCGACAGGCCGCACCACGATCTCATTCACATCCACATCGGCCGGCTGCTCGATGGCGAACCGTACCGCGCGCCCAATCGCATCCGGCTGCAGCGCAATGGCGCGGTAGCCGACCATCAACTCGGCAGCGGCGGGATCGGTGATGCTGTTGGCCAACTCGCTTTCAACCACGCCAGGATGGATGCAGGTCACCCGCAGTTCGCGGTGTTCCTGGCGCAGGCCCTCGGAAATCGCACGCACGGCGTACTTGGTCGCGCAGTACACCGCCGCCGTCGGCGACACGGTCAATGCGCCCACCGAGGCGATATTGATGATCTGCCCACTGCGCTGCGCGATCATGCCGGGCAGCACGGCAGCGATGCCGTAGAGCACGCCACGAATGTTCACGTCGATCATCCGGTCCCATTCTTCCACCTTCAGCGACGCCATCCGGGACAAAGGCATCACACCGGCATTGTTGACGATCACATCGATCGAGCCGAAGTGCTGCCGCGCGGCGTCGGCGAACGCCTCGACTTGCGCGCGCTGGGTCACATCCAGTGCGTGAACCCGCACGTCAGCGCCTTGCTGGCGCAGTTCGTCGGCCAGTGCCTGCAGACGGTCCACTCGGCGGGCCCCCAGCACCAGGCGTGCGCCGGGTCGAGCGAGGGAGCGGGCGATACCGGCGCCGATGCCGCTGGAGGCGCCTGTGATCAGAATGGTTCGGGAAGGGGTCATGGCGGTGTCTCTGAAGGGTTGGGGAATGCCGGGTCGTGCCCGGTGCAGCCACGGTAGACCGCACACCTTGTCGCGATAAGATGGCGACCGCTGATCACCTTGTTCAGGGTTTCTAACCAATGGCCGTCGATCTGAATGCCCTGGCTGTCTTCCAGCGGGTGGCCGACTGTTCCAGCTTCACCGGCGCGGCCCAACAACTGGGGGTGACCCGTTCGGCGGTGAGCCAGACCATCGCCAAACTGGAGCAGTCGCTGGGCGCTGCCCTGGTGTTGCGCACTACCCGCAGTGTCAGCCTTACCGACGCCGGTCAGGCGCTGCTGGCTTCGATCAGGCCAGCACTGGCGGAACTGGACGATGCGCTGGAGGCCAGCGTGCGCCGTCAGGCTGCCGTTTCCGGGCAGCTGCGGCTTGCTGTGTCCTCCATTGCCGAGGCGTTCCTGGCCGGCCCGATGCTGGCCAGTTTCGCCGCACGCTATCCAGCGCTGCAGCTGGACATCACCGTCACCGACGAAGCGTTCGATATCGTCGGTGCAGGCTTCGATGCCGGCGTGAGGCTGGGGGAAGTCATCGCCCAGGACATGGTCGCCGTGCCGGTATCAGCGCGGCAGCGTCAGCTCGTGGTGTGCTCACCGGGTTATCGCGACGCACACGTGCTGCCTGCCCATCCCCGCGAGCTGGCTGCCCATCGCTGCATCGGCTGGCGCAGTGCGCCGGGCAGGGCACCTTATCGCTGGGAATTCGAAGAGCGTGGCCGGGAGTTCAGCGCGGACGTGCAGCCGGAAATCACCAGCAACGACATGGGTGTGATGCTCAGGCTGGCGTTGGCCGGCGCAGGGCTGGCCATCGGCATGGAAGAGACCTGGCGTCCCTGGCTGCAGCGCGGCGAACTGGTGTCTCTGCTGGATGCGTTCTGCCCGCGGTTCGCGGGCTTCTTCCTGTACTACCCCAGCCGTCGCCAGGCTGAGCCGAAGCTGCGCGCGCTGGTGGAGCATGTGCTCGCACAGCGGCCTGGGTAGATCCACGCCATGCGTGGATATCCTCGATCATGCCGCGGAAGCCGCGACCTTCTCCAGAATCCGCTTGCCGCTGCTGGCCAATGCCGCTTCTTCCTGTTCCTTCTGCTGCTGCGCCAGCTTTGCACCGGGGCACTGCGCAAGCATGTAGTTGGCGTCGAAGTTGAGCTTCTCCACCAGGAAATCGACGAACGCGCGCACCTTCGGCGAGACCAGGCGGCCGCCGGCGAACACCGCGTTGAAATCCACTTCCGGCCCGGTCCAGCCAGCCAGCACGCGGCGCACCATGCCCGATTCGACGAACGGCTTGGCCATCACGTCGCCGGTCAACAGCAGGCCTTCGCCACACACCAGCGCGCCGTTCAGCGCAGACATGTCGTTGGCGGTCATCAGCGGCGTCACCGGGAAGTCGCGCAGTTCGCCGCCGTTCTCGCCCAGCTGCCAGGTAAAGCGTGGTGAATTGCCCGTGTGGTACGGCTTGCGCATCGCCAGGATGCGGTGGAACTGCAGCTCTTCCGGATGCAGCGGCTCGCCGTAGCGTTCGATGTAGGCCGGGCTGGCGAACACCTGCGTGCGCAGGCTGCCGAGCTTGCGCGCCACCAGGTTGGAATCGGGCAGGGCACCTACGCGCAGGGCCAGATCGGCCTCGCCGGCGATCAGGTCCAGCTTCTCGTTGCCCATGTGCATGTCCAGGCGGATCTCCGGGTACTGCGCATGGAACTGGCCCAGCAGCGGTGCGATCCAGGTGATGCCTATGGAATAGGGCACGGTGAAGCGCAGCCAGCCACGCGGGCCGGACTGCAGCTGGCTTACCGCGCTTTCGGCCTCTTCAAGCTCGCGTGCGATGCGCTGGCAATGCTCGTGATAGATCGAGCCGGCCTCGGTGAGTCCGAGGCGGCGCGTGGTCCGGTGCAGCAGGCGCGCACCGAGGCGCGTTTCCAGTTCCTGCACCTTGCGGCTGACCGTGGTCTTGGGCAGGCCGAGCGATTTGGCAGCGGCAATGAAGCTGCCTTGCTCGACCACTTTGACGAAGATCAGCGTCTCGTTGAGATCGTGGGACATGGTCAGGGATCCTGGACGTCGGGGATGGGGCAATCGTGACAGAACGATTGGACCGGGGACGGGATGATTATTCCCCTTAATCAGGACTAATCAAGTAGGGGTTTGAGGTCTATCGTGGCGCCATTCGTTAATTGGAGCCCGTCCGCCATGAGCCTGCGCAACATTCTTGCCCGACTCCGGAACGCCGGCCAGAACGCCCTGGACCTGGCGATGACCGTCGAAGCCCGTCCGAGTTCCTTGGTGCACAAGGACTTTCGTGAGTTTACCGCGCCCATGCGTCAGCAGCGTGGCGGCGCCATCCGTCTGGTTCCGCACAAGGGTGACCGACTGCGCCGAATTGGGACTATCCCGGATTTGGGAGGAAATGTCCCGTGAATGGGATGCTGACGCCCGAAGTCCTGGTTCTGGGCGGCACCGGTGCCGTTGGCCAGGGCGTGGTTGGCGCACTGTTGGAGGCTGGCAGCCCGGTGCTGGTGGTCGGCCGCGATCCGGGCCGGCTGGCTGCGCTGCACGAGCAGTTCGCCGATGAGCCGGGCCTGCAGACGATGCTGGGCTCGCTCAGTGATGACGGTTCGGCACGCGCGCTGGCCGAGCGCATCGCGCAGCGTCCGCGCCCGCTGGCGGCGGTGATCGCCGCAGTGGGTGGCCCGTATCGGCGCGGCCGTGTGGTCGATCGCAACGGCGACGAACTGCTCGGCGCGATGCAGGCCGATCTGATGCCGCACGTGCATGCGGTGCGTCACCTGCTGCCGCTGCTGCAGGACAACGTGCATGCACGCCGCTACGTGATGATCGGCAGCCCGGCGGCGGTCAAGCCGTGGGCGGGCTACGGCGAAAGCTCGATCACCGCGGCGGCGATGCGCATGTACGCGCAGGTGGTGCACCAGGAAGCGCAGGCCGTAGGTGTGCGCGCGCAGATGCTGGAAGTGTGCAGCCCGGTCTGCACCCCGGCCAACGCTGCCAACGCCTGCATCGAATGGCCGAGTTCGCTGCTGGTCGGCCGCCGCGTGGTCTCCCTGCTCGACGGTTGCCGCGACAACCGCGCCATCGTCCGTTGCGACAGCAGTGATGCCGAACTGCCACGCGGCCTGCTGCATCTGGAAATACCGCCGCTGTGGCGCGATACCGCAGGCGTTGCTTGACCTCGACCTTGGTTGAGGTCGCAGGATACGCCGCCGAAAAAAGTTGATAGCAATTCTCAAATAGCTGTACCACCCCTCCGTACGGATGCATGCCATGACTTCCCCCAACACCACTCCACATCGTTTCCGTCATCGCCTGGCGATGGCTGGCGTGTCGATCCTCGCTGCCGCCGTCCTGGCTGCCTGCAGCGGTGGCCATGCCGAAGAAGCTGGCGCACCGCCCCCGCCGCAGGTCAGCGCCGCCCCCGTGCTGCTCAAGCAGGTCAGCCAGTGGGACGACTTCAGCGGTCGCGTCGAGGCCGTACAGAGCGTCGAACTGCGCCCCCGCGTGTCCGGCTACATCGACAAGGTCAACTACGTTGAAGGCGAAGAAGTGAAGAAGGGCGCCGTCCTGTTCACCATCGATGCCCGCAGCTACCAGGCCGAGTACGATCGCGCCAACGCCGAACTGGCCCGTGCACGCACCCAGGCCACCCTGGCCCGCAGCGAGTCCGAGCGCGCCAAGCGCCTGGCCGAGCAGCAGGCGATCTCCACCGAGACGGCTGAACAGCGTCGCGCGGCCGCCGACCAGTCCGGTGCGGCAGTGCAGGCTGCGCAGGCCGCCCTGGATGCAGCCCGCCTCAACCTGGAGTTCACCAAGGTGCGTGCGCCGATCGACGGCCGTGCCGGTCGCGCGATGGTCACCGCCGGCAACCTGGTCACCGCCGGCGACAGCGCCAGCGTGCTGACCACGCTGGTCTCTCTGGATACGGTGTTTGTCTACTTCGATGCCGACGAAAGCACCTTCCTGCGGTATGCGCAGATGGCACGCAAGGGCGAACGCCCGAGCGAGCGCGACAGCGAGCTGCCGGTGAAGGTCGGCCTGTCCGGCGAAGAAGGCTATCCGCACACGGGCAAGGTCGACTTCCTCGACAACCAGGTGACCCGCAGCACCGGCACCATCCGCGTCCGTGCGCTGCTGGACAACGCCGACCGCCAGTTCACCCCGGGCCTGTTCGCCCGCGTGCAGCTGCTCGGCAGCGGCCAGTTCCAGGCCATGCTGATCGACGACAAGGCCGTGCTGACCGACCAGGACCGCAAGTACGTCTACGTGGTCGACAAGGATGGCAAGGCCCAGCGCCGCGACATCCAGTTGGGCCGCACCGCCGAAGGCCTGCGCATCGTTGAGCAGGGTCTGGCCGCCGGTGACAAGGTGATCATCGATGGCGTGCAGAAAGTCTTCATGCCCGGTATGCCGGTGCAGGCGAAGGCGGTGGCGATGCAGCCCACCGCTGCGCCGGCGCCGGGTCGCGATGCAACTGCCGCACTGAACCACTGATCCGCCGTCTCCTGATTCGCGTACCCGCTTAGCTGCCGGTGCCAGCGGCAGCCGTCACTGCCTTCGCCAGATTGGCGAGGGGCAGGGCGGCTGTTGCCCGCCGACGGCCTTTTCCAGGAATTCTTCCATGGACTTTTCCCGTTTCTTCATCGACAGGCCGATCTTCGCGGCGGTGCTGTCGATCGTGATCTTCGCCGCCGGCCTGATCTCGATCCCGATGCTGCCCATCGGCGAGTACCCCGAAGTGGTGCCGCCGTCGGTGGTCGTACGCACGGTCTACCCGGGCGCCAACCCCAAGGTGATCGCCGAAACCGTAGCCACCCCGCTGGAGGAGGCCATCAACGGCGTTGAGGGCATGATCTACCTCAAGTCGGTGGCCGGTTCGGACGGCGTGCTGCAGATGACCATCACCTTCCGCCCGGGCACCGACCCGGACGAAGCGGCAGTGAAGGTGCAGAACCGTGTCGCCCAGGCCCAGGCGCGACTGCCCGAGGACGTGCGCCGGCAAGGCGTGACCACCCAGAAGCAGTCGCCCACCTTCCTGATGGTGGTGCACCTGACCTCGCCCAACGGCAAGTACGACACCCTGTACCTGCGCAACTACGCCCGCCTGCACGTCAAGGATGCGCTGGCACGTATCCAGGGCGTGGGTGATGCGCAGATCTTCGGCGGTGGCGACTACGCCATGCGCGCTTGGCTGGATCCGGACAAGGTTGCTGCGCGCGGCCTGACCGCCAGTGACGTGGTGCGTGCCATGCGTGAGCAGAACGTGCAGGTCTCGGCCGGTCAGCTCGGCGCCGAGCCGATGCCCAACAGCCAGTTCCTGACCCTGATCAATGCCCAGGGTCGCCTGCGCAGCGAGCAGGAGTTCGGTGACATCGTGCTCAAGAGCGGCACCGACGGTGAAGTGGTGCGGCTGTCGGACGTGGCTCGGGTCGAACTGGGTGCCGGCGACTACACCCTGCGCTCGCAGCTGGATGGCAAGAACGCGGTAGGTATCGGCATCTTCCAGGCCCCCGGCGCCAACGCGCTGGAGATCCGCGATGCGGTGATGGCCAGCATGGACGAGATGCAGAAGACCATGCCGGCCGACGTGAAGTACGAAGCGGTGTATGACACCACCATCTTCGTGCGCGACTCGATCAAGGCCGTGGTATCCACCCTGCTGGAAGCCATCGCGCTGGTGGTGCTGGTGGTGATCCTGTTCCTGCAGACCTGGCGTGCTTCGATCATCCCGCTCATCGCGGTGCCGGTGTCGATCGTCGGTACGTTCGGCGCGCTGTACCTGCTGGGTTTCTCGATCAACACACTGAGCCTGTTCGGCCTGGTGCTGGCCATCGGCATCGTGGTCGATGACGCGATCGTGGTGGTGGAAAACGTTGAACGCAACATCGAAGAAGGCCTGACGCCGCTGGCCGCTGCGCATCAGGCGATGCGCGAAGTGTCAGGGCCGATCATCGCCATCGCGCTCGTGCTGTGTGCGGTGTTCGTGCCGATGGCGTTCCTGTCGGGCGTCACCGGTCAGTTCTACAAGCAGTTCGCGGTCACCATCGCCATTTCCACGGTGATCTCGGCGATCAACTCGCTGACCCTGTCGCCGGCCCTGGCCGCCCGCCTGCTCAAGCCGCACGGCGCGCCGAAGGATGCCCCGACCCGCATCATCGACCGTCTGTTCGGCTGGGTGTTCCGTCCGTTCAACCGCTTCTTCAAGTCCAGCTCGGAAAAGTATGAGCGTGGCGTGTCCAAGATCCTCGGCCGTCGTGGTGCGGTGTTCGTGGTGTACGCGGTGCTGCTGGTCGGTACCGGCTTCATCTTCAAGCTGGTGCCGCCGGGCTTCATTCCGACCCAGGACAAGCTGTACCTGATCGCTGGTGTGAAGCTGCCGGAGGGTTCGTCGATCGCGCGTACCGATGAAATGCTGCGCAAGGTCGCCAAGATCGCCCAGGAAACTGACGGTGTGGCCCACACCATTTCGTTCCCGGGCCTGAATGCCCTGCAGTTCACCAACACGCCCAACACCGGTGTCGCGTTCATTCCGCTCAAGCCCTTCAGCGAGCGCCATGGCCGTACCGCCGCGCAGATCAATGCGGAGATCAACCAGAAGATCGCAGGCCTGCAGGAAGGGTTCGCCTTTGCCATGATGCCGCCGCCGATCCTCGGCCTCGGTAACGGCAACGGCTACCAGATGTTCATCCAGGACCGTGGCAACCTCGGCTATGGCGCGTTGCAGAACGCGGTGCAGTCGATGCAGGGCGCGGTTGCGCAGACCCCGGGCATGGCCTTCCCGATCACCAGTTACCAGGCCAACGTGCCGCAGCTGGATGCCGAGGTGGACCGTGTCAAGGCCAAGGCCCAAGGCGTACAGCTGACCGAGTTGTTCGACACGCTGCAGACCTATCTGGGTTCGGCGTACGTCAACGACTTCAACCAGTTCGGACGTACCTGGCAGGTGATCGCACAGGCCGATGGCCAGTTCCGTGACAGCGTCGAGGACATCGGCAAGCTGCGGACCCGCAATGATCGTGGCGAGATGGTGCCGATCGGCTCGATGGTCACCGTCAAGGAAACCTACGGTCCGGACCCGGTGCTGCGCTTCAACGGCTACCCGGCCGCTGACCTGGCCGGTGAAGCCGACCCGCGTGTGCTGTCCTCGGCCGAAGCGATGAACAACCTCACTGCCATCGCCGCCAAGGTGCTGCCGGTGGGCATGGCGACCGAATGGACCGACCTGAGCTACCAGCAGGCGACCCAGGGCAAGGCGGCCTTCATCGTGTTCCCGGTGGCGATCATGCTGGCGTTCCTGGTGCTGGCCGCGCTGTACGAAAGCTGGTCGCTGCCGCTGGCGGTGATCCTGATCGTGCCGATGACCCTGCTGTCCGCGCTGTTCGGTGTATGGATGACCGGCGGCGACAACAACGTGTTCGTGCAGGTTGGCCTGGTGGTGCTGATGGGCCTGGCGTGCAAGAACGCGATCCTGATCGTCGAGTTCGCCAGAGAGCTGGAGATGGGCGGCAAGGGCATCGTCGAAGCGGCACTGGAAGCCTGCCGCCTGCGTCTGCGCCCGATCGTGATGACCTCCATCGCCTTCATCGCCGGCACTGTGCCGCTGGTGCTGTCGCATGGTGCTGGCGCCGAAGTGCGCTCGGTGACCGGTATCACCGTGTTCGCCGGCATGCTGGGCGTGACCCTGTTCGGCCTGTTCCTGACCCCGGTGTTCTACGTGGCACTGCGCAAGTTCGTCACCCGCAACGGTGGTGGCCAGCTGGTGCAGCACGGCGAGCCGACCATCCACCACTGACATGGAAAACAGCGGCGCCGGCAACCACCGGCGCCCGCTTCCCCCTACCAAGGCAATGAATCCATGAACACCCATCAGAACAAGATCGCGCTGGTCACTGGCGCAACCCGCGGCATCGGCCTGGAAACCGTGCGCCAGCTGGCGCAGGCCGGCGTACACACGCTGCTGGCCGGGCGCAAGCGCGAAACCGCCGTCGAACTGGCACTGAAGCTGCAGGCCGAGGGCCTGCCGGTGGAGGCGCTGCAGCTGGACGTCAACGATGGCGCCAGCATCGCCGAAGCGGTCGAGCAGGTGCGCCAGCGCCACGGCCGTCTGGACATCCTGGTCAACAACGCCGGCATCATGATCGAGAACCCGGCACAGCTGCCGTCGGAGCAGTCGCTGGACACCTGGCGTCGCACCTTCGATACCAACGTGTACGCGCTGGTGGCGGTGACCCAGGCCTTCCTGCCGCTGATCAAGCAGGCCAAGTCCGGCCGCATCGTCAACGTCTCCAGCATGCTGGGCTCGCAGACGCTGCATGCCGACCCGACCTCGGGCATCTACGATTTCAAGATTCCGGCCTACAACGCGTCCAAGGCCGCGGTGAACAGCTGGACCCTGGCCCTGGCCCATGAACTGCGCAGCACCCCGATCAAGGTCAACACCGTGCACCCCGGTTACGTGAAAACCGATATGAACGGTGGCAACGGCGAGATCGAAATCGCCGAGGGCGCACGCTCCAGCGTACAGATGTCGCTGATCGGCGAGTCCGGCGCCAGCGGCAGCTTCACCTACCTGGGCGAGGTGCTGCCATGGTGATCCGCACCCTGGCGATGGCCGTCTCCAGCCTGGTGCTGGCGGGCTGTGTCAGCGTCGGTCCCAACTACAAGGCACCGGTGCAGGAGCCCGTCGTCCTGCAGGGCGCGCAGCAGCCGGTGTTCAGCACCACCTCGCCGGTGGCCAGCTGGTGGGCACAGTTCGATGATCCGGTGCTTGAAGAACTGGTGCACGGCGCGCTGTCGGACAACCTGGACCTGCGCGTGGCTGTCGCCCGCGTCAGCCAGGCCCGTGCAGTGTTCGTCGAGAGCCGCTTCGACCAGGCACCACACGTTACCGCTGGCGGCAGCTACGACCGCCGCAAGCAACCCGATCCGCAGCTGGGTGGGCAGCGGGTGTTCAGTGAAAGCTACCAGCTCGGCTTCGATGCGGGCTGGGAGCTGGATCTGTTCGGCCGCAAGCGCCGCGCTGCAGAGGCCGCGCGTGCCGACCTGGATGCCGAGCAGGCCAACCTCGCCGACGCGCAGGTCCTGATCGCTGCCGAAGTGGCACGCAACTACTTCGAGTTGCGTGGCACCCAGAAGCGCATCGCGGTAGCCCAGCGCACCCTGGTCAACCTGCGCGATACGCAGCGGCTGACCGAGGCACGCTGGGAACTGGGTGCCGGCAGCGAGCTGGACGTGCAGAGCAGCCGCGCACGCTTGAAGGCCATCGAGGCCGACATCCCGCTGCTGGAAGTGGCCGAGACGCAGTCGCGCAACCGGCTTGCCGTGCTGCTTGGGCAGCGCCCGGAAGTGTTGACCGCCATGCTTGCACCGCACGAAGTGCCGGCGTTTGCCAAGGCATTGCCGCTGGGTGATACCCGTGAGCTGCTGCGTCAGCGTGCCGACGTGCGGGTGGCCGAGCGTCGCCTGGCTGCCGCCACCGCGCGTGTCGGTGTCGCCACCGCCGATCTCTTCCCGCGGCTGTCGCTGTCTGGTTTCGTCGGCTTCCTCGGCGGCGATGCCAGCGGGCTGGTCAACGGCAACAACAAGGCCTGGTCGCTGACCCCGTCGCTGAGCTGGGCGGCCTTCGACTTCGGCACGGTCAAGGCACGTCTGCGTGCCAGCAAGGCCGAGGCCGAAGGCGTGGCCGCGCAGTATGAGCAGGCTGTGCTGTTGGCACTGGAAGACACCGAAAACGCGCTGACCCGCTATTCCAAGCAGCAGGCACGGCTGGCGATCGTGGTCGAGCAGGCGCAGGCGGCACGGCGTGCCGAATCGCTGGCGCAGATCCGCTACCGCGAGGGCTCGGAAGACTTCCTGACCCTGCTGGACGCGCAGCGCACGCAGCTGGTGGCCGATGATGCACTGGCGGCCGCCGAATCGGAGGTCAACGTCAGCGTGGTAGGTGTGTACAAGGCACTCGGTGGCTGGGGCCAGTCACCGCAGGCGCCGAGCGTGGCCCAGGCGCGCTGATCGGCAGGGGACGGGAGCATCAGCTTCCGTCCCCTTCTTTTCGCTATGGCCAGACGTTGGCCGGCGCATCGTGATCGCGCATGCGCACGATGCAGAAACGATGACCGGTGGGCGCTTCCATCACCCACCAGCGCTTCACGAAACCGATCCGGCGGGCGCCGAGTTTTTCCAGCCTTTCGGCCTCGGCATCGATGTCGTCGCTTTCGATATCCAGATGCACCCGCGACGGGTGATCGACCCGCTGAACCTCCACATTCAAGCCTGCCGGCGCACCTGTCAGGTCGGCGTACTCTGCGTCGCCTTCGGCACGGGGCGGTTCCGCCTGCAGGCCAAGCGCAGCGGCCCAGAAGCGTGCGCTGTCTGCGGCAGGCGTGTCCTGGCAATCGATGATGAATCCGGCCAGTCGGCTGCGATGGGCCATGTGCCGTCTCCGCTCAATGAGGGTGTGGGCAGGGTAGCGCGTGCGTTGCCTCGCGCGTTCTCACCGTCATGACGTTTCTGACTCTGCCGGAAGCACCGTCCACCGTGTAACTAGTGGGAAAAGCCAAGGGAGCACGGGACATGAGCGAACAGAAGCAGTCGGCCCAACGGACGCTGCTGGGCGATCCCGGTCCGCCCGGGGCCGGATTGTCAGTTGCCGTGGTGATGCTGCTGGTGCTCGCCGCAATGGCCGCGGTGATCGGTTTCCTGCGCCTGCCCGATTCAATGCTGGGTATTGGCCTTGTCGGCGTTGCCGTGTTCCTGGCCGTCGGCGCACGCATCTGCCAGGCGCGCAGTCAGCATCAGGCGCTGTATCGGCTGCTGGGCAAGCGACCACCGCCGTAGCGGGAGTCGCTGCACTGCTCAGTGCTTCGGCCAGTCCAGTTCTACCACCAGCGGGAAGTGATCGGAGGGCAGCACGCCCTCGATGCGGCGGTCATCGGTGAGGAAGCTGCGCGCATGGAAGCCGCGCACCAGTACCCAGTCCAGCTCGGCGGTCGCCGTTCCCGTGAAATTGTGGAAGGTCAACCGCGGACCCTGCGGCGACTTGACCTGGCGACGGGTGTCCTGAAGTACGCGGGTGAAGGCCTGGTAGGTGCCGCCGCCCGGTTCGCTGTTGAAGTCACCGGTCAGCACCACAGGCAGATCGGCAGGCAATGTACTTACGCGTGCTGCGATCAGTTCGGCACCCTTGATGCGTCGCGGCTCGTCCTCGTCGCGGTAGGGCAGGTGGGTGTTCATGAAGCAGAAGCGGCGACCGTCGTCCAAGCGGCGGAACACGGCCCAGGTGACCATACGCGGGAACAGGTTGCCCCAGCTGATGCTGCCTGCGACTTCGGGCGTATCGGACAGCCAGAAGTTGCCGGACTCTTCCACCGCCAGCACCTTGCTGTCGTAGAACACGCCCATGTGTTCGTCGCCACTGCCACCGCGCCGGCCTTCGCCGAACCAGCGATAGTCGGGCAGGTGCTCGGCCAGGTAGTTCGCCTGCTCCAGCACCAGTTCCTGGGTGCCGATCACTGCCGGGTGCGCCTGCTGGATCACCTTGACCATCGCATCGCGGCGGTCTTCCCAGCGCTTGCCAGGGTCGGTGTCGGCGGGCGTACGCACGTTGAAGGACATCACTTTCAACGGTGCGGGCGAGGCTGCCCAGGTAACGGCAGGCAGTGCCAAGGCCAGGAGTGCGCAGAGCGCGGGCGTGCGGAAGCGTGACAACATCGTGGAATCCCTCCATTCCATGAAAGCGGTTTCATGGAGGATGCCACGGAAGGCAAGGGCAGCGGTATGCCGGGATGGGCGGTTGCAAGGGCCGGGCGGACGGCGTGCGACCGCCCGGCAGATGCTACTGGGCGATCAGGGGTCGTACATCATCCCGTTCTCGTCGCGGTTGTAGTGGTCGCTGGCTTCACGGGTGCCGTCGTCATAGATCACATACGCAATGCAGCGCTGGTGGATACCGAATCCAGCGCGGAACGGGACGCACTCTTCCTCGAATCCAACCACCTCCGCGGCATGGGCTGGGGCCGAAGGGGCCAGCACAGCAAGTGCCACTGCCGCAGCGAAGGAAAAAGCGGTCATTCGATTGTGCAGCGTCATTGATCACACTCCTTGTAGTCGTAGTCGGTGTCCAATCCAGATCAGTCCGCCGGGAGGTACCACTGGCCGTTCTGGTCGATCCAGTACACCCAGGTATAGGGATTTCCGTTCTCGTCGACGCCGTGGGTTTCGCAGCGCTGGTGATAGTGGGGGCCCATTTTCACTGGTACGCAGATGTCGCCACCCGAGGGGTCTGCGTGTGCGTCCCCCATCGTCGCCATGCTGCCCACGATCAACATCAATGCGGCCATCGAGGCCAGTTGCAGTTTCATCAGCATCATCCTTGCTTCTGCAATCGCGCACATGCGCCTGGCCTGTTTAGCATGCGACCGCAGCAGCCGGAAGTGTCGCGCCTCGTTCAGTCTCCGATTTCACCCCGTCGGCCGGCCGCCCGCACTGCCTGCGCGGTGGTCGCAACGCCCAGCCGCTGGCGTGCTCTGCGCAGGTGGTTTTCCACCGTGCGCGTGGACAGACCCAAGGTGGCAGCGATGTCAGCCTGGCGTCGACCGGCGGCAACCCAACGCAGTACCTCACGCTCGCGCGCGCTGAGTGCGCCAGCAGGCACAACCGCCGGGGCGACAGACAGCCGATGCGCCGCACGGAAGGCGGCGGCGCCGATCAGCTCCAGCAGCAAGCGTGCCGATGGAGATGCGTCGATCGTGCGCCCGCCCCAGCTGACCGCCCCTTCCAACCCGGTCGCACCGAATACGGGCACCTGCAGGCCGTGCAGTCCTTCGCCGCGTGGTTGCTTCACCACTTGGTAGCGCTCGCCGCGCATGCCCTGCTGCTTGCTCCAGAAGAAGGGCGCATCGCTGTCCAGCACATGGCGATTGACCGGGCACGCATGCAGATAGTGCGCCACGTCAGTGCTGGTGCCATCCCCGAACCAATCGCCCTCGATCCAGTACAGGCGCTGCGCGCCGCGTTCCAGATCGGTGCCGGTGGCGAACATCAACGTGCGGTCATAGCCCAGCGGCGCGCCGATGCTGCGCAGCAACGCGCCGACCGCCGCCAGCGAACGTGCGCGTTCCAGCACCAGCAATGACGGCACGACGCTGTCCATGTCGATCAGCGCGTGGCCAACGCATCAAGCAGAGTACGCGCGGCCAGCTTGCCCAACGCATTGCCTGCCAGCGGGCTGTCGCCGGTCAACAGCAGGCGGTCCTGCATCACGCTGCCATCGATGCCCTCGTTGACGATCTGCACGCCCTGCTGGGCCAGGCGCTCACCGAAGAACCACGGCAGTTGCCCGGGCATGTAGCCGATATCCGGGGTCTGTCGATCCAGCGCGTCGGGGAACGCGCAGATCCGATGGCCGCGGAACAATGAACCGCCGTTGGCCTCATCGACGCCGGCCGCCAGCAACGCGGCAGGGCCGTGGCACAGGGTGATGATGTGGCGCTGGTTGTCCATCGCCCACTGCAGGGCGGCCTTCACCGCACGGCTTTCCGGCAGGCCGATCAATGCGCCGTGCCCCCCGGGAATGAACACCGCGGCATAGTCCGAACCGGCGTCCAGCGCGGCCACCACATCGTCCAACTGCCGGGGCTGGCGGAAGCGTGGTTCGTAGCGCTCGTACAGGCCGCCGATCTCGCGGTCCTCGCGCGGGAAGGCCCACCATTCGAACTTCACCGGATTGCCGGACAGCGTGGCCACATCGATCTCGAAGCCGGCCTTGTCCAGGTGATACATCGGCAGCAGGGTCTCCACCGGATGGTTGCCAGTGGAGAACAGGTGGCCGTTGGCGGTCGGCAGATAACGCTCGTCGGCAGCGATCATCAGCACCTTCCAGCGTCCGTCACGACGGGCATCGGGATAATCCGCGCCGGACAGATCGGTGGTTGCCGAGGTGAACTGGGACAACGAATACGGCGAGGGGAAAAACGCATCGCGCTCGGCCGGATCGGGGCTGGGCTGACGGCTGGGCTCTGACGTGTTCATGTGAACCTCCTGCGGAAGAGAGTCGTCAGCTTAGACATCCCGATGCGTACGCACGATGAGGGATTTCCCCCAATGCGATCAGGCCGGCCGCGCTTGCTGAACGCGCAGGTAGGCATCGTCCAGGAGTGCCAGGAAAGCTTGTCGCTGCGTGGCATCAAGCACTACTGCACGCTCGAACGCATCCACGCTCGCACCCCAGTCCGCCAGTGTGTCGTCGTTGTAGAGGGCCTGATGCCGTTCCCATACCCTACCTGCCTTCAGGTACAGCCACTTGTCGAACAGGTGCAGGGAGCTGCCGTTGTCCAGTTGCAGGGGGCGGGTGGTCCTGGTGTGGGCCAGCACGCTGCGCAGCGCAGGTGAATCGTGAAGCTGGCCTGCCCAGACGTGGTTGCCAAGATGTTGATCGGCAAAGCGCAGGATCGCCTGGTGATCATCCTCCAGGCCTGTCTCGTACAGTGCCTTCGGCACCCGCAGGTGCCGGCGATCGAACAGCCACTTCAGTACCAGCGTTGCCGCCTGCGGGGTGGTGTTGTGTTCATTGCCAGGGTCGAAATCATGATGGCTGATGAACTCGCGGTCCTCACACAGATTGAGCTGGATGGTGTCCACGCGCTGCCTGCGTTTGCAGAACCAGAGTTTGATTTCCACGTCCCCGGTCAGCGGCTTTTCAAAGTAGACGGTATCGCCAAACTCTTCCATCACGCCGTTGAAATACGCCAGGCAGTCCTGGAGTGTCGCTGCAGGCTGCACGTATCCGTCCCAGAAGCCTTCGGGCTTTGGCGGATTGCCCTTGGGGCGGCGACTGAACAGGGTGGCGGACTTGAAGTGGCTCAGCAGGCTGCCACGCGCTCCGCTGGTGGGTGGATAGAAGCGATCGTTGATGATGTCGAAGGCAAAGTAGAACTCCATGTCGTGGCGTTTGTCCTTGACTGACTTCTGCCCCTGGTTCGCGCTGATCGTGGCCGGCGGCTTGCCGATACCGTGCTGTGCGAACCATGCCTGCAGACGGACATCAGAGCCCTTGCTGCCGAGCAGCTCGACCAGTGTTGAGATATGCATTCCATTGCCTCGTTGTCGGTGGCCCGGTCGGGAAAACGCGGGCCACGGTTGCTGGATTTCGTGCACTACTTTGCTGGCAGCGGATGCGCCTCCATGTCCTCATGGAGGATCCGGCGAAGTTCGACGATGGCCGGCGTAGCTTCCTGCACGCTGTGACCGGACACGATCACCTTTTCCGAGACGGCATTGGGAAGGTGCGAACTCCAGTACGGGACCAGTCCGTCATCGGTCTTTTCCAGCGGGCCTTCTGCCTTGGAGCGCGCGATGATCGAGTGGTAACGCACCTTCGGCGAGATCGGCAGATCGGCCACGGCCTTGACGAAGGCATCGTCCTTGTCCAGGTTCTGGATGCTGTTCATCTGGTAGCCGTGCTTGTCATCGTTGCGCTCGACCTTGCCGTCGTTTGCCAGCGTTGCAACGTCTTCCAGCACGGTCAGAGGCAGGCGCACGAAGCGTCCCAGCCAGCGTCCCAGGCGCGTGCCGGCAACATCGGTGCCGCGATGCGGGGTAGCGATGAACACTACCCGTGAAATTTCGGGCTCCGGCTGGAATGTCAACACCGGTGCGCCCTTCGTGCGCAGCAGTTCGCGCTGTGCCGGGGTCATCTGTGCGGTCGCCAACAGGGTGTCGACCAGATGGTCACCCGAGGAGGACACCATCAGCCGCGAAATCACCCCGCCCATGCTGTGGGCGACCACCACCATGTTCTGCGAGGCAAGCGCCTGGCCGCTCGGATCGAAGTGCTGCAGTGCCTCATGCAGGATCCGCCGGATCTCATCATGGCTGAGTGCGATCGGCATGTTGGTCGGGTAGTAGAACTGCCAGATCTGGAAGTCGCCGCGGATCTCATCGTCGCGCATCAGCTCGTTGGCCACGTTGACCCACGCCTCCGGGCTGCTGGCCAGGCCATGGATCATCAGCAGCACGCGTCGTTTGGGATCGTACGGCTGCATCATGAACAGGTGCGGCTTGTCGATGCCGCCCTTGCCGCCGAACAGCGAACGCAGCGATTGCCGGCTGAAGTTGGAGCGGGCCAGCCACAGCGCGTAGCCCGCAGTGAAGTTGGCCGCCAGCGGCACCTGCTCGCCGTGCAGTTCCACCACCGCCACCTGGTAGGGGTCGTGGATCTCCAGTTCCGGCTCGTCGTCGTGCAACACCTCCCACAGGTTCTTGCCCGAAAAGCGCAGCAGCACGGTCATCGACGGCGACGGCATCTCGCTCCAGTCGCGCTCGGCCGCCTGTGCGGTGCCTGCAGCGGCCGCCGCCAGCCCGGTGCTGGCCGGGTCGGCCATCACCGCCACCAGTTCGGCGCCGAAGCCATCGCGACGATGCACGCTGCGCAGCGTGCCGGTGAAGGACATCGATGCCGCTGGTACCAGCTCGATCGGTTCGCGTGTGTCCGCGGCCGCGCCATCGTCGGCGGGTGCCAGCACGAAGGTCCAGCGGCCCAGCTGGAATCGACCGTTGTCGTTGCGCACCTGTTTGCTCGAATAGGCATCGAACAGCAGAACGGCCGATTCCTGCACGGCCAGATTGTAGTAGTCGCGAACCTGGGTCTGGCGGTCTTCGAAGCCACGCTGGTTGGCGGTGCGTTCGGTGAAGAACAGGTACGCATAGGACTGCCGTGCGATCTGCATCCACGCATCCAGGCGTGGTTGGAAGGTCGGGTCGGGCTGGGCGGTTGCGGTCTTGCTGCGCGCCACCGACGCCGATTCGCGCTTCGGCGCCGGCATCGTCATCGCGTACTGCACCCACAGCTCGGCCAGCGACGAGCGCTTGTCTTCCTCGCGGACGACGATGCTGGCCTCCATCGCCTCGATGCACGGCAGGCCCGGCTTGGCGCAGGCGCCTTCGTCGAGGCCTGCCACGCGCAGGGTCTCCATCGTGGCTGCGCTGAGCTTGCCGCTGGTGAGGATGTCACCACGTTTGAGCGCGATGTACTGGCCCGGCGTGACCGTGCCCACCTGCACCGATGGGCCGAACTGGCGCAGCGTCGCGCATCCGCTCAGGGTGAGCAGGGCAATGAGGACGAAGGTGGTGCGGCCGATGAAACCGGTGCCAGTTCTTGCCATGAGGACTCCCTGCGCTGGCGCCACTCTAGCGGCAGGCGTGTCAACGCGGAAGCAGGGCTCCGGCAACCCCGGGCCGTGCCCGGCGCATACCATCCATCAGCTGATCTCCCTGCAGATCACCCCTCTATCTGGCAGGTCACCGCAGCCGAATAACCCTCGTAGTCGTCACCGGCCCCCACATGCAGCGTGTGCCTGGCATCAACCTTCTTGAGGTAAGAGGGTGCTTCGGTCTCGGCCGCCTCGTTGACCGTCGTCACTCCCCACGATTGGGCCAAACGCTGGTGATCGACGCCCTTCAAATACACATGCAGGCTCTTGTAAGGATTGGAAATGCTCACATCCGCGCTGGCTACGGTGCCACCGAACAGCGCCACCGGCGTGTCCTTCGGCTCGAACACGCTGCCGGGGTCGCGGCTCAGGCCGGCGTCATGGAATGCCTGCTCCACCTGTGACTCAGTGAAATCGGAACCCGCCTTGCAGGCCAGCAGGGCTTCCAGGGAGGTGGTGCCGGTTGCCCGCGCGGAGGGGGCAGCAGCGAGTGCGCCGGTGCTTGAGGCCAGGCCCAGCAGCAGGGCGATCAGGGGCGTGTTCATTGCAGTTCCTTCCGTGTTTCGCGGGGAGCGAGGGGACGTGCTGTCAGCCCCTCGCGTGCCCGGAGTGTGGGGGAGGGCGGCTTGGCCGGGCAAGATCCGGCGGCCGCCACCGCTCGCGCGAGGCTTACACCATGCGTACACCGGTCGCGTCGGTATCGACAGTGATGACCTCGATCAGCGCCCACAGCCCGGTGATGACCACGCCGATGATCAGCCAACCCAGCAACAAGGTGATCAGCAGCTGGGCGATGCCGCGACCGTGGTAGCCGGCATAGAAGTTGTGGATGCCCAAACCGCCCAGGAACAGGCCCAGCAGAATGTAGGCAACGCGGGTACGGGCGACAGGCTGCGGTTGTGCATGCGGAGCGGCGTAGACCTGTCCCGCACGCAGCGGTGGCGGTGACGGCAGGGGCGATCCGACCGGGGCGCCGCAGCCCACACAGGCGGTTGCCTTGTCACTGACCTCGCGGTCGCACTCCACACAATTCACCAACGCCATCGTTCTGCTCCCTGTCCTGGGCGGATTATCCGCCGGTCCAACGGGCAGTATCGGCGCTGCCCGCAAAATCTGGAACGGCCGGAGAGCAGCCAACAAAAAAGCCAGACCCCAATCGACGGGAGATCTGGCTTTTCGTGCCCCGAAGGGCGGTACAAATGGTGGAGGTGGGCGGAATTGAACCGCCGTCCGAAGGCACTCCATCCCCAGCACTACATGCTTAGCTCACCGTTGAATCTCATCCCCGAGCAGCACGGCGTGCAAAGCGCACCCGGGAACCAGCCTGTTGTGTTCTTGTGCCGGACTGACAGGCAGCCGCCCAGCGCGATTCCATGATAATGACTCTACGCTGCGAGCATGGACACAAGCAGTTTCGAGGCTCCGCCTAAGTCGGCAGAAGGTCACGCACCGCAGTTTTTAGGCTGCGAGAGCGACCGGAGCGTAGTTGTCGTCGTTGGCAACTAGAGTTTTGCAGCTGGATTTACGAGGAAAGCTACCCCCTCGGCATGCGCCAGGCGACTTCACAACCCCCGTCGAAACCAATGCACCCCCGGTTTCTTCAAGTACTGCAAGGTACAAGGCCTGTTTCGTGTTGCCACGATCAGCACCCGCCTAACACTGCACATGCTACGCCAAAAATCCTGAACAGTCACCCGGCCCGTGGGCTGCTTGCTAACATCGACGGCTCCAACATTCGCCAAGGAAAGGACAGGATGCAGCTCGAAATCGCCGTGACCGACGCACCCGCTATCGAGGCGCTGGAGCTGATCGCCAATGGCCTGGATCAGTTCAATCTGGAGGCCGCCGGCCATGCCGATCGTCGCACCCTGGCCGTGCTGGCCACCGATCCAGCCAGCGGCGAGGTGGTCGGGGGCCTGAGCGGGCGCACCTCGCTGGGCCTGTTGTTCATCGACCTGTTCTACCTGCCGCCCGAACGCCGCGGCAACGGTTTGGGCTCGCAGATGCTTGCCGCTGCCGAACAGGAAGCGCGCAGGCGAGGCTGCCGTTCCGCCGTGCTCTACACCATCAGTTTCCAGGCACCAGACTTCTATGTGAAGCATGGCTGGACCGTATTCGGCCAGGTCCCTTGCGATCCGCCGGGCACCAGCCGGGTCTTCCTCAGCAAGGACCTTTCTGTCGCTTGAACGGCAGACGCCCAGCCGTCGTCACGTCAATCCGCAACATGTTGTAGAGCCACCGTCATAGCGGATTGCTAACGTCGTTGGCACGAATTTGCGACACACTGGCCACGACCATTCGAGCCAGCACAGAGACGGAGACGGCCGGTGACCGAAGCAATGCAACAACGCAGCCTGCGTCAGCTGGTTGGCCCGGTAGGGGCTGATTACCAGCGGCGGGCGCTGCCGCCCGGCTGGGTCTGGGCGGTGCTGGCGGTGTTGCTGGCGGGAACCTGGGCCACCGAGCTGCCGGCCACCGCTGCCGCCGCGCTGATTGCCAGTGCGGTGGTGGTGCATTGGCCACGGCGTGGCCGCTTTCATTGGCTGGGCTGGCGGTTGCCGGCGTTGGCTGTGCTGGCCGCGCTGCTGTGGGGCCCGGACGTGCTTTCACAATGGTTCGAGCATGGTCTGGCCTTGACCCTGATGTCGCTGGCCAGCCTCAGCATCGGCGTGCACGTGTGGCAGTCGCGGCAGTTGGCCCGACAGCTGCAGGCCTCCGCCGATGCGCTGGATGATGCGCAACTGCTGGCCTTGCTGCCCGTCGACGCCGCGCGGCTGGCGCAGCAGTGGCGTGCCGGTGATGATCGCCATGCGCCGGAGCTGTCGGTGGTGATGCACCTGGCGGTGATGCACGCGGCGCTGTCACCGCGTCTGCGCGGGCAGGGCCTGCTGGCGGGCTGATCCGCGCCTTGTAAAGCCGAGCCTGCGCTCGCCTGCCTTCTTTTGCCGAAGCCGAGCATGGCTCGGCTCTACAAGAGCGTAGCGTTTACGCGTCGCGATTGCCGCGACGCATCACCCGCTGCTTCTCGATCGCCCAGTCACGATCCTTGGCCGCATCGCGCTTGTCGTGGGTCTGCTTGCCCTTGGCCAGCGCCACTTCCAGCTTGATCTTGTTCTTGCTCCAGTACATCGCGGTGGGCACGATCGTGTAGCCATCGCGCTCGACCTTGCCGACCAGCTTGTCGATCTCGCTCCGGTGCAGCAGCAGCTTGCGCTCGCGGCGGTCGTTGGCCACCACGTGGGTGGAAGCCTGGATCAGCGGGGTGATCTGCGCGCCGATCAGGAAGATCTCGCCATCCTTCACGTAGGCGTAGGCGTCGACGATGTTGCCGCGGCCTGCACGGATCGACTTCACTTCCCAGCCCTGCAGGGCCAGGCCGGCTTCGAAGCGGTCTTCGATGTGGTACTCGTGACGGGCACGCTTGTTCAACGCGATGGTCTTGTTGGCCGTCGCGCTCTTTGCTTTATCCTTGCCGGTGTTCTTGCTCATTTCCGTATTGTCTCCGATTCGGGCCCGCCCGGTCGATTGCCGAAGCGTCCTGTATTCATGCCTACTATCCGCCGCAGTGCCCTGGTCGAACATTCGGCCGCGCGCATGTTCGATCTGGTCAACGACGTCCAGGCCTATCCGCGCCGCTTCCGCTGGTGTTCCGACGCCCGCATCCTCGAGCAGGGTGAAGACCGGCTGGTCGCGCGCCTGGACCTGGGCCTGGGTTCGTTCAGCACCTGGTTCCAGACCGAAAACACCCTGCAACGTCCGCACAGCATCGACATGCAGCTGCGCGAAGGGCCGTTCAAGCAACTGCACGGCCGCTGGGAGTTCCATGCCCTGGCTGAAGATGCCTGCAAGGTCACCCTTACCCTGGACTTCGAACCGAGCTCACGCCTGCTGGGTCCGGCGCTGGCGATCGGCTTCCAGGGGTTGGCCGACCGGATGGTCAACGATTTCGTCCGCGTCGCCGACGAGGACTGAACGATGATCGAGGTCGAGGTCGTGCTGGCCTGGCCACAGCGGGTGCTGTCGCGCCGGTTGCAGCTGCAGGAAGGCGCGACCGTGGCTGATGCAGTGGCAGCGGCCGGGCTGGAAGGCAGTGCCGACTGTCCGGCTGCTGCGGTGCATGGCGTACTGGCGCGGCCGCAGCAGGTGTTGCTGGATGGCGATCGCGTGGAGCTGCTGCGCGGCCTGCAGGCCGACCCGAAGGACAACCGCCGGCGACGCGCGCGCGGCGGATGATCCTCAAGCCCCGTCCCGAAGGACGGGCAGGGTGGCTCAGCGGCCGCCCTTCTTCTTCTTGTCCTTCGGCAGGTTGCGGCCGAACTGGCGCACGGTCTGCTGGGCCAGGGCCTTGTCGTTGGCCGGGAAGTAATCGCCATCCCAGCGGGTGACCACATCATTTTCGAAGTACACGACGAAATTCTTCACGTCGGTACGGCCCAGGCGGTTCACGCGCTCGGTCGAGGTGTAGTCCCAGCGCTGGGCGTGGAACGGATCCGGCACCGACGGGGTGCCCAGCAGGGCAGTGACCTGCTGCTTGCTCTGCCCGACCTGCAGCTTGGCCACGGCATCTTCCCGGATCAGGTTGCCCTGGTAGATGGGTTGCTTGTAGATGATGCCGCACCCGGTGGTGGACAAGGCGACGGCGGCGACCAACAGGAGATTGCGCATCGGGACTGGCGGTTGGGGAAATCAATCCGATGATACACTCCCGGCGTGCCACCGCGACCCAATCCGAGGCAGCTGGCGCTAAATCGCCAATGAACGGAGACCTATGGAAACCCACGACCTGCGTAAAGTCGGCCTGAAGGTGACCCATCCGCGGATGCGGATCCTGGCGCTGCTCGAGCAGCGCAATGCCCAGCACCACATGACCGCCGAAGACATCTACCGCCAGCTGCTGGAGCATGGCGACGAGATCGGCCTGGCCACGGTGTATCGGGTGCTGACCCAGTTCGAGGCCGCCGGCCTCGTGCTCAAGCACAATTTCGAAGGCGGCCAGGCCGTCTACGAACTCGACCGCGGCGGCCACCATGACCACATGGTCGACGTGGACAGCGGCAAGATCATCGAGTTCGAAAGTACCGAAATCGAAGAGCTGCAGCGCAAGATCGCCGCCGATCACGGCTACGAGCTGGAAGAGCACTCTCTGGTGCTGTACGTGCGCAAGAAGCGCAAGTAAGCCCCGCACCCAGCTGATTGCGACGAAACCCCGGGCATGCCCGGGGTTTTTCGTTTGTCACCGTAGATCCACGCCGTGCGTGGATGGACCCAGCAGAACCTCCAGATCCACTGCCTCGGCCATCGCCCGGTTCCCCGCATCGCCCGGGTGCAGGTGGTCGCCGGAGTCGTAGGCAGCCGCCATCCGTGAGGGATCGGACGGATCGCGCAGGGCGGCGTCGAGGTCGATCACCGCGTCGAACGGCCCGCCCGTGCGCAGCCAGGCATTGAGCTGCTGGCGCAGGGCGTCCTTGTCGGGGGCGTAGTAGTCGTCCAGCGGGGTGCCGGGCAGGGCGCCGGCAAACGGTGTCAGGGTGGCGCCGAGGATGCGCAGGCCACGGGCATGGGCGCGTTCGGCCAGGTCGCGGTAGCCGGCCTGCAGCTCGGCCAGGGTCGGCCTCGTCTCGTCGCGGGCAAAGGCCGTGCCCGGCCAGCTGATGTCGTTGATGCCGATCAGCACGATCACACTGGCGACGCCGGGCTGGTCGAGCACGTCACGCTGGAAGCGCTTCAGCGCCGATTCGCCCATGCCATCGCGCAGCAGGCGGCCGCCGGAGATGCCGGCATTGACCACTGCCACACCCTCTGGCGCCAGCCGCGTGGCGAGGTGATCGGTCCAGCGCTGGTCCTGGTCGAGGCTGGCGGTGGCGCCATCGGTGATCGAATCGCCGATCACCACCACACTGCGCGCGCTGGCCGGTGCCTCGACGTCGATACCCGACAACAGCAGACGGGCCGTGGTGCTGCTGGCGCCATGCAATGCAGGCAGCCGATGCTGGTCACCCGGGGCAATCCAGCTGGTCTGCCGACCGTCCCAATGGAAGGTCTGCAGCGGTGTGCGCTCGGGCAGATAGACGCTGACCTGCAAGGCCTGCCGATCAGCGGTGGGAAGGGACAGGGGGTCGCTCAGGCGGTCCTGCCCCGGCGCGATCACGACCCCGGGCTGGCCGTTGAAGCGCAGCGGCCGCGGCGTGTCACCCATATGTGCGGCCACACTTGCAGCGCCGATCCGCAACGGCCGGGTGGCATAGGCATTGCTCAGCCGGATCCGCAGGCGCGGCCCACCCAGGCTGAGGCGGGCGTTCTGGCGGAAGGTCTGGTCCTGCAGCTGGCCGGGGATGAGGGTAGGGAACAGAAAGTCGCTGCCCCACACCGGCTGCGGGCTGGCTTGCCAGCTGGCGACCCAGTGCGGGGGAGGTGACGCGATGGTTGTACCGGACAGGGCCAGCAGGGCGGTGGCGGTCAGTTGGCTCAGGCGGTTCATGGGAATGACCCGATGGGAGGGACGGCCATGGTGCGTCCGGCGCTATCTGTGAACTAGACTGCGCATGGATAATCATCTGTGAACCAGATTCACTGAAATGGCACGCACCGACATCAACCGATCCGGCGAACTGGAAGTGTTCGTGCGGGTAATAGAAACCGGCGGCTTTTCCGCCGCCGCCCGCAGTCTGGAGATGACGCCGTCGGCGGTCAGCAAGCTCGTTGCCCGACTGGAGCAGCGGCTGGGTACGCGCCTGCTGCAGCGCTCCACCCGCCAGCTGCAGCTGACCCCGGAGGGCTGTGCGTTCTATGAGCGCGGCCTGCGGGTGCTGGCTGATCTGGAAGAGGCCGAGCGTTGTGCAAGCGCCCACGCCGAGCCGCGCGGGCGGCTGCGGGTGAATGCCAACGTGCCGTTCGGCCAGCACTTCCTGTTGCCGCTGCTGCCGGAGTTCCTGCAGCGGCACCCGCAGATCGGTATGGACCTGACCTTGACCGACGAGGTGATCGATCTGCTGGAGCAGCGCACCGATGTGGCGGTGCGGGCCGGCCCGTTGAAGAGTTCAAGCCTGGTCGCGCGCCGGCTGGGTGCAACGCGGATGATGATCGTGGCGGCACCGGCTTATGCGGCACGACATGGACTGCCGGGCAACGTCGACGCGCTGCTGGCGCACAACCGATTGGATATCGGCCACGCGCGGTCGGTGCAGGGCTGGCCGTTGTTGCAGGATGGCCAGCAGCAGCGGGTGCTGCCCAGCGGCAATGCCCGCGCGAGCAATGGCGATGCACTGCGTCAGCTGGTGCTGGGCGGGCTGGGCATGGCCCGGCTGGCGGCATTCCAGGTGCAGGCCGACATCGCCGCAGGGCGGTTGTTGCCGGTACTGGAGGACGCCAACCCGGGCGACCTGGAAGAGGTGCATGCCGTGTTCCTGGGGCAGGGGGGGTACCTGCCACTGCGCGTGCGCGCGTTCCTCGATTTCCTGGTGGAGACGGTGGATCTGGCGCGACCGCTGGGGTGACATGCGCCGCGCTGCCGCGCGGAAGCCGAGCATGGGCTCGGCTCTACACGTCGGTTCCGTTCGGGAGATTCCTGTAGATCCACGCCATGCGTGGATGAATGCCCGCGATTCACGCGCGCCAGCAGGCGTGCAGGGGCCTACACCTGCAACAGCTTGCGTGCGGCGGCGCGGGCTTCCTTGCTCACCTCCACGCCACCCAGCATGCGCGCCAGTTCTTCCTCGCGCGCCTTGGTGTCGAGCTTTTCCACCGCGCTCTGGGTCATGCCTTCCACCGGCGCTTTGCTGACCCGGTAGTGCGCGTGCCCCTTGGAGGCAACCTGCGGAAGATGGGTCACGCACAGCACCTGACGCTTCTCGCCAAGGGCGCGCAGCTTCTGGCCGACGATATCGGCCACCGCGCCACCGATGCCGGAGTCGACTTCGTCGAACACCATGGTCGGTACCGCATCGAGGTCAAGCGCGGCGACTTCGATGGCCAGCGAAATGCGTGACAGCTCGCCACCGGAAGCGACTTTGCGCAACGCGCGCGGTGGCTGGCCGGCATTGGCTGCCACCAGGAACTCGATGCGCTCGGCGCCCTGCGGGTCCGGCTTGCCGTTGTCCTGCGGTTCCAGTTCGATGAGGAACTGGCCGCCGCCCATGCCCAGCTCGGCAATGATGCCGGTGGTGGTGGCCGACAGCTCGGCAGCCGCGGTGCGGCGACTGGTGGTCAGCACTGCGGCCTCGACACGCCAGGCTGCTGCGGCCTTTTCAATCTCGCCAGCCAACCGCTGCAGGCGTTCGTCGGCGCCGCGCAGCTGCTCCACTTCGGTGTGCATGCGCTCGCGCTGCGTACCCAGCTCGTCCATCGGCACGCGGTGCTTGCGTGCCAGATCGTGCAGGCGGCCGAGGCGGCGCTCGTTTTCTTCGAACTGGTCCGGATCAGCGTCCAGGTCGTCATGCACGCGGTCGAGCAGGGCCAGGGCTTCGTGCAGCTGGATGGAGGCGCTGTCGATCAAGGCGTCGACGTCGCCCAGGCGCGGGTCATGTTCGGCGACCCTCGCCAGTTCATGCCGCACCTGCTGCAGCAGATCCAGTGCCGAGTGGCCTTCGTCACCGTTGAGCTGGTCCGCAGCCGCCTGGCAGGCGCTCAACAGCGCGCTGGCATGCGCCTGGCGGCGATGGCTGGCGCCGAGCGCGGCAATCGACTCCGGCTCCAGATCCTCACGGTCCAGCTCGCGCAGCTGGTGTTCGAGGAAGCCGATGCGGTCACTCACATCGCCCTGTTGCGACAGTGCCAGGGATTCATCGACCAGCGCCTGCCAGGTGGCGGCAGCGCGGCGCACCTGGCGGCGTTCGCTTTCGTTGCGGGCGTAGGCGTCCAGCAGGGCCAGCTGCGACGGACGCGTCAGCAGGGCCTGCTGCTCGTGCTGGCCATGGATCTCCACCAGCAGGCCGGCCAGGTCGGCCAGTTGCGCCAGGGTGACCGGGCGGCCGTTGATCCACGAGCGTGAGCCGCCGTCGGCGCGGATCACCCGGCGCAGCTGGCATTGGTCGTCATCGTCCAGCTCATTGCTGGCCAGCCACTGGCGGGCGGCCTGCAGCTGGTCCAGTGCGAATTCGGCAGACAGTTCGGCCCGGGCCGCGCCATGGCGGACCACGCCACTGTCGGCGCGCAGGCCGGACAGGAAGCCCAGTGCGTCGACCATCAGCGACTTGCCTGCGCCGGTCTCGCCTGAAACCACGGTCATGCCCGGCCCGAACTCCAGTTCGGTGGCGCGGACGACGGCGAAATCCTTGATTGAAAGATGTCTGAGCATGGGTAAGGGGGTGTCTGCAGCCGCGCAACGCTAGCACGCGCGGCGGGGTCGTCCAATGACTTGCCAAGGGGATGCGCCGCCATTATCTAATGTCCCTGTCTCACAGGTTGATTCCATGCACGGTTCTCCCGACCAACTTGCGCCACGTGCGCGGCACCTGCTGCGCACGCTGATCGCGCGCTACATCCAGGATGGCGAGCCCGTGGGTTCGCAGACGCTGGCGCGCGTGGCCGGCCTGGAGGTCAGTCCGGCCACCATCCGCAACATCCTCGGTGACCTGGAAGACCTGGGCCTGCTGGCCTCGCCGCATACATCGGCGGGCCGGATTCCGACCGCGCATGGCTATCGGGTGTTCGTCGACAGCCTGCTGCAGATGCAGCCGCCGGGCGAAGGCGAGCTGGCCCGGTTGCGTCAGGAGCTGGCTGGAGGCGGCAGTACCCAGGCGCTGCTCGGCAGTGCCTCGGAGCTGCTGTCGGCGATGAGTCATTTCGTTGGCGTGGTCAGCGCACCGCGCCGCGAGCAGTTTGCGTTCCGCCAGATCGATTTCGTGGCGCTGGACGGGCGCCGGGTGCTGGCGATCCTGGTGTTTGCCGACAATGAGGTGCAGAACCGGGTGATCGAGACCCGCCAGGACTTCGCACCCGGGCAGCTGGAGCAGGTGGCCAACTACCTCAATGCGCACTTCGCCGGGCTGCCGCTGGCCGAGATCCGCACCCGCCTGCTGCTGGAGCTGCGCGACGCGCGGTCCGAGCTGGAGCAGGTGCTGGCGCACAGCATCGAGCTGGCCGAGCAGGCCCTGCAGCCGCCGGCCGATGACATGCTGGTGGCCGGCCAGACCCGTCTGATGGGGGTGCAGGACCTGTCAGACCTGGAGCGCCTGCGCGAGCTGTTCGAGCTGTTCTCCAGCAAGCGCGAGATCCTGCAGCTGCTGGAACGGACCATCCAGGCCCCCGGCGTGCGCATCTTCATCGGCGAGGAAACCGGCGTGGTGCCGCTGCAGGGCGTCTCGCTGGTCACCGCGCCGTACACCGCCAATGGCCAGGTACTGGGCGTGCTGGGCGTGATCGGGCCGAAACGGATGGCCTACGACCGCATGATCCCGCTGGTGCAGGCCACCGCCGATGTGCTCGGTGCGGCCTTTTCGCCCGGTGGACGAAGTCCCGGTGCATCGGACGCTTGAAACGCAGCATCCCGCCCACACTAGGGTGGGTGGAGGCGGAGAGTGACCGCCAGGGACCCAGACATGAATCAAGATCAGCCAGACATCGCCGCCCAGCAGGCCGCCGCCGACGCAGCTGCCGCCGAGGGCGTCAACGAACAGATCGAACAGCTCCGCGCCGAAGTGGAGCAGGTCAAGGCCGAAGCGCTGCGTGAGCGCGCCGACCTCGACAACCAGCGCAAGCGCGTGGCCCGCGACATCGAGCAGGCGCGCAAGTTCGCCAACGAGAAGCTGCTGGGCGAGCTGCTGCCGGTATTCGACAGCCTCGATGCCGGCCTCAAGGCCGCCGGCGACGATGCCCATCCGCTGCGTGAAGGTCTGGAAATGACCTACAGGCAGCTGCTGAAGGTGGCCGCCGACAATGGCCTGGTCCTGCTGGACCCGACCGGCCAGCCGTTCAACCCGGAACACCACCAGGCCATCAGCCAGGTCGCCACCCCCGGTGCCGCCCCGGGCAGCGTGGTGACCGTGTTCCAGAAGGGTTACCTGCTCAACGAGCGCCTGCTGCGGCCGGCGCTGGTGGTGGTTGCCGCCGATTGACGGCGCGCGCCGGGCCAAGCCTGGCGCGGGTTTCCCTGCCCCGGACGGGGCATCGGCACGACCGACGCTGAACGTATTCGGCGAACGGAAACACAGCGTTCGGGGGATGGCTTGAATGTTCCACGAGCCTCCCCCACATCCCATTCATCCACCGGCCGAACGGCCGGACTGACAAAAACAACATCCTTCAAGGAGTCCCCCATGGGCAAGATCATTGGTATCGACCTCGGCACCACCAACTCGTGCGTGGCGATCATGGACGGCGGCAAGGCCCGCGTCATCGAAAATTCGGAAGGCGATCGCACCACCCCGTCGATCGTCGCCTACACCAAGGACGGCGAAGTCCTGGTCGGTGCCTCGGCCAAGCGCCAGGCCGTGACCAACCCGAAGAACACCTTCTACGCGGTGAAGCGCCTGATCGGCCGCAAGTTCACCGACGCCGAAGTGCAGAAGGACATCGCGCACGTTCCGTACAGCATCCTGGCCCATGACAATGGCGACGCCTGGGTCGCCACCAGCGATGCCAAGAAGATGGCGCCGCAGGAAATCTCGGCCAAGGTGCTGGAAAAGATGAAGAAGACCGCAGAGGACTTCCTCGGTGAGAAGGTCACCGAAGCGGTCATCACCGTGCCGGCCTACTTCAACGACAGCCAGCGCCAGGCCACCAAGGACGCCGGCCGCATCGCCGGCCTGGACGTCAAGCGCATCATCAACGAGCCGACCGCGGCCGCGCTGGCCTATGGCCTGGACAAGGGCGACAACAAGGATCGCAAGATCGTTGTGTACGACCTGGGCGGCGGCACCTTCGACGTTTCGGTCATCGAGATCGCCAACGTCGATGGTGAAAAGCAGTTCGAAGTGCTGGCCACCAACGGTGACACCTTCCTGGGCGGCGAAGACTTCGACAACCGCGTCATCGAGTACCTGGTTGAAGAGTTCAACAAGGACCAGGGCATCGACCTGCGCAAGGATCCGCTGGCCCTGCAGCGCCTGAAGGATGCTGCCGAGCGCGCCAAGATCGAGCTGTCCAGCGCCCAGCAGACCGAAGTGAACCTGCCGTACGTCACCGCTGACGCGTCGGGTCCGAAGCACCTGAACATCAAGCTGACCCGCGCCAAGCTGGAGTCGCTGGTGGAAGAGCTGATCAAGAAGTCGATCGAGCCGTGCCGCGTCGCGTTGAACGACGCCGGCCTGCGTTCGAGCGACATCAGCGAAGTGATCCTGGTCGGTGGCCAGACCCGCATGCCGAAGGTGCAGCAGGCGGTCACCGAGTTCTTCGGCAAGGAACCGCGCAAGGACGTCAACCCGGACGAAGCCGTGGCACTGGGTGCGGCGATCCAGGGCGGCGTGCTCGGCGGTGACGTCAAGGACGTGCTGCTGCTGGACGTGACCCCGCTGTCGCTGGGTATCGAAACCATGGGCGGTGTGTTCACCAAGATCATCGAGAAGAACACCACCATCCCGACCAAGGCCTCGCAGGTGTTCTCCACCGCCGAGGACAACCAGTCGGCCGTGACCGTGCACGTACTGCAGGGTGAGCGCGAACAGGCCCGCTTCAACAAGTCGCTGGCCAAGTTCGACCTGTCCGGCATCGAGCCGGCCCCGCGTGGCCTGCCGCAGGTGGAAGTGTCCTTCGACATCGACGCCAACGGCATCCTGCACGTGTCGGCCAAGGACAAGAAGACCAACAAGGAACAGAAGGTCGAGATCAAGGCCGGTTCGGGTCTGTCCGAGGAAGAAATCGCGCGCATGGTCGCCGACGCGGAAGCCAACCGCGAAGAAGACAAGAAGTTCCAGGAGCTGGTGCAGGCCCGCAACCAGGCCGATGCCCTGATCCATGGCACCCGCAGCGCGATCACCGAGCACGGCAGCAAGGTCGGTGGCGAAGTGATCGGCAAGGTCGAAGCGGCCCTGGCCGATCTGGAAACCGCGATGAAGGGTGACGACAAGGCACAGATCGAAGCCAAGTCGAAGGTGCTGGAAGAAGCCGGCCAGTCGCTGTTCGCGGCCGCTTCGGCCGACCAGGGCGGTGCCGCCCCGGGTGCCGATGCTGGCAATGCGGGCAAGGCGCAGGATGACGTGGTGGACGCCGAGTTCACCGAAGTCAAGGACGACAAGAAGTCCTGATCCGGACCGACGCGGGACGCTGCTTGCCAGCGTCCCGTTGTTGTATCAGGGTCCTGACCGCCCTCTGGCGCGTCGGGGCGCCCGACGCAAGAGCGGACCTGGTTCCGCTCTTCCGCTTTGACGAATCCCGACTTTCCGGAATGCGATCCACGATATGAGCAAGCGCGATTACTACGAAGTGCTGGGCGTTGCCCGCACCGCCACCGACGAAGAACTGAAGAAGTCCTATCGTCGTTGCGCGATGAAATTCCACCCGGACCGCAACCCGGGTGATGCGGCGGCCGAAGCCTCCTTCAAGGAGTGCAAGGAAGCCTACGAAGTACTGTCCGACGGCAACAAGCGCCGCATGTACGACAGCCATGGCCACGCCGCGTTCGAACACGGCATGGGCGGTGGCGGTGGTGGCCCGGGCGGTCCGGACATGAACGACATCTTCGGCGACATCTTCGGCAACATCTTTGGTGGTGCCGGCGGTGGCGGTCCGCGCCAGGCGCGCCGTGGCGCCGACATCGGCTACGTGATGGAGCTGGACCTGGAAGAAGCGGTGCGTGGCGTTGAACGCCGCATCGAGATTCCGACCCTGGCCGAGTGTGGTGATTGCGATGGCAGCGGCTCGGAAGACGGCAAGGTCGAGACCTGCAACGTCTGCCATGGTCGCGGCCAGGTGCGCATCCAGCGCGGCATCTTCGCCATGCAGCAGGCCTGCCACAACTGTGGTGGCCGCGGCCAGATCATCGCCAAGCCCTGCAAGACCTGCCACGGCAACGGCCGTGTCGAAGAAGACAAGGTGCTGTCGGTGAAGGTGCCGGCAGGCGTGGATACCGGCGACCGCATCCGCCTGGCGGGTGAGGGTGAGGCCGGTCCGGCCGGTACACCGCCGGGCGATCTGTACGTGGAAGTACGCGTGCGTGAGCACCACATCTTCCAGCGCGACGGCGATGACCTGCACTGTGAAGTGCCGATCCGCATTTCGCAGGCCGCGCTGGGCGACACCGTGCGCGTGGCCACCCTGGGTGGCGAAGCGGAGATCCGCATCCCGGCCGAGACCCAGACCGGCAAGCTGTTCCGCCTGCGCGGCAAGGGTGTTCGTTCGGTGCGCAGCCGCAGCGAAGGCGACCTGTACTGCCGCGTGGTGGTGGAGACGCCGGTCAACCTCACCAGCGACCAGCGCAAGCTGCTGGAGCAGTTCGAGGCCACCTTCAACGGCGAGGACGCACGCAAGCATTCGCCGAAGTCGGCCACCTTCATCGATGGCGTGAAGGGCTTCTGGGACCGGATGACGTCCTGAGTTTTCAACGGGAACGTTGAACGACAGCGCCGGGCGATGCCCGGCGTTCTTGTTTCCGGCTGTTCAATGCATGCTGCCGGACTTGGCCCCGCGCTACCGGGAATGCCAGGTCTGGTAGATCCACGCCATGCGTGGATGCTGTTCAAAGGATCAACGGAAAAACGCCGCTGGCGTCAGTCCCAGCTGCCGCTTGAACATGCTGGTGAACGCACTCGGGCTGTCGTAGCCCATCGCCAGCGCGACATCGATGACTTTGTCACCAACCGCCAATCGTTCCAACGCCGCCAGCAGCCGCGCCTGCTGGCGCCACTGGCCGAAGGTCATGCCCAGTTCGCCGGCAAAATGACGCTGGATGGTTTTCGCGTCCACCTCCAGCGCCTGTGACCAGTCGAGCAGCGTGGCGTCATCGCCGGGATGCTTCTGCAGGTGCTGGCAGATCCGCTGCAGCCGGGGGTCGGTAGGCGCGGGCAGATGCAATGGCAATACGTCCATGCGATGCAGTTCGTCCAGCAGCAGGCGCACCACGCGACCATCGCGGCTGTCTTCGATGTGCTCACCCTTGATCAGCGTGGCCGCCTGCAGCAGCTCGCGCAGCAGCGGTGCGACCTGCACGGCGAACGGTTCGGCCGGCAGCTGTGGGGCGAACGACGGCTCGATGTACAGGCTGCGCATGTGTACGGCGGCGATGCAATCCACCGCGTGCACCATGCCGGCCGGCATCCAGATCGCGCGGGTCGAAGGCACCACCCAGCGACCCACTTCCGAGCGCACCACCATCAGTCCCGAGATGGCGTAGACCAGCTGGTGACGCTGGTGCTTGTGCCCTGGGATGTGGGTGCCGGCCGGGTACTGGGTGACCCGATAGGTGACCGGGCGATGTTGAGGTACGTCGCGCCATGGCGCGGCCGGATCGACGTCGCTGGGAATGTCCTTTTTGCGATAGGCCATGACCTGAACGCGGCAGAAGGGAGGAAAGGGCAACCGTAGCATGCGTGGCTCGCCCCCAACCTGACTGTGTCCATGTCCGCCTTGGCTTCTCCCGCCGTATCCACCCGCCCCGTATCGCCAGGAGTGCTGGCGGCGATTTCCAGCTCGCACATGGTCAACGACATGATGCAGTCGCTGATCCTGGCCATCTATCCGGTGATCAAAGGGGGCTTCAACCTCAGCTTCACGCAGATCGGCCTGATCACGCTGACCTACCAGCTCACCGCCTCGATCTTCCAGCCGCTGGTCGGGCTTGCCACTGACCGCCGGCCCGCCCCGTATTCGCTGCCGATCGGCATGGCCTCGACCCTGTGCGGCATGCTGCTGCTCGGCTTCGCGCCCAATTACGCGATGGTGCTGCTGGCCGCCGCACTGGTCGGCATTGGTTCGGCCATCTTCCATCCGGAAGCCTCGCGCATCGCGCGCTTGGCCTCCGGCGGACGGCATGGCCTGGCGCAGTCGGTGTTCCAGGTGGGGGGTAACTTCGGTACGGCACTGGGGCCGTTGATCGCCGCAGCAGTGATCGTGCCCTACGGCCAGCATTCCGCATCGTGGTTTGCCGGTGCGGCGTTGATCGGCATTGCCCTGCTGACCTATGTCGGCCGCTGGTATTCGCTACACCTTGGCGCACCCCGTCCAGCAGCACACAGCGCAGTTGCCGCACGCCATCCGCCACGCACGATCGCCCGGGTGCTGGCCATCCTGCTAGTGCTGATCTTCAGCAAATACTTCTACATGGCGAGCATCGGCAGCTATTTCACCTTCTACCTGATGCATCACTTCGGGATTCCGGTGGCGCAGGCGCAGCTGCATCTGTTTGCCTTCCTGGTGGCGTCCGCTGCGGGTGGCTTCTTTGGCGGGCCGCTGGGCGATCGTATCGGCCGCAAGCCGATCATCTGGGCCTCGATCCTGGGCGTGGCACCGTTCGCACTGATACTGCCGCATGCGGATCTGCTGTGGACCACGATATTGGCGGTGTTGATTGGCTTCGTGCTGTCTTCCGCGTTCTCGGCCATCGTGGTCTACGCGCAGGAAATGATGCCGCACCGGATCGGTATGGTGTCGGGGCTGTTCTTTGGTTTCGCCTTCGGTATGGGCGGTCTCGGCGCAGCCGTGCTCGGTTTGTTGGCCGACAGGACCAGCATTGAATTCGTCTACCAGCTCACCGCGTTCCTGCCGTTGCTGGGCATCGTGGCGGCATGGTTGCCGTCGTCCAGGCCTGCTGCGCACTGAGGGGGTTCTTCTGCAGGGCTGCGCCCTGCACCCGCAGAGGCTTCAAGCCAAGGCAACGGCAACGGCAACGGCAACGGCAACGGCAGAAGCGTGCATTCCGTGGGATGGCGGGGTGGGTCCGGTTGCGGGGGACGCTGCAAGTACGTCCATGTAAGCTCGGTCGCGCCATCCATGGCGCTCACGCCCCCGCAACCGGACCCACCCCGCCTTCGACAGTTCTCTGCGATCCGTTGGAACAGCATTCTGCTCTGGTGGGTGTCGACCTTGGTCGACACGTAGATCCACGCCATGCGTGGATGTTTTTCGATCAATTGTCGAAATATTCGATTTCGATGGAGATTCATCCACGCATGGCGTGGATCTACGCGGGGAACTGTCGAAGGCGGGGCACTGTGGGTTTGCGGGGTGTGAGCCGCATGGGCCCGAGGCATGCCTCGGGCGGGTTGGGCAGGATGCCCAACCCCGGTCTTGCCGTGTGCGCAGGACAGCGCACACGAGCAAGCGGCGACCAAGCCTACATGGACGTACTTGCGGCGGCCCCGCAAACCCACAGTGCCCCGCCATCTCCCGGAATGCCGCTGTTGCTGTTGCCGTGGCTGTTGCCTCTGCAGGTGCAGGGCTGCAAGCCCTGCCGAACCCCTCACCGGGCGTAGAATGCGGGCATGAGCGAATCCCTCGACAACCACCTGGTCCACGGCCGCCGCCAGCGGCCCGACGGCCCTTCGCCGATCGATGTCATTTCGGTCCAATCACAATTGGTTTACGGCCATGCCGGCAACAGCGCCGCGCTGCCACCGATGCGCGCGCTCGGTGTGCGCGTGGCCTCGATCCCGACCACGCTGCTGAGCAATGCGCCGTTCTACGAGACCACCCGTGGCCGTGTGCTGCCCAGCGACTGGTTCGCCGACCTGCTGCTCGGCACGCACGAGCGTGGTCTTCCGCAACGGGCAAAGATGCTGGTGTCCGGCTATTTCGGCAGCGCCGCAAATGGTGCCGCGTTTGCCGATTGGCTGGATGAAATCCTACCGGCGTGCCCGCAGCTGCGTTACTGCCTGGACCCGGTGATCGGCGACACCCACACCGGTCCTTACGTGGAGCCCGGCCTGGAAGCGATCTTCGCTGAGCGCCTGCTGCCACACGCCTGGCTGGTCACCCCGAATGCCTTCGAACTCGGTCGCCTGACCGGCATGCCGGCGCTGGCTGAAGCCGATGCCATCGCCGCTTCGCGCGCACTGCTGGCACGCGGTCCGCAGTGGGTGCTGGCACACAGCGTGGGCGGCAATCCGGGCGAACTGGTGACGCTCGCTGTGGGTCGCGAGGAAACCTGGCGCTGGACCTCGCCGCTGCTGCCGGTCGATGTGGCAGGCACCGGTGACGTGCTGATGTCGCTGATGGTGTCCTTCCTGCTGCGAGGTGAGCCGATGCAGATGGCCATCTCGCGTGCCATCGCCGGCACTCATGCGGCGCTGGAGGCCACCCTGGCCCATGGCTTCGAAGAATTCGACGTGATCGCGGCCGCGCCGGCGGCACTGGCCGACGGGATGCGCTTCCGCGCTGAACGCCTGGCATGAGCGCGCTGCACGAACGCACGCCGCGCACGATCGGCATCGTCGGCAGTGCCGGCGCCTATGGGCGCTGGCTGACTCGCTTCTTCGAACAGCACATGCAGGTACGGGTGATCGGCCACGATCCGGCTGACCCGGGCTCGCATGCGCCGGAGCAGCTGCTGGAACAGGCCGATGTGCTGGTGTTCTCCGCACCGATCCGGCATACGTCCGCGTTGATTGCCGAGTATGCGCGGCTGTCGGCGGGTCGCGAGCAGGAACGCCTGTGGCTGGATGTGACTTCGGTGAAGGAAGCGCCGGTGCAGGCGATGTTGGCCTCGCGGGCCGAGGTGGTGGGCCTGCATCCGATGACCGCGCCGCCCAAGGCGCCGAACCTGAAGGGCCGGGTGATGGTGGTCTGCGAGGCGCGCCTGCAGCATTGGCGGCCCTGGGTCGACGCGTTGTGCCTGGCGCTGCAGGCCGAATGCGTGCGGGCCACGCCGCAGCACCATGACCAGATGATGGCGCTGGTGCAGGCGATGGTGCATGCGACCCATCTGGCCCAGGCCGGTGTGCTGCGCGAGTACCAGCCGCAGTTGGGCACGCTGGCGGCGATGCTGCCGTATCGATCAGCTTCGTTCGAACTGGATACGGCGATCATCTCGCGCATCCTGTCGCTGAATCCGGCGATCTACGAGGACATCCAGTTCGGCAATCCCTATGTGGCGCCGATGCTGCAACGCCTGATCGGCCAGCTGCAGACCCTGCAGGCGCAGGTCGGGCAGGGAGACGATGCTGCGCGTGGTGCGTTCCGTCAGGAACTGCTGGGTGCCAACAGGAGCGCTTTCGGCGACCAGGCGCTGGCTGCGGGAAACTACACCTTCGAACGCGTTGGTTATCTGCTGGCCGACCTGACCGAGCGCAACGCACTGTCGGTGCATCTGCCTGAGGACCGCGCCGGTTCCTTGCGCGAACTGCTGAACGTGTTCGAGCAGCATGGCATCAGCCTGGCGTCGATCCACTCCTCGCGCACACCGGCGGGCGAAGTGCATTTCCGCATCGGCTTCGTGGCGGGCAGCCAGCCAGAGGCTATCGCCGCCGCCGCCGCCGAGGTGGATGCCAGCGGGATCGGTCGGGTGCTCGCGTAGTGCCATTCATCCACAGGGCGTGTGGATGGCTTCTGCGCAAACATGTGGATAACCGTCCGCAGGCCTTGGCAGGCAAGGCTGTCAAGATGGTTGGTCAAAAAATGGCCAACCTTTTTTCATGGAGCAGAAGGTGAGCCAAGCGCGGCGCGGCGCTGCAGCGGAGCGCTAGATCGACAACCTGACTTCACCGCCGCTGGTGGTGAACTCGCGACCGTTGCGCACCAGCTGGCGGCCGTCATCGAGTTCATATCGCGGGGTCGTCTCGGAGCCATGCCCGCTGCCGCTGGCCTCGGGCTTGAACTCGATGATGATGTGGCTTTCGCCATTGCTGTCGACAGCGGGGAACTGACGGAACGACATGCGTGACCTCCTTCAGCGGTTCTTCGCGACGCCGCCAGAGTGATCCGGCCGGTGTTAGCCGGCCGTCATCAATCGATGAACTGCAGGCGTGCAAGCTCGGCATACAGGCCGCCTTCAGCCAGCAGCTGCGCATGCGTGCCCTCGGCCACGATGCGGCCATGGTCCATCACCACGATGCGATCAGCCCTCAGCACGGTTGCCAGCCGGTGGGCGATGACCACCGTGGTGCGCCCGGCCATCAATCGTTCCAGCGCCTGCTGCACGCCATGCTCGCTCTGCGCATCCAGTGCGCTGGTGGCTTCGTCGAGCAGCAGGATCGGTGCGTCTTTCAACAGCGCGCGAGCGATGGCCACGCGCTGCTGCTGGCCACCGGACAGGCGGGCACCGCGCTCGCCCAGTTCGCTGTCGTAGCCCTCTGGCAGCGCACGCAGGAAGGCGTCGGCCTCGGCGGCGCGGGCGGCATCTTCCACCTCGGCGTCGCTGGCCTGCAGCCGGCCATAGCGGATGTTGTCGCGTGCGCTGGCGGCGAACAATGTCGGCTGCTGCGGCACAAGGGCCAGCTGCGCGCGAAGAGCGGCCGGATCGACGTCGCGCACGTCGATGCCATCCACGCAGATGCGGCCGGTGGCCGGATCGTGGAAGCGCAGCAGCATCGACAGCACCGTGCTCTTGCCCGCGCCTGACGGACCCACCAGTGCGACGGTTTCACCCGGGCGCACGTGCAGGGTGAAATGGTCCAGTGCGGCCTGGTCCGGTCGCTGCGGATAGTTGAACACCACGTCGTCGAAGTGGATCTCGCCACGCAGCGGCTGTGGCAGTGCATGCGGCTTGGCCGGCGCACGGATCTCGATGTCTTCCTGCAGCAGCTCGCCGATGCGGCCCATGCCGCCGGACGCGCGCTGCAGTTCGTTCCATACTTCGGCCAGCGCACCGACCGAGCCGCCGCCAATCAGTGCGTACAGCACGAACTGGCCCAGCGTGCCGGCGCTGAGTCGTCCGTCGATGACGTCGTGCGCGCCCAGCCACAACACGCCGACGATCGCACCGAACACCAGCAGGATGGCACTGGCGGTGACCAGCGACTGCGCGCCGATGCGCCGACGTGCGGCACGGATCGCATCGCCCAGCGCATGGTCGAAACGGCCGCGCTCGTAGGGCTCGCGCGCATGCGCCTGCACCGTGCGCACCGCGCCCAACGTTTCGCTGGCCAGGCTGTTGGCATCGGCGATGCGGTCCTGGCTGCTGCGTGCAATGGTGCGCAGCTTGCGCGCGCCGATGATGATCGGCAGCACCGCCAGCGGGATGCCGAGCAGCGACCATGCGGCCAGCCGCGGGCTGGTGACGAACAGCATCGCCAGGCTGCCGACCACGGTGACGCTGCTGCGCAGCGCCACGGACATGGTCGAGCCGACCACGCTGCGCAGCAGTTCGCTGTCGGCGGTCAGGCGCGATACCAGTTCGCCGCTGCGGCTGCGGTCGTGGAAGCCAGCGCCAAGCTGGATCAGGTGCGCGTACAGGCGGCTGCGCAGATCGGCCACCACCTTCTCGCCGAGCAGCGACACAAAGTAGAAGCGCGCAGCCGTCGCCAGCGCCAGCACCACCGCAACGAGCATCAGCAGCGCAAAGGCGCGGTTGATCTGGCCACCACTGCTGAAGCCATGGTCGATCATCTGCTTCACGGCCGGCGGCAGGCTGAGGGTTGCTGCCGAAGAAACGGCCAGGGCCAGCAGCCAGGCGCTGAACAGCCCGCTGTGGCGGCGCACGAACGGCCACAGCGTGCGCAGGCTGCCGAGTCGGCGCAGCGGCGGGGCGGCCGGGTCGGTGGCCGGTGCGTCCTTGTCAGTCATCGAGGGGGTCATCTTGGATGCGGATACGATCACGGGTGGCGTCGCGCAGGCGGATTTTCAATGCGTCGACCTGGTCTGCGGGCAATTCCACCCGCAATTTCACGCCATTGGCATCGAACTGTTCATCGCGCTTTTCGGCGGCGTGGGCGGGCAGGGCCGCGTGCAGTGCGCCCAGGTCCTCGAACCCGGCAATCAGCTGCAGCCGCGCCATCGCGACCAGCGGCAGGCGCGGCGCGGTGCGCAGGCATTCGGCAGCGGCGCCGCCGTACGCGCGGACCAGGCCACCGGCGCCCAGCTTGATGCCTCCGAACCATCGGGTGACCACCACCATCACCCGGTCGAAGCCCTGGCCGTCGATGGCCGCCAGGATCGGCCGTCCAGCGGTGCCGGCGGGTTCGCCATCGTCGCTGGAACGATAGTCCTGGCCGTGCCGGTAGGCCCAGCAGTTGTGGGTTGCATCGGCCACGGCCACATCCTGCAGAAATGCCAGCGCAGCAGACGCACCCTCGATCGGCGCGGCATGCGCGATGAAGCGGCTGTGCTTGACGTCGAGGGTGTAGCTGACCGGTTGGGCGAGGGTATCGGGCATTCCCTTCATTCTACGGGCTTGCCGTCGACGTGCTTCAGTCGTCCAGCAATGGCCGCACATCCTTCGGCAGGCGCGCCTCGGGATAGGTCTGCAGGTAGCGCTCCAGGCTCGCCCGGGCCAGGTCACGCTGGCCGGCGTCGCGACGCTCGCGGATCTTCTGCAGCCATTGCCGGCGAGGCAGCCCGGCGTCGGCCTGCACTTCGGCCTGCACGGCCTCTGCGCTGAGGCCTGCATCGCTGGCGCGGCGCATGACCCCAGGTGCGGTTCGGCCGGCGGCGTCCTGCTTGGCCGCGGTGAGGGCAATGCGGTCTTCGGCGATGGCCTGCGCGGAGGACATGGATTCCGCAGTTGCCGCCGTGGCCTTGCGCGCCCGCATCGCGGCGGCAGGCACCGTCGGCGCGGAGGCAGGCGCAGGCACCGAATAGGCCTCGGGTGCGGGTGGTGCTGCCGCAGGCATCGCCGGCGCGGCAAAGGCCGTGTCGGCTGCGGGCGCAGATGGCGGTGCCTGTGCCGGAGCCATCATCGGAGCAGGTGCCTGCCGGGGTATGGCGGGTGCGGGTTTCGGCACGTCGGTGATGACCGGTGCCGGAGCCGGAGCTGCTTCTGCCGCCGCAGGTACCGGTGCTGTCGTCGGTGCAGGCACTGGTTCGGCGGCCGCGACATCTGCGGCCGCACTGTTGGAGGCCATGCCTTCGGCGCTCGCATCGGCCGCCACTTCCTCCTGTGCAACCGGCGCGGTGGCAACCGCCTCCGCAGGGGCCGACGGCGGCTCCGGGCGCATCTGCCAGGCGATACCCACGGCAAACACCGCTGATGCGGCTACCCCGAACACGGCCGGCCAGCGGCGACGCGGGCGCAGCGTGCGCGGTGCCGCCGGGGGCGGGGTCGCCTCGCGTGCCGGCGCGTCCACGGCCGCACGCGCAGCGGCCAGGATCGCCGCATCCAGCGCCGGTGGAGGGCCCTGTTCGGCGCGGCGCCCCAGCAGGCGCGCCAGCTCGCGTTCTTCCGGCGTCAGTGGATCATCTCGGTTCATGCGTTCAGTCCCGCACGCAGCTTGTCCATCGCATAGCGCAGCCGCGATTTCACTGTTTCCCGGCCAACGCCGGTGATCTGGCCGATCTCCTCCAGGCTCAGTTCCTGTTCCAGCCGCAGCTGCAGCACTTCGCGCTGTTCTGCGGGCAGTTCTTCCATCGCCAGTTGGATGCGGCGACGTTGCTCGAATTCGGACAGTTCCGCTTCCGGTGTCTGCCCATCCTCCAGCGCGGCCAGGCGCAGATCGGCATCGACCGGTGCAGCAGGACGATGACGGGCGGCACGCCAGTGGTCGTTCAGGCGGTTGTGGGCGATACGGAACAGCCAGGTGCTGAAGGCCGCTTCAGCCTGCCAGCCGGCCCGCGCGCTGATTACCCGCTGCCACACGTCCTGGAACATCTCCTCGGCCAGCGCAGTGTCGCGCAGTTGCCGCAGCAGGAAGCCGAACAGGCGTTTGCGATGACGCGCATACAGGCTTTCAAACGCGTGCACGTCGCCGGCGGCCCAGGCCAGCATCAAGGCTTCATCGGTTGGCAGGGCGCTGGCATCCACGCCGTACAGGGTAAGCCCTGCAGACGATGGCGCATAGCCGGCGATGGCGTGGGACAGGGCGAGGGTCACGGCGGGAATCGGGAGAGGATCGACAGGAAAAACGCCCGAGGGCACGTTTCGGGGTTACCGGGCTTCCATTGCCCCCCGGGTGGCGCGTTATGCTCGGTAATTCAGGGGAGGCGGCGCTCAGGCGGCGCCAAGAGAACGTCATTTGTCCACCGAATCCGACCGCGCGCTGCAAGCGTCACACAACGAGCCTGTGCTGAGCGCGGCGCTGGTGCGCGCGCTGCATGCGCTGCTGCCGGAAACGGCGGTCGTGCGCGTCGGCTGGGACGATCCGCAGCTCGGCAGCGGGCAGGGCGGTTGGCCGATCGGCGGCGATGACGAGGACGTCTGGCAGCCGCTGGCGGACCACACCGAAGGTCGCCACGGCTGGGAGTACGACGGCGCCCGCCTGTTGCTGTCGGTACGGGGGGCGACACCTTCACCCGCCTGGTGGGGGCTGTCCCGGCAGATGATGGAACTGGCCTTGCAGCGCGACCGGCAGGCCGGCCAGATCAAGGCGCTGGAACAGGCCGAGCGGTTGCAGCAGGCCTTGTTCCAGATTGCCGACCTGGCCGGTGCCGACCTGGAAATGGGCGAGATGCTGCGCCACGTGCATGGCGTGCTGGGCACGCTGATGTATGCGGAGAACTGCTACATCGTCGAGTACGACGATGTACGTGGGCAGATCCGCTTTCTTTACTTTGCCGACCAGGTCGATGATTTCGTTGCCGACCCCTCCCACAGCTATGACGCCAACGCAATGCCACGCAGCCTGACGGTGGCGTTGCTGCGGCATGGTCGCCCGCTGAGCGGGCCATCGCGCGAGCTGCTGGCGCGGGTGGACCAGGAGCACGACCCGCAGCGCGGCCCGGAGAGCCTGGACTGGCTGGGCGTACCGATGCTGCGCGACGGCCGCGTGTGCGGTGCGATCGTGGTGCAGAGCTACGAGCAGGCGGCCCGCTACGGCGAGGCCGAGCGGGCGTTGCTGGGCTTTGTCGCCCAGCACGTGCAGACCGCCATGGACCGTCGCCAGGCGCAGGTGCGGCTGGAGCAGCAGGTGGAACGGCGCACGCTGGAGCTGCAGCGGGCAAACCGCAGCCTTCAGGAAGAGGTGGTCGAGCGCCGCCGTGCTGAACAGCTGCAGACCGCGCTGTACAACATCGCAGAGATGGCGATGTCGGCCGACAGCCTGGCGCAGTTCTACGGGCAGGTGCATGGTGTGGTCGGGCGCCTGCTGGATGCGCGCAATTTCTATATTGCGCTGGTCAATGCCAAGGGCGATGGTCTGGATTTCGTCTATTCGGTCGACGAGCACAACGCAAGTCGCGCGTCGCGCGCGTTCAGCCGTGGCCTGACCGAGTATGTGGTCCGCCATCGTCGGCCCCTGCTGGCCTCACGCGCGCAGATCGATGCGTTGCTGGAAACCGGCGAGGTACGTGAATCCGGCGCACGCTCGCAATGCTGGCTCGGGGTGCCCTTGCTGCGCGACGACGAGGTGGTCGGCGCGATCGTGGTGCAGAGCTATACCGAGCAGGTCGAGTTCAGCGTGCATGACCAGCGCCTGCTGACCTTCGTCGCACAGAACATCGGCACCGGCCTTGCACGCCAGCGCGACCAGCAACGCCTGCGCTCGGCGCATGCCGAGTTGGAAAAACGGGTGGAAGAGCGCACCCGCGAACTGGCCGAGGTCAACGACAAGCTGCTGGGCCAGATCGGCGAACGCCTGCGCGCCGAGCAGCGGCTGACCCATCAGGCCATGCACGACGCGCTGACCGGACTGCCCAACCGCCTGCACCTGCTGGACAGGCTGCAGGATGCGCTGGCGCTGGCCCGGCGCGAAGGTGGCCCTGTGTTCGCGGTGCTGTTCCTGGACCTTGACCGCTTCAAGCTGGTGAACGACAGCATCGGCCATGCCGCCGGCGATCGCATGCTGGTGGAAGTGGCCAAACGCATCGTATCCATGGCCGCCGAGAACGACGTGGTCGCGCGCCTCGGCGGCGATGAGTTCGCCGTGCTGCTGCACTGTCCGGAGGGTTTGGCGCAGGCCCTGGATTTCGGCCAGCGGTTGTTGCTGGCACTGCAGGAGTCGATGTGGATCGCCGGTCGCGAGCTGTTTCCCTCTGGCAGCCTGGGCATCGCCCTGTGGAACCCGCGTTACCGCACCGGTGAGGAACTGCTGCGCGATGCCGATGCAGCAATGTACCGCGCCAAGGCGCAGGGTCACGACCGCTGCTCGATCTTCGACGAGGAGATGCGCGAGCAGGCGCTGCGCAGCCTGGATCTGGAAGCCGACCTGCGGCGGGCGATCAACAATCGCGATTTCGTGCCGTTCTACCAGCCGATCGTCCGCCTGTCCGATGGCGAGGTGGTCGGTCATGAGGCGCTGCTGCGCTGGAAGCACGAGCGCCGCGGCTTGTTGCTGCCGGGCGCGTTCCTGGAACTGGGCGAGGAAAGCGGCCTGATCGAACAGGTCGACTGGTTGATCTACGAGCAGGTCATCGCCGGCCTGGCCGATGGTGGGCGTGGCTATGTGTCGGTCAACGTGTCGCCGCGGCATTTCCGCTCTGCCGAGTTCAGCGGGCGGCTGTACGGTCTGCTGGAGGCCTGCAACGCGGACCCGCGGCGGCTGCGCCTGGAGATCACCGAGGTCGCGCTGCTCGACGATGGCCCGCATACGCTGCGCATCCTGAAGGGGCTGCGCGAACGCGGCATCCAGGTGCAGCTGGATGATTTCGGCACGGGCTTCTCGGCACTGTCCTACCTGCACCGTTTCCCGATCAGCACGTTGAAGATCGACCAGAGCTTCATTGCCGGCCTGCATGGGCCGGAGGCGCAGAGCACGCGCGCGCTGGTGGAGGGCGTACTGTCACTGGCCCGCACGCTGGGTATCGAGACCATCGGCGAGGGCATCGAAACCGAGGCGCAGCGTGACACGCTGTTCGAGCTCGGCTGCGACTACGGCCAGGGCTACCTGCTGGGCCGGCCGGCGCCGTGGACGCGCGCGGCGGCCTGAGCCACCGCGCACGCCGTCTTCAACGCAGCGCCGCGCGGCGCTTCTCGTCGATCCACTTCGAGGCCTGGGCTGGCTGGTAGTTTTTCATCCAGGTCAGCATCTCCTCGATGTCCGAGCCGTACCACAGGTCCTGGCGCTGCTCGGGGTGCAGGAAGCGCTCTTCCACCATGCGATCGATCATGCCGATCAGTGGCGCGTAGAAGCCGTCCACATCGAGGAACGCGCAGGGCTTGTTGCCGATGCCGAGCTGGCGCCAGGTCAGCATCTCGAAGATCTCTTCCATCGTGCCGAAACCGCCGGGCAGGGCGACGAAGCCATCGGACAGATCGAACATGCGCGACTTGCGCTCATGCATCGAGCCGACGATCTCCAGTTCGGTCAGGCCGCGATGGGCCACTTCCCAGTCGGCCAGCTGGCGCGGAATCACGCCGGTGACCTCACCCCCGGCGGCGAGCACGGCATTGGCCACAGTGCCCATCAGGCCGACATTGCCGCCGCCGTATACCAGGCGCATGCCGTCGCGGGCGATGCGATCGCCCAGCGCAATGGCGCGTTCGGTGTAGACCGGCTTGCTGCCAGCGTTGGAACCGCAGTACACACAGATCGACTTCATGGATCTTCCTGTCTTGGCCGGAAACGAAAACGCCCCGCCGCCGACCGCAGGGCGGTCAGGGACGGGGTGTCCAAGGATTATGAGGCCTTGAGAGGCCTTCTGTAGAGCCGAGCCATGCTCGGCTGCTCTTCGTTCAGATCGCGGCAAAGGCGCCAGCCGAGCATGGGCTCGGCTCTACCGAAGCGGGCGGTTACGCAGCGGCAGCCTGCTCGCGGCGGGGCCCTTCACGCAGCGCGCGGCCCACCATGCCCACCAGCAGGTCCAGCTCGCTGCTGTCCATGCCGAAGTGCGGGGTGAAGCGCAGCGAGTTCTCGCCGCCGTGGATCACGTTGATGCCGTGCTGGCGCAGCCATTCCTCGGTGGAATTGGCGCCATAGCACTTGAACTGCGGCGCCAGCTCGCAGGAGAACAGCAGGCCGGTGCCCTGCACCTTGGTGATCAGGCCGCCCAGCTCGCTCTTCAGCTGCTCCAGCTTGCGTACGGCCTCGGCGCCGCGCTCGGTGATGGTCGCGCGGACCTGCGGGGTCAACTGGGCCAGGGTGGCGCAGGCCACGTCCAGCGCACGCGGATTGCTGGTCATGGTGTTGCCGTAGATGCCCTTGCGGTACAGCTGCGCGGCGTGATCGGTCACTGCCAGCACCGACAGCGGATACTGCGCGGCGTTCAGCGCCTTGGAATAGGTTTCCATGTCCGGCGCATCCAGGCCTTCGAAGCCCGGATAGTCCACCACCGACAGCACGCCATGCGCGCGCAGGCCGGCCTGGATCGAGTCCAGCAGCAGCAGGCTGCCGTGGGCGCGGGTCAGTTCGCGGGCCAGCGCATAGAACGCCGGCGGCACCGAACGACCCGGGTCGCCTTCACCCATCACCGGCTCCAGGAACACCGCTTCGATGAACCAGTTGTTCTGCGCGGCATCCTCGAACACCTTGCGCAGGCCGGCCTCGTCGTACGGGGCGACGGTAATCACCGATTCCTCGCCACGGTAGCTGGCCAGGTGCTGCAGGTAGGTCTTGCGGCTGGAATCGGAGTACAGCGCCGGGCGGTCGGTACGGCCGTGGAAGCTGCCCTTGATGACCACGCGCTTGATTGCCGCGCCTGCATGGCGGGCGCCCGGGTCGGTCTGCAGCTTGGCGTTGACGTCGGCGATTCGCGCAGCCAGTCCGACCGCTTCGGAGCCGGAATTCAGGCACATGAAGCGCGTGAACGGGCAGCCGCCACGACGGTGGCCGATCTCGGCCCGCAGCGCAGTGATGAAGCGCTGCTGGGACAGGCTGGGGGTCATGATGTTGGCCATCACCTGCGGCCGTGACATCGCCTCCATGACCGCATCGGGGGTATGGCCGAAGCCGAGCATGCCGTAGCCGCCAGCGTCGTACAGCACCGCGCCCTTCAGGGTCACCACCCACGGGCCGCGTGCGGCCAGCGCCACGTACGGGGTAACCGCATCATCGGCATAGAAATTGACGAAGCCGTCCTGCATGGCATCGATCTGCGCCTGCTCATCCTGTGCCAGCAACGGCCCCAGCTCGGCCTGCACGCGCGCGAACTCGGCAGCAGCGGCATCGACCGCGGCAACCAGTTGCGGGTGGTTGGCGGAGAGGGCGGTCAGGGTTGCGTCATCCAGGCCGTTGGTGAGGCGGGTGCCGGGCTGGGCGCGGAGGGGGGCGAGGCGTTCGATGAAGCTCATTGCAGATCTCCTGAAACGTTGGGTCGCACGGGCCTTCAAAAGCAAAACGCGCGTCTTCACGCGCGCTTGGGGCGGGCTCGTGCAGCGGACTTCCTCGTCGATGCTAGCACTTGTTTTTTTGCGCGATAACCCCGCAAAAGACTGCTGCATAGCAGCATTTTGCGCGACGTTCGGTGTCCGCTGCGCAGTCTCGCAGACGCTGGACGTACAATGCGCGCCATTGTCGACCTGTTGCCGTCCACTGCCTTGAAGAAGTCCGATTTCCATTACGACCTGCCGGCCGAGCTGATCGCCCAGGCACCCTTGGCAGAGCGCTCGGCGAGCCGTCTGCTGCTGGTACCGGCGGCTCCAGCTGCCTTCACCGACCTGCAGGTGCGTGACCTGCCGTCGCTGCTGCAACCGGGTGACCTGCTGGTGTTCAACGACACCCGGGTGATCCCGGCGCGCCTGTTCGGGCAGAAGGCCAGCGGTGGCCGCGTGGAGATCCTGATCGAGCGCCTGCTCGGCGGCCAGCAGGCGCGGGCCCAGGTGGGTGCCAGCAAGTCGCCGAAGGCCGGCAGCCGCATCGCCCTGGATGCCGGTGGCGAAGCCGAAGTGCTGGGCCGTGACGGCGAGTTCTACGTGCTGCAGTTCCATGTGCCGGAGTCGCTGGAACAGTGGCTGCTGCATGCAGGCCGGCTGCCGTTGCCGCCTTACATCCAGCGCGAGCCGGGCGTGGACGACCGCGAGCGCTACCAGACCGTGTTCGCCCGCGAAGTGGGCGCGGTGGCGGCGCCGACGGCAGGGCTGCACTTCGATGAGCCGCTGCTGGCCGCACTGAAGGACAAGGGCGTGGAGTTCGGCCACGTCACCCTGCACGTGGGCGCGGGCACGTTCCAGCCGGTGCGCGCGGACGACCTGAAAGACCACGTGATGCACCGCGAGTGGCTGAACGTCGGTGCCGAGCTGGTGCAGCAGGTACGGCGCACGCGCGCGGCCGGTGGCCGGGTGATCGGCGTGGGCACCACCGTGGTGCGCGCGCTGGAAAGCGCGATGCGCGATGGCGAGCTGCTGCCGTTCGCTGGCGAGACGCAGATCTTCATCACCCCGGGCTACCGGATCCGCAGTGTCGACGCGATGGTGACCAATTTTCATCTGCCGGAAAGCACGCTGTTGATGATGATCTCTGCGTTCGCCGGCAAGGACCGGGTATTCGAGGCCTACCAGCACGCGATCGAGCAGCATTACCGCTTCTTCAGCTATGGCGACGCGATGCTGCTGTTCCCGCAGGCGGGGTAGGGCGCCGGCATTCGCTTGCGGTGGGTGCGCACCGTTGGTGCGCACTTGCGGGCCATCCGCCGGGCATGGCCCGGCGCTACCGGAGCAGGAAGGGCGGTTTTGAGAGACAATGGGCGACTATTTGCCTGAATGACCGCTCCATGTCCCGACTGCAGTTCCAGCTCAAGACCCGCGACGGCCGCGCCCGCCGTGGCCGCCTGACCTTCCCGCGTGGCACGGTGGAAACGCCGGCCTTCATGCCGGTGGGGACCTATGGCTCGGTCAAGGGCATCCTGCCGGACCAGGTGCGGGCACTGGGCGCCGAGATCATCCTCGGCAACACCTTCCACCTGTATCTGCGCCCGGGCCTGGACATCATCGCCGACCACGGTGGCCTGCACGGCTTCTGCCGCTGGGATGGCCCGATCCTGACCGACTCCGGTGGCTTCCAGGTGTTCTCGCTGGCCCACCGTCGCAAGATCACCGAGCAGGGCGTGACCTTCGCCTCGCCGACCGACGGTGCCCGGGTATTCCTGGGGCCGGAAGAGAGCATGAAGATCCAGAAGGTGCTCGATTCGGACGTGGTGATGATCTTCGACGAGTGCACGCCGTACCCGGCCACCGAGGACGTCGCCCGCCGCTCGATGGAGCTGAGCCTGCGCTGGGCCCAGCGCAGCCGCAACGCGCATGACGAGCTGGGCAATGACGCGGCCCTGTTCGGCATCGTCCAGGGCGGGGTACATACCGATCTGCGCAGCCGCTCGGCCGAGGCCCTGCAGGGAATCGGCTTCGACGGCTATGCCATCGGCGGCCTGGCCGTGGGTGAGCCGGAGGACGAGCGCAACGCCATGCTCGACCATCTGGACCCCGAACTGCCCGCCGACCGTCCGCGCTACCTGATGGGCGTGGGCCGACCTGAGGATCTGGTCGAGGGCGTCGCACGTGGCGTGGACATGTTCGATTGCGTGATGCCGACCCGGAATGCGCGCAACGGCCACTATTTCACCTCGTTCGGTACCGTCCGCATCCGCAATTCGCAGTACGCGCGGGACATGGACCCGATCGAGCCGGGCTGTGGCTGCGTGGCCTGTGCCGGCGGCTATACCCGCTCGTACCTGCGCCATCTGGACCGCTGCAACGAGATGCTGGCGCCGATGCTGGGCACCCAGCACAACCTCTTCTATTACGAAAAACTGATGGCCGACATCCGCGCGGCCATCGAGGCGGGAACCTTCCTGTCCTTCCGCGAGTCCTTCTACGCAGCACGCGGGGCGGTAGCGCCGCCCCTGTAAACCCGCAGCACCCCCTGCCAAACGGCCCAAGGACGAATGCCCGGGGCCGTGGCATACTTCAAGGCTGACCCAGATCCGCGGTCGACACCTCGTGCCCGTGAAACGGCCGAAGCGCCGCCCAACCAAAGGACCAACGATGAACCTGCTTGCCTTCCTGATTCCCGCCGCCCACGCCCAGGCCGCTGGCGGCCAACCGCAGGGCATGGGCCTGACCACGCTGCTGTTCCCGATCATCCTGATCGCCATCATGTACTTCCTGATGATCCGCCCGCAGATGAAGCGGCAGAAGGAGCACAAGGCCATGCTGGAGAAGATCAAGCGCGGCGACGAAGTGCTGACCAACGGCGGCATCGCCGGCAAGGTCACCGACATCGGCGACAACTTCGTCACCGTCGAAGTGGCCGAGAACGTGCGCATCCGCGTGCAGAAGGGCGCTGTCGGCAGCGTGCTGCCGACCGGCACCCTGGATTCGGCCAAGTAAGCCACTCCCTTTCTGAAGCACAACCGCGGCGCCGGGGATGGCGCCGCGCGGGACCCAAGCAATGCTCGAATTTCCACGCTGGAAGTACGTCGTCATCGTGATCGTACTGGCGCTCAGCGCGCTGTACGCACTGCCCAACATCTACCAGAAGGACCCGGCCATCCAGATCACCGCCAACCGTGGCGGCCAGGTCGACGATGCGCTGCGTGACCGCGTGCTGGCCGACCTGAAGAAGGCCGGTGTCACCACGCTCGGCGCAGAGAAGGAAGGGGACAGCCTGATCGTCCGCCTGTCGGACCTGAAGTCGCAGTCCGCCGCCAGCGATGCGCTGCGTGACAGCGTGGGCGAGAACTACACGGTGGCCCTGAACCTGGCCTCGACCGTGCCGGACTGGCTGGCCAAGCTCGGCGGTCGCCCGATGGTGCTGGGCCTGGACCTGCAGGGCGGCGTGCACTTCGTGCTGCAGGTCGACCAGAAGGCCGCGCTGGACAAGCGCCTGGACGCCTACACCGAAGACGTGCGCAGCACCCTGCGTGACGCGCGCATCGCCTACCAGTCGGTCGAGCGTCGTGCCGACAACACCATCGTCGCCAACCTGAGCCCGTCGGCCGGCGAAGATGCCGGAACCCGTGCCCGCGCCGCGCTGGCCAAGGCGCAGCCGACCCTCGGCTACGACGTCAGTGGCAACCGCATCACGGTCTCCATTCCGGAAGCCGAGATCGCGCAGATCGCCAACGGCGCCATCGAGCAGAACATCAACACCCTGCGCAACCGTGTGAACCAGCTCGGCGTGTCCGAGCCGATCATCCAGCGCCAGGGTGCCGACCGCGTGGTGGTGCAGCTGCCGGGCGTGCAGGACACGGCCGAAGCCAAGCGCATGATCGGTGCCACCGCCACCCTGGAATACCGGGCCGTGGTGGATGGCAATGCGCAGGACGCCATCGCGTCGGGTCGCATCCCGCCGGAAGCCAAGGTCTACCAGCGTCGTGACAACGGTGGCCCGGTGCTGCTGAACAAGCGCGTGATCGTCACCGGTGACCAGATGGTGGCCGCGCAGGCGGTGACCGATTCCACCAGTGGCACCCCGGCAGTCAGCGTGACGCTGAACAACGTCGGTGGCCAGCGCATGTTCGACTTCACCAGTGCCAACGTGAACAAGCCGATGGCGGTGGTGTACACCGAGCGCGTGCCGACCGTGACTGTCGTCGACGGCCAGGAAGTGCGTGGCTTCAAGGTCAACGAGGAAGTGATCTCGGTGGCCAACATCAACGGCGTGTTCGGCAAGAACTTCCAGACCACCGGTCTGCAGAAGAAGGAAGCCGAAGACCTGGCCAAGCTGCTGAAGTCGGGCTCGCTGGCTGCACCGATGGACTTCGTGGAAGAGCGCGTGGTCGGCCCGAGCCTGGGTGCGGAGAACGTCAAGAACGGCATCACCGCGGTGGTCTACGCCTTCATGTTCACCCTGGTGTTCTTCACCATCTACTACCGCATGTTCGGCCTGATCACCTCGATCGCGATGCTGTTCAACCTGCTGATCGTGGTGGCGGTGATGTCGCTGTTCGGTGCGACCATGACCCTGCCGGGCTTTGCCGGCCTGGCGTTGTCGGTCGGTCTGTCGGTCGACGCCAACGTGCTGATCAACGAGCGTATCCGTGAAGAGCTGCGTGCCGGCGTGCCGGGCAAGACCGCGATCGTGACCGGTTACGAGCGCGCTTCGGGCACCATCCTCGACGCCAACCTGACCGGCTTGATCGTCGGTGTGGCGCTGTTCGCATTCGGTACCGGTCCGCTGAAGGGCTTCGCGCTGACCATGATCATCGGTATTTTCGCTTCCATGTTCACCGCGATCACCGTATCGCGTGCACTGGCGACGCTGATCTACGGCCGCCGCAAGAAGCTCCAGAACGTGGCTATCTGACGGGACGACACGCACATGAAACTGTTTCCGCTGCACATCCTCCCGAACGATACCAAGATCGATTTCATGCGCTGGCGCCATGTCGCGATGGTCGTCACGATCATCGTGTTCCTGGCATCGATCGGCATCATCGGCTTCAAGGGCTTCAACTACGCGCTGGACTTCACCGGTGGCACCCTGATCGAAGCCCGCTTCGACCACGCGGTGGATGTCGAGGACGTCCGCAGCAAGCTTGAGCAGAACGGCTTTGACGGCGCCCAGGTGCAGAGCGTCGGTGGCAACACCGACCTGCTGATCCGCCTGGCGCCGCACGGTGAGCACGCTCCAGGTACCGGTGGTGCGTCTGCCGAGGACAAGGCCACCGCCGCGGCCGTGGTCAAGGCGGTCTCTTCGGCCGACAACCAGGCCACCGTGCTGCGCAATGAGTTCGTTGGTCCGCAGATCGGCAAGGACCTGGCGATGAATGGCCTGTACGCCACCATCTTCATGCTGGCCGGCTTCCTGATCTACATCGCGGTGCGCTTCGAATGGAAGTTCGCGGTCACCGCCAGCATCGTGGCCATGTTCGACCTGATCGTGACGGTGGCCTACGTGTCGCTGCTGGGGCGTGAGTTCGACCTGACCGTGCTGGCCGGCCTGCTGTCGGTGATGGGTTTTGCGATCAACGACATCATCGTGGTGTTCGACCGTGTCCGCGAGAACTTCCGCAGCCTGCGCGTGGAGCCGATGGAAGTGCTGAACCGTTCGATCAACCAGACGCTGTCGCGTACGGTGATCACGGCGGTGATGTTCTTCCTGTCTGCACTGGCCCTGTACCTGTACGGCGGCAGCTCGATGGAAGGCCTGGCCGAGACCCACATGATCGGTGCGGTGATCGTGGTGCTGTCCTCGATCCTGGTGGCGGTGCCGATGCTGACCGTTGGTGCGCTGCGCGTGACCAAGCAGGACCTGCTGCCCAAGGCCAAGGACATCGAGGCCCTGGAGCGTCGTCCGTAAGCATCTGCTGCATGCAGTACACAGAGAACCCCGCGCAAGCGGGGTTTTTTGTTGGCAGGGCTTGCAGCCCTGCACCTGCTCAATGCAACAGCAACAGCAACAGCAACAGCAACAGCAACAGCAACAGCAACAGCAACAGCAACAGCAACAGCGTGCATTCCGTGGGATGGCGGGGCACTGTGGGTTTGCGGGGACGCCGTAAACCCATCCATGGGGGCTTGGTCGCCGCATCCATGCGGCTCACACCCCGCAAACCCACAGTCCCCCGCCTTCGACAGGTTCACGCGGCTGTTGGAACCTGCTGGTGGTGGGTGCCGACCGTTGGTCGGCACATCTGTCAGATATCGAATGAATTCATCCACGCATGGCGTGGCTCTACTGTGTCGACCAAGGTCGACACGACTTTTCTGTCAGATATCGATATCCGACCCCGTGCCGACCAACGGTCGGCACCCACCACCAGCAGCAGGTTCTGACAGATCGCGGAGAACTGTCGAAGGCGGGGTGGGTCCGGTTGAGGGGGTGTGAGCGGCATGGATGCCGCGACCAAGCCCCCATGGACGGGTTCACGGCGTCCCCCTCAACCGGACCCACCCCGCCAACCCACAGGACCCCAGCTTTTGACGTTGACGTTGATTCGGCAGGTGCAGGGCTGCAAGCCCTGCAAAAAGAAACCCCACCCTACGGCAGCGTCGGTTGTGCAATCGGCCCCTGCGCACTACGATCCTGCGGTTCGCGCGCACACGCGTGCCCGTACTCCTGCTGAGCGCCCCGTGCGCCGCATCTGCCAACCCGAGGTCTTCATGGTCATCAAACCGCGCGTCCGCGGCTTCATCTGCGTCACCACCCATCCGACTGGCTGCGACGCGGCCGTCAAGCAGCAGATCGACTACATCCGTGCGCGCCCGCCGATCCAGAACGGCCCCAAGCGCGTGCTGGTCATCGGCGCCTCGACCGGTTACGGCTTGGCTGCGCGAATCACTGCCGCCTTCGGCAGTGGCGCGGCAACGCTGGGCATCTTCTTCGAGCGCCCGGGCAGCGAGACCAAGCCGGGCACGGCGGGCTGGTACAACTCGGCCGCCTTCCACAAGTACGCTGACGAAGCGGGCCTGTATGCCAAGAGCATCAACGGCGATGCGTTCTCAGACGAGGTGAAGGCGAAGACCATCGAGATGATCAAGGCCGATCTCGGCCAGGTCGATCAGGTGGTCTACAGCCTGGCTGCGCCGCGCCGCAAGCACCCCAAGACCGGTGAGATCATCAGCTCCACGCTGAAGCCGATCGGCGAGCCGATCACCCTGCGTGGTCTGGATACCGACAAGGAAGTATTGACCGAGACCCACCTGCAGCCGGCAACCCCGGAAGAAATCGCCGGTACCGTCGCGGTGATGGGCGGCGAGGACTGGCAGATGTGGATCGACGCGCTGGCCGATGCTGGCGTGCTGGCCGATGGTTGCACCACCACAGCCTTCACCTACGTGGGCGAAGAGATCACCCAGGCGATCTACTGGAACGGCTCCATTGGTGCCGCCAAGAAGGATCTGGACGACAAGGTGCTGGGCCTGCGCGAGAAGCTGGCCAGGATCGGCGGCGATGCGCGCGTGTCGGTGCTGAAGGCAGTCGTGACCCAGGCCAGCTCGGCCATTCCGACCATGCCGCTGTACCTGTCGCTGCTGTTCAAGGTGATGAAGGCGAAGGGCACCCACGAAGGCTGCATCGAGCAGCTCGACGTGCTGTACGACATTCTGTACGGCGGCAAGGCCGATGGCGTGGCCGTCGACCGCCTGCGCCACGACCTGGTCGATGGCGATGGCCATGCCGTGGCGTTGATCGACGAAGAAGGTCGCCTGCGCGCCGACTACAAGGAAATGGCGGCCGACGTGCAGGGCGAGGTGTTGTCCCTGTGGCCGCAGGTGACCAACGAGAACCTGTACGAGATCAGCGACCTGGCCGGCTACAAGGCTGATTTCCTGCGCCTGTTCGGGTTCGGTGTCGAGGGCGTCGACTACGAAGCCGACGTCAATCCTGACGTGAAAATCGACAATCTGGTCGATCTGACCTGATCGAAGAAGGCCGGCGAAAGCCGGCCTTCTGTTTCTGTAGAGCCGAGCCATGCTCGGCTGCTCTTCGCTTGTACCCTGCAGCCGAGCGTGGCTCGGCTCTACAGAGAGGCGTCAACCGAACTCGAAGTTCATCGCCGGTGCCGCCGGGCCGACGAAATCGCCCTGCACGTAGTCCACGCCGGCACTGAACAGCAGTGTCATCGAGTTGGCATCGCTGACGAACTCGGCGATGGTGCGGATGCCGGCTTCCTGCGCGCGCGCGGTGATCTGGCTGACCCGGTCGATGTTCTCTCGGGTGGCGGCCAGGTCGCTGGTGAACCCGCGATCAAGCTTGAGGAACTGCGGTTGGAAGTGGGCCAGCAGCTGGAACGAATCCAGGCCCGAGCCGAACTGCTCCAGGCCGATCCGGCAGCCAAGTGGTGCCACTTCCGCAAGGAACTGCTGGGCGCTGCGCAGGTGGGTGAATACCTTCGACTCCGGCGCATGCAGCCAGAGGCGTTCGCCTGGCACGCCGTGCGCCTGCAACTGCTGACGCAGCGTGGTGATCATCTTCGGGTCATCAAACGATTCCGGCGTGACCTTCACCAGTACCTGCGTGGGGTGGCCCTCGCGCGCACGCGCGCCCAGCACCGCGATTGCCTGCGAGACGACCCAGCGGTTGATGTCCGCCAGCAGGCCATGTTCTTCGGCAATGCCGAGGAACGCGGTCGGGCTCAGCAGTTCCCCGTTGTGTTCCAGGCGCAGGTAGGCTTCATACAGTTCCAGCGGCTCGCCCTGCAGGTTCAGTACCGGCTGGTAATGCAGCTGGAAGCCGTCGCCTGCCAGGGCTTCGCGGATGCGCGCGACCCAGCGTTGCACGCGCTCTTCCTCCACCCGATCAACAGCGGCCGGGTCGAAGATGCGGCAGGTATTGCCGAGGGCGGCAGCGGCCTGCGTGCATTCGCTGGCGCGCGCCAGCACCTGGCCGATGCTGGCGATCTTCTCGCCCACCTGCACGCCGCCAATGCTGACGGTCACCGTGGCCGAGCGCGCACCGATGCTGAAGACGTGCGCGGCGTAGGCTTCACGGATGCGCTCGGCCAGTGCCACGGTCTGCGCATAGGGGCCGGACTGCAGCACGGCGAAACTGTGTTCGCCGAAACGGGCCAGCTGTGCATCTTCGCCAACGACCTCGGCCAGCAAGGCGGCGAGGGCGCCGATCAGGGTGTCGGCCGAGGCCAGTCCGATATCGGGGAGCAGGCGCGCGTAATGGTCCGGTTCGACCATCAGCAGGCCGAACTGGCCCTCGCTGCGCCCGGCCTGTGCGACCGCATCCTCGACCTGCAGCATGAAGGTGGGGCGGTTGAGCAGGCCGGTGACCTGGTCGCGCTGGCGCAGGTCCTCAACCTCGCGCGCCAGCTCCGGGTCGAACTCCATGCGCCGGCGGAACACCACCTGCAGGCAGGATTCGCCCTCGTAGGTGGCTGCGGTGAACTCCATCGTTGCTGGGAAGGCGCTGCCATCCTGGTGGCGGGCGTCGAGCTGGTACTGCGGCGGTGGCGCTTCGCCACGGCTGAGTGACTTCAGCAGTTGCTTGAAATCATCCACGTGCTGCGCGGCGACCATGTCCAGCAGCGAGATGCCCTCGACCTCCTCGAAATCCTCGTAACCGAACATTTCCAGATAGGCATCATTGGCGCGGATGTGCATGCCTTCGTGCACATAGGCAATCGGCTCGCGCGAAGAGGCGATCAGCGCGTCGCAGCGGCGCTCGGTCTCGCGCATCTGCGCTTCGATGCGGCGCAGGCCGCGGCGTGCCTGCAGGTCGACCCACTGGTCGCGGACCACCGCCAGCAGGTGTTCGGCGCGCTGGCGCAGGGCGAGGGCGCGCACGCCGTTGCTGCTGGCCTGTACCAGTTCGTCCTCGTCGATGCGCTCGGCCAGCAGCACCAGCGGGATGTCCTTGCCGCTGGCGGCGATGTGCTGGGCCACCAGTGGCAGCGGAATGCTCTGAGAGGGCGCCGCCAGCACCAGGTCGATCGCCTGGTTGGCCAGCACCTGCGACAGCTCTGCCGAGTCCTGCGGGCGCCATGGGCGCACGGCGATGCCGCTGTTGCGCAGGGTGCTGACGATGGCTTCGGCGTTCTCGCCGCTGTCATCGACGATCAGCAGGCGGATGGTGATGTCGTTCGCGTTCTGCATGCACTGCTCCCCAATCTGCAAATCTAGATACACGAAGCGTGGCGGCGCGTCCATGCGCGCAACGGTTGCATGCCTGGAACGGCGATGCGGTTCACACCACGCAGCCGGCCGCGTGCCCGCTGGCCCAGGCCCACTGGAAGTTGTAACCCCCCAGCCAGCCGGTCACGTCCAGCACCTCGCCGACGAAATGCAGGCCGGGCACGCGCTTGGACTCCAGCGTCGACGACGAGACCTCGTTGGTATCCACGCCGCCCAGTGTCACTTCGGCGGTGCGGTAGCCCTCGGTGCCGCTGGCCACCAGCGGGAATGCTGAAAGCACCTGTGCAGCCTTGCGCACGTCCGGCTCGTCCAGCTGACGTACCGGGCGGTCGGGCAGCCAGTGCTCGCACAGTCGCTGCGCCAGTCGCTTGGGCAGTACATCACCCAGCACCGTGCGCAGTTCCGCAGCAGGGCGTTCACGCTTCATCTGGCGCAGCCACTCGGCGGCATCCTGGCCCGGCAGCAGGTCCAGCGTCAGCGCGTCGCCGGGCTGCCAGAACGAGGAAATCTGCAGGATCGCCGGGCCGCTGACGCCACGATGGGTCAGCAGCATGAAGTTGCGGAAGCTCGTACCGTTGCAGCTGGCCTCGACCGGCAGGGCGACGCCGCTGAGCTCGGCCAAGCGCTCCTGGTGGGTGCCGCTGAGGGTCAACGGCACCAGGCCGGCGCGGGTGGGCAGCAGCTGGTGGCCGAACTGGCGCGCGATCTCATAGCCGAACCCGGTCGCACCCAGGCTGGGAATGGACAGGCCACCGGTGGCGACCACCAGCGAGGCGCAATGGAACAGGCCGTGCGTGGTGTGCACGCGGAAGCCGTCGGTACCGTGCTCGATACGCTCCACGCTGCACTGCGTACGGATCTGCACGCCCGCCTGCTGGCACTCGTCCACCAGCATCTTCACGATCTGCTTGGACGACACATCGCAGAACAGCTGGCCCAGCTCTTTTTCGTGATAGGCGATGCCGTGGCGTTCGACCATCTCGATGAAGTGGTAAGGCGAGTAGCGCGCCAGTGCAGACTTGCAGAAATGTGGATTGGCCGACAGGAAGTTGGCTGGCGTGGTGCCGGTGTTGGTGAAGTTGCAGCGGCCACCGCCGGACATCAGGATCTTCTTGCCGATCTTGTTGGCGTGGTCGATCACCTGCACATGCCGGCCGCGCTGGCCGGCGGTGATCGCGGTCATCAGCCCGGCTGCACCGGCACCGATCACCAGCACGTCGCAGCGGATCGTGCTCATGCCTTGGCGCGCTTGCGCCAATTGGGGATCACGTCCAGCTGCATCTGATCGTTGAGCAGCTGCACTTCGGCGTCCTGGATCAGCACGCTCCAGCGCATCGCACGCTGGATCTGCTGGCCCCACAGGTCGACGAACCCGCCGTCCAGGTCAACCACCGACAGATTGTCGAAGCGGGCCAGGCCCTTGCCCTGTTTCTGCCACCAGATGTCCGACGCGTTGCCGCCGTAGTTGACCACCTGCACCTGCCGGCTGCGGTTGCTGGCCTTGCGGATGCGCGACTCGTCCGGATGGCCGAGGTCGATCCACTGCAGGATGTCGCCGGTGTAGTCGTGCTCCCACAAGTCGGGCTCATCGTCGGTGCTCAGGCCGCGGCCGAATTCCAGGCGATCGCCAGCGTTCAGCGCGAAGGCGAGCAGGCGCACCATCAGGCGTTCGTCGGTTTCAGACGGATGCTGGGCCAGGGTCAGGTTGTGGGTCGCGTAGTAGCCGCGATCCATGTCGCTGATCTGCAGTTCGGCCTTGCGGATGGTGGCGGTGAGGGCCATGAAGATCCAGAGGGGTAAAGACCGTCAATGATAGAGGTTTGCCCCGGGGGTGTCCGGTATGGGGGTGTCGGCAGGGCGTGATCGGTGGCACGCTGGCCGTCCTGATGCTTTCGGCGTGCCCTGTCGTATGTCCCGTTCACGTCCGCGTTGCCTGCCGATCGATGGCACCGCGACCACGCCATGACCACGCCCAGCCGACTGCAGCTGCCGCCCGGTGACTGGGGTTCCCTGCTGGAAGGGCTGTGCGCGCGTTTCCCGCGCATCGACCGGCTGGAATGGGAGAGTCGTTTTGCGCGCGGGCGGGTGCAGGACGCGCAGGGCAGGGCACTGGCGCCGGACATGCCGTGGCAGGCAGGGCTGGAGATCCGTTACTTCCGTGAAGTGGCCGACGAGCCGGTGATTCCCTTCGTCGAGAGCATCCTGCATCACGACGCGCACCTGCTGGTGGCTGACAAGCCCCACTTCCTGCCGACCGCGCCTGCGGGCGCCTTTGTACGTGAAACCCTGCTGGCGCGCCTGGTCGAACGCACCGGCAACGCCGATCTGGTGCCGTTGCATCGGCTGGACCGGCTGACGGCCGGTCTGGTGCTGTTTTCCACCCGGCCGGAAACGCGCGACGCCTACCAGCGACTGTTCCGTGAGCGGCGCATCGAAAAGACCTACGAGGCGCTGGCGCCGGCCTTGCCGGACCTGCGGTTTCCGCTGGAGCGGCATAGCCGGCTGCAGCCTGGGGAGCCGTTCTTCCGTATGGCTGAGGTTGCCGGCGAGCCGAATGCACGGACCCGTATCGAGGTCATCGATGCGCACGGTCCGGTCTGGTGCTACCGGCTTGCGCCCGAATCCGGGCGCAAGCATCAGCTGCGCGTACATATGGCCGCCCTCGGCGCGCCGATCCTGGGGGACGGGTTCTATCCGCAGCTGCAGGAACGGACGCAGGGTGGGGGCGAGCCGCCTTTGCAACTGCTGGCGCAAGCGCTGGCCTTCGACGACCCGTTGACGGGCCAGCGACGCCGCTTCTGCAGTGCCCTCACCCTGGATGCCGCAGGCTGATCGGCGGCCGGGTTCAGGGTTTCGGGCGCCGCGCCAGCCAGCGGTCCAGTTCGGCAGCGAACAATTGCCGGTCGCGCGCCCCCAGAGGAGGCGGGCCGCCGGTCTGCACGCCGGCACCGCGCAGTTCTTCCATGAAATTGCGCATCGACAGCCGCTCGGCCATGTTGTTGGGGGTGTACAGCTGCCCGCGCGGGTTCAGGGCCACGCCCTTCTTCTCCAGTACCAGCGCGGCCAGCGGAATGTCCTGGGTGACCACCAGGTCGCCGGGGGCCACCCGCTCGACAATGGCGCTGTCGGCCACGTCCAGTCCCTGCGGCACCTGGATCGAGCGCAGCCAGCGGGAGGGCGGAGTGCGGATCCACTGGTTGGCGACCAGGGTCAACTCCACGCCGACCCGTTCAGCTGCGCGGAACAGGATGTCGCGAATGACGACAGGGCAGGCGTCTGCGTCCACCCAGATGCGGGGGAGCAGGGGTTCAGCTCGGGTTTCAGCTTCAGTCATTTACCCAGTGTAGGGTAGGAAAAACCTGAATGGGGCCCCGGGTTTAGCCCCGATCCGGTGCAACCCCTTGCCCTGCCTAGGGGCTGGCCGTTTGACGCTGAATATCAAGGCTATCGCTTTTTGCTCAAAACACGCGTATCGTCTGGCCCACTGTGTTTGCTAGGGTCACCGTGAATCGTGGCCTGGTGCAGTTGATCTCACGATCCGCTCATCGATCCGCTTTACCAACGCCTGCAACTCAGTCTCGGCCCCGATACCCGGTGGCTGCGATTTTTTTCAACATGTGTTTCAGGAGTTAGTAACTATGTCTGATCGTCAGACCGGCACTGTCAAGTGGTTCAACGACGCCAAGGGCTTCGGCTTCATCACCCCGGAAAGCGGCCCGGACCTGTTCGTGCATTTCCGCGCGATCCAGGGCACCGGCTTCAAGACCCTGCAGGAAGGCCAGAAGGTTACCTTCGTCGCCGTCCAGGGCCAGAAGGGTATGCAGGCTGACCAGGTGCAGGCGGTCTAATCCGTCTGCTACCGTTTGGTAGCCAGAACGCCGGGGGCGAAAGCTCCCGGCGTTTTTTGTTATGGGCTTCCTGCAGCGTCGGGCCCGGCTCTACAAAGGGCATGCACCCGGCACGGTACGATGCAGGCCTCCCCAAGGATCGTCCCCATGCGCATCGTCCATCATCTGGAAAACTCCCGTTCGCTGCGTGTGCTGTGGATGCTGGAGGAGCTGGGGCTGGACTATGAGCTGCGCCGCTACCCACGCGACCCGAAGACGATGCTGGCACCGCCGGAACTGCGCCAGGTGCATCCATTGGGCAAGGCGCCGGTGCTGCAGGATGGCGAACTCATCCTCGCCGAATCCGGCGCCATCCTCGATTACCTGGTTGACCGTTACGACGTGCAGCGGCAACTGTCGCCGTCGCCGGTACCGGCCGACGGCAAAGAGCGCATCGATTACCGCTACTGGCTGCACTATGCCGAAGGCTCGGCGATGCCGCCGATGCTGCTGACGCTGGTGATCAGCCGCATTCGCAGCGCGCCGATGCCATTCTTCGCGCGGCCGATCGCCCGCAGCATCGCCGACAAGGCTGAGCGTGGCTTCGTCGGCCCGCAACGACGCCTGCACCTGGACTGGATGGAGCGGCGTCTGGCCGAAAGTCCGTGGTTTGCCGGCGAGCGCTTCACCGCTGCGGACATCCAGATGAGCTTCCCGATCCAGGCAGCGGCCGCACGCGGCGGTGGGCTCGACGACAAGCCGGCATTGCGCAGCTTCCTCAAGCGCATCGGCGAGCGTCCGGCCTACCAGCGTGCCGAAGCGCACGGTGGGGCATTGCAGGCCCTGCGCGGCGATTGAGGATGGCCGTTGCCGCCCCCATGCTGTGCTCATGAATATCACTGCTCCCCAGTTCGACAACCGCCTGCTGAAGCTGTTGCCGGGCGATCCCGAGTCCGGTCCGCGTCGGCGCGAAGTGCTGGGTGCGGCCTGGTCATCGGTGATGCCGACGCCGGTTGCAGCGCCGGTGCTGCTGGCGTGGTCGCCGGAGGTGGCCGGGATGCTCGGCTTCGATCCTGCGCAGGTCGATGATGAAGGCTTTGCCCAGGTGTTCGGTGGCAACGCGCTGTATGCCGGCATGCAGCCGTGGGCGGCCAACTATGGGGGACATCAGTTCGGGCACTGGGCCGGTCAGCTGGGTGACGGTCGCGCCATCTCGCTGGGTGAAGTGATCGCCCCTGATGGCCGTTTCTGGGAGCTGCAGCTGAAGGGGGCCGGCCCAACACCGTACTCGCGCGGCGCCGACGGCCGTGCGGTGCTGCGCTCGTCGATCCGTGAATTCCTGTGCAGCGAGGCGATGCATCACCTCGGCGTGCCGACCACCCGCGCCCTGTCGCTGGTCGGCACCGGCGAAGACGTGGTGCGCGACATGTTCTATGACGGTCATCCGCGCGCAGAGCCTGGCGCGATCGTCTGCAGGGTATCGCCCTCGTTCCTGCGTTTTGGTTCATTTGAACTGCCCGCTTCACGTGGCGAAACCGCACTGTTGAAGCAGATGGTCGACGCCTGTATTGCGCGGGATTTCCCGGAGCTGGAAGGGCAGGGCGAGGTGCTCTATGGCGACTGGTTCGCGCAGATTGCCGTGCGTACCGCAGAGATGATCGCGCACTGGATGCGCGTCGGCTTCGTGCATGGGGTAATGAACACCGACAATCTTTCCGTGCTCGGCGTGACCCTGGACTACGGCCCCTACGGCTGGGTCGAGGACTTCGACCCGGACTGGACGCCGAACACCACTGATGCGCAGGGGCGCCGCTATCGTTTCGGCACCCAGCCGCAGGTGGCATACTGGAACCTCAGTCGCCTGGCGCAGGCGCTGTCGCCGTTGTTCGCCGACGTGCAACCGTTGCAGGCAGGGCTGGCCGCCTACCAGGCGACCTTTGTCGCCTGCACCCGTCGCGACGTGGCGGCCAAGCTGGGGCTGGCGGCGGCCGACGATACTGATCTGCAGCTCTACCAGCGCTGGCAGCAGCTGATGCAGGACGGCGGCATGGACATGACCCTGGCATGGCGTGCGCTGATGCGCATCGATGCCAATGCGCCTGATGCGGGCGTACTTACCGAGGTCTTCTACGACGCCGAGCGTCAGAACGCGGTGCAGGAACCGCTGCAGCAGTGGTTGCAGGACTACGCGGCACGGCTGCATGCCGATCCGCTGTCGGCACCCGAGCGTGTCGCGAAGATGGGTACAGCCAACCCGCTGTACGTGCTGCGCAACTGGCTGGCGCAGGAAGCGATCGATCGTGCCGAACAGGGCGACCTGGGCGGTGTGCACGCCCTGCAGGACGTACTGCGTGATCCATACACCGAACGCCCGGGGCTGGAGCATTACGCCGGCAAGCGCCCGGCGTGGGCAGACAATCGAGCAGGCTGCTCGATGCTGTCCTGCAGTTCCTGAAGGGTGTTCTTCTGCAGGGCTGCGCCCTGCACCCGCAGAAGCAACAGCAACGGCAATGGCAACGGCAATGGCGGGCATTCCGTGAGATGGCGGGGCACTGTGGATTTGCGGGGCCGCTGCAAGTACGTCCATGTAAGCTTGGTCGCCGCATCCATGCGGCTCACACCCCGCAAACCCACAGTGCCCCGCCTTCGACAGTTGGCCGGTAGCCAGTAGATCCACGCCATGCGTGGATGCTTTTCGTTCAATTCCCGAAATATTCGATCTCGATGGAGATTCATCCACGCACAGTGTGGATCTACCAACAGCAGCGGGAAATTGTCGAAGGCGGGGTGGGTCCGGTTGCGGGGGTGTCCGCGGCATGGATGCCGCGGCCAAGCCCCCAGGGATGGGTTTACGGCGTCCCCCGCAACCGGACCCACCCCGCCAAACCACGTAACTCAGCTTTTGCTTTGGCTTTTGATCTGGCCTCTGCAGGTGCCGGGCGCAGCCCGGCCGAACCCCTCAACAGGCAGCCGGCGCCCGGAACAGGTACCCTATGCCGCCATCAGACAACCGAATCGCCATGACCGACGCCATCGTCGCTCCGCAGTGGGCCTCCCGCCTGCGCGACATCGCCGACTTCCCCAAGCCGGGCATCCTGTTCAAGGACATCATGCCGCTGCTCGCCCACAACGAAGACTTCCGTGGTGCGATCACAGCGATGGCCGAGCGCTGGCGCGAGCAGAAGCTGGACGCGGTGGTTGGCATCGAATCGCGCGGCTTCATTCTGGGCGCCGCCATGGCACTGGAACTGGGCGTCGGCTTCGTGCCGGTGCGCAAGCCGGGCAAGCTGCCGGGCAAAGTGCTGCGCGAGGAATACACCCTGGAATACCGCAGCGACTGCATTGAAGTGCATGCCGACGCGCTGCCCGCAGGTGCACGTGTGGCGATCATCGACGACGTGCTGGCAACCGGCGGCACGCTGGTTGCTGCGTTGTCGCTGGTACGCCGCCTGGGCGTGGACGTGGTCGGCGCCGGCGTGCTGGTCGAACTGGATGGCCTGGGTGGCCGCGGCCGCTGGGAAGCGGATCTGCCGCTGCACACCGAACTGGTGTTCTGATTCCGCAGGTGCCGACCAAGGTTGGCATCTACCCGAGGGAATCGCAGCAAACCGGTCGTTGCCAACCTGGGTTGGCATCGCATGGGTGGGCCAACCAAGGTTGGCCACTACCAGGTTACGACGTTGCCAACCTGGGCTGGCAACGCTCCTTCAATCACATCATCCGCACACGGAACCGTCGGCCCTTGATCTTGCCGGCTTCCAGCTTCGCCACCGCCTTGTTCACCTGCTCACGGGCGATGGCCACGTAGGAGCGGGTCGGGAAGATCGCGATCTTGCCGATGAACTTGGCCGACAGGCCGGCATCGCCGGTGAGTGCGCCAAGGATGTCGCCCGCGCGCAGCTTGTCGGTCTTGCCGCCATCGATGCGCAGGGTGCGCATCGCCGCCTGCGGCAGTTCAGCCGGGCGCGAGGTTGCCAGCGGCGTCTTCTGCCAGTCCAGCGGCTGCCCCATCTGCGCCTCGATGGCGTCGGCGCGGTTCTTTTCGCGGCCGGCCACCAGGCTGATCGCCAGGCCACTGGCGCCGGCACGACCGGTACGGCCCACGCGGTGCTGGTAGCTCTCGACGTCGGTCGGCAGCTCGTAGTTGATCACCGCGGCCAGCTCTTCCACGTCCAGGCCACGTGCGGCAACGTCGCTGGCAACCAGCACGTTGCAGCTGCGGTTGGCCAGGCGCAGCAGCACTTCCTCGCGGTCGCGCTGCTCCATGTCGCCATGCAGGGCGAGGGCGGAGAAGCCGAACTGCTGCAGCGAGTTGGCCACCTCGTCCACGTCCTTGCGGGTGTTGCAGAACACCACGGCCGATTCGGGCGTGTACTTCAGCAGCAGGCCAGCCAACGCCTTCTGCCGGTGCGCCGGTTCAACCTCGCAGAACAGATGGCGGATGGCCGGTGCCTGGTCGGCACCTTCCACGGTCACTTCCAGCGCATCGCGCAGCAGGTCGCGGGCCATGGCGCGGATGGTGTCGGGGAAGGTGGCCGAGAACAGCAGGCTCTGGCGATCGCGATGGGTACGGCCGGCGATCTCACGGATCGGTTCTTCAAACCCCATGTCGAGCATGCGGTCGGCTTCGTCCAGCACCAGCGTGCGCACGGCGCCCAGATTCAGTGCGCGCTTGCGCGCCAGTTCCTGCACGCGGCCAGGCGTGCCGACCACCACGTGCGGATCGTGGCCTTCCAGCGAGGCCAACTGCGGGCCCAGCGGCACGCCACCGACCAGCAGCAGCAACTTCAGGTTGGGGATGCCGGTAGCCAGCTTGCGGATCTGCTTGGCCACCTGGTCGGCCAACTCGCGGGTGGGGCACAGCACCAGCGCCTGCACGCGGATCAGGCTGGGGTCGATGGACTGCAGCAGGCCCAGGCCGAAGGCTGCGGTCTTGCCGCTGCCGGTCGGGGCTTGGGCGATGACATCGCGGCCATCGAGGATGGCGGGCAGGCTCTGCGCCTGGATCGGCGTGAGGGTGGTGTAGCCGAGGGCATCCAGGCCGGGCTGCAGGGCCGGGCTCAGTGGCAGGGTCGAGAAATCAGTCATGGCGCATTGTACCTGTGCGCGCGCCCGGCCCGCCTCGGGACCTTCATCCATGCATGGCGTGGATCTCCCGGGGAGGCGGCGCCTATGGAATTCAGTAGATCCACGCCGCGCGTGGATGCCCTGGCCGGCCCCTCAACCCAGCCCGAGGGCCACCAGCCGAGCTGCCATCGCCTGCAACTGCTCCGGGGTGGCGGGCACTCCAGCGGCGCTGGGTTCCAGCAGCAGCTGGTGGAACCACGGGTTGGCGTGCTGCGTGTCGAAATGGAACGCACAGCTTGCCCGCTCGCCCATCACCGCCTGCACGATCCCGATCAGCGTGTCTTCGGCTTCATCGACATTGCCGGGCCCATAGCGATCATCCAGCAGGCGCAACGGGATCGGCAGCAGGGTAGGGGAAGTGGGCATGCCTCAAGTCTAACGATCCACGCCGGACAGGAGCAGGGGTGCTTCAGGCCGCATCAACATGGAACTGGATCAGGCCGCAGTGCAGGCACTCGAACGTGTAGAAGCCGATATCTCCACCGGGCGCGTAGTCGCTGGCCAGCTCCGACCAAAGTGCTTCGTCGGCATCATTGGCCGCGCACCATGCCGCGATGCTCGCTGCCGAGGCCTGCCTCACCTGTTCCAGGGTGGCGTCGCCCAGGAAGCGGCAGACATCGCGGCAATGTGCCAACCATTTCTCTCCTTGAAAACTGACGTAGCCCGGCGTGCGCTGGGACAGTTCTTCCAACGCGGTTTCGGGCACGTCCTGGTCGACGTCCAGACTGCAAGCAAACGCGATGTTCAGCGCCGACGCGGCACGGCCATCGGCAATGCACCAAGGGCAGATCTGCTCCGAATAATCTTCGCGCCCTGGGTGGATGGCATCGCGCAGGTACACGTATCCACGCGCTTGCTGGCAGATGCTGCACGCCGTAGTGGACGGACCCACGTTGCCCGTCGCAACCGGGTCCGGGTGGTAGCGGAAGTTTGGAAAGTGATTGATGCTCATGTCCGTCCATCCAGTGCAACGCAGGGTCCGCTCTTGTACGACCTGCGGATGGTCCCGGCAAGCGGGGAGGGTCGATCAGCCCAGTACCGCCAGCACACCCTGGTGAATCGCCAGGCCGCCGAACAGCAGCCAGCCGAACAGGATCAACGCCAACAGCAGCGGCTTCAGACCGGCCTGGCGCAGGGCCGAGACATGGGTGGTCAGGCCCAGCGCGGCCATTGCCATTGCCAGCAGCACCGTATCCAGCTGCACCAGCCCTGCCTGCAGACCGGCCGGCAGCAGGTGCAGCGAGTTTAGGCCGGCAACCGCCACGAAACCGAACGCGAACCACGGCACCACGATGCGGGCCTTGCCACCGTCCGCAGCTGCCTTGCCGCCACGCGCCAGCCAAAGCGACAGCGCGATCAGGAACGGTGCCAGCAGCATCACCCGCACCATCTTGGTGATGACAGCGGTATCGGCGGCCGGCTCGCTCACCGCGCGTCCGGCGGCGACCACCTGCGCGACCTCGTGCACGGTCGCGCCGGTGAACAGGCCGTACTGCTGCGCGTCCATCGCCAGCCAGCCATGCGACTGCACCAGCGCATACAGCGCGGGATACAGGAACATCGCCAGCGTGCCGAACACCACCACGGTCGATACGGCCACCGTGACCTGGGCGGCACGGCCGCGCACCACCGGTTCGGCGGCCATGACGGCAGCCGCACCGCAGATCGCGCTGCCAGCACCGATCAGCATGGCCGCCTCGCGTTCCATCTTGAATACCCGCACGCCCAACCAGCAGGCCAGGCTGAAGGTGCTCGCCACCACCAGCACGTCCATCAGTACGCCGGCGACGCCGACGTGGCCGATGTCCTGGAAGGTCAGGCGCAGGCCGTACAGCACGATGCCCGTGCGCAGCAGCCAATGCTTGGAGAATCCGACGCCCGCCGCACTGGCAGGGGCCAGCCGTGGGTAGAACGTGTTGCCGACCAGGATGCCAGCGACGATCGCCACGGTCAGCGCGCTCAGACCGTGCGCCTGCAACCAGGGCAGCTCGGCCAGATACAGCGAAGCGGCCGCGACCAGGCCGACCAGCAGCAGGCCGGGCAGCCGCGGCTGCCAGCGCTGGCGCAGGGCGGGCAGGGACCAGGAGGAGAGGGCGGGGGCGTTCATGGCAGTTGAGGGGGCTGAGGAGGCCATGCCAGCCTGCGCTCACACCAGTGACCTGTAAAACAAGTAATATTGGTAGAATCTACCTATAGAGACGGTAATTTGCATGCGCCTGACCTTGCGCCAACTCCAGGTCTTCGTCGCCATTGCTGACCAGGGCAGCACCACCGCCGCGGGCCAGGCCATCGCCCTCTCGCAGTCGGCAAGCAGCGCCGCCCTGCAGGAGCTGGAGGCGCATTTCGGCACACCCCTGTTTGACCGTATCGGCCGCCGTCTGGCATTGAACGGTCACGGCCGCGCGTTGCTGGAACCGGCGCGCGCGCTGCTGGTCAATGCCGCCGATCTGGAGCGGCAGCTTGCGGCGGGTGGCGACCCGGCCCAAGGCGCACCGTTGCGGCTGGTTTTGGCGGCCAGCACCACCATCGGCAACTACCTGCTGCCGCCGCGTATCGCCGAACTGCTGCGGCAGGCACCCCAGGCGGAGGTTGATCTGCGCATCGACAACAGCGCAGGCGTGGTGGCGGCCGTTCAACGATTGGACGTGGATGCAGGGCTGATCGAAGGCCCCTGCCACGAGCGCGGGCTGCAGGTCACTGCCTGGCAGCAGGACCCGCTGGTGATCGTGGCAGCGGCGGATGCGCCCCAACACTGGTCGCTGGATGAACTGCGCGCCGCACGCTGGCTGCTCCGCGAACCCGGCTCAGGCACCCGCGAGGCTGTTGAACAGGCGTTGCTGCCGCACCTGCGCGGCTTCGCGCAGACGCTGCAGCTGGGCAATACCGAAGCCATCAAGCAGGCCGCCATCGCCGGCCTCGGCCTGGCCTGCCTGTCCCGGCACGCCCTGGAAGAGCCCCTGGCCCTGGGCCGCCTGCGCATTCTGGAAACCCCGCTGCCCGCCCTGCAGCGCACGCTATGGCTGGTACGCCACCCCGGCAAGCAATGGCTGCCGGGCCTGCAGGCGTTGTTGGGCGAAGTGGAGTAATCCACCAGATTCGCAGTCGATTCCATCCATCGACAGTTCTTGTGGCGTTCATCCACGCATGGCGTGGATCTACCGTGTCGGCCAAGGTCGACACCCACCAACAGCAGCGGAGATCTGTCGAAGGCGGGTTGGGTCCGGTTGCGGGGGTGTCCGCGGCATGGATGCCGCGGCCAAGCCCCCATGGATGGGTTTACGGCGTCCCCCGCAACCGGACCCAACCCGCCATCCCACAGGAAGCCAGCTTTTGACGTTGCTTTGGCTGCGGCCGTTGCCTCTGCGGGTGCCGGGCGCCGCCCGGCCAAGCCCCGCAACCCGCTACAATGGTCGGATGCCTCTGATTACTCTGCAAAACGTCGACTTCAGCGTCGGCGGCCCGCTGTTGCTGGAAAAAGCCGAACTGTCGATCGAGCCGGGCGAGCGTATTGCCCTGATCGGCCGCAACGGCGCCGGCAAATCCACTCTGCTCAAGCTGCTGTCCGGCGACCACAAGCCCGATGACGGCGAAGTGCGCGTGCAGCAGGGCGTGCGCGTGACCCGCCTGGAGCAGGAAGTGCCGCACGGTGCCGCCGGCTCGGTGTTCGACGTCGTCGCCGATGGCCTGGGCGAGCTGGGCCAGTGGCTGGCCGAATTCCACCACCTCAGCCATGCCGAGGTGTTCGATGGCGAAGCCCTCGGCAACGTGCAGGCCAAGATCGACGCCGCCAACGGCTGGGGCCTGGACCAGCGCGTCAGCGAAACCCTGACCAAGCTCGACCTTGATGGCGAGGCCGAGTTCGGCCGCCTGTCCGGCGGCATGAAGCGCCGCGTGCTGCTGGCGCGCGCGCTGGTATCCAGCCCTGACGTGCTGCTGCTGGACGAACCGACCAACCATCTGGACATCGAGGCCATCGACTGGCTGGAAGCCTTCCTGAAGGGCTGGAGTGGCAGCGTGGTGTTCGTCACTCACGATCGTCGCTTCCTGCGTGCACTGGCCACCCGCATCGTCGAGATCGACCGCGGCCAGGTCACCAGCTGGCCGGGTGACTGGGCCAACTACGAGCGCCGCCGCGAAGAGCGCCTCAATGCACAGGCGCAGGAAAACGCACGGTTCGACAAGCTGCTGGCGCAGGAAGAAGTGTGGATCCGCCAGGGCATCAAGGCGCGCCGCACCCGCGACGAAGGCCGCGTGCGCCGCTTGAAGGCGATGCGCAACGAGCGTTCCGCGCGTCGTGATCTCAGCGGCAACGTCAAGATGGAAGCCGCCCAGGGCATCAGCTCCGGCAAGAAGGTCATCGACATCAAGGACATCTCGTTCGCGTTTGGCGATCGCACGATGGTCCGCGATTTCTCCACGACCATCCTGCGTGGCGACCGCATTGGCCTGATAGGCCCCAACGGCAGTGGCAAGACCACGCTGCTGAAGCTGCTGCTGGGCGAACTGCAGCCGCAGAAGGGTGAAGTCAACGCCGGCACCAACCTGCAGATCGCGTACTTCGACCAGTATCGTGCAGTGCTGCGCGAAGACTGGAGTGCGATCGAGAACGTGGCAGAAGGCCGCGATTTCCTCGAGTTCAACGGCAAGCGCAAGCACGTGCATGCGTACCTGCAGGACTTCATGTTCACCCCCGAGCGCGCGCGTGCGCCAATCACCCGCCTGTCCGGCGGTGAGCGCAACCGCCTGCTGCTGGCCAAGCTGTTCGCACAGCCGTCCAACCTGCTGGTGATGGACGAACCGACCAACGACCTGGACGTGGAAACCCTGGAGCTGCTGGAAGAGCTGCTGGGCGAATACACCGGCACCCTGCTGCTGGTCAGCCACGACCGTGACTTCATCGACAACGTGGTGACGTCCACCCTGGTGATGGAAGGCGATGGCGTGATTGGTGAGTACGTGGGTGGCTACAGCGACTGGCAGCGTTACGCGGCCAGCGTGGCTGCCGCGCCTGCAGTGGTTGCCTCGGCCAAGCCGACGGCTGCTGCGCCGGTGCCTGCCGCGGAACCGGCGGCGCCCAAGCGCAAGCTGGCCTACAAGGAAGCACGCGAGCTGGAACAGCTGCCGAAGACCATCGAAAAGCTGGAAGGCGATGTGGAAGGCCTGACCTCGGCGATGAACGACCCGTCGTTCTACACCCGCAGCAGCGCCGAAGTGACCGCGCACACTCAACAGCTGGCCAAGGTGCAGGCCGAACTGGATGCCGCCTACGCGCGCTGGGAAGAGCTGGAAGGCTGAGCGAGAGCCGGGTCATGCCCGGCTCGGTAGATCCACGCCATGCGTGGATATCCGGATCCGTGCGGACCAACGGTCCGCACCCACATGGATGTCTGCATCAGTGCGGACCAAGGTCCGCACCCACATGGATGTCTGCATCAGTGCGGACCAAGGTCCGCTCCCACATGGATGTCTGCATCAGTGCGGACCAAGGTCCGCACCCACCAAAGCGGATTCCGCACCCACCGGGGGCGCGGCGGTCATTTGACTCCGTGCAGATCCCGCAGCTGGCTCGTGCGGCTGCCGAAGTACGCCGCCAGATCGGCGATGTCCTGATCGCTCAGGTCCTTCGCCTGGGGTGTCATCAACGCATGCTGGCGGTCACCAGCACGGTAGGCCTGCAGCGCATGCGCCAGGTAATCGCCATATTGCCCACCCAGCTTCGGGTAGGTCGGATCGATCGGCGCATTGCCGTCGGCACCGTGGCAATCGATGCAGCTCTGGCTGGTGGCCTTGCTCTTGACCTTGGCGCGGGCCTCGCCGGCGCCTTCACGCCCGGCAGGCAGGCCAGCGGAGGACGACGATCCGTGCTCGCCGCTGGCATGGCCGGGATCGCCGGCGGATTTCTCGCTGTTCTCCACCTGTGACTGCGAGCAGGCCGCCAGCAGCAGGGCGACGGACAGGGCGATGGCGTGACGCAGTGGATGCGCGGCTTTCGACATGGGCGGGCCTTACTTGACGGTGGACAGGTAAACAGCGAGATCGGCGATCTCCTGTTCGCTGAAACTCATCGACTGCGCCTGCATCGTGGGATGCCGGCGCTTGCCCTGGCGGTACTCGGTCAGGGCCTGGGTCAGGTACTGCTGGGTCTGGCCACCGATCTTCGGTACCCGGTAACTGGGGTAGGCGTTCTTGTAACCGGTGATGCCGTGGCATCCCTGGCAGGTATAGGCCAGCACACGGCCATTGTCGAAACTGCCGGTGGGCGTGGCAGCCGCCGGCGCGGGGGCCGTGGCCGGTGCCGGGGCGGGTGCTGCAGGAGCAGAAGCAGGAGCGGGCTGTGCGGCGGCCCCGAGGGGCAGGAGGACGGCCAGAGCGAGACAAGCGGCGAGCGGCTGCGGGCGCATGGTGTCTTTTCCGGGGATTCGGGTCTGGTCGTTCCGGCGTGGGGTACGGAACGACCCGAGTATAGCCTCAGGTTTCATCTAGCTGAAATGGGGTCGCCCCGACTGGCGGCGTGAAGACACCATGACCTTTGGGATATGGTGTTGCCGTGAAGTGGTGCATTACTTTGCTACCACACCTGCCCACGCATCCTCCAGGGATCTGACGATGTCGCACCAAACCTTCCTGCCCGGCCCCCGCAGCGGACTCTGCGCTGCCGCGCTGCTGCTCTCCACCTCCCTGCTGCTGAGCGGTTGCGCTGCTGGGCCCAACAACGAGGCCAAGGCGGCCGAGACCAAAGACGAGAAGAAGGTCGAGGCAGTGCCGGTGGAAGTGGCGGTGGCCAGCCGTCGCGCAGTCGCTGCCAGCTACACCGGAACCGCGGCACTGGAGCCGCGCGCCGAATCGCAGGTGGTGGCCAAGACCTCGGGCGTTGCGCTGGCGGTGCTGGTCGAGGAAGGGCAGCGGGTCAACGCCGGGCAGCCGCTGGTTCGCCTTGATCCGGACCGCGCGCGCTTGGCCGTGGCGCAGAGCGAAGCGCAGATGCGCAAACTGGAAAACGACTACCAGCGTGCACAGAAGCTGGTCGCCCAGCAGCTGGTCAGCGCGGCCAGCGTCGACCAGCTGCGCTACGACCTGGAAAACATCCGCGCGCAGTACCGCCTGGCCACGCTGGAGCTGTCGTACACCACCGTGGTCGCACCGATTTCCGGCGTGATCGCCTCGCGTTCGATCAAGACCGGCAACTTCGTGCAGATCAACACGCCGATCTTCCGCATCGTCGACAACTCACGGCTGGAAGCCACCCTCAACGTGCCCGAGCGCGAGCTGGCGACGTTGCGCGCAGGCCAGCCGGTCACGTTGTCGGCCGATGCGCTGCCGGGCCAGACCTTCACCGGTGTCGTGGACCGCATCGCGCCGGTGGTGGATTCGGGCAGCGGTACCTTCCGCGTGGTCAGCGCGTTCGATGGCGGCGCACAGTCGCTGCAGCCGGGCATGTTCGGCCGCATCCGCATCGACTATGACCAGCGTGCCGATGCGCTGGTGGTGCCGCGCCTGGCGCTGCTGGACGACGGTGAGCCGGCGGTGTTCCGGGTGCGCGAGGGCAAGGTCGCGCGGGTGCCGGTCAAGCTGGGCTACGCTGAAGGGCCGTGGGTGGAAATCCGCGAGGGCCTGACCGCTGGCGACCAGATCGTCACCGCCGGCAAGGTCGCGCTGCGCGATGGCACGGCAGTGCAGGTGATCGCCGATCCGAAGGCCAAGGCGAAGACGGTGGCCACCTCGGCCAAGCCGGCAGAGAAGGCCGGGAGCACGCAATGACCGCGCCCAGCCACGACCCCGGTGCCTCGCCAGGGAGCGACGGCGCCGCCGCAGGCATGGGTGGCGGCCTGGTGGAGTTCGCCACCCGCCGTCGCGTCACCATCGCCATGTGCACCGTCACCCTGCTGCTGTTCGGCCTGATCGCGCTGGGCAACCTCAAGGTCAACCTCCTGCCCGACCTGAGTTATCCCACGCTGACCGTGCGTACCGAGTACACCGGTGCAGCGCCGACTGAAATCGAAACCCTGATCACCCAGCCGGTCGAAGAAGCCGTGGGCGTGGTCAAGAACCTGCGCAAGCTGAAGTCGGTCTCGCGCACCGGCCAGAGCGACGTCGTGCTCGAGTTCGCCTGGGGCACCAACATGGACCAGGCCAGCCTGGAGGTGCGCGACAAGATGGAAGCGCTGAACCTGCCACTGGAGGCCAAGGCCCCGGTGCTGCTGCGCTTCAATCCGTCCACCGCGCCGATCATGCGCCTGGTGTTGACGACCAAGGCCGCACCGGCCAACGATGCCGATGCGATCCGTGAGCTGACCGGCCTGCGTCGCTATGCCGACGAGGATCTGAAGAAGAAGCTGGAGCCGGTCAGCGGCGTGGCGGCGGTGAAGGTCGGCGGTGGCCTGGAAGACGAGATCCAGGTCGACATCGACCAGCAGAAGCTGGCCCAGCTCAACCTGCCGATCGACACCGTCATCAAGCGGTTGAAGGAAGAGAACATCAACATTTCCGGCGGCCGTCTGGAAGAGGGCTCACAGCGCTTCCTGGTGCGTACCGTCAACCAGTTCGCCGATCTGGAAGAGATCGGCAACCTGCTGGTCACCACCCAGTCCGCCAACGGCAGCGCGGCCGACTCGGCGCTGCAGCAGATGTTCAACATCGCTGCCTCGACGGGTTCGGCTGCAGCGGTTGCTGCTGCTTCCGCAGCGCAGAGCGCTTCGTCGGGCGGCGGCTCCAGCGTGGTCGCCAACGGTGTGCCGGTGCGCCTGAAAGACGTGGCCACCGTGCGTCAGGGCTACAAGGAACGCGAAGCGGTCATCCGCCTGGGCGGCAAGGAATCGGTCGAACTGGCGATCTACAAGGAAGGCGACGCCAATACCGTTGCCACTGCCGAAGCGCTGCGCAAGCGCCTGGAGCAGATCAAAGCAACGTTCCCGGCCGATGCCGAACTGACCACCATCGAAGACCAGTCGCGCTTCATCGAGCACGCCATCGCTGACGTCAAGAAGGACGCAGTGATCGGCGGCCTGCTGGCGATCCTGATCATCTTCCTGTTCCTGCGTGATGGCTGGAGCACGTTCGTGATCAGCCTGTCGCTGCCGGTCTCGATCATCGCCACGTTCTTCTTCATGGGCCAGCTCGGCCTGAGCTTGAACGTGATGTCGCTGGGCGGCCTGGCGCTGGCCACCGGCCTGGTGGTGGACGACTCGATCGTGGTGCTGGAAAGCATTGCCAAGGCGCGCGAACGCGGCCTCGGCATCCTGCAGGCCGCCATTGCGGGTACCCGTGAAGTGAGCATGGCCGTGGTCGCCTCGACCCTGACCACCATCGCGGTGTTCCTGCCGCTGGTGTTCGTCGACGGCATCGCCGGCCAGCTGTTCCGCGACCAGGCGTTGACCGTGGCCATCGCCATCGCGATCTCGCTGCTGGTGTCGATGACCCTGATTCCGATGCTGAGCTCGCTGAAGGGCCGGCCGCCACTGGCCTTCCCGGAAGAGGCTGCGGCCGAGCCGTGGCAGCCGCAGAGCCGCTGGCAGAAGCCGGTCGCGCTCGGCCGTCGCGGTGTGGTGGCGACGATGCGCTGGAGCTTCTACGCGCTGGCGTGGTTGGTGGTGCGCCTCTGCCGCGGCGTGGCTGCAGTGGTCGGCCCGGTGATGCGCAAGGCCAGCGACATCGCCATGAAGCCGTACGCCGGTGCTGAGCGTGGCTATCTGCGGCTGCTGCCGAGTGCATTGGCCCATCCTGGCAAGGTGCTGGGACTGGCTGCACTGGCGTTCGTCGGCACGATGGCCCTGGTGCCGATGCTCGGTGCCGACCTGATCCCGCAGCTGGCACAGGACCGTTTCGAAATGACGGTCAAGCTGCCGGCCGGCACGCCGTTGAAGCAGACCGATGCGCTGGTGCGCGAGCTGCAGTTGGCGCACGGCAAGGGCGAGGGCGTGGCATCGCTGTACGGTGTCAGCGGCAGCGGTACCCGCCTGGATGCCAGCCCGACCGAGAGTGGCGAGAACATCGGCAAGCTGACCATCGTGATGGAAGGTGGCGGCAACCAGCAGACCGAAGCGGAGATCACCGAGCGCCTGCGTGACACCATGGGTCAGCACCCAGGGGCGCAGGTGGACTTCGCGCGGCCAGCCTTGTTCAGCTTCTCCACGCCGCTGGAGATCGAACTGCGCGGGCAGGACATGGCCACCCTGGAAGTGGCGGGCCAGCGCCTGGCGGCGCTGTTGCGCGGCAACGCGCACTACGCCGACGTCAAATCCACCGTTGAAGAGGGTTTCCCGGAAATCCAGATCCGTTTCGATCAGGAGCGCGCTGGTGCACTGGGCCTGACCACGCGGCAGATCGCCGACGTGGTGGTGAAGAAGGTGCGCGGCGACGTGGCCACCCGTTACAGCTTCCGTGACCGCAAGATCGACGTGCTGGTGCGTGCACAGGAAACCGATCGCGCCAGCGTGGAGAGCATCCGTCGGCTGATCGTCAATCCGGGCAGCACCCGTCCGGTCACTCTGGATGCGGTAGCCGACGTGGTCGCCACCACCGGTCCGAGCGAGATCCATCGCGCCGACCAGACCCGGGTTGCCGTGGTCTCGGCCAACCTGCGCGACATCGACCTTGGCGCGGCCATGCGCGAAGTACAGCAGATGGTGTCCGAACAGCCGCTGGGCGCGGGCGTGGGCCTGCACATCGGCGGCCAGGGTGAGGAGCTGGCACAGGCAGCGAAATCGCTGATCTTCGCCTTCGGCCTGGCGATCTTCCTGGTCTATCTGGTGATGGCGTCGCAGTTCGAATCGCTGCTGCATCCGTTCGTGATCCTGTTCACCATCCCGCTGGCGCTGGTGGGTGCGATCCTGGCGTTGATGCTGACCGGGAAGCCCATTTCGGTGGTGGTATTCATCGGCTTGATCCTGCTGGTCGGCCTGGTCACCAAGAACGCGATCATCCTGATCGACAAGGTCAACCAGCTGCGCGAGGCCGGCGTGGCCAAGCACGAGGCGTTGGTGGAGGGTGCTCGCTCGCGCCTGCGGCCGATCATCATGACCACCCTGTGCACGCTGTTCGGCTTCCTGCCGCTGGCGGTGGCGATGGGCGAGGGCGCCGAGGTGCGCGCACCGATGGCGATCACCGTGATCGGTGGCCTGCTGGTGTCGACCCTGCTGACCCTGCTGGTGATCCCGGTGGTGTACGACTTGATGGACCGTCGTGGTGATGCCTATTACCGCGAGCGTGGCCGCAAGCATGCCGGTGAAGGCCTGCATGCCGCGCAGGGCAGCAGTGCGGGTGGGGAGGAACCGGCATGAGCATTGCCGAGTTCTCCATCCGCCGTCCGGTCACCACCATCATGTGCTTCGTGTCGCTGGTGGTGGTTGGGCTGATTGCCTCGTTCCGGCTGCCACTGGAAGCGCTGCCCGACATCTCCGCGCCGTTCCTGTTCGTGCAGATTCCGTATACCGGTTCCACCCCGGAAGAAGTCGAGCGGACCATCATCCGCCCGGTGGAGGAGTCGCTGGCGACGATGACCGGCATCAAGCGCATGCGCTCCTCGGCCACGTCCGAAGCCGCGTCGATCTTCATCGAGTTCAGCGACTGGGATCGTGATATCGCCATCGCCGCGTCCGATGCGCGCGAGCGCATCGATGCGATCCGCAGCGACCTGCCCGACGATGTGCAGCGCTACAACGTGTTCAAGTGGTCCAGCAGCGACCAGCCGGTGCTGAAGGTGCGCCTGGCCAGCACCACCGACCTGACCACCGCCTATGACATGCTCGACCGCGAGTTCAAGCGGCGTATCGAGCGGATTCCGGGCGTGGCCCGGGTCGAAATCACGGGCGCGCCGCCGAACGAGGTGGAGATCGCCATCGATCCGAACCGCCTCAACGCGCACGGCCTGAGCATCAACGAGCTGAGTGATCGCCTGCGCACGCTGAACTTCTCGATCTCGGCCGGGCAGATCGATGACAACGGCCAGCGCGTGCGCGTGCAGCCGGTGGGCGAGATCACCGACCTGCAGGAAATGCGTGATCTGGTCATCAATGCCAAGGGACTGCGCCTGGGTGACATTGCCGACGTGCGGCTGAAGCCGGCGCGGATGAGCTATGGCCGCCGCCTGGATGGCAATCCTGCCGTCGGCCTGGACATCTACAAGGAACGCAGCGCCAACCTGGTGGACGTCTCGCGTGGCGCGCTTGCCGAGGTCGAAGCGATCCGTGCGCAGGACTCGATGCGCGATGTGCAGATCAAGGTGATCGACAACCAGGGCAAGGCGGTGACCTCCTCCCTGCTTGAGCTGGCCGAGGCAGGTGGCGTCGGCCTGATCCTGTCGGTGACGGTGCTGTTCTTCTTCCTGCGCCACTGGCCGTCCACGCTGATGGTGACCCTGGCCATTCCGATCTGTTTCACCATCACCCTCGGCTTCATGTACTTCGCCGGCGTCACGCTCAACATCCTGACCATGATGGGCCTGCTGCTGGCGGTAGGCATGCTGGTCGACAACGCCGTGGTGGTGGTCGAGAGCATCTACCAGGAGCGTGAGCGGCTGCCGGACCAGCCACGGTTGGCCTCGATCATCGGCACCCGCAACGTTGCCATCGCACTCAGCGCCGGCACCCTGTGCCACTGCATCGTGTTCGTGCCGAACCTGTTCGGCGAAACCAACAACATCAGCATCTTCATGGCGCAGATCGCGATCACCATCTCGGTCTCGCTGCTGGCCTCCTGGCTTGTGGCGGTCAGCCTCATTCCGATGCTGTCCGCACGCATGGCCACGCCGAAGCTGGTGCACTCGCAGACTGGGATGATCGCGCGCCTGCAGCGGCGATACGCGCAGCTGCTGGACTGGTCGCTGCGTCATCGTGGCTGGAGCCTGCTGGGCATCCTGCTGGTGGTGCTGGTCAGCCTGGTGCCGATGAAGCTGACCAAGATCGACATGTTCGGTGGCGACGGCGGCAAGGACATCTTCATCGGCTACATGTGGAAGGGCGCCTACACCTACCGGCAGATGTCCGAGGAAGTGGCGCGCGTCGAAGCCTGGGTCGAGGAGAACCGCGAGCGCCTGCACGTGCAGCAGGTCTACTCCTGGTACAGCGAGCAGGAAGGCAGTTCGACCGTGGTCACCCTGGATGAGAAGTACGCCAAGGACATCAAGGCGCTGCAGGAAGAGCTGCGCAAGGGCCTGCCGAAGTCTGCCCGTACCGACTACTTCGTCGGCAACCAGGGCGGTGATGGCGGCGGCGGGGGTGGCAACCAGGGCGTGCAGGTACAGCTGGTCGGCGACTCCAGCGCGATGCTGCAGGAGATCGGCCAGGAAGTGCTGCCGCTGCTGGCACAGCGGACTGAACTGCGCGATGTGCGCATCGACAACGGTGAGAAGGGCGGCGAGCTGAAAGTGCACGTCGACCGCGAGCGCGCAGCGGCCTTCGGATTCAATGCCGAGCAGGTTGCCAGTTTCGTCGGTCTGGCCCTGCGTGGTGCGCCGATGCGCGAGTTCCGCCGGGGTGACAACGAAGTGCCGGTATGGGTGCGCTTTGCCGGCGCAGAACAGAGCAGCCCCGAAGACCTGGCAGGTTTCAGCGTGCGTACCGGCGATGGCCGCAGTGTGCCGTTGTTGAGCCTGGTCAGCGTCGATGTCGGCTCATCGGCGACCCAGATCGGCCGTACCAACCGCCAGACCACGCTGACCATCAAGGCCAACCTGGCCGAGAAGATCACCGCGCCGGACGGCCGCAAGGCCATGGAAGCCGTGCTCAAGCCGATGAACTTCCCGGCCGGCTACGGCTTCACCTTCGACGGCGGCGACTACGGCGATGACAACGAGGCGATGCAGCAGATGGTGTTCAACCTGCTGATCGCGCTGGTCATGATCTATGTGGTGATGGCGGCGGTGTTCGAATCGCTGCTGTTCCCCGCGGCGATCATGAGCGGCGTGCTGTTCTCGATCTTCGGCGTGTTCTGGCTGTTCTGGATCACTGGCACCTCGTTCGGAATCATGTCCTTCATCGGCATCCTGGTGCTGATGGGCGTGGTGGTGAACAACGGCATCGTGATGATCGAGCACATCAACAATCTGCGCCGGGGCGGGATGGGGCGTACCCAGGCGCTGGTGGAGGGCTCACGCGAACGCCTGCGCCCGATCATGATGACCATGGGCACGGCAATCCTGGCGATGGTGCCGATCTCGCTGACCGATACGCAGATGTTCGGCAACGGGCCGGAGTACTCGCCGATGGCACGCGCGATTGCCGGTGGCCTGGCGTTCTCGACCGTGGTCAGCCTGCTGTTTCTGCCGACGATCTACGCGGTGCTCGATGACCTGCGCAACGCCGTGGTGCGGCTGATCCAGCGCGCTCGTGGCCGCGATGTGACTGCGGCGGTGGGGCAGGAGCTTCTGTAGAGCCGCGCCATGCTCGGCTGACGGGCGCGAAAATGAGTGTTGTGGTGTGGGGGAGACCGGTCGTAGTGGGGCGGTCTCCCCCATTTTTTCATTGCCGCATCGGTGTAAATGCCGTGCCAACCAAGGTTGGCACCTACCGGTAGCGTCGGGCCACGCCCGGCGCAACCATCAGCTCGCCACCTTGCTCCACACCTTTCCTGCGGTCAGCCACAGACCCAGCCCGCTGCCGAGGTTGGTCAGCATGAAGGTCAGCACCACGCGGGTGACGCGATTGCGGTACCAGCCCTTCAACGACTGTGCATCGTCACGCAGCTTGAGGAAATCGTCGTAGGTCGGCTTGCGCAGGCGCGCCTCCACCAGTGCCGAGAACGCACCGGTGGGGATGCTCAGGCGGAACGGCTTGAACGGCGCCACCGCGATCGCGGTGAGGATGCTCAGCGGATGGCTGCCGGCGACCAGACAGCCCAGGCCAGCCAGGCCGCCGGTATACATCGCCCAGGTCGCCAGAAGTTCGGTGCCCACGCCCAGTCCACCACGATAGAAGCCGACGCCAATGCCGGTCGCCACGATGACCAGGATCGCCAAGGTGAACCACGGGATGTTGCGCTTCTTCGGCACCGCTTCCAGCTGCTCGCGCAACGGCGCAGGCGCCTCGGTATCGGTTTCCAGGTAACGCGCCAGGCCGGCCAGGTGACCGGCGCCGACCACCGCCAGCACTTCGCGCTGCTGCGGATCATGCGCTTCACGCAGGCGCGTGGCCATGTAGCGGTCGCGCTCGCCGATGATCGTTTCGTACAGGGCCGGGTTCTCGCTGGCGAACTCGCCGAAGCTCGATTCCAGCATGTCGCCCTGCTTCAGCTTCTCGATCTCGTCTTCGCCGACATCCTCGGACGAGAACAGGCCGGCGCCAAGCCCGGCCACCAGCTTCAGCTTGCCGAAGAAGCCCAGCCGCTGCGAAGCACGCCGGAACGTCAGCCCGACTTCGCGGTCGATCAGGTGCACCGGCAGGTTGCGCTCGCGCGCCAGGTCCACCGCACGCTTCAGTTCGGCGCCCGGCTCGATGCCCAGCTGTTCGGCCAGTCGGCGCTGGTAGGCCGACAACGCGAGGTTGGCCGCGAACAACGCGACGCGACCCTTGCGGATCACTTCCACCAGGTCCAGCTTGGCCAGCGTGTCCGGGTCGCTCAGTGCCTGCAGGCGCTGCGGGTCAAGCTCGACGGCCACTGCGTCGAATCGTCCGCTGTCGATGGCTTTTTCCACCGCCTCGACGCTGGCATGGGAGACGTGGGCGGTGCCCAGCAGGGTGTAGCGCACGCCGTCGCGTTCGACGATGCGCACGGGCTGGCCGGCAAACAGATCGTCGCCGGTTTCGGGAAGGGTTTCGGTCATGGAATCATTCATTGGAAGGGGCGGAATCGGCGCCGTCGCCGAGCGCGCGCTGCATCTGTACGGTGTCCAGCCAACGGCCGTGCTTGCGGCCGAGGCCGCGGAACACGCCTACCAGCTGGAAGCCGAAGCGTTCGTGCAGCTTGATGGACGCGGTATTGGTCGGCTCGCCGATCACCGCGATCATCTGTCGGAAGCCGTGTGCGGTGCAGGCATCGATCAGCGCCTGCAGCAGGCCCTTGCCGACGCCTCGGCCCTGGAAGCGTGCATCGACATAGACCGAGTTCTCAACGGTCCACTGGTAGGCGATGCGCGTGCGGTAGGTGTTGGCATATGCATAGCCGGCAACCTGGCCGTCGACCTCGGCCACCAGGTAAGGGAAGCCGCGGTCGATGATGTCGCGCATGCGGCGCAGCATCTCGGCCTGGTCGGGAATGTCGTACTCGTAGGTGTTGACGAAGTCGGTCACTTCCACCGCGTAGATCGCGGTGATCGCAGCGATGTCGGCCGGGCCGGCATCACGGATGAGTACGGCCATGCGCGGGCTCCAGGTCAGTCGATGTAGCGCTTGAGCAGATCGCCATAAGCGTCGATGCGACGATCGCGCAGGAACGGCCAGATGCGGCGCACGTGCTCGCTGCGCTGCAGGTCAACCTCGCACATCAGGATGGTCGCCTCGGTGCCGGCCTCGGCCAGGAACTCGCCCTGTGGGCCCAGCACGTGGCTGTTGCCCCAGAACTGGATGCCCGAGGCGCCCAGCGGCGACGCTTCATGGCCCACGCGGTTGCAGCTGAGCACCGGCACGCCGTTGGCCACGGCGTGTCCACGGTGGCTCAGCACCCAGGCGTCGCGCTGGCGGGTCTTCTCGTCCTGCACGTCATCCGGGTCCCAGCCGATCGCGGTGGGGTAGAGCAGCAGTTCAGCACCGGCCAGCGCCATCAGGCGCGCCGCTTCCGGGTACCACTGGTCCCAGCACACCAGTACGCCAAGGCGGCCGACCGAGGTGTCGATCGGCTTGAAGCCGATGTCGCCCGGCGTGAAGTAGAACTTCTCGTAGAAGCCCGGGTCATCCGGAATGTGCATCTTGCGGTACTTGCCCAGCAACGTACCGTCCTTCTCGAAGACCACGGCGGTGTTGTGGTACAGGCCGGCAGCGCGGCGCTCGAACAGCGAGCCGACCAGCACCACGCCGTGCTTCTTCGCCAGTGCGCCCAGGCGCTCGGTGCTCGGGCCCGGGATCGGCTCGGCAAGGTCGAATTCATCGACCGATTCGTGCTGGCAGAAGTAGGCACCGTTGTGCAGTTCCTGCAGCAGCACCAGCTTCGCGCCCTGTGCCGCCGCGTCGGCAACACGCGCTTCGATCACCGCCAGGTTGGCGGCGGCATCACCGTGGTTGCGCTCCTGGATCAGGGCGACGGTAAGGGGGCTGCGCGAGTTCATGCGGGGCGATCCTGCGGGGGAAAACCCGCATGTTAACGCGGATGCGGCACGGCAGCGTGTCGCGCGCTGAATGGTTGAACGGTAGTGCCGGCCGCTGGCCGGCAACCCCGTCAATCCATCAGGCAGTGCCTGGTTGCCGGCCAGCGGCCGGCACTACCCCTTCTCAGGCTTTCAACAGCCCGGCCGGCAGCTGCATGGTGATGCAGTGCAGGCTGCCGTTCTGCCAGATCAGCGAGCGGCAGGGCACCTGCACGATCTCGCGGCCCGGGTGGGCCTGTGCCAGCACGTCGCGGGCGAGGTCGTCGGCCGGGTCGCCATAGGCTGGCATCAGCACCGCGCCGTTGACGATCAGGTAATTGGCGTAGGACGCAGCCAGGCGGCGGCCTTCATCGATCACCGGCTTTGCCCACGGCAGCGGGAACAGGCGGTAGGGCTGCCCATCACGCGTGCGCAGTGCGGCCAGTTCGGCGCCCATCGCCTGCAGCTCGGCGTAGTGCGAGTCGCTCTCGTCGTCGCAGGCCTGGTAGACGATGCTGTCGGCCGAAGCGAAGCGGGCGAGGGTGTCGATATGGGCGTCGGTGTCGTCGCCTTCCAGGTAGCCGTGATCCAGCCAGAGCACGCGCTCCTGCTGCAGCCAGTCCGCCAGGTCGGCGCTGAGGCTGTCGCGGTCACGGTCGGGATGACGCTCGTGCAGGCACTTCCAGGTGGTCAGCAGGGTGCCTTCGCCATCGGTCTCGATGCCGCCGCCTTCCAGCGCGAACGGAATGCTGCGCACCGCCGCGTTGTTGAACACGCCGGCCTGGTCGAGCACGCCGACCAGCTGGTCATCGAGGGTGGCATCGAACTTGCCGCCCCAGCCGGTGAAGCGGAAGTCCAGCAGCTGGAAGCTGCCATCAGCGCGGCGCAGGGTGATCGGGCCCGAATCACGCAGCCAGGTATCGTCGTACGCAGCGGTGGTGAAGTGGACCTTGTCCATGTCGATGCGATTGGAGCGCAGCCGCATTTCGGCGTAGGTCTCCACGTCATCGTCGGCCACGCAGATCAGCACCGGCTGGAAGCGGGTGATCGCCGCAACCAGGGCGATGTAGGTCTCTTCCACCTGGCCCAGGCGGTCAGCCCAGTCGGTGTCGGCGGTGGGCCAGGCAATCAGGACGCCGCTCTGGGCTTCCCATTCGGCAGGAAAACGAAGGGTCTGGTTCATGGTCTCGCTACACGCGCCCGCCGGTGGCGGGCATGGGGGTCAACGGATCGGCGGCTTGGGGCCGATTTCGTTCGGATCCGCCTGGTTTGCCACCACGTCGATCACCTTCTGCTTCTCGAAGTAGACGGTGAACTGCGGGTACACCCAGCGGTGGATGGTCGGCCATTGCCGTTTCTGCCCGCCGCGCGGCTGCAGCTGCTCTGCCGGCGCGCCGAACTGGGACTGCACCTGCTGCATGCTCTGGCCGCGGACGGGCAGGGCGCCGGCCGGCTTTTCACGGGCGCGGTCGACAAGCAGGGTATCGGCCAGCGCCGGAGTGGCGGCAGCCAGGGTGGCCAGTACGGCCAGGGTGCACAGGTAACGCGTCATCTCGATCTACTCCCCAGTGGTCAAGAACAGCGATTACAGCAAAAACGGCAGGAAAAAACCGCATAAACAAAAAACCGCCCGAAGGCGGCTTTTTGCATCGGGTCGGCCCCGCGTGGGGCCAGCCGCGGTCACAAGGACCGTTGGGCTCAGCGCTGACGCGCCTTGAAACGCGGGTTCGACTTGCAGATGACGAAGATCTTGCCACGACGACGCACGACCTTGCAGTCACGGTGACGGGCCTTCGCCGACTTCAGGGAGGACAGAACTTTCATGGCATACCTCGGCGTAAACAGTAGTTGTTCGGGTGGAGCGTGGCCGCGATATGCGAAAGACAATCGGCAGTTGACGCTCGTTCAAGCCCGCCATTCTACCGGGCTTTTCCCCATGGTTTCAAGTGGTTGCACAAATGGCCCGTTACGGGGGGTCTGGCAGGGGCTAGAATGCCCCCTTCACACCCGCAAGGACCCCCATGAATCCACTCGTTCCCGTCCTGACCATCGACGGCCCGTCAGGGGCCGGCAAGGGTACCATCAGCCGCATCGTGGCGCGCCGGTTGGGCTGGCACTACCTGGATTCGGGCGCCCTGTACCGCGCCGTCGGCGTGGCGGCCAGCTGGGCCGACATCGACACCTCCGATGCCTCCGCGCTGGTGCGCTGCACCTTCGATACCCATGTCCAGTTCGTCGAGCAGGGCGATGCCATGCGGGTCCTGGTCAATGGCACCGATGCCACCGACGAGCTGCGGCTGGAGACCACCGGGGCGCTGGCGTCGGCAATTGCCGCCATTCCCGAAGTCCGGGCCGCTCTGAAAGAGCGCCAGCGCGCATTCAGGATGGAGCCGGGGCTGGTCGCCGATGGCCGCGACATGGGGACCGTCATCTTCCCGGACGCCCCTTACAAGGTCTTTCTGACCGCCAGTGCCGAGGAGCGCGCCGAGCGCCGGCATAAGCAGTTGAAAGACAAGGGGGTTTCTGTTAGCTTTGATGACCTCCTGCGCGAGATCATGGCCCGCGACGCCCGTGATGCTCAGCGTACCGTGGCGCCCCTGAAGCCGGCAGACGATGCTGTCCTCATCGACACCACAGGCATCGGCATCGAAGATGTCGTTGCCAGAGTGATGGATCTGCTTCCGGTTCCGGCTGCCTGATCCGTTCGCGCGGGAGCTCTGCCAGCAGCATCGGCAGGGGTCGCGCATTTGCAGTGCTGTAAAAGCTCCGTCGCGCAATGATGCGTGGCGGTTTTCCTACTTCCACACACGACCTGCAATTCCGGGGTCGACCAACAGGCGGGCGGTAGCCATTCCCTGAAGGGAAGCCAACCGACCCATGTGTCCAACAGAGTAAATCTAATGACCGAATCATTTGCCGAACTGTTTGAAGCCAGCCAGGCCAACCTGGCCAAGCTGAAGCCGGGCGCCATCGTCAGCGGTACCGTTGTTGAAGTCCGCGGCGACGTCGTGGTGATCAACGCCGGGCTGAAGTCGGAAGGCATCGTGCCGATCGAACAGTTCCGTAACGACGCTGGCGAAATCGATGTTGCCGAAGGCGACATCGTCAAGGTCGCCCTCGACTCGATCGAGAACGGCTTCGGTGAAACCGTCCTGTCGCGCGAGAAGGCCAAGCGCGCGATGGTGTGGGACGAGCTGGAAGAAGCGTTGGAAAAGAACGAAACCATCACCGGCCGCATCAGCGGCAAGGTCAAGGGTGGTTTCACCGTGGACATCAAGGATGTCCGCGCCTTCCTGCCGGGTTCCCTGGTCGATGTGCGCCCCGTGCGCGATCCGGCCTACCTGGAAGGCAAGGAGCTGGAATTCAAGCTCATCAAGCTTGACCGCAAGCGCAACAACGTCGTGGTCTCGCGCCGCGCTGTCGTCGAAAGCGAGCACTCGGAAGAGCGCGAGCAGCTGATGGACAAGCTGCAGGAAGGCGCGATCCTGAAGGGTGTCGTCAAGAACCTGACCGATTACGGCGCATTCGTGGACCTGGGCGGTATCGACGGCCTGCTGCACATCACCGACATGGCATGGAAGCGCGTGCGCCATCCGTCCGAAGTCGTGAACGTCGGCGACGAGCTGGACGTGCGCGTGCTGAAGTTCGACCGCGAGCGCAACCGCGTTTCGCTGGGCCTGAAGCAGCTGGGCGAAGATCCGTGGGATAACATCGCCCGTCGTTACCCGGCCAACAGCCGCGTGTTCGGCAAGGTCTCCAACGTCACCGATTACGGCGCATTCGTCGAAATCGAGCCGGGCGTCGAAGGCCTGGTGCACGTTTCCGAGATGGATTGGACCAACAAGAACGTCAACCCGTCCAAGGTTGTGCAGGTCGGTGACGAAGTTGAAGTCATGGTCCTGGACGTCGACGAGGAGCGTCGCCGCATCTCGCTGGGCATGAAGCAGGTTGCCGCCAATCCGTGGGAAACCTTCGCTGCCACCCACAAGAAGGGTGACAAGGTGTCGGGCCAGATCAAGTCGATCACCGACTTCGGCATCTTCATCGGCCTGGACGGCGGCATCGACGGCCTGGTTCACCTGTCCGACATCAGCTGGGCGACCACTGGCGAAGACATCGTTCGCAACTTCAAGAAGGGCGACAACCTGGACGCAGTCGTCCTGGCCGTCGATCCGGAGCGCGAGCGCATTTCGCTGGGCGTCAAGCAGCTGGAGCAGGATCCGTTCGGCCAGTACATGGCGACCAATCCGAAGGGCTCCAAGGTCGAAGGCGTGGTGAAGGAAGTCGACGCCAAGGGCGCGATCATCGAGCTGTCCGACGGCATCGAAGGCTATGTTGCAGCTCGCGACATCGCCAACGAGCGTGTTGACGACGCGACCCAGCACCTGAAGGTTGGCGACAAGGTTGAAGCCAAGTTCGTGGGCATGGATCGCAAGGGTCGTACCCTGCAGCTGTCGATCAAGGCCAAGGACGACGCGGAAATGCGCGAAGTGCTGGAGGAATACCAGTCTTCGTCGGCATCCAGCGGCACCACCCAGCTGGGCGCGCTGCTGCGTGCACAGCTGAACGGCAACAAGTCCGAGTAATATCGGCCTTACGCTGTTTGTTGTTTCCTGGACGGCCCGGGCTCTTGCCCGGGCCGTTTCAGGCTGAGATGCCCCTGATGTGAGCCGGTAATGACCAAATCCGAACTGATCGAAATCCTTGCGCGCCGTCAGGCGCACCTGAAGGCCGATGATGTCGATCTGGCGGTCAAGTCATTGCTGGAAATGATGGGGGGCTCACTGTCGGCCGGCGATCGCATCGAGATCCGCGGCTTTGGCAGTTTTTCGCTGCACTACCGTCCGCCGCGCCTGGGTCGCAACCCGAAGACCGGCGAATCGGTTGCCCTGCCGGGCAAGCATGTCCCTCATTTCAAGCCAGGCAAGGAATTGCGCGAGCGCGTCAGCAGCGTGCTGCCGCTGGACGCAGATCCGGCCTGAGCCATCCCCGTCGCGCGACTTCGTGCGAATCCCACCACGAGTCGGATAAGCTACGGCCTCCTGCCAATGGAGCTGTCGCATGAAAGTTTTTCGTCTGCTGGTCCTGCTGGCGGTTCTGATCCTTGGTCTGATCATTGGTGCGGTCAACATGACGGCCATGTCGATCAACCTGCTGTTTACCCAATTGAACACCTCCGTTGGCGTGGCGCTGATTGCAGCCCTGCTGATCGGTGTCGTGGTCGGTGCTGGCCTGGTGCTGGTAAGCGTGGTGATTCCGCTCTACAGCCAGCTGCGCCGTGCCAACAAATCGGCGGCTGCATCGTCGGCGCCGGTCGCCCCCTCCCAGTCTTTTGATGGACGTTGATCGAAGATGGAATTCGTTTCCGAGTGGTTCTGGTTCTTCCTGTGCCTTCCGTTGGCGGCGCTGGCCGGCTGGGTGATCGGACGCCGCGGCGGTCAACGCCACGGTGACAACCAGGTAAGCCACCTGTCCAGCACCTATTTCCGTGGCCTGAACTATCTGCTCAACGAGCAGCCGGACAAGGCCATCGAGCTGTTCCTGCACATCGCAGAGCTGGACAAGGAAACCTTCGAGACCCAGGTCGCGTTGGGCCATCTGTTCCGTCGCCGTGGCGAAGTGGACCGTGCGATCCGTCTGCACCAGGGTCTGGTCAACCGCCAGGACCTGAGCGACGCGCAGCGCGTGCAGGCCCTGCTGGCACTGGGCGAGGACTACATGAAGTCCGGCCTGCTGGACCGCGCCGAAACGGTGTTCACCGAACTGGCGCAGCTGGACCAGCGCGCACCGCAGGCGCTCAAGCACCTGATCGGCATCTACCAGGCCGAGCGCGACTGGGAAAAGGCGATCGACAACGCGACCCGTTTCGAAGATGTCACCGGCGAGCCGATGGGCAAGCTGATCGGGCAGTTCGAATGCGAGCTGGCCGAACGCTTCCGTGGCGCGGGCAAACTGGAAGAGGCGAGGGCGGCCATTGCCCGCGCTTACCAGGCCGATGCCATGTCGGTCCGCGCCGGCATCATTGAAGGTCGCCTGGAAACCGATGCGGGCAACGCCGAGGCCGCCGTGCGGGCTTTCGAGCGCGCTGCCCGCAACGATCCGGAGTACCTGCCCGAAGTGCTGCCCGCGCTGATGGAGAACTACCGCAAGGTCGGCGACCTGGCCGGTGCGCGTGCTTTCCTGTCCGAGATGACCGAGCACTACCGTGGTATCGCGCCGGTGCTGGCCCTGACCCGCCTGATGGAAGAGCAGGAGGGTGTTGCACCTGCCCGTGCCTACCTCGGCCGCCAGCTCAAGGATCGCCCGTCGGTGCGCGGCGAATCGGCACTGATCGACCTCACCCTGGCCGAGGGCGCAGATTCCACTGCCACCCTGCACGACCTCAAGCACATCACCGACCAGTTGCTGGTGCGCAACCCCGCCTACCGCTGCACCCGCTGCGGATTCGGCGCGCGTACCCATCACTGGCAATGCCCGAGCTGCAAGGAGTGGGGCACAGTCAAGCCGCTGCTGAACTACGCGGTGCTCTGAATCATGCCCTGGCTCGTGATGGCCGCGCTGCTGGGCCTGGCCCTGCTCAGCGCAGCGTTGACCTGGGCGGCGCGCGTGTATGCCCTGCGCAGGCAGCTGCTGGATCAGCCCGGGGAGCGTCGCAGCCATAGCGTCGCCACCCCGCGTGGTGGCGGTATCGCCATCGTGATCAGCCTGCTGGTGGCTGCGGCTGTGGCTGCCTGTGTCTGGCCGGGTGCTGCGCCCAGCCTTGCTGTCGCCAGCCTTGGCCTGCTGCTCGTTGCCGGCATTGGCTGGTGGGATGACCATCGACCGCTGCCAGCCATGCGCCGGTTGATGGTGCATTTCGTCGCCGCGGCGTTGCTGGCGGGGCTGGTCAAGATGCACGGCGGCAGCTGGTTGTTGAGCCTGCTGGTGCTGTTCTTCACCGCGTCGCTGATCAACATCTGGAACTTCATGGATGGGATCAACGGGATTGCCAGCAGTCAGGCGGTCATCGTTGCGCTGGGCTTCGCCACCGTGCTGCCCTGGCCCTGGTCGCTGGTGGCCATCGTGCTTGGCCTGGCCTGCCTGGGTTTCCTGCCATTCAATTTTCCGCAGGCGCGGATCTTCATGGGGGATGTAGGCAGTGGCGCGCTGGGCTACGCCGTTGCCGTCGTGCTGGCCGTTGCTGCCCTGCACACCGATATCCATTGGATCCTGCTGCTGCTGCCCTTGTCCGCCTTCCTTGTGGACGCGGGCTTCACGCTGTTGGCGCGCATGCTTTCCGGGCAACGCTGGATGGAACCCCACACCCAGCATGTCTACCAGCGCGCGGTCCAGGCAGGAGCCAGCCATGCCCAGGTGACAGGGATGTACTTTGTTTTGGGCCTGTTCAGTATTACAGTGTTCAATATCTGCACCAATTTGCAGCCGAGGTGGGAGGCTGCCGTAGCGGTCGCGTGGTTTGCCGCGCTGACCCTGCTGTGGCTCCTCCTGCGCAATGGATTGCGCCACCCATAAGGAATTACTCGATCTATGTCTTCACCCTGGCGGGACAGAATCCTCGGCCTGATGCCGCGTACGGCCATCGTCTGCCACGACTTGTTCATGGTCTGGGCCTGTTGGCAGCTGTTGCATGCGGGTCGCTACTCGATCCTCGCCGATGCTCCCGCCTTGCCGCTGTGGAACGTGGACACCACGCTGGTGCTGGCGCTGCAGGGCCTGGTGTTCTGGCGTATCGGTCTCTATCGCGGGCTGTGGCGCTTCGCCAGCGTCAGCGACCTGCTGAACATCTTCAAGGCCAGCTTCATCGGCCTGATCGCCATTGTTCTGGTGCTGGCCTGGAAGCGCTTCAACGGCGTGCCGATGTCGGTGCTGGTGATCTATCCGTTTGCGCTGTCGGCACTGCTGGGCGCACCGCGCCTGTTGTACCGGGCATGGAAGGACTACCAGTCGCTGCAGTCCGATTCGACCGCGCGCCGTGTGCTGATTCTCGGCGCCGGCCAGGCCGCTGAAACCCTGGTGCGCGACCTGCGCCGGTCCGGCAACTTCGAGCCGGTCGGCCTGCTCGATGATGCGCCGCACCTGCGTGGCGCCAAGCTGCAGAGCCTGCCGATCCTGGGCACGCTGGACGACGCACCGGCGGTGGCCCGTGAGACTGCGGCCAAGCTGCTGGTGATCGCCATGCCCTCGCTGGATGCCGTCGGCATGCAGCGCGTGGTCGCCATCTGCGAGAGCACCGGCATTCCGTTCCGCACCGTGCCCAAGCTCAGCGACATCCTGCAGGGACAGTCGCTGCCGGGCCAGTTGAAGGAAGTGGCGATCGAAGATCTGCTCGGGCGCAAGCCGATCATGCCGGACTGGAACCTCATCCGCGGCTGGTTGGGCGGGCGCACGGTGATGGTGACCGGTGCCGGTGGCTCGATCGGGTCCGAGCTGTGTCGCCAGTGCGCGCGCCACGGTGCGGGTCGCATCGTGCTGCTGGAGATCAGCGAACTGCTGCTGTTGACCATCGAGGGCGAGCTGCGCCGTAGCTTCCCGGATGTCGAGATCGAAGCCGTGCTCGGTGACTGCGGCGATCCTGCAGTGATCCGCCATGCGTTGTCGCTGCATCCGGTCGACACGGCTTTCCATGCGGCTGCCTACAAGCATGTGCCGGTGCTGGAGCGTCAGCTGCGCGAAGCCGTTCGCAACAACATCCTGGCCACCGAGAACGTGGCCCGTGCCTGTCTGGAAGCCCGCGTCGAGCACTTCGTGTTCATTTCGACCGACAAGGCGGTGGACCCGGTCAATGCGCTGGGCGCCAGCAAGCGCTATGCGGAGATGATCTGCCAGAGCCTTGACCAGAAGTCCACGCACACCCGTTTCGTGACCGTACGCTTCGGCAACGTGCTGGCGTCGGCCGGCAGCGTGGTGCCGTTGTTCCGCGAGCAGATCCTCAAGGGCGGACCGGTCACGGTGACCGACCCGGAGGTCAGCCGCTATTTCATGACCATTCCCGAGGCGTGCCAGTTGATCCTGCAGGCCGCCGCATCGGCGTCGCATGGGGCGATCTATACGTTGGACATGGGCGAGCCGGTGCCGATCCGGGTGCTGGCCGAACAGATGATCCGCCTGGCGGGCAAGCAGCCCTACAAGGACATCCCGATCATCTACACCGGCATGCGTCCTGGCGAGAAGCTGCACGAGACGCTGTTCTATTCCGACGAGGACTACCGGCCGACCGCGCATCCGAAGATTCTGGAAGCCGGCGTACGTGCGTTCTCGCGCGACATCGTGCTGGGCAACGTGCCCAAGCTGCGCGAGGCGATTGCCAGGTACGACATCGATACGATCCAGGAAGTCCTGTTCGCGACCATGCCGGAATTCTCGCCAATCGAACAGGATGCTTACATTTCATCCGCTAAGGTTGTGCCCTTTCCGGCACGTGAGGCCAGCAGGCACCAATGAGCAAGCGCATTCGCAAGGCGGTATTTCCGGTAGCAGGTCTGGGTACGCGTTTTCTTCCGGCAACCAAGACGGTGCCGAAGGAAATGCTGCCGATCATTGATCGACCGCTGATCCAGTACGCCGTCGATGAAGCGATCGAAGCAGGCTGTGACACCCTGGTGTTCATCACCAATCGCTACAAGCACGCCGTTGCCGACTATTTCGACAAGGCCTACGAGCTGGAGCAGAAGCTCGAGCGCGCCGGCAAGCAGGAGCAGCTGGAGTTGATCCGCCATGTGCTGCCGGAAGGTGTGCGCGCGATCTTCGTCACCCAGGCCGAGGCGCTGGGCCTGGGCCATGCGGTGCTGTGTGCCAAGGCCGTGATCGGTGACGAACCGTTTGCGGTGCTGCTGCCGGACGACCTGATCTGGAACCGCGGCGACGGCGCGCTGAAGCAGATGGCCGATCTCAACGAAGCCAGTGGCGCCAGCGTCATTGCTGTTGAAGATGTGCCGCACGACAAGACCGCCAGCTATGGCATTGTCGCCACCGAGGCCTTCGATGGCCGCAAGGGCCGTATTTCGCAGATCGTCGAGAAGCCGAAGCCGGAGGACGCACCGAGCGATCTGGCGGTGGTGGGGCGCTACGTGCTGAGCCCGAAGATTTTCGAGTTGCTCGAGCAGACCCGCACCGGTGCCGGGGGCGAGATCCAGCTGACCGATGCGATCGCCGAACTGCTGAAGACCGAAGAGGTCGATGCCTATCGTTTCGAGGGCACCCGTTTCGACTGTGGCACGCATCTGGGTCTGGTGGAGGCGACGATCCGCTTCGCGCTGGACAACCCGAAGCTGGCCGGCCCGGCGCGCGAGAAGCTGGCGGCGATGCTGGCGGAATAAGGTTTATCAAGCGCTCCGTTCGCGGCGCCTTGATTGATACGTGGGGGAGGGGGCGGATGGCCCTCTCCAAAACACGCCAAAGCCCTTCCATGGTGCTCGATGGCGCCATCCATGGCGCCAACGGTTTTGGAGAGGGCCATCCGCCCCCTCTCGACAGTTTCCGTGCGGCGCGGACGGGAAGGGCGGAATCAAGGGCAAGTGCAGAAACGGAAAAGGCAGCCATTGGCTGCCTTTTTCGTTTCCAGAGCATCCACGCATGGCGTGGATCTACTGCCTTTGCTCATCCCTCCGCCGCGCGGAATGTTGGATGGCGCGGGTGGGTGAGGCTGACCGGGACTGTCAGCGGCATGGATGCCGCTGCCAAGCCTACAGGGATGTACTTGCGGCGTGTCCCGGGCAGCCTCACCCGCCCGGGCCCCGCCGCCAGCAATCAGCCGGCAACGCTTTGATCCTTACAGCGCCTCGAAAATACCCGCTGCGCCCATGCCGGTGCCGATGCACATCGTCACCATGCCGTACTTCTGCTGGCGACGACGCAGGCCGTGCAGCAGGGTGGCGGTACGGATCGCACCGGTCGCGCCCAGCGGGTGGCCCAGGGCGATCGCGCCGCCCAGCGGGTTGACCTTGCTCGGGTCCAGGCCGCAATCGCGGATCACTGCCAGCGACTGTGCGGCGAAGGCTTCGTTGAGCTCGATCCAGTCCAGCTGGTCCTGGGTCAGGCCGGCCTGCTTCAGTGCCTTCGGAATCGCGGCGATCGGGCCGATGCCCATCACTTCCGGGCGCACGCCGGCCACCGAGAAGCTGACGAAACGGGCCAGCGGGGTCAGGCCGTAATCCTTGATCGCCTGTTCCGAGGCCAGCAGCACCGCACCGGCGCCATCGCTCATCTGCGAGGAGTTGCCAGCGGTGACGGTACCGCCGAACTGGCCATTGCGGAACACCGGGCGCAGCTTGGCCAGGCCTTCTGCCGAGGAATCCGGGCGCGGGCCCTCGTCGGTATCAGCCACCTTGTTGCGGGTGATGATGCGCTTGCCGTCGGCCAGGTCGGGCTGGTGCGAGACGATCTCGTACGGGCTGATCTCGTCCTTGAAGTCGCCATTCTGGATGGCCGCCATGGCCTTCTGGTGCGAGGCCAGGGCGAACGCGTCCTGGTCTTCGCGCGAGACCTTCCACTCTTCAGCGACCTTCTCGGCGGTGATGCCCATGCCGTAGGCAATGGCGACGTGGTCGTTGTCGAACACGCTCGGGGCCATCGCGATCTTGTTGCCCATCATCGGCACCATCGACATCGATTCGGTGCCACCGGCCAGCATCAGGTCGGCGTTGCCAAGGCGGATCGCGTCGGCGGCCTGCGCCACGGCCTGCAGGCCGGAGGAGCAGAAGCGGTTCACGGTCTGCGCGGCGATGGTGTTCGGCAGGCCAGCCAGCAGCACGCCGATGCGGGCCACGTTCATGCCCTGCTCGGCTTCCGGCATCGCGCAGCCGATGATCGCGTCATCGATGCGGTTGACGTCCACGCCCGGTGCCTGGGCGACGACGCTGCGCAGCACGTGGGCCAGCATGTCGTCGGGGCGGGTGTTGCGGAACATGCCCTTGGGCGCCTTGCCAACCGGGGTACGGGTGGCGGCGACGATGTAGGCGTCCTGGATTTGCTTGGTCATTGCAGTGATCTCTTGAATTTTTTAGCCGGAGTGCCGACCAACGGTCGGCACCCACCAAAAGCAGGGAGGGGCAATCAGTTCCGCAGCGGCTTGCCGGTCTTCAGCATGTGCGCGATGCGGGCCTGGGTCTTTTCCTGCTGGGCCAGTTCGACGAAGTGCTTGCGCTCAAGGGTCAGCAGCCACTCTTCGTCCACCAGGGTGCCGCGGTCGACCTTGCCGCCGCACAGCACGGTGGCGATGCGTTCGGCAATCTCGTAGTCGTACGGGCTGATGAAACGGCCTTCCAGCATGTTGACCAGCATCATCTTGAAGGTCGCGATGCCGACGTCACCGGCCACCTGGATGCGGCGTGCCGGCAGCGGCGGACGGTAGCCGGCTTCGGCCAGCGCACGTGCTTCGGCCTTGGCGATGTACAGCGCCTCGTAGCTGTTGAACACCACCTTGTCGGTGCTGCGCAGCAGGCCCAGCTCCTGGGCGTTGACCGCCGAGTTGGACACCTTGGCCATGGCCACGGTTTCGAAGGTCTTCTTCAGTTCGGCGAACACATCACCGCCCGGACCGGCCGCCTGAGAGGCGCGCACGGCCAGTTCCTTCAGGCCACCACCGGCCGGCAGCAGGCCGACGCCGGCCTCGACCAGGCCGATGTAGCTTTCCAGGAAGGCCACGGTCTTGGCGCTGTGCATCTGGAACTCGCAGCCGCCACCCAGGGCCAGGCCACGCACGGCAGCCACCACCGGCACCAGCGAGTACTTGATGCGCTGGCTGGTGCGCTGGAAGTTGTGCACCATCTCTTCGAACTGGTCGACCTTGCCGGCCTGCAGCAGGCCGAGGGCACCGGCCAGGTCGGCACCGGCGGAGAAGGGTTCCTTCTGCTGCCAGATCACCAGGCCCTGGAAGTCCTTCTCGGCGCGCGTGACGCACTCCTGCAGGCCATCCAGCACGTGGTCGGACACGGTGTTCATCTTGGTCTTGAAGCTGACCACGGCGATGCCATCACCGTCGTGCCACATGCGCAGGCCGTCGTTCTCGAACACGGTCTCGCCCGGCGCGAACTTCTCGCCCAGCAGCGGATCGGGGAAGCGCTGGCGCTGGTACACCGGCAGCGACGAACGCGGCAGCTTGGCGTTGCGCGACGGGCTGTAGCTGCCCTCGGCGGCGTGCACGCCGTCGCGGCCATCGAACACCCAATCCGGCAGCGGGGCGTTGCTCATGCTCTTGCCGGCGACGATGTCATCGGCGATCCACTGTGCGACCTGCTTCCAGCCCGCGGCCTGCCAGGTTTCGAACGGGCCCAGCGACCAGCCGTAGCCCCAGCGGATGGCCAGATCGACGTCGCGCGCGGTCTCGGCGATGTCGGCCAGGTGGTAGGCGCTGTAATGGAACAGGTCGCGGAAGGTCGCCCACAGGAACTGCGCCTGCGGGTGCTGGCTTTCGCGCAGCTTGGCGAACTTTTCGGCCGGGTTCTTGATCTTCAGGATCTCGACCACTTCCGGCGCGGCAGTGCGATCGGCCGGGCGGTAATCCTGCTTTTCCAGGTCCAGCACCACGATGTCCTTGCCGACCTTGCGGAAGATGCCCGCGCCGGTCTTCTGGCCCAGCGCGCCCTTGGCAATCAGCGCGTCCAGCCACTTCGGCGACTTGAAGAATTCATGCCACGGGTCGTTCGGCAGGGTATCGCCCATGGTCTTGATGACGTGGGCCATGGTGTCCAGGCCGACCACGTCGGAGGTGCGGTAGGTGGCCGACTTCGGGCGACCGACCAGCGGGCCGGTCAGGCCGTCCACTTCATCAAAGCCCAGGCCGAACTGCTGGGTGTGGTGGATGGTGGACAGGATCGAGAACACGCCGATGCGGTTGCCGATGAAATTCGGGGTGTCCTTGGCGTACACCACGCCCTTGCCCAGGGTGGTGACCAGGAACGCTTCCAGGCCTTCCAGCACGCTGGCGTCGGTGGTGGTGGCCGGAATCAGCTCGGCCAGGTGCATGTAGCGCGGCGGGTTGAAGAAGTGCACGCCGCAGAAGCGGTGGCGCAACTGTTCCGGCAGCACGTCGGCCAGCTTGTTGATGCCCAGGCCCGAGGTGTTGGAGGCCAGCACCGCGTGGTCGGCCACGAACGGGGCGATCTTCTTGTACAGGTCCTGCTTCCAGTCCATGCGCTCGGCGATGGCCTCGATGATCAGGTCGCAGTCCTTCAACTGTTCCAGGCCGGTCTCGTAGTTGGCCGGGGTGATGGCTTCGGCCAGCGACTTGCTGGCCAGCGGCGCCGGGCTCAGCTTGCCCAGGTTGGCGATCGACTTCAGCACGATGCCATCGGCCGGACCTTCCTTGGCGGGCAGGTCGAACAGCACGGTGTCGACGCCAGCGTTGGTGAGGTGGGCGGCGATCTGGGCACCCATGACGCCGGCACCCAGCACGGCGGCGCGGCGGACTAGCAGGGAATTGGACATGGTGTAGGGCCTTTGTTGGTCAGCAGTTACTGGGTGGAATCAGGAGGAGGCGGGCACGGCGCTGCCGCTGCGGGCGGCGGCGCGGAACCCGGCCTCGGCGAAATGGATCAGTTCATGGGCCGCATGGGCACGATGCGCCGTTTCGGTGACACCGGCGGGTCGCTTGATCAGCCCGAAATCGGCCATGGCGTAGGTCAGCGAACCGGCCAGGAAATCCAGGCGCCAGTAGAGCTCTTCCTTGCTCAGGCCGGGCACGCAGGTGGCGATGGCCTTGCCGAACTCGCGCAGGACGTGGCCGTAGTGGTCGGACAGGAACTTGCGCAGGTTGTCGTTCTTTTCAGCGTAGGCGCGGGCGATCACGCGGACGAAGGCGCCGCCGTTCTGGCGGTCCTGGGCCAGCGCCAACGCCGGTTCGACGAAGGCGGCCAGCACCGGCCGCAGTTCGCCGGGGTGCTCTGCGCGGGCGCGTTCAAGCTGCGACAGGCGGGCGCCGGTCATCTCGTCCATGCGGCGGCGGAAGACTTCGTTGACCAGGTTTTCCTTGGAGCCGAAGTGATAGTTCACCGCGGCGATGTTGACGTCGGCCTGGCTGGTGACCTGGCGCAGCGAGGTGCCGGCAAAGCCGTGCTGGGCGAACAGCTCCTCGGCGGCGCCGAGGATCCGGTCCTTGGTCGAGAAGTGGGCGGGCTTGGCCATCGGGCGGGCGGACCTTAATCAAACGATTGTTTGATACTAGAACCAGACGGTAGCGTATGGCATTTTGCAGTGCAGCAAAAATGCCCGGACCGGTTACAGGTCATTCAGTAGTGCCAGCCCATGGCTGGCAACGGGGTTCGGCCTGCCAGCCATGGGCTGGCACTACTGAGCGGGATCTCTTACAATCCGCGCACGTTTATCAGGCTAAGCCCGCGTTTCGACGCGGCTTTTTTTTTGTTACCCTTCGGGCCATCAGCGGCCCGATTCCATTGGAGACATCCCATGGCGCTGGAGCGCACCCTTTCGATCGTCAAGCCGGACGCCGTTGCCAAGAACGTCATCGGCGAAATCTACGCCCGCTTTGAAAAGGCTGGCCTGAAGGTCGTGGCCGCCAAGTACAAGCAGCTGTCGCGCCGTGAAGCCGAAGGCTTCTACGCCGTGCACCGCGAGCGTCCGTTCTTCAACGCGCTGGTCGAGTTCATGATCTCCGGCCCGGTGATGATCCAGGCCCTGGAAGGCGAGAACGCCGTCCTGGCCCACCGCGACCTGCTGGGCGCCACCAACCCGAAGGAAGCCGCGCCGGGCACCATCCGCGCCGACTTCGCCGAATCCATCGATGCCAATGCCGCACACGGCTCGGACTCGGTCGAGAATGCCGCGATTGAAATCGCGTACTTCTTCGCCGCCACCGAAGTCGTTTCGCGCTGAGAGTAATGCCGTGAACGAGGTCGTACAGAAAATCGCCATCCAGCCACTGCCGAAGTCGGCACCCACGGCTGGCAAGCAGAACCTGCTCGACCTCGATCGCGCGGGCCTGGAAACGTTCTTCGTCGAGGTTCTCGGCGAGAAGAAGTTCCGTGCCCATCAGGTGATGAAGTGGATCCACCATCGCTACGTCACCGAGTTCGATGAGATGACCGACCTCGGCAAGGTCCTGCGCGCCAAGCTGCAGGAGCATGCCGAGGTCCTCGTCCCGAACATCGTGTTCGACAAGCCCTCCGCCGACGGCACCCACAAGTGGCTGCTGGCGATGGGCGTGGATGGCAAGAACGCCATCGAGACCGTGTACATCCCCGACAAGACCCGCGGCACGCTGTGCGTGTCCTCGCAGGTTGGTTGCGGCCTGAACTGCACGTTCTGCTCCACCGCTACCCAGGGCTTCAACCGCAACCTGACCACCGCCGAGATCATCGGCCAGGTGTGGGTTGCCGCGCGCCACCTGGGCAACGTGCCGCACCAGATGCGCCGCCTCACCAACGTGGTGATGATGGGCATGGGCGAGCCGCTGATGAATTTCGACAATGTCGTGCGCGCCATGAGCGTGATGCGCGACGACCTGGGCTACGGCCTGGCCAACAAGCGCGTGACCCTGTCGACCTCCGGCCTGGTGCCGCAGATCGACCGCCTGTCCACCGAAAGCGATGTGTCGCTGGCGGTGTCGCTGCATGCGCCGAACGATGCGCTGCGCGAGACGCTGGTGCCGCTCAACAAGAAGTACCCGATCGCCGAGCTGATGGCCTCGTGCGCACGCTACCTGCGCGCCAACAAGCGCCGCGAATCGGTCACCTTCGAATACACCCTGATGAAGGGCATCAACGACAAGCCCGAGCATGCCCGCGAGCTGGCCCGCCTGATGCGCCAGTTCGATAACGCGGTGCAGGCCAAGGATTCGGGCAAGGTCAACCTGATCCCGTTCAACCCGTTCCCCGGCACCCGCTACGAGCGTTCCGAAGAAGCGCATATCCGCGCCTTCCAGAAGATCCTGCTCGACAGCAACGTGCTGACGATGGTGCGCCGTACCCGTGGCGACGATATCGACGCCGCCTGTGGCCAGCTCAAGGGCCAGGTGATGGACCGCACCCGCCGCCAGGCCGAGTTCAACAAGACGCTGCAGGCAGGGAAGGGGAGCGATGCCGCGGCCTGATCGCCTGCCGGTGGCCTTGTTCGCAGGCGCCCTGGCACTGGCAGCGGGCGGTTGCACGACCACCAGTGAGATTCCGATCGGCCCGGGCGGGGTCGCGCCGATCCACAGCGTCCGTGATGCGCCGGGCGTGCGGCAGAAATTCCATTACGAGGACCTGCTGGCGCTGGCTGCCCGCGACATGCAGGTGGGTAATCTGGACGAGGCCGAGCGCAAGGTGCGCCGCGCGTTGAAGCTCCAGCCCAATGGCGTGGATGCAGTGATGCTGCTGGCCGGGGTTGAAGACCGCAAGGGGCGCGAGCAGGCGGCGGGCGACGGTTTCCGTCGTGCTGCAGAGCTGGCGCCGCAACGCGGTGACGTGCTCAACAATTACGCAGCCTGGTTGTGCCAGCACGGCCATTCGGCCGAATCGCTGGTCTGGTTTGATCGCGCCCTGGCTGCCCCGGGCTACGCCACGCCCGCCGCTGCCCTGGCCAATGCCGGGGGGTGCGCGCTGGACGCTGGTCAGTTTGAACGCGCCGAACGTGACCTGCGTGCTTCCCTGGCGCAGGCGCCGGGAAACCCGGTCGCGCTGGAGGCAATGGCCCAGCTGAGCTTCCGTCGCGGCCAGTTCATGGAGGCCCGCGCCTTCGCCGAACGTAGGATTGCGGCTGCACCGGCCACGCGTTCCGTGTTACAACTTGCGTCTGAAATCGAGGCGCGGCTGGGTGATCGGGCGGCATCTGATCGCTATCTTCAGCGGATTCGACAGGAATTTCCGCAGGACGCGGGCTCCTAACTCCAGGGTTGATGCATTGTGATTGATGACCAGACTGTGAGCGATCTCGAGACCGTGGCCGGCTGCGGCACCCGCCTGCGCCAGGCCCGTGAGGCCGCCGGACTGACCCTCGAAGACGTCGGCCAGCGCCTGCGCATGCCGGTTCAAGTGGTGAAGTCGCTCGAACAGGAGCAGTGGCAGAAGCTCGGTGCGCCGGTGTTCGTGCGCGGCCAGCTGCGCAGCTACGCCCGCCTGCTTGGCGTCGATATCAGCGAACTGCTGGAGCAGGCCCAGGTCGGCCCGGTGGTTCCGCCGACCCTGGTCAGCCACACCCATACCCCGCGTGCGCGCCGGATCGCCGAGAATCTCGGCCGCCGTGCGCTGTATGTCGGTATTACCGCCGTACTGGCCGTCCCGGTCTGGTTCGCCACCCGTGGTCACTTCGATGGCAGCGCGCCCTCGCCGAGCACGGCCTCGCTGGACGTGATCCCGGCTGCCGTACCGGTCACCCCGGCCGCTCCAGGGTCTGCCGCTGCAGCACCGGCCGAAGTGGCGGCCGCACCTGTCGCCAAGCCGACCGCTACTCCCTACGTTGCCTCGCTGGCCCCGGTGCCCCGCGCCGCGCCAGCCGCTGCCGCCAGCCTGGACATGCAGTTCAGTGGCGACAGCTGGGTCGATATCGCCGGTCCGGATGGCGGCAGTGTCGAGAAGGCGCTGATCAAGGCGGGCGAGACCCGCAGCTTCACACCCGGCCAGGTGGCCCGGGTCACCCTGGGCAACGCCTCGGCGGTCCAGGTTCAGCAGAATGGCGCTATCGTCGATCTGACGCCCTATCAGCGAGCCAACGTGGCACGCTTTCAGGTATCCTCTGAAGGCTCCGTTGTCCCGGTTTCACACTGAGGCGCGGTTTCACCACCTTCGATAATCCCAATGGTCCCTCCCGATGGGCGGGGCGAGAGTACGCATGGCGATCGACGACCTGCTCGACGAGCACGAACAAAGTGAACGCGTCCGCAGCTGGCTGCGGAAGAATGGCGCCAGCATCCTCGGTGGCGTAGTCATCGCCATCGGTGCCATTGCCGGCTGGCAGTGGTACCAGAAGGATCAGGGCGGCAAGCTGGCCTCGGCCAACGTCGAGTACCAGAAGGCCCTGGTGGGCCTGCAGCAGAACAAGCTCGACGACGCGGCCAAGGCGGTCAAGGCGCTGGAAGCTGGCCCGTCCAGCATCTACGGCGACCTGGCGGCGCTGCAGCTGGCCAAGGCCCAGGTTGATGCGGGCAAGAATGAAGAAGCGCTGGCTACCCTGCGCGCGGTGAAGGTCGAGGGCGACCTGCAGCGCGTGGTCGACCAGCGCGTGGCACGCCTGCTGGTGGCGACCGGCAAGGGCGATGAAGCCATCAAGCTGCTGGGCAGCGCCACCGACAGCAGCAGCCTGGAAATCCATGGCGATGCGCTGATGGCGCAGGGCAAGCGTGACGCGGCCCGCGAACAGTATGAGAAGGCGCTGAAGACGCTGGACGTGGCAGCGCCGCAGCGGCGCCTGCTGGAAACCAAGGTTATGGACGCCGGCGGCACCGTCGCCGCCCCTGCGGAGTCGGTTTGATGAGTCAGAAGGTCATGATCACGCGCGTCGCCACCGTGCTTCTGCTCGGTATGGCGCTGTCCGGTTGCAGCACCATGAAGGGCTGGTTCGCCGGCAAGGACGCAGCAGCGAAGAAGGCGCAGGAGCCGGCTGAACTGGTCAAGTTCGAGCCGACCCTGAAGGTCAACAAGGCCTGGTCGGTCGACCTGGGCAAGGGCGAGCGCCGCATCGGCGTGCGCCAGGGCCCGGCAGTGGCCAATGGCCACGTGTTCGCCGCGGCGATCACTGGTGGCGTGCACGCCATCGACCTGCAGACCGGCAAGAAGGTCTGGACCTGGGAACCGAAGAAGGAAAAGAAGAAGGCCAAGCTGCGGCTGTCCGGTGGTCCGGGCGTCGGCGAGAACCTGGTGGTCATCGGCACCCTCGATGGCCAGGTGATCGCGCTGGACATCAACGATGGCAGCGAGAAGTGGCGCGCACGCGTGCCGAACGAAGTCATCGCCGCGCCGGCCATTGCCCAGGGCATGGTCTTCGTGCGCAGCAATGATGGTCGCGTCACCGCGTTCGATGCCGGCAACGGCACCCAGAAGTGGTTCAACCCGAGCGAGCTGCCGGCGCTGACCGTGCGTGGCAACGCGCCGGTGGTGACCGGTCCGGGCGTGCTGTTCATCGGCAAGGACGAGGGCAGCGTCGCTGCGCTGGGCATGCAGGATGGCCGCACGCTGTGGGACCAGAACGTCGGCACCGGCGAAGGCCGTACCGAGTTGGACCGCATGGCCGACGTCGATGGTGCTCCGGTGCTGGACGGCAATACGCTGTTCGTAAGCAGCTTCAAGAACCAGACCATGGCCATCGAAGGCCCGACCGGTCGCCCGCTGTGGGCGCGTGACCACGGCGGTGCCGGTGGTGTGGCGGTGTCTTCGGGCAATGTTTTCGTTACCGACAACAAGGGCGGCGTGTTCGGCCTGGACAAGACCAGCGGCGCGGCAATGTGGTCGCAGACCGCACTGGCCCGGCGCTCGCTGACCGGTCCGGCGCTGCACGGCGACTACGTGGTGGTCGGTGACTACAAGGGATACCTGCATTGGCTGCAGGCCTCCGATGGCGCGATGGCAGCGCGGGCGAAAAGTGGCGGTGAAGCGCTTCTGGCCCAGCCAATCGTCGTCGATGGGGTGCTGCTGGTGCAGAACGTTGATGGCAAGCTGACCGCATTCCGGTTGGCAAATTAATACGGAGTAATCGCGATGCTGCCTTTGGTCGCCCTGGTTGGACGGCCGAATGTCGGCAAGTCGACCATATTCAATGCACTGACCCGTACACGTGACGCCCTGGTCCATGACCAGCCCGGCGTCACCCGGGACCGCAACTATGGCGTCTGCCGGCTTGACGAGGACAACCATTTCCTCGTCGTCGATACCGGCGGCATCGCAGAGGAAGAAGAAGGCCTGGCCGGCGCTACCACGCGCCAGGCCCGCGCTGCCGCTGGCGAAGCTGACCTGATCCTGTTTGTCGTTGATGCCCGCGAGGGCACCTCGGCGATGGACGATGAGATCCTGGCCTGGCTGCGCAAGCTGTCGCGGCCGACGCTGCTGCTGATCAACAAGATCGACGGCACCGACGAGGACACCGTGCGTTCGGAGTTTGCCCGCTACGGCTTCAGCGAAATGCTGACCGTGTCGGCGGCCCATCGTCAGGGCCTGGACGACCTGCTCGACGAGGTCATCCAGCGCCTGCCGGAAGAGGGCAGCGGCGAAGAGCTGGACAACGATCCGAACCGCGTGCGCATTGCCTTCGTCGGCCGCCCGAACGTGGGCAAGTCGACCCTGGTCAACCGCATCCTCGGCGAAGAGCGCATGATCGCTTCGGACGTGCCGGGCACCACCCGCGATTCGATCTCGGTGGACCTGGAGCGTGACGGCCGCGAGTACCGCCTGATCGACACCGCCGGCCTGCGTCGCCGTTCGCGCGTGGACGAGGTCGTCGAGAAGTTCTCGGTGGTCAAGACCATGCAGTCGATCGAGCAGTGCCAGGTGGCCGTGCTGATGCTCGACGCCACCGAAGGCGTGACCGACCAGGACGCCACCGTGCTCGGCGCCGTGCTGGATGCCGGTCGCGCGCTGGTGATCGCCATCAACAAGTGGGATGGCCTGACCGACTACCAGCGTGAGCAGGCAGAGACGATGCTGTCGCTGCGTCTGGGCTTCGTGCCGTGGGCAGAGTCCGTGCGCATCTCGGCCAAGCATGGTTCGGGCCTGCGCGAGCTGTTCCGTGCGGTGCACCGCGCGCACGAATCGGCGAACAAGACCTTCACCACCAGCGAAGTGAACAAGGCGCTGGAAGTGGCCTACGAGACCAACCCGCCGCCGACCATCCGCGGCCATGTCTCCAAGCTGCGTTACGTGCACCCGGCCGGCGCCAACCCGCCGACCTTCATCGTGCACGGCACCCGCTTGAAGGAACTGCAGGAGTCGTACAAGCGCTACCTGGAGAACTTCTTCCGCAAGCGCTTCAAGCTGATCGGTACGCCGGTGCAGTTCATCTTCCGCGAGGGTGCCAACCCGTACGAAGGCAAGAAGAACGTGCTGACCGAACGGCAGGTCAAGGCCAAGCGGCGCTTGATGAAGCACGTCAAGGGCAAGTGATTCACGAGAAGGCGGCCGCAGGGCCGCCTTTTTTGTTGGGGTAGTGCCGGACGCTGGCCGGCAACCTCAGCCAACTGGCTCCGACGCCGGAATCCGATAAACCACCGAAGCAAACTTCGCGTTCTGTTCGGTGCCAACCACCCGACCGCCCAAGCCTTCGGCAATCTTCCGGCTGGCCACGTTTTCCACAGCCACCGGGTAGCGATAGGCGACGGCCGCCAGCCGTTCCGCGCACCAGTGGACGACGGCACGCACTGCCTCGCCGCCGTAGCCGTGTCCATGTTCGCGCTCGCTTATCCAGATGCCGAGCTCGGGCTCGTCCTCGGTAGCGTCATGCACTGCGGCGATGCCCATGAAACGTCCGTCCTGCAGATGCCGGATCACAAAGGTGTATTCCGAGCCTTCCTCGATCAGGCGAACCCACTCCTGGCCGATCTTTTCAAATGCCGCAAGAGAGTCCGGCGGATCGAATGCCATGAAGCGGGTCAGCGTTGGCGTGATCTCAGCGAACACCTCGTTGCCGTCGGCGCATGAGAACGGCCGGAGCACGAGGTGATCGGTCTGCAGGAGGTTGATTGACGGCGTCACCATTCAGAGGGTCCTATGGGTCGCCGGCTCCGTCAACATGGATCGCGGCTCTACAATGGACGCCATGAGCATTCCAGAGCTTTCCCCCGAACAGGCGCGCGCACGCCTGGCCCATGGCGCCGTGCTGATCGACGTGCGAGAGGCGCACGAGCGGGCGGGCGGCATGGCCGAAGGCGCGCGCGGCGTGGCCAAAGGCGAGCTGCTGGCCGACGCGGCTGCGCATCTGCCGCTGCCGGAACAGGAGATCCTGCTGATCTGCCAGAGCGGCAAGCGCTCGGCCGATGCGGCGCAGGCGCTGCTGGATGCGGGCTACACGAATGTGAGCTCCGTCGCTGGCGGCACCGTGGCCTGGCGTGAGTTGTCGCTGCCGCTGGTGCAGCCGCTGACCAGCGCTGCCGACCGCGATTTCTACGACCGCTATTCGCGCCACCTGTTGCTGCCGCAGGTCGGCGAGGCCGGACAGCGCCGGCTGCAGCAGTCGCGGGTGCTGGTGCTGGGGGCCGGTGGCCTGGGTGCACCGGCTGGCTTCTATCTGGCCGCGGCCGGGGTAGGGCACCTGCGTTTTGCCGACCACGACCGTGTCGAGCGCAGCAACCTGCACCGGCAGATCGTGCATACCGAGGCCAGCGTCGGCCAGTTGAAGGTCGATTCGGCGCGTGAACGACTGCTGGCATTGAACCCGTCCATCGAGGTCGAGGCCGTGCCGGAGCGGGTGACCTCGGAGAACGTGGATCGCCTGCTGCAGGACGTCGACGTGGTGCTGGACGGGTCGGACAACTTCCCGTTGCGCTACCTGCTCAACGACGCCTGCATCAAGCACGCCAAGCCGATGGTCTATGCCGCCATCGAGCGCTTCGACGGCCAGGTAAGCGTGTTCGATGCGGGCCGCCAGCGTGGCGTGGCGCCGTGCTACCGCTGCCTGTTCCCGGAGCCGCCGCCGCCGGAGTTCGCACCCAACTGCTCCGAGGCGGGTGTGCTGGGCGTGCTGCCGGGGCTGGCTGGCGTGCTGCAGGCCACCGAGGTGCTGAAGCTGCTGCTGGGCATCGGCGAGCCGCTGGTCGGGCGCCTGCTGCGCTTCGACGCGCTGGGCATGCGTTTCCGCGAGACCGGCATTGGCCCGGACACGCGGTGCCCGGTGTGTGCGCCGGGTGTGCCATTCCCCGGGTATATCGATTACGCCGCGTTTTGTCGGGGCGGGTGAGGGCGTGGTCGGGGCCTCATCCACGCATGGCGTGGATCTACTGGCGTGGGCGAACCCGGTTGGGGCGTCATCCACGCATGGCGTGGATCTACTGGCGTAGGCGAACCCGGTTGGGCGTCATCCACGCATGGCGTGGATCTACCGGCGCATCAGTAGATCCACGCCATGCGTGGATGGATGTATCGGGTTTCAGGATGATGTCGGGGCTCGTTCCCGCTATCGTTCCATCTCCAAGACAATCCGACGCAACATGCGTGCTATTGCCGTCATCGGCATTGCTCTATTGTTGAACCCGATTCTGGATCTTGGGGAAAACACCGCATGGCGGTAGAAGCAGCGACCAGCGAGCTGGTCAAGGTCGTCGCCCTGTTGGGCGCAGCGGTGGTGATGGTGCCGCTGTTCCGTCGGCTCGGCCTGGGCTCGGTACTGGGCTACTTTGCCGCCGGCCTGGCGATCGGTCCGTTCGGGCTGGGCTGGTTCTCCGACCCGCAGGCGATCCTGCATACCGCCGAACTCGGCGTGGTCATGTTCCTGTTCGTCATCGGCCTGGAAATGCGGCCCTCGCACCTGTGGAGCCTGCGCAAGGAAATCTTCGGGCTGGGCACGCTGCAGATCGTCACCTGCGCGCTGGTGCTGACCAGCATCGCCAAGCTGTTCGGGCTGCCGTGGCAGGTCGCCTTCATCGGTGCCACCGGTTTCGTGCTGACCTCCACCGCCGTGGTGATGCAGTTGCTGGCCGAGCGCGGCGACATCGCGCTGCCGTCGGGGCAGAAGATCGTTTCGATCCTGTTGTTCGAAGACCTGCTGATCGTGCCGTTGCTGGCGCTGGTGGCGTGGATGGCGCCGGCTGCCGGTAGCGCCGATGGCGAGGGTTCGCGCTGGATGTCGGTGGCGATGGGCGTGGGCGCCATCGTCGGCCTGGTGCTGGTCGGCCGCTTCCTGCTCAACCCGCTGTTCCGCGTGCTGGCCGAATCGAAGGCGCGCGAAGTGATGACCGCCGCCGCACTGCTGGTGGTGCTGGGCGCGGCGCTGTTGATGCAGCTGTCCGGCCTGTCGATGGCGATGGGCGCATTCCTGGCCGGCGTGCTGCTGAGCGAATCGACCTTCCGTCACCAGATCGAAGCGGACATCGAACCATTCCGCGGCATCCTGCTGGGCCTGTTCTTCCTCAGCGTGGGCATGGCGCTGGACCTGGGCGTGGTGGCTGGCAACTGGCCGATGATCCTCGGCCTGGTGGTCGCACTGATGGCGGCCAAGGCACTGTGCATCTACGTGGTCGCGCGCATCATGGGCAGCGACCACGCGCAGGCGCTGGACCGTGGCGTGCTGATGGCGCAGGGCGGCGAATTCGCCTTCGTGCTGTTCTCGGCGGCTGCGAGCGCCGGGGTGATCAGCCTCGACATCAATGCCAACTTCACCGCCGTGGTGGTGCTGTCGATGGCGCTGACGCCGCTGGTGGTGCTGGTCTACAAGCGCGTAGCGCCAAAGCCGACCGTCAGCCTGGAAGGCGTGGACACTGCAGATGGTCTGTCCGGCAGCGTGCTGCTGATCGGCTTCGGCCGCTTCGGCCAGGTGGCCAGCCAGTCGCTGCTGGCCCGCGACGTGGACGTGACCATCATCGACAACGATGTGGAGATGATCCACAACGCCGAGCGTTTCGGTTTCAAGATCTATTACGGCGACGGCACCCGCCTGGACGTGCTGCATGCTTCGGGCGCGGGCAGTGCGCGGGCGATCGCGGTCTGCGTGAACAATGCCGAGGACGCCGACCGCATCGTCGAACTGGTGGCGCATCAGTTCCCGCAGGCCAAGCTGCTGGTGCGCTCGTTCGACCGTGAGCATTCGCTGCGGCTGATCCACGCCGGCGTGGATTTCCAGATCCGCGAAACCTTCGAATCGGCGCTGCTGTTCGGGCAGGCCGCGCTGGTGGAGCTGGGTGCGGAAGAAGACGACGCGCGCGAGATCGCCGAGCAGATTCGCGAGCGCGATGCCGAACGCTTCGAATTGGAAATGGCCGGCGGCAACCTGCGTGCCGGTGCACACATGGTGTTCGGCAGCGCGCTGCCGGGTGTGCCGACGCCGACGCCGTTCACCGCGCCCAAGCGCAAGGCACGCACGCTCAATGCGGATGACGTGCCGGAAGAAGAAGAGGAATGATCTGAAGCCTGGTGGTGCCGGCCGCTGGCCGGCAGCTGCACGGTGCTTCCTGCGTTCATGAGGTTGCCGGCCAGCGGCCGGCACTACCGAAGCGGCGGCGGCCAGCATTCCCGGTGGGCGAGGGGGCGTGAATCGGGGACAATAGCGTCCCCGCCGCCCCACGCCTGCCCCCGATGACCGACTCCGCCCCCCAGCTTCCTGCCCGCATCCTCGATGGCCGCCGTATCGCCGAGGACCTGCTCGACAGCCTGAAGGTGCGGGTCGACGCCCGTGTTGCCGCCGGTGGCAGCCGCCCGGGCCTGGCCGTGGTGCTGGTGGGGGGCGACCCGGCCTCGACCGTGTACGTGCGCAACAAGCGCCGCGCGGCCGAGAAGGTCGGCATCGAAGCCTATGACTACGATCTGCCGGCCGGCACCACCGAGGCCGAGCTGCTCGACCTGATCGACCAGCTCAACGCCGACCCGAAGATCAACGGCATCCTGATCCAGCTGCCGCTGCCGGGTATCCCGGATGCGCGCCGCCTGATCCAGCGCATCGACCCGCGCAAGGACGTGGACGGCTTCCATCCGGAAAACGTCGGCCACTTGGCCCTGCGCGAATTCGGCCTGCGCCCGTGCACCCCGCGCGGCATCACCACGCTGCTGGGCCACACCGACCAGCCGGTGCGCGGCCGCAACGCCACCATCGTCGGCGTGAGCAACCACGTCGGCCGCCCGATGGGCCTGGAGCTGCTGATTGCCGGCTGCACCGTGACCAGCTGCCACAAGTTCACCCCCAAGGACGTGCTGGAACAGGCCGTGCGCAACGCCGACATCCTGGTGGTGGCGGTGGGCCGCCCGGGTATCGTGCCGGGCGAGTGGGTGAAGCCGGGCGCGGTGGTGATTGATGTGGGTATCAACCGGTTGGATGACGGCCGGTTGGTGGGTGACGTTGGATTTGAGGCTGCAGCGCAGCGGGCGAGCTGGATCACCCCGGTGCCGGGCGGCGTGGGCCCGATGACCGTGGCCACGTTGATGCAGAACACGTTGGAAGCGGCGGAAGCTGGGGTCTGATGGGTTCTGCTCTTCTGTAGGTGTGTGTCTTTTGTGGGTGGGTGCCGACCGTTGGTCGGCACAATGCCAGAGGGGGTGGGATTCCTGCTGGGGTACAGGTGTCTGAGGGATTGTGCGGACCAACGGTCCGCACCCACCGAAGGCGGGGGATCTGGCCCGAGGGGCTGTTGGGGAGATCTGCTGTTGGTGGGTGCCGACCGTTGGTCGGCACAATGCCGGAGGGGTGGGATTCCTGCTGGGGTACAGGTGTCTGAGGGATTGTGCGGACCAACGGTCCGCACCCGCCGAAGGCGGGGGATCTGGCCCGAGGGGCTGTTGGGGAGATCTGCTGTTGGTGGGTGCCGACCGTTGGTCGGCACAATGCCAGAGAGTAGGATTTCTGCTGGGGTACAGGTGTCTGAGGGATTGTGCGGACCAACGGTCCGCACCCACCGAAGGCGAGGGATCTGGCCCGAGGGGCTGTTGGGGAGATCTGCTGTTGGTGGGTGCCGACCGTTGGTCGGCACAATGCCAGAGAGTAGGATTTCTGCTGGGGTACAGGTGTCTGAGGGATTGTGCGGACCAACGGTCCGCACCCACCAAGGGCGGTGGTCCTCACCCGCCAAGGGCAGTGACCCGGGTGTCCTGAATAGATCTTCGCCCGCGCGACACTGCGTCGCATCTACCCCCTGCCACAGGCCGCCAAAACAGGGTAAAATGTCGCGCTTCCCCACATCTCGGGTATGCCGATGCTGCGCATCCAGGCTGAAGCTCTCACCTACGACGACGTCTCGCTCGTCCCCGCTCATTCGACCATCCTGCCCAAGGACGTCAACCTCGAAACGCGGTTGACGCGCGACCTGAAGCTCAAGCTTCCGATCCTGTCCGCAGCCATGGACACCGTCACCGAAGCACGCCTGGCCATCGCCATGGCACAGCTGGGCGGCATGGGCATCATCCACAAGAACCTGAGCGTGGAGCAGCAGGCCGCCGAAGTGGCCAAGGTCAAGAAGTTCGAGGCCGGTGTCATCCGCGACCCGATCACCGTCGGCCCGGAAACCACCATCCGCGACGTGCTGGCCCTGACCCAGGCGCACAACATCTCCGGCGTGCCGGTGGTAGGTAGCGACGGCCTGCTGGCCGGCATCGTGACCCATCGCGACATGCGCTTCGAGACCGAGCTGGACGATCCGGTCCGCCACATCATGACCAAGAAGGATCGCCTGATCACGGTCAAGGAAGGCGCCGCGTCTGATGAAGTGCTGCAGCTGCTGCACCGCAACCGCATCGAAAAGGTGCTGGTGGTCAACGATGATTTCGCCCTGCGTGGCCTGATCACCGTCAAGGACATCCAGAAGAACACCGACTTCCCGAACGCTGCCAAGGACATCGCCACCCGCCTGCTGGTCGGCGCCGCCGTCGGCGTGGGCGGCGATACCGATCGCCGCGTGGAAGCGCTGGTCGCTGCCGGCGTGGACGTGATCGTGGTCGATACCGCGCACGGCCATTCGCAGGGCGTGCTGGACCGCGTGACCTGGGTCAAGAAGAACTTCCCGAACGTGCAGGTCATCGGCGGCAACATCTGCACCGGTGAAGCCGCGCTGGCGCTGCTGGACAGCGGCGCGGACGCAGTGAAGGTGGGCATCGGCCCGGGCTCGATCTGCACCACCCGCGTGGTGGCCGGCGTGGGCGTGCCGCAGATCACCGCGATCGACCTGGTGGCCGAAGCGCTGCAGGACCGCATCCCGCTGATCGCCGACGGCGGCATCCGCTATTCGGGCGACATCGGCAAGGCGCTGGCCGCCGGTGCCTCGACCATCATGGTCGGTGGCCTGCTGGCCGGTACCGAGGAATCGCCGGGCGAAACCGAGCTGTTCCAGGGCCGTTCGTACAAGAGCTACCGCGGCATGGGCTCGCTGGCTGCGATGGAGAAGGGGTCCAAGGACCGCTACTTCCAGGACGCCGCCACCGCCGACAAGCTGGTGCCGGAAGGTATCGAAGGCCGCGTGCCGTACCGCGGCCCGGTGGGCGGCATCATCCACCAGCTGATGGGCGGCCTGCGCGCCACCATGGGCTACGTGGGCTGCGCCACCGTCGAGGACATGCGCAGCAAGCCCAAGTTCGTGAAGATCAGCGGCGCCGGCCAGCGCGAGAGCCACGTCCACGACGTGACGATCACCAAAGAGCCGCCGAACTACCGCTCCTGATGCGGGACGAGCAAAGAGGAACGAGGAAGCTGATTCCCGTTCCTCTTTCTCCATCTGCCGCTGAAAAAATCTGACGTTTTCGTTTTCCCTACTGCATTGCCGGGGCGCCATGACCAACATCCATAACGACAAGATCCTCATCCTCGACTTCGGCGCGCAGTACACGCAGCTGATTGCCCGCCGCATCCGCGAGCTGGGCGTCTACTGCGAGATCTGGGCGTGGGACCACAACCCGGCCGAGATTGCCGGCTTCGGCGCCAAGGGCATCATCCTGTCCGGTGGTCCGGAATCGACCACGCTGCCGGGCGCGCCCGCCGCGCCGCAGGAAGTGTTCGACAGCGGCCTGCCGATCTTCGGCATCTGCTACGGCATGCAGACCCTGGCCGCGCAGCTGGGCGGTGCCACCGAAGCCGCTGACCAGCGCGAATTCGGCCACGCCGAAGTGAACGTGATCAACCCGGATGCACTGTTCAAGGGCCTGAGCGACCACGGCGGCGAGCCGAAGTTGAATGTCTGGATGAGCCACGGCGACCACGTCTCCGTTGCACCGCCGGGCTTCACCATCACCGCTACCACCGACCGCATTCCGGTGGCCGCCATGGCCAACGAAGAAAAGCGCTGGTACGGCGTGCAGTTCCACCCGGAAGTGACCCACACCCTGCAAGGCCAGGCACTGCTGCGCCGCTTCGTGGTGGATGTGTGCGGCTGCCAGACCCTGTGGACCGCCGCCAACATCATCGACGACCAGATTGCCCGCGTAAGAGATCAAGTGGGCGATGACGAAGTGATCCTGGGCCTGTCCGGCGGCGTCGATTCGTCCGTGGTGGCTGCACTGCTGCACAAGGCCATCGGCGAGAAGCTGACCTGCGTGTTCGTGGATACCGGCCTGCTGCGTTGGCAGGAAGGCGACCAGGTGATGGCGATGTTCGCCGAGCACATGGGCGTAAAGGTGGTGCGCGTGAATGCCGCCGACCGTTACTTCAACGCGCTGGAAGGCGTGAGCGACCCGGAAGCCAAGCGCAAGATCATCGGCAACCTGTTCGTTGAGATCTTCGACGAAGAGTCGAACAAGCTGAAGAACGCCAAGTGGCTGGCGCAGGGCACCATCTACCCGGACGTGATCGAGTCGGCCGGCAGCAAGACCGGCAAGGCGCATGTGATCAAGAGCCACCACAACGTGGGCGGCCTGCCGGAGCACATGAAGCTGGGCCTGGTGGAGCCGCTGCGCGAGCTGTTCAAGGACGAAGTGCGCCGCCTCGGCGTGGAGCTGGGCCTGCCGCGCAGCATGGTCTATCGCCATCCGTTCCCGGGCCCGGGCCTGGGTGTGCGCATCCTGGGCGAAGTGAAGCGCGAATACGCCGAGCTGTTGGCCAAGGCCGATGCCATCTTCATTGATGAGCTGCGCAAGGCCGACCTGTACGACAAGACCAGCCAGGCGTTTGCCGTGTTCCTGCCGGTGAAGTCGGTGGGCGTGGTGGGTGACGCGCGGGCTTATGAGTGGGTGATTGCGCTGCGGGCCGTGGAGACGATCGACTTCATGACGGCGCACTGGGCGCATCTGCCGTATGAGTTCCTGGGGACGGTGAGCAACCGGATCATCAATGAGTTGCGGGGGGTGTCGAGGGTGGTTTATGACATCTCGGGGAAGCCGCCAGCGACTATTGAGTGGGAATGAGTTGAAAGAACGAGGGCGCCGAGAGGCGCCCTTGTTGTTTGAGCAGCTTGCTAGTAGAGCGAATATCCTCTTGTTCGACTTGTCTACCCCATTGATTCGATCGCCAAAAGAGCCCCCTTCCAAATGGCGGCTCGCGAGGTCCCAAGTCTAGAAGGTTGTATGGACTGTAGTGCGCGAAGGGCTCGAGAAATGCGAGAACGAGCACCTCTTGATACTGTAGGCCCCTGAGATGCGACATTCGTGGCCAGCTTAGATGTCGACGATACAAGCCTTTCAAAGCACTCTTCCCGATAGTCCCCATTAGTGAGGCTTGTTACTGCAACATCGAATGCCTGAAGATTGGAGTGAGCGTCCTGACCAGAGGCAAGCTTCCAAGCTACATCATGAATTGATCGAAGATCTGCACGATGTGCCTCTGCTTCCTTCGTGGAGTGCCTGGTAAGGGTGATTGACTCCCGAATGTCCGACGCTGCCTTTAGGAGGAGTTCAATTGAGGAGGAGGACTGGCTATCCCGATTGCGCATCAGGGCAATCTGTACATATGCTCGAGCCCTCAGTGGCAGCCATTTCGCATTGTCCGCCATAAAGTCAACTGCAAGGTTCGCTACATCCAGAGTTGCCGCGTGCTGTTCCAGTGACTCGGACGCGCTGTACCAGAGATCAAAGAGAAGTGGCTTTCTTTGACCAAACTGATGTGCCAATGAAAATGCCTCAACCGCCTTGGCTGTATCGAGATCCCTCAGGCAGCGTCCTCTCAGTAGCAATAGGTCAGGATTCTTGGGGTCTCTATTGAGTGCCTGATCTACTGTTGCAAGTGCCTCTTGGAGTTGACTAGATTTCAAGAGTGCCATGGTCTGGTTTATTGCGAGCCCTACCTTGCTACGGGCGGCTTTGCCATCCGATGAAGTCGCCCTTTGCAAGTACTCCTGAGCTGAACGACGAAGTCGCTCTGGATCCGCTACGAGGGTTGCTTGTGCGTCAAATACCGCTGCCGCGGTCGATTCTGGGACGGAAAATCTTGGTTCGTTCTTTATTATTTTGGGGGCGTCGACTAGGAATAGAGTTTGAAGCTCAGTCAGCGCGTCATCGAACTCGACCATTCCCAACTTAGTGACATCGAGCAGCTCAGCGCGTGAGCACTCTCGCAGCACCGAGGCAACAAAAAGTATGCGCTTTGCAGAGGGTCCTAAGGCGGAGATTTCCTTCTTTAGCGCTGCGGCACGAGCGTCCTCGCCTGGCTTTTTGAACCACTCTGAAACTGCATCATCAAAAGTGTAACCTTGCCGCATGAGGCGAAGCATGGATTCGGTCCAAAGGGGCGATCCATCACTTCGCTCCGCAAGCCTATCGCGATCACGATGGCTCAGATCGCTAAGCCCCAACCGACGAACTCGATCCTTAACGAAGGATATGTAAGCCTCCCCCCTTAAGCCGCCCACAACGATGCATTGCTCGTTTGAGAACGCATAATTGGCTCGAGTTGTCAGTAGGAACTTTGAGTTCGCCCCTGCGGATAACTGTTGAACAATTTCGAAGACACGCCGCTGCTCATTTGCTTCCAATGAGTCAATGTCATCCACAATTATGAACGACGGAATCTCCTTAAGACTTGTCCGCAATTTTTTCTGTAGCGTGTACTCTGTCTCTTCTGATTCTTGCCCATCTAGAATTGCAGCTGTATTCAAGCACAGCGACTCAAGAAGCTCTCGAGGGTTTTCATACCAGCTGTGTGGCAAGTCTACAAAATCATTTCGATCCGCGCGGAACTGTCGCTTCTTTGCAGATAGCCACAACACTTGAATGTATGGGAGTGGCGCGTTCCTGAAGAAGCGGCTTGCGAATTCGTACGCTATGGAGGTTTTTCCTTTGCCTCCCGCGCCGGCTAGTAGGCGAACTGGTTCGAGTTCATCAGCAATCCATGCCCACAGGTCGGAGAGAATATCTTCTCTGCCGTAAAGATGTGAGCATATTACGTTTCTATCAGGAAGATTGTTTGGAATGATTCTTGATGAGGGGGTCGCAGAGGAGACAATGTTTCGCCCTGTCAATAGCTCATCCGGATTCCTTAGTCCGTTTAGAAATTCCCATTGCTGGCTGATTGTTGCTGGTAGACTCCTATCGCCCTGCCGAAAATAAGTGGTCTTCTCGAGGAAGATAGGCTTCCCTGGCTTGATATCAGGGCCGTTGCGCTGGAGGAACACTGGGGGTGATTCTGGTGTTCTGCGAGGTATAAAGATATAAGCGACTGTTCTTTTTTGAGGGAAAATGTCGCCTACGGAGATTGGTATTTGTGATGAGCAATATGAGTCAATTGCACCCTTTAGGCTGATGACGAAATCTTGAGGGCGGTTGTAACCGCAGGTTTCGAATATCTCGTCGCGAATCTTCTCATTGACGCCAATTAATATGTATCCGCCGTACGAATTATGGAATGCAGTGATATCTTTTGCGAGCTCAGCATAAGCAAGCTTGTCTGCTCTGAAGTCGGCCTTGTAGTCCCATAGGTCGCGCTCCGCCGGGACGGGTGAGCCCAAAGGAAAAAAAATTCCCTCCAGTTCGGCTCCAATCTTGCCGCTCTGTACTCCTTCTACGACTTGCTGCAATTGAGTTGTGAGATCCATGACGCCCCCTGTGCATCCGAGCTTGGTTGTTGTTGGGATATTCCAATGTGATGAGCACTCCCTGCGTCAGTAGGTCAGCGATGTCAGCTCTTGTCAATTCGTGATCTAAGGCCCTTGTGAGCAAAGGGCAGGGGCGGGGTTCGCTGATCGTTGGCAGCCTAGCGATTGCACGCATGGGCGACATATGCGGTCAGTCGAACCTGGTCTGTGTAGTACAAAATGGGATATTCGGTTTTGGGCTTTAATATGTCGCCATGACAGCACCTTTGCACAGTCCAACTTACGCTCGATTGCGAGCATCGCTAATTGATGCTCGTGAACGGGCTGGCTTGACGCAGGCGGAGGTCGCAAAGCGCCTTCAGCGCGTTCAATCATTTGTCTCAAAGTACGAGCTGGGGGAGCGGCGATTGGACGTGGTTGACTTTATTGCCGTTTGTAGTTGTTTAGGTGAAGACCCGGCTGAAGTGCTGCGCCGTGTGCTTGCGGAGGTGGAATGAATACATCGGATGTACTTTATGTGGCAGGCAAGCATTTGGATGGGCTGCGGGGCCATTCGTTCGATGTGCTTGAGCTTGCGAAGCCTGTTTCCCCTGAGGCTGCTGTAAATCTCACCAAGATCGTTTCTAAGTTGTCCCCATTGGTTGGGAATCTACTGGAATTCAATACGTGTGAGTATCTTAACGAGCTTCCGGATTTTAATGGACTGGGGCGTTGGCATCGCCAAGACCCGGGATTCCCGGATACGGTATTTCGAGGCGACGTGACGCCTACGCCAGGATTCGAGATAAAGGCCTGGTTCCCACTCGCTACTGAAATTACCGCCAGATTCAAAGATAGTCAGAGAAGCTTTGGCCAGGGCAATACTTTCGTTGCCCTTCTGGCTTGGTTGCCCGAGTCTCTTATTTTTGGCAAGCCAAGTATCGTCGATATCGTGATTGTCTCAGGCGCGTCAGTCGCGAAGGCTCGTGATGACCATTATCACAATCCGCCCGGCTACATAGTGATTGAGCCTTATGACACCGCGGCACGCACGGCGAACCTTCAGCAAACAAATACAGCCGGATATATATTCCAGGGTACGGAGAAGGAGTTTGAGGCGGCGAGGGCGTTCGTCGAGTCATGGGGCAGAGCTGGCAGAATCTATTCTCCGGACCATAGCTATCAATTGCTTTTGGCTCAACTAATGGCGAATTTCTCATACCGTCTCGACACCAACTTCGCAAAAATCGATCGAATAAGGCATGTGGAGATTGAGAAGTTCAAGACGCGTGTCCATAGATCTATCGTACATGGAAGGTCTGTTCACAATTGGAAACAGATTTTCTCGCTCCATGGCCGAGATTCGGTGGCTAATGTCTTGTCCGAGACCTTCGGTATCGGCGAAGGTCCCGTTGGAAGTGTTGTCGAGTAGACTATATGTCGGCATCCCTTTTTTGACTGAGTGGTAACTGTGACTCAAACCGACTAACGCCGAGTTGGAAGTAGGTGGGGTCAATTTCGCTCGAAAATGCACGCCGGCCTAGCTGGCTGGCTGCCAGAGATGCGGAGAAGAGTCCTCCAAATGGCTCCCACACTACGTCGCCAGGATCGCTAGCGGCTTCAATGATGAGTCGCATGAGATCCAGGGGCTTTTGATTCAGGTGAGCAGCCTTCGAGCTCAGGTGAGGTACTTTAAGTCGCTCGCGCCCGTGAAGTGCCCCGCGGTCCCAGACATTGGTATAGCCCATTGGGCATCGGAACTTAGAGCGATAGCGTGCCCAATCCTTTGCGGTCATGGGGGCGGCTCCATTCTCTGAAAAGTAGGGGCGGCCTTCGGGGTTGCCATGCGTGTTTGCGTAGAGTGCCATCTTTTCAAACATTTCCGGTGGCGGGTAATACCAGAGATGCCCTTGGTCCAAGTACTTCCGAACTGCGACATCTTTGACATCGCACGCTTCGTTAGCCTTTCGCATGGCCAATCCGGTGCGTTTCCATTCGCGGTACAACCAGCGTTGAAGCGTAAGATCATCGATCTTTGGCTCAAATACATACTGAACGCAGACCTCGGACACCACCGGGAATCTGCGGATTTTTGCTGTATTTACGTTTCCTGCGATATGTGCCCGACCCTTGTTCCAAACATTCGCATTAACGTAGCGCCATCCGTACTTCTCAAGGATGGGATGTACGGCAGCCCAGCCAATCTCTGAATTCCAGAACCATAAAGTCGTCTGTCCAGTTGCCTTTTCACTCCACGCCTTAACGTGCGCGTCGTACCAATCCGGGATGCCGAGGTGATCAGAAGTATCTCCCTCAAATCCGAGTACTCCATAGGCGCCGTCGGAAACAATAACGGTCGGAGATGGCCACTGCTCGTAGGCCTCGAGACTATTTCCGAGACTTAGGTGAACAGTTTCATCCTGATAGATGCTTGACGCGGGTGCATCCACTAGCTTTACAGTTTTGCCTCGTCCAACCGTGCTGGTGGGAGTGGGCTTCTTACTTGCGGGCATATCGGACGATGACTCCTATCTTCTAAGGGGCATGATATCCCAGAACGGGATAGGGGCGGTCCAACTCTCGCGCAAATGCCCGCAACTGCTGCAGCGCATGGTCACGGCGCCGGGCTGAATGGACAAAGCTGAAGCTTCGCCGGCTTCCGTTGAAGCTAAGAGGGCCTCACCTCGTGACAAGCCCACTCAGCCAACCCCCGGCAAGCCAAGAACAACCCATCAACCACCCCCTCATCCAAATGCCGCTCCGGCTCTGCTGCCACCCGGCAGCGGTCCGCCGAGTGCAGCACCTCCAACACCGTCAGTAGCCCCACCAACGCGCGCTCAGTCCTAGCGAGGCTCACGCGCCGGCCAGGTGACACATCGTTCTCCGGCCAGGGCAGTCCATCAGCACCCTCGCATCCGCGCATGCGCTTGAGGATGCCCAAGAAGGTGTTCAGGTCGGGCAGCGGGGTGTCGTCGTTGATGGGCTCAACAACGGTGTATGAGGAGAAGGTCTCGGATTCGCTCATGGCGTCGGTTTCCTTGGCTGTGCTTAACAGCGCCACCGCGTAAGCGGGGTGGCGGACGATGCGTGGCTGCAAACCGGATGAAGCGACGTCATAAACCGGCGGGCCCGAAGACCCCCACGCACCGCCCGCCATAAAGGCCGACGGATTGCCCGCCGGCACCGGTTAAGGACGGTGCCGACGGGCAAGCGTAAACAACAGACGTCGCTTTCTTCGGGTTTGCAGACCCGGCCACCCGTTGTCGGTGGCGCGCCATGGTGTTTACGCGGTCGCTCCGAATGCAAATTGAAATTCGCGAAAAAATCGCGAAATTCGAGAGCGAAGAAGTATTGTTGCACGCACCATTCGTGCAGCACGCGACGCCATCAGACGCATTCGCGCAGCTGCTCTGTTGATTGCGAATCAAAGTGGCGCAATCGCCCATGCCGCAAGCGCATAGCGCGACGGCCTTCTTTACAACAGTTCTTAGTCAGCCTCGCCAAGCCACGGCGCCCGATCAGCCGCACACCCCGAAAACCGGTTCAAACCCGACACCGTTAACAAGCCCCCGGCCTTAACTGACGCCATCCTCAGCCGCATTCCCCACCAGCAACTCAATCATCGCCCGCGCCGCCGCCGATTGCCGCCGATGCGGCGCATAGATCACAGAGAACGGTCGCGATCTCCCGCGCAGCTGCGGCAACACCTCCACCAGCTGCCCACGCTGCAACCGCTCGCGCACGATGAACGCATAGCTCTGGCAGATGCCGATGCCCTGTTCGGCCAGCGACACCACGCCCAGCACATCGTCGGAGGTCTCGATGGATGAACGCGGCAGCCAGTCCACGTCGCGCCCGTCGTCGCGGAAGATCCACGGTGCCAGCCGTCCTGTGCGCGGCATTACGAAGGGCAGGCACAGGTGCTGCTGCAGGTCGTCCAGCGTCTGCGGTGTGCCGCGGCGCTGTAGATAGTCCGGCGAAGCCACGAGCAGCAGCGGGGCGTCTTCCAGCTTGCGCGCCACCAGCCCGCTGTCCGGCAGCTGGCCCAGGCGGATGGCCAGGTCGAAGCCTTCGGCCACCAGGTCCACGTTGCGGTTGGTGATGTTCAGTTCCACCTGCACCTGCGGGTACTGCTGCGCAAAGCGCGCCAGCACGGGCGGCAGCCGATAGTGGCCATAGGTGGTGGGCACGCTCAGGCGCACGCGGCCGGCCAGCGCACCGTCCTGGGCCAGTACATCGCGCTCGGCGTCGTCCAGCAGGCCGAAGGCGGTGCGCACCTGTTCCCGATAGAGCCGCCCGGCGTCGGTCAGGCCCACGCGGCGGGTGGTCCGCTGCAGCAGCTGCCGGCCCAGCCGCGCTTCCAGGCGGGTGACCGCGCGGCTCAGCACCGAGGGCGTGGTGGACAGCGCCACCGCGCCGGCCGTGAACGAGCCGTGCTCGACCACCGCCAGAAACACCTCCACATCGCCCAGGTAGTCGAACTTGCGGCTCATTTGGCTCTCCGGGGAACAGATGTTTTGCGATAAGGCCAATTTATCGCCGCTGGGGCGATGAATAAAGTGGCGGCCATTCCCCGATAGGAGCTCCCCATGAACCTGATGACCCGGCTGGCCGCAGCGCTGGCGCTGACCTTAACCGCAACCGGCGCGCATGCCGCCAACGTGCTGGTGGTGCTGTCCGACGAAAACCACCTGGACCTGAAGGACGGCAGGGTGCTGTCCACCGGCTTCTATCTCAACGAGCTGATGCAGCCGGTCAAGCTGCTGCTGGACGCGGGCCACGAGGTGACCTTCGCCACGCCGCAGGGGCGGGCGCCGACGGTGGATGCGTCCTCGGTGACGCCGGCGTACTTCGGCAACGATGCCGCGCAGCTGACGCTGCACAAGGAGCTGCTGGAGAAACTGGCGCTGACCTCGCCGACGGCCTCGCCGGTGGTGAGCCTGGCGCGCGTGGAGCAGCAGGGCTACGCGCATTTTGATGCGGTCTACATTCCCGGTGGCCACGCGCCGATGCAGGACCTGCTGAAGAGCCCGGCGCTGGGCCGGTTGCTGGCCGACTTCCACCAGCGCAACAAGACCACCGCGCTGGTCTGCCACGGGCCGATTGCGCTGCTGTCCACGCTGCCGGATGCTTCGGGTTTCGTGGCAAAGCTGGAGGCGGGTGCAATGCCCGCCACGCCGAAGTGGATCTACAGCGGCTACCAGATGACGGTGATCAGCAACCAGGAAGAAGAGCAGGCCAAGCCGCTGCTGGGCGGCGGCGAGATGAAGTTCTACCCGCAGACTGCGTTGCAGCGGGCCGGTGCGAAGTTCAGCAGCAACGCCACGCCGTGGACCGGCCACGTGGTGGTGGATCGCGAGCTGATTACCGGGCAGAACCCGGCGTCGGCGCTGGAGGTGGGGCAGCGGTTGGTGGAGCGTTTGAAGTAAGCCGGGTTCTGCATCGCATGCGGCGCCGTGGCACCATGACAGACTGGCCTCGACCTTATGGCGGGGCCGGTTTTCCAGGGAAGCCCTTCAATACGACATGCGAACGTCCATCCGCTTCATTCTCTCCGCCGTGTGCCTTGGCCTGCTGTCTGGCTGCGCCAGTGGGCCGGACTACCACCATTCCAATCGCGAGATTACCGGCGCGTTCGTGGCCGACGACGGCAAGCTGTACCTGCTGCCGCGCTTTGAAGAGCCAATGCGCTTCGACGCCGCGCCGTTCCGTGATTACCGCGCCTTGATGGACAGCCCGTTGCGCGAGGCCGTGGTCTGCGCGCAGATGTACTTCCGTGAGGACTGGCGCGTTCCGGCTGATCGGACCAAGGTGCATGGCAGCTACGCGCTGCTGCTCCGGCCGGAGCAGGTGACGCCGGAACAGGTGGCGCAGTTCAAGCTGGAGCGGTTGGAGATCAGCCCGCGAGTGGCCAAGGCCATCGCTGCGTTGACGCGCCAGCCGTACATCCTTGAAGCCCGGACCCGCTACGAGTTGGCGGCGAACCCGGACTGCAATCTTTCCAGGCAGGGCGGCAGCTATTACAGCGCGCTGTTCGAGAGTGATGGCGAGCGGGTGAAGCTGCCGGATGATGCGGCGCTGGCCGCGAAGGCGAAGCTGCCGCAGTCGATTACCGCGCGGGCTGAGCGGATTCGGCCGGACGATACGGACAAGCCGGGGGTTGGGACGACGGCGGGGAAGGTGTTGGGGGCTGCATTGGTGCCTGTGGCCGTTCCGGTGTTTGTGCTGAGCCTGCCGTTTTTGGGGCCGGATCATTGGAAGTGATGGGGCGTTGAGGCAACAGCATCCACGCATGGCGTGGATCTACTGATCCGCGCTTGGAGTGGAGACACAGGGCTACACTGGGTGCCTATGCCTGATGGAAGCTCGCCCATGTTCAATGGAAAAGTTGCGGTGGTTACCGGCTCTACCAGCGGTATCGGTCTTGGCATTGCCACGGCACTTGCGCGGCAAGGCGCGGACATCGTGCTGAATGGTTTCGGTGATGCGCAGGAGATCGAACGCATCCGCTCCGGCCTGCAAGCCGAGTTCGGTGTGCGGGTGGCGCATGATGGCGCCGACCTGTCGCGGGGCGAGGCGGTGCGCGGGATGATCGACCGCGCCGTTGCGACGATGGGGCGTATCGACATCCTGGTGAACAACGCGGGCATCCAGCACACCGCATCGATCGAGGAATTTCCCGTAGCGAAGTGGGATGCGATCCTCGCGCTGAATCTCTCGGCGGTCTTCCATTCAACGGCAGCGGCCTTGCCCCACATGAAACAGCAGGGCGCCGGTCGCATCATCAACATCGCATCGGTGCACGGGCTGGTGGGCTCGGTGAACAAGTCGGCCTATGTGGCGGCCAAGCACGGCGTGGTGGGCTTCACCAAGGTAACGGCGCTGGAAAACGCGGGCACGGGTATCACCGCCAATGCGATCTGCCCGGGGTGGGTGCGAACGGCGCTGGTGGAGCAGCAGATCACCGCGTTGGCAGAGAAGGACGGCACGGATCAGGAAACCGCCGCCCGCGCGCTGCTGGCCGAGAAGCAGCCTTCGCTACAGTTCGTGACACCCGAGCAGTTGGGGGAGATGGTGGTGTTCCTGGCATCGGACGCGGCGGCACAGATCACCGGCACGGCGCTGCCGGTGGACGGCGGCTGGACGGCGCGCTAGCTGGCTGGCTGCGGCTTACGCTGCAGCATCGGCAGCGCCACCAGCGTTACCAGAATGGTGAACAGCACCAGCGAAGAACCCACCGTGCCGAAGCCCAGCCCGCCCTTTTCCAGCGGCTTGGTCAGCAGGTCGCCGAAGGTGGCGCCGAACGGACGCGTCAGCACGAAGGCGATCCAGAACAGCACCACCCGGTTGATGCCCTTGATGCGGGTGGCCAACGCGGTAAGCGCGATGAGGCTGCCGATCAGCAGCGCGCCGCCGGTGAAGCCCAGCCCGGAATCATCAGCGAGGAAATCGCCCAGCGCGGTGCCGAGCGTGTTGGAGAACAGCACGGCGGTCCAGTAGAAACCTTCGGCGCGGCGCGATGCGATATGGCTGACCGAAATCGACTTTTCCGACAACCGCCACGCCAGCAGCACCAGCGCGAGGCAGCCCGCCAGCAGGCTTGCACCGGTGGCGTAGCCCAGCCCCAGCGTGCGGTCGATCAGATCGGATAGGGTGGTGCCGGCGGTGCTGGTGGCCAGCACCACCGACCAGAACAGCACCGGGTGAAAGCGCCGCGCCGACAGCTGCACGGCCAGCAGGCCAGCGAAGAGGGTCAGCAGGATGACCGAGCTGGCGACGTAGCCCAGGTTGAGCGTCATCGACAGCAGGTCGCCGGCGGTCTCGCCGAGGGTGGTGGCGGCGATCTTCATCACCCAGAAGCCGAGGGTGACCGCCGCCACTTTGCTGTGCAGGGAACCTGTGTCTGAAGCGCTCATCGAGGGTTGCCTGGAACGTCTGCAGGCGATGCTGTGATGGGCGCCGTCGGAGGGCGGTCGGAACCGGGTTTGGCGTGGGTGAGCGTGAGGGCGGCATTCAGCGTTTGCCCGGCGCAATAGCCACGCAACGGCGGATCACCCCATCTTCAACAGTGCGTGGTCGATCAACGGGATCTCGCCCAAAGTGCCCAACGCGATGCGATGGCTGCAGAACCCGAACGGGATATCCGTGGCAGGCTGCACCTTGTGGCATGGCACGCTTTCGATGTCCCGCACCTCGTCGACGGCCAGAGCGAAGGTCTCCGCGCCTGCCTGCATCAGCAGCATGGCCGGGCAGCCGTGGGCGAAGGCGGCCAAGCCGATGGCCTGGCGCAGGTCGACCACCGGCAGGGCGTGGCCGCGCACGGCGAGGTGCGGGCGCGTGCCACTGCCGGGGCGATCAAAGGTTTCCGGCCCGCGGATTTCAATCGCGGCTTCGACATCGATGGCAAACAGGTGGGTACCGGCCCGCACAACAACGACTTCAATGAAGGACGGCGACGACGGGGCCGGTTCACCGGCCGAAGGGAAAGTGGGCTGCAAGACGAACCTGTGGAAGGGTGTTGAGACTGCGTTGCAATGATGCCGTGTTGATGTGATGTAACGCGTACTTGGCGGACAACCGGCCAGTGCTTGTTACATGCGTGGTTCAGCCGCATCAAGACCCCTTCACAGGTCGGTTGCGATCAGCCCTGCGGTTTGGCGAAGACGTCCAGGCCTTTGCCGGTTTCCAGCAGCGACTTCAGGCTGGACAGCACGATGGGCCAGCCCTGGCGGATACCGGTATCCATGCCGCTGCCCGGTTCCAGCTCGTCATGGGTCACCGTCAGCTTGACCATGTCCTCATACGGCACGATCTCGAACGTCACCCGGCTGTAGGCCTTCGGGTTGTCTGCCTGCGAGGCGGCTGCCCAGGTGATCACCAGCCGCGAGGGTGGGGTGTTTTCCACCACTTCGCCCACCAGCTCGACCTTGCGTTCGTCGTTGGCGCGCACGTGTTGCCAGTGTGAGCCGGGTTGCCAGTCCGATACGTTTTCATGGCCCCAGTAGGTGCGGGCAATCTCCGGCCGGGTGATGGCCTCGAACACCTTCTGCGGCGTAGAGGCGATGTAGATCACGTGGATGAAACGGGTGGATTCAGCGCTCATCATCATTCTCCTTCCAGTTCCTGTTTGAGGTCATGCAGCAGGCTCAGGCGCTGCTGCTCGAACTTGCTTACCCAGCGCGTATAGACGTCGTGCAGCGGCACCGGGTTGATGAAGTGCAGCTTCTCGCGGCCGCGCCTGACGGTGCTGATCAGGTTGGCGTCTTCCAGCAGGCCCAGGTGCTGGGTGACCGATTGCCGGGCCATCTGCAGGTGCTCGCAGAGTTGCCCGAGCGTCTGCCCGTTGCGCTCGCACAGCAGGTCCAGCAGCGTGCGGCGTGTGGGGTCGGCCAGTGCCTTGAACACCTTGTCTGCATCCATGGGGGCCTTCAGTTCCAGTTGTCGATCTTGATGTCGTGCGGGCTGGGCTGGCCGTGCCCGGTTTCCAGCAGGGCTTTCAGGCTCATCAGGAAGATGGCCCATTTGGTGCTGCAGTGGTGCATGAACTCCACGCGTTCCTTCCAGCCTTCATGAGTGAACAGCACGATGCAGTAGTCGCCGTCCTGGTGCAGGGCGAAGCGCGCGGTGGTGCCGATCCATTCCGGCGGGCCGTCGATGAATTCCCACAGCACCAGTTCGTTCGGCTGCAACTGCAGCAGCTTCATCTGCATCGCGCCGATTTCCTGGCCATTGGCGGTGAAGCGGGCGGTGACGGTGCCGCCGACATGGCGGTCGCCGGTGGTGTCTTCGGCCCACCAGGCGGCGATGCCTTCGGGGCTGGCCAGGGCTTGGTAGACCTGGGCCAATGGGGCGTTGATGCCGACTCTGTGTGCGATATCCACCATGATTGCGGCTCCACGGTGGACGGCGGGGTGCCGTCCGTGGGATGACAATAGGCAGGTAAATGCCTGCATGTCAACTCCGCCGCCGTGGAGCCTTGCCCGTGGTGATGTTGACAGGAAGTCAACCTACTAGTAGGTTGGTATCATGAGCGACGCACTTTCCCCCAAAGCCCTGGAAATCATCGCGCAGACGCGATCCCTGCTGGAAGCCGGTGGCTACAACGGTTTCAGCTATGCCGACGTGTCCGCGCGGGTGAACATCAGCAAGGCCAGCATCCACCACCATTTCCCCAGCAAGGCCGACCTGGTGCGCACGGTGGTGGAGCTGTACCGGGCGGAGGCACGCGAGGGCCTGGCGCTGCTTGACCGGCAGTTGGGCGATCCGTTGCAGGAGCTCAACGCCTACGTGGACTACTGGTCGACCTGCATTGCCGGTGGCACGGCGTCGTTTTGCATCTGCGCGATGCTGGCCGCCGAGATGCCGATGATTCCGCTGGAAGTTGCCGACGAAGTGCGCGGGCACTTCGAGGATCTGACCAGCTGGCTGACCGTGACGCTCGAAAAGGGTGTAGCCCGCGGCCAGCTGCGTCTGCAGGGCACGCCTGCGGACGAGGCGAAGGCCTTCATGGCGTCGGTGCATGGCGCCATGCTGGCTGCACGCGGTTTTGGTGATGCAGCGACGTTCGCGGCGCTGGCACGGTTGTCGATTGCCCGGGTGAGCGCGGCGGTCTGAGTGATTCCCGGAAGGCCTGCGCGAAGCGGGTCTTCTTTTTGTCCACCATGCCTACCTACTAGTAGGTTTATAACTCCAGCAGAGGTTGCCATGAGTCATCCGCTTTCTCCCCTGGGCGTCGTGCACACCGCGATCAGCCTGATTCCCATCGTCGCCGGCGTTTACGGATTCATCCGCCATCGCGCCATTGATCCCGCTACGCGCGCGGGCAAGCTGTATCTGCTGGGATTGGTGCTGTCGGTGGTGACGTCGTTCACCGTCTCCAGCACCGGGGGCCTCAACCCGGGCCATGCATTTGGTGTGGTGATCCTGCTGATTGCATTCGGTGGCGTGCTGGCAGCGCGGCTGCGGTTCCTTGGTCGGTTGGCGCCTTATCTGTCGACGTTCGCGCTCTCTTTCAGCTTCCTGCTGTCGTTGGTGCCGGGCGTGAATGAAACGCTGACGCGATTGCCGGTGGCGCATCCGATTGCGGCGGCACCGTTGGCGCCGGTGATCCTGCAGACGCTGCTGGGATGCGCGGTGGTGTTTGCGATCGGCTTCGTGGCGCAGTGCTGGCGGATACATGCACGGCAGCGGGTAGCATCAAGCCGTTGAGATTGTTCCTGTGCAGGCCTTCAGATTGGCGGTTTCCGTTGGCCTGTCCACAAGAGGGTTCATCTCCACAAGAGGGTTCATCCGCTTTGGCAACAAGGTCCAACTTGTCCGCCAATGCGTGGGTGATCAGTTGCCCTCCGCATGGGCACGTGCGGTGTGCAGCAGGCGAAGCACCCGCACCTGCGTGTCGACGATGTCGTATACAAGAATGTAATTGGAATGAAGCACCCATTCACGGGTGTTTGCTACCCGGCCATTCCTGCCGATGTTTGGATGCTCGCCGAGCCGGCGGGACTTTTGGCCGAACAACGTATCCAGCGCCAAGGCGGCAGCTGGATTATCCGCTTCGATGAATGCATAGATTAACTCGCGGTCCTCGATCGCCTGCGTTGTCCAGAGCAGTTCTTTCACCTCGATTTTTCGAGCCTGCGTTTGGTCGCCGCTCGGCGTGCGGCAAATCTGGCCTCAACCTCGGCTGCGGGTATCAGGTGTCCGGCATTTGCGGCCTCCAATCCGACCTGAACCTGCTCACGGATGCGGGCTTCCAGCTCGCTGTCCTCCTGTTGCTGCACAAAGGCGCGCATGAAATCACGCAGTAGTTGTGCACTGGTGCGGTCCCGGGCCTTTGCGGCGTTGCCGAAGGCTTCCTTCAGTGATTCGTCCACACGGAATGTGAAAGTTGCTTCGTTCACGGCGTTGTCTTCATGTGTTACATGGTATGTACACCGTAGCACGGCTGATCCTTTGGACAATGAATGGCAGCGGGGCGCGGCCGGCCGAGGACTTCTGCTCGAATCTGGATTGTTCAAACCCGAGGCTACAGTGCCTGCAGCCCTCCCGCGAGGCTGTAAGCGTCAAGCGCTTCCGGCCCTATCAACACCCCACCAGCCGGTCGGCGCTGACGCCACTGCGATGCTGGTTGCGGTATTCGATGGGGCTGGCGTCGACCATGCCGCGGAAGTGCCGACGGAACGATTCCTGCGAACCGAACCCCGCCTGTTCGGCCACCCATTGCAGTGGCCGGTCGGTGGTTTCCAGCAGTTCGCGTGCGTAGGCCACGCGCTCGCGGATGAGCCAGTCGATGGGCGACAGGCCGGTGGCTTCGAGGAACTGCCGCTGCAGGGTGCGTTGGCTCAGCGCGGCCTGTTCGGCGAGGCTGCCCAGCGAATGCGGTTCGCGTAGATTGCGCCGCATCCATTCCATCAGTTTCGCCAGCCGCGTGGGCTCGCCCAGCGGGATCGCGCGGCTGACGCGCTGGCTGCGTTCGGCATCACGCCACGGCGCCAGCACCAGCCGCTCCGCTACGAGGTTGGCCACGCGCGCACCGTAATCCTTGCGCACCATGTGCAGCATCATGTCCATGCCGGTGGCCGACCCGGCCGAGGTGATGATGCTGCCGGCGTCCACGTACAGGACGTCGTCGCGCACGTGGATGCGCGGGAACTCGCGGGCCAGGGTTTCGGTGAGCCGCCAGTGGGTGGTGGCCTGGCGGCCATCGAGCAGACCAGCCCAGGCGAGCACGAACGCGCCGGAGCAGATGGACGTGATGCGAGCGCCGCGCGCGTGGGCGCGGGTGAGGGCATCGAGCAGGGGTTGTGGCGGGCGCTCGCTGGGTTCGCGCCAACCGGGAATGACGATGATGTCGGCGTCGTCGACAGCGCTCAGATCGTAGGGCAGCTGTACCTGCGCGCTGCCGAGCATGCGCAGCGCACCGGGCTCGCCAGCGCAGAGCTGGGTGCGGTACCAGGCCACGCCCAGCTCGGGGCGGATGGGCGCGAACAGGCCGACCGCGCAGCCGAATTCGAACAGGCCCTGGCCGTGGCAGGCCACGATGGCGACGGTAGGCGCGTTCGGTTCGGCAGGCAGGGTGGGCATGGCTTGATGCTACCGACGAAGGTGCCTGCGCCAGCATCTCGTGGCGGCATGAGGTGATACCGGTGCGGCATATGGCCGGTGGCGGGTTTCCGTTGGCGCCGGGCGCGCGCGCGTTGCTGCGTAAGGTCATTACCAGCAGTCATGTGGATGGCGCGATGTGACGGTCACATGACGCGATATCCGCTGTTGCGCGTTGCGCGTGGGCCCTTGAATGGAGGCGTGTCTCCGGCCCACCCCCACGAGCCCCCATGCCTGCTGCCCATATTCCTGCGCTGTCCACGCTCTCCCTGCTGATTGCGGCCGCTCTTGCCGCCGCCCCGGCGCATGCGGCTGATGCCGATGCGCCGTCAGCGACCACGGCCACCTCTGCGAACCTCGCCGCGTCCACACTGGATGCAGTGGTGGTGACCGGCTCGCGTACCAGTACGCGCACGGTGAAGAACAGCTCGACACCGATCGACGTGATTTCCGCGGAAGACCTCGCGGCTACCGGCCAGGCCAACCTGCTGGAAGCGCTGCAGCGCAGCCTGCCGTCGCTGAGCCAGATTGGCGGCTACCAGAGCGACCAGGAAAGCCTGATCCGCGGCTACCAGCTGCGCAACCTGTCACCGGGTTACACGCTGGTGCTGGTGAACGGCAAGCGGCGAAATGCCAGTGCGTACGTCAGTGGCGCCAACGGCGGCGGCTATCCGGGCCATGCCTGGGCCGATCTGGCGCTGATTCCGGTATCGGCCATCGACCACGTGGAGGTGCTGCGTGATGGCGCGTCGGCCATCTACGGCTCGGACGCGATCACCGGGGTGATCAACGTGATCCTGAAATCGCAGGCGCACGGTGGCGATGTGTCGGTGGAGAGCGGGCAGAGCACCGACGGTGACGGCAGCCGCACCAGCGTGCGCGCCAACATCGGCCTGCCTTGGGGCGCCGATGGCTTCATCAACCTGTCCGGCGAGAGCACGCGCCAGCACCATGCGATCCGCACGCGACGCTACATCGATGGCTACCTGAGCTATCCGGCGGTGGATGCCAATGGCAACCTGGTGGCGCTGCGACCGAACAACCGGCTGCCGGCGGGGGCGTCGCCGAACCCGGCCGAGGCCGGACGCAATGCCGAGGCCAACATCATCCTCAGCTCACCCTCGTATGCGTTGAAGGCCTTCGCGGTGAACGTGGGCCATGGGCTGGGCGAGAACGCGCAGTTCTACGCCAATGCCACCGCCAGCGACCGCACTGCGCAGGCGATCCAGAACTTCCGGCTGCCGGCGACGATCTTCACTACGTACAAGGCGCCAGGCGTGCTGAGTGTCTTCCCCGATGGCTTCCTGCCGGTGCTGGAAACCAAGGAGAAGCAGTACACCGGCACGGCCGGTGTGAAGGGCCAGGTTGCGGGTTGGGATTACGACGTCAGCCTGACCGGCAACCGCAACACGGTGCGTACCTACACCCGCAATTCGGTGAACTATTCGCTGCCGTACCCCGGCTCGCCCACCGACTTCTACGACGGCAAGCTGGACTACCAGCAGGGCATCGCCAACCTCGATCTTCGTCGCAGCTTCGAGGTGGCGGCCTTCGCTTCGCCGCTGGAAGTAAGTGCCGGTGCCGAGTACCAGCACGAGCAGTACGAGCGCGGGGCAGGGCAGTGGGAGTCGTACACCGGCTTCGGTGCGGCCGCGTTCGTGGGCTATTCCACCGCCGATGCGGTGAAGGCCACCCGCAACAGCAAGGCGGTGTACGCCGGTGCGGCGACCAACATCACCTCGCGCTGGTACCTGGATGCGGCCGCGCGCTGGGAAGACCATTCCGACTTCGGCACGGTATCGACCGGTCGGCTGACCACGCGCTTCGACTTCACCGATGCGTTGGGTGTGCGCGCCACGGTCAGCAACGGCTTCCACGCGCCGAGCCTGGGGGCGCAGTTCTACCAGGCCACCGGCAGCTGCCCGTGCGGTACAACGCTGGTGGCGCAGGTCGCTTCGCCGGCAGCGGTGGCGCTGGGCGCTACGCCGCTGAAGCCGGAGAAGGCGACCAACTACAGCCTTGGCGTGACCTGGGACCCGAGCCCGGCCTTCCATCTGGCGGTGGATGCGTACCAGATCGACATCCGTGGCCAGCTCGGCCAGTCCAGCCAGATCGGCTACAACGCGCAGGACCCGGCGCGGGTGACCGACAACAGTGGCACCGTGCTGACCGCCGCACAGAAGAACACGATTGATGCGCTGCTGGGTACGGCCGGCATCAGCATCCTGCCCGGTGATGCGTTCTACGCCAGCTATTTCACCAACGTGGGTGACACCCGCACGCGCGGTGTGGAGCTGACCCTGGAAGCGAACCAGGAAACGCAGTGGGGCAAGCTGCGCTGGACCTACGCGGCAAACGTGGGCCGCACCACCATCCAGAAGGTGAGCGCGATTCCGCAGGCATTGCAGGGCCTGCCGAACATCAACCTGTTGACCAAGTCGAGCGAGTACGCGCTGCGCTTCCGCACGCCGTCGTACACGCAGGTGGCAGGGCTGGGCTGGCAGAACGGGCGCTGGCGCTCGAACGTGGACTTCACCTACTACGGCCCGATCAAGCGCCTGAACAATGGCGTGGAGTACAAGCAGCCGCCGGTGCTGGTGACCAACCTGTCCGGTGGGGTGGAACTGGGCGCAGGTTGGAGTGCGGCGCTGGGCATCAACAACGTGTTCGACAAGCGCACCCGCAAGGTGCCCGCATATGCACGCAGCGCCACCGACGTGGCCAGCATCGAGACCACCTGGGACAGCGGTGATGTGCTGAGCAACGTCGGCACGTTCTGGTACGGGCGCGTCAACTACCGGTTCTGAGGTTCATGCAACACGCAGCCGAGCGTGGCTCGGCGCTACATGGGAGCGTTTCATGTCATCTGCATTGAATGTGGTTGCGTTGATTGGTTCGCCGACGGCATCGGCCAACTCGCGCACGTTGCTGCTGGTGCGGCATCTGCTGGAAGAACTGCGCGAACGGGTGAACATCAGCGTGGAGCTGGTCGAGCTGGCGCCGATCGCGCGCTCGCTGGGGCAGGCGCTGCAGCGCAGTGAAGTGGAGCCGCAGGTGGAGCGCGCGCTGGCCACGATTGAATCGGCGCAGCTGCTGGTGGCGGCCACGCCGGTGTATCGCGGGTCCTATCCGGGCCTGTTCAAGCACCTGATCGACTTCATTGAACTGGATGCGCTGGTGGATACGCCGGTGCTGCTGGCCGCGACCGGTGGCAGCGAGCGCCACGCGCTGGTGATCGACCATCAGCTGCGGCCACTTTTCAGCTTCCTGCAGGCGCATACGTTGCCTATCGGGGTGTATGCCACGCCGGCTGATTTCGATGGTGACCGTATCAACAGTGCTGCTCTGCAGGCGCGCATCCAACTGGCGGCCGAGCGTGCAGCGGGACACATTGCACCCTTGGCGGCGGCGCTGCCGGCGCCGCTGCGCAGGATCGCCTAGGACGTGGCGGTGCAGCTGCGGCACCTGGCGTTCCTCACGCCCGGAAGCTATCTGCCGGAACAACCGCGTGCGGGCCTGGATGCGACGCTGGCGTTGATCGCGTTTGCCGAACAGCTGGGTTATGACGGTGCGTGGGTGCGCCACCGTCACCTGGAACCGGGTATCAGCTCGGCAGCGGTGTTCCTGGCGGCGGCCAGCCAGCACACCACGCGCATCGAGCTGGGCAGTGCGGTGATCCAGCTGGGCTATGAAACACCGTTCCGCCTGGCCGAGGATCTGTCCTTGCTGGACGCGCTGGCCGGTGGCCGGTTGCAGGTGGGCGTCAGTACCGGTGCGCCGCCGCACGGGGAACTGGTTGGGCCCTTGCTGTACGACAGCGACCCTGCGCACATCGACTTTTCCCATGGTCGGGTGGCGCGGTTGCTGGAAGCGCTGCGGGGTGAGCCGTTGGGTGACGCGGACGCCGAAGTCGGTAATGCCGCCACCCGCTATCGTCCGCGATTGCAGCCACACGCGCCCGGGCTGGTGGATCGGGTCTGGTATGGCGCTGGCTCTCTGCAGTCGGCGCGTTCGGCGGGTGAGCAGGGGCTGCATCTGCTGCTGGGCAACGTCAACCGCGCCGAGCTGAGTGATGACTTCTTTGGCGCCCAACTGCAGCACCTGCAGGCCTATCGCGCGGCACTGCCGGTGGACAGCCCGCGCCGCGTGGCGGTGGGGCGGGTGCTGGTGCCCACCGAGGGTGTGGATGCGGCCACGCGCCAGCGGATCGACGCCTTCAGTGCGCAGCGGCATGCGCGCACCCTGGCGCCCCAAGGGCCGCGACGCACGATGTTCGCCCCCGACGTGGTCGGCAGCACGGCGCAGATCATCGCGCGGTTGCAGGCCGATCCGCTGCTGCAGCACGTGGACGAGCTGCGGGTGGAACTGCCCTATGAGCTGCCCGAGCAGGACTACCGGCGCATCCTCACCACGGTGATCGAGGACATCGCGCCGGCACTGGGCTGGCGCGCGCCCGCGCAGGCGGCCTGACGCCGCGAGCGTCCATAACAGCCGGCAGTCTGCTTATTGCCAACCTGCATCTGCATGGCCGGATCCGACCGTGGATTGTCGAGTTCTGGCGCTGGCATCCGGCCGTCCTTCTCTAGCATCGATATCGAAGCGGCAGTGCATTGCCGGCCCCTACGAGGACGATTCCGTGGCTGTAGACGCAACCCACAAACCCATCCTGTTCCTGCTGGACCGCGAGTTCGAGGACGGCCAGCTGCCCGGACAACGCTTCTTCTGCCGGCACAGTCTGCTGCTGGAAGGGGCGCTGTCGAGCATCGACGGCCTGGACGCGCAGCTGGACGTGCGCCGCATCGGCTTCAGCCGGCCGCGCCGCGAGGTGATCGCCGAGATCGGCGAGCAGGACCAGTCGCTGCCGAAGCTGGTGCTGCCGCAGGGCGTGGTCAATGAACACGCCAGTGGTGAGTACCAGCAGCGCCAGTACATCTCCGGTGCCGAGCCGATCCTGGCGGCACTGAACGGCCTGCTGGGCATTCCCGTGGCCCATCCCTGAGCGAGGACGTGACGATGAGCTACCTCACCAGCGTGTTGGACAAGAGCCCGGTGGCCGACGGCAGCACGCCGGAACAGGCGCTGCGCAACAGCCTGCAGCTGGCGCAGCGCGCCGAGCAGCTGGGCTACCACCGTTACTGGTTTGCCGAGCACCACGCGGCGCCGACGTTGGCCAGCCCGGCACCGGAGGTGCTGGCGGCGTGGGTGCTGGCGCAGACCCGACGCATCCGCATCGGCAGTGGCGGGGTGATGCTGCGCCACTACGCGCCGTACAAGGTGGCCGAGAACTTCAATCTGCTGGCCGCATTGGCGCCGGGGCGCGTGGATCTGGGCGTGGGCAAGGCACCGGGCGGTCTGCCGGCATCGACTGCCGCATTGGCCGCCGGTCGTCCGGCATTCGCCAATTTCGACCAGCAGCTGCGCGACCTGGAAGGGTATCTGTCCAATACGCAGGCGGATGCGCAGGCGCGGCCGACTCCGCAGACGCTGGCGGAGCGCTTCCTGCTGGGCGCCAGCCCGCAGAGCGCGCGGCAGGCGGCCGAACTGGGCTGGCGCTTCGTGTATGCCGCGCACTTTGATGGTGACCCGAAGCACATCGAGGCCGCCTTCGGGGCGTATCGCGCGGTGTCCACGCATGCACCGCTGTTGGCAACCGTGGCCTTCGCCGCGCCCACCAGCGAGGCCGCTGCGCGTCATATCGGCGCGCTGCGGGTCTACAAGCTGCACCTGGGCCCCGGACAGACGGTGAACCTGCCCAGCCCCGAGGCCGCTGCCGAGTACGCACGGCAGGTGGGTGTGACCGATTTCCGCATCGAGGAGACACGCCCCAGCGTGTTGTCTGGCGATGCGCAGCACGTACGCAGCGAGCTGGATGCGCTGCACCGGCGCTTCGGCGTGGGTGAATTCATCCTCGACGCGCCGGTGGCCGACCTCGACGCACGCCTGACGTCCCTTGAACTGCTGTCGCCCGCACCCCGCGCGGCGGTGGCCTGACTGCTGGAGCGACCCCATGAGCACGACCCCCCGTCCCATCCCATTCGGCATCATGCTGCAGGGCCCCGGCAGCCACATGCATGCCTGGAAGCATCCGTCCAACGCGCCCGATGCCAGCGTCAACCTGGGCTATTACATCGACATCGCGCGAACCGCCGAGGACAACGGCATCGCCTTCGGCTTCGTCGCTGACGGCCTGTACATCAACGAGAAGTCGATCCCGCATTTCCTCAACCGCTTCGAGCCGATCTCGCTGCTGTCGGCACTGGCGACGGCAACCAAGAAGATCGGCCTGGCCGGCACGCTCTCCACCTCGTACAGCGATCCGTTCACCGTGGCCCGCCAGTTCGCCTCGCTGGACCTTCTCAGCGGTGGCCGTGCCGGTTGGAACGTGGTGACCTCGCCGCTGGAAGGATCGGGCCGCAACTATGGCCGCCCGCATCCGGAACACGCGCTGCGTTACCAGATTGCCGATGAGTACCTTGAAGTGGTGCAGGGCCTGTGGGACTCGTGGGATGACGATGCATTCGTGCGCGACCGCGACAGCGGCACGTTCTTCGCACCGGAAAAGTTCCGTCGCCTCGACCACAAAGGCCGCTTCTTCCAGGTGGAAGGTCCGCTCAACATCCAGCGCTCGCCGCAGGGGCAGCCGGTGATCTTCCAGGCTGGTTCGTCCGACGATGGCATTGCGCTGGCCGGAAAGTACGCCGATGCGGTGTTCACCCACGCGCCGTCGCTGGAGGAGACCCGTGCGTTCACCCAGAAGGTGAAGAACTCGGCGATCGTCCATGGCCGCAGCGCCGGTGACGTCAAGATCTTCCCGGGCATCGGCCCGATCGTTGGCCGTACCGCGGAAGAAGCCGAGGCCAAGTACCAGGCGATTGCCGCGCTGGCCGGGTTGGACGATGCACTGGCATATCTGGGACGCTTCTTCGACCACCACGACTTCAGCCAGTACGACCCGGATGCGCCGTTCCCGGAACTGGGCGATATCGGTGCCAATTCCTTCCGCTCCACCACCGACCGCATCAAGCAGGACGCGCGCGAGCAGGGCCTGAGCCTGCGCCAGGTGGCACTGCAGGCGGTGAGCCCGCGGCCGAACTTCATTGGTACGCCGGAGCATGTGGCCGATGAGCTGATCCGCTGGTTCGACGCCGGCGCCAGCGATGGCTTCATCCTCGGCTTCGCCGCGCAGCGCGAAGGCCTGGATGATTTCGTGACCTTGGTGCTGCCGCTGCTGGAAGCGCGTGGCTACCACCGCAGCGTGCTGGAAGGGCAGACCTTGCGCGACCACCTGGGCCTGCCGCGCAAGGCCAGCCGTTATGCGACCGACGCCGAGCCGGCGCTTAAGGTGGGATAAGGCGATGAGCGGAGATATTTCGGTAGCGCCGGGCCATGCCCGGCGGAATTCGCCAGCAACGGGCGTACTGCCCGAGATCGCAGCACGTGCCGACCAGGCCATCGCGATCCGCCATGACCTGCACCAGCACCCGGAACTGGCGTTCGAAGAACACCGAACCAGTGCCCGCGTGGCGGAACTGCTGCAGCAATGGGGCTACGCGGTCAGCACTGGTATCGGTGGCACCGGCGTGGTCGGTACGCTGCAGCGCGGGCAGGGCAGCCGCCGGTTGGGCCTGCGCGCCGACATCGACGCGCTGCCGATCCGTGAGGAATCCGGGCTGGCCTATGCCAGCCAGCGCGAAGGCCTGATGCACGCCTGCGGCCACGATGGCCATACCGCCATCCTGCTCTCGGCCGCCCACTACCTGGCCCATCACGGCCGTTTCGACGGCACGTTGCAGCTGGTATTCCAGCCGGCCGAGGAAACGGGATCGGGCGCTTCGAAGATGATCGCCGATGGCCTGTTCGAGCGCTTTCCGGTCGATGCCATCTATGGCCTGCACAACTGGCCGGGTGTGCCGGTGGGGCACTTCGGCTTCGTCGACGGACCGGCGATGGCCTCGGTGGACTGGGCGCGGCTGCGGGTGATCGGCAAGGGTGGCCACGGCGCCGAACCGCAGGGCAGCGTCGACCCGATCCTGGCGGCCGCACACATCATCACTGCGCTGCAGAGCGTGGTGTCGCGCAATGTTGACCCGCGGCAGATGGGCGTGGTGACGGTGGGTTCGATCCACGGTGGGCAGGCGGCCAATGTCATCCCCGATGTGGTCGAGCTGAAGCTGACCGTGCGTGCGTACCTGCCGGAGGTGCGCGATACGCTGCGGCGGCGGGTCACCGACGTTGCCGAACAGACCGCCGCCGCGTTTGGTGCGCGTGCCGAGATCGAATTCCCGCGCGGCTTCCCCAGCGTGATCAACCACCCCGAGCAGACGGCCTACATCCGCGAGGTGGCGGTGCAGGGGTTCGGCGCAGGGCAGGTGGTGGAGGCCTTCGCACCGCGTACCGCCAGCGAGGACTTCGCCTTCCTGCTGCAGGCGCGGCCGGGAAGTTTCGTATTCGTCGGCAACGGCGACAGCGCGCCGCTGCACAGCCCGCGCTATGTGTTCAACGATGCGGCCATCGCCCCCGCGGCCAGTCTATGGGCGCGCCTGGCCGAGCACTACCTGGTGGAGGACGTGGCATGAGCGTGCGATACGACAACGATCGCTTCCTGTACACCGCGGTGGATGACCCGTTGGCGCGTCCCTTGTTCGACGGCCTGGAACAGGAATACGACAACCGCTATGCGGACGTGCGCCGTCGGATTGGTGGCAGCGCCCGCGAAGAACTGCAGCGCTACCCGGCGGAAGCATTCGCGGCCCCGGTGGGTGCGTTCGTGCTGCTGCTGCGCGACGGCGTGGCAATCTCCGGCGGCGCGTTCATGCCGCATCGCGACGACGATACCGCCGAGTTCAAGCGCATCTGGACGCTGCCTGGCCTGCGCAGGCAGGGCATCGCCCGTCGCGTGCTGCAGGAACTGGAAGACCAGGCCGCGCGGCAAGGCTATCGGCGCGTGTTCCTGACCACCGGCTTCCGCCAGCCGGAGGCCGTCGGCCTGTACCTCAGCCACGGCTACACCGCGCTGTTCGATCTGGATGCGGATCCGGAAACCATCGCGCATCTTCCGTTCGAAAAGCATCTGGTACCGCAGCCGCAAGTGGGCGTCGCGCCCGACATCGCATTGCACGGAGCGGTGGCATGAGTACGCCTTCCACCGCCATCGAGGGCATTCCCCGCCAGCCGGCCACGGCGCTGAAGATCGTGCCGGCACGGCATCCACTGCAGGTGATCGGTACGGTGCTGGCACTGGCGCTGATCCTGATCGGGCTGCAGTCGGTGCTGGGCAACCCACGCTGGGGCTGGGGCACGTTCGCTGAATGGTTCTTCGCCCGCCCGGTACTGGAAGGGCTGGGGCGCACCCTGCTGCTGACCGCGCTTGGTACCGGCCTCGGTTTTGCGTTGGGCACGTTGCTGGCGCTGGCCCGCGTCTCCGGCTCACCGTTGCTGTCGGCGGTGTCGTGGGGTTACGTGTGGCTGTTCCGCTCGATTCCGCTGCTGGTGCTGTTGCTGTTGCTGAACAACCTGGGCTACCTGTACAGCACCATCGAACTGGGCGTGCCGTTCACCGGCATCAGCCTGTTCTCGTACCCGACCACGCAGTTGATCGGTGTGTTCACTGCGGCGGTACTCGGCCTCACCTTGAACCAGGCGGCGTTCTCGGCCGAGGTGATCCGTGGCGGCATCCTGTCGGTCGACCATGGCCAGTACGAAGCCGCCGCCGCGCTGGGCCTGCCACGCGGTCGGCAGGTACGCCGCATCATCCTGCCGCAGGCGATGCGTTCGATCCTGCCGGCTGCCTTCAACGATGTGATCGCCCTGGCCAAGAGCACCTCGGTGGTCTACGTGCTGGCGCTGCCGGAGCTGTTCTATACGGTGCAGGTGATCTACCGGCGCAACCTGGAGGTGGTGCCGCTGCTGATGGTGGCCACGGTCTGGTACCTGGTGATCCTGACGGTGCTGTCGCTGCTGCAACGGCGGGTGGAGCAGCGTTTCGCGCGCGGCCAGCTGCAGCATGAGCGCAGCGTGTCGCGGGTACCGTCGACGTCACCGCGCCCGGTGGTCCCGGCCATTGCACGCGTGCCCAGCCGCGCGACCTTTGCCGTTCCGATCGAGGCGGGCACGGGCGCGGCGGTTTCCCTGCAGGGCGTGGGCAAGACCTTCGGCGAGCAGTCCGTGCTGGATGACGTGCACCTGGAACTGAAGGCGGGCAGCGTGACCGTGCTGATCGGCCCGTCCGGTGCCGGCAAGTCCACGCTGCTGCGGCTGATCAATCATCTTGAACGCGCTGACAGTGGCTTCGTCACCGTGGGCGGGCAACTGATCGGCTACCGTCGCGACGGCGACACGCTGTACGAGCTGCCGGAGGGCGAGATCCGCCGCCGTCGCGCGGAAGTCGGCATGGTGTTCCAGGGCTTCAACCTGTTCCCGCACATGACCGCGCTGGAGAACATCATCGAAGCACCCATCGCCGTGCGCGGTGTCTCGCGTGCACAGGCTGAGCAGCAGGCGCGCACGCTGCTGGAGCGGGTGGGGTTGGCCGACAAGGCCGATGCCTTCCCGCGCCAGCTGTCCGGCGGCCAGCAGCAGCGCGTGGCCATTGCCCGCGCGCTGGCGTTGCAGCCGAAGGTGCTGCTGTTCGACGAGCCGACCTCGGCGCTGGACCCGGAGCTGGTGTCGGAGGTGCTGAGCGTGATCGAGGAGCTGGCCAGCTCCGGCACCACGCTGGTGATCGTCACCCACGAACTGGGCTTCGCCCGCCGCGTGGCCGACCACGTAGTGATGATGGACCAGGGCCGGGTGATCGAGCAGGGCACGCCGGAGGCGCTGTTCGAGCGCCCGCGCCAGCAACGCACAGCCGATTTCCTTGCCACCCGCCTGTAACCCCTTTCGAGAAACCCCCATGAGCCCAGCATCGCAGCGACGTCCCACGCGCAGCACCCTGTTGATCGTCGGTGTGCTGGTCATCGGCATCGCCGGCATCGTCTACGCACGTGTGCGCCAGGCCCCCGACGGCGTACCCATTGCGGCGACATCGCTGGCAGCCAGCAACGCGGAGCTGCTGAAGGGTACGCCCGATCCGAAGGCACAGGCGCTGATTCCGGCCGGCTACCGTTTCGTCACCCCGGGCGCCTTCACCATCGCCACCCATCCCGGCCAGCTGCCGTTGGCCGACTACGGTGCCGACAGCAAGGAAGTGGTGGGCGTGGAGCCCGATATCGCACGATTGATCGCCGATGGCCTCGGCCTGAAGCTGGTGGTGGTGCCGGTGGCCTGGGCCGACTGGCCGCTGGGGCTGGAATCGGGCAAGTACGATGCGGTGCTGTCGAACGTGACGGTCACTGAAGAGCGCAAGAAGAAGTTCGACTTCTCCAGCTACCGTTTCGACCTGCTGGGCATCTATACCCGCACCGACGGGCCGATCCAGAAGATCGCCACGCCCGCCGACGTGGCCGGGCTGAAAGTGGTGGTGGGCGCCAGCACCAACCAGGACCAGATCCTGCGCCAATGGGACAAGCAGAACATCGCCGCAGGCCTGAAACCGGTGGAGTACCAGTACTTCGATGACGCGGTGATCGGGCGGCTGGCGGTGATCACCGGTCGCGCGGATGTGTCGTTCGAGCCGAATGCCACCGGCGCCTATTCGGCACGCGATGGCAAGGTACGCCGGGTAGGCCTGTTCCCGGGCGGCTGGCCCGATGCGGCAGCGATCTCGGTGACCACCCGCAAGGGCAGCGGTCTGGCCGACGCGGTGACCCAGGCGCTGAACACCCAGATCAGCAGCGGTACCTACGCCAAGGTGCTGGCGCGCTGGAACGTGGCCGAAGAAGCGGTGCCGCGATCGCAGACCAATCCGCCGGGGTTGCCGGGGTTTTGATGCAGGCGTGCCAACCAACGGTTGGCACCCACCGGAATGCGAGGCGGGGCGGGCCGACCAAGGTCGGCCTCTACCGGGGTCAGGACTGCCACTCGATGTGTTCCGGACGGGCGCCTGCATTGCCGTGAAAGAAACTGATCGCAGCAAAGCACGCTTCGACGTCGATGCACCATGCCAGCGGATAGCCATCCACCTGGCCGTTGTCGAGCCGGAAATAGGCGTTGCCGGCGCGATGTTCGTTTCCGCAGGAATGGAAGCCGCCGTCGCCCGGCTCGCGTAGGTACATCAGCCACGCGTGCTCCGCATTGCGCAGCATGCACAGCGTTGGCCCATCGGGCACCGATGCCCACAGCTCGAACTGGGGCATGGATGCGGCCAGCGCCAGTGCGCTGGCCAGCTGTTCGTCGGTAGTGGCGGCAACCGGGCCGCCATTGAGTAGAAGTTCGATCACTTCGGTTCCTGCAGGGGCGTCACTGCCAGCGTGCCTCAAGCATACGGAACGGGCCATCGAGCAGCACCCCGTCCTTGTCGAAGTTCTGTACCGATCGCCCATCGACGCGCACGTCCTTCGGCAGGGTGCGGCTCGGCCACCACACACGTACCGGCGTGCCCTTGCGCAGCCCCTTGCCGAGCGAGACCTGCAGCGTTCCATCTTGCTGGCGCGCCTGCATCTGCAGGGTGCCATAGGCAGTGGGCAGGCGGTCTACGGACAGGCCTTCACCGGCCACCCAGGAAGGCGGCGTGCCCGGCAGCAGCGATAGCGCATCGTCGTCTTCGCGCATCAGCATGCCGAACAGGGTGCGGCCGTACTCGGCGCCGATCCAGGTGTGCGGCATGTCGCCCAGATAGCGCGGGAAGCGCAACCGCGAATGCACGACTTCGGCCAGCACCTGCCACTCCAGCGGCCTGCGATCGTGCAGCAGGCCCTGCAGCAGTTCGTCGGCTGCTTCGGGCTGGCCCAGATGCACGTAGCTCAGCACGTTGCGGATTTCATACGGCGTGTAGGCATACAGCGCACCGGGCTGGTTGCGCTTGCGCACATCGTCCAGGTAGCGGGCGAAGGTGGTGCGCAGGGCCTCGGCGGGCAGAACGCTCTGCGCGCCGGTCGGGTCCAGTGCGATCGACACACCGGTCGGGTCGCCGTCGCCAAGGTCGGCCGATGACGGAATGAAGTCGATGCCTTTCCATGCCATGGTCGCGCGGATCGACGCATGCAGTGCGTCGTACAGCGCCTTGTATTGCTCGCGCGCCCACTTCGCGGTTTCGTGGTCGCCGAGCGATTCGGCCAGCCACGCGCCGTCATGCCAGCCCTTCAGGCCCCAGTAGTCGTCCCAGTAGCTGTGGGTGGGCGAGGGGTAGCCCTCGTGGCTGATCGACGGTGCAAGAATGCCGGCGAAGCGCTCTGGCGACGGCTGGTCGGCCATGTAGCCAAGCACCAGCGTGCGTTCGCGCAGTTCCTGCAGGAAGCGCAGCGCGGCCTTCACCTTGGGCAGATAGGCGCGCACGCTTTCCGGCCCGCCATCCAGCCGTGCAACGTCGGCCACCAGGGTGACGTACTGGCCCTGGCTGTCGTACTCGATGTCCGAGCCGAAGCCGGTGTTGACGCTGCCATCGTCGTTGAGGATGGGCGACACCAGGCCGTTGCCGTGCACGCCATGTTCGCTGTACCAGGCCAGGTAGTCGCGCGCGACCTTGGCTTCGCCCATGCGCAGCAGCACGGCCGAGGTGGCCATGCCGTCGCGGATGAAGGAGCGGTTGTAGTTGCGTGGGCCGGGCTGCATCGCCGGGCCGGTCTGGTTGATCAGCATGTACGCGGCCTGCGCGCGCAGCATGTCCACCAGCGACGGGTCGGGCAGGCGCAGGCCGACCTGGCCCAGGCGTGCCTGCCAGTCGGCGGAGGCGCGGCCGGCCAGCGTGTCGAAGGCCTTGTCGCCGTCGCGCGACAGCGAGGCGAGGTCGAGGGCCGGTGCTTGCGGCAGTACGCCGTTGGCATCGGCGGTGGCGGTGCCAAGTGGGAAGGCCACCACCACCGCATCGCTGGCACCGGGTGCCAGGCTGACGCGATAGCTCAGCGCCGCGGCTGCCAGCCCTGCGGCATCACTTGCCTGTTGTGCGGCAGGCAGTTGCCCGCTGGCGATGGCCGACGTGATCTCGGTGTCGCCTTCGTTGCCGAAGGGCGCGGTGCCGGCGGCATCCACCGCAGTGAGTGACTGCAGCAGCGTGCGGCCATTGACGCGCACGGCGTTGCCTTCGACGGCCACCTCGCGGATCGGCGACAGCCCGCCGTTCTGCCACGGCGGGTTCATCTGCATCGGTCGCACCGCGAGGATCAGCGTGCCTTCGATCGCCGTGCTGCCGGTATTGCGCAGGCGATGGCGCACGAAGGTGACCGGCTGCCCGTCGCGCTCGATGGCGAAGGCTTCGCTGCGCAGTTCCAGCCCCGGTTGCGGCGACCAGGTGGCCGATGGCATCGGCTTCCAGCCATCGCGAAGGGCATGCTGCACCGGTTGTTCGGCGGCACCCGCCGCGCGGCCATCGGCACTGCGCCAGATCGGCTGCACCAGCGGCGCGCCCTTGTAGGCCTCGATGTTGCCGTATTCGTCGAAGATCGATTTCTGCCGGCCGGCATGCACACCCACCGCGGTCCAGTAGGTCTGCTGCATGTGCAGCGACGCGGGGAACAGGGCGCGCTGCGCGCCGCTGGCGGCGATCTGGTAGCGCTTCATCGGCGTCATCACCGCCTTCGGGCCGAGCAGGCGCAGGCGTTTGACCTGCGGTGCATCGCCTTCCACGGTCAACCGCAGTGCCTGCAGCTCGAGTGGCGCGTCGGCCGCCAGCCAGCTCTGCTGCCGGGTCGCCGCCTGCGCATCGCGTGCCAGGTCGTGCCAGCGGCCTTGCGCATCCTGTGCCTGCAGGCGTGCAGCGCCGTGCACGTTGGCCCAGTCCACCGCCAGCCCGGTGCTCGGCTGCGCACGCGGCAGGGTGATGTCGAGCGTGTGCATGCCGCCCTTGCCAGCAGGGATGGCCACCGTGCCGCCGCCCTGCCACAGCGCAGCGGACTGGGCGGCATCCAGCCCGGCTACCCGTGCAGTGAGCGCGGTGTCGAGCGGCTCCATTTCGAAGATGGAGACGCCCCAGTCGGACGTGCGCTGCGGGCTGGCCAGACGCAGGTAGCGGGCCTGGCGCGGCGCGAAGTACAGCGTCTCGATGCCGCCCAGAGAATCGGCCATGACGTAGGCGGTCTGCCACTGCTTGCCGTCGAGCGAGGTCTGCAGCGAATAGCCTTCGGGATTGGAGACATCCCACGTGAGGCGGGCACCGGCCAGCATCGCCGGTTTGCCGAGATCGATCTGGAACCAGTGACCGGGACTGAACGCACCGCCGGTCACTGTCTTCGGATCGTTGTCGATCAGGTGGCTGATCGCCATCGCTGGAACCTGCTGCGATGACGCGCTGGCCTGCCATTGCGCACGCGGTGGCAGGTTCTGGGCGCTGGCGGTGGACGCCATTCCGAGGGTCAGCAGCAGGGCCAAGGCAAGGCGCCGGTTCGGCGGGCAGGGTGCGGTCCAGCGGTCAGCGCACAACGTCATTGCGAAGGCCTCACATCAGCAGGGCCCGGGAACGGGCGGGCCTACGCTAGCAAGGGATGTAACCGGTTACATGACGCGTCGCAATATTTTCCGGACACGCTCCGGCCCGAGGTTTCATGAATGCGCACAGATACGGTCGCGCAACCAACGATGCGCCGGATCGCGATGCACGCGCTCATGCCAGAGCATCACCATCTCGAAGCCCGGCACATCAAGGGGCGCTTCAACGGCCTTCAGGGCCGGGTCTTGTGCGACCAGGCGCGACGGCATCATCGCCACCAGATCCGTGCGCAGCAGCACGCTGCGCAGGAACAGGAAGTGCGGCACCGACAGCACCACGTTGCGACGCGCGCCGGCATGCGCCAACGCACTGTCGGTGCCGCCATGGAAGCCGCCGCCATCAGGTGACACGATCACATGGTCCAGCGCGCAGAACTGCTTCAGCGTCGGCCGCCGCTTGAGCCGGGGATGATCGCGGCGCCCGGCCAGTACGTAGCGCTCCTGGAACAGCGGGCGATGGTGCAGCGAAGGAGGTGCGTCGGAGGTGATGTGGAACGCGAGATCGATCTCGCCGCGTTCGCTCTGCACCACCATCTGCGCCGGTGCCAGGCTGACCACGGCAATGCGGGTGCCGGGTGCGCGCTGGCGCAGGTCAGCCAACGCCGGCAGGACGATGGTGGTTTCGCCGAAGTCCGACGCCATGATCCGCCAGGTCTGCGTGGCCTGGGCGGGATCGAACGCCTGTACCGGCGCGACCGCGCGCTGCAGTGCCGCCAGTGCCTCGGCCAACGGCTCGCGCAGCGCATCGGCACGTGCGGTGGCACGCATGCCGCGCGCGCCCGGCAGCAGCAGTGGATCGTCGAACAGGTGACGCAGGCGCGCCAGCTGCACGCTGACAGTGGGCTGGGCCAGATGCAGGCGCTCGGCCGCACGGGTGACGTTCTGCTCTTCCAGCAACGCCTGCAGCGTCACCAGCAGGTTGAGGTCGATGCGCCGCAGGGTATTGTCCATGGCAATGCCGGGGATTGCAGGAATTCATTTCAACTATAGCGCGCTGGCGCCTAACGTGGCCGGCATCCCCTCCCTGGTACCGCCATGAACGTCCTGCTTGTCTACGCCCACCCCGAACCCACCTCGCTCAATGGCACCTTGAAGACCTTCACGGTCGAGCGCCTGCAGCGCGCCGGCCACAGCGTGCAGGTGTCCGATCTGCATGCCATGCAATGGAAAGCGCAGATCGACGCCGACGATCACCTCGGGCGGGATCCTTCGGTTCCGTTCCACGCGTCTCTGGATTCGCGAGAAGCCTTCAAGACGGGCCGCCAGAGTGCCGACATCGCTGCCGAACAGGAAAAACTGCGCTGGGCCGACGCGGTGATCCTGCAGTTTCCGTTGTGGTGGTTCTCGATGCCGGCCATTCTCAAGGGCTGGGTGGACCGCGTGTACGCCTATGGTTTTGCGTATGGCGTGGGCGAACATTCCGATCGGCACTGGGGCGACCGCTATGGCGAGGGCGCGATGTCCGGCAAGCGGGCGATGCTGGTGGTGACCACCGGCGGCTGGGAGTCGCATTACGGTCCGCGCGGTATCAATGGGCCGATCGACGACGTGCTGTTCCCGATCCAGCACGGCATCCTGTTCTATCCCGGCTTTGACGTGCTGCCCGCGCATGTGATCTACCGCAGCAGTCGTATCGATGAGGCGTCGCTGCCTGCCGTGCTGGAGGGTCTGGGTGCGCGGCTGGATGGGCTGGCGAGCGATCCGGTGATTGCCTACCGGCGGCAGAACGCTGGGGATTATCTGATCCCGTCGCTGGAGCTGCGGCCTGGAATCTCGGCGAAGGAGCATGGGTTGGGAATTCACCTGCAGAAACAGGTACGCCCGGATCACTGACGCGGATGGCTCTGGATCCATGGCGGAGAGGCTGTAGGGTCGAATCGACTGGTCGCACTCACTATGGGTTGTCACTTGACAACCGCTGCGATCGTATCCAGACTCCGAGGGAAGGGAATGCCCCGTTCGCGCCATCCAGACAAAGACATTGAAGCTGCCCTCCGTTTCGCCGAGTCGCGTGGATGGTGGCTGCGGATCGGCGGCAGTCATGCCTGGGGACGAATGTACTGTCCCTACAACGACAAGGACTGCCGATGCGGAGAATTCTGTGTGGTGAGCATATGGAGCTCGCCCCGGAATGCCTTGAACCATGCGCGTGCCTTGTGTCGCGTTGTCGAGAACTGCAGCCGTGAGCGATGACGCACCCGCCATCCTCCCAAAGGACACGTCGATGATGGAATTCACCTTCATTCTCAAATATCGTCTGCCGGATTCAGGTACCGACGCTGGCTCGCTTGAGCAACGCCTTGCCGATGCCGGCTGTGATGATGCGCTGCTGGGCATTGGCAGGCCGGGCAGGTTGGCGCTTGAATTCTGCCGCCGGGCGGCCAGTGCCCGGGAGGCCGTGCTTTCCGCGCTGGCAGACGTCCAGCGTGCCGTACCCGGTGCAGAACTGATCGAAGTCAGTCCCGACCTGGTGGGGCTGACCGACGTCGCTGATCTGCTGGGCATGTCACGGCAGAACATGCGCAAGTTGCTGCTTGCGCACCCGCAGACGTTTCCGGCACCGGTGCACGAAGGCAGCGCGTCGATCTGGCACCTGGCCGATATTCTCTCGTGGATGCAGGCACGCGGTAGCCAGAAGGTCAGCAGCGAGCTGGCGGAGCTCGCTGCCGCGGCGCTTCAGATCAATGTGGCGAAGGAGCAGGAACGACTGCTTCAGCATCCCGGCTGAGGGTTGCTGCGCGACGGGTCGTTACAGTTCCACCCGCTCCCACCAGCGCGTCCCAGCGGTCGGTGCCTGCATGTCCAGCGCCTCGCCCATCATCGGCGTGGCCACCGGCACGTTCTTCGCTGCAGCCAATGCGCTGATGCGTTCGAACGGCTGCTGCCATTCGTGCAGGGCCAGGTCGAAGGTCCCGTTGTGGATCGGCAGCAGCCACTTGCCGCGCAGGTCCAGGTGCGCCTGCAGGGTCTGTTCGGGCTGCATGTGCACGAACGCCCAGCGCTGATCGTAGGCACCGGTTTCGATCATCGTCAGGTCGAACGGACCGTACTTCTCGCCGATGGCCTTGAAACCATCGAAGTAGCCGGTGTCGCCGCTGAAGAAGATGCGGAAGTCGCCGTCCTGGATCACCCACGAGGCCCACAGGCTGCGATCGCTGTCACCCAGGCCACGGCCGGAGAAATGCTGGCCGGGTGTGGCGGTCAGGCGCAGGCCCGCAGCCTCGGTGGTCTGCCACCAATCCAGCTGTTCAACCTTCGCCGCGTCCACGCCCCAGGCAATCAACTGGTCGCCCACACCCAGCGGGGCGATGAAGCGCGCGGTCTTGCCGGCCAGCTTCATCACCGCGGCGTGGTCGAGGTGGTCGTAGTGGTTGTGCGAGAGGATGACGCCGGCAATCGGCGGCAGCTCGTCGATGCTGATCGGCGGGGCATGGAAGCGCGCCGGGCCCATCCATTGCACCGGTGAGGCGCGTTCTGAGAACACCGGATCGGTCAGCCAGTACTGGCCGCGCAGCTTCAGCAGGATCGTCGAATGGCCCAGCCGGAACAGACTGCGGTCGGGCGCCGCGTCCAGCGTGGCACGGTCCAGCGCCCGCACCGGAATGGGGTGGTTGGGCACGGTGCCCTTGGGCTTGTTGAACAGGAAGGTCCACCAGATCTCCAGGCCATCGCGCAGGCCCATCGCCGGCTTCGGCAGGGCGTTGCGGAACTTGCCTTCGCGGTACTGCGGCGAATCGGGGAAGTCGGGGAGGGACCAGGACTTGCAGAAGGTATAGGCGGTCACGGCGAGGATTCCGAGCAGGAGGACAAGGAGCAGGCGCTTCATGGGTGACGTCCGCAGGGTACACTGCACAGTGTAGTTTCCGATTTCTGGAAAGTACACTCCCGGGTGTAAAATTGGTCCATCCGTTCAGCTATCTGGTCCCGCCATGCCCCGTGCCCCGCAACGCCTTACCGACCGCAAACGCGAGGCCATCGTCCGCGCGGCAGTGGAGGAGTTCCGGTCGGCCGGCTACGAGGCGACCAGCATGGACCGCATCGCCGCGGTGGCTGGCGTCTCCAAGCGCACCGTCTACAACCATTTCCCGAGCAAGGAAGAACTGTTCGCGCTGATCCTGGAAGAGCTGTGGCAAAGCAGCGTGGCCAGCGTCGAGCTGCCGTACCGCGCCGACCAGCCGTTGGATGTGCAGCTGCTGCAGCTGCTGCGGCAGAAACTGGACCTGCTGGGCGATGCGAATTTCATCGACCTGGCGCGGGTGGCGATGGCCGAGATCATCCATTCGCCCGAGCGTGCGCAGGCGATCGTCTGCCGCATGGGCGAGAAGGAGAGTGGCGTCAGCGCGTGGATTCGTGCGGCGATTGCCGATGGGCGGCTGCGCGAGGTGGATCCGGAATTCGCCGGCCATCAGCTGCAGGGGCTGGTGAAGAGCTTCGCGTTCTGGCCGCAGGTGACGATGGGCCAGGCGCCGCTGGCGCCGAACGAGCGCACGCGCGTTGCGGAGTCGGCGGTGGCGATGTTCCTCGGTTTCTACGCGGTATAAGTCAGGGCCTGCGCGATCAGTGCGCGCCCAGATGCTTGAGGTAGGCGCAGAACATGTCGGCCACCGCGTCGGCATAGGTGCGTATTTCAGCTGCGGTGCGCGGTTCACTGGAAAATTCACGGCCGGTGGCACCCAGCGTGGTGTCGATCAGATCGACCGCCAACTGGCGCGTGGCCGCCGAGGCCTGCGGCAGCGTCTCGGCCATGAATGCGAGCATCGCACCATCGGCCTCGCTGCGCGCTTCCTGCGCTTCCGGCGCATCGCGGTACAGCGGCGCTGCGTCGTTCAGCGCGCCGCGGGTCTGTGCTTCCTCGCATTCGGACTCGATGAACGCATGCACCAAGGTGCGCAGGCGCTGCAGGTGCGGTTGCCGTGCGTCCTGCAGGATGTCGCGCAGCATCGCGCCGGTCTGCTGCCACTCGTCGCGCTGCAGGCGAAACAGGATCGCCGCCTTGTTGGGGAAGTACTGGTACAGCGAGCCGATGCTGACGCCGGCACGTTCGGCCACCCGCGCGGTGGTGAACCGGGGGGCACCTTCGTGCTTCAAAACGTGAGCCGCGGCTTCGAGAATGGCCGCGACCAGGTCGTTCGATCGTGACTGGCGAGGCTGTTTTCTCGAGGAAATCTGCGGCGGACGACGTTCGGACATAGCGGTGTTCCAATGCGAATAGGCGGCACGGGGGATCGTCCGTATTCTGGATTGCGACGAATCATTCGCATTCTAACCCCGCCACCGAAAGGAACACCTGTCCATGTCCACCTTGATTTCCGCCCCGGTCGCGCCCCTGCTGGCGCGCCTGTTCACTGAAGCCGACAGTGCGCTCAGTCCGGCCCTGACCGCTGTTTCCGCCGAAGAGCGGCAGCGCCTGCTTGGCAGCCGTACCGAGTACCGGCGTCTGTACGGCGAGCTGCTGAAGGACCTGTGGCTGCCGGTGTCGCCGGAAACCGGCAACCTGCTGTACCTGCTGGCACGCAGCAGCGGTGCCCGCAGCATCGTCGAGTTCGGTACCTCGTTCGGCATCTCCAGCATCCATCTGGCTGCTGCGCTGCGTGACAACGGCGGTGGCCGCCTGATCACCACCGAGTTCGAGCCGGAGAAGGCGCGCCGTGCCGCTGGCCACCTGCGGGAGGCGGGCCTGGACGACCTGGTGGAGATCCGCGTCGGCGACGCACTGGAGACGCTGGCGGTGGACCTGCCCGACACCATCGATCTGGTGCTGCTCGATGGCGCCAAGGTGCTGTACGACGATGTGCTGGACCTGCTGCAGGAGCGCCTGCGCCCGGGCGCGCTGGTGGTGGCCGACAATGCCGACGACAGCCCGCGCTACCAGCAGCGCATGCGCTCGGGCAACGCAGGCTACCTGTCGGTGCCGTTCGCCGAAGATGTTGAACTGTCGATGCGCCTCGCCTGAAAGACGCTCATGCCAGCTGCCGGAACTGGTCCGGCGGCAGGGCGTGTGCGTACAGATAGCCCTGGCCGACATCCACTCCCAGCGCACGCAGCAGGAGTTCCTGTGCCGTGGTTTCGGTGCCTTCGGCGACGACGATGGCACCACAGCGGTGCGCCACTTCCACGATGAAGCGGACGATGGACTGCGACTTCGCATCGGACAGCGTGGCGATCAGCGCCCGTTCGATCTTGACCTCGGCCACCGACAGCTGCGACAGCAGGATCAGGGTCGAATAGCCGGCGCCGAAGTCGTCCAGTGACAGGCTCATGCCAGCAGCCAGCAGAACCACGACGTTGGCGTCGACGACGTCGCGCTCGACGATCTCGGTCCACTCGACGATCTCCAGCCGCAGCATCGCGCCGGGTATGCGTTGCTGCTCCAGCAAGGTGCACAGTCGGGCGCCAAAGCCGGGTTGGCGCAGCGATTCGGCGGACACGTTCACCGCGATCGTCAGCGTGTGCCCGTCATCCCTGCAGTGGCCAAGGAAGGCGGTGGCCGCCTGCAGCGTGGCCCATTCCAGTTCGGCCAGGCGGCCGCGGCGGCGCAGCAGGGAAACCACCCGCATCGGCGCAATCAGGTGACCCTCGCCATCGCGCATCCGCAACAGCGCTTCGGCGCCGACCAGGTGGCGATCATGCAGGCGGAACTTGGGCTGGTAGTACAGCGGTGCATCGGCGTGCTGCAGCCAGTGGTCCAGCGCGGTCTCGATCAGCGCATCCACTTCACTGTCGCGCTGGATCGGATCGTCAAAGAACACCACGCCGGAGTCGATCGTGTTCAAGGCCAGGGTGACGGCGCGGAACGGGATGGAGCTGTCGTCCTGCGTGGGCGCCGTCAGCTCGACCACCGCACAGCGGAACACCGGGCGGAAGCCCGGCCAGTCGTCACCGATCACCGCGGACAGGTGGTCGGCCAGCGCGGGCAGCTCGGCATCCGCGCGGAGGTCGGCAAGGCTTGCATCGAACAGCAGGATCGCCAGCGCGCTGTCACCGAACTGATAGACCTCCGTCGTGCCGGTCGGGCGTGCGTGCAGCAGGGTGCGGCGTACGGTCTCGGCGTTGTGCGCATTCCACACGCCACTGTCATTCAGGGGGCCGTAGCGCAGCAGCAGATCCTGCAGGTTGCCCATCTCAGTCACGATCAGGCACGCATTGCCGTGGTCATCGCTGCTGCGCCAATGGCGCTGCAGACGCTCGTCCAGAGCGCGCAGGTTGGGTAGACCACTGATCGGGTCAATGCGCATCCAGGCATGTTCGCGTTGGCGCTGGGCATCGATCTGCGCGTCGTTGTAGACCAGTGCGAACACCGCCGCCAGCACCAGCAGTGACACCGGCAGCGCCATGACGCGTTGGGTGGCCAGTTCCAGCAAGGGCAGCTGCGCGCTGCCGATGATCGCCACGCCCAGCGCCAGGCCCAGCAGGGTTACTGCGATGCGCACCGCCCAGGCCTGCAGGATCAACCGCAGCGACAGCTGGGTGAGCATGCGCGCATGGATCCGCCCACGCAGCCAGATGCCGGCGAGCACCTGCAGCGCCGCTTCCAGGCTGGCGGGCAGGAAGTACTGGGTGCCGGAGAACTGGTAGCGCGCCAGCAGGCTGGCCAGCAGGCAGGTCACGCCGCCGCGCCAGCCGCCCAGCAGGCCGCTGATCAGCAGGATGTCGATGCCGAGGTTGAGCTTGACCACGCCCTGCGCATAGCCGGCCACGCACCAGGAATTGAACAGATAGATCAGGCCGAGAATCGCGCCGATGTAAACGCGGCGCCCTTCGATGGCTTGACCTTGGCGGCGGGTGGCGATCAGGAACACGCCGATCATGCCGATCACCGCGGTGGCCTGCAGCAGGTACAGCGGCAGGCTGGGCAGGGCGCTGTCCAGGATCCGGGCCGAAACCCGTGATAGCGCATCCATAGCCATAGCCGGTCCTGTGTGCGGCCAACTGCCAGAGGCCTGCAGGGTAAACCAGGGCCGCATGTGCGGCCAAACCATGGCGTGCGGGGCGTGCCGCGGCTAGTAGCGCGTATCGGCGATGGCCGGCAGCACCAGCTCGCGGACGAAGCTGGAGGGCGACAGCTGCAGGAGGGCACGCACCATCGACACCACATCGTGCACCGGTACGTACTCGCCATTGCCACGTGCGGCCGCCTGCAGCAGGGGGGCCGAGAGTGCATCGTCGGTATTGAGGTAGCCCAGCTGCAGCGTCGTCACGGCCAGCCGCTGCTGGCGGAAGCCCTCGCGCAGGGCATCGGCGATGCCGTTGAGGGCGAACTTGGACGCGCCAAAGGCCACCTCGGGGCGGCCGCTACGCGGCAGTGCCGAAGTCGAGCCGGTCAGCACCAGCTGCGGGCGGCGTCCACCCAGCAGGCGCGGCAGCAGCCGCTTGAGCAGCAGCAGGGTGGCGGTGATGTTGACGTCCACCAGCTGCGCCAGCGCGGTGTCACGTTCGTTGAGGAAATCGTAGTCGTCACTGAATGCGGTCTCCTCCCAGATGCCGAGATTGTGGATGAGCACGTCGAGATCGGGCGGTGCCTGGTCCGCGATGCTGGCGGCCGCATGCACGGGCTGGCTCAGGTCTGCCTCTATCCACTGCAGGTCGACGCCTTCGTTGCAGTCCAGCTGCGTGGGCCGCGAGCGCGATACGCCGACGACGGTATCACCGGGTTGGCCGAGTCCTTCCACGAAGGCGCGGCCGAGGCCTTTGCTGGCGCCGATGATCATGAGTTTCATGCGATGTCCTTTGCTGTGAAGTGTCCGCTTCGGAGAGAATCCAGGGTATGGCCGGGGCCGGAGCGGTGCAGATGGAAACAGGATCGGGCAATGGTGAAGGCATGCCCTTGCCTTCGCAGTGGCACAGCATGCTGCGCGATGCGGATATCGAGATGCAGAGCATCGGCGTGTCGCGCGCGGATGTGGCGCGGGTGCAACGTCAGGGGTTGCCGGATGCGTTCCTGAAATCGGAAGTGATCGACGCCTTCAGCGAACTGGACGGCGAAATCCTGCGGCTGCGCTGGCTGCAGGCGCAGGGACAGCCGGTGCCCACGGTGCTGGATACGGTCGAGGAGGGCGGTCGCCGCTGGCTGCTGATGAGCGCCTTGCCCGGCCATGACCTGGCATCGTCGCCGACGCTGGAGCCTGCACAGGTGGTCGTGCTGCTGGCCGACGCGCTGCGGGCGCTGCATGCGCTGCCGGTCGCCGGCTGTCCGTTCGACCATCGCCTTGCAGTGCGTTTGCCTGCGGTGGCCGCGCGCGTTGCCGCAGGACAGGTCGATGCGGATGATTTCGACGATGAACGCCTGGGCCAGAGCGCGGAGCAGGTGTACGCCGAACTGCTTGCAGGCCGTCCGGCGGACGAGGATCTGGTGGTCGCGCACGGCGATGCGTGCCTGCCGAATCTGCTGGCGGTCGACGGGCGCTTCAGTGGTTTCATCGATTGCGGCAGGCTGGGCGTGGCTGATCGTTGCCAGGACCTGGCGTTGGCCGCGCGCAGCCTGGTCGACAACTACGATGACACCCGTTGGGTCGCGCCACTGTTGGCCCGTTATGGCATGCGTGCCGATGAAGATCGACTGGCGTTCTACCGGCTGCTGGACGAATTCTTCTAGAAGCATGCGAAGTGCACAGGCGCTGCAGGACGCGGCAGGATCGGCCCTCAACTGCGGTTGAGGTCAAGCGCAGCGGCCTGAACGGCAACTGGCCGAGGGCATTGGCGGCCCTGTAAAATGGACGAACGTTCGTTCATTGTTTGCGACATGAACCGAACCGACCGCAATGAGCAGCGCGCCTCGCAGATCCTGCAGGCTGCCCTGCAGTGCTTCGTGGTGAAGGGCTTCCACCAGACCAGCATGCGCGACATCGCGCAGGCGGCCGGGGTCAGCCTGGGCAATCTCTACAACCACTTCCCCGGCAAGGAGGCGCTGATCCTGGCAGTCGCCGAGGCCGAGCAGGATGAGCTGCAACCGTTGTTGCAACAGCTGGAGGCCTGCAATGGCGAAAGGGCGCAGGTGCAGGTAGTCCTGCACGCGTTCCACGCCTTGTGCCGGCAGCCGGAATGGGCGCTGCTGAGTGTGGAGGTCCTGGCGGAGAGTGCGCGCAATCCGGCGGTGGCGGCGGCATTTGCGGGCAACCGCGCGCAGCTGCAACGAACCCTGGCCGAGGCCTTGCAACAGGTTGCACGGCGTGAGCGCCGCCGCCCTGCACTGGCGGCGACGCTGCAGGCGCAGGTATTGCTGGATGCGATCGAAAGCGATGCGCTGCGGCAGGGGTTGGGCGAGGTGCGCGCTGCGGATGCCGACGTGCTTGATCCTGGCCTGCTGGCAGCGCTGCTTGGAAGCCGTTCGTGAGCGGTGACGATCAACGGCTGCATGGGCTGGACCTCGCGCGCTACCTCGCGCTGGCCGGCATGGTGCTGGTCAATTTCCGTCTGGCGATGGCGGTCGAGGCCGACGGCGGCGGCTGGCTTGCGGGATTCTTCCACCTGCTGGAAGGCAAGGCCTCAGCAACCTTCGTGACGCTCGCCGGGGTGGGGTTGATGCTGGCCACGCAGCGACAAACGTGGTGGCAGGCGAGCGTGCAGACCTGGCGACGGGCCGTGTTCCTGGCTGTACTCGGCCTGCTCAACCTGACCGTGTTTCCCGCCGACATCCTGCACTACTACGCGGTGTATTTCGCGGTGGCAGTGCTGTGGCTACGTGCTTCGCCGCGTGTTCTGCTGGGCAGCATGGTTGCTCTGGCGATGGTCTCGTTCTGGGCCCTGCTGCGCTGGGACTACAGCCAGGGCTGGAACTGGCAGACGTTGGCTTATGAGGGTCTGTGGCAATGGCCGGGTGCGATGCGCAACCTGCTGTTCAACGGTTTCCATCCCGTGTTGCCGTGGCTGTGCTTCTTCCTGCTGGGCATGCTGCTGGCGCGGCTGCCGCTGTCGCAGCCACGGGTGCAGCGCGCATTGCTGCTGCTGGGCCTGCTGTTGATGGGCGCTGGGCAGGTGTTGCAGCAGTGGGGCCACGGTACGGCGTGGCAGGCGTGGCTGGCCACGCAGCCGATGCCGCCCGGTCCGGCCTACCTGCTGACCGGCGCAGGCGCAGCGAGTGCATTGATTGCTGCCTGCCTGTGTCTGGTGCGGCTGCGTTCCGGTGATTGGCTGGAGCCGTTCACTGCGGCCGGACGGATGACGCTGAGCCTGTACGTGGCGCACATCCTGATTGGCATGGGCGTGCTGGAATCGCTTGGTCTGCTTGATGGCAGCGCCAGCCTGTCGTGGGTGTTGATGGCCGCGTTGCTGTTCGTGATGCTGGCTACGGCGGCGGCCTGGTTGTGGTCGTGGCAGTTTGCGCGCGGTCCGCTGGAAGCGGTGATGCGGCGTGTCGCCGGCTAGTTATTTCGTCGCAGGACACCGATGTTGTGACCCGTTTACCTGTGCGGATGCAAGTCCATCTGCGATAGTAGGTGTCGTCACCAGAGCACGTTTGCATCCATGTCCTTCGCTTCGGCGCAGCAGATCGTTGAAGTCCTGCAGCAGTCCTACGACATCAACGCGACGGCGGTGGTGCCGCGTCCAGTGGGCGCCGACGCCAACGCGTGCGTCTTCCGCATCGATGCCAGGCACGACCACTGGTGGTTGAAGTGCCGCAACTTCCAGGTTGCGCCTGCGGTCTGGGACAGCCTGCAGTGGCTGCGCGGCACGTTGGGCATCGAAGAGATCGTCGCGCCCTGGCCGGCATTGACCGGCGGCGCCTCAGTGCAGCGCTGGGGCCTGCAGTTCACGCTGTTCCCGTACATCGAAGGGCAGTCGGGCTTCGAGGCGCCGTTGAGCCGTGCACAATGGCGCCAGCTGGGCGAAGTGCTGCGCCGCCTGCATGAGGCCGAGCTTCCCTCGGCGCTGCGCCAAGCGTTGCCGACGCTGCGGCTTGAAACCGCAGCGGTCGATACGGTGGGGGCGTGGTTGCAGGACCCTTCAACGCTGGCGCAGGCGCAGGATCGATCCGGCGGCGCGTTCCTGGCCCTGTGGCAGCAGCAGCGGCCGCGCGTTGCCGAACTGCACCAGCGTGCTGAAGCACTGCGACGCGAGCTGCAGGACGAAGCGCCCGCGCTATGCGTGTGTCACACCGACCTGCATGCCGGCAACCTGCTGATGGGGCAGGATGACGCGCTGCATCTGATCGACTGGGACGGGCTGGCGCTGGCTCCGCGCGAGCGCGACCTGATGTTTGTCGGTGCTGCGGTGGGAGGTCGCTGGGGGCGTGAGCATCCGCTGGGCTTCGCCGAGGGATATGGCGATGACCTCGGTGATCCGCGCTGGATTGCGTGGTACCGCCACTGGCGCATCCTGCAGGATCTGATCGAGTTTGAGCAGATGCTGCTGGGCCCTGGCGCGGCGCAGCGCTCGTTGCAGCAGCATCGGCAAGCACTGCATTACCTGGGCGAGCAGTTCGCGCCGGGCAATGTATTCGATGCGGCCGAACGCGCGTATCGGGTGCTGTAGGGGTTCGGCCGGGCTGCGCCCGGCACCTGCAGAGGCCGAAGCAACTGCAACAGCCGAAGCAACAGCAACTGCCGAAGCAACAGCAACAGCCGAAGCAACAGCAACAGCGGGCTTTCCGTGGGATGGCGGGGTGCGTCCGGTTGCGGGGGACGCCGTGAATCCATCCATGGAGGCTTGGGCGCGCCATCCATGGCGCTTACACCCCCGCAACCGGACCCACCCCGCCTTCGACAGATTTTCGCGATCTGTCGGAATGGCGCGGCCTGCTCTTGGTGGGTGTCGACCTTGGTCGACACGTAGATCCACGCCATGCGTGGATGCTCTTCAATCAATTGTCGAGATATTCGATCTCGATGGAGATTCATCCACGCATGGCGTGGATCTACCCGATCGCGGAGATCTGTCAGAGGTGGGGTGGTGTCGGAGTGCGGGGTGTCCGCGGCATGGATGCCGCGGCCAAGCCCCCACGGATGGGTTTACGGCGTCCCCGCACTCCGACACCACCCCGCCATCCCACGGAATGCCGCTGTTGAAGTTGCTTCGGCTGTTGCAGTTGCTCTGGCCTCTGCGGGTGCCGGGCGCAGCCCGGCCGGACCCCTTACTCTGCCGGCTTGGCGGCCGCGCTTGCGGCGACGCTCGCCGCGCGCCGTGACAGCACCGCTTCGCGATGGGCGATGTAGGCGTTGGCGGCGAGGATGATGCCGGCGCCAATGATCGTCCAGCGATCAACCGTCTCGGCGAACAGCAGCCAGCCGCACAGGGTCACCAGCGGCAGCTGCAGGAAGCTGATCGGGGTCAGCGCGGAGACTTCGCCCAAGCGCAATGCACGTGTCCACAGCAACTGGCCGATGGTGCCGAGTACGCCGGTGGCCAGCAACCACACCCAGGCGATGCCTGTGGGCCAGACCCAGACGAACAACGCCGGTATCAGTGACAGCGGCACCCAGAACACGTAGGTGTAGAGCACCACGGTGTCAGCGCTGTCGATGCGGGTGAGCTGCTTGATCTGGATGGCCACCAGTGAGCTGAGCACGGCGGCGGCCACGGCGATCAGGCTGCCGGACGTGAAGCCGGCGGTGCCTGGCCGCACGATCACCAGCACGCCGATGAAGCCGACCACCACCGCCGCCCAGCGCCGTACGCGCACCGTCTCGCCCAGCCACAGCACCGCTGCGATGGTGACGAACAACGGGGTCGAATAGGACAGCGAAACCGCCTGCGCCAGTGGCAGGTGGCCCAACGCCCAGAACGCGCACAGCATCGAGCCCAGGCCGATCGCGCTGCGCACGAAATAGCGCGGTAGCTGCTGGGTCTTCAGCGGCGCATGGCCCGGGCGCAGCAGCATCGGCAGCAGCGCAAGCAGGCCGAAGGCATTGCGGAAGAACGCTACTTCCTGGGTGGGCACGTAGCGTGTGGCATAGCGGATCGCCACCGCCATCAGGCCGAAGGCCATCGTACTGCCAAGCATCAGCAGCGCCGCCCGCAACGGGGTGGCGCTGGCGGGTAGGGCGGGCGTGCTCACCACTGTGCGCCGAGCAGGCGGGGCTCCGGTTCGATCGGTACGCCGAATTTCTCCAGTACCGAGGCAGAGATCCGCCGCGCCAGCGCCAGCAGTTCGGTGCCGGTGGCATTGCCGTGGTTGACCAGAACCAGCGCATGGCTGGGCGCAACACCGGCATCACCTTCGCGGAAGCCTTTCCAACCGCAGGATTCGATCATCCATGCCGCCGAGACCTTGCGGCGGTCGTCACGGTCTGCCGGGAATACCGGCAGCTCGGGGAAGTGCTGCAGCAGCACCTCCACCTGTTCCAGCGGCAGCACCGGGTTCTTGAAGAAGCTGCCTGCGTTGCCCAACACGTCGGGATCGGGCAGCTTGCGGCGGCGGATCGCGATCACTGCATTGGCGACGTCCACCGCGCCTGGCAGTTCCACGCCCTGCGACTGCAGTTCCTCGCGGATGCCGGCGTAACCCATGCGCAGGTCATGCAGCAGTGGCAGCTTCAGTTCAATGGCGGTGATCAGGTAACGGTCCGGCTGCTGCTTGAACACGCTGTCGCGGTAGGCAAAGCCGCACTGTTCGTTGTCCAGCCGCACCCAGGTCTTTTCCAGGCAGTCCCAAGCCTCCACGGTCTGGATGAACTCGCCGACCTGCGCGCCATAGGCACCGATGTTCTGGATTGGCGATGCGCCGGCCGTGCCGGGAATCAGGGCCAGGTTCTCCAACCCGGACAGGCCTTCCTGCAGCGACCACATCACCAGCCCGTGCCAGGACACGCCGGCTCCAGCGCGGATCACGGCGTGGTCGGCGCGATGTTCAAGGAAGCTGATTTCGCGGTTGCCGAACACCAGCACGGTGCCGGGCAGATCGTCGGCGATCAGCACGTTGCTGCCGCTGCCGAGCACCAGCAGCGGGCCATTGGCCACGTCCGGCAGGGCCAGCACCTCCGGCAGCAGCGCGGCATCGTGCAGTTCCAGCAACTGCGCGGCGCTGGCCTGCACGTGGAAGGTGTTCAGGGCCTGCAGCGGTGCGTTGCGGGTGAGGGTCCAGCGCAGCGGGGCTGTCGTGTTGTCGATGTCGTCCATGGGTGTACTCACAGCGGTGCCACCGCGCCACGGCTGGGCGCCTCGCGTCGGCGCCGGATCGCCTCTACACAATCGGCGACCAGCGCTGGACCCTTGAAGATCAGGCCGCTGTAGCACTGCACCAGCGCCGCACCGGCGGCCATCTTGGCCACGGCGTCGGCACCGGACAGGATGCCGCCGACACCGACCAGCGGCACCGATTCGGGCAGGCGCGCGCGCAGGCGGCGCAGCACCAGGGTGGATTGCTCCAGCACCGGGGCGCCGGAAAGCCCGCCGGCTTCATTGGCCAGCGGATCGCCGGCAACCCGGCTGTGGTCGATGGTGGTATTGGTGGCAATCACGCCGTCCACCTGCAGTTCGCCCAGCACACGCGCGGCGGCATCGATATCACGCTCGCTGAGGTCCGGGGCCACCTTCACCAGCATCGGCACGCGCCGGCCATGCTGTGCGGCCAGCGCCTCCTGGCGCTCGCGCAGCTGGCTGACCAGCTGCCGCAGCGCGGTCTCTTCCTGCAGTTCGCGCAGGCCGGCGGTATTGGGCGAGGAAATGTTGACGGTGATGTAGTCGGCCAGCGGGTACACCTTGTCCATGCAGGCGATGTAGTCATCGGCGGCCTGTTCGTTGGGGGTGTCCTTGTTCTTGCCGATGTTGATGCCGAGCAGGCCGCGCCGGTTGCGCGCGCGTTCGACGTTGCGCACCAGTGCATCCACGCCCGCGTTGTTGAAGCCCATGCGGTTGATGATCGCGTTGTGCGCCGGCAGCCGGAACAGGCGCGGCTTCGGGTTGCCGGCCTGCGGTCGCGGCGTGATCGTGCCGATCTCGACGAAGCCGAAGCCCAGCGCGAACAGCGCATCGATGTGCTCGCCATTCTTGTCCAGGCCGGCAGCAAGGCCGACCGGATTGGGGAACGTCAGCCCGAACACCGTGCTGGGCATCGGCGCGATGCGTGCGGCCACCAGCGGCGTGGTGCCGGTGCGATAGGCCAGGTCCAGAGCGGACAGGCCAAGACCGTGGGCGCGTTCGGCGTCGAGCGAGAACAGGAAGGGGCGGGCAAGCGAATACATGCGTAGGTTTCAGTCCAGCGTGCCGAGGAAGGCTCGGGTTCGATATTCAAAAGCGACCTGGCCGTCGACCGCGTGGGCGGCGAACAGGTCCTGCAGCGCAGCCAGCATCGGCGCGTGGCGGGGATGGCCGGGCTGCGGGGCGTAGGAAGAAGACAGCAGACGCCCGCTCAGGGCGTCCAGGTCCAGGTGCTGCACGTTCGGCAGCTGCACCATGCCGCGCAGGCCGCTTCCGAACCAGGCCTGCATGGTGGCGTCGTCCTGGTAGCGTTCGGCCACGGCGGTGTAGTCGGTGCCGTAGTCCAGCAGCAGTTGTTCGTAGCCGACCAGGAACGGGCTGGCGTCGAGCAGGCGCGAATTCCAGTAGATCAGCGCCAGGCCGCCCGGGCGCAGGATGCGCTGCCACTCGGCGCGCACGGCCACGGTGTCGAACCAGTGGAAGGCCTGTGCGGCACTGACCAGATCAACGCTGGCATCGGCCAGGCCGGTGGCCTCTGCACGGCCATCGACGGCGGAGAACTGCGGATACTGCGGGGCCAGCCAGTGTTCGGCGGCGGCGCGCATCGCCGCATTGGGCTCGACGGCGATCAGTGGATGGCCGGCAGCCAGGAACTGCCGGCTGGAGATGCCGGTGCCCGCGCCGACGTCGGCAACCCGCGCGCTGGGTGCCACGGCCATCGGGCCATGCAGCCAGTCCATCAGCGCGGCCGGATAGTCGGGGCGGTAGCGGACATAGTCCGCGACGCGGCTGCTGAAGCGTTCAGTGCTGTCGGGCGAGGTCATCGTGCTTTCACCAGCGCAGTCCAGGTTTGGCGTCGGCGCCAGCGGCCACCATCGCGAAGATCAGGATGGCCACCAGTCCCACCGCAGCGAGGATGTTCAGCCAGCCCATGATCAGCCCGGCCAGGGCCATGCCATCGCCGTCCTGTTCGCCGGCGCGGCGGCGGATCTCGGCGCGGGCCAGGTGCCCGGTGATGATGGCGACGACGGCGGCGACACCCGGCAGCACGGTCCAGCTGCAGATGCCCGCGATCAGGCTGACCACGGCCAGGGCGTTGCTCTGTCGGGGTGGCACGCTCATCGAGTCCTCCGTGGCAGTGCCGACATGATAGTGCCTCTGCACCGGCAATCCCATGGGCAGTGCCCTGCAGAGCCGAGCCCGTGCTCGGCTGACGCTTCGGCTGGCATGGCATCGCCCGCGCTGCGCGCGCAAGCCGAGCGTGGGCTCGGCTCTACAGATTCAGCCCATCAATACCTGGCCGCCATCGACGTTGAGCACGTGGCCGGTGATCCAGCGCGCCAGCGGCGAGCACAGGAACAGCGCAGCATCGGCGATCTCGCGCGGCTGCCCGAAGCGGCCGAACGGAATCTTCGCCAGGGTGCCGTGGTACAGCGCCGGATCGTCGACACGACGTCGATCCCAGAGGCCATCGGCAAATTCGATCGAGCCCGGTGCGATGGCGTTGACCCGGATCCGGTCCGGCGCCAGTGCCAGGGCCTGCGAGGTGGTGTAGTGCGAGAGCGCGGCCTTGGCGGCCGCGTACGGTGCACCGCCGGGGCGCGGCTGCTGCGCGGCGATCGAGGAAAGGTTGAGGATGCAGGCATCGGACGAAGCGCGCAGCCATGGCAATGCAAGGCGCGAGGCGCGGACGGCAGCCATCAGGTCGATCTGCAGGCTGGCGGCCCAGCCGTCTTCGTCGTCGGCCATGCCGTAGCCGGTGGCATTGTTGACCAGCACATCGATGCCGCCGAACGTGTCGGCGGCGGCCTGCAGCCAGGCGCTGATCTGGGTGGGATCACCCAGATCGGCGGCGAAGGCGTGCAGTTCCGTGCCCTGCGCCTGCGCATCAGCCAGCAGGGCATCGAGCCCGGCCTGGCCGCGGGCGCAGGCCGAAACCCGCGCACCGGCGCGGGCGAATGCCAGCGCTAGTTCGCGACCGATGCCCTTGCTGCCGCCGGCGATCAACACCCGGCGGCCGGTGAAATCGATCACCGGCCGACCGTCGCGCAGGGACGCGGTCTCTGCCATCACAGGTCGAACTTGATGCCCTGGGCCAGCGGCAGCGAATCCGAATAGTTGATGGTGTTGGTCTGGCGGCGCATGTAGACCTTCCATGCATCCGAACCGGACTCACGGCCGCCGCCGGTGTCCTTCTCGCCACCGAAGGCGCCACCGATTTCCGCGCCCGAGGTGCCGATGTTGACGTTGGCGATGCCACAGTCCGAACCGGCTGCCGACAGGAAGCGCTCGGCGGTCTTCAGGTTGGTGGTGAAGATCGAGGACGACAGGCCCTGCGGCACGCCGTTCTGCATGTCGATGGCTTCGTCCAGCGTGCTGTACTTCATCACGTACAGGATCGGCGCGAAGGTTTCGTGCTGCACCACTTCATCGCTGTTCTTCAGGCCGGTGACGATGGCCGGCAGCACGAAGTTGCCGGCGCGGTCGATACGCGTACCGCCGGTTTCGATGGTGCCGCCGCTGGCCTTGGCCTTTTCGATGGATGCCAGGAACTGCTGCACGGCGCCGTCGCTGTTCAGCGGGCCCATCAGGTTGGCCGGGTCGGTCGGATCGCCGATCTTGCCCTCCACCTGCTTGTACGCCTTGACCAGCGTGGCCAGCACGTCGTCATGGATGGATTCGTGCACGATCAGGCGACGGGTGGTGGTGCAGCGCTGGCCGGCGGTGCCGACCGCACCGAACACGATGCCGGGGATGGCCAGCTTCAGGTCGGCGGTTTCGTCGAGGATGATCGCGTTGTTGCCGCCCAGTTCCAGCAGGCAGCGGCCGAGGCGATTCGCGACCTTCTCGGCGACCGTGCGGCCAACCTGGGTCGAACCGGTGAAGCTGATCAGCGGTACGCGCTTGTCAGCCACCATCTTTTCCGACAGCGCGGTGCCGGCGTCGTTGATCAGGAAGAACAGGTCCGGGAAACCGGCATCACGCAGCGCTTCATTGCAGATGCGCATGGAGGCGATGGCGGTCAGCGGGGTCTTGTTGGACGGCTTCCACAGGCAGATGTCGCCGCAGATGGTGGCCAGGAACGAGTTCCATGCCCACACCGCGACCGGGAAGTTGAACGCGCTGATGATGCCGACCAGGCCGAGCGGCTGGTACTGCTCGTACATGCGGTGGCCGGGGCGCTCGGAATGCATGGTGTAGCCGTACAGCATGCGGCTCTGGCCCACGGCGAAGTCGGCGATGTCGATCATCTCCTGCACTTCACCGTCGCCTTCCGGCTTGCTCTTGCCCATTTCCAGCGCGACCAGCGAACCCAGGGCGTCCTTGTGCTTGCGCAGCGCTTCGCCACACAGGCGCACGGCTTCACCGCGACGCGGGGCCGGGGTGGTGCGCCAGACCTTGAAGGCTTCCTGGGCGCGCGCGATGACGGTTTCGTACTCGTCTTCGGTGGTGGCGCGGACCTGCGCGATCGGCTCGCCGGTGGTCGGGTTGATCGGGGTGATCAGTTCACCGCCGGTAGCGCTCGACCACTCCCCGTTGCCCAGGTAGGTGCCAGCGTTGATCGCGTCCAGACCAAGGGACTTGAGCAGCTCGGAAGACATGCAGACTCCTGTGTTTCGTTACGTTGTGTTTGGTGCCGTCGCGGGCAGGTGGGGGCGCGACGAACTGAGCCGCCGATGGTAGCAGAGCGACCGGAACCGCCATGGTGCGCCGCGCCAGTGGCAGCGGTGTGGCAGATGAATGCTTGGAGGGCAGGGCGGCTTGCCTGTAAACTTGGCGGCTGCATGGCCCCGTAGCTCAGCTGGATAGAGCGTCCCCCTCCTAAGGGGAAGGTCGCCCGTTCGAATCGGGCCGGGGTCACCATAATCAATGACTTAGGTAGACTCAGTGGCGTGCAATTCCCACTGTTTCCCGCATATCCACAGGATTTGGTCCCAGCGGTCCCAGTGGCCCCGATCAGTACCTGAGCTTCGCCACGGCGCCATCGTCGCCTTCGGGCGTCAGATGGGCGTAGTACTTCTCGGTCGTGGCGTAATCAGCGTGTCCGGCCAGGATCTGCACCCGTCGCAGCGGCACTCCCGCAATGACCATATGGGCGCAAAAGGTGTGCCGTAGCCGATGCAGGCTACCGCCGATCCCCGCCCGCTTGGCATCCGATGCGAACCAGTCGGACACCGTGTCCTTGTGCACGGCCACCAGCGGATCGGGTAGGTGGCGCAGCGCCCAGCGCGCATAGCGGTTCAGCGGCACCTCGCGCCACTTGCCCGACTTCGTGCGCCCCTGGCCATCCTCGTCTGGGTCGCTTTCGACCCTGAGCCTACGTCCGGCCACCGAATCCTTGCCCAGGCCGACCAGCTCGCCGCGGCGCAACCCCGTGTGGGCCATGAACAGCCACAGCGCTGCCCGGGCAGGGTTGGCACGATACAGCTTGCGCATCGCCGCCCGGTCGTAGAACCGCACCGCCACGCTACGAACCCCGCGCGGTGCCTGGGTTTCCTCCAGTGGGTTGAAGTCGAGCTCCTTCCATTTCACGCCGCGACGGAACGCCGCCTGCAGCCTGCGTACTTCCTTGCCTACGGTTTCCGGGGCCACCTTGTCCTTGGTCAGGCGGTCCGTTTTGTAGGACTCCATTTCCATCGGCCGCAGGGTGTCGATCGGTCGATGGCCGAAGCGAGCAATGAACAGCCGGACCTCGCTCTTTGCCTTGCCGTGCGTGGTGGGGTGCTCGGCCTTGTACCAATCCAGATACGCCTCCAGGAAGTCCCTTACCGTGGGTAGCCGGGGCAGGATGCGCACTCCATGGGTCAGTTCCGCTTCTTTCGCTGCTCGTACGCCTTCAGCTTCGCGTGGGCTGACGCGACCAATGGTGACACGGCTTCGCTTGCCGCCTTCCCGCCAGTTGAGGTACGCGGCGCCGTCCCGCCAGAAGATTGTGACCTTGACCATTGTCTGGAGCCGTAGATTGCAGAGTAGAGGGCGGCTTTCTCGTAGAGCTTCTTGCCCATGAAATTTCGGGGTTCGATGCCGTAGTCGGCGATGTTCGAATCGAATTGGCTTCGTGATACGCCGCAGTAGTGCGCGGCCTCGTCCACGGTCAGCCAGTCCTTTCCGACGATGTCCAGCTTTTCAGCGGCTCCCATCGTGGCCTCCTTCAGTTCGTGCTCAGCGCAGCGCGCAGCTGCTCGGTGGCGGTGTTCATGCGATTGCCTCCAAAGGCAGTCCAGGTTGGGCAACGCGGATGCGTGCTTCGGCGATCGCGGCATAGACGGGGTCGAGCTCGATGCCGACGAACTGGAAGCCTTCGAGTACTGCGGCCTTGCCGGTGCTACCGTTTCCCATGAACGGGTCCAGCACCAGGCCGCCAGCTGGGGTGACCAGACGGCACAGGTAGCGCATGAGATCCGTCGGCTTCACGGTCGGGTGGTGGTTGCCGTTTCGCGCTGGCCAGTTGGCAGTCTCGCGATCGCGCATCGTCGCTCCCGCGGCGGTGGCCGGCGCCGGGCCAGAACTGAGGCCGTCGTTGCGGTCTTCGCGCGTGGCCTTGGCACAGTAGAAGAACCGGGCAGCGCTGCCGCTATCCAAACGGCGTGCACCAGTGCGCATCTTGAAGCCGATCGCTCCATTGTTGGCGCTATTGGAGCTTCCTCCGCTGCTGCGCGGGAGCGGGCCGCCGTCGTACACGGCCGAGAGCCGTGCGCTTTCCCCATCATTACTCAGGTCAGCTTTTCTGTCCCGGCGCTGCAGGGAATGCCGCGAGTACTTCCTCGCTGCCATCATGGATCAGGTTGGCAGGTCAGCGGCCCAGCGCTTCGGCCTTCGCTACGTTTGCGTTGCAACGGTCGGCGTGCGCGGCCTTTGCCTGCTCGTCCTGCATCCACGGCCGGTGCCAGCCATCGGGACCGACCTTCGGCGCGGCCGCCTGATCACCGCCACCGAGCTTGTCGATCGTTTCGATCCGGGAGGAATCGATGTTCAGGCCACCCGTGCCGTGCAGATGCCAGTTCGCTGCCACCGTGCCGGCAAGTGGCTTGCGGGCGACGGTGATCGGCTCGAGCGCGGGCTTCAAGGCAGTTCCACCCCAGGGACCGTTGTGCGACTTGGGGAAGCCGCTGCCGTAGACCCACGCGATCATGTCGCGGATCTCGAAGCCGGCATCCTCGATGCGCACGGCCATGCGATGCTGCGTGCGGGTGCCGGCGAAGGCCAGCAGGTGGCCGCCAGGCTCTAATACGCGCAGGCACTCGGCCCATATCTCGGTACTGGGTACGTCGTAATCCCAGCGCTTGCCCATGAACGACAAGCCGTAGGGTGGATCGGTGACGACGGCATCGACCGAGCTGTCGGACATGCCGCGCATCAATTCCTGGCAGTCTCCTACGTAGATCGTGGGTTCGGAGATAGGGTCAGCCATGGACCGACCCTCCCCGGAGCCAGGCGCTTAGTCGCCGACGTCCGGATCGATCTCGATCAGCTTCCTGTAGCCTTCCTCGGCGGCATCCCAGCGCTCCTGCGCGCCGGTAATCGAGTTGTGGACCATCATTACGACGTCGCCCTGCTGCCAGGCGGGGGCCTCGGTCGCGCCCTGCCAGCCGTGCACCGAGTAGCCCTCCTGCGGCCGGATGTCCGCCAAGTCGTCGGAATGAATGACGGTCCCATCCTTCGGGCCGCCGGCCAAGTAGATCGCACGCATGTCCAACCTCCATCAAGGGGATGAACTGACGACCTTGGGGCGCAATCGGGCAGTGCAAGGGCAGGCTCACGACTGCACCGCCCGGCTGTCGATCAGAGCGGCCACGCTCTGGTTCGGATGGATGTAGGTCATGGCAGAATTGGCTCCATCATGGACAGGGGGATAAAACGATGGCGATATGCCCGCTCGCAGTGGATTGGGGAAACGTGGCTGATTGGGGCGCTGTTTGTATCGCAGCGGTAGGCGCCTACGCTGTGTTCAAGGTGAGCAAAACGGCGAACACCACGGCTGCCAAAGCGTTGGAGGTGGCAGAGACCCTAAAGACAAGAGAACAAGGAATAGATGCGCGAAAGGCGTTTCTTCTCGCTCAAAAACTCTATCCAGAGCTGACCAGAGCCGGCTATTTCGTCTTTGGTCTTGTCACAGGGATGAAAGCGCCAGCCGTTGACCATGGCGAGGGCGACGAGGAGAGCGACTTTTTCGGCGAAGTCGAAAGACAGACGGAGCTGACAAGTTGTACCAAGCATCTGGACGACCTCCATGTCCTTCCTTCGGGCGCTTTCAAGGCGATCAATAAAGCCTTGGAAAGCACAGCGCCCTTTGCTGAGGCAACGGCGCACTATCTCTCTATCGATTCCCAGTTCAGTGAGGAAAAGGCGTTCAACGCGTTCCTTGCAGCTGCCGATGAACTGTCTCAAGCGTGTTTGCATGCGGCTGATGAACTTGACGCAGTGATGAAATCGGTGGAGAGCTGAGTTGTTCATGCAGCTGCCATCCGTGCTGCGATTTGGGCGTAATCCAAGTTGTCGCGCAGGCTGTGCGCATGGAGCGATGGCCTTGCCGTTGATGGGGGGGGAAGAACCTCAGCGGCAGCCGGGCCACGCACTTCGTGCAGGTCTTCATGCCGCAGGATCTTCGCGCAGGCCGGCCCAGGTCAACGGGAACGGGCCCAGCTTCAGGCGCGCCGCGGCCTGCTTCTTCGTCAGACCCAGCGCCTCGGCCACTTCCATGGTGGTGACGCGCTTACCCTCAATCACGTGATCGAACTGGCGCGCGCGGTTGCTGCCGCCGCGCCTTGTCCCGACGTGGGGATAGTCGTAGTTGAGGCCTTTCATGCAGCTACCTGCAGGCCGAACGGCGCACGCGCTGCGTGGTACTCACGCAGGAACCGGTCGAGGTGGCCCTGCAGCTTGTCGGTGAAGCCGTCGCGGTACACGCGCACGATCAGGGCGTCGTAGCCCGGGCAGTAGGACATGAAATCCCACCAGGTGCGGCCGGTGATAATCAGCGATCCATGCACCTGGGGTTTGTGTTCGTCGGGGACGCCACCGGCGCGCAGCCACTTCACGTGGGTGGGGCCATCCGGGCATTTGATTTCCAGCCCGCCATCAGCCTCCACCAGGCTGTCAGGTCTGCACCCGAGCGTGCCGGCGTCGTTGAGGATGAAACCGACCTGCTGCGGCACCACGTCCTTCTCGAACGCGTAGAACTCGCGCGCATCCGGTTCCAAATCCTTAGCGCGCTGCGTGTACCGGTTGCCGCCGAACGACTCAGCCGCCTGCGGCCGCATCAGCTCGTCGATCAGCTGGTTGATGTAGGTGTCAGCGGCAGTTGCGTACTCACCGCGCTTAGGGGTGATGATGCTGCAGAACTCGCTGGCCGTTGGAACGCCGAGCCGCGCGGCGTACCACTCCGGAGAACCCTGCTCGACGTCCAGGATCTTCATGGGTCAGTCCTTCGGTGTGACGCGGGCCCTGGCCCCGTTGAAGGCGTTGCGCACCTCGGTCGGCAGGTTGGCCGCTCCGCCGTAGTCCTTCAGTAGCTCCTGGCGCTTCGTCTGGTAGGCATCGGGGTGTTCCAGCTCGTTGGCCACGTCGATCCAGTTCATGGCCTTGTCGTCGAGCTTTTGCCCGCCCAGCAGGCCATCGTCGTCCTCGCCTTGGGTGGTCAGGTTCAGCAGGGCACTGGCGGCGTAGCGCTTTCCGTAGATCACGCTGGACCCGACCGACTGCACGCCGTTCTTCGAACCGCTGGTGTCCGCCGGCAGGTGGATCTCGGTCTGCTCGCTGTGGTCACCCCTGTGCGCCAGGACGCCGGTTACCTCGACCATCTGATCCCGCGTCTTCGTGCGGAACGACAGGGCGAAGCCGAACCCCTGCAGCACCGGCTTGATGGCCGCGTTGATGTCTTCCCACAGGCGCACATCACCGCGGCGCCATGCGGAGATCAGCTCGGCGTCTTCGTTCTCGTCCAGCAGCACCGAGACGGTGAAGCCCATGGCCACGCTGCCGCCTTCGAGCGGCTTCCAGGTGATCTTTTTCACCTTGGCGTCGGCGAAGAACACCGGCTCGATGTGGTCCATCAGGGAGCCGATGTTCAGCTCGTACCCTTCGAACTTACCGGTGATGTCCTGCTCGCCCAGCAGCGGCAGGTTCAGCGCCACCAGGTCAGTGCTGCCTTCCATCGGCAGCGACTGCTGCTGGCTCTTCTCGGCCTTCTTCCAGAACGCCCGTACGATGTTGGGATCGATCGTGTCGAGGATCGTGTTCTGTGCGGTGAGGGTGAACTTCAGGTCCGCAGCGGCCGCGTCGTCGTCGCCGTGCTTTTCCTTCCGCAGGTTCAGATGCGGGAACACCGCATCGTGTTGATCGAGTTGGAACATCGGTGGTGCTTCTCGTAGGAGCCGGCCGCGCCGGCGGGAAGGGGGAGCGGTCAGCCGCGCACGCTGCTGGTGGTCGCCCAGCGCTGCGGGGTCGCGTCGCGATCGGCGTGCGCCTGCACGATCTCGGCAATGCTCAGCGGCACGACCACGGCGGCGACCAGAGCAACGGCTGCCCAGGCGATGCGAAGGCGCTCACTCGTGGGTGCTTTCCTCCACGCAGAGGCCGTCCACGGCCTTGCGGTTGCTATCGGTGTCGGTGGGTTCGCACGCGGCCAGATCGCGCGCCAGCCATTCGTCGGCGGCGATCTGGTCGGACAGGTCACGGGCGGTCAGCGAGGCGTGGGCGGCGGCGCGCAGTTCGATCAGCGGGCCACGCAGCGAGCGAAGCTCCGCCAACTGCATCCGCGCGTGGTCGGCCATGCGGTCTGCCGTCACTTGTCGGGCGCCATGCTTGGCAGGCCGAGCGCGCCGCGGCCGAGATCAACGTGGTGAAGAACCGCCACGGCAACATCGGGTGGTGCCGGTGACCTGGCACGGCGGGTCGACGTCCTACGTCAACCGCAGCGCTGCCGACGAGCTCGGGGAGGTCGCGGCATGACCCTGACCGCTGCAGCAAAGAAGATCCGCGACAAGCGCGCGCCGACCGATCTACCTGGTGGTGGCGAAGCTGATCGACCCGAACACCGGTGCGCTGGTCGGTGCGCTGGTGCCGGCCGACGACGTGGACGGCAGGCTGATGCGCGATCGGAAGCTCCGCATCGGCCGAAAGATCAGGGCCGAGCTGAAGCAACCTCGCGAAGAATGGCAACACCGGCTGATCCACAAGATCTGGCACCTGATGGTCGACAACGTGGAAGGCTGGGAGCAGCTGGATGCGCACGACGCGGTGAAGCGCTTGCAGCTGGACGCCGACGTCTGCTGCGAGACGGTGGAGATGGACGCTACCCCGGTCATCGCCGCGGTGCTGGACGCCTGCGAGGCGCTGCTGGGTGCTGGCGCCCGCAAGGTATTGGCCGGCGTGCTGCCCGAGATCCGCACCCTCCCAGTCAAGCGCGCCGAGAGCCTGTCATTCGACGAGATGGACCAGGCTTGCTTCCAGGAGCTGTTCGACGGCCTGACGGAGTACATCGGCCGCCACTACACCCACGTGATGCTCGACGACTTGCGCGCCGAGTTCTGGAACATGGCTGGGCAGAACAGGAGAGTGGCGTGATTCTGTTCAACCTACGAGCGCGGTACTGGCACCTCTTCAATCAGTTGCCTGATGGCCACACGATAGACATCAAATGCAGCAGCCTGATTCTCGGTGAGCACCCGCATAGCTTCAATTCTGGGCTGGGTTTCTCGAAAAAGCTCCACAAGGCCCAAGCAGTGAGATTGTGTCTCGACCTTCTTCAGCAGGAGCAAGGCAGAAGGAACGTCGGCAGCTGGGTAGGAATCCAGCGTCTTCAGCTGAAGCTCTATGTCCCGAACAAGTCCAGTAGCAAAGTTCATGTCGACGTTTCTCGTCGAGAGCATCTTTGCGAGTGCTTCGGCCGGGAAGAGGGAATTGCCGAGAAGGGTTACAAGCAGCTCAGTTCGTCTGGATCGCTCTGCATCCGCGATCTTTCGAGGAACCTCGACTGCGGCATATCCAACTGCAAGCGCAACCGCTGCCTGCGTCCACGCGGGCCACTCGACGTCGGCGATCAACCTGCTCAGCCCAGCACTGTTAGTGATGAGGCCCGTCACCACTACGCCTGCAATGAAGGTCAATACGGACACGATGGCCCAGTCTCGGTCGGTTCTTCCTTGCTTCATGTTTTCCCCCCTTCGATTGATCGGATTCTACCGCTAGGGGTACCCGCGCGAGGACCAAGAATTCCAAGGCCTTCACCCCGGCAGAGAAGCGCCACGTGGACGCGGTGAAGCTGCTGCCGTGCAGCGTCTGCCGCCGGCCTGGTCCCAGCGACGCCCATCACATCAACCAGGGGCAGCACTTCACCACTGTGGCCCTGTGCAAGGACTGCCACCAAGGCAGCAAAAGCGGTTGGCATGGCGAAAAAATCATGTGGCGGATCCACAAGATGGACGAGCTGGCCGCCCTCAACGTCACCCTTTCCCAGCTGCAGCTGAAGGAGGCCGCACGATGATCCACCTCACCCTCCCGTAGGCCAACCGCTTCGCGCTGACCTACGCCGACCGCAGTACGCACGTGCTGGAGAAGGCCCGCGACATGGCGCCTGGCACCCGCGAACGGGCGCTGCGCGACCTTGTGGGCAGAGACGGCAGCAGCCGCCGCCGCTTCATGGCCGATCGCAGCGGCGTGGAAGGCATGGGCATGTTGCCGGCGTGGGCAGTAGACCCCATACGGTCGACCAACGATGCGAGCAAGCCCCCCGACAACCCAGAAATCGCAGTCGACGTAGGCATACCAGAGCATCTGCGCTGGGTCGAGCGGGCGCTGACATCGATGACGCGGCAGCAACCGCTGCGCACCATGGCCCTGCATACCGAGTTCACGATTGCGGCCAGCCAGGCGGTAAAGGCGCGCATGGTGGCGGAGAAGTACGGCGGCACGCTGTCGGTCTGGCAATACCGCCGGGAGCTGCAGCGGGCGGTAGACTGGATGGGCGGCAGGATCGCCGCTTAACGGAGCTGGAGATGTCAAAGGGAAAGTTTGATTGGATCTACGACATTGATGCGTCGCAATGGAGCTTTGCTTACGGAAAGAAGCACCACAAGCTTGAAGTTGCCGACCTGCTTCAACAGTCAGGTCTCGAACCTGGTAGCAATTGGGAGGCTGAATTCGCTGTGTGGGCTGCGACTCAAAGCCGGAAGTATCAAGCTCTTCCGATGGTCAATGCTGTTACGGGAAAGTCAGAAGCCGTGACGATCATGGAGCTCAATGTGGATGAGTCCGAGAATGCCTGACTTCAGTTGGTTGAATGAAATCCCAGAAAAAAATTGGGGAGTAGAGGGGCGCGGTTTCGGTCTGAGGTTCGATTTCGATGTGTTCGTGAACCGCTCCCAAGCGAAAGGCAATGATCGGTGGCCGATCGACTTCACTGAGTGGAGTCAAACGCAGCCGCGTCACTATGAGGATTTTCACACACCCAACGGCATGATCTTGATCGTTTGGGGTGATTGGGACTCGCCTGCGGCTTGACAAGTTGCACAGACAGATGCGCTCATTCTGCAACTGTCAAGAATTGTCCCTGAAGCCCCGGCCCCGCGTCGGGGCTTCTGCGTTTCCGGGGCAGCACTTCCTGCGGGCGTAGGCCTGAGGTCCAGGCTGCCGGGCTCATAACCCGGAGACTCGCCGGTTCGAATCCGGCCCCTGCAACCATCCATGCCCGTCCACCCTCACCGGACCAATTCGCCGAGCCTGCCGGGCTGCTGTGACGGGCACTTACCGGACAGCATCGTGGGCAGCGTGCCGCCTCCGGTAGCCGGGCCGTGGACGTTCAGCGGCGACGGCATTACGAAACAGTTCTCCTCTGCGCCACGCTTCCTCAGCGGCACCCTGACCTGAGAATCCACGATGACCATCAAGACCAAAATCGCCCTTGCCGGCCATTACACCATCCGCAAGTACAGCGGGGGCGGGATCTTGGTGCAGGAACTCGAATTCGAGAACCTGATTACCAACGGCGGCCTGAACATGCTGGGGAACGACACCACGTGGGCCGTTATTGGAACCTCGACACTGTTCAATGCCTGCTACGTAGGCACCGGATCCACTGCGCCCGCCAATGGCGACACCGCCCTTGCGGCCTATCTGGCCACGAGTTCGGCGCGAATCAGCGCCAACAGCATCAACCTGACGCCGGACGGCGGCAATTACTACATGGGCCAGAGGTTCGTCTACCGGTTCAACCAGGGCGTGGCTACCGGGAACCTGTCTGAACTTGGCACCGGCACCAGCAATACGGGCCTGTTCTCCCGCGCTCTGGTCCGCGATCCCAACACGGGCAACCCGATCACCATCACAGTGTTGCCCGACGAATTCTTGGATGTAACGTTTGAACTGCGCGCCTACGTTTCGCCAGCAGATACGGCTGGAATCGTGACCATCTCGGGGGTTACCTACGACACGTTGACTCGGATTGCCGATATCAACTCCACTCCGCTGTGGGCCGGGAACTTCCGTGAGAACTGTCGTGGCTATGTCTATGCCGGCCCCGAGTACTTCATCGGTGGCCAGGCAAACCAGTGTTCGGTCTATGCCGGCACGCTGGGTGCGATCACGGCGCGCCCGGGCGGGGCAAGCACTATTATCCCCAGCAACTCGGCCACCGTTCTGACCACGCCAGCCGCTTACGTTTCCGGCTCCTTCGAGCGCAAGGCGACGATTACGCTGGGCCTGTCCGATGGCAACGTGGCCGGCGGCATGCGGTCGATGACCTACCGGAATGGGTTCGGGTACTGGCAGACCCAGTTCACGCCAGCCATCCCGAAAACTGCATCGTTTGTGCTGACCCTGGACACGGTGCAGGGCTGGGGGCGCGTACCGTGATCCCTGACGCCGTTTTTTCCTCCAGTGTGATCGACGCCGGCTGGCGCTACCGGGTGCCGGACCGGTTCAAGCCGCAGGAGAGTTTCACGCGCGACACCATGGGGCGCGACTATCGGTTCTGGGTTGAGGGTGGCTACCTGTGGTCCCAGGCCGAGGGTAGCCTGTGCAGGAGCTGCCGCTGCCCGGCGCCACCCGCATCTCGGCCTGCTATGACCAGAACGGTAGGCGCCACCTGGTCTACAACACCGCTGCGTCGTGCTTCTTCCGGTGGTACGACTCGCAGGCCGGGGGCATGGTCCCCACTGAGTACGCGGGCGTCCTCGATGCGCAGTGCATTCTGGACGACCCCCGGCAGTATTGGAGCGCGTCGTCTGACGTGCTGCTGATCTACACCTTGGCCGGCGTTCTGAACGTGCGCGAGCAGCGCGACCGCTTCGGCGTGGTCAGGGTCAGCAAGGCGGCGCCCGGGTTGAAGGTCATCGCCGCAGGCATGAACAACGCCAACCGCCTGCAGGTGGAGTGCATCCCTGTGGCATGAGATGGGTGGGGTCGGCTATCGGTCGACCCCGCTTCACGCAACGGGTTGCAGCAGTTCGTCGCGATTGTTCCGCGGCGTGTTCACCGCGCGGGTGACGCGGCGCACCTTCACGGCAATCAGATGCCGTGGGGCGAATGGCCAAGGTCTCAACAACTACCGGTTCCCTTGATAACCCAGATGTAGCGGATTTCCCAACACGCCAATTGCAGGCGCGCCGGGGCTAACTCCTATCGTGGTGTCACCCAGCCGGAACAGGACAGGCTCTAGCTCTGGACGGTCAAAGGCGACGAAATCCAGTCCCCAGAAAAGATTGTAGGATGAGGTTCCATTCCCATTGTCCTGTGCAATGGCTGTTCCATGTCCCGTGAAAACATTGATGATGCTACCTCGTTTGACGTTTCCAGATCCCAACCAGAGCATTCGATTGTTCAACGGTACGACTCTCAGATCAGGATGCCGGAACGCGATCATCATTCCGACATTTGTCGTGGAAGTATCGTAATTGACTCGTACGACCACCCTCTCTGAATTCGGCACTTGGCGTGAAGCAACCGATTCAATGGTGAAGTCGAGCATTGGTGTGGGTAGGAAGATCACTCTTTCACGTCCTTGAATATAATTCCCATGATTTTTGGGAAGACTCCGGCAGCCGCGCAGAAGATGCCAATGACTATCAGCGTAATTCCCGGTGCTGTCTGCTTATCTGCGATCTCAAAGCCTAACGGTATCATCAAGCCGGCGAGCGCAATTGCGACTTTTTCACGGTTTGAGTTCTCCTTCAGACGCGCCTTCATACCGTCCGACTGCTCCTTCAAAAGAAGGGTCGACCCTTCTAGTGTCGCCACCTTTTCCCTCAGGTCGGCTATGACCGTAGCATTGGCCTTGAGTTCGATAGAGTCAGCAGAGACTCTATCTTCAAGGCGTTGGTTGTTTCGTTCCTCCACATACATAAGCTGACTAATAATCGCCGCCTGCCGTTCATATGCGCTCCTGCCTGATGTAAGAGTGGCGTATGTAACTGCTGCCGACGATCCCCGATCTACAAAAAAAGGTGCCGGCGTGGGAGTGGGCGAAGGAGGAAGGATCTGGCCATGGCTATGCGTTGGGACATCCTCAGTGTCATCTTCCATGTCCACCATTTCCTTCCTTTATCAATCAGAGGAGCCAAGGATACGAGATCGCGGGGTGATTGAGTGACGCGCCCTCAGAACACCGCCATCTTCATCGCGGGCCTGACGAAGGCCCCATAGAGCTTCTGCGGAAGGCAGATCCATCACGCCGCCGCAACGCGGCCTGCGGCGAGATTGTGGCCATGTGCTATTCCGCCCAAATCGAAGCCGCTTACCACAAGTTGGTCCGCATGACCGGCGCCACCGTGTCGCTGCAGGAGTTCGCCGCGCTCTACGCCCACGACCCGGGCAAGAAGCGGCCCAAGACCCCGAAGGCGATGGACGACGCGTTTCGCGGCGGCACCAGCCCTGCAGAACTGGTGGTGTGGGAGAAGATCCAGCAATGGAACCAGGCCGAGTCGGCCGTCCTTGAGCAGGAGCTTTTCGCCAACCGGAAGCGCTTGGCCGATGCAGAGAGATCGCTGCAGGCCAAGAAGACGAAGAAGGTCAGGGAAGACGTGCGCATTGCCGGCAACAAGATCGAGCGCGCCATGGGCAAGCTGGCTGACCTGAAGCGGTCCGAAGGCAAGGACCGGGACAGCCGGATCTTCCCCGGGGTCTATGCCCCCGTGATCGTCTCCGAGGGCGGCAAGCTGACGATCAAGCCGATGCGCTACCAGGCCGTCTGGCAGGGAAGCCGGCCAACTACGATCAGCGCTTCCCGGGCACGTACAACGCCCGCCGCGACAGCCTGGAGACGTTCTGGGCGCCGGCCTTCGGCCATACCCACGGCTTGATGGTGGTCGACACCTTCTACGAGAACGTGGAGGGGCCGGACGGCAAGAACCAGGTCGTGCAGTTCACCCCGCGCACGCGCGAGCCCATGCTGGTGGCCTGCCTGTGGTCGCACTGGGTGGACCCGGCCGGCAAGGATCCGGATCTGCTGTCGTTCGCCGCGATCACCGACGACCCCGAACCCGAGGTGGCCGCAGCCGGCCACGACCGGACCATCATCAACATCAAGCCCGAGCATGTCGACGCCTGGCTGAACCCGGATGCCACCGACCTGGCCGCGCTGTACCGGATCTTTGACGACAAACGTCACCCGTTCTACGAGCATCGGCTGGCGGCGTAGACGGAACTCCGAGCGTTGGAGGGTAGCTGCCCAATAGCACTGGCCCGATGGCGGAAACATCCGGCGCCTGCGGAGTCCGGAGCCGCCGGCAGCTCAATCCGGCTTGTTAGCCTGCCTCCACTTAAGCGCTTGCTCGATAATGCGCAATGAATGCTGGCGCGTCGTAAAAGTGTGCTAATGCCAGGTGTCCATCTTCAAAGCTTGCAAATTTGTACTTGAATACTTCGCTGTTCTCACCCACCCATGGAAATGTCGAAAGACACTCGACGGAGAGGTTGTAGAAATCGTGAGTATTCTTGCTCACTTCTTCGTCTTCGTTGCGGGTGAGGAGGCTTACGACGACGGGGTCAATGTCGCATCGGCGGCCAGTACAGTGATAGTGAAGTCCCCAGGCGATCTTTGTAAGAGCCGCCATCACCTTTTCATAGTCCACACCGAGTGCAAATGCGTCCTGCTGAATGCCCGTGGCAGGATCAACCATCACAGCTTTGGTTGCCTGAAATTTCGAGTTTCCGCGCTGAATTCCGCGCAGCGCCTTTGCCTTAAACTGATCCAGACCTACATGGCTAGCTTCAAAGCCCATTGTGGCAAGATTACGGATGTATTCGTCAACTGAGGATTCACTGTTGTTGTGCGCCTCGCATGACGGCACAGTAATGAGGTTGTTTCGCATGTTGTCCGGAAAGATACACTTTGGTGGGACGTGATCTTTTGTGGTTGGTTCTGCGTCGCAGCGGTAGCATGTAGTAGAGCTGGGCTTGGTTGCGTTCATTGATTGCCATCCTTGAATTTGGCTGTTGGGGCGGTCGATCGAAGTCAACGGCGCACTTTAATATGAATTTGTACTTGATGTGTCGTGAGTTCTGCTCTGCGTCCAATTGACCTGCCGTTCTCAGTACCTCCAAAAGAGTAATGTGCGTGCTTGCCGCGTTCGCAGGATCTGCGACGCCCGGTCGTATCCTTCCGGCCATGCTTCCTTCTCACGGCTATCAAGGCTTCCGCACAGCACCGCCACCCTCTGGCTGGATCCAGATGGGCGTTGCTTGGGTGCTGTGGTGGAGCGACGACAGATTGCTCAGATCACGCCAGCAAAGGACGGAGGCGTTCGGGTGTACCTTGACGCCCGGAAGATGTGGCAGACCAAGGACGAACGGGCGGCCAGCATCGCGCAGGGCAAGCGTTTCGCCGAACGCTGGTGCGCGGCCAGGCTCTACCCAGAGATGCGCCTGCGCGCGGCGGTAGCCCGGATGGTGGACGACACCCCGAGCGAGCCTCTGCCGCCGCTGCCCGGCCTACCCCCGACACCTGAGCAGCAGCTGCAGGCCCAGCGCCTGGCTGAGGCAACGGCCGCCGCTACTGCGCGGGTCAGGGAAGCGTTGGATTCCCCCAAGCCGCCGGCAGAGACGAAACCTTGGCCCAAGCCTTCCCGCAAGGCGTGGGTGAGGGCGGGGCAGCAGGATCTACGGCGCGGGGATTGAGCAATATGGCCCCAAGCCGGTCCCAGCCGCTTCGTAAGCCATTGATTGAACGAGCGATGAAATCCCCATTCTAAGGGGAAGGTCGCCCGTTCGAATCGGGCCGGGGTCACCAGAATCAAGGGCCTGGGTGAACTTCAAGTGCTGAGGCTGCTCCGGTTCGGCCAGCGGTACGACGGGGCGGTATCCCTGTGCACCGACGTCGCCCCACTGTTTGAGCGCCCAACCTCCAGAAAAATCCGACCTGTCCCCTTGCGGCCCAAGGCCTACAGCCTGCCTTTGATTTGGTTCCATAACCAGGCAGGTTTCCAAGCCGCCGAACCATAAGCCTTGCTCAAACCTGGCTATTTCGTCCTCGGCCGGGACCCATCCCCCGAGGTCGAGGCATCCAGTTCCCGTTGAACATTGTCATTCCGGATACTGTCGATGGCCCGCTGCTGGCTCTCCAGCAATGCCTCACATTGCTGCAATTCCGATCGCACCACGTCGATTTTTCCATGTTCCGCCATGGCAGCCGCTCTGATTGCCGCGCCCTCCCGTAGGGGCGCAACCAGTGGTAACCAGGTCTTGTAGCGAGCAGGTTCGGTCGCGGTCAACGAATATGCCTGACCATGCAGCCACAATGCCGCAGCCTGCGCGCCATCTCCCAGGTTCTTGAACTGCTCGGCAGAAGCCGGTCGGCCGGCCTCTCGCTCGTGAGTGGCCAGGAAATCCCACCAGCCAGCGCAGTTGGCATAGTACCTGGCTGATTCAACCGCTTCGGCAGCGACAACGGCAATCTCTTCCTGGGTAACCTCGGCGGTAGCCGGTGGAGCGGCGTCCTGGCCGAGCATCAGTAGCAATCCAAGCAGATGCATGCCGCTCACGAATGTAGCCTCAAGGGGCCAGATGAGGCTCAAATCTATAGGGCTCTGGCGGGCCGTGCAAACCTGCAAACTCCTGGGGGAGAGGCAGGGTGAACCATCTCAAGCGTTCGTGGTCCGAACGCCTCCACTGCTTCACCAACTTCGAGGCAAAAGGCACAGCTTTGGCGCAGTTCCTTCTGGAGCCATTACTACACACAGCCAAGTCCCCCCTCCCAATAGGAAGGCCGCGCGTTCGAATCGGGCCGGGGTCACCCTCCACGTCGGACGCATCGGCACGTGCCCGCTAAACTGCCGGCACCATGGATCATCTCCTGCAGCCCGTCCTTCCTGCGCACTTCGCGGTCATCGCCGGCTGGCTCGACTCGCCTGCGGCGACCCTGCGCTGGGCCGGCCCCGGTGTGCCGTTTCCGTTGCCTGCCGATGCCTTCGCCGCTGCGTTGGCGTTGCCTGTGCGCCCGGGCTGGGCACTGCTGGATGGCGACGGCACCTGCGTTGGCTTTGGCCAGTATTGGCGGACGACACCTGGCAGCACGCACCTTGGGCGCATCATCGTGTCGCCACAGGAACGTGGTCGTGGCATGGGACGGATATTGATGAGGGCGCTGTGCGCCGAAGCCGTTCGCCACACCGACGCAGTGCAACTGACATTGAAGGTCTATCGGGACAATCCGGTCGCCTTGGCGCTGTACCGCGACCTTGGCTTCGTTGCCAGCGAAGAAGCATCCACGCCAGAACTGCTGTTGATGGCCCGACGCACAGCCTGAGCCGGAAAGGGAAGGGCTCTGCACTCCCGCTGCACATCACCTGCACGCGCTGCTGCAAGCGGACTCGGCAGTCTGGGGCTGTCCCCATCGGTTGCCTAGGAGCGCCCCCATGAATACCCCCGGCACCCCCAAGCCTTCCTGGCGCCAGCGCAACGTGCTGCTGACCGTCGCCGCAGTTCTGCTGGTGATTGTGCTGATCCTGCTCTTTGTGCCTTGGTAGCAGTGCGGTGGCCGCAAGGTGCGGCGCGATTCCCCTTCCACTTTAGCTTCCGCCGGTAGCCCATGGCCCGGCGGTTTTTCTGTGCGCGCCCGTCGGTCGCCTCGCCCCGGCTCCGAAAATGCGTGACGAATTGCCGGAAAGGGCGGTCCGGCTGCCGGATCCGTGCACGAGGCTCCGGAGGCCGGTTGCTACAACTGTAGCCGTGGGGCCGGCGCCAGATTTGGCAAAATTAAATGTGATGTTCATCACACAATTGTTTGCATTGTGTTATCTTCGTCACAGTTTTGCGAACCTGACCAACAGGGTCCAGGGACGGTTGTAGTCGCCACGGAGTCGGCAGACACGCATTCGTACGCGTCTCCGGGTCCGGGAGAACCTTCCCCGGCTACCCACTGAACAGCGGCCCCCCGCAGGGCCGATGACGGGGAAAATCCAACATGTGGCAGTCGACGACGTCGCGCATCAGCGCGGGCGGTGAATCCGTTCATCCTGAAAAAAGTGCACACCCCCGCCTGACGGGACGATGGCTGGCCGCAGGCCTGCTGTTGCTGCTGTCGGTGCTGCTGCCATCGTCGGTCTGGGCCGCGGCCTACGCGACCGGCGGCACCAGCCCCTACCGCAACACGGTGCTGTGGCTGACCTGGGGCGGCGGCTCGGCGCTGGGTACGCACGGGGTGACGCTGAACAATGGCGATACTTCGTCGATCTCCATGCCCGTTGCCTCCGGCATCGACCTCAACGTCAGCTGCAGCCTGGCCAACATCAGCGGTGGTGGCATCCTGCAGAGCTACCGTCCCGGCAACTTCAGCGGCGACAGCCTGGATGACCTGTACAACGTCGGTGGCGCGGGCGGCGCCAACCAGCTGATCGCGGGCATCTCGCGCAGCACCGGCACATCGTCTTTCGAGATCAACTGCGTCTCGACGCTGGGCGGCGCGCCGTATCGCCTGCGCGGCGTGGTGATGGCCGACGCCGAGTCGATCAACAACAGCGGCGAGTTCGTTGAAGCCAGTGCACTGGGCACCTGGAACGTGGTGGAAATGCGCAAGAACCTTGGCGCAGGTGCCTACAACGTGACCAAGTCCAGCAGCGGCAGCAACAGCGTGATCCGCTTCGGGCCGGGCAACGACAACAACACCGCGGCGGTCACCTTCCTCAATTTCGACAATGCCGCGCATGCACCGGGCAACCTCGCGGTGAACATGGGCTTCTCGATGCGCGGCGGCGGTACCACCGCCATCGCCATCGGCCTGCTGGTGCCGTATGCCGACTTCGGCGATGCACCGCAGAGCTACGGTGACGCCATGCACGTGGTGGACGATCTGCAGTTCCGGCCGGATGGCCTGCCGGTCAACGCCACGCCCACCAACATCAATACCGCCGGCTATACGCCGGGTGGCCTGGCGCCGCCGCTGACCGACTTCCTGGGCACCGTGGGTCCGGATACGGAGCAGAAGAGCAGCTACAGCGCCGATGCCAAGGGGGATGACAACTTCCCCGCGGGCAACCCCAACGAAGAGAACGCCTGGCCGACGAGCTACGTCCTGACGGTGATGCAGGCCGGTACCCAGATTGGTCAACCGGTGGCATGCGTCGGCAACGGCAGCGTGGCCGGCTGGATCGACTTCAACCGCAACGGCACCTTCGACCCGGGCGAGCGCAGCAACACTGCTGCATGCAGTGGCGGCAGCGCCACGCTGAGCTGGACAGTCCCCGCGCAGGTAAGCGCGGGCACCAGTTACGTGCGCCTGCGCTATGCAACCAACGCAGCGCAGATCCAGCAACCGACCGGCGTGGCCGATGACGGTGAAGTGGAAGATCACCTGATCACCATCACCGCACCCGCGCTGAAGGTGGTGAAGGGCAACAATGCCACCGGCGGCATCTGGAACTACGGCCAGACCGGTACCGAGTACACGCTGACGATCAGCAACACCACCAACGTGCCGACCGGCAATCCGCCGAACGTGCCTGCGGGTGTGATCACCGTGCGCGACCAGTTGCCGACCGGCATCGTGCCGAACTGGACCGGCACCCTGACCAGTGGCAGCTGGAGCTGCACGGCGAGCGGCCAGGCCGTGACCTGCACCAGCAGCCAGGTGCTGTCGGCAGCCGGCACCCCCGGGGGCAGCAGCAGCTTCACCCTGCCGGTGACCGTGTCCGCCGCGGCAAGCGGGCTGTTGCGCAACCACGCCAGCGTCGGTGGTGGCTACGATCCGTTCAATGGTGGCAATGCGCCCGCACCGGGCGAGGCCTGTACTGACACCGACCACTGCACCCGCAGTGACGTGACCGTGCCGGTCACCCGGGTGAGCTATGCGAAACGTTCCAACACCACCGGTCCGGTGGCGGTGGGCGCGACGGTGAGCTACACCGTCGATGTCACCATTGCCGATGGCAACAGCCGCGACGTGCTGACCCTGACCGACACCCTCGGCACCGGCCTGGACTTCGCCAGCGTGACCAGTGCCGGCGCCTTCACCTGCAATGCGGCCAATCCGCTGGTGTGCACGCTGCCAGCGGGTACCGTGCCGGGCACCTACAGCCTGACCTACACGGCCACCGTCAACGCCCAGGCCAGTGGCCAGGTGGTCAATACGGTGGTGGGTACCGGTACAGACACGCCCACCTGCAGCAGCAACTGCACCACCACCACGCCGGTGGCAGCACCGCGCATCTCGGCATCCAAGGCCAGCGCCACGGCCGGCCCGGTCGCGGTAGGCGACAGTGTTGCCTACACGGTAAGCGTGGTCGTGGCCGATGCGCGCACCACTGCTGTGACTACGTTGACCGATACCCTGGGCACCGGCCTGGACTTCGGCAGCATGACCAATGCAGGCGGCTTTACCTGCGTGCCCGGCAATCCGCTGGTGTGCACGCTGCCCGCGGGCACGGTGCCAGGCAGCTATGCGTTCTCGTATACGGGCATCGTCAACGCACAGGCGGTCGGCCAGGTGCGCAATGCCGTGGTGCCGAGCGGTCCCGACAATCCGTCGTGTGTCGGCAGCTGTGATACCACCACGCCACTGGCCAGCCCGCAGGTGAGCTACGCCAAGCAGGCGTCCACCGGTGGACCAGTGCGCGTTGGCGACAGCATCGGCTATACGCTCAGCGTGACCGTTGCGCGTTCGCGCACCACCGATGTGGTCACCCTCACCGATACGCTGGGCAGCGGACTGGATTTCAGCAGCGTGACCAGCGCGGGCATCTTTACCTGCAATGCGGCCAATCCGCTGGTCTGCACGCTGCCCGCCGGGACGGTGCCGGGTACCTACAGCCTGAGCTACGCCGCCACCGTCAGTGCGCAGGCCAGCGGCACGGTACGCAATGCCGTGCTCGGCACCGGCACCGACACACCCTCGTGCACGACCAACTGCGATACCACCACGCCGGTGGCAACGCCGGGCGTGAGCTATGCCAAGTCGGTGAACAGCGCCGGCCCCGTGTCGGTGGGTGACAGCCTGACCTACACCTTGACCACGGTGGTGACCAACTCGCGCACCACCGACGTGGTGACGCTGACCGATACGCTGGGCAGCGGCCTGGATTTCGGCAGCCTGATCAGTGCCGGTCCCTACACCTGCAATGCGGCCAATCCGCTGGTATGCACGTTGCCGGCCGGAACCGCGCCTGGCAGCTACAGCCTGTCGTACACCGCAGTGGTCAACGCCCAGGCCACTGGCCAGGTAACCAATGCGGTGCTGGGCAGCGGTGGCGACAACCCGAACTGCACCGTCAACTGCGATACCACCACGCCGGTGGCAGGCAGCCAGATCGACTACCGCAAGACCTCGGCCGCCGCCGGACCGGTCAAGGTGGGCGACAGCATCGCCTATACCCTGACCGCCGTGGTCAGCCGCTCGCGCACCACCGCTGTGTTCAGCCTGACCGACACCCTGGGGCAGGGCCTGGACTTCGGTTCGGTCACCGCCACCACCGGCTTCACCTGCAACGCCGCCAATCCGCTGGTGTGCACGTTGCCGGCCGCCACCGCACCGGGGACCTACACGGTCGACTACACCGCGACGGTGAATGCGCAGGCCAAGGGCAGCGTCAGCAACGCCGTGCTTGGCAGTGGCACAGGAACCAACACCTGCACCACCGACTGCACCACCACCACCCCGGTGCTGGCGGCGACGGTCACCTACCGTAAGTCCTCCAGCACCGCATCGCCGGTCAACATCGGCGATGCGGTGGACTACAGCGTCGAGGTGGTGGTCGCCAACTCGCAGACCAGCGATGTGCTCACCCTGACCGATACCCTGGGGACAGGCCTGGACCTGCAGTCGGTGACCCAGCCGGGTGCCTTCACCTGCAACGCCAGCAATCCGCTGGTCTGCACGCTGCCGGCAGGTACCGCACCCGGCACCTACACGCTGGGCTATCGCGCGCAGGTCAATGCACAGGCCAGTGGCAGCGTCCGCAACGCGGTGCTGGGCAGTGGCGGCGACACCCCGACCTGCACGGGGACCTGCAGCACCGAGCACGTCCTGGCCGAGCCGCGCGTGGTGCTGGAAAAGCTGTCCGGCCCCGCCAGTGGCAGTGAAGTGCGTCCGGGCGACCGCCTGCGCTACACCTTGCGGGCCACCGTCGAGCGTGCTCCGCTGCGGCAGCCGCTGCAGTTGGTGGATACGCCCGATGCTGGCCTGAGCGTGGACACGCTGCCGGCAGGCTGCGCGCAGCAGGGCACCGATATCGTCTGCACGCTGCCGACCGGTACCCCGGTGGGACAGCATGAATTCGTCTACCAGGCGATCGTCAACCAGGAGGCGCGCACGGAAGTGCTCAACCGCCTGCGCGGCCAGTATCCGGATGGATCGCCGCCGCCGGAGTGCAGCACCTGCGAAACGCGGCACAAGGTGATCTCGGACTTCGCGCTGCGCATCACCAAGACCGCCAGCCCGCGCCTGGTCAAGGTTGGCGACCTGGTGCGCTACCAGCTGGTGGTAGAGAACGTCGGCAGCAGTCACTGGCGCGACGGCGTGGTGGTCGATACGCCGCCGCCGGGCTTCAGCTACGTGGATGGCTCGATGCGCGTGGCCGATGATGATGGCGCGTTCTCGCTGGCCAGCAGCCAGACGCCGCTGCGCATCGGCGCAGTGGATATTGCGGTGGGCCGCAGTGCCACCATCACCTACCTGCTGCGGGTAGGGGCGGGCGTGCGCGCCGGCAACCACATCAACCAGGCCGTGGCCACTGCTGACGACGGCACACCGCTGTCGAACGTGGCGACCGCTGAAGTGCGCATGGATGCCGATCCGCTGCTGGAAGACAGCCTGGTGTTCGGCACCGTGTTCGATGATCGCGATGGCGACGGCTGGCAGGACAGTGCGGAACTGACGGGCGTGCGTGTGCAGGGTGGTTTCGCACCGGCTGCCTACGTGCCGGGTTCGACCACGCTGGATCGTGGCGATGGCCCGCAGCCGTTGGCCGATGCCAGCGCGCCGCTGCTGCATGGCGTGCAGGTGGGCGTGGTGCATGGGCTTGCGTCTACCTCGGACACGGTCGAGAGCCACCAGGTGGTGATCCGCCAGCGCCTGCGCGAACTGGCCTTCACCGATGATTTCGTGCTGGAAAGCGCACAGGGCCATCGCCTGCAGCTGGATGCGCAGGGCGTGGCAACCGTGCAGCGCAGTGGCGAGGCGGCGAAGGGCCTGACCGCGGCCGAGCCGGTCGTGCATCGTGAGATCGCGCGGGTGGCTGAGGGCTATGAAGTGGCCTACGTGATCCGCAACCACGGCATCCAGGAGCAGGGCATTCCCGGCGTGCGCCTGGCCACCGTGGAAGGCCTGCTGATCGAAACCGATCCGTTTGGTCGTTACCACCTGGCCGACGTGCACGGTGGCGATGCACGGTTGGGGCGCAATTTCATCGTCAAGCTGGACCCGGCAACGGTACCGGGTGGTTCCGAGCTGACCACCGAAAATCCGTTGCTGCGACGGGTCACCCAGGGTGTGCCGACCCGCTTCAGCTTCGGTGTGCGCCTGCCACCGTCGCCGCAGGCGGCGGCTGAGCGCGCCGAGCTGGCCTTGGGCGAGGTGTTGTTCGCCCCGGGCAGCAGCGAACTGCGCGCCAGCTATCGCCCGGTGCTGGCGAAGATGGCCGAGGTGGTCGATCGCTACCAGGGCGGTGACGTGGTGATTGCCGCCAACGGTGAAAGCCAGGCGTTGGCCTTCGCCCGTGCGGTGGTGGTGCGTGATGCATTGCAGGCCGAGGTGGCCGAAGGGTCGCGTGCTGGCTTGACCGTGCAGTTGCGTACCGACGTGCGCGATCCGCACTCGCTGTTGGCTGGCGTTGATGCCGGGGGCGCACTGCTGGGCAACGTGCTGTTCGACACCGACAAGGCGGTGATCCGCGAGGAGTTCAAACCACTGCTGGCCGCCATCGCCGCGCGCCTGGAACAGATGGGTGGTGGCCAGGTCAGCCTGGTTGGCCATACCGATGTGCGGGGCAGCCACGCCTACAACCAGGCACTGGGCCTGCGCCGTGCCAACGCCGTGTTCGAAGCGCTGCGCGTGCAGCTCAGCCCCGCCGTGCAGCAACGCCTGCGTGTGCGCAACGAGGAGACCGCCGCCACCCGCGCGGCGGCCCACCAACAGGAGGCCCGCCGATGAGCGCCCATCACTCTGTCGTCCGGCGTCCTGCCCGCCTGCACCACGCAGCGTTGTACCAGGCGCTGTTGCTGGGCCTGGCGGCGACGGCACAGGCGGCGCCGCCGCCGGCCAACGGCGCGTCCATCAATGGCGCGCCCATCCACTGCGAAGGCAACCAGTGCAGCGCCGAGGGCGACCTGCTGTTCACCCTGCGCTCGCGCAGCTTCGATGAACCGGTGACCGAAGGCACGTCGACGCACTCGTCGTCACAGGTACTGCAGCCGGACCGCCGCGTAAGCGTCGCGCTGGACGAACCGGGCAAGGCGACCGTGCGCGGTGAGTTCATGATCCGCCTGCCGGAAGGCGGCGCGATCTGGGCCACCGAAGACCCCGCCATGGGCCAGCCCGAACTGTCGATCTCGGCACCGGGCATGGTGGCGTTCGACCAGGGGCGCATCGTGCGTCCGGTCGAATTCTTCGTGCGCGGCAACTACACCGCGTTCATCAAACGCCTGGAAGTGAGCGTCTACCGCGGTAGCGACAGTGATCGGGTCGCGCCCCTGGCAACCTTTGAACTGCCTGTGGCTGCGGTCGGGCAGGGCAGTTGGGACGGTGTGCTGACGGCGTCCACGCCGCTGCGTCGTGGCGACCGCCTTGTGTATGTGCTGCGTGCGTACGATGCCGAGGGCAATGTCGATGAGACGTCGGCGCAGTCCATGCAGCTGGTGACGCTGGCCGAAGTGGAGCGTGGCAACCAGCAGTTGCGTGACGCCCTGGAAGATCGCCGCGGTACGGCCGTCGATGCCAACCAGGCCGCTTCGTTGTCGCTGCTGGAGCAGGTGTTCGACAGCAATGGCCTGAGGCAGCAGAACATCCCGGTGTACGGTTCGCGAGTGCGCCTGCGCGGCCGTGATCTGCCGCTTGGCGCGGCACTGAAGATCAATGGCGAAAGCTACCCGCTGGACCAGGACCGCAAATTCGCCGCCGAATACCTGATGCCGATCGGTCATCACGCATTCGATGTGCGCGTGGAGCGTCCCGACGCACCGGCGATCGCGCGCACTCTGGAGGTGGATGTCAGTGGCAGCTACCTGTTCGGTGTCGGCCTGGCCGATGTCACGGTGTACCAGAACAAGGCCAGTGGTGCAGGGCGCGATGTCGCCCGTGGCGAGCGTGATGACGATGTGCTCAGTGACGGACGCCTGGCGTTCTACCTGAAGGCGAAGACGCGCGGCCGCTATCTGTTGACGGCACAGGCTGATACGCAGAACAGGCCGTTGGACGAACTGTTCACCGGCTTCACCACCGCAGATCCGCAGGATCTGTTCCGCAGCCTGGACCCGGACCTGTACTACCCCACCTATGGCGACGATTCGTTGACCCAGCGCGACGTCGACAGCATGGGTCGCTTCTACCTGCGCATGGACTGGGACAAGAACCAGGCGCTGTGGGGCAACTACAACACTGGCCTGAGCGGCACCGAGTACGCCCAGTACGTGCGTTCGCTGTACGGTGCGGCGCTGTCGTGGCGCTCACGCGGCGCCAATGCCTGGGGTGATGCGCAGACCGAACTGCGCCTGTTCGGCTCGCAGGCCGAGACCGCACCGGGCCACAGCGAGTTCATCGGCACCGGTGGCAGCTTGTACTACCTGCGCCATGCCAGCATCCTGCGCGGCTCGGACCAGGTGGTGCTGGAGATCCGTGACCGCACCACCGGCCGTGTCGAACAGCGGGTGTCGCTGGTGCGCGGTGCCGATTACGAGATCGATGCGCTGCAGGGCCGCATCCTGCTGACCCGGCCGTTGGCCCAGGTCAGCCGCGAGAATCTGCGCCGGATCAGCCGCGACGTGCCGCTGGACGGCTACGAGCAGCGTCTGATCGTCGATTACGAATGGGTGCCGACCGGCTTCGACAATGACGACATCACCGCCGGCGTACGTGGCAAGCACTGGTTCGGCGACCACATAGCAGTGGGGGGTACCTATGTGGATGAACAACGCGCCGGCCAGGACTACTCGCTGCGCGGTGCCGACCTGACCCTGCAGGCCGGGCGCGGTACCTATCTGAAGGTCGAGCACAGCCGCAGCGAGGCGACCAGTGCGCCGGTGTTCTTCTCCGACAACGGTGGCCTGAGCTTCACCCGCCTCAACCCCGAAGGACCGCGCGAAGGCGAGGCCACTGCGGTGGAGGCACGGGTGAACCTGCGCGAGCTGGGCTGGACCCAGCGCGACTGGAGTGCCGGTGCCTGGTGGCGGCAGGTCGAGGGAGGCTACTCGGTGGGTCGCTTCGATACCGGCCAGCGCGTGCGCGAGCAGGGCGCCGAGCTGTTGGGCTACGTCACCGACGATTTCAGCCTGTATGCGCGTTACAGCGAAGCGCGGCGCGGCAATGAATCGTTGATCCAGGCCCAGGCCACCGCCGAATGGCGGATCGGCGACAACGACCGCGTGTCGGCCGAACTGCGACGGGTGCAGGAAGACCGCGGCATCGGCAGCAATGCCGGCGTGCTCGCGGCAGCGCGCTACACCCATCGCATCGGTACCGCGCTGGACATCTATGGCGGGGGCCAGCTGACGGTCGATGACGATCATGGTCGTTACGCGGACAACGACGCGGTGGTCGCAGGCGGTACCTACACCTTCGCCAACCTGTCCACGATCGGCGCCGAGGTCAGCGATGGTGATCGTGGCAGTGCCGCGCAGATCAATGCCGAGTACAAGTTGACGCCGCAGCACAGCTTCTATGGTGCGTTCACCCAATCCACCGACCGCAGTGAGTACGACCCGCTGTTCAGCCCGAACGCGCAGGATGGCTGGACGCTGGGCCAGCGCTGGCGCCTCTCCGACCAGGTCAACGTGTTCAACGAGAGCCAGTTCCTGAAATCCGGCCAGGAATCCGGCCTGGCGAACACCTTCGGCATGGATTTCTACCCGGCGGTGGGCTGGAACGCGGGCTTCACCCTCAGCGATGGCAAGCTGGATGCGAGCAGTGGCCAGGTCGACCGCAAGGCCGTCAGCCTGTCCGGCGGCCGTACCTCGCCGGGTACCGAGTGGCAGAGCAAGGTGGAATGGCGTCGCGACACCGGTGCGGAGCGGCGCACGCAATGGGTCAGCACCAACCGCCTCAGCCATCGTCTCAATGACAGCTGGCGGATCGCGGCGCGGTTCAACTACGCCGATACCGACGATGCGATCAACCCGGTGGCCGGTGCACGCTTCATCGAAGGCAATCTCGGCTTTGCCTACCGACCCTGGGACAATGATCGCTGGGCGTTGTTCGGTCGTTACAGCTATCTGTACGACCTGTCGACGCTGGGCCAGGTCAACGGCGTGGACTACGATCAGCGCACGCAGGTGCTTTCGCTGGAAGGCGTGTACCGCATCGACCAACGCTGGGAAGTAGCGGCCAAGCTGGCCCGCCGCGAAGGTGAGGTGCGCTATGGCCGAGGCACCGGCCCGTGGTTCGATTCAGCCACGAACTTCGGTGCCGCGCAGCTGCGCTATGACCTGTACTACCAGTGGCATGGGCTGCTGGAGTACCGCCTGCTGGACGTGCGTGATGGCGGTCGCCGGCAGGGTTGGTTGGCAGGCGTGGACCGCGACGTCGGCCGCAACTTCCGGGTCGGCGTGGGCTACAACTTCACCGACTTCAGTGACGACCTGACCAAGTTCGACTACACGCACCGCGGCTGGTACCTGAACCTGGTGGGCCGCTATTGAGGCGCGGGCAGCGCCAGGCCATGCCTGGCGCACCCGCAAGGCTCGCCACCCCGTAGTGCCAGGCCATGCCTGGCAAGGCCGGCACCACTCACGCCTGCTGGAGCAACTCCACCAACTGCCGTAAACGGTAGGGCTTGGGCAGGAATTCCACCTGCTCAGGCAGCGGCGGCAACTGCGAGCGCGCATAGCCGGAGGAAAGAATCATCCGCGCCTGCGGCTGGTCACGTGCCACGTGTTCGCTCAGCTCGATGCCCGACATGCCGTTGGGCATGCTGATGTCGCTGAACACCACATCAAAGCGCGTGCCGCCCTGCAGCAGCGCCACCGCTTCCTGCGCATCCGCCGTGGTCGCCACGTCGATGCCGAAGTCGCGCAGGGCCAGGCCGATCATCTCACGCAGATCGGTCTGGTCCTCCACCATCAATACGCGGATCGGATCATCGGTCATGTGTGGGGTCCTCGCTGGCAGGGAGCAGCAGGCTGACCGTGGTGCCGACACCGGGCGTGGTGGACACATCAACGAAACCGCCACTCTGGGTGGTGAATCCGAACACCTGGCTCAGGCCCAGACCGCTGCCCTTGCCGATGTCCTTGGTGGTGAAGAAGGGTTCGGTCGCGCGCTCGGCGATGTCCGGGGCCATGCCATGTCCCTCATCGCAGACGCTCAACGTCACATAGGTCCGTTGCCGGGATGTGTCGGCATCGGGGTCCATGCGGTGTTCCAGCGCGGTGGCAATCAGCACGCGACCGCCACCCACCGTAGCGTCCGCAGCATTGCCGACCAGGTTGGCGAGCGCTGTCTGCAGCTGCACGGTATCACTGAGTATCGCAGGCAGACCCGTAGCCAGCGCGGTTTCCAGGGTGACGCCGGCGGGGCAGGTGGCCTGCAGCGCGGGCAGCCAGTCGCGGATCCGCGCATTGATGTCCAGCGTTTCGCGGATCAGGGTCTGCCCGGTGCTGAAGGCCAGCAGTTGCCGGGTCAGCAGTGCGCCCCGGTCGCTGGCTGCCTGCGCGGTGGAGAGCAGGTTGTTGGCGCGCTCGTCATCACCCATGCGTGCCGACAGCAGGTCCAGCGCATTGACGATGGTGGTCAGCAGGTTGTTGAACTCATGGGCAAGGCCGCGGCTGAGCTGGCCGACCGTCTCGAACTGCTGGGTCTGGCGCAGCGCCCGCTGGGCGTCGCGCAGCAGCCGTTGTGCCTGCCACTGTTCAGTGATGTCGCGGGTGATCTTGACGAAGCCCACCAGTTCGCCGTTCTCGAGTACCGACTCGATGACCACGCTGGCGCGGAACGGTGACCCATCACGGCGCACCCGCCAGCCCTCGGCGGCATGGTGCCCGCTTTCCGCCGCCAGTCGCAGCAGGTGCTGCGGCTCGCCTGCATCGCGATCGGCTGGCAGGTAGAAACGCCCGAAGTGGGTGCCGATGACTTCTTCCGAGCGGTAGCCCTTGATGCGCTCGGCGCCGGGGTTCCAGCTGCAGACAATGCCGTCGGGGTCGAGCAGGTACAGCGCATGGTCGCGCACGCTGTCGATCAGCAATCGCAGCTGTCGGGAAGGGTCCGTCAGCACGGACGGCGTCGAAGCGGCAGCGACCACGATGAAATGCGTATTACCTGTGTGAGGCACGAGAACGTAGGCAGTGCAGTGTGAAGAAGGTGTGCACGCAACGCCCGTGCCATTGGTCGTATGCGGCTGAATGCGACACGGAGTAACATCACCCCCCTTTTCCAATGTGGAACCGACCTGCATGCGTCCTGGTGCGACTACGCGAGACCGCTGGATCTGGATGACGTCGGCGGTGCTGGTGGCGGCTACGGCCGCGCTGGAGCTGGTGGTGCCATTGGGTTACGCCGTGTGGCTGGCCTATTTCATGGCCATCGGCGTCACGGTGTTCCAACGCAGTGCCCGGGTGCCCTTCGTGGTTGCCGTCAGCGCCTGCGTGCTGCTGGCGGTGGGCTACAACGTCGCACCGGCCAGCACCAATTCATCCTTCTCGTTCGTCAATCGGACCATCGGTGGCGCCGCTTTCCTGATGATCGCGCTGATCGCATCGCGTGCCATCCAGGCGCGGCGGGAGGCCATGCGCGCGCTGTGGCTGCAGGAAGCGGAGAACGCCGTGGCGCTCAGCCTGCGCGGTGAGCTGGGGCCGGAACAGATCGCCGAAGCGGCGGTGTCGACGCTGGCGACCCAGCTGGGGGCCGATGTCGGTGCGCTCTACCGGCTGGAAGGCGGTCGCCTGCAGCTGACCGGCGGGCTGGCGTTGCCGACCGGCATTCCGGCCACGCTGGGCCTGCAGGAAGGGGTGGCAGGGCAGGTTGCCCGCGACCAGCTGGCGCGGCACCTGCAGGGTGGTGAAGCGGCGCCGCTGGAGCTGCAGACGAGCCTGGGCCGTGTACCTGTGCGCGAGCGCATCCTCGCCCCGGTCAGCAGTGACGGCGCGATAGTGGGCGTGCTTGAGCTGGGCCGTGCAACCGTCGGTGCTCAGCGTGCGCTGGATGACGAACTGCTGCAGCGCTGCGCCGAAACCATCGGCATGGCCTTGCGTACCTCGCTGCTGCGTGCGCAGTTGGTGACGCTGCTGGAAGAGTCGCAACGCCAGGGTGAAGAGCTGCAGGCACAGCAGGAAGAGCTGCGCGTGGCCAACGAGGAGCTGGAGGAGCAGAGCCGCAGCCTGATGCAGTCGCAGAGCCATCTGGAACAGCAGCAGGCCGAGCTTGAGCAGAGCAATGTGCAGCTGGAAGAGCGCACCCACGAGCTGGAGGCGCAGAAGCAGGCGCTGCTGGTCGCGCAGGGACAGCTGGTGCGCAACAGCAACGAACTGGCCGCCACCTCGCGCTACAAGTCCGAGTTCCTGGCGAACATGTCGCACGAGCTGCGCACGCCACTGAACAGTTCATTGATCCTGGCCAAGCTGCTGGCCGACAACAAGGACGGCGTGCTCAGCGACGAACAGGTCAAGTACGCCCGCGCCATCCTGTCCTCCAACAACGACCTGTTGGCGCTGATCAACGACATCCTCGATCTGTCGCGCATCGAAGCAGGGCACGTCGAACTGGCCGATGAAGTGGTGGTGGTCGACAGCGTGCTGCAGCGGCTGCGCGAGACCTTCGAGCCGATGGCGCGGCAGAAGGGCCTGGCACTGCAGATCGAGGCCGATGGCCTGGCCCCCAGCCAGCTGGTGGCCGACAACCAGCGCCTGCAGCAGATCCTGAAGAACCTGCTCGCCAATGCCTTGAAGTTCACCGAGCACGGCAAGGTCAGCCTGCAGGTGCGCAACGGCGGCAATGGCCGCATCCGCTTCGAGGTCTCCGACAGCGGCATCGGCATCGCGCGCGACCAGTTGCAGCTGATCTTCGAAGCGTTCCGCCAGGCCGATGGCAGCACCCGCCGCCGTTACGGCGGCACCGGCCTGGGCCTGTCGATCTCGCGCGATCTTGCGGTGCGCATGGGCGGTGACATCCAGGTGGACAGCGAGCCGGGCCGCGGCAGCCGCTTCATTCTCGAGCTGCCCCTGCAGGGTGCGCCGACCACCGAGACCGGCGCAGTCGCCGCAGAAACCGCGGTCGCCGCGCCCCCGCAGGCGGCGCCCGCTGCGACGTTGGCACCGGCAGCGCCCGCCCCGCGATCCAGTGTCGCGCCGGTCGCCACGGTGGCCGATGACCGTGGCCGCCGCCGCCACGCAGGGCGACTGATCCTGGCCGTGGAGGATGATGCGGTCTTCGCCGAAGCCCTGGTGACCCTGGCGCACGAACTCGATTTCGACTGCGTGGTGGCCACCACCGCCGAAGAGGCGCTGGCGCTGGCGGCGGAACTGCGCCCCAATGGCATCCTGCTGGACATCGGCCTGCCCGACGTCTCCGGCCTGACCGTGCTCGAGCGGCTCAAGCGCAACCCCGATACCCGGCACATTCCGGTGCACGTGGTGTCGGGCATGGACCGCAGCCAGGTGGCGCGCGAACTGGGCGCGATCGGCTTTGCGATCAAGCCGACCACGCGCGAACGCCTGGTGGCGGCCATCGAACAGCTTGAACAGACCAGCCAGCGCGACGTGCGCCGCCTGCTGATCGTGGAGGACGACAACGACCTGCGCCGCAACCTGGAACTGCTTCTGGGCCGCGACCAGCTGCAGATCGCTGCTGTGGGAACCCTGGCGGCGGCGGTGGAGCAGTTGAGCACGGTCACCTTCGACTGCATGGTGATGGACCTGTCGCTGCCCGACGGCAGCGGCTACGACCTGCTGGAGCACATGGCGGGCAACGATGACGTCGGCTTCCCGCCGGTCATCGTCTACACCGGCCGTGCCCTCAGCCGCGAGGAAGAGCAGCGCCTGCGCCGCTACTCCAAGAGCATCATCATCAAGGGCGCGCGTTCGCCCGAGCGCCTGCTCGACGAAGTGACGCTGTTCCTGCACAGCGTGGAAGCCAACCTGCCCAGCGACCAGCAGCGCCTGCTGCGCGAAGCGCGCCGCCGCGACACCGTGCTCGACGGGCGCACCGTGCTGCTGGCCGAAGACGATGTGCGCAACATTTTCGCGCTGTCCAGCGTGCTGGAACCGCTGGGGGTGACGCTGGAGATCGCCCGCAACGGCCAGGAGGCCGTTGATCGGCTGGCCCAGCGTGAGGTGGATCTGGTGCTGATGGACATCATGATGCCGGAGAAGGATGGCCTGCAGGCGATGCGCGAGATCCGCGCGCAGCGCCATCTGCAGGACCTGCCGATCATCGCGCTGACCGCCAAGGCCATGCCCGACGACCGCGAGCGCTGCCTGCAGGCCGGTGCCAACGACTACATCGCCAAGCCCATCGACGTGGACAAGCTCGTTTCGCTGTGCCGGGTCTGGTGCTCGCGGCAATGAACGAGCAGGCGCTGTTCGACCTGGAGCTGAAGGTGCTGCTGGAAGCGCTGTACCAGCGCTACCACTACGACTTCCGCAGTTATGCGGTGTCTTCGCTGCGCCGTCGCGTCAGCCAGGCCATGCAGCGTTACGAGTGCGAGCGCCTGTCGGATCTGCAGCATCGGCTGCTGCACGAGCCGGAGCTGTTCGCCCAGGCCATGCAGTTCTTCACCGTGCAGGTCTCGGAGATGTTCCGTGACCCGGAGTATTTCCGGCAGATGCGCGAACAGGTGGTGCCGGTGCTGCGCACCTACCCCTCGGTGAAGCTGTGGGTGGCCGGCTGCAGTACCGGCGAGGAAGTGTGGTCGCTGGCGATCCTGCTGCACGAGGAAGGGTTGCTTGAACGCAGCATCGTCTACGCCACCGATATCAACCCCGCGGCACTGGCCACGGCTGAAGCCGGCGCCTACGGCATCGACCGCCTGGCCCAGTTCAGCCGGAACTATCTTGCCGCCGGTGGCACCGGTTCGCTGTCGGACTATTACACCACCGCCTACGACGGCGCAGTCTTCGACCGCCAGCTGCGCCGCAACGTGGTGTTCGCCGATCACAGCCTGGCCACCGACACGGTGTTTTCGGAAGTGCACCTGGTGTCCTGTCGCAATGTGCTGATCTACTTCAACCGCGACCTGCAGGACCGGGCGGTGGGGTTGTTCCGCGAAGCACTGGTGCATCGCGGCTTCCTCGGCCTGGGCAGCAAGGAGTCGCTGCAGTTCGGTCGTCATCACGATGCGTTCGAAGCCTGTTCGCGGGAGCACCGCCTGTACCGGAAGGTGGCCTGATGGCGCCGATGTCCCGCCCGGACGTGGTCGTGATCGGTGCATCGGCCGGTGGCGTGGCTGCCTTGCAGACCGTGCTTGGCGCGTTGCCGGCCACCCTGCCGGTGCCGGTGCTGGTGGTGCTGCACCTGCCGCGCGACCGTTCCAGCCGAATCGCCGATGTGCTGGCGCCGTACTGCGCGCTGACCCTGCGCGAAGCAGAAGACAAGCAGCCGCTGCAGGCGGGAACGGTGACGTTCGCGCCGCCGGACTACCACCTGCTGGTGGAGGACGCGCAGGCCATCGCACTGTCGATGGACGAACCGGTGCTGTTTTCGCGTCCGGCCATCGATCCGCTGTTCGAATCTGCCGCAGCCGTGTTCGGCGCGCGCGTGCTGGCGATCCTGCTGACCGGTGCCAGCAGCGATGGCAGTGACGGCGTGGCCGCAGTGCGCGCCGCGGGCGGCCAGGCCTGGCTGCAATGCCCCGAGGAGGCCGAGGCATCGATGATGCCGGCCTCCGCCCTGCAGCACGCCGGCGCCGACGCCGTGCTGCCCCTTGAACTGATGTGTCGTCGCCTGAAGGAGTTGTTTGCATGAACCTGCTGCCACCGGACCCTGCCCAGTCGCAGGCGCCGGTCAACCTGCTGATCGTCGACGACGTGCCGCAGAACCTGGTGGCCATGCAGGCGCTGCTGCGCCGCGAGGGCGTCAACCTGTTGCTGGCCGAATCCGGCGCGCAGGCGCTGGAACTGCTGCTGGAGCACGAGGTGGCGCTGGCGCTGCTGGACGTGCACATGCCGGAGATCGATGGCTTCATGCTGGCCGAGCTGATGCGCGGCTCGCAGCGCAGCCGCGATGTACCGATCATCTTCCTGACCGCCTCGCCGGATGATCCGCTGCGGGTGTTCAAGGGCTACGAGACCGGCGCGGTGGATTTCCTGCACAAGCCGGTGGCGCCGCAGGTGATCCTCAGCAAGGTCAACGTGTTCATCGAGCTGTACCAGCAGCGGCAGCTGCTGAAGGCGCGCAACGAGGCGCTGGAGCGCGCGTTGAAGCTCAACGAGACCATGGCCGCGGTGCTGACCCACGACCTGCGCACGCCGCTGTCGGCAATCCTGCTGTGTGCCGACAAGCTGTCGCTGGAACTGCCAGCCGACAACCCCGGTGCGCAGCAGACACTGAGCTACCTGGAAGCCAGCACGCTGCGGATGGCGCGCATGGTCGAGCAGTTGCTGGATTTCTCGCGGATCCGCAGTGGCGGCCTGCGCCTGCAGACCGGTGCCTGCGACCTGGCCGAGGTGACGCGTGCGGTGCTGGTGGAGGCCGGTGCCGGTCATCGCGCTGATCGCATCGCGCTGGACGTCCAGGGTGACGCAACCCTGCAGGGCGACATGGATCGCTTGGGGCAGGTGATCGCCAATCTGGTCGGCAACGCACTCACCCACGGCGCTGACGCTGCAGTGCAGGTGCAGGTCGACGGTGGCGATGCCCGCATGGTCGCGCTGCGTGTACGCAACGCCGGCCATGTCGATGAGGCATTGCTGCCGCGCCTGTTCGAACCGTTCAAGGCAAGCTTCCACCAGAGCAACGGCCTGGGGCTTGGCCTGTACATCGTTGACCAGTTCGTGCGTGCGCATGGTGGGCAGTTGAGCGCGCGCAACGACGCCGGGCAGGTGGTGTTCGAGGCGCTGCTGCCTCGTCGCAACGACGGACGCGGTGTGGTTGTTTCCTGAACTCTTCAGCTGACGCGTGAGCGTAGTGAGACGGACTCGTCCGCAACTGCTACCGTGGCACCACTCTTGCAAAGGACGCTCCATGCCACTGCGTGCCATCGCCTATGTCAGCAAGGCCAAACCGGATCTGACCGCCGAACGTCTGCAGACGCTGGTGGAGGATGCCGCGCGCTTCAACAAGCTGGCAGGGGTGACCGGTGTGCTGCTGAATGACGGCGAGCGCTTCCTGCAGTACATCGAAGGCCCGCCCGATGGCATCGATTCGGTGTATGAGCGCATCCTGCAGGCCGGCAGCCATGTCGACATCGTCGAGCTGGCGCGCGGCCGCGTTGGCCAGCGCCAGTTTCCGTACTGGGCGATGCGCGTGTTGCCGGTTGACGCTGCGCTGCTGCGCCAGCTTTCCGCAGGTGACTGGGCAGGGTTCGCCCGCACGGTGAACGGTGACAGTGCATTGCTGACGGCGGTGGATCTGTTGACCGAGGTCGTGCGACCGGCGATCAACGCGGGCTGATTGCTAGCGTTGCGGTGTGCAGTAGGCCGCGTGCAGTGCCTGCAGCACCCCCAGCGCCGGACCTTCCAGCAGCCGATAGTGCAGTGTCTGTGCCTGTCGTCGCGTTGCCACTACACCCAGATTGCGCAGCACGGCCAGATGCTGTGACAGCGCCGATGCGCTCAGTCCTGTGACGGTCAGCAGTTCCGGCACCGGTGCCTCGCCTTCCACCAGACGACACAACACGCGCAAGCGCGCCGGGTGTGCCAGCGATTTCAGCAGGGCGGCCGCTTGTGCGGCATGCGTGGCCATCGCGGCACTGTCGGTGATGCTGCTGGGCATGGCTTGACCGGGTAGTTCAGAAAAGTCTAATTTAGAGAAATCTAAATTAAAGGGCAAGCCGATGCGTGTGATGCAGAGGGGCAGGGCATGAACCTGCCATGGGCCGCGATTGCAGGCGGTGGCCTGATCGGTGCGTCGGCGGTGGTGCTGCTGGCCACGCTGGGGCGGGTGGCCGGCATCAGCGGCATCGCCGCCGGCGCAGTGGCCGCACCGCGTGGTGATCGTGGCTGGCGCTGGGCATTCCTGCTCGGACTGATGTTGGCTGCTGCGGCGGTGCTGAGCTGGCAGGCGGGTGCGGGACAACCGCCACGCGCCTTGCTGCGTGACGCACTGCCGGCCTGGCAACTGATCGGCGCCGGAGTCCTGGTGGGCTTCGGTACGCGGCTTGGCAATGGCTGCACCAGCGGCCACGGTGTGTGTGGTCTTGCCCGGGGATCGCGACGATCACTGGTGGCGGTGCTGGTGTTCATGGCCTGCGCGATGCTTACGACGTACCTGGTGCGCCACGGCGGAGGTCTGGCATGAGCCGCACACTGTGGGCAGCAGGCGCGGCCGGTGGCCTGTTCGGTGCTGGCCTGGCGCTGGCCGGCATGACCGACCCGCGTCGCGTGCTGGGTTTCCTCGATGTGGCGGGCGACTTCGATCCCACGCTGGCCTGGGTGCTGGCGTCGGCGCTGCTGGTCAGCGCAGTGGGTCAGTTCTGGCTGCGGCGGCAGGAACGACCATGGTGCGGCGAGCGCTTCCAGCTGCCGACAGCACCGGCTGTCGACAGGCGGTTGCTGCTGGGCGCGGCAGTGTTCGGCATCGGCTGGGGCTGGGTCGGCTATTGCCCGGGTCCCGCGTTGGCTGCGTTGGCGGTGGGAGCACGCGAAGCCCTGTGGTTCGTGCCGGCGATGGCGGCCGGATTCTGGCTGCATGATCGTTGGCTGCGCTGAGGCTTCACGTTCGTGTCACCGTTATGGGGTTCAGATCACCGTTCCCGGGGAACGGAGCACGACATGGCACGGATGAAGTGGAAGGGCAGCGCACTGTTGGCGATGGCACTGGCGACGGCGGTGATGCCGGCGATGGCTTGCACGCGCGCGGTGTACCTGGGCGACAACGGCGATGTCATCACCGCCCGCTCGATGGACTGGAAGGTGGACGTGGCCACCAATCTCTACGTATTGCCGCGCGGCATCGCGCGCACCGGAAAGGCGGGGCCGGGATCGATCGCGTGGACGGCGCGCTACGGCAGCGTGGTGGCCACCGGCTATGACATTTCCACCACCGATGGCATGAACGAGAAGGGACTGGTCGCCAACCTGCTGTGGCTGGTCGAGTCGGAATATCCGGCCCAGCGCAGCGGCAAGCCCGGCCTGTCGATCTCGTTGTGGGCGCAGTACGTGCTCGATAACTTCGCCACCGTGGAAGAGGCCGTGACCGCCCTGCAGCGCGAGCCGTACTCGATCGTCACCGACAAAGTGCCTGGCGAGGACCGTCAGGCGACGCTGCATCTGTCGCTGTCCGATGCCACGGGTGACAGCGCCATTGTCGAATACATCGGCGGACGCCAGGTGATCCACCATGATCGCCGCTACCAGGTGATGACCAATTCGCCGATCTTCGACCAGCAGTTGGCGTTGAACAGCTACTGGCAGCAGATCGGCGGCACGGTGATGCTGCCTGGCACCAATCGTTCCGCCGACCGTTTCGCGCGCGCGTCGTTCTACATCAACGCGATTCCGAAAGCGGAAGATCCGGTGGAGGCGCTGGCCAGTGTGTTCAGCGTGATCCGCAACGTGTCGGTGCCGTTCGGCATCACCACGCCGGGCGAGCCGAACATCTCGTCCACCCGTTGGCGCACGGTTGCCGACCACAAGCGGCGCCTGTACTTCTTCGAGTCGGCACTGACGCCGAACACCTTCTGGGTGGATCTGAACAAAGTCGATTTCGGCGGCAAGGTCCTCAAGCTCGATCTCGGCCGCGACCAGCGCAATACCTTCGCCGGCGATGCGCTGCAGCACTTCGTGCCCAGCGCGCCGTTCACCTTCCTCGGCGTGGAGGGCTAGCGCGAGGCTGTGTTGTGTGCGTCCTTCGGATACACCGCCAGTACATCGCAGCCTGGCCGGGCAAAGCGCGGCGTGCTGGCACGAAGGTCGCCAGGAATGGGCGAGGGGGCCATCACCATGCGGTCGCCGGGGTTTCCGCAGATCAACCCGTTCTGGAAGCCCGAATGGAAGTCGACCTCATACGCACCAGCCAGGATCGGGCAGCTGCTGGCCAGCTCAACACGATAGTAACGATGGCCACCATTGCGCCGTGGATTGGTTTCAACCACGACGCCCTGCGGATCTTCGCTCCAGCCGCGCACGTTGCGGGTGGCAAAGCAGACCGCCGATGACGTCTGGAACGCGCGTCGTGGGGCATCATCACGGCTGTCGCGACGCGACTTGGCTGTCACGGTCACCCCCGGCAGAGTGGCTGCGTACTGGCGGCTGCTTTCGCGCGTAGTAAATGCAAACTCCCGGTTGTCGATTGGAGCGACGCTGCCGATGGCGCAGGTGCGGCCGTCAACCACCACCTGCTCCCTTGGGCTGCCACACGCCCAGCCGGCAGGTGCTTCAAGGCGCAGCTCCTCGGCCGCGTTGACGCCGGGGCAGGCAGCACTGAAGTCGATGCGGTAGGCCCGGCCCTGGCCATCGCGTACCGCAATGGCCATCGGTGTTTCCTGTTCGACCTGGCGCACATCGCGTGCGTCCAGGCAGTGCGGTGCCGGCGCAATGCGGTCATGGGAAACAGATTGCGCCTGCGCCATGAGCGGGGCCAGGCATCCCAGTGCGAGGAGGCGGTAGGCGGTGTTCATCGTGCATTCCCTGCGATAAGAACATGCCTGAATCTAGCATGGGGCCATGTTTGGCGGCATTGCGGGCAGGCGACGCTGCGCGCACACTCGTCGAATGGGCGCCATATTCCATCTGCGGCACTACGGCCAGGCCACCGGTCTTGATCGCCATGACTACGCCCAGTGGGTGTTGCCACTGCAGGGTGAGCTGCAGTTCGAGCTGGAGGGCAGCGGCGGCCGTCTTGACCTGTTGCAGGGTGCCTTCGTGGCTGCCGGCGAGGCGCACGACCAGGTGGCCGACGGCCCCAACGGTTTCGTGATTGTCGACTGCGGCGCGGGCGTGCTTGATGACGCGACCCAGGAGCACCTGTGCCGGCAACGCTGGCTGCACCTGCCGTTGCCGCTGCGGCAGCGGCTTGCCCGGGTGCAGGCAGGGCAGCCCGTGCCGGCGCTGTTGCCGGAACTGCTGCATCGTTTCGCCCCGGCGGGCAGTGGCGCGCGCCTGCAGGGACTGTGCGCCGCCGTGGAGGCGATGCCGGGGCAGGGGTGGTCGGTCGCGCGCATGGCCGCCTTTGTCGGCATCAGTGAAAGCCGCCTGCATGCGGTGTTCCGGCGTGAGTTCGGGCTCAGTCCGCAGGCCTGGCTCAGCGCCAGCCGCCTGCGTTGGGCGAAGCACCAGTTGCGGGTCAGTCCGGCATCGATCAGCGATATCGCACTGGCTGCGGGCTATTCCGAGCAGAGTGCGCTGACCCGTGCGCTGCGCCGCGAATGCGGACAGACGCCGGCGGCCTGGCGGCGAGCGGGCGGCCAGTAGCTTCGGTCAATACGCCGAACGCTCTGCCGCCTACACTTCGCGGCCTGTGCTCTTCCACCAAGAATCCGCAATGCGCAACAACCCGATTGCTCTGGGCATCGCCAATGGCATCGCCGCCGGTGCGCTGTGGGGTGTGGTCTTCCTCGCTCCCGCCGTGCTGGACAGCTTCAACGCACTGCAGCTTTCCGCCGGCCGCTATCTGGTTTATGGCCTGATTGCGGTCGCACTGCTGTTGCCGCGCTGGAAGCGGCTGGCGCCGAAGCTCGGCCGCGCTGAGTGGATCGGCCTGTTGTGGCTCAGCCTGGCCGGCAACCTGGTGTATTTCCTGCTGTTGGCAACCGCCGTGCAGTGGGCCGGTGGTGCCGCTGCGTCGCTCATCGTCGGCCTGATTCCTGTGGTGGTGACCGTAGTGGGTGTGCGCGAGCAGGGAGCGGTGCCGTTGAAGCAGTTGCTGCCGGCGCTGGGCCTGTGCGTGCTGGGGGTGGCGATGGTCGGCTGGGAAGCACTGATGTCCGAGCATCTGGCCACGCCCTGGCGGCAGCGCCTGATCGGCCTGCTATGCGCGTTCGGTGCATTGTTGTCGTGGGCGCTGTACTCCATCGGCAACAGCCGCTGGTTGGCGCGGCGCCCTGATCTCTCCAGCCACGACTGGTCGCTGCTGACAGGCGTCACTACTGGCGGCTTGTCACTGCTGCTGGTGCCGATGGCGTTCATCGGACACGCCGGGACTCATACAGCCGCACAGTGGAGTGGCTTCTGGGCGATCAGCGCGGGCGTAGCAGTAGTCGCTTCGATCCTTGGAAATGCGTTCTGGAACCGCGCCAGTCGCCTGTTGCCGCTGACCCTGACCGGGCAGATGATCGTGTTCGAGACCCTGTTCGCGCTGCTGTATGCCTTCGCCTGGCAGCGACGCTGGCCAAGCCTGCTGGAATTGCTGGCAATCGTGCTGCTGGTCGCTGGCGTGCTGTTGTGCGCACATGCGCATCGCACCCCGCGCGCGATCACCGAACATGTTGGTTGAATCGCTGCATTGAAGCCGACGATCATCGGTTTGTCTCAATTGCAACCAAATGCCGGCACGTTGACCGATGATCGCCGCAAGCAAATATTGCGTCGCAGCACTTGACAGCAGCCGGTGTGCCGGTGTTTTCTGTACGCCATGGTCCTTGATGCCGCCAACGCCCGTCTGATCGCCCCCGCTACCGCGGGCCGTTCGACTGCGCCGGTCACCATCACCACCACCATTACCACCACCACCGTCACCACTGCCCTGGTGCGGCCCGTCGTCTTCGTGTAACTCCCGAAAACAACGGCCCCGCACCATCCAGGTGACGGGGAAACTCGACCACCTGCATGCGACGGGGCCTCCAACCGAGGTCTGCATGTCTTCCACCGCCCCCGCCCATTCCTCCGCTGCGTCTGCTCTGGCCGCGCCGTCCACGGTCGTGCACAAGTTCGGCGGCACGTCGGTCGCCGATGCCGAACGCTATCGCCATGTTGCCGGCCTGCTGCTGGCCCGGCCCGAGTCGTTGCAGGTCAGCGTGGTCTCGGCCATGAAGGGTGTCACCGACGCGCTGATCGAACTGGCGCACCTGGCAGCCCGGGGCGATGCTGGCTGGCGGGAGGCCTGGCACACGCTGCGCGCGCGCCATCGCGGCGCAGCCGTAGCGCTGCTGGGCGAACAGGTGGGCGACACCGTGGACTGGATCGACGCACGCTTCGACCAGTTGGCTGAAGTGCTGGCCGCATTGGCAGTGATCGGCGAGCTGCCGCGCGAAGTGCTCGATCGCGTGCAGGGCCTGGGCGAAGTGTTCTCCGCGCAGTTGCTCGGCACCCACCTGCGTGCGCTGGGTGAGGACTGCGCGGTGCTGGATGCGCGCGATGTGCTGGTGGTCGGCCACGGCGAACTGGGCGTGGATGTCGACTGGGACGCCAGTGCCGGCCGCCTTGCGGCATGGCGGCTGCAGCACCCGCAGCTGCGCGTGGTCGCTACCGGCTTCGTCGCCCGCGACCGCCAGGATCGCGTCACCACGCTGGGTCGCAACGGCAGCGACTATTCCGGAGCGATCTTCGCTGCCCTGTTCAACGCCGACGAGCTGCACATCTGGACCGACGTGGACGGCGTGCTGTCGGCTGACCCGCGGCTGGTGCCGGAGGCCGTGCAGCTGCATGCGCTGAGCTACGACGAGGCCTGCGAACTGGCGTACTTCGGGGCGAAGGTGGTGCATCCGCAGACCATGTCACCGGCAATCCGGCTGGGCCTGCCGATCTTCATCCGCAATACGTTCCAGCCCAGCCATCCGGGTACGCGCATCAGCGCTGAGCGCTCGCCACGCGGCCCGGTCAAGGGGCTGACGTTGAGTGCGGATCTGGCACTGCTGAATCTGGAAGGCACCGGCCTGATCGGTGTGCCGGGTACTGCCGAGCGGGTGTTCGCCGCGTTGCGCCAGGCGCAGGTCTCGGTGGTGATGATCTCGCAGGGGTCTTCCGAACATTCGATCTGCTGTGTTGTTCGTGCAGGTGAAGCGGCGCGTGGCCGTGACGCCGTGGTGCAGGCGTTCTCGCACGAACTGGCGGCAGGCCAGGTGCAGCGCGTGCAGGTCAGTGAAGGGGTCAGCGTATTGGCCGCCGTCGGCGATGGCATGGCGGGGCAGCCGGGCGTGGCCGCGCGGCTGTTCGCATCGCTGGGCAAGGCGCAGGTCAACATCCTGGCAATCGCGCAGGGGTCGTCCGAGCGCAACATCTCGGTGGCGGTGGCAAGTGCCGATGCGACCCGCGCGCTGCGTGCCGCGCATGCGGGGTTCTGGCTGTCCCCGCAGACGTTCGCAGTGGGCGTGATCGGTCCGGGCAATGTTGGTGCTGCGCTGCTGGACCAGCTGCTGGCCGCGCGCCCGCAGCTGCTGGCCAAGGCCAACGTCGATCTGCGCCTGCGCGCACTTGCATCACGCTCACGCATGCGCCTGGAGGCCGATGGCCTGCACGAAGACTGGCGCGAGGCGCTGCAGGATGCCGGCCAGGCCAGCGATCTGGACCATTTCACCGAACACCTGCTGGCTGCCCACCTGCCGCATGCGGTGGTGATCGACTGCAGTGGCAGCGCCGAGGTTGCCGAGCGCTACGAAGGTTGGCTGGCCGCGGGCATCCATGTGGTGACGCCGAACAAGCAGGCCGGCGCCGGGCCGCTCGCACGCTACCAGCGCATCCGCGCGGCGGCCGCTGCCAGTGGCGCGCGCTTCCGCTACGAGGCCACGGTGGGTGCCGGCCTGCCGGTGATCACCACGCTGCGTGACCTGGTGGATACCGGCGATGAAGTGCTGGCGATTGAAGGGATCTTCTCCGGTACGCTGGCCTGGTTGTTCAATCGCTTCGACGGTAGCCAGCCATTCTCTGAACTGGTCGCGCAGGCGCGCTCGATGGGCTACACCGAGCCGGATCCGCGTGACGACCTGTCCGGCGTGGATGTCGCGCGCAAGCTGGTGATCCTGGCCCGCGAGGCCGGCCACCCGCTCAGTCTGGAGCAGGTGCAGGTGGAGAGCCTGGTGCCTGCGCTGCTGCGCGAGGGAAGCGTGGACGACTTCATGGCTCGCTTGGCTGATTCCGATGCGGCACTGCTGGCGCGGCTGAGCGACGCCCGCGAGCGCGGTGCGGTGCTGCGCTATGTCGCACGGCTGGGACCGGATGGCGCGTCGGTCGGCCTGCAGGAGCTGCCGGCCGACCACGCGTTCGCCAACCTGCGGCTGACCGACAACGTGGTGCAGTTCCGTACCCGCCGCTACTGCGACAACCCGCTGGTGGTGCAGGGCCCGGGCGCGGGCCCGGAAGTCACCGCTGCCGGTGTGTTCGCCGATCTGTTGCGTGTCGCGGCCGGCGAAGGAGCGCGCCTGTGATTGCACGCGCCTTCGCACCCGCATCGGTGGCCAACGTGGCCGTGGGCTTCGACATCCTGGGCCACACCATTGCCGGTGTCGGCGATACGGTAAGTGTGCGCCGCATCGACGAACCCTTGGTGCGCATCGACGCGATTCGCGGCAGCGCGGTGGAGCTGCCGCGCGAGGCGGCCGGCAACACCGCTGGCGCCGCTTTGATCTCACTGCGTGCGGCGCTGGGGCTGGGCTTCGGTTTCGCCATCGAGATCGACAAGGGCATTCCCTTCGGCTCCGGGATGGGCGGATCGGCCGCTTCCTGCGTGGCCGCGCTGGTGGCGGCGAACGCACTGCTGGACGTACCGCTGTCGCGCGAGGCGTTGTATCCGTTCGCACTGGATGGCGAAGCGGTTGCCAGCGGTGGCCGCCACGGCGACAACGTCGGTCCGCTGCTGCTGGGCGGCGTGGCGCTGTGCACGGCCGATCGCCTGGTGCCGGTTCCGGTGCCGGCCAGCTGGCACAGCCTGTTGGTGCATCCGCATGCGGTGCTGGAAACCCGGCGCGCGCGGCAGGCGCTGCAGGGCAGCTATGCGCTGGGCGAATTCGTCGCGCAGAGTGCCAACTTGGCATTGGTTTTGAGTGGGTGCCATCGCGGCGATGCATCGCTGGTGCGCGCCGGCCTGCGCGACGTGCTGGTCGAGCCGCGACGGGCGGGCCTGATCGTTGGCTTCGACGCCGCGCGCGATGCGGCATTGGCCGCAGATGCGATGGGGGCGGGCATTTCCGGTGCCGGACCCAGCGTATTCGCCTGGTTTGAAGATGCCGACCAGGCGCATGCGGCAGCGGAGCCGGTGCGTGCGGCGTTCGCTGCTGCTGGTTTCGACAGCGATGCCTGGATCTCGGCGCTGGATGCACCTGGAGCCCACCTGTGCTGAATTCTTCCTCCTTACCGGATATCGATCCCATGCGATTCGTTTCGACCCGTGGCCAGTCGCCGGCTGTTGGGCTCAGTGCGGCCATTGCCGCCGGTCTTGCACCCGATGGTGGGCTGTATGTTCCCGAGGTGCTGCCGGCGCCGCGCGCGCTGCAGGCTGGTGCGACCCTGGCCGACAGTGCCGCTGACCTGCTGGCGCCCTTCTTCGACGGAGACGTGCTGGCCGCTGCCTTGCCATCGATCTGCCGTGACGCCTTCGATTTCCCCGTGCCATTGCGTCCGCTGGGCAACAGCGGTGATCACGTGCTGGAGCTGTTTCATGGGCCGACGGCGGCGTTCAAGGATATCGGTGCGCGCTTCCTCGCCGGTGTGCTGTCGCGGCTGCAGGCCGGAAAGGACCGCGAGCTGACCATCGTGGTGGCCACCTCCGGCGACACCGGCGCGGCGGTCGCGGCAGCCTTCCACAAACAGCCGGGTGTGCGTGTGGTGGTGCTGTATCCCGACGGGCGGGTGTCACCACGACAGGCGCATCAGCTCGGCTGCTTCGGCGACAACATCCAGGCGCTGCGGGTGGCCGGTTCGTTCGATGATTGCCAGGCGATGGTGAAGCAGGCGCTGGCCGATCGCGATCTGCAGGCGCAGGTGCCGCTGAGTTCAGCCAACAGCATCAGCCTGGGCAGGCTGCTGCCGCAGATGAGCTATTACGCGCATGCAGCGTTGAGTCATCATGCACAGCATCAACGGCGCTTGAACCTGGTGGTGCCGACCGGCAACCTCGGCAACGCGATGGCAGCGGTGCTGGCGCGTGCGCTGGGCGTGCCGATCGGACAGATCGTGCTGGCGACCAATGCCAACGCGGTGCTGCCGCGCTACTTCGGCGGCAATCAGTACCAGCCAGCAGCCAGCATTGCGACCGTGGCCAACGCCATGGATGTCGGCGCTCCCAGCAATTTCGAGCGGCTGCGCTGGCTCTACCACGGCGACGATGCGGAGCTGCGCGCGGCGTTCCGCGCCTTCGCAGTGGATGACGTGACCATCCGCGCGACCATCGCCAGCGCCCATGCCAGCAACGGTGAACTTTTCTGCCCGCACACGGCCACGGCGGTGAAGGTGCTGCAGGATCTGCGCACAGGCGGCGCCAAGGGCGATTGGGCGGTGGTCGCTACCGCGCACCCGGCCAAATTCGAGGCGGTGGTGGAACCGTTGATCGGTGAAGCGGTGGCGGTGCCGCCGGCACTGGGCGCGCTGCTGCAGCGTCCAGCGCATGCCGAGCCGCTGGCGGCGGACTACGCGGCGCTGCGCGAGGTGCTGTTGCGTTGAGCGAAGATCCGGGTGGTTGCCGGCCAGCGGCCGGCACTACCCGCGATGCATGCTTCTGGTAGTGCCGGCCGCTGGCCGGCAACCCCAGCAACGTCGGGGCGCTCAGCCCTGCACTTCACCGGCGAGGCTGCGCAATCCATCCTCGTCGAGGATCTCAACAACGTTCAGATGGGGCAGGGCGATCAAGCCCTGCTGGCGCAGCTTGGTGAAGGTGCGGCTGACCGTCTCCATGGTCAGGCCCAGATGGTCGGCGATGTCGCCGCGGCCCATCGGCAGCGAAACGCGCAGGCCGTCTCCGCCCAGCTTGGCCTCGCGCGCGGCCAGGCGCAGCAGGAAATCAGCGAGTTTTTCCGCCGGTTGCAGGCGTGCCAGCGCCAGTGCGGCATCCTGTGCGGCATCCAGTTCCTGGCAGGCGCGCTGCAGCAGCTTGCGCTCAAGGTGCGGATAGCGGGCACGCAGGCCCTTCATCTGCGGCAGGGCAACGCGGCACACGCGGCTGTCGGCGATGGCCTCGATGTCGTAGCGATGGTGGTCGCTGCCGCTCAGGCCCAGGTAGTCGCCGGGCAGCACGAAGCCATTGATCTGGCGGCGGCCATCGGCAAGCGTACGCACCAGCCGCAATGCACCACCGGTCAATGTATAGACATGCAGGCGCTCTTCACCGCTGCGGGCGAGGGTGCTGCCCATCGTCACCTGCTGCGACACGGTCACCTGTTCCAGCGCCTGCACCTCATCGGGCGACAGCGCAGAGCACACCGCCAGGTGGCGTACCGAGCAGTGCAGGCAGTCCAGCGTGGCGCAGGACGGCGCGGCGGGGTCGTTGGTGGCGGTCGGAACGCCGGAAGGCCGGGACATGTTGCGTGGGCGTATCGCGGGCGGGGAGGGCTTTATGATACTTCAAGCGGCCGTTGGACCCCGTATTCCACGGCAATGCGATGTGGGGCGCTAGAATGTCGGCCCCTCCCACGTCCCCGTTCCCGCAGGAGTTCCGCCCGTGATCAAGCCCCGTACCCCGCCCGGCACCCTTGAACTGCTGCCGCGCGAGCAGATTGCGTTCCAGCGCATGCTGGACGTCATCCGCCGCAACTACGAGCGCTTCGGGTTCCTGCCGGTGGAGACGCCGGTGTTCGAGCTGTCCGATGTGCTGCTGACCAAGTCCGGCGGCGAGACCGAGCGCCAGGTGTATTTCGTGCAGTCCACCGGCGCGTTGGCCAACGCCGCCGAATCCGGTGACCGTTCGCTGCCGGAGATGGCGTTGCGCTTCGACCTGACCGTGCCGCTGGCGCGCTACGTGGCCGAGCACGAACACGAGTTGACCTTCCCGTTCCGTCGTTACCAGATGCAGCGCGTGTACCGCGGCGAGCGTGCGCAGCGCGGTCGCTTCCGCGAGTTCTACCAGTGCGACATCGACGTGATCGGCAAGGACAGCCTGAGCGTGCGCTACGACGCCGAAGTGCTGGCGGTCATCCACGCGGTGTTTGCCGAACTGCGCATCGGTGACTTCAGCATCCAGCTGAACAACCGCAAGCTGCTGCGCGGCTTCTTCGAGAGCCTGGGCGTGGCCGAAGGCGAGCGCCAGCTGGCGGTGCTGCGCGAAGTGGACAAGCTGGACAAGCGTGGCCCCGACTACGTGCGCGAGACGCTGGTGGGCGAGGGTTTCAACATTCCGGCCGAACAGGTCGAGAAGATCCTTGCCTTTGTCGCTGTGCGTTCGCAGGGGCATGCCGATGCGTTGGCGCAGCTGGCGGCACTGGAAACCGGTGCCGGTTCGTCGGAGATCCTGCGTGCCGGCGTGGCCGAGCTGCGCGAAGTGCTGCAGCTGGTGCAGGCATTGGGCGTGCCGGAAACCGCATATTGCCTGAATTTCTCCATCGCACGGGGCCTGGACTACTACACCGGTACGGTGTACGAGACCACGCTGACCGACCACCCGCAGATCGGTTCGATCTGCTCGGGCGGCCGTTACGAAGACCTGGCCAGCCACTACAGCAAGTCCAAGCTGCCAGGCGTGGGCATTTCCATCGGTCTGTCGCGCCTGTTCTGGCAGCTGCGCGAAGCCGGCCTGATCGAGGGCATCGAAGCCAGCAGCGTGCAAGCGCTGGTGGCACTGATGGACGAGCAGGGCATGCCGCAGTCGCTGGACATTGCCCGTCGCCTGCGTGCCGGTGGCATCAACACCGAAGTGCAGATGGAGCCGAAGAAGATCGGCAAGCAGTTCCAGTACGCGGCCAAGGCAGGTATCCGTTTCGTGGTGCTGGCGGGCGAGGACGAACTGGCGCGTGGCGTGGTGGCGGTAAAGGACCTGCTGCGCGAGCAGCAGTTCGAAGTTTCCCGCGACGAGCTGGCCAGCACCCTGCAGGTGGAGTTGGAGCAGTCGCGGGTCATGGCGTGAAGCGTGCCGCCGCAGGGGCGCTGACGCTGCTCCTGCTGGCGGGCTGCCAGAGTGATCCGGCGCTGCGCAGCACCCGGATCGGCCCGGCCCAGTATCAGCTGGTGGTTGATCGCTGCCATGTGATCGACCGGGCGCAGCTTGAGCAGGATCTGCAGGCCCTGGCCGCGCAGAAGTGCCCGGGCGGGGCAGGAGGGCTGCAGAACCTGCAGCCCCATCCCAGCCGACAGGGCAGCCTGTTCGGCGAATGCCTGCGGCGCGGCGCGCTGCAGGCGGAGGTTCGCTGCCTGCCCTGAGTGTCGCCAGCGTATTGATTTCAAAATAGAACGCCCGCCCTTTGGTGGGCGTTCTGCGTTTATGGGGAAGAGCAGTCGAGCATGGCTCGACTCGACAAAAGCCGGTTCCGATCAGCTTTCCAGCGAGATCCGCCAGATCGCAGCCAACTGTCGAAGGCGGGGAGGGGCCGGTGGCAGGGGTGTGAGCGGCATGGATGCCGCGACCAAGCCCCCATGGACGGGTTTACGGCGCCCCCTGCCACCGGACCCTCCCCGCCATCCCACGGAATGCAGGCCTTTGCTGTTGCACTGGCTTTTGCTTCTGCGGGTGCAGGGCGCAGCCCTGCCGTACCCCCAACCCAGCCCTCGATTTGACGCACTGCGCAAGAATGCGTTAATGTACTAACACGCTATTACATTGATGCAAGATCCTGCCCGTGAAAGCCCGCCCCGACATCGCCGCCAAAGACCCGCAAGCCGATCTGGAAGCCCTGGCCCAGGCCTTCGCCGCCCTGCGCGAACCGGAGCAGGTGGAAGCGTTCCTGCGCGACCTGTGCACCCCCGCCGAACTGGAAGCCATGGCAGACCGCTGGAAGGTCGTGCCGCTGCTGCAGCAGGGTGTGCCCTACCGCGAAATCCACGAGCGCACCGGGGTCAGCGTGACCACCACCGGACGCGTGGCACGCACGCTCGAGCACGGCCATCGAGGCTATGCCGCCGCCATCGACCGACTTGCTTCGCGCTGATCCGCGCCCCGTTCCGAACTTCGAGACCTCCCCCATGAGTGCAACCCAGGCAGCGCCGGCGCGAGACCGGCTGCGTATCGCCATCCAGAAGAGTGGCCGGTTGGCCGAGCCCGCCCGCAACCTGCTCAGTGCCTGCGGCCTGAGCTGGCGCGAGAGCCGCGACAAGCTGTTCTGCTATGGCGAATCGCTGCCGGTGGACCTGTTGCTGGTGCGCGACGACGACATTCCCGGCCTGATCGCCGATGGCGTCTGCGACCTTGGCATCGTCGGTCGCAATGAACTGGACGAACAAGCCGCTGCACGCCGCCAGATCGGCCTGCCGGATGCCTACCAGGCGCTGCGCGGGCTGGGCTTCGGCCAGTGCCGGTTGATGCTGGCGGTGCCGGAAGAGTGGCAATGGCAGAGCCCGGCACAACTGGCCGGTACCCGCATCGCCACCAGCTACCCGGCCATCCTCAAGCAGTGGCTGGCCGAGCAGGGCGTGGAAGCACAGGTGGTCGAGCTGTCCGGATCGGTGGAAATCGCCCCACGCCTGGGCACCGCCGACCTGATCTGTGACCTGGTCTCCAGTGGCGCCACGCTGCGCGCCAACCAGCTCACCCCGGTACACAACCTGCTCGACAGCGAAGCGGTGCTGGCCGGCGCGGTGCGCATTCCCGATGATGCCCGCGGCGCTCTGCGCAGCATGCTGTTGCGTCGCCTGGACGGGGTGGTGCAGCGGCAGGACCGCAAGCTGCTGATGTTCCGCGCTACCGAGGACCGCGTCGATGCACTGACGCAACTGCTGGCCGATGCCGAACCGTTGGTGCGTTTGCCTGCCGATGGCGGTGCATTGCGCCTGCAGACCATGTGCCCCGGTCCGTTGACCTGGCAGCGCATGGAAGAACTGGAGCGCGCCGGCGCCCAGGGCCTGATGGTATTGAGCGTGGAGCGGTCGCTGGCATGAATCGTCTGATCTGGTCGCAACTTGATGAGGCCGCGCGTGGCGCGGCGCTGACCCGCCCGGTGCAGACCGTGGCGCAGCAGACCCGTGATGCGGTGGCCGCGCTGATCGCGCAGGTGCGCACGCAGGGCGACGCCGCACTGCGCGCGATCACTACGCGCTTCGATGGCGTGGACCTCCAGGATTTCGAGGTTTCCGACCGCGAGTTCGCTGCCGCCGAAGCCACCGTGCCGGCCGCACTGCGCCAGGCCATGGTCGAAGCTGCCGAGCGCATCACGCGCTTCCATGAGGCTGGCATGGGCAAGGGCTATGCCGTGGAGACCGCGCCGGGCGTGGTCTGTGAACGCATGCTGCGGCCGATTGGCCGGGTCGGCCTGTACGTGCCGGCGGGCAGCGCGCCGCTGCCCTCCACTGCACTGATGCTGGGCGTGCCGGCGCAGCTGGCCGGTTGCCCGCAGGTCGTGCTGTGCACACCGCCACGTGCCGACGGTACGGCCGATCCTGCGGTGCTGGTGGCGGCGCGCCTGACCGGCGTGCAACGTGTGTTCAAGCTGGGCGGTGCGCAGGCGATCGCAGCGATGGCCTATGGCACCGCCAGCATCCCGGCGAGCGACAAGCTGTTCGGGCCGGGCAACAGTTTCGTCACCGAGGCCAAGCAGCAGGTTGCCCAGGACGGTGCCGCCGCGATCGACATGCCGGCGGGTCCGTCGGAAGTACTGGTGATTGCCGATGCCGGTGCCACCCCGGCCTTCGTTGCCGCCGATCTGTTGTCGCAGGCCGAGCACGGCCCGGATTCGCAGGTACTGCTGCTGACCGATGACCCGGCGATGCTGGCCGCCGTCGAGGCCGAAGTCGAACGGCAGGTGGCGCTGCTGCCGCGACAGGAGATCGCGCGGCAGGCACTTTCCGCCTCGCGTCTGATCCAGGTCGATACGCTGGCCGAGGCATTCGCCATCAGCAACCGCTACGCCCCCGAACACCTGATCCTGGCCCTGCGCGAACCGCGCGGCTGGCTGGACCAGGTGCAGGCGGCCGGTTCGGTGTTCCTCGGCGACTACACGCCGGAAGCACTGGGCGATTACTGCAGCGGCACCAATCACGTGCTGCCGACCGCTGGCGCCGCGCGTGCCTACAGCGGCGTCAGCGTGGCCAGTTTCCAGAACCTGATCAGCGTACAGAGCGCCAGCGCCGCCGGGCTGGCGGCAATCGGTGGCTGTGCACGCATCATTGCCAGCGCCGAAGGGCTGGACGCGCACGAACGAGCGGTGGCACTGCGCATGGAGGTGGCCGCATGAGCGCGGATATCGACGGCGTGCTGGCCCTGGTACGGCCGGACCTGCAGGCCTTTGCCGGCTACAGTTCGGCGCGCAGCAGCGCTGTGCAGGGTGAAGTGTGGTTGAACGCGAACGAATCGGCATGGGCCAATCCGGCCGATGCCACGGGCGGCAGCCGCCGCTACCCGGAGCCGCAACCGGTTGCGCTGCGTGATGCGTTGGCGTCGCTGTACGACGTGCAGCCGCAACAGCTGCTGGTAGGCCGTGGCAGCGACGAGGCGATCGATCTGCTGGTGCGCGCCCTGTGCGTGCCAGGCCGCGATGGCGTGCTGGTGACCCCGCCGGTATTCGGCATGTACGCGGTCTGCGCGCGGTTGCAGGGTGCGCCGCTGATTGACGTGCCGTTGATCGACGACGGCGAGGGCCTGCGCACGGACCTGGATGCGGTGATTGCCGCTGCGAAAGGACAGCGCGCCACACTGGTTTTCCTGTGCGCTCCGTCCAATCCTGCTGGCAGTGACATTCCGCTGGCGGAAATCGAACGGGTGGCCATGGCCCTGCGTGGGCAGGCACTGGTGGTGGTGGATGAGGCCTACGTGGAGTATGCGCAGCGCGCATCGGCGACCACGCTGCTTGCCGCACACGCCAACCTGGCGGTACTGCGCACCTTGTCGAAGGCACACGCACTGGCCGCTGCACGTATCGGCACCCTGATCGCCGCGCCGGAACTGATTGCCGTGCTGCGCCGTTGCCAGGCGCCGTATCCGGTGCCGACGCCATGCGCTGAACTGGCCGTGCAGGCACTGCAGCCCGCCGCGCTGGCACGCACCGCCGAACGCGTGGCCACGGTCATTGCCGAGCGCGAGCGCTTGGCCGCCGCGCTGGTTGGCCTGCCGGGCGTTCGTCGGGTATACGCCTCGGCCGGCAACTACCTGCTGGTCCGCTTTGCCGATGCCCAGGCCGCGTTCGGCGCGTTGCTCGCTGCCGGTGTGGTGGTGCGCGACCAGCGCGCCGCGCCGCAGCTGGGCGATGCACTGCGCATCAGCATCGGCAGCCCCGGGGAGAACGACCGCGTGCTTGCGGCCCTGTCGGCACGGAGGGCCGCGGCATGACCCCCATCCTGTTCATCGACCGTGATGGCACCCTCATCGAGGAACCTGCGGATTTCCAGATCGATACCTACGAAAAGTTGCGTTTCGTGCCGCAGGTGATTCCAGCGTTGCTGAAACTGCGCGATGCCGGTTACCAGTTTGTCATCGTCACCAACCAGGATGGCCTGGGCAGCGAGGGCTATCCGCGCGCCAGCTTCGATGGCCCGAACGATCTGATGCTGCAGATCTTTGAAAGCCAGGGCATCGTCTTCCGTGATGTGCTGGTCGACGCCAGCTGGCCGCACGAGAATGCACCGACGCGCAAGCCCGGCATCGGCCTGATGACCGCCTATCTGCAGGATCGCAGCATCGACTGGGCACGCTCTGGCATGGTGGGCGACCGCATTACCGACCTGCAGTTCGCCGACAACCTCAACATCCGTGGCTTCCAGCTGCGCACCGAGCAGTTCGGCGGCGAGTGGGACTGGCCGGGCATCGCCCACGCGCTGGCTGATGCGCCGCGTACGGCGGTGGTCCAGCGCAACACCAAGGAAACGAAGATCCGCGTCGAACTGGATCTGGATCGTGCCGGCGATGCGCACATCCACACCGGCCTGCCGTTCTTCGACCACATGCTGGAACAGATAGGAAAGCACGGAGGCTTCGCGCTGGACATCCGTGCCGAGGGCGACCTGCACATCGATGAACACCACACCATCGAGGACACCGGCCTTGCACTCGGCCAGGCCCTGCGTGAGGCACTGGGGGACAAGCGGGGCATCGGCCGTTACGGCTTCACCCTGCCGATGGATGAAACCCTTGCCAGTGCCGCGCTGGATTTCAGTGGTCGTCCGTATTTCGTGTTCGAAGGCGAGTTCAAGCGCGAGCGCGTTGGCGACATGCCGACCGAGCTGGTCCCGCACTTTTTCCGTTCGTTGTGCGATGCCAGCGGCCTGAACCTCAACCTGCAGGTGCGTGGCGACAACGATCACCACAAGGTCGAAGCCTGCTTCAAGGCATTGGCACGTGCGTTGCGGCCTGCGCTTGCACGGCAGGGCACCGCCTTGCCGACCACCAAGGGGGCGCTGTGAGCGAGGTCGTACTGATCGATGCCGGCGGCGCCAACCTGGGTTCGGTGCGCTACGCACTGGAACGGCTCGGCGCCAGGGTGCGGCTGGTCCGCGACGCCGAAGGCCTGGCCGGCGCGCAGCGGGTGATCCTGCCCGGGGTCGGTGCGGCCGGCCCCGGCATGCAGCGCCTGCATGCGCAGGGACTGGTCGAGCCGCTGCGCCAACTGCAGGTGCCGCTGATGGGCATCTGCCTGGGCATGCAGCTGTTGTTCGATCGCTCCGAGGAAGCTGGCGTGGATACGCTTGGATTGATCCCTGGCGTGGTGCGCAAGCTGGTGCCGGCCTGTGGCATCCGTGTGCCGCACATGGGCTGGAACCGGCTGCTGCCGTTGCGCCCGTCGCGGCTGCTGCAGGGGGTTCCCGAGCGCGCCAGTGCGTACTTCGTGCACAGCTACGCCGCGCCGCTGAACAGCCATACCGTTGCCGCCTGCGACCACGGCGGCCTGTTCACCGCCGTGGTCGAGCAGGGCCGCTACTTCGGCGCCCAGTTCCATCCCGAGCGTTCCGGCGATACCGGTTCGCTGATGCTGCGCAATTTCCTTGAGGGCACCGCTGCATGAGTTTCATCGTCTATCCCGCGTTGGACATCCGTGATGGCCGCGTGGTGCGGCTGCGCCAGGGTGACTACGCGCAGGAAACCCACTATGGCGACGACCCGTTGCCACGCGCGCAGGCGTTCGCGGCGCAGGGCGCGCAGTGGATGCACCTGGTCGACCTGGATGCTGCACGTGCCGGTGGCTACACGCTGGCGCCGCTGTTGGCGGCAATCCGTACGCAGACCCCGCTGCAGGTGCAGACTGGTGGTGGCGTGCGTGGCCGCGACGACGTGGCGCGCATCCTCGATGCCGGTGCCAGCCGTGTGGTGATCGGGTCATTGGCGGTGCGCGAGCCCGAACAGGTGATCAGCTGGCTGGCCGAGTTCGGCCCGGAACGGCTGACCATCGCCCTCGATGCACGCCAGGACGCGCAGGGGCAGTGGCAGCTGCCGGTGCACGGCTGGACCGAAAACGCGGGGGTGACCCTGGATGCTTTGGCCGAGCGCTACGCGCAGGCGGGCATGCGCCACCTGCTGTGCACCGACATCGCCCGCGACGGCATGCTCGCCGGCCCCAACATCAGCCTGTATCGGCACCTCGCAGCGTTGCTGCCCGACGTCGATGTGCAGGCGTCCGGCGGTATCCGCGATGTGGCCGATGTGGCTGCGGCGCAGGCCGCCGGTTGTGGTGGTGCGATTCTCGGCAAGGCGCTGCTGGAACAGCGCATGGACCTGGGCGAGGCACTGGCATGTTGAGCCGCCGCATCATTCCCTGCCTGGACGTGCGCGATGGCCGCGTGGTCAAGGGCGTGCGCTTCCGCGATCACGTCGACATGGGGGACATCGCCGAACTGGCCCAGCGCTATCGCGACCAGGGCGCCGATGAGCTGGTGTTCTATGACATCGGCGCCAGCCCGGAGGCACGCTCGGTGGACGTGGCCTGGATCGAGCGCATCGCGCGCCTGATCGATATTCCGTTCTGTGTGGCTGGCGGCATCGATAGCGTCGAGACCGCGCGCCGCGTGCTGTTCGCCGGTGCGGACAAGATCTCGATCAACTCCCCCGCGCTGGGCCGCCCGGAACTGATCACCGAACTGGCTGAAGAATTCGGCGTGCAGTGCGTGGTGGTGGGTGTCGACTCCGTGCGCGAGGACGATGGCCAGTGGCGCGTGCGCCGATTCAGCGGCGACCCGGACAAGACCCAGGCGGTGCCACTGCGCACGTTGGACTGGATCGTCGAAGCGCAGCGCCGGGGTGCCGGCGAGATCGTGCTGAACTGCATGGACAGCGATGGCGTACGCCGAGGCTATGACGTCGAACAGCTGCGGGCGGCGCGTGCGCTGTGCCAGGTGCCACTCATCGCGTCGGGTGGCGCGGGTGCGATGGAGCACTTCGCCCAGGCCTTTGACCAGGCCGACGTTGACGGTGCGCTGGCGGCCAGCGTTTTCCACAGTGGCGCCATCGCCATTGCCGACTTGAAGCACTACCTGCGCGAGCAGCAGATCGAGGTACGGGATGTCTATTGACGTGCGGCCGTCGCCGCAGGCACTGGAAACGCTGGACTGGGACAAGGGCGAGGGGTTGTTGCCAGCCGTGGTGCAGGACGCCGATACCCTGCAGGTACTGATGCTGGGCTACGTCAGCGCCGAGTCGCTGGCAGCCACGCTGGCCATTGGCCACATGACCTTCTTCAGCCGCAGCAAGCAGCGTCTCTGGACCAAGGGCGAGCAGTCCGGCAATGTGCTGGTGGTGCAGTCGATCAGCGTCGATTGCGATGCCGATACGCTGCTGGTGCTGGCACGCCCGGCAGGCCCGACCTGCCACACCGGGGCGGAAAGCTGCTTCGATGGCGCGCCGAGGGACTTCCTCGGTGGCCTGGACCAGTTGGTCGCCGTGCGCGAGGCGTTGCGTCCTTCCGGAAGCTATACGACGTCGCTGTTCGAGGGCGGCATCCGTCGCATCGCACAGAAGGTAGGCGAGGAGGGCGTGGAAACGGCGCTGGCGGCGGTCGCGCAGGAGGACGAGGCGTTGCTGGGCGAAGCGGCCGACCTGCTGTACCACCTGCTGGTTCTGCTGCGCGCGCGTGGGCTGTCGCTGGAAGATGCCCGCGACGTGCTGGAAAAGCGCCATCGTTGAACAAGGTGTGCGGACCAACGGTCCGCACCTACAATATGGCGTCTTCTTTTTCCCGGACCGCCCCCATGAAACTGCCTGCCGCGTGGCTGTGCTGCCTGTTGCTGACCTCGCCGGCCTGGGCCGCGGACACCGTGGTCAGCGGCAAGGTCTATCTGGAGCGTGACGCCAAGCCGGGCCGCGGTGCGACCGATCCGGGCCTTGCCGGTGTGCAGGTGTCCAACGGCGAAGTAATCGTCAAGACCGCCGCCGATGGCAGCTACAGCCTGCCGGTGCGTGACGGCCAGACGGTCTTCGTCATCAAGCCCGATGCCTATTCCTTCCCGAAGGCCGCCGACGGCCTGCCGTCGTTCTGGCGGCACTATCGCCCGAACGGTTCACCAGCGCTGAAGTACGGTGGCATTGCGGCGACCAGCGATGTCGCCCGCAACTGGGACTTCGCCCTGCAGAACGACCGGCATGACGGCCGCCGTGGCTTCCAGATGCTGGTGTTCACCGATTCGCAGACCGCCAGCCTGCGGGACATCGGTTACTACCAGCAGGCGATCGTGGCGCCGCTGGTGGGGCAGACCAAGGCGCGCCTCGGTACCACGCTCGGAGACATCGTCAACGACGACCTGACGCTGTACCCGGCGATCAACAAGGTCACCACCGAGCTCGGCGTGCCGTGGTTCCACGTGCCCGGCAACCACGATCTGGATTTCGACGCGGCCAACGACGCGCATTCGTTGGACAGCTGGCGCAACATCTACGGCCCCGACACCTATGCGGTGGAAGAGGGCGGCGCCAGTTTCGTGTTCCTCGATGACGTGGTGTACGACCCCAACGCCAAGCCCAAGTATGTGGGTGGCCTGCGCGAGGATCAGTTCGCCTTCCTTGCTGCCTACCTGAAGGGTCTGCACAAGGACCGCCTGCTGGTGCTGGGCATGCATATCCCGCTGTTCGATGCGGCACCGGGGCGCGAGACCTTCCGCCATGCCGACCGCCAGCGCCTGTTCGATCTGCTGAAGGACTTCCGCAACGTGCTGGTGCTCAGCGGCCACAGCCACACCCAGCAGCACGTCTACCACGGCAAGGCTGACGGCTGGCAGGGCGCCAGGCCGCTGCACGAGTACAACGTCGGTGCCAACTGCGGTGCGTTCTGGTCGGGCGTGAAGAACGCCGCGGGCGTACCGGACAGCACCATGAGCGATGGCACGCCGAAGGGCTATGCACTGCTGGACGTGGCCGGCAACGGCAGCTACCGCCTGCAGTACCGGGTGGCCGGTGCAGCCGCCAGCGAGCAGATCGGCCTGCATGCACCGAAGGTGCTGCGCAAGGGCGCGTACCCGGCATGGGGCGTCTACGCCAACGTCTACATGGGCGAGGATGCCAGTGTGGTCGAGTACCGCATCGATGGTGGCGCCTGGCAGCCGATGAAACAGGTCAGCCAGCCTGACCCGCGACTGCTGGTGGAGAACGTCGCCGATGATCTGGCCTCCACGCTGCGCGGCTACGACCGTTCGCCGGAAGCCACCGCCTCGCCGCACCTGTGGCGTGGCGCGTTGCCGACCGACCTCGCCGTGGGCAGCCACAAGGTCGAGGTGCGTTCCACCCAGCCGGACGGTGCGGTGTTCACCGCCAGCACCAGCTACAGTCTGCAGACCGCGCAGCCCTGAGCACCGGCCGCGCTGCCATCACCAACTTCCATCACGAAAGGACGCAGCATGGATATCCGCTTCATGGCCGGCACCACGCCGGTGACCCTCAGCCGCCACTGGTTCACCGGCGCGATGCTGCTGCAGAGCGCCAGCGAGAAGGTCTGGGTGCAGCATCCGCTGCATCCGGGCACGCACTTCTCGTTCTCGCTGGTACAGTCGTGGCAGCGCCATATCGGCGGCCATGAAGTGCTGGTGGAGCGGACCCGCCCGCTGCTGTTCGCCGGGTTCCGTCCGCAGCGCCTGCGGGTGCTGGTGGATGGCGTACAGGTGGCCGAGCAGGAAGGCATGTGACCCCGGGGGTGGTATCGCCGCGCTAGGCAAAGGCCGGCCGATGCCTGAGAATCGGGACGATTCAATCGATCCAAGCAGGCCAGCGTGAACGTTGCAGCAGCGTCCCCGGTTCCATCCGACTCCGCCCGCGGCGGCGTTCCCCGCAGCCTGGTGGTCGCCGATGTCGGTGGCACCTTTGCCCGCCTGGCGCTGGCTGAGACCATGCCGGGGCAAGCACCGCGATTGGGCAGCTACCGCACCTACGCCTGCGCCGACCATCCCAGCCTGGCGGCAATCCTGGCTGATTTCACCGCCAGCCTCGGTCAGCCGATGGTCAGCGCGGTGGTCGCCATCGCCGGCCTGCTCGACGGCGACACCCTCATCAATGCCAATCTGCCGTGGACGGTCTCGCTGTCGGCCACGCGCCGCCAGTCGGGCTTGCCCGACCTGCAGTTGATCAACGATTTCGAAGCGGTGGCGCTGGCCATTCCCTACCTGCAGGCCGATACGCTGGTGCCGTTGAACGGCGATGCCGATCCCGCCAAGACGTTCCCGGCGCTGGTGCTGGGGCCGGGCACCGGCCTGGGTGCGGCCTTGCGCTTCGCCGATGGCGAGCGCCCAGTGCTGGCCAGCGAGATCGGGCACGCTGCACTGGGTGCCGGCAACGCGCTGGAACTGCATGTGCTGGGCCAACTGCTGCAGCGCTGGCCGCATGTGGACAACGAACGCGTGCTGTCCGGCAGCGGCCTGATGAACCTGTACCCCTGCCTGTGCGAACTGCGCGGTGCGACGCCGCAATGGACCAGCACCGAAGCGCTGATCGCAGCCGCGCGGCAAGGCGACGATGCGCTGGCGGTGGAAACCCTGCAGGTGTTCTGCGCCTGGCTGGGCAGCCTGGCTGGCGACGCGGCGATCGCGGTGGGCGCGCGCTCGGTGTACCTGGCCGGCGGCATTTCCACCCATGTGCAGGACTTCCTGGCCGACGGCCGATTCCGTGAGCGCTTCCTCAACAAGGGCGTGCTGACCGACGTGCTGCGCCAGGTGCCGGTGTGGCGAGTGGAACATGGTCAGCTGGGCGTGCTCGGTGCAGCCGCCTGGCACGCCGCGCGGACACCCGCGCACGGTTGATCGACGCTGCCGGCATCGGGCCGGCGGGCGCAGCATGCAGACGGAGGCGAAGATGGTGGATCGCAGGCAGTTCCTGCAGGCCGGTGCACTGGCCGCAGGCGTGGCAGCATTGCCGGTGGTGAAGGCGCGTACGCAGGGCGGAGCCAAGGTGATATCGACCTGGGACTTCGGCGTGCCGGCCAACCAGGCCGCGTGGAAGGTGCTGTCACAGGGCGGCACTGCGCTGGATGCGGTGGAAGCCGGTGCACGCTGGGCCGAAAGCGAGCTGTGCAATCCCACCGTCGGTCATTGCGGCAACCCCGACCGTGACGGCGTGCTGAGCCTGGATGCCAGCATCATGGATGGCGACGGCCGTTGTGGCGCGGTCGCTGCACTGGTCGACATCCTGCATCCGGTGTCGGTGGCCCGAAAGGTGATGGAGAACAGCCCACACGTGCTGCTGGTGGGCGAGGGCGCCCAGCAGTTCGCCGTGCAGCAGGGCTTCGAGCGCCAGCACCTGCTGACCCCGAAGGCCGAAGCGGCATGGCGCGAATGGTTGAAGACCGAGAAGTACGCGCCGCAGATCAATGCCGAGCGCCGTGAAATCCCCGGCAACAGCGACAACCACGACACCATCGGCATGCTGGCGCTGGATGCCAAGGGCAACCTCGCCGGTGCCTGCACCACCAGCGGCATGGCCTGGAAGCTGCACGGCCGGGTGGGCGACAGCCCGATCATCGGCGCCGGCCTATATGTGGACAACGAAGTGGGCGCAGCCACCGCCTCGGGTGTCGGCGAAGAGATGATCCGCAACGCGGCCTCGTTCCTGGTGGTGGAGCTGATGCGCCAGGGGCGCTCGCCGGCACAGGCCTGCCGCGAGGCGATCGACCGCGTGGTGCGCAAGCGACCCGAAGCCAGCCGCACGCTGCAGGTCTGCTTCCTGGCGATGAACAAGCGGGGTGACGTCGGTGCGTATGCCTTGCATCGCGGCTTCGTCTACGCGGTGTGCGATGCGCAGCGCCAGGATGACCTGCGCGACTCGCCATCGATCTATACGAGCACGCAGGCGTGAGCACGCGCCGCACGCTGGAGATCGCCAGCAACTCGGTGGCCTCGGCGTTGGCCGCGCAGGCTGGCGGTGCGGATCGCATCGAACTGTTCGACAACCTTGCCGAAGGCGGCACCACACCGTCGTTGGCCAGCATCGCCGTCGCCCGCGAGCGGCTGCAGATTCCGTTGTTCGTGCTGGTGCGACCGCGCCCGGGTGATTTCCACTACGACGCGCTGGAAACTGAGCTGATGCTGCGTGACATCGCCCAGTGCCGCGCGCTGGGCTGCGACGGTGTGGTGATCGGTGCGCTGGATATGCAAGGTGGTATCGACTTGCCGCTATGCCGGGAACTGCTGCAGGCTGCCGGACCGCTGCAGGTGACCTTCCACCGCGCCTTCGATGCCGCCCGCGATCTGCCCGATGCGCTGGAACAGGTGATCGGGCTGGGCTGCCAGCGGGTGCTGACGTCCGGCGGCCAGGCCAGCGCCGAAGCCGGAGCGGATGTGCTGGCCGCGCTGGTCGCACAGGCGGCCGGTCGGATCAGCGTCATGGCCGGCGCAGGGCTTGGCCCGGGCAACATCGCCGCCGTGGCGCGGCAGACCGGCTGTGCCGAACTGCATGCCTCGGCCAAGGGGCAACGGCGCTCGGCCATGCAGTTCCAGAACCCGGCCCTGCGCGGGCTGGACCCGGACTGGAGCCAGACCGCGACCGCCACCGTGGCCGCCCTGCGGAAAGCGCTGGACGGCTGAGTTTCCATCGCCGTCAGGCCAGTGACGGACAAAACCGTTCTGCGCGAGTGTGTCGCAACCTTGTCATCAACATCTGCGCTGTCAGCGTAACGATGTTTTCCAACCCATTGATTCAAAAGGTTACTGATTCGCGCCAGCAACGCGCGACAGTCGGATGCTGCGTCGCCACATGCCGGGCGTGGTTCAGCTGTGCTTTAGTTTGGATCGATCCACAGGGGAGGGTGATCGAATCGAGTTGGATCGGTTCAACGCCCGGGATCGCCATCCGACCGCGCGTCCACCATCCGAGAGCATCCGCCCATGGCTCAGTCCGTCCGCAACCGTCGTCATCTGCTGTCCCAGGCCCTCGTCCTTGCCCTGTTGCCCTTCGCAGCGGGCGCGCAGGAAGCGGCCACGTCGTCCACCAAGGACCTCGATGCCGTCACCGTTACCGGGTCGCGTATCAAACGCGCTGGCGTCGAGGGCCCGGCCCCGGTCAACGTGATCACCGCCGCACAGATCCAGAAGGAAGGCTTCGTCACTGTCTACGACGCCCTGAAGACGCTGACCGAGGCGACCGGTACCGTCGAAGCGGCGTCGCAGTGGGGCTCGCATACCCCCAATGCGAGCGGCCTGAACCTGCGCGGCATGGGCCCGAACCGCAGCCTGCTGCTGGTCAACGGCCGCCGCGTGGCGGACTACCCACTGCCCTATGGCGGCGAGACCAATTTCTCCAACTACAGCAACATTCCTGCCGCTGCCGTGGAGCGCATCGAAGTGCTGACCGGCGGCGCGTCGGCGATCTATGGTTCGGACGCCATCGCCGGCGTGGTCAATGTCATCCTGAAGACCAACTACGACGGCGACGAAGTGCGCGTGCGCGGTGGTACCTCCACCGAAGGCGGCCGCGATATCTGGGATCTGTCGTGGGCGGGCGGCAAGACCGGCGACAACTGGAGCGTGACCTACGCCCTGCAGTACACCAAGCGCGATCCGCTGTTCGGCCGCGACCGGCCGCAGATGGACGACGCTGACGATGCGCTGTACCCGTCCTGGAACATGGAACAGCGCAAGGTCGGTTTCCGTCCCACCGCGGGGCTGGCATTGATCGACCCCAGCACCGGCCAGCGCCTGGCACCACCGGACGGTACCTGCGAGAAATTCGCTGGCGAGTACTACACCGCCGATCGGCTGGTCTACAACTACAACGCCAATACGGTGAGCAACACCGGCCGCCTGTGCGGCATGAGCGCCGACTACGCCAACTGGCTGCTGACCGGCGGCTCGGAGAATGTGTCGGGCAATCTTTATGGCACCTTCGATTTCGGTGATGGCCTGCAGGCCTGGAGCAACCTGGCGGTATACCGTTCCGAGGCGATCTGGGGCACCAATCCACCCAGTGTTTCATTGATCGACGATGCCAACGGCTATTACTGGGATGCCAACCGCAATCGCCCGGTGCTTGGCGTGCGCCAGTTCACCCCGAATGAAGTCGGTGGCCTGGATACGCTGCGTAACACCAACCGCGAGTTGTCGTGGGATGTCAGTGCAGGCCTGCGCGGGCGCCTGGCCGATCGCTTCGACTGGAGCGCCACGGTCGGCCGTTCCTACTACCGCGTTGAAGAGCGGCAGAACGTGGTGGACGAGCAGAAGTCGTACGACTTCTTCCTCGGCCCACGACTGGGCACCACCGCCGACGGCGAGGCTATCTACGCATTGAACGAGTCGCGCTGGTGGAACCCGATCACCCCGGACCAGTACTGGCAGATGGGCACGGTCGCGAAGAACCGCGCGACGTCCTACGTCAACCAGGCCTCGGCCGACATCACCGGCGAACTGCTGCAGGGCTGGGCCGGGCCGATCTCGTTCGCAGCGGTCGCCGAAGTGGCGAAACAGGGCTATCACCTCAGCCCTGATCCGCGCGCCGGCATCGATTTCGATCTGCAGAACGTTGATCGTGGTGGTGGTGAGCGCACCCGCTATTCGGCCGGTGTCGAGTTCAAGATCCCGTTGGCCGACAGCCTGATCGCCACCGCTGCGGCACGCTACGACCGTTACGGCAGCTACAAGGCCGACGGCGATGGCGGGGCGCTGGATATCGGTAGCCAGAAGGAAACCACCTGGAACGCCGGTCTGGAATGGCGGCCGTTCGAGTCCCTGCTGGTGCGCGGCTCCTACGCGACCAGCTTCCACGCGCCGGACATGCACTACCTGCTCGGTCAGGCCAGCAGTTCCGAAGTGCTGACCTATGACCGCCTGCGCTGCATCGAGAGCGGGGCTTATCTGGTCAACAACTGTGGCGTGGGCAATACCGATGTCTGGTACGCGTTCGACGTGAACCGTCGGGGTACGCCGCTGCTGCGCTCGGAGACCGGCGATTCGTGGACGGTTGGCTTCGTCTGGGACGTGCTGCCGAACCTGTCGATGAGCGCAGACTACTGGGCGATCAAGCTGGAAGACATGATCGTCGACGTCGGTGCGGACGAAGTACTGGCCAGCGAGGCCGGCTGCCTGACCGGCAAGAACATGGACGGCACGCCGTGGGCGAACCCGGCGGGTGAAGCGTACTGCGCCGGCATCCTCGCGCGGGTGAACCGTGACAGCAGCGGGCGGTTGGTGTCGATCGAGCGTGGTCCGTTCAACCTGGCCAGCCGCGAAGTCCGCGGCATCGACCTGAGTGCGCGCTACCGTCTGGAGACGGCCGCATGGGGCAGTTTCCAGCTGGGGGTGAACTACACCAACCAGATCTCCACGAAGGAGCAGCGCTACGCCAACGATCCGAACCCGGAACGTCGCGACCGCGACCTGCGCAGCAAGCTGCGCGCGAGCCTGGCCTGGCAGCGTGGCAACTGGAATGCGAACGTGTATGCCGACCGCATCGGTTCGGTGCCGGGTGTGCGCTATCACTGGGGTACCGACCGTCTGGACAATCCTGGCGGCTGCCTGCCGTTCGCCGATGGCTATGTGCCCAGCGACAGCCCGTCGCTGAACTGCCTGGAGCCTGCCACCCGTCCTGATGGTTCGGTCAATCCGAACCCGAACGCCGGGCAGCAGACGGCGCGCTACTACGGTCGGGTCGGGCCGTTCATCACCTGGAACTTCAACGTCGGCTACCAGGTGACCGAGTTCATGAAGGTCAATCTGTACGTGAACAACGCTTTCAACGCGGCCAGCTGGAATCACAAGGACCCGTACAAGGTCGACTACGATTTCGCACCGACCCGCCTGCTGGGCGCGGTGGGCCGTGAGTTCGCGCTGGAATACGTGTTCACGTTCTGAGGAACGGCGGCGCCGGGCATGGCCCGGCGCCGCTCGCAGGGTGACGGGCAGCCACGCGTGGCGTGGCTCTACTGGGCGTGTGCGGGATGACGGGCGGCCACGCATGATGCGGCTCTGCTGGGCGTGGGCGCGGTGACGGGTAGCCACGCATGGCGTGGCTCTACTGGGGCGCGCGGGATGGCGGGCAGCCACGCGTGGCGTGGCTCTACTGGGGCTTTGCAGTAGATCCACGCCATGCGTGGATGGGTCGCCGGCGGAGGAGGGTGGATTTGACCTTCCCACGATGGCAAGGTCTAGGCTGGTCATCTCTCCAGATGGAACCAGGGAAACCAGGCCATGAGCACTGCCAGCGTTACTGCCGTCCCCGGGACGACGTCCACCCTCAGCCTGCCGATCGAAGGCATGACCTGCGCCAGCTGTGTCGGCCGGGTCGAAGCGGCCTTGGCCAAGGTGGAGGGGGTCGCCAGTGTCTCGGTCAACCTGGCCACCGAGCGTGCGGACATCCGTTCCTCTGGCCCGATCGACCGCGATGCCCTGATCCAGGCGGTGGAAAGCGTGGGTTATGAGGTGCCGGCTGCGACCACCGAACTGGCCGTGGAAGGCATGACCTGCGCTTCCTGCGTCGGCCGCGTTGAGCGCGCGCTGTTGGCGGTGCCGGGCGTCAGCCAGGCCAGCGTCAACCTGGCCACCGAGCGCGCGACCGTGCGCGGCGTCGCCGGCATCGACGCGCTGGTGGCGGCAATCGACAACGTCGGCTACGCGGCGCACGCGATCGATGGCGGTACCCAGGTCGATGAGGAAGCGGCGGAAAAAAAGGATGCCGAGCGGGTGGCGCTGAAACGCGACCTGATCCTGGCCAGCGTGTTGGCAGCACCGGTCTTCGTGCTGGAAATGGGCTCGCACCTGATTCCCGGCATGCATCACTGGGTGATGTCCACGATCGGCCTCCAGGCAAGCTGGTACCTGCAGTTCGTGCTGACCGCGCTGGTCCTGGCCATTCCGGGCCGGCGCTTCTACCAGAAGGGCTTCCCGGCGCTGCTGCGCTTGGCGCCGGACATGAATTCGCTGGTGGCGGTGGGTACCGCCGCGGCATTCGGCTATTCGGTCGTGGCCACATTCATCCCGCGCCTGTTGCCGGCGGGCACGGTGAATGTCTACTACGAAGCGGCGGCGGTGATCGTCGCGCTGATCCTGCTCGGCCGGTTCCTGGAGGTGCGCGCGAAAGGCCGCACTTCCGAGGCGATCAAGCGCCTGGTCAACCTGCAGGCCAAGGTGGCGCATGTCAGCCGCGAAGGGCGCATCGTCGATATCCCGATCAACGAGGTGCTGCTGGGCGACCTGCTGGACGTGCGTCCGGGCGAGCGCGTGCCGGTGGATGGTGAGGTGACCGACGGTCGCAGCTTCGTCGACGAATCGATGATCACCGGCGAGCCGATCCCGGTGGAGAAGTCGGCCGGCAGCAGCGTGGTCGGTGGTACCGTCAACCAGAAGGGCGCACTGACCCTGCGTGCGACGGCGGTGGGTGGGCAGACCATGCTGGCGCAGATCATCCGTCTGGTTGAACAGGCGCAGGGCTCCAAGCTGCCGATCCAGGCGGTGGTCGACAAGGTCACGCTGTGGTTCGTGCCGGCGGTGATGCTGGCAGCCCTCGCGACCTTCCTGGTGTGGCTGATCTTCGGGCCGTCGCCGGCGCTGACCTTCGCGCTGGTCAACGCCGTGGCCGTGCTGATCATTGCCTGCCCGTGCGCGATGGGGCTGGCGACGCCGACCTCGATCATGGTCGGCACCGGCCGCGGTGCCGAGATGGGCGTGCTGTTCCGCAAGGGCGAGGCGCTGCAGCTGTTGAAGGATGCCAAGGTGGTGGCGGTGGACAAGACCGGCACCCTGACCGAAGGCCGTCCGCTGCTGACCGACCTGGAGATTGCCGACGGCTTCGATCGCGCGCAGGTGCTGGCACGGGTGGCGGCGGTGGAATCTCGCTCGGAGCATCCGATCGCCCGCGCCATTGTCGAGGCGGCGACGGAGCAGGGCATCGCGTTGCCGGCGATGGATGATTTCGAGTCCGTAACCGGCATGGGCGTGCGTGCAACCGTCGATGGCGCACGCGTGGAAGTGGGCGCCGACCGTTTCATGCGTTCGCTGGGCGTGGACATCGGCAGTTTCGCCGTGCTGGCCGATCGCCTGGGCAACGAAGGCAAGTCACCGCTGTATGCCGCCATCAATGGCCGCCTGGCGGCGATCATCGCGGTGTCCGATCCGATCAAGCCGAGTACGCCGGCCGCCATTGCCGCCCTGCACCAGCTTGGCCTGAAGGTGGCCATGATTACCGGTGACAATGCCGCTACCGCGCAGGCCATCGCCCGCCAGCTCGGCATCGATGACGTGGTGGCCGAAGTGCTGCCGGAAGGCAAGGTGGAGGCGGTGCGCCGGCTGAAGGCCGCCTACGGGCAGATCGCGTTCGTCGGTGATGGCATCAACGATGCGCCGGCGCTGGCCGAGGCTGATGTCGGCCTGGCCATCGGCACGGGTACCGACGTCGCGGTGGAATCGGCCGATGTGGTGCTGATGTCCGGCAACCTGCAGGGCGTGCCCAACGCCATCGCGCTGTCGAAGGCGACCATCGGCAACATCCGCCAGAACCTGTTCTGGGCCTTCGCCTACAACACCGCGTTGATCCCGGTCGCAGCGGGCGCGCTGTACCCGGTATGGGGTGTGTTGCTGTCGCCGGTGTTCGCCGCCGGTGCGATGGCCCTGTCCAGCGTGTTCGTGCTCGGCAATGCGCTGCGCCTGCGGCGCTTCCAGGCGCCGATGGCGGACGCGTCCCATGTGGCTCATTGAAGGAGCGATTGCATGAACATCGGTGAAGCGTCGAAGGCGTCCAGCGTGTCGGCCAAGATGATCCGCTACTACGAGCAGATCGGCCTGATTCCGCCGGCTGACCGTACCGGCGCGGGCTATCGCGCCTATTCGCAGGCTGACGTGCATCGGCTGCGTTTCATCCGTCGCGCGCGTGATCTCGGCTTTTCGGTGGCCGAGATCGCTGACCTGCTGGGCCTGTGGAACGACACCTCGCGCCACAGCGCCGACGTCAAACGCCTGGCCGAGCAGCACATCGATGACCTGGAACAGCGCATCGAGAACATGCGGCAGATGGCCGATACATTGAAATCGCTGATCAGTTGCTGCGCTGGCGATGATCGCCCCGAGTGCCCGATCCTGCAGCGGTTGGGTGAAGGCGAGGAGGGCGCTGCGCCGGTTGCAGCGCCCGCAGGGGCAGTACGCAGGCGCGCGCGCAGGACCTGACGAAGACAGATGGAAAAGAAATGCCCGCCCCGGCACTTGCACGGGGGCGGGCATTGTTTACGTCGTTGGCAGGGCGATCAGGCCGTACGCGGCGGGAAACCCGCTTCGGTCAGTGCCGCGACGATCTGTGTTTCGCTGGCCGAGGTCTGCACCTGCACGCGGCGGCTGGCCGGGTCGGCCGACACGCTGGCCGCCGGATCGACCCGCTCGATCGCCTTGGTCACGCTGCGTGCGCAGCCACCGCAGGTCATGCCTTCCACATGGAATTCCATCTGTAGCTCCTTCGATTCGCTTGGGGGTGGCGGCAGTGTGCACGTTCCAACGATGGCAGGGTCAAGCGATACGCTGCACAAAAAACGGCAGCCACCTGTACCAGCGCGGCTGCCGTGGAGGATCGTCCCCGCGATGAGGCGGGGGTGTTGCCTTAGAACTTCCAGTTCACGCCGAAGTACAGCTGGCGGCCGGCATACAGGTTGGACAGCAGTCGGGCCTGGCTGTCGTTGCCGATGTAGCTGCGCAGCTCGGACTTGGTGGCGTTCAGCACTGCTGCAGTCACGGTCCAGTCCGCCGTGATGTTGTAGGCCACGTTCAGATCCAGCTGGCTGTATGGCTTGGTGTAGGTGGTGAGGCCGTTGTTGAGTCCACCCACCACTTCGCCACGACGGTTGTACGAGGCACGGGCCAGGAACTTCTCGTTCTCGTAGAACACGGTGACATTGGCCTGGTTCTTGGCGCTGCCGACCAGCGGCGACGAACCGATCTCCTCGCCATCCAGCACGATCGAGGCCAGGTTGGTGTCGTTGTAGGTGTAGTTGGCCTGGACACCAAAGCCCATGTCGAAGGTGTACTGGCCATACAGCTCCACGCCCTGCGACACGCCGTCGCGGCCGTTGGCTTCGGTGCTGTACTTCTGCACCACCACCGTTTCACCACCGACGGTCATCTGCTGGTCGCGCACCACCGGCACGGTGAAGTTGTCCACGTTCTTGCGGAACAACGCCACACCTGCAACCGAACCCGGCTTGAAGTACCACTCCAGGCCAAGGTCGAACTGCACCGCCTTGAACGGCTCCAGTGCCTTGTTGCTGCCCGAGCCGTACCAGCCGGGGGTGTCGGTGCCGCCAGCGACGCGACGATCGTTGCTGTATTCCTGGCTGATGTACTGCAGGCCGCCCGGATAGGCGATGCTGGTGTAGCCCGGGCGCGCGATCACCTTCGACGCGGCACCGCGCAGCACCAGGTTGTCGGTGATGTCCCAGGCGATGTTGAAGCTCGGGAGGAAGTCGGTATAGGTCTTTTCCAGCGAGCTGAGGGTATAGACCTTGTCGCGCACCTGGTTGTCCGGCAGACGCACGAAGCCACCCTGGCAACGCAGGTTCGGATCGGCGGCCGGGTCATCACAGCTCATTGGCGCGCCGCTGGCGTTGTCCACGAAGTAGTCGTTGAAGCGCTCGACCGAATCGCTGGACTGGGCGAACTGCTTGGTGCGCACCACGCGCACGCCGACATTGCCGCGCACGCGATCAGTGCGGAAGTTGGCCTGGAAGTAGCCCGAATAGATCTTCTCGTTGACGTCGTAGACGAAGTCTTCCTCGGTACGGTTGTGCGAGCCACCGTAGGTCTGGTTGAGGTAATCGATGTAGGCCGGGTAGTTGATGCCGGGGAACACGTTGGCATTGAAGCCACCGGCGATGTTGCTGATCGGGTTGGACAGGAAGAAGCCTGGCTGCGCATTGCCTGCGGTCGGATCGCAACCGGCCTGGTAACGATTGTTGTCATAGTCGGCCGGATCCAGGCCCTGGCAGACCCAGTAGGTGTTGCCGGTGTTGCGGTGCACCTGGCCGTCGCGGTACTTGGCGCCGAACTGGATCGAGTCCAGCCAGCCGGCTTCGAACATCTTGGTGACGTCGGCCTGGAAGTAGTTCTGCTTGACCTCGGTCTGCATCCACGACGAATCGGTGGAGCCGGTATCGACCTCGGCGACGCCAGCCATCAGCTGCTGCTGGATGTCCGGCGAGACGGTCAGCGACGGCGTGCCGGTCAGGTCCCACGCGGTGTACTGGTTGCCCGCCTGCCACTGGTCACCGACCTTGCGGCGGGGCTTGGCCGACATGCGGAAATTCATCGACGGGCCACCCTTGGACCAGGTGCGGCCGCCGGTGAAGCTGGCCTTCCACAGCGGGCTGATGTCCCAGTCGACGGTCAGGTCGGCAGTCTGCGAAAGCGCTTTTTCCTTGCTGTAGCCACCGGTCAGCTGTGGGGTGGGGATGGTGCAGTCATCCGGACCCCAGCCACCCGGCGGCAGGCCGGCTGCGGCAGCCTGGTCCTCGCTGCAGTAGTAGGTCTTGCCGGCAAGCTTTTCGTACTGCGCGCCGGTGACGATGCTGCCACTGGGATCGAAGCTCAGCCCGTTGAGCAGGCGTCCACCGGCCCAGTTGCCATCGCCGTTGTAGCGGGCCAGGTTCCACTCCGGCACCTTCAGCATGTTCTGGGTGTAATCACCCTGCAGCTCGAAGCGGAAGTAGTTCGCGGTCAGGGTCAGGTTGTCGATCGGCTTGAACTGGAAGGTCAGCTGGCCGCCCTTGCGTTCGCGCTTTTCTTCCTTCACCGCGAAGTTCACCGAGGTCGGCATGAAGAATTCGCTGTAGTTCGTGCCAGTCTGGTTGTTGAAACCGGACTGGCCCCACCAGTAGTGGATGCCATCCTGTTCCAGCAGGTTGCCGTTGGCATCGCGCGCGGTGGTGTTGTTGCCGTACCACTGGTAGTCCTCGGTGCTGGTCTCCATGGTGCGGCTGGTGCGCTTCTGCTGGGTCACGCCGACCAGCACGCCGAAGCGCTCGTCCTTGCTGTGCCAGGAGTACAGCGCCGAGACCTGCGGGTCGACGTCGTGGCTGGTGTCGGACGAGGTGCCTTCCAGGTTCACGTAGCCGGAATTGGTTTCCATATCCAGCGGACGGCGCGTGTGCAGGATGACCGTGCCACCGATGCCGCCTTCGTCGATGCGTGCTTCCGGCGACTTGAACAGTTCGGCGCTGGACAGCATGTTCGACGGCAGCAGGGTGTAGTTGAACGAACGGGTGGCTTCGTTGTTGGTTTCCGACGAGGCGACGTAGTTGCCGTTCAACTGGGTCAGGGTCAGGTCCGGCGCAAGGCCGCGCACGCTGACCGACTTGCCTTCGCCGCCGCTGCGGGTGATGACCACGCCCGGCACGCGCTGAAGCGCATCGGCCACGTTCTTGTCGGGGAACTTGCCAACGTCTTCGGCGGTGATGACCTCGACCACGGCGTTGGCGTCGCGCTTCTGCTGCAGGCTCTTTTCGATCGCGTAGCGGTAGCCGGTGACCTGGACACTGTCCAGGGTGGTGGCGTCCTGCGCGCCGGTCGTTGCCGCCTGCTGCGCGGAGGCGCCAAGCGGGGCGACGGCGGCGGCCAGGGCCAGCGCGATGGCCAGCGACAACGCGTCGTGGCCCTGCGTACGTGTTGAATGCTTCATTGCCATCTCTCCCTCTCTCCTGGATTGATCCGGTGACTGACTGACGCGGAAACTTGAATCGATCTAATTCGTGATGCCGATCTTGCCTTCGCCCTGCAGATGCAACGAGCGCCTGGCAGATGGCGCGGCACGTCCTGTCTTGCTCCCCAACTCCGGGCCATCGCGCTGTCGTCTTGGATCGATCTAAGCGATGGGCGGGGCGATTTTTAGCACGGCCACGGCGCCGACGCATGTTGCTGCGCAATATGGCAGCGACGTGTCGTGCCAATGACCCTTTGGGGAAAATTGCTGTAAGCGGTTACATGCGCAAACGGGGTGGGTCGGCCGGGCTGCGCCCGGCACCCGCAGAGGCGGAAGCGACGGCAACGTCAAAAGCAGCTCTGGTTTTCTATGGGTTTGGCGGGGCGGTGTGGGTTGGCAGGACACGCCGTGAACCCATCCATGGGGGCTCGATGGCGCCATCCATGGCGCCAACGGTCCTGCCAACCCACACCGCCCCGCCCTCGACACATCTCCGGTGACGGATGGTTCTTCGACGCCTTGTGTTGATCAAATCCATCGAAATCAAGTATCTCCATATCTGATTGAAGAGAACCCACGCATGACGTGGACCACGTGTTGACCAAGGTCGACACCCACCAGGAGCACGCCATGCAATTCCAGCAGATCGCGGGAAACTGTCGAAGGCGGGGTGGGTCCGGTCGCGGGGGTGTCCGCGGCATGGATGCCGCGGCCAAGCCCCCATGGATGGGTTTACGGCGTCCCCCGCAACCGGACCCACCCCGCCATCCCACGGAGTGCAGCTGTTGCCGTTGCCGTTGCCGTTGCTTCGGCCGTTGCCTCTGCGGGTGCCGGGCGCAGCCCGGCCGACGCCCATCCCTCATGCTGCGCCGCAGAATGCATTGGGCGAAATTCCCATGGTCTACTTGAATCGATCTAAATCCGCCGGGGTGCGGATTTGTACCGATGGAAACGAGGGCTCGGTCAGTGCGGCCGGTCCTTCGCTGCCGCCCTGCCGCCAAGGAGTCCTGCCCGTGACCAGGTTGTCCCGCCGTCGTCCCGCCCGCCGCCTGTCGGCACTGTCCCATCGGCCCCTGGCCCGCATTGCCTGCCTGCTGGCGCTCGCAGTGACGCCGTGGCTGCAGGCCGCACCGGCCGCGCTGGAGCGCGAGGTCAACACCTTCATCGGCAGCAAGGATGATGGCAACACCTTCCCCGGCGCCTCGGCACCGTTCGGCCTGGTCCAGGTCAGCCCGATCGGCAGCCACTACTCGGGCTGGCGCTATGACGACGACAAGATCCGCGGTTTCGGCCACTCCTTCATCTCCGGCGCCGGTTGCTGGGAGCAGGGCGGGCAGGTGTCGGTGCTGCCGGTGACCGGCAGCATTGGCCCCGGGGGCGATTTCGATACCGCCAACCCCAAGCAGTTCGACCACAAGGCGTATGCCTCTGCCTATACCCACGATGGCGAAATCGGTCAGGCCGGCTACTACAAGGTGCGCCTGACCAGCTACGGCGGCATCGACGCCGAAGCCACCGCGCGCACCCGCGCGGCCGCCGAGCGCTACACCTTCAGCCAGCGCCAGGGCGATGGCCACGTGCTGGTCAACGTCGGCCAGGCCAACGAACGCCATTCGGTCATCGGCAGCGTGGTCGACGTGGTCGGTGACCGCGTGGTTGAAGGCAAGCTGGTCACCAAGAGTTTCTGCGGTGGCCATCAGTACACCACCTGGTTCCGCATCGAGTTCGATCGTCCGTTCAAGGCGCATGGTACCTGGGGCGAGGGCGGTGGCCTGCCGGGCGCGCGTCACAGCATGGAAGGCGAGCAGAAGCCGAATGGCGCGTGGCTCAGCTTCGATCTCGCCAAGGGCCAATCGGTGACGGCGGTGAGCGCGATCTCGCACGTGGATGCCGAAGGCGCGCGCACCAATCTGCGCGCCGAGGGCATGCAGGGCGGGGCGCTGCTCGGCTTCGAGCGCATGCGCGCGTTGTCGCAGCAGTCCTGGCGGGAGCAGCTGGGCCGGGTGCGTGTGCAGGGCGGCACTGCCGACGATCGGACCGTGTTCTACAGCGCGGTCTATCACGCATTGCTGCAGCCGATGACCGGCAATGATGCCGATGGTCGCTACCGTGGCTATGACGATGGCATTCATCGCGCCGATGGCTGGACCTACTACGAATACTTCTCGCTGTGGGACACCTACCGTGCACAGAACCAGTGGCTGGCGCTGACACGTCCGGACGTGGCCCGCGACATCGGCCGCACCCTGCTGGCGATCGACGAGCAGGGTGGTTGGCTGCCGCGCTGGGGCTATGCCAATTTCGAGACCAACATCATGACCGGCGACCCGGTCACTCCGTTCCTGGTCGACCTGTGGCGCTTCGGTGCGCTCAAGGGCCGTGAATCGCAGGCCTGGGATGCATTGCGCCGCAACGCGTTCGGCACGCCGCCGCTGAACTCGCGGATGGCCGGCCGCTCCGGCAACCCGACTTACCTGGACAAGGGCTACGTGGTCTACGACCGTGCGTTCCCGTCCAAGGGCATGGATGTCGATCCGCACCATGGCGGCTCGGCGACGCTGGAATATGCACTGGCCGACTGCGCGCTTTCGCAGATGGCCGATGGCCTCGGCCATGCCCAGGATGCAGCAACGCTGCGCGAGCGTGGCCGCAACTGGCGCAAGGTATGGGACCCGCAGGTACGTGATGCGGAAACCGGCTTCAGCGGCTTCCCGCGCCCGCGCACCGAAGATGGCCAGTGGTATACCCCGGCGGACGGCCATTACAGCCCGCGTTCGCACCATGGCTTCCATGAAGGCACCGCATGGCAGTACCAGTGGCTGGCGCAGCAGGACGTGCCGGGCCTGGTCGAGGCGATGGACGGTCGCGAGCAGGCGGGCCGCCGCCTGGATGCCTTCTTCGCGATGGATGCGCTGCAGGCCGATCCGCTCAATGCCGCCCGCAAGGAATGGGTGGTCGGGCCGTACAGCTACTACAACCAGTTCCGCTACAACCCGAACAACGAGCCCGACCTGCACTCGCCGTGGCTGTACACGCTGATCGGCCAGCCGTGGAAGACCGCGGCGGTAGTGCGTGCGGCGCAACAGCTGTTCACCAATGCACCCAACGGCCTGACCGGCAACGACGACCTCGGAACGATGTCGGCCTGGTACCTGTTCAGTGCGATCGGCCTGTACCCTGCGGTGCCGGGCAGTGGCGAATTCCTGCTGCATACGCCGCGCTTTGCCAAGGTCGAGGTCGAGCTGGGCAATGGCCGTACCCTGCGCATCGAGGCGCCTGGCGCCGATGGCCGCCGCCTGCAGTATGTGCAGGGTGTGCAGGTTGACGGCAAGGCCCATGCGCCGGTGTGGCTGGGCTGGAACCAGCTGCAGCAGGGCCCGAAGCTGCGTTTCGCCCTCGATGGCACGGCGCCGACGCAGGGCTGGGGCACGGCGGTGAAGGATCTGCCGGTGTCCTGGTGTGCGGCACCAGGCAGCCAGCTGCACTGAGCCGGGCTGTGCCGTTCGAGGCAACCCAGCGAACGGCACGGCACGACAGGGCCGCGATCCATTAGGCTTGAGCATCCATCGGAGTGCGGGAAGACGATGAACGACAACGGCGACAGTTCAAGCAAGCGTTCCGGCAAGGCGGTGACGGTGACCGACATCGCCCGTGCCATCGGCGTTTCGCGCGCGACCGTGTCGCTGGTGCTGCGTGGCAGCCCGCTGGTCAACGTCGATACCCGCGCCCGGGTGGAGGCCGAGCTGCGCCGCCAGCGCTATGTCTACAACCGCGCCGCGGCGAACCTGCGGCGACGTACATCGTCCAGCATCGCCCTGGTGATCAACGATCTGTCCAACCCGTTCTTCGCCGAATTCGCCTCTGGTGTGGACGAAGCACTGGGCGGGCGTGGCTACGTGACCCTGCTCGGCAGTACCGGCGAATCACCCGAGCGCCAGCAGGCGGTGCTGTCCACGTTGATGGAACACACGCCTGCAGGCCTGATTCTGTCGCCGGCCGAAGGCAGCGATGCCACGCTGCTGCGGCAGGTGCTGGGTGCCAATGCCAACGTGTTGCTGTTCAACCGCGAACTGGAAGGCGCCGACTGGGACTTCCTGACCCTGGACAACCAGCATGGCGCCTACCTGGCCACCCGCCACCTGATCGAGCGCGGTCATCGCCAGATCGCGTTCTTCGGTGGCCACGCTGCATCGAGTTCCTGCCACCAGCGTCGTGCTGGTTTCCAGCAGGCGCTGGCCGAAGCCGGGCTGGCGCTGCCGCCGGGCTGGATGATCGAATCGGCACCCAACCGCCTGGAAGCGGCCGCGCGCACCGACGAATTGTTCGTCGACGGCCATCGGCCGAGCGCGGCGGTCTGCTACAACGACACCGTCGCACTCGGCCTGATGCTGGGCCTGAACTCGCGCGGTATCCGTCCAGGCGGTGACTTCGCGGTGACCGGCTTCGATGACATTTCCGAAGCGTCGGTTGCCGTGCCGCCGTTGACCACTTTGACCGCCGACCCGCGCGAACGCGGTCGGCAGGCGGCATCCCTGCTGCTGCAGCGGCTGGAGGAACCGGAGGCGCCGCCGCGGCGCACGGTCGCCCCGGTACAGTTGCGCATCCGCGAAAGCAGTGCCGCACGTCCCAATTGATGCTCTGCTACTGAACTGATTGCACCCTTCCACGCTTCAACGACCTTTCGCGCATCGAGGCGCGTACCGCATGCCGATCTCCGCAACGCCCCGCCCATCGGGTTCCTCGGGCAACCAGCCTGCCGTCACCAACGGCAAGGCGCTGGCCGTGGTCACCACCATCTTCTTCATGTGGGGCTTCCTGACCTGCCTCAATGACATCCTGATTCCGCACCTGAAGGCGGTGTTCGAGCTGAATTACGCCAAAGCAATGCTGGTGCAGTTCACGTTCTTCGGCACCTACTTCCTGATGTCGTTGCCGGCGGGACGGCTGGTGGCAGCGTTGGGTTACAAGAAGGGCATCGTGGCCGGCCTGGTGATCGCCGGCATCGGCGCGCTGGGTTTCTGGCCAGCGGCCGAGCTGCGCGTCTATGGCGCTTTCCTCGGCGCGTTGTTCGTGCTGGCCACCGGCATCACCGTGCTGCAGGTAGCGGCCAACCCATATGTCGCGCTGTTGGGGCCGGAACAGACCAGTTCCAGCCGTTTGACCCTGGCGCAGGCGCTGAACTCACTGGGTACGGCGATCGCGCCGATCTTCGGCGGCATGCTGATCCTGTCCAACACGGCCATGAGCGGTGAGCAGATCGCTGCGCTGCCGGCCGCCGAACAGCTTGCTTACCGTACCGCCGAGGCACATGCGGTACAGGGCCCCTACGTGGGCCTGGCGGTGGCGCTGGTGCTGCTGGCCCTGTTCGTGTTCCTGTTCCGTCTGCCGGCGCTGAACGACACCACCGAGCAGGCTGACGAGGGCCATCAGCACAGCTACCTGGATGCGCTGCGCAAGCGCCATCTGTTGCTGGGCGTGCTGGGCATCTTCTTCTACGTCGGCGCTGAAGTGTCGATCGGCAGCTTCCTGGTCAACTATCTGTCGATGCCCACCATCGGCGGTTTCAGCGAGCAGGAAGCCACCCACTATGTGTCGGCCTACTGGACGATGGCGATGATCGGCCGCTTTGCTGGTTCGGCTCTGCTGGCGCGCTTCTCACCGAGCCGCCTGCTGGCGATCTTCGCGCTGGTCAATGTTGGCCTGCTGACGCTGACCATGATGACCTCCGGCAATGTCGCACTGTACTCGGTGGTAGCGATCGGCCTGTTCAATTCGATCATGTTCCCGACCATCTTCGCGCTCAGCATCGAGCGCCTCGGCCCGCTCACCAGCAAGGGCTCGAGCCTGCTGATCATGGCCATCGTCGGTGGCGCTGTGGTGCCTTACCTGCAGGGCGTTCTGGCCGACCACGTCGGCGTGCAGGCCAGCTTCATCCTGCCGCTGCTGTGCTACGGCTACATCATTTTCTACGGACTGGTCGGCGCCCGCGCGCCGGCTGCCGGCACGCAGGGAGGCTGAGTCAAAAATGGGTTCCATTGTCTGCTTCGGCGAAATTTTGATCGATCTACTAGCGCAGCCGCCGGCCTCGGCCGATACACCGCGCGCCTTCCTGCAGTACGCCGGCGGGGCGCCTGCCAACGTCGCGGTGGCCGCTGCACGGCTGGGTGCGAAGACCCAGTTCGTCGGTATGCTCGGCCGCGACATGTTCGGTGACTTCCTGGCCGAGAGCCTGCGCGAGCACGGCGTCGGCACCGACTACATCGTGCGTACCGACGCGGCCAAAACCGCGCTGGCCTTCGTTGCACTGGATGCGAACGGCGAACGCAGCTTCAGTTTCTACCGCCCGCCTGCCGCCGACCTGCTGTTCCGTGACAGCGACTTCCGAGCGGGCTGTTTCGATGGCGCGCTCTGCTTCCATGTCTGCTCCAACAGCCTGACCGAAGCAGACATCGCCGAAGCGACGTTCGCCGGCATGGACCGCGCGCGTGCGGCCGGTGCGGTGGTCAGCCTGGACCTCAACCTGCGTCCGGCGCTGTGGCCGGCCAATGTCGATCCGACACCGCGGCTGTGGCAGGCACTGGAACGTGCCGACCTGGTCAAGTTGTCGCGCGAGGAGCTGGAGTACCTGGCGGCTCCCCTCGGCGACGACGGCGAGGCACTGGTGCTGCGTCGCCTGCTGGCTGCGCAGGCACGCTGGGTGATCATCACCGACGGCGCCGCCACGCTGCATTGGTATACCCGTGAAACGCAGGGCAAGGTCACCAGTTTCCGCGTCCCCACCGTAGACACGACCGCAGCCGGTGATGCTTTCGTTGGCGGCGTGCTGGTCGGCCTGCTGGAACGGGGTGGGGCGGGTGCCGGTTTTGCCGCGTTCTGTCAGGACCCGCAGGCCATCGCCGCCACCTTACGCTTTGGCGCTGCCGTTGGCGCACTGGCGGTAACACGCAAGGGCGCTTTCGCCGCGATGCCCTCGTTCGATGAAGTGCAGCAGCTGCTGCAGGCACAGGACCTCCCCGCATGAGCACCTCCCCCGAATTCCGTTCCTCCGCCTTCCTGCGCGCGCACATCGCCGAGACGATGGCGTTCTATCACCCGCGCTGCATCGATCCCAAGGGCGGCTTCTTCCACTACTTCCGTGACGACGGCAGCATCTACGATGCCGGCCACCGCCACCTGGTGAGCAGCACCCGCTTCGTCTTCAACTACGCCATGGCCTACCGCGAATTCGGCAATGCCGAGTATCGCGATGCGGTCGAGCACGGTGTGCGCTACCTGCGCGAGGTGCACCGCAACCCGGCCACCGGTGGCTATGCCTGGACCCTGCGCGACGGCAAGGTCGAGGACGACATGAACCACTGCTATGGCGTGGCTTTCGTGCTGTTGGCCTACAGCTGCGCGCTGAAGGCCGGTGTCGAGCAGGCCCGCGAGTGGATGGACGAGACCTGGCAGCTGCTGGAAGCGCGCTTCTGGGAAGCCGAGCACGGCCTGTACAAGGACGAAGCCGACGGCCAGTGGAACTTCACCGGCTACCGTGGCCAGAACGCCAACATGCACATGTGCGAGGCGATGCTGGCCGCGTTCGAGGCCAGTGGCGAGCAGCGCTATGTCGAGCGCGCGCTGCAGCTGGCCGACAACATGACCCGTCGCCAGGCGGCCAAGGCGGGTGGCCTGGTCTGGGAGCACTACGACGTCAACTGGAACATCGACTGGGACTACAACCTGGACGATCCCAAGCACCTGTTCCGGCCGTGGGGCTTCCAGCCCGGGCATCAGACCGAGTGGGCCAAGCTGCTTCTGATCCTGGACCGTCACGTGCAGGCCGACTGGCTGGTGCCGACCGCGCAGCATCTGTTCGACGTGGCCGTGGAGCGCAGCTGGGACGAGGTGCGCGGCGGCCTTTACTACGGCTTCGCGCCGGAGTCGCGCCGCCAGCCGGGGATGGATGGCGCGCCGATCGGCGGCGACAGCTTCGTCTGCGACGACGACAAGTACTTCTGGGTGCAGGCCGAGACCCTGGCTACCGCCGCGCTGATGGCCGCGCGCACCGGCGATGAGCGCTATTGGCAGTGGTACGACCGTATCTGGGCGTACTCGTGGGAGCACTTCGTCGACCATCGGTACGGCGCGTGGTTCCGCATTCTCGACGCTGACAACCGCAAGTACAGCGACGAGAAGAGCCCGGCAGGCAAGGTCGATTACCACACCATGGGCGCGTGTTACGAGGTTTTGAACGTCGTTCGTTGAACATCGCCCGAATGCAGTAGTGCCAGGCCATGCCTGGCAGAAAAAGAGGAGCATCACGTGCATCGCCTTCCCCTCGTTGTCCGTCTGCTCCTGCTGCTGATCGCGGCGACCGCATTCCCCGCAACCGCCGCACCGCTGCAGGCGCAATGGGAATTCCGCCTGCTGCCTGGCGACGCGCAGGGCGCGGCACATCCGGGCCTGCAGCAGTGGCGCGCGGCCACGGTGCCGGGCAGCGTGCACACCGATCTGCTGGCGCACGAGCTGATCCGCGATCCCTACGTTGGCGCGCCCGAAGCCGAGCTGCAGTGGATCGGCCTGGCCGATTGGGAGTACCGCGCCCGTTTCGATGTGGACACCGTCACCCTGGCCAAGCCGAATGCCGAGCTGCGCTTCGATGGGTTGGATACCTATGCCGAGGTGAAGCTCAACGGCAAGCCGCTGCTGCGTGCCGACAATGCCCACCGCACCTGGCATGCCCGCGTCGAGGGTCGCCTGCGAGCGAAGGGCAATGAACTGCAGATCGTGTTCCGTTCGCCGATCCGCACGCTGCTGCCGGGTGTACAGGCCATGCCGCACAGGATCGCCGGCAATTATCCTTCGCCCTATGGGGATGAACCCAAGGACGCGATGGTTGGCAACTTCGCGCGCAAGCCGGCCTACCACTTCGGCTGGGATTGGGGCCCGCGCTACGTCACCGCCGGCGTCTGGCGCGGCGTTGACCTGCAGGCGTGGGATGCGCATCGGTTGACCGATCTGGCCGTGCGTACCGACGCGCTTGATGCGGAAAAGGCAAGGCTGGCCGTGGTATTGCAGGTGGAGCAGGGCAGTGCTGCCGGCTCGGCCGTGGTGAATGTGGCTGTGCGCGACCCCGAAGGTCGCAGCGTGGCACAGGTGCAGCGCTCGGTGCTGCTGAAGCCTGGCCAGAACAGCGTGGAGGTTCCGGTTGAACTGGCCGATCCCCGGCGCTGGTGGCCAGTGGGACATGGCGCGCAGGACCGCTACACCGTGCTGGCCTCGCTCGACGATGGTGCCGATTCCGTGCTGAAGCGCGAGCAGCGTATCGGCCTGCGTACGGTCGAACTGCGCCGGGAGCAGGACGACAAGGGAGGGCAGGGCTTCGCCTTCGTCATCAATGGGGTGCCGATCTTCGCCAAGGGTGCGAACGTGATCCCGTTCGACGCCTTCCCCGCACGCGTCGATGCTGCACGCCTGCGCCAGGTGCTGACCGCCGCGCGCGATGCCAACATGAACATGCTGCGCAACTGGGGCGGCGGCTACTACGAAGACGACGCGTTCTTCGACATCGCCGATGAACTTGGCCTGCTGGTGTGGCAGGACTTCATGTTCGGCGGTGGCATGCAGCCGGGTTACGACCCGGCATTCCGCGCCAGCGTGGTGGCCGAGGCGCGCGACAACGTGCGCCGGCTGCGCCACCATCCCAGCATCGTGCTGTGGTGCGGCAACAACGAAGAAGAGACAGCATGGAAGGATTGGGGTCACGGTCGCGACCTGAAGGCCGCTGATCCCGCATTCGCTGCAAAGGTCTGGCAGGGCTATGTCGATCTGTTCGGCAACGACCTGCGCCAGGTCGTGAGCGAGGATGGCCTGGGCGTGCCGTACTGGTCCAGTTCGCCCAGCAACGATCTGGACGAGAAGGCCAACGATTCCACCCGTGGTGACAAGCACTACTGGCAGGTGTGGGGCAATCCGGCATTGCCGGTGCAGGCCTATCTGCGCGAAACCCCGCGTTTCATGTCCGAGTACGGCCTGCAGGCCTGGCCTGCGGTGGCGACCGTGGATCAGATCGCTACCCGAGCTGAGCAACGCATCGACAGCCCGGTGATCCGCGCGCACCAGAAATTCATGGCTGGCGAGGGCAATACGCGCCTGCTGCACTACATCGAGCTGGGCTACGGCACGCCGAAGGACTTCGAGGACTTCGTCTATCTGAGCCAGGTGATGCAGGCCGATGGCATTGCGCTGGCGGCATTGCACCACCGCGCTTCGCGGCCCTACACGATGGGTTCGCTGTACTGGCAGCTCAACGACGTCTGGCCGGGCGCCTCGTGGTCGAGCGTGGACTACTTCGGCCGCTGGAAGGCGCTGCACTATGCGGCGCGCCGCTTCTTCGCGCCGGTCACCGTGGCGGCGCTGCGCGATGAGGGCAGGACACGCGTGCGCCTGATCAATGACCAGGCCACGCCGTTGGATGCACGGTGGCGCCTGCGGGTGATGGACGTGGAAGGCAAGGTGCTGCGTCGGCGCGAGCAGGCGGTGACGCTGACCGCTGCCGGGGTCACCGATATCGGCAACTACGCCGATGCCGAATTGCTGGCCGGCGCCGATCCTGCACGGACAGTGGCCGTGTTCGAGCTGCTGCAGGACGGCAGGGTGGCGGCGCGGCAGGTGGTTGGATTCGTCGAAGCCAAGGACCAGTTGCTGCCACGCCAGCAGTTGAAATCAACCCTGGCGATCGACGGGGACCATTACCGCCTGCGGCTGCAGAGCGCTGCGCTGGTGCGCGCGGCCTGGATCGATTTCGGCGCGCTCGACGTGCAGGTGGAAGACAACCTGCTGGACCTGCTGCCGGGCGAAACCCGTGATATCGCCGTGCGTGGCCCGGTGGATCTGGAAACGTTGCGCGAGGCGCTGAAGGTGAAGACCCTCAACGATCGTTGAGGGACACGCTTTGGCAGATGCCAACCTTGGTTGGCATCTACCAGAACCGGAAAGCCGATCATCGGGTGGGTGCGGACCGTTGGTCCGCACACCTTCTTGCTTACAGCTGGATCTGCTGGAAGTTCTCGACGCGATCGTGGCCGTTGGCGGCGTCACCGATGCGTGGCATCGGGTAGTCGTCCAGGCGATCGATCAGACGCGTCTGCAGACCGGCTTCGCGCGCCGCGTCCAGTTCCTCGACCACGTCGGACAGGAACAGGATCTCGCCAGCGGGAACGCCGATGGCCTGTACGATGGTGCGGTAGCTGTCGGCATCGCGCTTGCCACCGACTTCGGTGTCGAACCAGCCCGACACCAGCGGACTGAGATCACCGGCATCGCTGAAGCCGAAGAACAGTTTCTGCGCCGGCACCGAGCCGGAGGAGTACACATACAGCGGAAGGCCCGATGCGTGCCAGCCCTTCAACACCGATGCCACTTCCGGATAGAAGTGCGCGGTGTAGTCGCCGCGGCGGTAGCCGGCATCCCAGATCAGTCCCTGCAGGGCTTTCAGTGCGGTGTGCTTGCGGTCCTGGTCGATCCAGCCCTGGAGGGTCTCGGCCACCAGGCTGTCCTGACAGGCGCCACCGATCTCGGTGGCGACGGCGTCCAGCCAGCGGCGTACCTCCGGCTGCTGGCCATGTTCGGCCACGAAACCGGGTAGTGCCTGGCGTGCGTACGGGAACAGCACGTTCTTGACGAACGAGATGCTGCTGGTGGTGCCTTCGATGTCGGTCAGGATGACGCGGGGCTGCATGGATCAGGACGCCTGGGTCGGAATGTAACGGGGGAACTTCTGCGCGATGTCGGTGCCGGTGAAGTGACCGACCCAGCCATCCGGCTCGGTGAAGAAGCGGATCGCCACGAAGCTCGGCTCATCACCCATGTCGAACCAGTGGGTGGTGCCGTCGGGCACGGCGATCAGGTCATCCTTCACGCACTCGATCTCGTACACCTTGTCGCCCACGTGCAGGGTGAACAGGCCGGAGCCGGCGACGAAGAAGCGTACTTCGTCTTCCTTGTGGAAGTGTTCGTCGAGGAACTTCTTCCTCAGCTCGGCGCGGTTCGGGTTGTCCGGTGCGATCGAGGCCACGTCCACGCTCTTGAAACCGTGTTCGGCAACCAGGCGGTCGATGTCGGCACGGTAGGCGGCAAACACTTCATCCTGGCTGGCGCCGGGTGCGACCGGTGCGGCGGCCTGCCAGCGTTCGAAGGTGACGCCGATCTTCTTCAGTTCGGCAGCGATGAGGGCGCCGTCCTGGGTGTCCAGCAGCGGCGATTCGGGGCGGGTGTCGTCGTAGATGCGCAGTCGGCTCATGGCGGCAGCTTGAACGTCTCGGGGGGAATACAGGGTAGCAGGGCGGGGGCAGGGCGCAGATTCCAGATGGGAATCTGCATCACTGGATCAACCGCGCAGCTTGCGCAGCTCCAGCTCGCAGTGCAGCAGGAACTCGAACGCTTCCATGTGCCGGCGCGCTTCGGCCATGTCGCGGCCCCAGGCATACAAGCCATGGCCATCGATCAGGTAGCCCCACAGGGTCTGGGTATCGAGCAGGGCGTCGACCTGCGCAGACAGCACATCCATGTCCTGGGTGTTGGCAAACACCGGAATATCAATGGCCATCTCATGGGTGCTGTTGCCGGCGAAGGCCTTCAGCAGTTCGTAGCCTTCCACCCGGATATGGCCCTGCGGTGCATACAGCCGCGAGGCGATGGTCTGCACTGGCGAATGGGTGTGCAGTACGCAGCCGATCTCCGGGAACCGGCGGTACAGCTGTGTATGCAGCAGAGTTTCGGCGGACGGGCGCAACGGGCGGCCAACGGCCTTGCCATCGAAGTCCACCACCATGATGTCGTCTTCGATCAGGCGGCCCTTGTCCTTGCCGGACACGGTGATCGCGGCGTGGCGGTCATCCAGGCGGTGGGAGAAGTTGCTGCTGGTGGCCGGGGTCCAGCCGGCCTGGGCCAGTTCGCGGACGTTGTCGATCAGCAGCTGGGCCAGTTCGCTCAGGCGCGCGGTGTCGTAGGGGAAGGTGGGGGTGTCCATGCGGGCGATTTTACTGGATTCGGCCAGCGGCTGAGGTCCTTGTGACGAGGGATAAAAACAGGATCCGGGATTGGGTCGGTCGGGCTGCGCAGGACGCGCGGTGAACTCCCCTCCGGGGCCTGCGCAAACGGTCGCTGCGCCTTGCTCGTGGGGCTTTGCAGGCGTTTGGATCGAGACAGGCCTGCCGTCAGATGAACAGGCGCTTGGCCGTCGCTGGTGAAAGCGGTTCCGGTCGTGGACAAGCCCATTGCGTCGTAGCCACGATCGAATCGGCACTGATGAAAAGGGGGCGGCATGGAAAGGAGCACGATGTGGTGCAGGCGACTTGCAGGTGCGGGGCTGATCCTGGTGGTGGTATCCACCAGTGGCTGTGTGACCGAGTGGGTGCCGCGTACAAATGCAGCGGAATACAGCTACTCGACCGATTACTGTTCTACGGAATCGAGGGGGCAGTGGCCGGTGAAGAACGAAGTGGCCATGCGAACCGTGTACGTGGAGCAGCTGGAGAAGTGCAGGGAAGACGACAAGAGCAAGTGCGACGTGGATGGAAAGTACAACCGCGTGCAGCAGCCGCAGATCGAGAGCTACGTCATGGATGTGAACCAAGACAGCCGCAGCAGCGCGTACAAGAGCTGCATGTGGTACTGGGGCTGGTCGGAGCAGGAGCGCTGGCTCTGGCAGCGCAAATCAGAAGCGGCACGTTGATGTCGGAGCGGCGCAGGGAAGAGGCGCACGCGGATATCGAGTGCTGCATCGTAGACGGCAACGCCAACGGGAATCACGAGCACTTCATCGGCTGCCTGACCGCGCCGGTTGCATTCGGAAGACCATTGGGCAGGCCTTGGATCGACACAAGCACAGCGCTGGCTGAATGGGGAGGGCGGCGCGGGCGCTGGAAGCGATTCCGGTCATGGACAGCTTCCGCGCCGCGAAACACCATCGGATGGCCGCAGGAGTTCCGGCGAGCACCAAGGACAGGAGTATTTCGATGATCACGCGCGCGATGGGGATGATGGGGGTGATCGGCATCGTGCTGGCCAGCAGTGGCTGCACGATGGAATGGGTGAGGATGGATGCCGCAGCGCGGCCATTTGGCCCCGCCCATTCGAGTTGCAGGGCGCAGGCCGACGATCACTGGCCGGTAAGGAATGAAGTGGCCACGCGCACCGTCTATGAGGACCGCAAGGTGCCCTGCAGGCTTGATGAAGTCTGCGCCATTGACGGCAAGTACAACATGGTGCCGATGCCGAAAGAGGAGAGCTACATCGTGGACGTCAACGCGTCCGACCGCAGCAGCGAGTTCAATGCCTGCATGGCAGGTGCCGGCTGGCAGCAGCAGCTCATCTGGTTCAATCGCCGCTAGCCGAGGCCGGCGCAGCGGACGACAGCTGCTCGACCGATTGATGCTCAACGGAGCCGAGGCAACCATGCCGGCAGCATGTGGAGCTGGGGGCCGGTCGTAACAGGATCGCTGGCTGTGGCAACCGAAACCGGAAGCGGCGCGTTAACGCCGCGACATGGCAGGGAAAGGATGATGGAGATGGGTACGTGTATGCGAATGGCCATTGCTGCGGGACTTGCGCTGTTGACCGGCGGTTGTGCGACCGAATGGGCCCGCTTCAGTGATCACGCTGATCCGCTGGATGAGTCGCGGTGGCGCTGCAGGGCAGAGGCCAACGAGAAGTGGCCGGAGAAGATGGAAGTTGTCGAGCGCACCGAGGAGATCGAGGTGCTGACCGTCTGCAAGGAAGGCGAGACATGCGACGTGGATGGCAAATACAAGAAGATGTTGATGCCAAAGACAGAACGCTACACCGTGGACGTCAATGCCAACGGTAACCATGAGTACTTCATGGGTTGCATGGGCGGTGCCGGTTGGATACAGAAGACCATCTGGTTTGGCCGCAGGTGATCCTCATCCGATAGCCGACACATTTATGGTGCCGCCGATATCCACGCATGGCGTGGATCTACCGGACGCACCAGGAGACTGTCGGCGGTGGGGCGGGTTGGGTTCGCGGGGGTGTCCGCGGCATGGATGCCGCGGACAAGCCCTCATGGATGAGTTCACGGCGCCCCCCGCGAACCCAACCCGTCCCGCCAAACCCTCAGTCCCGCTGTCGCCGGTGCCATTGCTCGGGCTTCAACGGCCGGTGCAGGGCCGCAGGCCCTGCAATTCCTTTACTTCACCCGCAGGCGGCTGTGCCTGAAGCCGTAGCAGAAATAGATCACGAAGCCGACGAACGTCCACACGCCCATCAGCATCCAGTTGTGCATCGTCATCGCCGACAGCAGCGCCACGCAGCTCAGCACGCCCAGGCTGCAGATCAGCCAGGCCATCGGCATGCGGAACGGGCGCGGCAGGTCCGGCTGGGTGCGGCGCAGGATCAGCACGCCAGCACACACGGCAGCGAACGCGATCAGCGTGCCCATCGAGGTCAGTTCGCCGAGGATGTCCAGCGGGAACAGCGCCGCCAGCAGCGCGATGCCGATGCCGGTGATCACAGTGTTGATGTGCGGGGTGCGGTACTTCGGGTGGATCTTGGTGAACACCGGCGGCAGCAGGCCGTCGCGGCCCATGATCATGAAGATGCGCGGTTGGCCGATGATCATCACCAGCACCACCGAGGACAGGCCGACCAGTGCGCCGATCTCGACTACCCAGCGCAGCCAGCCCAGCTGTGGGTGGGCCGCCACCGCAGTCACCACCGGCTCGTCGGTGCCGAGCAGCTGGAACGGCACCAGGCCGGTCATCACCGCGGCCATCGCGATGTACAGCACGGTGCAGACCACCAGTGACAGCATCATGCCGAACGGCATGTCGCGCTGCGGATTCTTCGACTCCTGCGCGGCCACCGATACCGCCTCGAAACCGATGTAGGCGAAGAACACCATCGCCGCGCCGCGCAGCACGCCTTCCATGCCGTACTTTCCGGGGCCTTCGTTGGTCGGGATGAACGGGGTCCAGTTGCTGGTGTCCACGTACTTCCAGCCGACCACGATGACCAGCACGATCAGGCCGGTCTTGAGCACGACCATCGCCATGTTCATCGCCGAGGACTTGCTGATGCCGACGTAGCACAGCCAGGTCAGCAGCAGCACCAGGGCGGCGGCCGGCAGGTTGGCGATCGCGCCGGTCGGGCGCAACTGTGCGTCGAGCGGGGCACTGACCAGTGCCGCCGGTAGATGGATGTCGAACTGGCTGAGCAGGCTGAGGAAATAGCCGGTCCAGCTGACCGCGACTGCCGAGGCGGAGACGCCGTATTCGAGTACCAGCATCCAGCCGATGAACCAGGCCGACAGCTCGCCGAAAGTGGCGTAGGTGTAGGTGTAGGCGCTGCCGGAGACCGGTACCATCGACGCGAACTCGGCGTAGGCCAGCGCGCAGAAGGCGCAGCAGATGGCGGCCAGCACGAAGGACAGCATGATTGCCGGGCCGGCGTGGTTGGCGGCGGCCTGGCCGGTGATGACGAAAATGCCGCCGCCGATCACCGCGCCGATGCCCAGCGCGGTCAGGCCCCAGGGACCGAGGTGGCGACGCAGGCTCAGGCCGTTGGCGTCTTCATGGGCGGCATGCGGGTGCTTGGTGGCCCAGAGTTGCTTGAGCATGTCAGGAGTGTCTTGTCGAAGCGCAGCGGAAACGCTGCGCGGATGAAATCGGACGGGCCGGCGCAACGCCGGCCCGTCGGGAGGATCAAGGCGACTTGGCCAGCTTGCTGTGGCGGATGCCGTAGCCGAAGTAGATCAGCAGGCCCAGCACAGTCCAGCCCACGAACAGGTGCCAATGCACCACGAACGCCTGCCAGAACAGGAACAGGCACGACAGCGCGCCCAGCGGGCAGATCACCCACACCAGCGGCACGCGGAACGGGCGGTGCAGTTCCGGGCGGGTGTAGCGCAGGATCAGCACGCCGATGCAGACCGTAGCGAAGGCCAGCAGAGTGCCCATGGAGACCAGTTCGCCGAGCACGTTCAGCGGCACCAGGCCGGCCAGCGAGGCGGCGATGACGCCCACCACGATCGTGGCCCAGTACGGCGTGCGGAAGCGCGTGTGGACCTTGCCGAATACCTTGGGCAGCAGGCCGTCGCGCGAGATGGTGTAGGCGATGCGGGTCTGGCCCATCATCATCACCAGCACCACCGAAGACAGGCCGGCGATCGCGCCGATTTCCACGGCGGTCTTCAGCCACGACAGGCTCGGGTAGGCTTCCAGCGCGGTGGCCACCGGCTTGTCGGTGCCCAGCAGGTGGTACGGCAGCATGCCGGTCAGCACCGCGCAGACGATGATGTAGACGATGGTGCAGACCGCCAGCGAGCCGAGCAGGCCGATCGGCATGTTGCGCTGCGGGTCCTTGGTTTCACCGGCGGCGGTGGAGACTGCATCGAAGCCGATGTAGGCGAAGAACACGATGGTGGCCGCGCGGAACACGCCGCTCCAGCCGAACTCGCCGGACACGCCGGTGTTTTCCGGGATGAACGGGTGCCAGTTGGCCGGGTCCACGTGGGCCGCACCGATACCCACGAACAGGCAGATCACGAACACCTTGATGGCGACAATGATCGCGTTGACGAATGCGGACTGGGTCACGCCCACATACAGCAGGCCGGTCACCGCCGCCACGATCAGGACCGCCGGCAGGTTGAACAGCTTGCCGGAGGCGGCGAACTCGTGCCCGTTCCAGGCGATCGGCGCCGCACTCAGCGCATCCGGGAACGGCATGTGCAGCGTGGTGGTGATGAAGCTGATCAGGTACGCCGACCAGCCCACCGCGACCGAGGCCGAGGCGAACAGGTACTCCAGCACCAGGCACCAGCCGATGAACCAGGCCATGCCTTCGCCAAGCGTGGCGTAAGAATAGGAGTAGGCGCTGCCGGAGACCGGCATCATTGCTGCGAACTCGGCGTAGCACAGGCCGGCCAGCGCGCAGGCGATGCCGGCGAACACGAACGACAGCATCACCGCCGGGCCGGCGTGGTTGGCCGCGGCCTGGCCGGTGAGCACGAAGATACCTGCGCCGATCACCGCACCAATGCCGAGCATGATGAGGTGTTTCGCCGTGAGGGTCCGTTTCAACGTGGCTTCGCCGTCCAGGCTGCCTTCGATGGGTTCGCCGGCATCGACGTGCCCGGCCGGTTCGACCGGCTTGACCCTCAACAGAGCTTTCAGCATGCAGTACTTCCTGATGATCGGATTGGGAGGGCCGCCGGTACGTTGCCAGCGGCCTGAATGGTGAAGGCCGTGCGAACGGCCCGCTGTACCTTAGCCAATGCTGAAGGCACCGCACAAGCGCAAACGCAACAATGAACGGCGATAATGGCCGGTATTTTTCCGGGCACCCCGCATTCATGAGCGAAACCACCGAATCCCTTGCCGTGCTTGACGATCGCCTGCGCAGCCTGCTGCATGACTATGCGCGCAAAGAACCCGCCCACGACGCCCTCGCTGCCGAATTCGGCACATTGATCGACGATGTGGAAGATGCTTTCCGCCGCGAGCGGCTGGCCGGCCACTTTACGGCCAGCTGCTGGCTGGTCAGCGCCGATGGGCAGCGCCTGCTCCTGACCCACCACCGCAAGCTGCAGCGCTGGCTGCAGCTGGGCGGCCACGCCGACGGTGACCGCGACCTGGCCCGGGTGGCGCTGAAAGAGGCCGAAGAGGAGTCTGGCCTGACCGGGCTGGTGCTGGACGATCCGGCGATCTTCGACCTGGACAAGCACTGGATTCCCGAACGCAAGGACGTGCCGGGGCACTGGCACTACGACGTGCGTTTCGTGATCCGCGCGCTGGGCGGAGAGGATTTCGTGCTCAGCGAAGAGTCGCTGGAGCTGGCCTGGCGGCCGGTGGCCGAAGTCGCCGCCGATCCGGAATCGGACGAGTCGATGCAGCGCATGGCGCGCCGGTGGTTGGCGCGCTGACAGGGGGCAGCCACGCATGGCGTGGCTCTACTGCAACCCGGTAGATCCACGCCATGCGTGGATGGCGCAATGTCAGTAGATCCCCGCCATGCGTGGATAGCGCAATGCCAGTAGATCCACGCCATGCGTGGATAGCGCGATGCCAGTAGATCCACGCCATGCGTGGATGGCGCAATGTCAGTAGATCCCCGCCATGCGTGGATAGCGCGATGCCAGTAGATCCCCGCCATGCGTGGATGGCGCATTGCCAGTAGTTCCACGCCATGCGTGGATGGCGTGGTGCCGGATGCATTCCGCCGGGCATGGCCCGGCGCTACCATCAATACAGAATGCGCGTACGCAACGTGCCCGGGATCGCCGCCAACTCGTCACGCACCGCGCTGGCCTGCTCCTCGCTGGCGGTGATGTCGATCACCACATAGCCGACCTTCGGGTCGGTGCGCAGGAACTGGCCGTCAATGTTGACGTTGTGCCGCGAGAAGATCTCGTTGACCTTGGAGAGCACGCCCGGCACGTTCTGGTGGATGTGCAGCAGGCGCAGGCTGTCGGCGTGCTCGGGCAGGGTCACCTCCGGGAAGTTGACCGCCGACAGGGTGCTGCCGTTGTCGCTGTAGCGCACCAGCTTGGCGGCCACTTCGATGCCGATGTTGTCCTGCGCTTCCAGCGTGCTGCCGCCCACGTGCGGGGTCAGGATCACGTTATCGTGGCGGGTCAGCGGCGATTCGAAGATATCGCCGTTGCCCTTCGGCTCGACCGGGAACACGTCCAGCGCCGCGCCGCCGATGTGGCCGCTGGCCAGCGCAGCATCCAGCGCATCGATGTCGACCACGGTGCCGCGGGCAGCGTTGATCAGGTGCGCGCCACGGCGCATCTTCGCCAGCTCGGTGCTGCCGATCATCCACTGCGTGGACGGCGTCTCCGGCACGTGCAGGGTGACGATGTCGGCGCGCGCCAGCAGGTCGTCCAGGCTGGCCGCGGCACGGGCATTGCCCAGCGACAGCTTGGTTTCCACGTCGTGGAAGATCACCTGCATGCCCAGCGATTCGGCCAGTACGCCCACCTGGGTGCCGATGTGGCCGTAGCCGATGATGCCCAGCGTCTTGCCGCGCACCTCGTGGCTGCCGCTGGCCGACTTCGACCAGCCGCCGCGATGGCACTCGGCGTTCTTCTGCGGGATGCCACGGGTCAGCATGATGGCTTCGGCGATCACCAGCTCGGCGACGCTGCGGGTGTTGGAGTAGGGCGCGTTGAATACCGGAATGCCGGCCAGCTCAGCCGCATCCAGGTCGACCTGGTTGGTGCCGATGCAGAAGCAGCCGACCGCAATCAGGCGCTTGGCCTCGGCCAGCACCTCGGCGCTGAGCTGGGTGCGCGAACGGATGCCGACGATGTGCGCCTCGGCGATGCGCGCCTTCAGTTCGTCCTCGGGCAATGCCTTGGTATGCGCCTCGATCTGGCTGTAGCCGGCGGCGCTGAACACCTCGACGGCGGTCTGGCTGACCCCCTCCAGCAACAGCACGCGGATATCCTGCTTCGGGAACGAGGTCTTCTTCGGCGACATGGGGCGGCACGGCCAGTGGGACAGGGGCCGACCACTATGCCAGATCGCAACGCCCATGGTGCAGTGCGCAATTGGTTGCAACTGCAGCTATTGAAGGCGCTGCGGGGCTGGACGCTGGGCCCAGCCACTGGCACGCTTGCCCGTTCTTCACGCACCGCGCTGGACCGTCATGACCGATTCCCGCATCGCCTCGCTGCAGCAGGCCTGTCCCGGCCTGAAGCTGAAGACCGACCCTGCCGACCTGGAGCATTACGGTCGCGACTGGACCCGGCGCTGGACGCCGGCGCCGCTGGCGATCGCGTTGCCGGCCACGGTCGAAGAGGTGCAGGCGGTGATGCGCTGGAGCGCGGCCGAGGGCGTTGCGGTGGTGCCATCCGGCGGTCGTACCGGCCTGTCCGGTGGCGCTGTGGCGGCGAACGGCGAGCTGGTGCTGAGCCTGGAGCGGATGAACAAGGCGCTGGACTACGACGCGGTCGACCGTACCCTGGTGGTGCAGGCTGGCATGCCGCTGGAGGCGCTGCACAACGCCGCGCTGGAACATGGCCTCATCTATCCGGTGGACTTCGCGGCGCGCGGCTCGTGTTCGATCGGCGGCAACATCGCCACCAATGCCGGTGGCATCCGGGTGATCCGCTACGGCAATACCCGTGAATGGATTGCCGGCCTGAAGGTGGTCACGGCCACGGGCGACCTGCTCGAGCTCAACAAAGGCCTGATCAAGAACTCCAGCGGGTACGACTTCCGCCAGCTGCTGATTGGTTCGGAGGGCACCTTGGGCGTGATCGTCGAGGCCACGGTGAAGCTCACCGACCCGCCGCCGGCCAGCAACGTGATGCTGCTTGCGCTGCCCAGCTTCGAGGTGCTGATGCAGGTGTTCGCCGCGTTCCGCGCGCGCCTGCAGCTGCAGGCCTTCGAATTCTTCACCGACCGTGCGCTGGAACACGTGCTCTCACACGGCGCGCAGGCACCGTTCGATGAAGTACATCCCTATTACGTGGTGACCGAGTTCGCTGCCGGTGATGACGCGCAGGAAGCCGCAGCGATGGCCGCCTTCGAAGACTGCATGGGCAATGGCTGGGTCAGTGACGGGGTGATCAGTGCCAGCGATGCCCAGGCGGCGCAGCTGTGGCGCCTGCGCGAGGGCATCACCGAGGCGCTGGCGCGCTACAAGCCCTACAAGAACGATGTCTCGGTGCGGATCTCGTCGATGCCCGCGTTCCTGGCCGAGACCCAGGCGCTGATCGGTGACGCCTACCCGCATTTCGATGTGGTCTGGTTCGGCCATATCGGTGACGGCAACCTGCATATCAACGTGCTCAAGCCGGATGACACCCGCGACGCCGATTTCGTGACCCAGTGCGAGCACGTGACCAAGCTGCTGGCGCAGGTGCTGGCGCGGTTCAATGGCAGCATTTCGGCCGAGCACGGTATCGGGCTGGTCAAGAAGGGCTACCTGGACAGCACCCGTGGCCCGGCCGAGATCGCGCTGATGAAAGCGGTCAAGCGCGCGTTTGATCCCGAAGGCCGGCTGAATCCCGGCAAATTGTTCGACCTTTGACACACGCAAAGACTTCACGCAGCCGTTACGCTCCACCCACCCAATCGATGAACTTCGCCACCATGATCCGTCCGTTCCTGCTGCTTGCCCTGTTGTCCCTGCCGCTGGTCGGCTTCGCTTCGAGTTTCGCAGGTACCTCGGCCGGTTCGGCGACGGGCGCGTCTTCGGGTTCCTCGGGCAGCAGCTCGGGCGATGACAAGGTGGTGCTGGCTGCGCGCGATGATGCGGCGGCGTTTGTTGCCAGCGATGGCCAGATCCGCGGCGCACGCCTGCAGGCGGCACTGGTGCACCTGCGCGAGCAGGACGCAGCTGCACAGCAGCAGAGCGACCTGCAGCTGGCCCGCGCCCTGCTGGCGCGTTGATCCACACCGCGTGGCACCCGCCGGATCGGTCTTTGTAGAGCCGAGCCATGCTCGGCTGGAAGCCAGGCGCGGGTGGGGAATCACAGCAGCCACGCATGGCGTGGCTCTACTGCTGGTCGCTCACGCTGCGCATGCGGCTGAGCGCCTGCAACTGGACCCGGCCGGGCTGAGCCCGGCGCAGCAGCAGGTTGCAACGCAGACACTGCGTGATGTGCAGTCGTTGCTGCCCGACGGCCTGCTGCGTGCATTGCCCGCGCAGGTGCTGGTCGGTTGGCGTGACGACCTGCCTGCCGACGTGCATGGCCGTGCCTTTGCTGGGCGCATCGCGCTGCGCCGCGACCTGCTGGATGAAGACGTGGCCGGCGCCCGTCGCGCCCGGCGCAGCGCGCTGGTGCACGAACTGACCCATGTTGCCGACCGCAACGGTGCGCAGTGGTCACGCAGCGCCCGCTGGCGCGACCTTGCCGGTTGGCAGCGCAAGCCCTGGCATCTGGGTCGCGGTGACAATGCCTTTCGTGACCGCAGCCCGGATGCCTATGAACTGAAGGATCCGGCCGAGTACCTGGCGGTGAACGCCGAACACTTCGTGCTGGATGCAGAGTTCGCGTGCCGCCGCCCCGCCTTGGCACAGTGGTATCAGGCGCATTTCGGTACGCCGCCATCGTTGCCTGCGCCGCACTGCGCGGACACGGTGCCGCTGCTGCAGGCCGACGCAGAAGAGGGCGCCGCCTCGCTGTTGGCACTGGACCCGGCCCGGGTGTACGCCGTGGACTATCTGTTCGCCGAAGGCAGTGCGCAGCCGATGAGTCGTTGGGGCCACAGCATGCTGCGGCTGGTGATCTGTCGTCCTGGCCGCGTGCCGGGACCGGACTGCAGGCTGGACCTTGAGCATCATCGGGTGCTGTCCTTCCGCGCCTTCGTCGGCGATGTGCAGATTTCCAACTGGCGCGGCCTGACCGGTGGCTATCCTTCGCGCCTGTTCGTGCTGCCGCTGCAGCAGGTGGTGGACGAATACACCAAGGTCGAACTGCGCGGATTGGCCTCGTTGCCGCTGCAGCTGGACCGCAGCGAGATCGCCAGCCTGCTCGAGCGTACCGCGCAGGTGCACTGGAGTTATGACGGCCGCTACTACTTCGTCAGCAACAACTGCGCGGTGGAGACGGCGAAGCTGCTGCAGGCCGGCGTGCCGCGGCTGGGCGAGGCGGGCCTGGCACAGCTGACTCCGCGCGGGTTGCGGCGACGGCTGGCGCGGCTGGATGCCCTGGACGAGCAGGTGCTGGCCGATCCCGGGCAGGCCCAGGCGCAGGGCTACTACTTTGCGTCTGCGCGCGATCACTACCAGCAGTTGTTCTCGGTTGCCGCTGCGCAGGCGACATTGCCGGCGCGCGATGTGCGCGCTTGGCTGGCGATGCCGGCGCAGCAGCGCGCACCCTGGTTGCTGCGCGGTGATGTGCGTGCCAGCGCCGGCTTGCTGCTGCTGGAACAGGCAGCGCAGCGACGCGCGGAGCTGCGCGCACGCGATGCACTGAAGCGACGCCTGCTGGCCAACCCGGATAGCAGCGCTACCCGTTCGCTGCGCGCCTTGCTGGAGCAGAGTGGACAGTGGTTGCGACCGGGCCCGTTGCTGGCTGACGCGGGTTATGGCCTGCCGCAGGCGGAAGAGCAGGCGGAAGTCGCACGGGCAGCGGCCGCTGCCAGCGCACGGGCCGTCCCCGCCTGGCAGGCGCTGCGCGTGCAGCTGCGCGCGCAGTTGCCGCCATCACAGCAGCGCGAGCTGGCTGATATCGACCGCAATCTCGCTGCCTTGGGTGCGCGCGTGCGTGAGCAGGCAGCCGAAGTGCCGCCTACTGGCGCGGCAGCTCGATGACGAAACGACTGCCGCCGGCCGTGCCCGGCGTGCAGTAGACCTGGCCGCCGTGCGCATCGGCGATGGCCTTGACCACCGCCAAGCCGAGTCCACTGCCACCGCCCAGGCGTGACCGCGAGCCGTCGCCACGCATGAACGGATTGAAGATGTCCGCGTGCAGGGCCGGGTCGATGCCGGGGCCTTCGTCCTCGATCGCCACCTGCACGTGGGCCACGGTGTCATGCACAGCGATGCGTACCTTGCCCGGGTTGGCATAGCGGCGCGCGTTCTCCAGCAAGGCCAGCAGCGCCTGCCGCAATCGCGTCGGATCGCAATGGGCGGGGTGCTCCTCGCGGCTGGTTTCCAGCTCAAGCACGAAGCCAGCGCTGCGGAAGGCGGGATCGACCAGGGTCATCACTGAATGCACTTCGGCCACGACGTCGGTGCGGGCGCGGCGCACGTCGAGGCGGGCGTTGTCGGCCAGGCTCAGCACCCGCAGGTCCTCGATCAACCGTGACAGGCCCTCGACCTGCGCCAGCAGGCTGCGGAACTGTGACTCATCGGGCTGGAACACGCCTTCGGCCAGGCCCTGCAGGCGGCCGCGCAGAATCGTCACCGGCGTGCGCAGTTCATGGGCGATGGCCGCGTGCCACATCACCCGCTCGCTTTCCATGTGCTGCAGGCGGCGCGCCATCGCGTTGAAGTCGTCCACCAGCGCTGCGACCTCGCCGGGGGAGTTGGCCTCGGCGGTGGCGCGTGCGCCGAGATCGCCGCCCGCCAGCGCGCGCACGCTGTCCACCAGTGAATTGAGCGGCGACAGGATGCGGTGGGCCAGGCGGACCGAGGCGGCAATCGCCAGCGCCAGGCCGGTCAGGATCACCCCGACCATCCACGCCAGCTCAGGTCCGGTCGGCAACCATCCTTCCGGCTCTTCGGCGCTGGCCGGGAAGAACTCGATCAGCACGGCGTACAGCAGCCACGAAGAGAGGATCACCATCACGATGACACCAACGACCATCAGCGACATCGACACGATGATGTGCCGGCTGAGCCCGGAGCGGCGCATCAGCGGTCGGCCATCAGGCGGTAGCCGACGCCACGCACGCTGGCCGGGATCTGGGTGAGGCCTACTTCGTCCAGTTTGCGCCGCAGCTTGCTCACATGGCTGTCCACGGTGCGCTCCAGCGCTTCGCTTTCCGGCAGGCATTCGTGCATCAGCTCGCTGCGGCTGAAGATCCGTGACGGCGCCAACGCCATGCAATGCAGCAGCTTGAACTCGGTGAGGGTCAGCAGCAGCTCGTGGCTGTAACCGTCGCCTTCCACATGCACCGCGTGGGTGGCGGTGTCGATCAGCAAGGGGCCGACGCGCAGGGCGCTGGGCGCATCCGCCCGCGAACTGCGCAGCGTGCGCCGCAGTACTGCACGCACGCGCGCGGCCACCTCTGCCGGGTTGAACGGTTTGACCACGTAGTCATCGGCGCCCATCCGCAGCGCGGTCAGCTTGTCCAGATCCTGGTCCAGCGCGGTCAGCATGATGACCGGTGTTTCACCGCGCTGGCGCAGCTGGGTCAGCACGCTCCAGCCATCCAGTCGCGGCAGCTGCACATCCAGCAGTACCAGGTCCGGGCGCATGCTGCGATGCATGTCCAGGGCCGCCTGGCCATCGGCTGCACGCAGGGTGCGCAGGCCTTCGCGTTCAAGGTAGGCGGCAAGAATGTCGGCGATCTCGGCTTCGTCCTCGACGATCAGGACCAGCGCCGCGAGGGCAGGGGAGGCATGCATGGCAAGGCGAGGCCGGAAGGTGCTTGCCCTCCATCGTATCTCCACACTTCCTCCATCGAAACCCCATCATCGCTGCGCACACTGCGCGCTTCATGATTCCTCAGCCGCGCCTGCGGCACTGTGCACTGCAATGAGAACCTTCAGGACTCCGGTCGCGCTGGTCGCGGCCTTCGCCTTGGCCATGACGGCCTGCTCCCGCCCCGAACCCACCGTCGAAGCCGTGCCGCGCGTCAGCGTGGTCACCGTCGGCCCGCAGGTGGTGCAGCGCGATGATGAACTGCCCGGTCGGGTGTCGGCGGTGCGTACCGCGCAGATCCGTGCGCAGGTCGGCGGTATCGTGCAGCGCCGGATGTTCGAGCAGGGCGCGGAAGTACGTGCCGGGGAGCCGCTGTTCCAGATCGACCCGGCGGCGTTCCGTGCCGACGTTGATTCGGCCCTGGCGGCCCTGCAGCGCAGTGAGGCCGCCCTCGGCCGCAGCCGTGTGCAGTCGCAGCGGCTGCAGGCGCTGGCCGCTGCGCAGGCGGTCAGCCAGCAGCATCGCGACGATGCCAGTGCCGAGCACGAGCAGGCCCGCGCGGCGGTCAACGAGGCACGCGCGATCCTGGCGCGACGCCAACTCGATCTGCGCTATGCGACGGTCAGTGCGCCGATCGATGGCCGTATCGACCAGGCATTGGTGACCGAAGGCGCGCTGGTCGGCGTCGCTGATGCCGAGCCGATGGCGGTGGTGCAGCAGATCGACCAGGTCTACGTGGACGTGCGCCAACCTGCATCGCAGCTGCAGTCCCTGCGGCGCGAGGCGGTGGACGGTGAGTTGCCGGTGACGATCATCGGCGCGGCGGGTACGCCGCTGCCTGAGCGTGGCCGGCTGCTGTTCTCCGGTGTCAATGTCGATGCACGCACCGGCGATGTGGTCCTGCGCATCCTGGTCGACAATCCTGAGCGGCAGCTGTTACCGGGCATGTATGTACGTGCCCGGGTGCCACGTGGTGCGCCGGCCAGCGCGTTGCTGCTGCCCCAGCAGGCAGTGCTGCGCAGCGCCGGCGGCCAGGCGTATGCCTGGGTCATTGCGGCCGATGGCAAAGCGGTGATCCGCACGCTGGAGGTGGACGGCAGCGTCAACCGGCAATGGCTGGTGCGGCACGGCCTGAAGGCCGGCGAGAAGGTCGTGGTGGAAGGCCAGGAACGTCTGCAGGAGGGCGTGCTGGTGGATCCGCGCGACTGGCAGGCACCGGTGGCCAGCGCCAGCGCACTGCCGGCATCCGAGAGCCAGGGCTGAGCCCTTCCAGGAACCTACGACATGGCCCGTTTCTTCATCGATCGCCCGGTATTTGCCTGGGTGCTGGCGATCTTCGTCATCCTGGCCGGCGTGCTGGCCATTCCGCGGCTGGCGGTCGAGCGCTACCCGGCGGTCGCACCGCCCAGCGTCAGCATCTATGCCAGCTATCCCGGCGCCAGTCCGCAGACGCTGAACGATGCGGTGGTCGGCCTGATCGAGCGCGAGCTGTCCAGCGTCAAACACCTGCTGTACTTCGAATCGTCGGTGGACACCTCCGGCGAAGCGTCGATCACCGCCACCTTCAAGCCCGGCACCGATCCTGAGCTGGCGCAGGTGGACGTGCAGAACCGGATCAAGGCAATCGAGCCGCGCCTGCCGCGCAGCGTGCGCCAGAATGGTCTCTTCGTGGAAGCCGCCGACTCCGGGTTCCTGATGCTGGTGGGTCTGCGCTCGCCCGATGGCAGTGTCAGCGAGGCGGCGCTGGGCGATTTCATGGCGCGCAACATCATCGAGGAGCTGCGCCGCATCGATGGCGTCGGCCGTGTGCAGCTGTTCGGTGCCGAACAGGCCATGCGGATCTGGCTGGACCCGACCCGCCTGACGGGCTACGGCCTGACCATGGGTGACGTGGCCAGCGCGATCGAGCAGCAGAACCTTGAGATCTCGCCGGGTCGAATCGGTGATTCGCCCGGTGTTTCCGGCCAACGCGTCACCGTGCCTTTGAGTGCCGAAGGTCAGCTGTCCACGCCCGAGCAGTTCGCGGCGATCGTGCTGCGCGCCGGTGCCGATGGTTCGCGGGTGCTGCTGGGTGATGTCGCCCGCATCGAACTGGGCGCGCAGAGCTATGCCTGGGGAACGCGCGAGGATGGCTATCCGGCGACGGCCGCTGGCGTGCAGCTGCGCCCCGGTGCGAATGCGGTGCGCACCGCTACGGCCGTGCGCGAACGCATGGCCGACCTGCAGCCACTGCTGCCGCACGGCGTTGAATCCAGCATTCCATTCGATACCGCGCCCTTCGTCAAAGTCTCGATCCAGAAGGTGCTGCAGACCCTGGTCGAGGCAATGCTGCTGGTCTTTGCGGTGATGTACCTGTTCCTGCAGAACTGGCGTTATACGCTGATCCCCGCCCTGGTCGCGCCGATCGCGCTGCTGGGCACCTTCGCGGTGATGCTGGCGCTGGGCTTCTCGATCAACGTATTGACCATGTTCGGCATGGTGCTGGCGATCGGCATCATCGTTGACGATGCGATCGTGGTGGTCGAGGGCGTGGAGCGGATCATGGCCGAAGAGGGCTTGCCGCCGCGCGAGGCGACGATCAAGGCGATGCGTGAGCTGACCGGCGCGGTGATCGGCATCACCCTGGTGCTGACGGCGGTGTTCATCCCGATGGCTTTGGCCAGTGGCTCGGTCGGTGCGATCTACCGTCAGTTCAGCGTGGCAATGTCGGTGTCGATTCTGTTTTCGGCACTGCTGGCGCTGAGCCTGACCCCGGCGCTCTGCGCGACCCTGCTGCGGCAGGGCACGCGCGGTCACCATGGTCGCGGCGGCGTGTTCGGTGCGTTCAACCGCGGCTTCGAGCGGATGACCGGGCGTTACCAGCACGGCGTGGCGGCCGTGCTGCGACGCAGCGGTCGGGTGATGGGCCTGTTCGCTGCCTTGCTGGTGGCACTGCTGATCGGCCTGCATTGGTTGCCGGGTGCGTTCCTGCCGGAGGAGGATCAGGGCTATTTCATGACCTCCATCCAGTTGCCGGCCGAAGCCACAGCCGAGCGCACGCTGGCGGTGGTCGAAGCCTACGAACAGCATGTCGCCTCGCGACCGGCGATCGCGTCCAACCAGGCCATCCTTGGCTACAGCTTCTCCGGGTCCGGTCCGAGCGCGGCACTGACCTACACCATGTTGAAGGACTGGGGTGAGCGCGGCGGCAGCACCGCAGCGGATGAGGTGAAGGCGGCACAGCAGGCCATGGCGACGGTGCCGGAGGGCGAGGTGATGAGCGTGATGCCGCCGGCCATCGACAGCCTTGGTCGATCCTCCGGGTTCTCGTTGGCGCTGCAGGCGCGTACCGGGCAGAGCCAGATCGAACTGCGGGCTGCCCTGCAGCAGTTGCTGAAACTGGCAGAGGCCAGTCCGCTGCTGGCCGAAGTGCATGCCGATGGCCTGCCGGCAGGCAGCAACGTGCGCCTGGATATCGATCGCGCCAAGGCCGAAGCGATGGGCGTGGCGTTCACCGACATCAGCGCCACGCTTTCGGCGGCGATGGGCTCGCAGTACGTCAACGACTTTCCCAATCGAGGGCGCATGCAGCAGGTGATCATGCAGGCCGATGCGCCGTACCGGATGGAGCTGGAGGATGTGCTGAAGCTGTATGTCCGCAACAGCCAGGGCGGCATGGTGGCGCTGTCCGAGCTGGTCACCGCGCAGTGGACCGAGGCGCCGCTGCAGCTGCAACGGTACCTGGGGTTCCCGGCATTGAATCTGTCCGGCGCACCCGCAGACGGGGTGTCCACCGGCCAGGCGATGATCGAGATGGAGCGTCTTGCGCAACAGCTGCCTGCGGGCTTCGCCCTGCAGTGGACCAGCCAGTCGCTGCAGGAGCGCGAGTCCGGGGCCCAGGCGCCGTGGTTGCTGCTGCTGTCGATGCTGGTGGTGTTCCTGGTGCTGGCGGCGCTGTACGAGAGCTGGTCGATCCCGCTGGCGGTGATGCTGGTGGTGCCATTGGGCCTGCTCGGTGCCGTTGCTGCGGTGCTGCTGCGCGAGATGCCCAATGATGTGTTCTTCAAGGTCGGCATGATCACGGTGATCGGGCTTTCGGCGAAGAACGCGATCCTGATCGTGGAGTTCGCCCGCCAGCTGCAACAGCAGGGACGCGGTCTGGTCGAAGCGACCATCGAAGCGGCACGCCTGCGACTGCGGCCGATCGTCATGACCTCGCTGGCGTTCGCGCTGGGCGTGGTGCCGCTGATGCTGGCGCAGGGGGCTTCAAAGGAAACGCAACAGGCCATCGGTACCGGCGTGTTTGGCGGCATGGTCAGTGCGACCGTGCTGGCCGTGTTCTTCGTGCCGGTGTTCTATGTGGTGGTGCAGGGGGCGCAGCAGTGGCTTGCGCAGCGCCTGCGCCGACGCCGGCCGACGCCGGGAGGAAGCGTGGATGGAAAGCAGGTGGATGGAAAACAGGAGCCCTGAGGGCCTGTACGAGGCGCAGCTGCGCGTATTGGAACAGCAGCTGCGGGATGCGCTGCTGGACGGCGACCATGGCGCAGCCACTGCGCTGCTGTCACCGATGTTGTTCATGATGGACGGGCAGGGCGGCCGGATGCTCGATCTGCCCTGGATGCAGGATTGGCGGCAAGGGCATCTGCAGATTCACGCGCTGCAGGTGCACGCGGTGGAAACGCTGCTGTGTGGACGCTTGGCGTTGTTGTCCGGCGATGTTCAGCTGCATGTGCATTGGCTGGGGCGCGAACACGTACGGCGATTGCGCCTGCTGCGTGTCTGGACAAGCTGTTCCGGTGCCGGCGGCGCACAGCTGCTGTCGATGACGGTGCTGGCAGGCTGAACGCGGTCATGCAGCTTTCAGGCTCCGTTTGGGCACAGGTGGTAGGGTCGAATGTCTCTGTAGTTTCGACAAGGAGTCGAGCCATGCGTGTAGTTCCCAGTCTGTTGGCTGCCTCCCTCGGCTTTGTGTTGAGTGCGTGTCAACCGGCGCAGGCGCCGGCTTCCAGTGGCGCAGCCGATGCGACCGCGACGGCAGAGCCGGCACCGGCACCGATGACCGCTGCCGTTGATGGCGGCGGCAACGAAACCCTCTATCGCTGCGGCGACCTCGACGTGCGCGCGACCTTCAACGGCGAAGACGCAGCGACGGTTGTGATCGGCGAGCGCAGTTTCGCGATGTCCTCCGAACGCGCGGCCTCCGGAGCGAAATATGCCGATGGCAAGGGCAACAGCTTCTGGACCCGCGGCAGCGATGAAGCGCTGCTCAGCCTGAAGGGCGAGACGGACCGTGAGTGTGGTGCGGTGGAAGCGACGGAGGGCGATGGAAGTGCCGGCAACGCCGCGTTCCGTGCCACCGGCAACGAGCCGGGCTGGCTGGCCGTCGTCGACGGTGATGCGCCGGGCCTGCAGGTGGAGGTCGACTACGGCGAGCGCCGCTTCACGGTCGCAAAGCCGACCGAGGGCGCGGACGGCTGGGTTGGCAAGGCGGCCGATGGCACCGACATCAAACTGAGCTTCCAGCGCACCACCTGCCAGGACGACATGAGCGGGGAAGCGTTCGAGGCCAAGGCGATGCTGACCGTGGGCACGCGCCAGTACCACGGCTGCGGCAACTTCGGCGGCAAATAAGAAAATGGGGACGGAGGGGATTACGTCGTTTGTGCCAGGAACGACGTAATCCCCTCCGTCCCCATTTTTTGCGTCAGCCCTCGCAGGGCTTCAGGTCCAGACCGGGAGACAGGTCGTAGCGCAGGTTCACACCGATCAACGCCTGCCTGATCGCGCAGTCGTCGCGATGGCGGGCCACCAGGTCGGCAAAGATCTTCTCTCGACCGTCGCAGAACCTGGCAGCAGCGGCCTCCAGCTCGCGGCGACGGGCGTCGTCGTAGGGTTCTTCGCCGGCAAAATGCTCGCAGCTGTTCTCCCGTACGATGAAGGCCTGCACATCGGCGGGCATGTCGCAGTAGATGCGGATGTCCTGCAGGAAAGCGACGTCGTCGGGGACGCTGCAACCGGCCGCGGCCCGCGCCTGTTGGTCCTCGTCGAGGGTGCCCGCCAGCGTGGCCGCAGCATCTGCTTCATCCGCAGCCGGTGCAACCGCAGCGGCAGCGCTGTCCGCAACGGCGGGCTGCGTCACCGCGTCTGCCGCGACCTCACCGGTGCTGTCCGCTGCCTGCGGCGAGCACGCCGCAAGCAGGGACAGGCAGGCAATCAGCGCCGCGCGCTTAATCGGCACGGCCGGCAAATTCGCCGGTGGCGGTGTTTACCAGCACACGCTCGCCGTTGACGATGTACTCCGGCACCATGATCTCGATGCCGGTGTTGAGCTTGGCCGGCTTCGGGCGCTTGGTGGCGGTGCCGCCCTTCAGTTCCGGCGGGGTCTCGATCACTTCCAGCACCACCGAGGCCGGCAGCTGGATGGCCACCGGCTGCTCGTCGATCACCTGCACGTAGATGCCGGTCAGGCCGTCGGTGATGTAGCCGGCATCATCGCCGATCACGTCCGCGTCCAGGGTGTAGGGGGTGTAGTCCTCGTCGTCGAGGAACACGAACGCATCGCCGTCCTTGTAGGAGTAGGTGGACTGGCGGCGCAGCAGTTCGACTTCGACCAGGTTGTCGTCGGCATCGAAGCTGGCGTCGAGCTTGTTGCCGCCCGGCACGCTGTACATGATGAAGCGGAAGCGGACGTTGCCGCCGCGACCCTGCGGCGAGCTGCGCTCGATGTCGCGGATCTGGTAGACGCCGTTGTTGAACTCGACGACGTTGCCCTTCTTGATGTCGTTGGCTTTCATGATGATGTTGGTCGTTGGGGGAGGGCGCCGTCCCGGCGCCCGGGGGGAATCACTTCGGAGCGAGCCGGGTGGCGCCGTCCAGGCGGATGGTCTCGCCGTTGATATAGGTGTTGCCGAGGATGTGGCCGACCAGGCTGGCGAAGTCTTCCGGCTTGCCCAGGCGCGACGGGAACGGGATCGACGCGGCCAGCGATTCCTGCACGGCTTCGGGCATGCCATCGACCATCGGCGTCCAGAACACGCCCGGCGCGATGGTGTTGACGCGGATGCCGAAGCGCGAGAGCTCGCGGGCCATCGGCAGGGTCATCGCCACCACGCCACCCTTGGAGGCGGAGTAGGCGGCCTGGCCGATCTGCCCTTCGTAAGCGGCAACGCTGGCGGTGTTGATGATGACGCCGCGCTCGCCGTCCACGCCGGCTTCGTTGTGCTGCATGCGGTTGGCGGCGGCCTTGGCGACATTGAAGCTGCCGACCAGGTTGACCATCACCGTGCCCTGGAACCCGGCCAGCGGCATCGGACCTTCCTTGCCCAGCACACGGCCGGCACCGAGGATGCCGGCACAGTTCATGGCGACGTTGAGGCCGCCGAGGAAATCGCAGGCCTGGTCGATGGCCGCCGACACGGACGCTTCATCGCTGACGTTGACGTTGAAATAGCGGGCGTTGTCCTGCCCCAGCTCAGCGACGGCCGCCGCGCCCTTGGCGTCGTTGAGGTCGAACAGGGCGACCTTGCCGCCCTGGGCAACCAGGTGCTGGGCCACGGCCAGGCCGAGGCCGGAGACGCCGCCAGTGATCACGGCACGTACGGAAGACAGCTGCATTGCACGGTCCTGCAGGTTCAAGAACCGCCGATTCTAACGGAAGCGGCGGCAGCCGCCGTTGTGCACTGCGCCGCCGGCTTCAACCCAGTTCTCGGGCGCGGCGCAATCGACGCTCGAAGTCCGCGGCGGGCAGGCCGTGGGCGAACAGGAAGCCCTGGCCGACGGTCACGCCCAGGTCGAGCAGGCACTGCCGTTGCGGCTCGGTTTCGACGCCCTCGGCGACCACGCCCAGGCCGAGGCTGCGGGCAATCGCGCAGACCGCCTCGCAGACCGCCACATCGGAGCGGTTGCGGGGGATGCCTTCGACGAACAACTGGCTCAGTTTCAGCCCATGGATGGGCAGCCGGCGCAGGTAATTCAGCGCGCTGTAGCCTTCGCCGAAGTCGTCGATGGTCAGCATCACCCCCATCTCGCGCAGGCGGGCGAAGGTGCGCAGGGTGTCCGGCGCGTCCTCTATCAGCACCCGCTCGGTGAACTCCAGCTCCAGCACGCTGCCGGGCAGGCCGAACTCGTCCAGCACCTGCCGCACCCAGCGCGCAAGATCCTCGCCGACGAACTGGCGCCAGGAAACATTGACGGCCACCCGCACCAGGCCAAGCCCGTCGTCCTGCCATTGCCGAACCTGGCGGCAGGCTTCGCGCAGCGCCCATTGGCCGATGCGTACGATGTCGCCGGTGTGCTCGGCATGGCGGATGAACAGGTCCGGCCGCATCGGCCCCAGCTGGGTGTTGTGCCAGCGGATCAAGGCTTCGCAGGCGATGGTGGCGCCGCTGCGCAGGTTGACCTGTGGCTGGTAGACCAGATGGAACTCGTCGCCATCCAGGGCCTTGTGCAGCCGGCTCTCGATCTGCAGGCGGTCATGCTGGCGTTGTGCCAGTTCCGGGGAGAACACCTGCCAGCCGTTGCGGGTACGTCGTTTGCATTCGTACATCGCGGTGTCGGCGTTCTGGATCAGCTGCTGCGGCCGGTCGCCATCGCGCGGTGCGCGGGCGATGCCGATGCTGGCGGTGACCGGGAACTCGTCGCTGCCCAGCTGGAATGGCGCCGAGAAGGCGGCGGTGATGCGCTCGGCCAGCTGTTCGGCCTGGTCCGGCTGGTCGCGCAGGTCGCAGATCACCAGGAACTCGTCGCCGCCAAAGCGTGCAAGCAGGCCTTCGGTGCCGATCGCGGTGGCGATGCGCCGGGTCGCTTCGATCAACAGTTCGTCACCGGCATTGTGGCCGAGCAGGTCGTTGACCACCTTGAAGCGGTCCAGGTCGATGTACAGCACCGCCACGCGGTCGTGGCTGGGGCTGTCCATGCGCACGCCGAGGTCGCTCAGCACCGCATCGCGGTTCATGATCCCGGTGAGTGGGTCGGTGCGGGCCTGCACGCGCAGGGTTTCCTCGGCCTGCTTGCGCTCGGTGATGTCCTGCACGGTGCCAGTGATGCGCGCGGCATCGACATCGCCGGCCGATACCTCGCCGATCATCCGGATCCAGAACGAGTGGCCATCGCGGCGCTGGCCCTGCAGTTCCAGGCCGAAGCTGCTGCGGTGTTCGATGGTGTCGGCCAGCGCCTGCTGCAGGGCGGCGCGATCGTCGCTGCGCAGGCAGTCCAGCAGGTCCGGCATGTCCTCCATGTCGGCCGGCTGGCCGACGATGCGCCGCGCCTCATCGGTGAGGTACAGGCGCTGCAGCCCGCGATCCCACTCCCAGCCGCCGATGTGGGCCAGTGACTGCGCGCGCGCGAACAGGGTGTTGTTGCGCTTCAGTTCGGTGATGTCACTGAACATTGCATAGACATGGTCGGCCTGGTCGCAGCCGTTGCCGAACACCGGCACGTTGGTGGTGGACAACCACAGCATGCGTCCGCGTGGGCGGTGGTACAGGCCGATGATGGTGCTGCGGATCACCCGCCCGGCCTGGAAGCAGCGGCTGGTCGGCCACTGTGACTGGGTCAATGGATGGCCGTGTTCGTCGACGATGATCCAGGCGTCGGGATCGAGCATCGCATTCAAGCCCACGCCACCACCGGTGAGGCCGAGGATGCGGTGCGCTGCGGGATTGGCGGACAGAACGCGCAGATCACGGTCGAACAGGATCACGCCCTTGTCGATCGACTCCATCAACAGGCGATAGCGGGACTCTGCGCGCCAGCGTCCGCTCAGGTCACGGGCGACGGCGACGATGCAGGGCTGGCCACGGTCCTGGAAGCCGGCCGAGTGCACTTCCACCGGAAAGCGGCTGCCATCGCCGCGCATGTTGGTCACTTCGATGACGTAGGTGTCGCCGCGGTTCAGCGCTTCCCACACCGGCTGCAGGTGGTCGCTGGGCAGGTCCGGGTTGAGCAGCTCGATGGGCTGGCCGACGATGTCTTCGCGCGGGCGATCGTAGGCGACGATGCCGGCACGGTTGACGTCCAGCACCACGCCTTCGGCGCTGAGGATGCTGACCGGGTCGGGCACCGCGTCGAACAGCGCGGCGTAGCGGGCCTGCGTATCCAGCTCGCGCTGCTGCGCATCGGCCAGCGCTTGTCGGGCCTGGCGCAGCAGTCTGGCCTGGGCCGGCGGCGGTGAGGCGGCCAGCGCGGCATCCAGGGCGGCCAGCGCGTTGTCGGTTGCGGCGGATGCATCGCCGATGGCCGAACGGTCGCGCGGGCCGCTGTCGTTCATGTCGCCGCCAGCGCCTGCCCGACGCGGCTGGCGGTAGCACGGCCGAGCAGCCCGGCAAGCCAGCGACCAGTCTCGGCCAGCAATGGCAGGTCGACACCGCATTCCAGGCCCAGTCCCTGCAGCAGGTACACCACGTCCTCGCTGGCCACGTTGCCGCTGGCGCCCTTGGCGTATGGGCAGCCGCCAGCGCCGGACACGGCGCTGTCCACCACGCGCACGCCTTCTTCCAGGCAGGCCGCGATGTTGGCGATGGCCTGGCCGTAAGTGTCGTGGAAGTGCACGGCCAGTGCGCTCATCGGGATCTCGGCAGCCACCGCCTGCAGCATCGCGCGGGCCTTGCGCGGCGTACCAACGCCGATGGTGTCGCCCAGCGAGATTTCGTAACACCCCATCTCGTGCAGTGCCCGGGCTACACGCACAACATCGGTCAGTGGCACCTGGCCCTGGTACGGGCAGCCGAGCACGGTGGAGACGTAGCCACGTACGCGCACGCCATCGGCCGCTGCACGGCGCAGGACAGGCTCGAAGCGGGCCAGCGATTCATCGATGCCGGCGTTGGTGTTGGTGCGGTTGAAGGCTTCCGATGCAGCCGTGAATACCGCGATTTCCTGCACGCCGACGGCGCGCGCACGGTCGTAGCCCTGTTCGTTCGGCACCAGTACCGGATAGGCGATGCCCGCGCGGCGCTGGATACCGGCATAGACCTCGGCCGCGTCGGCCAACTGCGGCACCCAGCGTGGGCTGACGAAGCTGGTTGCCTCGATGGTGCACAGGCCGGTGGCCGACAGACGATCAATCAGGGCGATCTTGTCGGCGGTGGCCACGGCCTGCTTTTCGTTCTGCAGCCCATCGCGGGGGCCGACTTCGACGATGCGGACGAAATCGCTCATCGCGGCACCCCCACGGCAGGCGAGGCGGGACGGGCAAGGCGGATGGGATCGACTGGGGTCACGGCGGTTCCTGGGAAACGGGGGCGGCCCGGTCTTCGCCGGGCTGCCAGATGAGATACGCAGGCGGGTCGCACAAGCGGCCACGCCTGCGCCTGGTTGTGGCGGCAGGGCCTACCCGGGCAGGTGGCAGACCGCCTCGATGTTGTTGCCATCGGGGTCGATCACGAAGGCGGCGTAGTAGTCCGGGTGATACCACGGGCGCAGGCCGGGCGCCCCGTTGTCGCGGCCACCTGCGGCCAGGGCGGCGGCGTGGAACGCATCAACCTGGGCGCGTTCGCCGCAGACGAAAGCGACGTGCACACCCTGGCTGAGGGGTGCCGCATTGCCCAGCCAGAAGAACGGCTTGCCATGGTTGCCGAAACCCACGTGGTCGTGGGCGCCGGTCTGTTCGGCGCTGACCTCCATCACCAGGCCGATCTGCAACGGCGCCAGCGCCTGCAGGAAGAAGGCCTTGCTGCGCGGCAGATCGCCGCTGTTCAATCCGATATGGTCGAGCATGTCAGGCCTCCGTGACCCAGTGCGGCGCGCGCTTGTCGAGGAACGCGCCCAGACCTTCCTGGCCCTCGGCAGACACCCGCAGGCGGGCGATCAGCGCAGCATTGTCCCGGTCCAGGCTGTCGCGGTCGCGGCTGTCGCGGACCTGCCGGACCAGCAGCTTGGCCGAGGCCGAGGCGATCGGCCCGGCCTTGTCGAGCAGGGCCAGCTGCCGCTGCAGGGCTTCGTCCAGGCGCTCGGGTTCCACCAACTGGTGGATCAGGCCGATGCGCAGGGCAGTGTCGGCGTCGAAGTGCTCGCCGGTGGCGAACCAGCGGCGGGCCTGGCGGCTGCCGATGGCCTCGATCACATAGGGCGAGATCACCGCCGGCAGCAGGCCCAGGCGGCTTTCGGTCAGGCCGAAGCGGGCAGCGCTGGTGGCGATGGCGATATCGCAGCAGGCCACCAGGCCGACCCCGCCACCGAAGGCAGCACCGTGGACCCGTGCCAGGGTCGGCTTGGGCAGCTCGTCCAGGGTGCGCATCAGCCGGGCAAGGGCCAGGGCGTCCTCGCGATTGTCCGCCTCGCTGGCCGTGGCCATGCCGCGCATCCACTGCATGTCGGCACCGGCGGAGAAGGAGGCGCCGTGACCGGCCACCACCACCGTGCGCACACTGTCATCGCGGCCGGCGGCTTCCAGGGCCGCCGTCAGCCGGGCGATCAGCCCGGCATCGAAGGCGTTGTGCAGCTCCGGCCGGTTCAGCCAGAGGGTCAGGACAGCGCCAGTGCGCTCGATCTGCAAAGCATCGTTCATGGGATTCCGGGGTTGCTCCATACCTGTATGGATCATAGCGGGCCATTGGTCATGGGCCATGACGCGACGCGGGAATGTTAGAATCGAGAACCATTTACATCCAGCAGAGAACACGCTAGATGACGCTGTCCGAACTGCCCCTGCACGCCTCGGCCGTGGTCGATTCCGTGCAGGACCTGCATGCCAACGATGCCATCGCCCGGCGCCTGCGCGAGCTGGGCTTCGTCAAGGGTGAGGAAGTGCGCCTGGTGGCGCGAGGTCCGGTCGGCGGTGAGCCGCTGCTGGTGCAGGTCGGGTTCACCCGTTTCGCGCTGCGTATCAGTGAGGCCCGGCGCGTGGTCATCGACCCGGCCAGCCAGGAGCGACGTGCATGAGCGCCACCGCAACCGCCGCACCGCTGCGCATCGCGCTGGTCGGCAACCCCAACAGCGGCAAGACGGCCCTGTTCAACCAGCTCACCGGCAGCCGGCAGAAGGTCGCCAACTACACCGGCGTGACTGTCGAGCGCAAGGAAGGCCGCCTCCGCGCCCCGTCCGGCCGCGAGTTCGCCGTGCTTGACCTGCCGGGCGCCTACAGCCTGCATCCGGCCAGCCTTGATGAGGCGATCACCCGCGACCTGTGCCGGGGTTTCTACCCGGGTGAGGCCGCACCGGACGTTCTGTTGTGCGTGATCGACGCCACCAACCTGCGCCTGCACCTGCGTTTCGCGCTGGAACTGCGCGAGCTGGGCAAGCCGATGATCATCGCCCTGAACATGGTGGACGCCGCGCAGCGTCGCGGCATCCAGATCGACGTTGCCGCGCTGGAGCGCGAGATCGGCGTGCCGGTGGTGGAAACCGTGGCGGTACGCAAGCAGGGCGCACGTGCGCTGGTGGAGCGCCTGGACACCATGGTGCCGCATCTGGACGCGCCGCTGGCCGGTGTTGACGGCAGCGCGGACTACCACGCACAGGTGCGCGCCATTCTGGCCGCCGCGGTGCGGATGCCGGCGCGGACGGCGAAGATCGACGACACGCTCGACCGCTGGCTGCTGCATCCGGTGTTCGGCCTGATCACCCTGGTCGTGGTGATGTTCCTGATCTTCCAGGCGGTGTTCGCCTGGGCCACGCCGCTGATGGATGGCATCGAGGCCGGCTTCGCCTGGCTCGGTGAACTGGCCGCCAGCGTGTTGCCGGCCGGCCCGCTGACCAGTCTGCTGACCGACGGCATCATCGCCGGTCTGGGTGGCGTGGTGGTGTTCCTGCCGCAGATCCTGATCCTGTTCGCCTTCATCCTGGCGCTGGAGGAGTCCGGTTACCTGCCGCGCGCTGCGTTCCTGCTGGACCGGATGATGGCGGCGGCGGGCCTGTCCGGCCGCTCGTTCATCCCGTTGCTGTCCAGCTTCGCCTGCGCGGTGCCGGGCATCATGGCCACCCGCAGCATCCAGGACCCGCGTGACCGCCTGGCCACGATCCTGGTGGCACCGCTGATGACCTGCTCGGCGCGGCTGCCGGTCTATGCACTGTTGATCGGCGCGTTCATTCCGGCCGGCAAGATCGGCATCTTCAACCAGCAGGGTCTGGTGCTGTTTGGCCTGTACGTGGCCGGCATCCTCAGCGCGCTGGTGATGTCGTGGGTGATGAAGAAGTGGCGCCGCGACAAGAGCGAGCACCCGCTGATGCTGGAGCTGCCGTCGTACCGCATTCCGCATCCGCGTGACCTCGCCGTCGGCCTGTACGAGCGCGGCATGATCTTCCTCAGGCGCGTCGGCGGCATCATCCTGGCGCTGACCATCCTGCTGTGGTTCCTGCTGTCGTTCCCGGGTGCACCCGCCGACGCGACGATGCCGGCCATCGACTACAGCTATGCCGGCCAGATCGGCCATGCGATGACGGCAATCTTTGCGCCGCTGGGCTTCAACTGGCAGATCTGCATCGCGCTGATCCCGGGGCTGGCCGCACGCGAAGTCGCTGTGTCGTCGCTGGCCACGGTGTATGCGCTGTCGGCTGCCGATGACGATGCGGCGATCTCCGCGTTGTCGCCGGTGGTGGCTGATGGCTGGTCGCTGGCCACGGGCCTGGCGCTGCTGGTGTGGTTCATCTACGCGCCGATGTGCATCTCCACCCTGGCCACCATCAAGCGCGAGACCAACTCGTGGAAGACGATGGGCTTCTCCGCGCTCTACCTGTTTGCCGCAGCCTACGTGGCGGCGCTGATCACCTACCAGGTGACCGTGGCGCTGGGAGGCGGCTGATGGACGCCGGTCTGCTGATCCAGTACCTGATCATCGCGGTGGCCGTGCTGGTCAGTGCATGGGTCGTGCTGAAAAAGCAGGCGCCCGGCACCGTGCGCAAGCTGCGCGGTGCGCTTGCGTTGGCGCTGCTGAAGCCGGGCCGCGCGGCCTGGCTGCAGACGCTGGGCCGGAAGATCGCGCCGCCGGCCACTGGTGGCGGCGGCGCGTGCGGGGGCTGTGACAGCTGCGGGCCGACGTCGCCGAAGCAGCACTAGGGCAGGGCCTGAGCCGCGTTGGTGGGTGCAGGCCCTGGTTCGCAGGCCCTGGATCTTCATCCACGCATGGCGTGGATCTACCGTTCGCTGGCCAGGCCGTGATCTGCATGATGGCCAGGCAGTCCACGGCAGAAGCGCACGCAGCGTCGCAGCGACAGCGCTTGCCGGAGCATGCGTGCTGCCGCTAGCCTGCATGCATGAACCAGACTCCCCTGCGATTGCTTATTCACGGCGCCTCCGGGCGCATGGGCCAGGCCCTGTTGCGGCTGGCCGCCGAACACCCTGAATCCCTGCAGATCGTCGCTGCGGTGACCGGCCGCGCGCCGGCCCAGCGGGTGATCGATGGTGTGCCGTTCTTCGCTGCCAGCGAGTTGCCGGGGGCGCCGGTGTTCGACGTGGCGATCGACTTCAGCCTTCCAGAGGGCTTCGACGCACTGCTGGCACTGTGCGTGGAGCGCGGCGCAGGCCTGGTGTCGGGCACCACCGGCATTTCCACTGCGCAGCGGCAGGCGCTGGAGGCGGCGGCGGTGAAGATACCGCTGGTGTGGGCATCGAACTTCAGCCTGGGCGTGGCGGTACTGGATGAGCTGGTGGAGCGCGCTGCGCAGGCGCTGGCTGGCTGGAACTGCGACATCGTAGAGTCGCACCATACGCAGAAGAAGGACGCGCCCTCGGGCACGGCGTTGACTCTGGGCGCCGCGGCGCAGCGGGGCGGAGCCGAGCCGCAGTACGCCAGCCTGCGCGCCGGTGACATCGTCGGCGAGCATCTGGTGCAGTTCACCGGCCTGGGCGAGCGCATCGAGCTGGTGCACCGGGCCAGCAACCGCGACATCTTTGCCCGCGGGGCGCTGTTTGCCGCTCGCCAGCTGCAGGGCCGGGCGGCGGGCAGCTACCGGGTGCGGGACCTGCTGGAATAAGACAGGTCGTGCCGGCCGCTGGCCGGCAACCCCCTTGCCGTCGGGCACCCCGTGGTTGCCGGCCAGCGGCCGGCACTACCGGGGGCAGGGCCCGCATACGCCCCCGGATTGAAATGAATGCGCAATCGCCTGTTCATGAATGGCGATAACCGCTGGCGCGAGCGCCCCGGCAGCGCTACAATTCGCACTCGCCGAATCACGAAAGCCGGACCGGTCCCAGACCGTACGTCCGCGCTTTTTTGCAACCGGATTTCCGTGAAGCGCAGGCGTGACTTCGGCACCCCCTCGGTAGCCAAAGTGAGAATTCCGTGACCCAAGCCGCAATCCTCGTCCTCGAAGACGGCACCGTATTCGAGGGCGAATCCGTAGGCGCGCCCGGCCTGTCCGTCGGTGAGGTGGTGTTCAACACCGCCATGACCGGCTACCAGGAAGTGTTGACCGACCCGTCCTACGCCCGGCAGATGGTCACGCTGACCTATCCGCACATTGGCAACACCGGCATGACCGACCAGGACAATGAAGCGTCCAAGGTGTGGTCGGCCGGCCTGATCGTGCGCGACGTACCGCGCCGCCCGAGCAGCTGGCGCAGCCAGGTGTCGCTGCAGGACTGGCTGATCCAGCGCGGCGTGGTCGCCATCGCCGGCATCGACACCCGCAAGCTGACCCGCATCCTGCGCGAGAAGGGCGCCCAGAACGGCGCGCTGATGGCCGGCGACGGCATCGATGTGGAAAAGGCATTGGAAGCCGCCCGCAAGTTCCCGGGGCTGAAGGGCATGGATCTGGCCAAGGTCGTCACTACCGAGAAGACCTACACCTGGACCGAAGGCCAGTTGGACCTGGACGCCAACGCGTTCGTCAGTGTGCCGGCCAAATTCAAGGTCGTGGCCTACGACTTCGGCGTGAAGACCAACATCCTGCGCATGCTGGCCGAGCGCGGTTGCGAGGTTACCGTGGTGCCGGCGCAGACCCCGGCCGCCGAGGTGCTGGCGTTGAAGCCGGACGGCGTATTCCTGTCCAACGGCCCGGGTGACCCGGAACCGTGCGACTACGCCATCGAGGCAATCAAGACTTTCATCGACGTGAAGGTCCCGACCTTCGGCATCTGCCTGGGCCACCAGCTGCTGGGCCTGGCGTCGGGCGCCAAGACGATCAAGATGGGCCATGGCCACCATGGTGCGAACCATCCGGTGCAGGACCTGGACAGCGGCCGGGTGATGATCACCTCGCAGAACCACGGCTTCGCGGTGGATGAAACGACCCTGCCGGCCACCCTGCGGGTGACCCACCGTTCGCTGTTCGACGGCACCAACCAGGGCATCGCCCGCACCGACGTGCCGGCCTTCTCGTTCCAGGGGCATCCGGAAGCGTCGCCGGGCCCGACCGACGTCGGTCCGCTGTTCGATCGTTTCGTGAACCTGATGGCCGAGGCCAAGGCTTGATGCGCAGCCTGGCGCTACTGCCGCTGCTGTGGTGTGTCGCGGGCGTGGCGCAGGCAACGCCGGCGTCCGATGCCGATGTGGCGGCGGTGGTGAAGTCGTTGGGCATGGGCTCGCTGGGCGCGACCATGGCCGATCTGGTGATCGACAACACGCCGGCATTGAAGGCGTTGCCGGATGCCGACCAGGCCTGCGCGCAGGCGCCTGTGGGCGATCTGCTGGATGCGCAGTTCCGCCGTTCGATCATCCAGGGCCTGGGCAATGACGGTGACGTGGTGATTGCCGAATGGTCGCGCTTCCTGGCCACGACGGCAGGCAAGGCCCTGTCGTCCACCTTCGCCAATTCCACCCCGGACAACACCGAGGCCAAGGCCGGCGCCGGCCTGGGCGCAACGGACCGCGCACAGCTTGCTGCCTTCATGGCCAGCCCGGCGTACCGCCGCATGGTGGCTTCGTTCGAAAGTGAGCCAGCGATTCCAGAGGACCTGGACGCGCAGTTGGCCAAGCCGTTGCAGGACCAGTGCCGGATTGCGCTGAAACCCGAAGAGATTTCCTGATCGACAGCGTGCGATCACTCCCCCTTGTCACGCTGTACTGACTTAGAGAAGAAAATGCCCAAGCGCACTGACCTCAAGACCATCCTCATCATCGGTGCCGGCCCGATCGTCATCGGCCAGGCCTGCGAGTTCGATTACTCCGGCGCCCAGGCCTGCAAGGCCCTGCGTGACGAGGGTTACCGCGTGGTGCTGGTCAACAGCAATCCGGCCACGATCATGACCGATCCGGAGATGGCCGACGCTGTCTACATCGAGCCGATCAACTGGCAGACGGTCGAGAAGATCATCGCCAAGGAGAAGCCCGACGCGCTGCTGCCGACCATGGGCGGCCAGACCGCGCTGAACTGCGCGCTGGACCTGGCTGACAACGGGGTGCTGGAGAAGTACAACGTCGAGCTGATCGGCGCCAAGCGCGCAGCGATCATGATGGCCGAAGACCGCGAGCTGTTCCGTGTGGCGATGGGTGAGATCGGCCTGGAGTGCCCGACCGCCGCCGTTGCCCATACCCTGGACGAAGCGCTGGAGATCCAGGCCCGCGTCGGCTACCCGACCATCATCCGCCCCAGCTTCACCCTGGGCGGCAGTGGCGGCGGCATCGCCTACAACCGTGAAGAGCTGATCGAGATCGTCAACCGCGGCCTGGAGCTGTCGCCGACCACCGAAGTGCTGGTCGAGGAGTCGGTGCTGGGCTGGAAGGAATTCGAGATGGAAGTGGTCCGCGATACCGCGGACAACTGCATCATCGTCTGCTCGATCGAGAATCTGGACCCGATGGGTGTGCACACCGGTGACTCGATCACCGTGGCCCCGGCGCAGACCCTGACCGACAAGGAATACCAGCGCCTGCGCGATGCCTCCATCGCCGTGCTGCGCAAGATCGGTGTGGATACCGGTGGTTCGAACGTGCAGTTCGGCATCAACCCGGACACCGGCCGCGTGGTGGTGATCGAGATGAATCCCCGCGTGTCGCGCTCCTCGGCGCTGGCCTCCAAGGCCACCGGTTTCCCGATCGCCAAGGTCGCTGCCAAGCTGGCCGTGGGCTACACCCTGGACGAACTGAAGAACGAGATCACCGGTGGCCTGACCCCGGCGTCGTTCGAGCCGTCCATCGACTACGTCGTCACCAAGATTCCGCGCTTCGCTTTCGAGAAGTTCCCGGCCGCCGATGCACGCCTGACCACCCAGATGAAGTCGGTGGGCGAGGTGATGGCGATGGGCCGTACCTTCCAGGAGTCGATGCAGAAGGCCCTGCGTGGTCTGGAAACCGGCAAGGTCGGCTTCGACCCGACCGGCCTGGACCTGACCAATGAAGACGACCTGCAGACCCTGCGTCGTGAGCTGAAGGCACCCGGTCCGGAACGCCTGTTCTTCGTCGCCGATGCGTTCCGCGCCGGCATGAGCGTGGAGGACATCTTCAAGCTGTCCTACATCGATCCGTGGTTCCTGGACCAGATCGAAGAAATCATCGCCGCCGAGGCCCAGGTCGCGGCCGATGGCATCGATGCACTGGATGCGGTACGCCTGCGCAAGCTCAAGCGCGCCGGCTTCTCCGACGCCCGCCTGGCCCAGCTGACCGGCACCAATGAAGCGGCCATCCGCGCGCTGCGCCGTGCCCACAAGGTGCGCCCGGTCTACAAGCGCGTGGACTCCTGCGCCGGTGAGTTCTCGACCGGCACCGCCTACCTGTACTCGACCTACGAGGACGAGTGCGAAGCCGCGCCGACCAACCGCGACAAGATCATGATCCTGGGCGGTGGCCCGAACCGCATCGGCCAGGGCATCGAATTCGACTACTGCTGCGTGCACGCGGCACTGGCGCTACGCGAGGATGGCTATGAAACCATCATGGTCAACTGCAACCCGGAAACCGTGTCGACCGACTACGACACCTCCGATCGCCTGTACTTCGAACCGCTGACCCTGGAAGACGTGCTGGAAATCGTCGAGCTGGAGCAGCCGAAGGGCGTGATCGTGCAGTACGGCGGCCAGACTCCGCTGAAGTTGGCGCGCGCGCTGGAGGCCAACGGTGTGCCGGTGATCGGTACCAGCCCGGACTCGATCGACCTGGCCGAAGACCGCGAGCGCTTCCAGCAGCTGGTCGACCAGCTGGGCCTGAAGCAGCCGCCGAACCGCATCGCCCGCAACGACCAGGAAGCGCTGCTGCTGGCGCGCGAGATCGGCTACCCGCTGGTGGTGCGCCCGAGCTATGTGCTGGGTGGCCGCGCGATGGAAATCGTCTATGGCGAATCCGATCTGGCCCGCTACGTGCGTGACGCGGTGAAGGTGTCCAACGATTCGCCGGTGCTGCTGGACCGCTTCCTCGACAACGCGGTGGAGTGCGACGTGGACATCATCGCCGACGCCCAGGGCAACGTCCTGATCGGTGGCGTGATGGAGCACATCGAAGAGGCGGGCGTGCACTCGGGCGATTCCTCCTGCTCGCTGCCGCCGTACTCGCTGTCGGCTGAAACCCAGGCCGAGCTGCGCCGCCAGGTGGTCGAGCTGGCCAAGGCCCTGAACGTGGTGGGCCTGATGAACACCCAGTTCGCGATCCAGACCAGCGAAGAGGGTGAAGACACCATCTTCCTGCTGGAAGTGAACCCGCGTGCCTCGCGCACCGTGCCGTTCGTGTCCAAGGCCACCGGCATGCCGCTGGCCAAGATCGCGGCCCGCTGCATGGCCGGAAAGACCCTGGAAGAGCAGGGCGCCACCAAGGAAATCGTGCCGGACTACTACTCGGTGAAGGAAGCGATCTTCCCGTTCGCCAAGTTCCAGGGCGTCGACCCGATCCTTGGGCCGGAGATGCGCTCCACCGGTGAGGTGATGGGCGTGGGCCGTACCTTCAACGCCGCTTTCGCACGTGCGCAGGAAGCCGGTGGCATCAAGGCGCCGCCGGTCGGCAAGGCCTTCGTGTCGGTGCGCGATCCGGACAAGAAGCGCGTGCTGCCGGTGGCCAAGGCCCTGCTGGCGCGTGGCTACAGCCTGGTCGCCACCCGTGGCACCGCCGCGTGGCTGCAGCAGCACGGCATGGACTGCGAGATCATCAACAAGGTGGTCGAGGGTCGCCCGCACATCGTTGATTCGATCAAGAACGGCGAAATCGTCTACATCGTCAACACGACCGAAGGGCGTGCCGCGATCAACGACTCGTTCTCGATCCGTCGCGAGGCGTTGCAGCACCGCGTCACCTATTCGACCACTATTGCCGGCGCCAAGGCGCTGGTGGATTCACTGGAATTCCGCGGTACCGGCCCGGTCTGGTCGCTGCAGGAACTGCACAAGGAGTTGAACGCATGAGAGCACCCATCACGATGAAGGGCGCGCAGCGACTGCGCGATGAGCTGGATCACCTGAAGTCGGTCAAGCGCCCGAAGGTGATCGCCGCGATCGCCGAAGCGCGCGAGCATGGCGACCTGAAGGAGAATGCCGAGTACCACGCCGCGCGCGAGGAACAAGGCTTCATCGAAGGCCGCATCAAGCAGCTGGAAGGCGAGCTGTCGCACGCCGAGATCATCGACGTGAGCAAGCTCAATGCAGGCTCCAAGGTGGTGTTCGGCGCCAGCGTGACCCTGGCCGACGTGGAATCGGACGAAGAGAAGAAGTACCAGATCGTTGGCGATCTGGAAGCGGACATCAAGCTGGGCCTGATCGCGATTTCCTCGCCGGTCGCCCGCGCGATGATCGGCAAGCTGGAAGGTGATTCGATCGTGATCGACGCGCCGGCCGGCCAGCGCGAGTACGAGATCGTCAGCGTCAGCTACCAGGACTGATCCGTGGCGACGGCGACCCTGCTGTTGCCGGCACGCAGCCGCTTTGCGGTGGCTGCATTGCCGGATGATGTGGCGCGTGCCCTGGGCCGCGCCGCCACCTCGCAGGGCGACGCCGGTGAGCGTGCGCAGCTGCTGCGCCACTTCACGGTTGCCGCGCCGCAATGGCCGGTGGCCGCGTTGACCCGTCAGCGTGACGTCGGCGATGCTGCCGGCGCCTGCTGGCTGCGTGCGGACCCGGCCTGCATGGTGCCGGACATGCACGGCGCGCGCATGATGGGCCACGGCGAAACGCTGCGGCCCAGCCTGGCCGATACGCTGGCCTTGCTGCCCGTATTGCAGCCGTTGTTTGCGGATGCGGGCTTCATTCTGGATGCCCCCGATCCGTCGCGCTGGTATCTGCGGCTTCCCATCGGTACCGAGCTGCCGGAGTTCGACAGCCCCGACGAGGTGCTGGGCGATGACCTGTTCTCGCACCTGCCGCCCGGCGACGCGGGCCGTCGCTGGCGCGCGTTGATGACCGAGGCGCAGGTGCTGCTGCACACCCATTCGTGGAACCAGCAGCGTGCGGCACAGGGCCAGCAGCCGATCAATTCGCTGTGGTTCTGGGGTGGTGGCGTGATGCCGGTTTCGGTCGCCACGCCGCACGCGCAGGTGCGCAGCCGCGACGCATTGCTGCAGGGCCTGGCCCAGGCCGCAGGCGTAGCGGTGGACGGCGAACAGTCAGTCGATGCATTGGTCGACCTGCGCCAGCTGCGCTCGTTGCAGCAGCTGGGCAACGACGCCATCCGGCCGCTGTTGGCCGCGCTCAAGCGCGGCGAACTGCAGCGGCTGGTGCTGGACTTCGAGGACGGCCTGCAGTTCCAGCTGGACAGGGGCCAGCGCTGGCAGTTCTGGAAGAAGCCACGGCAGTTGCACGACGCCTGAGGCAATGCAGTAGCGCTGGGCCAAGCCCGGCGGGTGAGGTGATGGTCGTGCCGTGCTGCTGGGCTGAAGCAGCTGGCGCAGGCCTTCGCCTTCGCCCAGCCGCGAAAGGTCGCGCGCTCAACGAACCTCGCTGACCAGCGTCGGCAGGGTCCAGTGCCCGCCCGGCACGCCACGACACAAGCCGGTGCTGAACACACTGCTGGGCTGGAATCTGCGGCCATCCCATACCCAGTCCGAGCCGGAAACGCAGTCACCGATGCCGCGGCCCTTGTAGCGTGCGTACAGCGTGCGCTCCTCGTGCGAGAAGCCCTCTGCCTCCAGTGTGACCACCTCCACTGCGAAAGGTGGCTGATCGCGTGTGATCCAGAAACCATTGCTGAAGTTGTACGCGCCCATCTGGCACAGCGCCTGCACCAGCACGTGACTGTCGTCCAGCCGCTGGATCACCATTTCCGGGGTTCCCGTGTACTCGATCAGGCGTGGGCAGTCGTCGCTGTCGCCGAGCGTGGCAATCAGCGCGTCGCGCAGCGCTTTGCTGCCGCCCAGCACGCTATCGCCGGGGCGAGTGGCCGCCAGCACGCCGCGCATGATCACCGGCTTGGCCGCTGCGGCCGGCACGCTCGCCTCGGCACGCGTGCCACGCCGTACCAGTGCACCGGGCGTGCCCACCCGCCCTTGTGCCTCGTCCATTTTCAACAGCACTGCGGCGGCACCATGATCGGAGATCGGCCAGCGCGTGCCCCTGCTGTCGACCACCTCGATGCGGGCCCGGCCGGGCAGGGCGGCGAGCAGGGTCTCAACCTGCGCCGGCCGCAGCGTCACTGCTTCGTCGGCCCCGGTGTCCTGCACAGCGCCCAGATCACGTCCATTCACCTGCAGGCGCATCTCACCTTCAGGCATCGCACTTTCGCCATCCTCACCGACCCGCAGCCGCGCCTTCACTGCCGTGCCGGGACCGCCAGGGCGTTCCAGCATCAGGCCCAGCAGGCTGTCTGCGTTCTCCGGGCCATAGCCGGCGGCGCGGCAGGTGCCGGTGTTGTCGCAGGCCAGGAACCAGTCGTGGTGCACGAACTCGATACCGGGTTCCAGCGGTGTGTTTCCGGCGTGGCTGGCGAGCGGCAGCAACAGGCTGGCAATCAATGCGGACAGCGGGCGGTACATGGCGAATTCCGTTTCAGAAGCGAACAAGCATGGGCGATCACCCCGCCTGCGCCAAGCCCGCGCAGAGCCTGACAAGCCGAGCGGGGTATTATGCGCGGGTCTTCCGTAACCCGGCGATGCCGATGTCCCTTGCCGCCGATGCCGTGCCGTCGACCTGTGATACGCCGATGATCCGCCGTCGCGATGCCGTCGCGCCTGGCAGTTGGCCGGACGGCACGCTGCCATTGTTGGCCCGCCTGTATGCCGCACGCGGTGCGTACACGCCGGAGCTGGCGTTGCCCAAGCTGGGCAATCTGCACGCGCCCGAGCTGCTGACCGGTATCGATGCGGCCGTGGACCTGCTGGTCCACGCCATCGCCGCCGACAAGCGCATCCTGGTGGTCGGTGATTTCGACTGCGACGGCGCAACCGCCTGCGCGGTCGGCGTGCGGGGTCTGCGCATGCTCGGCGCGCAGCATGTCTTCCACGCGGTGCCCAACCGCATGGTGCATGGCTATGGTCTGTCACCGTCGCTGGTGGACGAACTGGCCGCGCTGCAGCCGGATCTGCTGGTCACCGTCGATCACGGCATCGCCTGCCATGCCGGCGTGACCGCAGCCAAGGCGCGTGGCTGGCAGGTGCTGGTGACCGATCACCATCTGCCCGGCCCGCAGCTGCCACCTGCAGATGTCATCGTCGACCCGAATCTGGACGGTGATGCCTTCCCCAGCAAATCGCTGGCCGGCGTGGGCGTGATCTTCTACGTGCTGATGGCGCTGCGCCGGCAGATGCGCGAAGCGGGTGTATTTGCCGATGGCAAGGGGCCGGACCTGACCACGCTGCTGGACCTCGTGGCCGTGGGCACCGTCGCCGATCTGGTGGTGCTGGATGCCAACAATCGCGCCTTGGTCAGCGCGGGACTGCGGCGGTTGCGCAACGGCCAGGGCTGCGTCGGCCTGAAAGCATTGATCGAAGCCAGTGGTCGCGACGCTGCACGACTGACCGCCACCGACATTGGCTTCGGTCTTGGCCCGCGCTTGAATGCGGCCGGTCGCTTGGAAGACATGGCGCTGGGTATCGCGCTGCTGCTCACCGAAGATCCGCGGCAGGCCCGCGACATCGCGCAGACGCTGGAGCAGATCAACGCCGAGCGGCGTGCGGTGCAGCAGTCGATGACCGATGACGCCGAACAGGCGCTATCGAAGGTGGTGCTCGATACCGCAGGGCAGCGACCGGTGGCGGCCTGCCTGTTCGATGCGGATTGGCATCCTGGCGTGGTTGGCCTGGTTGCGTCGAAAATGAAGGATCGCCTGCATCGTCCGGTGATCGCGTTTGCGCCGGCTGAGCCGGGTGCCGACACCCTGCGTGGCTCGGCCCGTTCGATTCCCGGCCTGCATATCCGTGACGCATTGGCGCTGGTCGATGCCCGCCATCCCGGTCTGATCGAGCGCTTCGGCGGTCACGCAATGGCGGCCGGCTTGAGCATGCGCCTGGATCATCTGGCCGAGTTCGAAACCGCGTTCGTCGCCACCGCGCTGGAAATGCTCGACCCGGCCGCACTGCAGCAGCAGGTGCTCAGCGACGGCGAACTGGCAGCGGACGAGCTCGATCATCGCCATGCCGATGCACTGCGCCTGGCCGGGCCCTGGGGACAGGGTTTCCCCGAGCCGCTGTTCGACGGCCACTTCGAAGTGGCCAACTGGCGCGTGCTGAAGGAACGACATCTGAAGCTGGAACTGCGCCTGCCCGGCGTACCGGGCACGATCAACGCGATCCACTTCGGTGGCTGGCACGGCAACGCGCCAGGCAGGCATGTCCACTTGGCCTATCGCCTGGCCTGCGATGACTATCGCGGTGGCAGCGCGATCCAGCTGATCGTCGAGCACTGCCTGCCCGCATGAGAAAAGGGGACGGAGGGGATCAAGTCGCTTGTGCCTTGTTTGCCATTTGCGACCTGATCCCCTCCGTCCCCTTTTTCGGTGAGGTCAGCGGACCTCGCTTACCCGCGTCGGCAGTTCCCAGGTCCCACCGGGAACGCCGCGGCACAGGCCGCCGCTGATCGCCGAGGTTGCGACGAAGCGCGTGCCATCCCAGGTCCACGTTTCATCCGACACGCAGTCGGCCAGGCCGCGGCCCTTGTGCGAGGCGACAATCTGCCCGTCGCCGTAGTCGATCGCATCGCTGGTCACCCACTGCGGCTGGTAGGGCGCTTTCTCGCCGATGACCCAGTAGCCATCGCCGGTGTTGTAGGCGGCGCGCCAGCAGGGAACATTGACCAGCAGATGCTTGGCATCCAGACGTTGGATCTGCAGCGGCGAATTGCTGATCGGAGAATCCGGGTCGGTCTCGAGCAGGCCTTCGCAGCTGGGCCCTTCGAGAGTGGCGCGCAGCGCTGCACGCAGCGCCGGTGAAGCGGCCAGCTTGGCAAACGACGGGTCGTCCGGCGGCGTCGACAAGGTCGCTGCCTTGCGCACCACGGGTTTGGCAACGGCGGCAGGCACGCTGCTTTCGGCAGCCGTACCCTTGCGCATCACCGCGCCCGGCGTCCCCACGCGGCCCTGGAACTCATCGGTCTTCAGCAGCACGGCCGCTGCGCCCTTGTCCGACAACGGCCACGCACGGCCGCCGGCATCGACAACGGTGATGCCGCCATCGCGCACCAGTGCCGTCAGCACTGCGGTGGTCTGCGTTGGGCTCAGCACGTAGGTGCCCGTGTCCTTGGCCGGCAACAGCACGCCGAGGTCACGCTGCTGGATGCGCAGATGCAGCGCGTCCTTCGGCTGCGGTTGGTCGTCGATCGGCTGCAATGACACGCGGCCGCTGATGGCTTGATCGGGGCCGCCCTTCCGGGTCAGCTGCACGCTCAGGGTGCTGTCATCGCTGCTGGCATAGCCGGCAGCGCGGCAAGTGCGGGTGTTGTCGCAGGCCACGACCCAGTCGTGATGCTCGAAATACAGCCCTGCAGGCGCATCGGCTGCGCCGGCGGCCAATGGCCAACACAGGGCCAGCAGGGTGGGAAGCAGGGGAGAACGCATGGGCATCCTTGCACGGGATCGGGAAGTCGCACATGGTGCGCCCAGGGGCGGCCAAGAGCCAGCATCGAATCGCGTTAACCCCATCCACCTGTCTGGTGCGTTCTAGCATTCACGATCCCACTGGAGTCCTGTCATGGTCTTCGCCCGTTGCTGCACCGTACTGTTGTTGGCCCTGGCAACCTGGCCGGCATTGCCCCAGGCATCGCGCCGCCCGGCACCGCCGATGACGTCGACGCCGTTGCTGATCGCTCCTGCGGCAGAACAGCCCGTGCAGCTTCGGCAGGCGCGCATCGAAGGCGAGGTGCAGGCTGGCATTGCCCAGACCCGGATCACCCTGGAGTTCCACAACCCCAATCAGCGCGTGCTGGAGGGCGAGCTGCAGTTCCCGCTGGGTGAGGGTCAGCAGATCACCGGATTCGCCCTGGACATCAATGGCGAATTGCGCGAAGCGGTGCCGGTGCCCAAGGACCGCGGTCGCCAGGTGTTCGAGGAGATCGCCCGTCGTGGCGTCGACCCGGGCCTGCTCGAGCAGACCGCCGGCAACCAGTTCCGCCTGCGCGTGTATCCGCTGCCGGCCGGTGGCAGCCGCCGCGTGCAGCTGGTCGTACGCGAGCCGCTGGCATACGCCGGGCAGGGGTGGCGTTGGACACTGCCGCTGCAGTTCGTCGCCGGCGCCGCTGCTGTCGAACTGGACGTGCAGGCACCGAAGGGTGCTGACACTGGCAGCGCACCGTTCCGTATCGCCGATGGCCGCCTGCACTGGCAAGGGCGCGGCGCACAGTTGCCGGCCCAGCTGCAATGGACGCTGCCGGCCGAGCGCAAGGCGCAGGTGCAGGTTGCCCGCTGGCAGGACGGTCATTACCTGCTGGCACAGCTGCCGGTGCCGACGTCGGCCGCGCCGCGCCGCGTGCCGTCGGACGTGGGGCTGCTGTGGGATGGTTCCGGCTCCGCTGGCCAGCGCGACCGCAGCCGCGAGTTCGCGCTGCTCGATCGCTACTTCGCTGCGATGGGCGAAGGCAGTGTCGCGTTGACGGTGCTGCGTGATCGTGCCGAGCCGCTGCGTCGTTTCCGTATCCGCGGCGGCGACTGGAGTGAACTGCGCCGGGCATTGATGGCGGTACAGCCGGATGGTGCCAGTGCACTGGCGCAGTGGCAGCCCCAGGCCGAGGTGAAGGAATACCTGATGGTCAGCGATGGCCTGCTGACCTACGGGCCGGAAGCGCTGCCCGCGTTGGCTGCCGACCAGCGCCTGTTTGCGGTCAGCAGTGCGGGTGCACGCACCGATGCCATCCGCCTGCGCGGTTGGAGCGAGGCGCATGGCGGCAGTTTCGTGGCACTCGGCAGCGATGTCGATGCCGCCGCACGCGAACTGCTGTCGGTGCCGCTGGATGTGCAGATCGATGCCGGCCGTGGCGTGCAGGATGTGGTGATCGACCGCCGCAGCCAGGCCCAGGGCTGGCTGTGGTTGCATGCGCGTCTGGCAGCCGAAGGCGTGCCGATGCGGGTGCGCGTGGCCGGTGGCGAGTGGCAGGCGCTGCCCGCGACGCAGAAGAACCAAGACGGTGATCTGCTGGCTGGCCTGTGGGCCCAGGCGCGCCTGCAGCAGCTGGGCACCGACCGACGTGGCAACCGTGAGGCGATGCAGTTGCTGTCGCAGCAGTTCAGCCTGGTGGGCCCGGACACCTCGCTGATCGTGCTGGAAACCCTGGACGACTATCTGCGCTACGCGATCCGGCCGTCGGGCGAGCTGCGCGCCGAGTATGACCAGCGCTTCGCGCGGCAGGTGGCAGATCGCGATGCGGCCGACCGCCAGCGCCTCGACAAGGTGGTGACGCAGTGGCAGCAGCGCCAGCAGTGGTGGAACCGCAGCTGGCCGAAGGGCGCACCGCCGCAGGCCGATTCGAAGGCGCTGGAGGTGGCGGCCGGCGCGCCGCCGGCACCCGTGGCGATGCTGGCTGCTCCGGTGCCGGCAGCAGCGGAGATGCAGTTGAATGCAGCCACGGCGCGCCAGCGTTCGGTCGCGCGTCCCGCACCGGCACCGGCGCCAATGCAGGAAGCGGCCGCCGATGCGATGGCGGCCGAGCCTGCCGCTGCCAACGACGGTCGGCTGGGAATCAAGCTGGCTGCGTGGCAGCCGGATTCGCCGGTTGCCCGCCGCCTGCGCCAAGGGCCAGCGTCGCAACTGTACGACCGCTATCTGGCCGAGCGCGATGCGCACGCCGACAGCAGCGCGTTCTTCCTCGACGTGGCCGACCTGTTGTTCGAACAGGGGCAGCGCGATCTGGCCCTGCGCGTGCTGTCCAACCTGGCTGAGATGGACCTGGACAACCGCCACCTGCTGCGCGTGCTCGGCTATCGCCTGTTGCAGGCCGATGCCCCGGCGCTGGCGGTGCCCGTGTTCGAGCAGGTGCTGGCGATGGGTCAGGAGGAACCGCAGAGCTTCCGTGACCTGGGCCTGGCGCTGGCCGCAGCGGGCAAGTCGCAGCAGGCGCTGGCGCCGCTGTATCAAGTGGTCGTGCGGCGCTGGGATTCTCGCTTCGACGGCATCGCGCTGATCGCCCTGGATGAGCTGACCAACCTGGTAGCCGGCAGCAAGCCGCGCCTGGATACCCAGGGCATCGACCCGCGCCTGCTGCAGGCGATGCCGCTGGACCTGCGCGTGGTGCTGGCCTGGGATGCCGACAACAGCGACATGGACCTGTGGGTGACCGACCCCAACGGTGAGCGCGCGTACTACGGCAACCGCCTGACCTATCAGGGTGGGCAGATGTCGCAGGACTTCACCGGCGGCTACGGCCCGGAACAGTTCTCGCTGCGCAACGCCAAGCCCGGCAGGTACAAGGTGGAGGCGAACTATTTCGGCAGCCGCCAGCAGCTGGTGACCGGCGCGACGACGTTGATGCTGCGCCTGACCACCCACTGGGGCACGCCGAAGCAGAAGGACCAGAGGGTGACGATGCGGCTGAAGGATCGCGCCGAGACCGTGCTGGTGGGCGAGTTCGAGGTGCGTTGATGGTTCGGACGCCGGTGTAGCGTCGAGCTTGCTCGACTGCTTCGCTGTAGAGCCGAGCCTGTGCTCGGCTCATGGCACAAGCAGCCGAGCGTGGGCTTGGCTCTACAACCGTGCTGTTGCGGCGCGTGCGATCGGTGACTCTGGTGGATCGGCACGCAACCCGAACAGCGGCCGCAGCCAGCGCACGCGCCGCACCAGCAGTTCGTGGATCAACAGGCAGCCGCCGACCGTACCGATGATCACCAACGCTGGCTCCAGCCCTGCGCCCAACCGCAATGGCCGCAGCCAGTACAGCAGAAGGATCAGGACCGTCTGGTGCAGGATGTACCAGCTGAAGACCGCCTCGCGGCAGTAGCCCAGGCCACGCCAGGGACGCGCAAGCAGGACCTGCGCCCAGCCGAAGATGGCCAGCAGGGCACACCAGGTGTACAGCGCGCGGCCAACGCGCTCGGTCTGCGCCCAGGGCAGGGCCAGCACCCAAGCATCCAGATCGCCCACATGCGGCATCCGCGCCAGTGCGCGGATGCCCAGTTCGACAGTCAGCCCGATCAAGGCCAATACCAGGGTCAACCGCCGGCCGCGCACCAGAAGATCCCAGCCACGCTGCCAGCGCGCTGCGAGGAAGCCGCCAAGGAACAGGGGCAGCGATTCGGCGTGGACGTACAGGTCATTGACCAGCGCATGGGTTGGCGGGTGCGCGGGCAGGATGACCAGCAGTGCCCACGCCAGCCACAGCACCGGCAACAGCAGGCTCAGCGTGGCGATCCAGCGGTCGCCCAGATGCAGATCCGGCAGGCGGTGGCGTAGCGGCCGCAACACGCTGGCCAACAGGATCGCCAGCAGTGTGTAGGGGATCAGATAAGCCAGGTACCACAGGTGGTTCCAGGTGAAGCCATGGGCGGCGCCGCTGAAGCTGGCGCCCGGCCACGGCCGGAACTGCCAGTAGCGCCACAGGAAGGCGCCGAGTCCCGGCGCGGCGTCACCCTTGTCCACCGCCTCACAGTAGGCCTGCAGGGAAACGACCGCGACGATGCCGAACAACAGCGGCAACAACAGCCGCCAGCCGCGCCGCAACGCGAAGCGCCAGCGGCCGTGAGTGGGCAGGCACAGGCCGAGTGCAATGCCGGAGATCGCGAACAGCAGCGGCATGCGCCAACGATTCAACGCGATCATCGGCCACTGCAGCCACTCAGCGGTGTGGACGCTCTTGAGGTGGAAGTCCCATCCGGCCACGTAGGCCATGGCCACGTGGTAGAGGATCAACAGCCCGAAGGCGCCGATGCGCAGGGTGTCGAGATCGTGGCGGCGAGTCATGGCGGTATCCGTGTTGGCGTCTTCGCAGAGTGGAAGTCCCGATGGGTTGTCGCCAGCAGGAGGGGGCGGCTGGATGCCCCGCAGGGCCCAGTGGCGGGGCTGGGGGACGAATGGCGTACGTCACCGGGGCTGTGGTTGGCGATAATCCAGCGATGGACGAGCACAACCAGCAGGACCCACAAGTGCGTGGCGAACGAATGGTCAGCAGCAGGCAAGGACGGCAGGCAGCCGTGTTCTGGGGCGTGCTGTTCCTGGGGACGGCGGCGGCCAACGTGCTGGCCAAGGTGATGATGGCGGCGCGGGACGGACTGCCCTCGCAATGGATGGCGACGACGATCGACGAGTTCAGCAGTGCGCTGGTGTCGCTGCTGCTGTTGGCGCTGTTGATCCGTGCCGCCTCGCGTTGGCCGCTGCACGCCGACACCTGGCGGCAGCGACTGATGCCATACCTGCTGGGTGCGGTCGCGTGGTGGCTGCTGCACGTAAGCGGGATGGTGCTGCTGCGCAAGGCCGCACACACCCTGTCGGGTAGCCACTACACCTTCGGGGACTGGCCGGCACAATGGTTCTACGAATTCTTCAAGGACATCCAGACCTACGCGCTGCTGGTCTCGGCGGTACATGCGGTGGCCTGGTTCGGTCGTCGCCGGCAGGGTGAAGCGACCCTGTTGGCCGCCCCCGACGAGGGCCCGCCGGTCGAACCGGTCGATCGACCGGACCATTTCCTGGTGCGCAAGCTGGGCAAGGAGTTCCTGGTGGCCACGGCCGACGTCGAGTACGCCCAGGCCGCCGGCAACTACGTGAACCTGCGGGTGCGCGGCCATGACTACCCGCTGCGGATCACCATGGCGGTGCTGGAAGCGCGGCTGGACCCGGTTCTGTTCCTGCGCAGCCATCGCAGCTGGCTGGTCAACCGTGACCAGCTGCGCTCGATCGAGCCACTGGACGGCGGTGAAGCCTTGCTGCACATGGCTGACGGGGCCCGGGTGCCGTGCAGCCGGCGGCAGCTGCCATTGCTGCGGCAGGCGCTGGGCGGGTAGGGCCGGGGCAGTACGAACCTGGCTTTTGCGCCTGTTCACCCCGGGCTGCGGTATCATTTGCAGTCATCTTTTGAATGCAAAACCGCCGACATGATCGAACTGAATCCTGTCCGCCAGCGCATCGCCGATCTGACCGATCGCGTGTTGTCGCTCCGGGGGTATCTTTGACTACGACGCCAAGAAAGAGCGTCTTGAGGAAGTAACGCGGGAGCTGGAAAGCCCCGACATCTGGAACAACGCCGAATACGCCCAGAACCTGGGGCGCGAGCGCTCGACCCTGGAGAAGACCGTGGGCGGCATCGCCACGGTGCTGGAGGGCCTGAGCGACGCCACCGAACTGCTGGAGCTGGCCGAGTCCGAACAGGACGAGGACACCGCGCTGGCCGTGGTGGCCGACCTGGACAAGCACCAGGCGCACGTGGAGAAGCTGGAGTTCCAGCGCATGTTCTCTGGCCAGATGGACACCGCTCCGGCGTTCGTCGACATCCAGGCCGGCGCCGGTGGCACCGAAGCCCAGGACTGGGCCGAGATCCTGCTGCGCATGTACCTGCGCTGGTGCGAATCGCGTGGCTGGAAGACCGAGCTGATGGAAGTCTCCGGTGGCGACGTCGCGGGCATCAAGTCGGCCACGCTGCGCGTGGAAGGCGACTATGCCTATGGCTGGCTGAAGACCGAGACCGGCGTGCACCGCCTGGTGCGCAAGTCGCCGTTCGACTCGGACAACCGTCGCCATACCAGCTTCACCTCGGTGTTCGTGTCGCCGGAAGTGGACAACAACATCGAAATCGACATCAATCCGGCCGATCTGCGTACCGACGTGTACCGCTCCTCCGGTGCCGGTGGTCAGCACGTCAACAAGACCGAGTCGGCGGTGCGTATCACCCACATCCCGACCAACACGGTCGTGGCCTGCCAGACCGGCCGCAGCCAGCACCAGAACCGCGACAACGCGATGAAGATGCTGGCCGCCAAGCTGTACGAGCTGGAAATCCAGAAGCGCAACGCCGAGCGTGATGCGGTGGAAGCCACCAAGTCCGACATCGGCTGGGGTAGCCAGATCCGCAACTACGTGCTCGACCAGAGCCGTATCAAGGACCTGCGCACCGGCATCGAGCGTTCGGATACGCAGAAGGTGCTCGACGGTGACCTGGACGAGTTCGTCGAGGCCAGCCTGAAGGCCGGCCTGGCGGTCGGCTCCAAGCGCATCGATGCCTGATGCGTGCCCGGCGACAGCGGTGCCATCTGCTGGCCGGGCCCTGCGTTGCGGGACGTCATCGGCGTCCCGCAGCGCCGTTGAATCCTGCAGGGCAGGGCGATGATGCGCAGTGAAGCCGAACGCAAGGAACTGGGTGGGTTTCTCAAGGCCTGCCGCGCGCGGGTCGAGCCAGCAACGCTGGGGCTGCCAGCGGGGCGCAGGCGCACACCGGGCCTGAAGCGCGAGGAAGTCGCGCTGGCGATCGGGGTCAGCGTCAGCTGGTACACCTGGATCGAACAGGGCCGGGAAGTACGCGCCTCGCCCGAGGTGCTGGAGCGCTTGGCGCAGGTGCTGCGGATGAGCGACGACGAGCGCGCCTACGCATTCGCGCTGTCCGGCTACGGGGTGCCGCTGGAATCGCCCGACGAGACGGTGACCGACGGCCTGCGCCAGCTGGTGGAGGCGATGCAGCCGATCCCCGCCTACGTGCGCAACACCCGATTCGACATCCTGGCCTGGAACCCGGCCATCGCCGAACTGTTTGTCGACTACGGTCAGCTGGCGCCGCATGAGCGCAACACGCTGCGGCTGATGTTCCTGTATCCGCCGTACAGAACGTTGATCCTCAACTGGGAAGAAATGACCCGCGGCCTGCTGGCCAGCTTCCGCGCGGCGATGGCGCAGGCGCCGGACAAGGCGCCGTTCCTGGCGCTGGCCGAGGACATCGGCACGCACAGTGAGCAGTTCCGTGAGTGGTGGCCGGAGCACGATGTCCGTCGTTTCGACGAAGGCGCCAAGAAGCTGAACCATCCCACGCGAGGGCTGCTGGACCTGCAGTACGTGGCGCTGGTGCCGGAGAGCCGGCACGACCTGTCACTGGTGACCTACCTGCCGCGCAGGTAGAGGGTGTTCGGCAGGGCTGCGCCCTGCACCTGCAGAGGCCAGGCCGAAGCAACAGCAACAGCAACAGCAACAGCGGGTTTTCCGTGAGTTGGCGGGGCGGTGTCGGATTGCGGGGACGCCGTGAACCCATCCATGGGGGCTTGGCCGCGGCATCCATGCCGCGGACACCCCGCAATCCGACACCGCCCCACCTCTGACAGATTTCGGCGATCTGGTAGATCCACGCCATGCGTGGATGCTTTTCGATTTCGATTCGAGATATTCGATCTCGATGGAAATTCATCCACGCATGGCGTGGATCCATGTGTCGACCAAGGTCGACACCCACCAACAGCAGCGGGAAATTGTCGAAGGCGGGGTGGGTCCGGTTGCGGGGGCGTGAGCGCCATGGGCCCGAGGCATGCCTCGGGCGGGTTGGGCAGGACGCCCAACCCCGGTCTTGCCGTGTGCGCAGGACAGCGCACACGAGCAAGGCGCGACCGAGCCTACATGGACGTATTCACGGCGTCCCCCGCAGCCGGACCCACCCCGCCATGCCACGGAATGCGGCCGTTGCTGTTGCTGTTGCTTCTGCCGTTGCTGTTGCCTCTGCGGGTGCAGGGCGCAGCCCTGCCGGGAACCCCACCCCATTCAGGCAGGTAAGTGCAGGTCACAGGATAAACAGACGCCTTGTTGCCTTTGCCGATCAGGTCCACATTCCTTGTCAGGAAACGGGCAGCCGCCCGTTGTCGAGACAACAGGAGACCTGCATGTCCGCGTCCCCCGCAGCCCCCGCTGCCATTTCCCGCGATCCGGCCACCGGCCAGCAGATCGCCAGCCATCCCTTCGCCAATGCCGCGGAACTGGAAGCCATCCTTGACCGCGGACAGGCCGGCTTTGCAGCCTGGAGTGCGCAGTCACTCGAGCAACGCGCAAGCGTGCTGCGGGCGATGGCCGCCGTGCTGCGCCGTGACCGTGAACCCCTGGCCGCGCTGGCCACCGCCGAGATGGGCAAGGTCCACGCCGAGTCGCTGGCCGAGATCGAGAAGTGCGCGGTGCTGTGTGACTGGTACGCCGACAACGGTGCGGCCTTCCTGCGCGACGAACCCACCGCGGTGGCCGACAACAAGGCCTATGTCTCCTACCTGCCGCTGGGCGTGGTGCTCGGCATCATGCCGTGGAACTTCCCGTACTGGCAGGTGATGCGCGCGGCCGTGCCGATCCTGATGGGTGGCAATGGCTTCCTGTTGAAGCCGGCCGAGAACATCGTCGGCACTGCTGGGCTGCTCGCGGCTGCGTGGCGCGATGCGGGCCTGCCCGATGGCACCTTCATCGCCGCCAACATCAGCCGCGAGGGCACCAGTGCCGCCATCGCCGATGATCGCATCGCCGCGGTGACCCTGACCGGCAGCGTCGCCGCAGGGCGCAGCATCGCTGCGCAGGCTGGGCAGGCCTTGAAGAAAGTGGTGCTCGAGCTGGGTGGTTCGGATCCGTTCATCGTGCTGGCCGACGCCGATCTCGATGCAGCCGTCGATGCCGCCGTCGCCTCGCGTTTCCAGAACACTGGGCAGGTGTGCATTGCCGGCAAGCGCATCATCGTCGAAGCGCCGGTGTACGAGCGCTTCGTGGCGTTGTTCTGTGAGCGGGTGCAGGCGCTGACTGTCGGCGATGGTCGCGAGGCCGGCAACCGGATCGGCCCGATGGCCCGCCAGGACCTGCTTGAACAGCTCGATGCGCAGGTTCGCGCTTCGGTCGAGGCCGGTGCGCAGCTGCTGGTGGGCGGCAAGCAGCTTGATCGCCCCGGCAGCTTCTATGCGCCCACCGTACTGGCAGGCGTCGAGCCGGGAATGCAGGCCTTCGACACCGAGACCTTCGGGCCGGTGGCGTCGATCAGCCGCGCGCGCGATGCCGATCATGCGGTGGAACTGGCCAACCAGAGCGAGTTCGGCCTCAGCGGCAATCTGTGGACGGGCGACCAGGCTCGTGCGATGCAGCTGGCACGCCGGCTGCAAACCGGTGGCGTGTTCGTCAACGGCTTCTCGGCCTCCGATCCGCGCGTGCCGATTGGCGGCGTGAAGAAGAGTGGCTTTGGCCGCGAGTTGTCGCACTTCGGCATCCGCGAATTCGTCAACGCGCAGACGGTGTGGTTCGACCGCCGTTGACGCGGGCCATCCACTGTTCCTGTCAGCATCCCAGCAACGTTCCATCATCACGCACTGCGAGAAGGACGTCATTCCATGTCCAAGGGTTCCGATCTGCTCGTCGCCGCGCTCGAAAACGAGGGCGTCGAGCGCATTTTTGGTATTCCCGGTGAGGAGAATCTCGATGTCGTCGAGTCGCTTCGCCACTCCAGCATCGAGCTGGTCATCACCCGCCACGAACAGGCGGCCGTGTTCATGGCCGCCACCTACGGCCGTCTGACCGGCAAGCCCGGCGTGTGCCTGGCCACGCTCGGTCCGGGTGCATTGAACTTCACCACCGGTGCCGCCTATGCACTGCTCGGCGCGTGGCCGGTCATCATGATCACCGGACAGAAGGGCATCGTTGCCAGCAAGCAGGCGCGCTTCCAGATCGTGGACATCGTTGGCACGATGAAGCCATTGACCAAGTCCGCCCGGCAGATCGTCTCGGCACGCACCATCCCCATCATCGTCCGTGAAGCATTCCGTACCGCGCAGGAAGAGCGCCCGGGACCGGTGCTGCTGGAACTGCCCGAGGACATCGCGGCGATGGAGGTCGAGGACGTTGCACTGATCCCGCCACACCCGGTGGATCGGCCGATTGCCAGCCCCGAGGCGCTGGACCGTGCGGCGCAGATCATCCGCGACGCCAAGCGGCCGCTGCTGGTGATCGCGTCGGCGGCGTCGCGGCCGCAGTCCAGCGAGGCGCTGTCGGCGTTCGTGCTGCGCGCCGGCATTCCGTTCGTTACCACGCAGATGGGCAAGGGCGCGGTGGCGGGTGGTTCGGGCCTGTACATGGGCACGGCGGCGCTGAGCGAGCGCGACTACGTGCACATGGCCATCGACCAGGCCGATGTGATCGTGACCATCGGCCACGAGGTGACCGAGAAGCCACCGTTCGTGATGCGCCCGGGTGGCCGCACGGTCATCCACATCGGCTATTCGCAGGCTGCGGTGGAGCAGGTGTATTTTCCGCAGGTAGAGGTGATCGGCGATATCGGTCGCTCGCTGACCCTGCTGGCTGACCGTATCGAAGGCAAGGTCGACAACGCCGCTGCGCTGCTGCCGTTGCGTGCGACGATCCTGGAGCACATCGCCGATCGCGCGGAAGAGGCGGGTTTCACGCCGCAACGGCTGGTGCATGACGTGCGCCAGGTGATGCCGCCGGACGGCATCGTGGCGTTGGACAACGGCATGTACAAGATCTGGTTCGCGCGCAATTACCGCACCCAGGTGGCGAATACGCTGCTGCTGGACAATGCACTGGCAACGATGGGCGCGGGTCTGCCGTCGGCGATCATGGCGTCGATCCTGTACCCGCAACGCCGCGTGCTGGCGGTATGTGGCGATGGCGGTTTCATGATGAACAGCCAGGAGCTGGAGACCGCGCGTCGGCTGGGCCTGAACCTGGTGGTGCTGATCCTCAACGACGGCGCCTACGGCATGATCCGCTGGAAGCAGGCGGTCGATGGTTTCGCCGACTATGGCATGACCTTCGGCAATCCGGACTTCGTCAAGTACGCCGAGGCCTATGGCTGCCAGGGACATGAGGTGACGGCGATCGAGCAGTTCATTCCGACGCTGGAAGCGGCGTTCACTGCCGGTGGCGTGCACCTGGTGTCGGTGCCGATTGATTATTCGGAGAACCAGCGGGTGCTGGTGGACGAGCTGCGGCAGGCGTTCCCGGGGAACGGGTAGGTGCGGATGGTTGGGTAGCGCCGGGCCATGCCCGGCGGATTTCCGGGGAACGACCGCCGGGCATGGCCCGGCGCTACCGGTTCCGCAGGGGCCGGGGCAGGGCGCTTTTGGTATGCTGGGCAACCGGCTGCGCCGGGCGCAAGACTCCCCCTCACTACACGATTCCCGCAGATCCATGAGCGAAGCTACCGATACCCCCCCCGTCGACGAAAACAAGTTGATCGCCGAGCGCCGTGAGAAACTCAAAGCGCTGCGTGGGCAGGGCATCGCGTACCCGAACGACTTCCGTCGCGAGGACTTCGCCGGCAGCCTGCAGGAAGAATTCGCCGATGCTGAGCAGTGGACCGCCGAAACCCTGGAAGGCAACAGCCGCCAGGTGAAGATGGCCGGCCGCCTGATGGCCAAGCGGGTCATGGGCAAGGCCAGTTTCGCCCAGATCCAGGACGAATCCGGCCGCATCCAGCTGTTCCTGCAGGGCAGCGTGCTGGGCGATGCCTACACCGCCTTCAAGGGCTGGGACGTGGGCGACATCATTGCGGTTGAAGGTGGCCTGACCCGTACCAAGACCGGCGAACTGTCGGTCAAGGCCGAGTCGATCCGCCTGCTGACCAAGTCGCTGCGCCCGCTGCCGGACAAGTGGCACGGGCTGGCCGACGTCGAGCAGCGTTACCGTCAGCGTTACGTCGACCTGATCGTGACGCCGGAATCGCGTGCGGTGTTCATCAAGCGCTCGAAGATCATCCGTGCGATGCGTGCATGGCTGGACAACCGCGACTTCCTCGAAGTCGAGACGCCGATGATGCATTACATCCCCGGCGGCGCGGCGGCCAAGCCGTTCACCACCCACCACAACGCGCTGGACCTTGACCTGTACCTGCGCGTGGCGCCGGAGCTGTACCTCAAGCGCCTGACCGTTGGTGGCCTGGAGCGTGTCTACGAGATCAACCGCAACTTCCGCAACGAAGGCGTCAGCACCCGCCACAACCCGGAATTCACCATGATGGAGCTGTACGAGGCCTATGCCACGTACAACGAGATCATGGACCTGACCGAAGGCGTGATCCGTGACGTGGCACAGTCGGTGAACGGCTCCACCACGGTTGAGTGGGACGGCGCCAACATCGACCTGGGCCCGGCGTTCCGCCGCTGGCGCATGGACGAGGCGGTGCGCCACCACAATCCGGAAATCTCCGCGGCCGACTGCACCGATCGCGACGCGCTGCTGCGCCATTGCGAGCGCTTGAAGATCCGCGTCAAGCCGTCTTACGGCTGGGGCAAGCTGCTGCTGGAGATCTTCGAAGCCACCGTCGAGCACACCCTGATCCAGCCGACCTTCATCACCGATCACCCGGTGGAGGTCTCGCCGCTGGCCCGTGCCAATGACAACGACCCGGGCTACACCGACCGCTTCGAGCTGTTCATCAACGGCAAGGAACTGGCCAACGGCTTCTCCGAGCTGAATGACCCGGAAGACCAGGCCCAGCGCTTCCAGGCGCAGGTGGCGGCGAAGGAAGGTGGCGACGACGAGGCCATGCACTACGACGCCGACTATATCCGTGCGCTGGAGTACGGTATGGCGCCGACCGGCGGCCTTGGCATCGGCGTTGATCGACTGGTGATGCTGCTGACCGGCAGCAGCTCGATCCGCGACGTGCTGCTGTTCCCGTACATGCGTCCAGAGCAGTAACCGGCTTTTTCGGCGTCTGTTTGTGCGCGCCGTCTAGGTTTGAGACGGCGCGATTGACGCGTCCCGCACTCGGCGTATCGTTATTGCACAACCTTGACATCGGCTATGGCTTGATGGCGTCAGGGGAGGCCGCAATGTGGAGAATCCGCTTCACATTGTGATGACGATCATGAATCGGGGGGCTTGTGACGGGAGTCGAGCCGATGCAGGGTGCCAGCGTGCACAGCGGCGGGGTATCCTCGCCCGTTGACCTTTCATCATGGTCGAGAAAGCAGGCAGAGAACGCCTTGAATATCGTCATCGTCGATGACCAGACTTCCGCACGGACGATGCTTCGTCACGTCATCGAGGACATCGCGCCGGAACTGAGCGTGCATGACTTCGGGGATCCGCTGACTGCGTTGGCCTGGTGCGAATCGTATCCGGTCGACCTGCTGCTGCTCGATTACCGCATGCCGGAGATGGACGGGCTGGAATTCGCCCGTCGTTTCCGCCGGCTGCCCAAACATCGCGATATCCCGGTGATTCTGATCACTGTGGTCGGCGATGAGCCGATCCGCCAGGCGGCGCTCGAAGCCGGCGTGATCGATTTCCTGGTCAAACCGATCCGCCCGCGCGAGCTGCGCGCACGCTGCTACAACCTGCTGCAGTTGCGCCAGCAGACCGAAAACGTGAAACAGCGCGCTCTGTCACTGGAGCAGCGGCTGCTGGCCAGCATGCACGAAGTGGAGGAGCGCGAGCGCGAGACGCTTTCGCGGCTGGCGCGCGCGATCGAGTTCCGTGATGCCGGCACCAGTGCCTATCTTGAGCGGATGGCGCGCGTGGCTGGCCTGATCGCCGAGCAGCTGGGGCTGCCGGAGGACGACGTCAAGCTGATCGAAATGGCCGCGCCGCTGCACGATATGGGCAAGATCGCCATTCCTGATGCAGTCCTGCTCAAGCAGGGCAAGCTCAATGATGAGGAGCTGGCAATCATGCGCCGGCATCCGCGCATTGGCCACGAACTGCTCAGTGGCAGCCAGAACCGCTTCATCCAGGTCGGGGCACTGATCGCGCTGCGCCACCATGAGCGTTACGACGGCAGTGGGTATCCCGATGGACTGGTCGGCGACGCGATTCCGCTGGAGGCGCGCATCGTCGCCGTGGCCGACGTGTTCGATGCGCTGATCTCGCCGCGCCCGTACAAGGAAGCGTGGACGATGGAAGCCACCATGGCCTATCTGTATGCCCAGCGCGGGCGCCTGTTCGATCCGCGTTGCGTGGACGCGTTGCTGCGCGGGCGCGAGCAGCTGGAACAGATCTGCGCCGAGCACTCCACCGCCTCTGCGCGGCCGGGACTGGGCGCGTGAAACGCCTGCTGTCGCGACTGCGGCTGCGCCTGTCCCAGCGCCAGGACAGCGAGCACGGGCAGCAGATCGTTCGCATCGTCCTGATCAGCCTGATCCTGGCGTACGTGCTGCTGCCTTCTGCACGACATGAACTGCCGCACACCCAATATGTCGGTGTGCTGGCGATCGTGCTGACCGGCCTGATCCTGTCGCTGCTGCTGTTCGGCTGGCTGCTGTGGCGGCCGGGACGCTCCGATCCCCGGCGCGTACTGGGCATGCTGGCCGACTACGGGCTGATTGCCGCCGGCATGATCCAGATGGGTGAGCCGCTGTCGTGGGTCTACATCGTGGTGATGTGGGTGACAGTGGGTAATGGCATGCGCTTCGGCAACCACTACCTGTATGTGGCCGTGGCGATGGCGATGGTCAGCTTCGGCAGTACCGCACTGTCCACCCCGTACTGGCAGCAGAACGCGCGCCTGGCCATCGGCCTGTGGCTTGGCCTGGCGGCGGTTCCCCTGTATTTTTCCACGTTGCTGAGGCAGTTGACCGAAGCGATGGCCGAGGCCCGGCGCGCCAGTGAAGCGAAGAGTCGCTTCCTGGCCAACATGAGCCACGAGTTCCGCACCCCACTCAATGGATTGAATGGCATGACAGAAGTGTTGGCGACCACGCGCCTGGATGACGAGCAGCGTGAGTGCGTGAGTACCATCCAGGCGTCTTCGCGCAGCCTGCTGGCGCTGGTCGAGGAAGTGCTGGACATCTCGGCGATCGAAGCCGGCAAACTGCGTGTTGTTGCCGAAGATTTCGTCCTTTCCGAAGTGATCCAGGCCATCGGCCTGATCCTGTTGCCGCAGGCCAAGGCCAAGCGCCTGGACTATCGGGTGAAGGTGGCCGAGACCGTTCCGCCGACCCTGCGCGGCGATGTTGGTCATCTGCGGCAGATCCTGCTCAACCTGGCTGGCAATGCGGTCAAGTTCACCGATCACGGGCGGGTCGAGATCCGTGTCGGCGTTGTCCATGCAGATACCCACGGCGGGGTGCGTTTGCGCTTCGACATTCTCGATACGGGTATCGGCGTCCCACAGGCGATGCGCCCGCGGCTGTTCGAGGCCTTCGAGCAGGCCGACGTCAGCATGGCCCGTCGCCATGAAGGCACCGGCCTGGGCACGACCATCGCCAAGGGACTGGTCGAAGCGATGGACGGCGAGATCGGTTACCTGGACAACCCGCCGCAGGGCAGCCACTTCTGGGTGGAACTGCCGTTTGCGCCGCCGCAGCCGGTGGTCCCGGGCGCGGTGCCGACCCTCGCGGCTGGAGATGAAGCCGGCGCTGGCGGCAACGTCATCGCGTTCGCCGACCCGTTCCTGCGCCATCGCGCGCGGGTGCGCAGCATGCAGATCCTGGTCGCCGACGACCACGAGGCCAACCGCATGGTGCTGCAGCGGTTGCTGCAGAAGGCCGGGCACAAGGTGCTGTGCGTCGATGGTGGCGAGGCGGTGCTCGACGCACTGGCTGAAAGCGAGTTCGATGCGGCCATCGTCGATCTGCACATGCCGGGCATGAGTGGCCTGGACATGCTGAAGGAGCTGCGGGTGATGCAGGCCGGTGGCGGCCCCCGCACGCCGGTGCTGGTGCTCAGCGCCGACGTTACTCCTGAAGCGATCCAGCGCTGTACCCAGGCTGGTGCGCATGCATTCCTGGCCAAGCCGGTGGTGGCTGTGCGCCTGCTGGACACCCTGGCCGAGATCGCCAACAACGCGCAGCTCAAGACCAGTGCTGCGCCGATCGTGCGCACCGCCACCAACCTCGATGGCGTGCTCGATACCGGTGTACTTGATGAGCTGGCGTCGCTGGGAATGGGCGAGGGCTTCGAGCGCGAATTCATCCGCCAGTGCCTGGACGATGCCGAGTCGTGCCTGCGCAAGGCCGAGGACGATGGTGAAGCGGCACGCTGGGGCGCTTTCCGTGAGCAGTCGCATGCGATCAAGGGCGTGGCCAGCAACCTGGGCCTGGTGCGCGCATCCAATCGCGCCGGTGAGTTGATGCGGATGGCCGACTGGCAGCTCAAGGCCGAATGGCGCCAGCGTCTTGCGGTGCTGCAGGGCGCGATCAAGGAAGGGCGGCAGGCGCTCGATGCACGCGCCGAACGCAGAGCGCGTGGCGTGGCCGACGACGGCGAGCGCTAGGATGCGGTCAGCTTGGGCCGGTGTGCGCTCAGGTTTCCCATAAAAAAAGCCCGGTGGCCAGCCGGGCTTGAACCCTGCGGGGGAGGGGAAGGTATCAGGCCACATCCAGATTGGCGCGTCGGGTCTGCGCCTTGATCAAACGGTCCATGGTACGCAGCGAACGATCGCCCAGGGCCAGCGCCGAATCGACCCAGACCTTGGTGATTTCCAGCAGTTCGTCGTAGCTGACCGCCTGCGCCAGGTTGCGCGCGGCATTCATCGCCAGATACGACTGCGGCAGGCGCTGCTGCTGGCGGATCATCTCTTCGACAGCACCGCGCCCTTCGCCTTTCCCGACCAGCACGTCGACCACGCCCATCGCGTGCATCTCCTCGGCACTGTAGACACGGCCGTCGAGAATGATCTTCTCGGCCAGCTGCGGCGACACCCGTCGGCAGAGGAACGAGTAGGCACCCATGCCCGGGAACAGGCCGAACAGCACCTCCGGCAGGCCCATGCCGCAGCCTTCCTCGGCCACGATGGTGTGGCAGGCCAGGGCCATTTCCAGGCCGCCACCCAGTGCATCGCCCTGGATCAGGGCGATCGAGCGGACGTCGCCGCCGAACCCGGTGTGAAGGTGATGCACGCCCTCCACGCAACGTTGGGCGTAGGTCAGCAGCAGGTCACGGTTGCCTTCCCGGATCAGTCGCGTGAACAGGTCCAGATCGCCGCCCAGGTTGTAGGCGGCAGCGTCGGAGGCCAGCACGAAATGGCGCAGTTGGCCGCTGTGGCGCTGTGCCGGGCTGCGGGTGATGGCGCTCATGTAGCTCCACATCTCGTCCAGCATGTCCTTGCGGCAGCAGGGACGAACGCCAGTGGAGGCATCGGCGTGCATGAACAGCCAGTGGGCGGCGCCATCAGCGCTGTCCTGGGTGCGGATGGTGGCATAGGGCAAGCCGCTGCTGGGCAGCTTTTCGATGGTACTCATGGAAGGGTCCTCGGCGGTGCGGCCCGCAGTTCAAGGTGGTGGCCGGCGGGCCGAACGGTCCACTCACGCGGCGATGCTACACCGGGCCCGGGCCTGCGCATGCGAAAAGGCCCGGGTCGTTGCCAACCCGGGCCTGAGCGCGTTCAACTTTCCGGAAACCCTTACGGGGCGGGCGTATCGCGGAGTTCGCGACGCAGGATCTTGCCGACGTTGGTCTTCGGCAGCTCTTTTCGGAATTCTACGATTCTGGGGTGCTTGTAGCCGGTCAGGTTGGCCCGGGCGTGCTCCTTGACCATCTCGGCAGTCAGGTTCGGGTCCTTCTTGACGATGACCACCTTGACCACCTCGCCGGACTTCTCGTCTGGCACACCCACTGCGGCCACTTCCAGCACGCCCGGCATCATCGCGATCACGTCTTCGACTTCGTTCGGGTACACGTTGAAGCCGGACACCAGGATCATGTCCTTCTTGCGGTCGACGATGTAGAAGAAGCCGTGCTCGTCCATCTTCGCCATGTCACCGGTGTGCAGCCAGTCGTCGGCGTCGATGGCCTTGGCGGTTTCCTCGGGACGCTGCCAGTAGCCCTTCATCACCTGCGGGCCGCGGATGCACAGTTCACCCACTTCACCCAGGGCCAGAATATTGCCGTTGTCGTCCTTGATGCAGGCATCGGTGGACGGAATCGGCAGGCCGATCGAGCCGTTGTATTCGGCCAGGGTGAGCGGGTTGATGCAGGCCGCCGGCGAGGTCTCGGTCAGGCCGTAGGCCTCGACCAGGGTGACGCCGGTGGTCTTCTTCCAGCGCTCGGCAACCGCACGCTGCACGGCCATGCCGCCGCCCAGGGTCACTTTCAGCGAGGAGAAATCGACGGTGTCGAAGCCGGGGGTGTTGAGCAGGCCGTTGAACAGCGTGTTGACGCCGGTGATGGCGGTGAAGCGCACCGACTTGAGCTCCTTGACGAAGCCCTTCATGTCACGCGGGTTGGTGATGAGGTGGTTGCAGCCACCGAACTTCATGAAGACCAGGCCGTTCGCCGTCAACGCGAAGATGTGGTACAGCGGCAGCGCGGTGATGATCCATTCCTTGCCCATCTCGATGCCAGACGCACTGATCCAGGCCGAGGCCTGCTGCATGTTGGCGATCAGGTTGCGGTTGGTCAGCATGGCGCCCTTGGCCACGCCGGTGGTGCCGCCGGTGTACTGCAGGAACGCCACGTCGTCATGGTCGATCTCGACCTTCGGCAGGGTGTGGCGGCTGCCCAGCTTGAGCGCCTGCTTGAAGCGCACCGCGCCCTTCAGATGGTAGTTGGGCACCATCTTCTTGATGTACTTCAGCACGAAGTTGACGATCACGCCCTTGGCGCCGAGCAGGTCGCCCAGGCCGGTGGTGACCACGTGCTTGACCGGCGTATCGGCGATGACCTGCTCGACAGTGTCGCCGAAGTTGTCCACAACCACGATCGCGGCCACGCCGGCGTCAATGAGCTGGTGCTTCAGCTCGCGCGCGGTGTACAGCGGGTTGACGTTGACCACGGTCAAGCCGGCACGCAGCACGCCGAAGGTCGCCACCGGGTACTGCAGGCAGTTGGGCATCATCAAGGCGACGCGGTCGCCCTTTTTGAGCTTCAGCTCGCCCAGCAGGTAAGCGGCGAACTGCTCGACCAGGGCATCGGTCTCACCGTAGGTGAGGGTCTTGCCGAAGCTGGAGTAGGCCGGTCGGTCGCGGTACTTCGCGACGGACGCGTCGAAGACCGAAACTACCGAATGGAACTCGTTGACGTCGATCTCGGCGGGAACGCCTTTCGGATAGCTCTGCAGCCAGGGACGATCCAGACTCATATTCCCCCTCCAGGAATCGTAATGATGGGTGCGGCGCGGACAGTATCCGCCAGAACCGCTCTCCGCAGCATACCGTCCCGTAGGGAAAACGCGAAGAGGCCCCGTGAGGGGCCTCTGCATTTGCGCGAGGGCTGCGACGGTGGGTGCCGACCTTGGTCGGCACCGCAGGTCCGCCGACGCGCCTGGAGGTGTGCCCACCAAGGTGGGCACCCACCAATGGCGAACGCACGCCAGTGCAGGGCTGTTTGCGTCAGCCGCGGCTGCGAACCGGTGCGCCGTTGGCCTTGTAGTAAGGCGCAGCGCTGCGCGGCAACGGCGCGCGGCCGCGGATCACATCGGCCAGCTTCTCGGCGATCATGATGGTCGGCGCGTTGAGGTTGCCGGTGACCACCTGCGGCATGATCGAGGCATCGACGATGCGCAGACCTTCCAGGCCGTGCACGCGACCCTGGCCGTCGACCACCGCCATCGGATCATCGGCGTGGCCCATCTTGTTCGAGCAGGACGGGTGATAGGCGGTCTCGGCATGCTCGCGCACGAACGCATCGATCTGCGCGTCGGTCTGCAGCGCGCTGCCCGGCGAGATCTCGCGGCCGCTGTACGGGGCCAGTGCCGGCTGCGCGAAGATCTCGCGGGTGATCCGGATCGCCGCGCGGAATTCGCGCCAGTCCTGGTCGTGCGACATGTAGTTGAAGAGGATGCTGGGATCTTCGCGCGGGTCCTTCGAGCGCACGTGGATGCGGCCGCGGCTGGGCGAGCGCATCGAGCCGACGTGCATCTGGAAGCTGTGCGCCTTGATCGGGTTGGAACCGTTGTAATTGATCGCCACCGGCAGGAAGTGGTACTGCAGGTTCGGCCAGTCGAACTCGGCGTCGCTGCGGATGAAGCCACCGGCCTCGAACTGGTTGCTGGCGCCGATGCCGGTGCCCAGGAACAGCCACTCCGCACCGATTGCCGGCTGGTTGTACAGCTTCAGTGCGGGGGCCAGCGAGACCGGCTTCTTGCACTCGTACTGCAGGTACATCTCAAGGTGGTCCTGCAGGTTGGCACCGACGCCGGGCAGGTGATGCACCAGGTCGATGTCCAGGCTGCGCAGCAGGTCGGCCGGGCCGACGCCCGAGCGCTGCAGGATCTGCGGCGAGGCGATGGCGCCGCCGCACAGCAGCACTTCGCGGCGCGCGGCGGCACGCTGTGGCTGGTCGTTGTGCAACCACTGCACGCCCACCGCACGCTTGCCCGAGAACAGGATGCGGTCGGTCAGCGCGTGGGTGACGATGGTCAGGTTCGGGCGCGGCTTGGCCAGATCCAGATAGCCGCGCGCGGTGCTGGAGCGGCGACCCTTCGGCGTGACCGTGCGGTCCATCGGACCGAAGCCTTCCTGCTGGTAGCCGTTGAGGTCGTCGGTGCGCGGGTAACCGGCCTGTACACCGGCCTCGACCATCGCCGCGAACAGCTCGTTGTTGCCGGCCTTCGGCGTGGTGACCCGCAGCGGGCCGTCGCCGCCGTGGTAGTCATTGGCGCCGATGTCGCGGGTTTCGGCCTTGCGGAAGTACGGCAGGCAGTCCAGGTAGGTCCAGTCTTCCAGGCCCGGCATGCCGGCCCAGTTGTCGTAGTCCATCGCGTTGCCACGGATGTAGCACATGCCGTTGATCAGCGACGAACCGCCCAGGCCCTTGCCACGACCGCAGTCCATCCGGCGGTTGTTCATGAAGGGCTCGGGATCGGTCTTGTACGCCCAGTTGTAGCGCTTGCCCTGCAGCGGGAAGGCCAGCGCGGCGGGCATCTGGGTACGGAAATCGAGCCGGTAGTCCGGGCCACCGGCCTCCAGCAGCAGCACGCTGACATCGGCATCTTCGGTGAGGCGGGTGGCCAGCACGTTGCCGGCCGAACCGGCGCCGATGATGATGTAGTCGTACTCGTTATGAGTGCTCATGGGTGTCTCCTTCAGGCCGGGCGCACTGCAGGCAGGCGTCCCGGCGTAATCTCGGATCGGCGCGGTGGCCGGACGATGGGGCGTGCTCAGAGCGCGCCGATCAGAACACGCTGGCGTAGTCGCCCAGCTCGACCTGCACCGATTTGATGCGGGTGTAGTGGCCCAGGGTGGACAGGCCGTTTTCGCGGCCGACGCCGGACTCCTTGTAGCCGCCCACCGGCATTTCGGCCGGCGACTCGCCCCAGGTGTTGATCCAGCAGATGCCGGCTTCCAGACGGTGGATGATGCGATGCGCGCGGCTGATGTCCTTGCTGACCACGCCTGCGGCCAGGCCGAAGGTGGTGTCGTTGGCGCGGCGCACCACTTCGTCTTCGTCGTCGTAAGCGAGGATGCTCATCACCGGTCCGAAGATCTCTTCGCGGACAATGGTCATGTCATCGCGGCAGTCGGAGAACACGGTCGGCAGCACGTAGGCACCGTTGGCCAGGGCGCCGTCGGTGGCACGGCCGCCGCCGGTCAGCAGGCGCGCGCCTTCGGCCTTGCCGCTTTCGATGTAGCGCAGCACGTTTTCCATGTGCGGGAAGCTGGTCAGCGGGCCGAAGTTGGTCTCGGCGGCCATCGGGTCGCCGACGCGGATGCGCTTGACGCGCGCGACAACAGCGGCTTCGAACGCGGCCAGCATGCTGCGCGGCACGAATACGCGGGTGCCATTGGTGCAGACCTGGCCGGAGCTGAAGAAGTTGGCCATCACCGCGATGTCGGCGGCACGGTCCAGATCGGCGTCGTCACAGATCACCAGCGGCGACTTGCCGCCGAGTTCCATGGTCACTTCCTTCAGTGACGACGACGCGGCGCTGGCCATCACCTTCTTGCCAGTGGCGACGCCACCGGTGAAGGAGATCTTCTCGATCACCGGGTGCTCGGTCAACCACTGGCCGATCTCACGGCCCGGGCCCTGCACCACGTTGAACACACCGGCCGGCACTCCGGCTTCGGTGTAGATCTCGGCCAGCTTGATCGCGGTCAACGGGGTCACTTCCGACGGCTTGAACACCATCGCGTTGCCGGCGGCCAGGGCTGGGGCCGACTTCCACATGGCGATCTGGATCGGGTAGTTCCAGGCGCCGATGCCGGCGACCACGCCCAGCGGTTCGCGACGGGTGTAGAAGAAGCTCGATTCGCGCAGCGGCAGCTGGATGCCTTCGATGGCAGTGGCCAGGCCGGCGTAGTACTCGACCACGTCGGCACCGGTGACGATGTCCACAGTGGTGGTTTCAGCCAGCGCCTTGCCGGTGTCCAGGGTTTCCAGGTGGGCCAGCTCGTCGTTGCGCTCGCGCAGGATCTCGACCGCGCGGCGCAGAATGCGCGAGCGCTCCATCGCGGTCATCGCTGCCCACACCTTCTGGCCTTCGCTTGCGCTTTCAACCGCGCGCTCGACATCGGCCTGGCTGGCGATCTGCACGTCGGCCAGCACCTGGCCAGTGGCCGGGTTGACGGTCTGGAAGGTCTTGCCACTGGTGGCGTCGACGCGGCGGCCGTGGATGTAGAGCTGTTGCACGGGCAGGGTGGTCATCGGCGTACTCCTGGAAGGGGTGGGGCGGGGTCGCAGCGCGCTCAGGGCGCGTTGGCCTGCAATTGGAAATCGATGTAGCCGTAGGCGATGCGGCGGGCCTTGTCAGCGTTGAAATCACCGCCGACCAGGCTGCCGCGAAGCCACAGGCCGTCGATCATCGCGGCCAGTCCGCGTGCGGACAGGCGTGCCTGCGCATGCGGTAGCTGGCGGTTGAACTGGTGGCAGAGGTTGGAAAACAGGCGCTGGTCGTTGGCGCGTTGCAACCGGGTCAGTTCCGGCTGGTGCATGCTCGCGGCCCAGAACGTCAGCCATACACGCATGGCGGTCCCGTTGGTCTGGCTGTCGTCGAAATTGCCATCAACGATGGCGCGAAGCTGTGAACGTGCGTCGTCGGCTGCGGCATCGCGGTAGCGGGCGACAGCGGCCTTCAGCTCACGCAGGATCTGCCGCATTGCGGCATTGAGCAGGCCGTCCTTGTCGCCGAAGTAGTGGGCAACGATGCCGCTGGACAGGCCGGCCTTCTTCGCGATGGTGGCGACGGTAGCATCGGCCATGCCGATCTCGTCGATGGTCTGGAAAGTGGCCCGGATCAGCTGCTCGCGACGGACCGGTTCCACGCCTTTCTTCGGCATTGTCTCTCCACGGATTGCGACCCGGAATGCCGGGCTGGTGCAGATCATACTTTTTATTGATTGAACGTTCAATCAATAAACCCTACGATGCCGGTCGCGCCCCCACGCCATGGGCCCGGTTTCCGGTCCGGCCCCGCCCATGTGCCCCCTTGGACTGATGAGACGATCCCATGTCTTCCCTGGCTCATCCCAAGCGCTCGCCCCTGCGCTTGAACCGTTTCGTGTTCTTCAGTTCTTCGATCTCCATCGGCATCCTCGGTGCGTTGACCGTGTTCTTCCCGGAGGCCAGCGAGCACTGGCTGCAATTGGCGCAGGCCGAGGTCTCGGCGGCGTTCGGCTGGTGGTACATGCTGCTGATCGTGGCCTGCCTGGCGTTCGTGCTGTGGCTGGCGTTCTCCCCGTACGGCCGCATCCGCCTGGGCCATAACGAGGAATCGCCGGCGTTCGGCTACGTGGCCTGGGTATCGATGCTGTTCTCGGCCGGCATCGGCATCGCGCTGCTGTACTACGGCGCCTACGAGCCGCTGGACCATTTCCTCAACCCGCCCGGGCAGCCCGGCGGCACCGTTGCGGCCGGCCGCGAAGCGATGGTGCTGACCTTCCTGCACTGGGGCCTGCACGGCTGGGCGTTGTACGCGCTGGTCGGCGTGGCGCTGGGCTACTTCGCTTATCGCCGTAACCTGCCGCTGGCGCTGCGTTCGGCGCTGTATCCGATCTTCGGTGAGCGCATCCACGGCCGTATCGGCGACATGGTGGATGGCTTCGGCATCCTGGCGACGCTGATCTCGATGGTCACCAACCTCGGCATCGGTGCGCTGGTGGTGCAGTCCGGCCTGGTCTACCTGTTCCACATCCCGGATACGCCGCAGGTGCTGGTGGCGATCGTGCTGGTGATGATGGTGGTGGCCACCATCGGCGTCGTTGCCGGTGTGGAGAAGGGTATCGCCTGGCTCTCCAACCTCAATGTGCGGTTGCTGTGCCTGTTGCTGCTGTTCGTGCTGGTGACCGGGCCGACCCTGCACCTGTTCGATGGTCTGGTGCAGAACACCGGCGACTACCTCGGTGCGTTCGTGCGCAAGAGCTTCGACATGTACCTCAACGACCCGAAGGGGCGTGAGTGGATGGGCTCGTGGACGCTGTTCTATTGGGCCTGGTGGATTGCCTGGGCGCCGTTCGTGGGCCTGTTCGTAGCGCGCATCTCACGCGGTCGCACCATCCGCGAAGTGATCATGGGCGTGCTGCTGATTCCGCTGGGTTTCACCCTGGCGTGGCTGTCGATCTTCGGCAACACCGCCATCGATCTGGTGCTGAACCATGGCCAGGCGGTGCTGGGCGAAGTGGCCCAGCATGACGCGGCGATGACCCTGTTCAAGCTGCTGGAGTACCTGCCCGCAGCGCCCTATGTCGCCGGTGCTGCGGTGGTGATCGGGTTCGTGCTGTTCCTGACCCCGGTCGATTCGGGCACGCTGATGATTGCCAATCTGTGCACGCGCCGCGTCGATGATGGGGTGGAGGATGGGCATGACGCGCCGATCTGGCTGCGCGTGTTCTGGGCGGTGGGCATCACTGTGGCCAGTGTCGGTCTGCTGCTGGCCGGCAACTTCAGCGCGATGCAGACGGCGGTGGTGCTGTGCGGCCTGCCGTTCTCGGCCATCCTGGCGCTCTACATGTGGGGCCTGCTGAAGGCGCTGCGCACGGACCCGGACGCACCGCGGCGCTGAGTGCCGGCGCTGCGCGGGTATCGACGTGGGTCGGTGCCCGCCACATTTCGTTGCATTCCTAGATACGTCGCATAGCGTCGTGATCGACCATGGGGTCTCTTCAAGCAGGAGATCCCGATGAAACGATGCCTCTGTGGCCTGTTGCTGTCCGCCACGGTTCCGTTGAGTGCCGAGCCGCTTCCGCCGCCGTTGCGACAGCTGGACTTTCCGGTGCTGGCAGTGGGGGACGCAGGTCAGTTCAGGGTGAAGGTGCCGGCCTATTCGGGCGGGCAGGGGCGCGTGTCCTATGCCGCGCATGCGCTGATGCCGGGCAGCGATGAGGATCGCGGCTACCGGTTCATAGGCGTGCAGTGTGGTGATGGCTTCACCCCGCGGGTGCATCCGGGCGAGCGCGGTGTGGTCTGTTCGCGCATCGGCCAGGCGCCACATGCAGCGTTCGAGATGGTGGTGACCGTGCTCAATGTCGGCGCCGCGCACGGCGAGTCGATGATGCCGGAGGGGCTGCGAAGCCTGATCTATGACGTCGGGCCGAGCGAGGCGCCCTGGCGGATCTATGGTGTCAGGCCGTAAGGCAGTGATTCTGTAGAGCCGAGCCGATGCTCGGCTGCGGTTGGTGGCAATGCAGCCGAGCATGGCTCGGCTCTACAGGTCAGGCGTTACTTGCTGGCCAGTTGGCGCAGTACGTACTGCAGCAGGCCGCCGTGGCGGAAGTATTCGACTTCCTTCGGGGTCAGCAGCATCACCGAGACCTCGAAGGTCTTTTTCGTGCCATCGGCCTTGGTCGCGGTGACCGTGGCACGCTTGCTGGCGCCGTCCTGCAGGCCGGTGACATCGAGCACTTCCGATCCGTCCAGGCCCAGCGACTGCGCGTTCTCACCGTTGCGGAACTGCAGCGGCAGCACGCCCATGCCGACCAGGTTGGAACGGTGGATGCGCTCGAAGCTCTCAGCGATCACCGCCTTCACCCCCAGCAGCAGGGTGCCCTTGGCCGCCCAGTCACGCGACGAACCGGTACCGTATTCCTTGCCGGCCAGCACCACCAGCGGCACGTTGTCGGCCTTGTACTTCATCGCCGCATCGTAGATCGCCAGCTTTTCCGGCTGGCCGCCGTTGGCCGGGTAGTACAGGGTGTTGCCACCTTCTTCGCCACCGAACATCAGGTTCTTGATGCGGATATTGGCGAAGGTGCCGCGGACCATGACGTCATCGTTGCCACGGCGGCTGCCGTAGCTGTTGAAGTCGGCCGGCTGCACGCCGCGCTCCTGCAGGAAGCGGCCTGCAGGCGAGTCCTTCTTGATGTTGCCTGCGGGGGAGATGTGGTCGGTGGTGATCGAATCACCGAACAGGCCCATCACGCGCGCGCCGTGCACGTCGTCGATGCTGCCGACCTGCATGGTCATGCCATCGAAGTACGGCGGGTTCTTGATATAGGTGGAGGCATCGCTCCACTCGTACAGATTGCCGTCCGGCGAGGCGATGGTGTTCCAGCGGGTATCGCCCTTGAACACGTCGGCGTAGTTCTGCTTGAACATTTCCGGGCCGACCGTCGCAGCGATGACATCGCCGATTTCCTTGTTGCTGGGCCAGATGTCACGCAGGTATACCGGCTGGCCATCGCTGCCGGTGCCGAGCGGTTCGGTGGTCAGGTCGATGTCCGTGGTACCGGCGATGGCGTAGGCCACCACCAGCGGCGGGCTGGCCAGGTAGTTCATCTTCACTTCGGGATGCACGCGGCCCTCGAAGTTGCGGTTGCCCGACAGCACCGAGGTGACCACCAGGTCGCCACTGGCGATGCCGGCGCTGACTTCGGTCGGCAGCGGGCCGGAGTTGCCGATGCAGGTGGTGCAGCCATAGCCGACCACGTAGAAGCCGATCTTCTCCAGCTCCTTCAGCACGCCGGCCTTTTCCAGGTAGTCGGTGACCACGCGCGAACCTGGGCCGAGCGAGGTCTTCACCCAGGGCTTGCGGTCCAGGCCCTTGGCGGCCGCATTGCGGGCCAGCAGGCCGGCACCGATCATCACCGCCGGGTTGGAGGTGTTGGTACACGAAGTGATGGCGGCGATGACCACTGCGCCGTCCTTCAGCCGTACCTTGCGGTTCTCGATCTCGATGTCGGCGAAGCCCTTGGCCAACTGCTCGTTGCCTACTGCTGCGCCGCCGCCTTCATTGACGAAGGTCGATACATCGTCGCTGCGCTTGTCCCGGTTGGCGGTCATGCCGACCAGGGCATCGCGGTAGTTCTTCTGCACGTCTTCCAGCAGCACGCGGTCCTGCGGGCGCTTGGGGCCGGCCAGCGACGGCTTCACCGTGCCCATGTCCAGTTCCAGCGTGGTGCTGTACTGGGCGTGCGGGCTGTTGGCGTCGTGCCACAGGCCCTGCGCCTTGGCATAGGCTTCGACCAAAGCGATCTGCTCTTCGCTGCGGCCGGACAGGCGCAGGTAGGTGAGCGATTCGTTGTCGATCGGGAAGATGCCGCAGGTGGCGCCGTATTCCGGAGCCATGTTGCCGATGGTGGCGCGGTCGGCCAGTGGCAGGTGCTGCAGGCCGTCGCCATAGAACTCGACGAACTTGCCGACCACGCCGAGCTTGCGCAGCATCTGGGTGACGGTCAGCACCAGGTCGGTGGCGGTGGCGCCTTCGGGCAGCTTGCCGGTCAGCTTGAAGCCGACCACCTGCGGGATCAGCATCGACGAGGGCTGGCCGAGCATGGCCGCTTCAGCCTCGATGCCGCCTACGCCCCAGCCGAGCACGCCGATGCCGTTGATCATGGTGGTGTGGCTGTCGGTGCCGAACACCGTGTCGGGATAGGCAACCGCCTTACCATCCTTGTCCGCGGTCATCACCACGCGGGCCAGGTTTTCCAGGTTCACCTGGTGGACGATGCCGGTGTTGGGCGGCACCACCTTGAAGTTGTCGAAGGCCTTCTGGCCCCAGCGCAGGAAGCCGTAGCGTTCCTGGTTCCGCTGGAACTCGATCTTGCCGTTGAGGTCCAGCGCGTCGGGCTTGCCGAACACGTCGACCTGCACCGAGTGGTCGATGACCAGTTCGGAGGGAATCAGCGGGTTGATCTGCTCCGGGCTGCCGCCCAGCTTGACCACCGCATCGCGCATCGCGGCCAGGTCGACCACGCAGGGCACGCCGGTGAAGTCCTGCAGCACCACGCGCGCGGGCATGAAGGCGATCTCGGTATCCGGCTCGGCGGTCGGGTTCCAGCGGGCGACGGCTTCAATGTGGTCCGGGCCGACGGTGGCGCCGCCGTCCTCGTGCCGGAGGAGGTTCTCCAGCAGGATCTTCATCGAGTAGGGCAGGTGGGAGATATCGAAGCGCTGGCCCAGCGTGGGCAGGCTGAAATAGTCGTAGGTCTTGCCGCCGACGTTCAGCTGGCTGCGGGTGGAGAACGAATCGCTCATGCGGGATGACTCCTGTTGCGGATGGCTTGCAGTGGCCCGTACATGGACGGGCCTGCTTGCGGTCGCCGCAGGCCTTGCGGCCCCGGTCGTCCCAGTATGAACCCGTAACTGAATGGATTCACCTGGCCGGGTCCGGCCTGCGGCATCGGTTCAAGACTACAGAGGAAGGTGTATGGCGTATGTCACGTTTGTGGCCGATCCTTTGCGAGGCAGGGGCTGACGGTTCGCCTGTCCGGTTCAGGGTGGAAGTATGCCCGGGGAAGTATGTATAATTTGTGCATACTCTGGAGGGCCTACCGATGGAAGCCACTGTTGCAGAACGCGGGCAGATCACCCTTCCCAAAGCCGTGCGCGACGCGCTGGGCCTGACCAAGGGCACCTTGCTGAAGGTCGAGCTGGATGGCAGCCGCATCATCCTGCGCAAGAGCGTGGACGATGCGATCTCACGCGCCCGCGGCAAGTTCGCGCTGGATGGATTCGAATCTTCCGAGGCCGCCGTGCGCGCGGTGCGGGACGAGGAATAAGCCGTGATGATCGCCGTCGATTCACCGGTGCTGGTCGAACTGCTCAGCAATGGCCCGCAGGCCGACGCGGTCGAGGCGATGCTGCGGCAGAGCCTGGTCGGTGGCCGCGTGGTGGTGTGCGGCGCCACCTTGGCGGAGGTCTGCGCTTCGTTGCGCGGAGGTGCCGAAGTGCTTGAAGCGCTGGAGGAAATGGGCGTGCACTTCAATCCGATGGAGGCCAAGTCCGCATTGCGCGCCGGTGAAATGCACCGGCGCCACCGCCAACGCAGCGGCAGCCGCCGCAGCCTGGACGAATTCATGGTCGGCGCTCACGCACTGCTGCAGTGCGATGGCCTGATCACCTGGAACGATACGTTTTACCGCGACTACTTCAAGGGCCTGAAGCTGATCGTGCCGCAAGCCTGAGCCCATTTTTTTCAACCTACGCATTACCCGGGAGTTGTCATGTTGGAAGCCTACCGCCACCACGTCGCCGAGCGCGCTGCGCTTGGCATCCCGCCCCTGCCGCTGACCGCGCAGCAGACGGCCGATGTCATCGAACTGCTGAAGAACCCGCCGCAGGGAGAGGCCGAGTTCCTGCTCGACCTGCTGACCCACCGCGTACCGGCCGGCGTCGATGACGCTGCCAAGGTCAAGGCCTCGTACCTGGCCGCGATCGCGCTGGGCAGCGAGCAGAACCCGCTGATCAGCCGCGAGCGCGCCACCGAACTGCTGGGCACCATGCTCGGCGGCTACAACGTCGCTCCGCTGGTGCAGCTGCTGGACGACGCCAGCGTCGGCACCATCGCCGCCAACGGCCTGAAGAAGACCCTGCTGGTGTTCGATGCCTTCCATGACGTGCAGGAAAAGGCCAAGGCCGGCAACGCCAACGCCCAGTCCGTGCTGCAGAGCTGGGCCGATGCGGAGTGGTTCACCAGCAACCCGGAAGTGCCGCAGAGCCTTACCGTCACCGTGTTCAAGGTGCCGGGCGAAACCAACACCGACGACCTGTCGCCGGCGCCGGACGCGACCACCCGCCCGGATATCCCGATGCACGCCCTGGCGATGCTGAAGAACAAGCGCGACGATGCGCCGTTCACCCCGGAAGAAGACGGCAAGCGCGGCCCGATCCAGCAGATCCTCGACCTGAAGGACAAGGGCCATCTGGTGGCCTACGTCGGCGACGTGGTCGGCACTGGTTCCTCGCGCAAGTCGGCCACCAACAGCGTGCTGTGGTGGACCGGCGATGACATTCCCTTCATCCCGAACAAGCGCGCCGGTGGCGTCTGCCTGGGCTCGAAGATCGCTCCGATCTTCTACAACACCATGGAAGATGCCGGCGCGCTGCCGATCGAGCTGGACGTGTCGAAGATGGAGCACGGCGATGTCGTCGAGCTGCGTCCGTACGACGGCAAGGCGCTGAAGAACGGTGAAGTGATCGCCGAGTTCCAGGTCAAGTCCGACGTGCTGTTCGACGAAGTGCGCGCCGGTGGCCGCATTCCGCTGATCATCGGCCGCGGCCTGACCGGCAAGGCGCGTGAAGCGCTGGGCCTGGCCCCGACCGATCTGTTCCGCCTGCCAGTGCAGCCGGTCGACACCGGCAAGGGCTTCTCGCTGGCGCAGAAGATGGTCGGCCGCGCCTGTGGCCTGGCCGAAGGCCAGGGCATGCGCCCGGGCACCTACTGCGAACCGAAGATGACCTCGGTCGGCTCGCAGGACACCACCGGCCCGATGACCCGCGACGAGCTGAAGGACCTGGCTTGCCTGGGCTTCTCGGCCGACCTGGTGATGCAGTCGTTCTGCCACACCGCCGCCTACCCGAAGCCGGTGGACGTGAAGACCCACCACACCCTGCCGGAATTCATCTCCACCCGTGGCGGCATCTCGCTGCGCCCGGGCGACGGCGTGATCCACAGCTGGCTGAACCGCATGCTGCTGCCGGACACCGTCGGTACCGGTGGCGACTCGCACACCCGTTTCCCGGTGGGCATTTCGTTCCCGGCCGGTTCGGGCCTGGTCGCCTTCGCCGCTGCCACCGGCGTGATGCCGCTGGACATGCCGGAATCGGTGCTGGTGCGCTTCAAGGGCAAGATGCAGCCGGGCGTGACCCTGCGTGACCTGGTCAACGCGATCCCGCTGTACGCCATCAAGTCGGGCCTGCTGACTGTGGCCAAGGCCGGCAAGAAGAACATCTTCTCCGGTCGCATCCTGGAAATCGAAGGCCTGCCGGAACTGAAGGTCGAACAGGCGTTCGAACTGTCCGATGCCTCGGCCGAGCGTTCGGCGGCCGGTTGCTCGGTGCGCCTGAACAAGGAACCGATCATCGAGTATCTGACCAGCAACATCACCCTGCTGAAGTGGATGATTGCCGAGGGCTACCAGGATCCGCGTTCGCTGCAGCGCCGTATCGAGAAGATGGAAGCGTGGCTGGCCAACCCGGAACTGCTGGAGCCGGATGCCGACGCCGAGTACGCCGCCGTCATCGAGATCGACCTGGCCGACATCCACGAGCCGATCGTGGCCTGCCCGAACGACCCGGACGACGTGAAGACCCTGTCCGAAGTCGCTGGCGCCAAGATCGACGAAGTGTTCATCGGTTCGTGCATGACCAACATCGGTCACTTCCGTGCCGCTGCGAAGCTGCTGGAAGGCAAGCGCGACCTGCCGACCCGCCTGTGGGTGGCACCGCCGACCAAGATGGATGCGTCCGAGCTGACCAAGGAAGGCGTGTACGGCACCTTCGGCGCCACCGGCGCACGCATGGAAATGCCGGGCTGCTCGCTGTGCATGGGCAACCAGGCGCAGATCCGCGAAGGCTCCACCGCGATGTCGACCTCGACCCGCAACTTCCCGAACCGTCTGGGCCGCAACACCAACGTGTACCTGGGTTCGGCCGAACTGGCTGCGATCTGCTCGCGTCTGGGCCGCATCCCGACCAAGGAAGAGTACATGGCCGATGTGGGCGTGATCGCCGCCAGCGGCGCGGAGATCTACCGCTACATGAACTTCGACCAGATCGAGGAATACCAGGACGTGGCCAAGACGGTCGCTGCCTGAGGGTAGTGCCGGCCGCTGGCCGGCAGCCCGTTGAAACGAAGAACCCCCGGTGCAAGCCGGGGGTTTTCTGTTTGCTGCATCGTCTTCCACGCATCACCTGGCCTGACCGATGGGTGACACGTTTCCGCGTTCATGTTCTGCTATCGGGCTGTCCGTCCGGAGCATTCCATGCGCCCCGTTGCTGTGCCGACCCTCTCCGACGCCGTTCGCTGTCGTTCATTCCGTGCGCTCGTGAGATCGATGGCCGGTGTCGCACTGTTGTGCGTGGCATCCGTCGCAGCCGCCTATGAAGATCCACCGACGGTGGGCATCAGTTCAATGGCGAACAACCCCGCATGGTTCCCGGCGGCGGTATACAAGAAGGTTCCCCCGGGCAGGAAGTCACTGCTGCTGGAAATGCATGTGGATGCGCGGGGCGAGTGGACATCGACGAAGGTGATCGAAAGCAGCGGCTGGGAGGCCATCGATGCGGCCTACGTCAAGGCGAGCCAACGCTGGGACTATCAGGCGGCCGTGCGCGACGGCGAACGGGTGGCCGGCGTGATGCGGTTGCCGGTGTCGTTCTGCTTGGTGGCGTGCGAGCCGGTGCCGACGACAGCCGCTACCGGGCAAGCTGCAGTCGAGCCGCAGGACGGCCCGGCGGCGCTGGACCTGTCATCGCGATACGGCAAGGCCCCGATCTATCCGGGCCAGGCCTATCGGGACGGTTTGCAGGGCGAGGTGATCGTGGTGTGCCACGTGGCCGCCGACGGCACGCTTGCTGATGCCGTCGTGGAAACAAGCAGCGGCTGGGCCGTGCTGGATGAGGCGGCACTGATGGCAGTGAAGAAATGGACGTACACCGCCGCCAGGAAGAATGGCGTGCCGGTGCCGGGGCACGTCCGGATCCCGGTGAGCTTCAAGCAACCGTGAAGCGCATATTGCAGCGGCAGGCCCGATGGATTTGGTCCAGGTCGAGCTGCACCGGGATGTGGCCGGGAGGGGCGCTGCCTGATGCGGTAGTGCCGGCCGCTGGCCGGCAGATGCGCGGGGTCAGGAGTGCTGCCGGCCAGCGGCCGGCACTACCAAGGTGCAGGTGTGCCTTGACTCAGGCCTCGGTAGCGGCGGGTGCTTCTGCCGGGAGCTCGGCTTGCTCCGCAGGCTGCGGCAACACGCCATGGTCAGGGAACAGGCGCGGCAGCTCAGCCACGAAACGTGCAATGCAGGCGTCGGCAAACTCACGCGAAGCCGCTTTGGCCTTGGCGTAGTCGTCGGCCTGCCATTCCTGCAACGGGGCAACCCGTGCTTCGTCCTGGCAGTGCACGCCCTGGCCGCCACTGGCGCTGCGGAACAGCTTGCGCACCACCGGGAAGCCGATGGTGGCGTCGTGGCGCAGCTCATACGGCGTGTCGGCATCACTGAGCTTCTGGTACACCAGCGACCACTGACCGGCGCTGGCTTCGACCGTGCGCTCATCACTGGGAATGGCGCCGGGATGGGCCGCGAAGTAGATCGCCAGTTGTTCGCGGATCATGCTGGGCAACAGTCCGTACGACGGACTGGGCACGGCGCCGATGTTTTCGCCGCGCACGTTGTTCTTGCTGAAGCTGTTGCTGGTGCCGATGTCACCCACGCCAGTGACGAACGCCAGCGCAGACAGCCCGACTTTGGCTACGGTGACGGCAGCGGTGTCGGCACGCATCACCAGGCGCAGCACGGGATCGCCCAAACGATTGCCGTTGGGACCAACCCCCAGCCCGGACGTGATCTTGATGCGCTGCAGGCTGCTGTAGTCCAGCGCGGGCGTCGTCGCCGCTGCGACATCCGCGGCAGCGGGTTCGGCCGCGGAAACCGCTGCCGGTGCTGCCTCGACGCCGTCGGTTACGGGCGTGGCGTCCGTTGCCGGATCGGATGATCCTTCACTCGTGACCGCAGCGGCGGCGACGGGCGTGGGCACGGGAGTTTCGTCGCTGGCATGGGCCGAGGGAGCCAGCAGCAGACTGGCCGCGATCGCGGCGGTGAGGCAGGTTGGGCGTAATGCCACGGTGGAACTCCTTGGAAAAGCGGGAATGAGGTGCAGGACGCACCCTGGTGGTTGAAGCCTGCTGACCGTCGTGGGCCAGCGGGCAATAGCTCAGTGCGCCGCGAATTCCTTGATCGGGAACGCCTTGCAATGGGTGACCGCAGCGGCGATGTCGACCGGGGCATTGGCGGCGGCATTGCGGCGCTGGTTCAGCGTTGCCGTTTCCTCCCACAGGCTGGGCAATACCTGCGGTGCATCCAGCACGCGTTGGCGCACGGCATCGTGCAGGACGCTGCTGTAGTCCGTGGCCGGTAGCACCACGCACAAGCGCGTGCCGGGTGTGCCGCTGGCCTGCTGCAGCAGCTGCTGCAGTGCCTCGCTGCTGCCCGCATCGTCGCTCAGCTGCTTCGGCGCGCTGCTCTGGTTGGCATCCTGGATCTGCAGTTGGCCAGGGCTGAACAGCAGTACCTGCATGTCCTGGCGTGGCTCGATGCGCACCGGCGCGCGGGTGCCCTCACAAATGGTGGGGGTCGCCCGTGCCTGCTGCGGTGTCATGCTGCCGTCGGCATGCACCTGGCGGATATGCAGCCGGCACATCTTGTCGGCCACTTCAAATTCCACTTCATAGTCCTGGCCCGGCCTGGCAACGAACTGGCCAGACAGCTTGCCGTCGCAGTACAAGCGACTGCTTGCATCGAAGCGGGCCTCGAAGATCAGCGGCTTGCCACCGGGTACTTCGTATTCCTGGTAGCTGAGCATGGAGAAGCGCTCGTTCTCCTTGCTGCGCAGGGTTTCCGTGACGGGGATGCCGAGCACGCCCTTGTCGCCGGCGTTGTTGTACTTGACGTCGATCCTGTCGCGGTAGTCTTCGCGGCAGGCGGCATCGGTGTACAGGGTGGTGGTCCGCCCCAGGGCGGCGTAGATGCGCACCCGTGCCGGCGGCGCGGCGCCGTCGGCGTAGGCCGTAAGATCTCCACCTGCCAACGGGCGCGGATACATCGCGGGGATTCTCTTGACCAGCTTCTCGATGCATTTCATCGTGATCATCTGCGCGGCCGCCTTGAGCCGCGCGTAATCATCGGCTTGCCATGCGTCCAGAGTCGCCCGGTTGTCGCTGTCATTGCAGCTGATGATTTCCGCCAGCGTGCCGTCGGCTCGGCGCTGCTGGATGGTGCTGGAGTGATTGAGGCGGTAGAGGGGATCCTTGCGCGTATTGCCCTGGTGCACCAGGGCCCATCTGTCTGCGCTGAAGCGAAGGGTGCTGACTTGTTTGGGGACAGCGTCGGGGAAGTGCCTGAAGTAGCCGCCCACCAGTGCCTTGGCCACCGACGGCATGAGGGTGATGGCGGGGCTGGCCTGGCTCTCGACGATGCTGCCGGGCAGGGTGTTGCGCCGGAAGTAGTCCGGCTCATTGCCGCTGAAGAGCAGTGCCAGCCCCTTGGGGGTGAGCGCCTCGCTGTCATCGGGGGTAACGATGCGCAGTGCTACATCCGGTGCGTGCACACGCTGCGATCCGGTATCCGGACCGCTCTGGATCTGGACGCGCTCGGTCCAAGCTGCGGCACCATCGGTGGCGGGGGCAGCGGTCGGCGTGGCCTGCGGCGATGACGGCAGCCCATCGGCGGCGGCCATCAGCGGGGCCAACAGCGCGGCAGCCAGTAGTGGCGTTCGGGTGGGGATACGGCGCGGGGCCATGGTCAAGCTCCTTGAGAAACAAAACAGCCATGCCGACCCTTCCGGGGCCGGCGTTTGAAAGACAGGATGAGGCGGTGCGATGCGGTGGACGGTCAGCCTCGGGCCAGTGCCAGCAGACGCTCGGCAATGCGTTCCAGCGGCACCTGTTCCTCGGCGGCGCCGAGCTTGAACGCGGCACCCGGCATGCCCCAGACCACGCTGGTCGCTTCGTCCTGCACCAGGGTGGGCGCGCCCGCCTGGCGCATTTCCAGCAGGCCACGTGCGCCGTCATCGCCCATGCCGGTGAGGATGGCGCCGATGGCATTGCCGCCGGCGGCCTGCGCCACCGAACGGAACAGCACGTCCACTGCCGGTTTGTGCCGGTTGACTGCAGGGCCGTCATCCACACGGCAGCGCCAGCGCGCACCGTCGCGGATGATCCGCAGATGCTTGCCGCCCGGTGGCAGGTAAGCGTGGCCGGGAAGCACGGCTTCACCATCGCTGGCTTCGCGCACGGCCATCGCCGAATGGCGGTCCAGGCGCTCGGCGAAGGCGGTGCTGAAACTGGCCGGCAGGTGCTGGGTCATCACCACCGCGGGACCATCGGCGGGCATGCCTTCCAGCACCACGCGCAGTGCTTCGGTACCACCGGCCGACGAGCCGATGGCGATCAGACGATCCGTGGTGCGGAACTGCGTTGCTGCCGGACGCAGGGCAGGGGCGGCGTCCAGCGTGAGTTTCGGTGTGGCCACGCGCACCAGTGGGCGCACCCGCGAGCGCGCAGCCATCTTCACCTTGGCGATGATTTCATCGGCATAGGCCTGCAGGCCACGGGCCACATCGAGCTTGGGCTTGGAGACGAAATCCACCGCGCCCAGGCCCAGCGCCTGCAGGGTGGTGTCGGCACCGCGCTCGGTCAGCGAGGAGATCATCACCACCGGTAGCGGATGCAGGCGCATCAGGTTTTCCAGGAACGCCAGGCCATCCATGCGCGGCATTTCCACGTCCAGGGTGATCACGTCCGGGGCCAGGCGTTTGATCTTCTCGCGGGCCAGCAGCGGATCGGCCGCGGTGCCGACCACGTCGATGGCCGGATCGCTGGACAGGATTTCGGTAAGCATCTGCCGTACGACGGCGGAATCGTCGACGATCAGGACCCGGCAGGGGGCGTTGCCGGTCAGGGTCATTCGAACAGCTCCACGCCACCGGTGACCGGGGCCTTGGACAGGCGTGCGCGCACGGCCGATTCGGTCGCGGCCACTTCCGCTTCGTGGGCGTGCGGCAGGCGCTGTACGACGACGCGGCCGGTATCGGCGAAGAACCAGATCTTGCGCGGATGGATGCCGCACAGATCTTCGGCCAGGATCGGGATGTGCTCGGCCTGCAGGTACTGGCGCACGAACTCGGCGTTGCGCGTACCCACCGGGTTGCTGGTGAAGCCTTTCAGCACGTTGGCGCCGCCGAACACCTTGGCCTCGATGCGCTTGCGGTGCGCACCACGCTTGAGCATGTCGTTGATCAGCAGTTCCATTGCATAGCTGCCGTAACGTGCGGGCGCGCCATCGCCAGCGTTGCCTTCAGGAAGCAGGAAGTGGTTCATGCCACCGATCTTCAGCACCGGGTCGCGCAGGCATGCCGCCACGCAGGAGCCAAGCGTTGTGGTCAGCGCAGTGGTGTCATCCACCACCAGGTACTGGGTCGGCAGCAGCTTGGCGGCGATGGTCTTGAAGCGTGCGTCCTGGTAGCGCATCACATCATCGGTGCGCAGCGATGCATTCATGCGCCGGCTCCCTGCGCGCGTCGATACAGGGTACGACCGCAGGGCTGGATCAGGTCGGCGGCGTGCAGGTAGTTCTCCGAGTGGCCGGTGTAGAGCAGGCCGTCGTCGGCCAGATGGTTGACCAGACGGCCGAGAATCGCGCGCTGGGTCGGCTTGTCGAAGTAGATCATCACGTTGCGGCAGAACAGCGCATCGAACGGGCCGCCGACGTCGTAGCGCGGCGCCAGCAGGTTGAGCGGGCGGAACTCGATCAGCTCGCGCAGCGCCGGCAGTACGCGGCACTGGCCTTCGTTGGGGCCACTGCCGCGCTGGAAGTAGCGTCGACGCAGGTCCGGATCAAGGCCGGCGACACGATCGATGTTGTAGACACCGCGCCCGGCGGTGGCCAGCACCTGGGTGTCTACGTCGGTGGCGACGATGCGCACCGGTGGTTTCAGGGTACCGAACGCTTCGCAGGCGGTGATCGCCATCGAGTAAGGCTCCTCACCGGTGGAGGCAGCGCATGACCACAGCAGCAGCGGGCCACGGCCGTTGCGCTGCTGCAGCTCCTCGCGCAGCTTGTCGAAATGGTGCGGCTCGCGGAAGAACGCAGTGAGATTGGTGGTCAGCGCATTGGTGAATGCCTGCCACTCGTCACCATCGCCCTGTTCCAGGTGGTCCAGGTACTGCTGGAAGCTGCGCATGCCCAGCGTGCGCAGCCGGCGCGACAGGCGTCCATACACCATGTCGCGCTTGGCCGGGGCGAGAGCGATGCCCACGCGCTGGTAGATCAGGTCGCAGACGCGGCGGAAATCACGGTCGGCGAACTCGAATTCGCGTGTACCGCTGACGATGGGGGTAGGGCTCTGCACGGGTGACGTGTCCATCGGCGGGGCGGCGGCCTGAGCCGCCGCAAGGATCAGAATTCCTGCCAGTCGCCGTCGTTGGAGACGACGGTGCTGGAGTGGGTACGGCGGATCGGTGCGGGCGTCGACAACGGCCGCGAAGGCGCGGCGCTGGCAACCTTCGGCGCGACCTTGGCAGTCACCGCCTTCACTGCGACAGCGACCTGGTTGTCGAGTCGGAAGATCGCCACGGCATCGGCAAGCTGCGCAGCCTGGTCTTCCATCGCCCGTGCTGCCGCCGTGGCTTCTTCCACCAGCGCGGCGTTCTGCTGGGTGGTTTCGTCCATCTGCACCACGGTCTGGTTGACCTGCTCGATGCCGGCGGACTGCTCCTGCGAGGCAGCAGAAATCTCGGCCATGATGTCGGTCACGCGCTGCACCGACGCGACGATCTCGCCCATGGTGCTGCCAGCCTGGTGCACCAGGCTGGAGCCTTCGGCGACCTTGCCGACCGATTCGTCGATCAGGCTCTTGATCTCCTTGGCGGCGGCGGCCGAGCGCTGGGCGAGGGTGCGCACCTCGCTGGCGACCACGGCGAAGCCTCGGCCCTGTTCGCCGGCACGGGCGGCTTCGACTGCCGCGTTCAGCGCCAGGATGTTGGTCTGGAAGGCGATGCCGTCGATGACCGAGATGATCTCGGCGATCTTCTTCGAGGACGCTTCGATGGCCGACATCGTAGTGACCACCTGGCCAACGACGCTGCCGCCCTGCGAGGCCACGCCATGCGCGCCGATAGCGAGCTGGTTGGCCTGGCGCGCGTGTTCAGCGTTCTGGCGCACGGTGGAGGTCAGCTCCTCCATCGAGGCGGCGGTTTCTTCCAGGTTGGCCGCCTGTTGCTCGGTGCGGCGCGACAAATCACTGTTGCCCGAGGCGATCTCGCCGGCCGACAGGGTGATGCTGGAGGCGCTGAGCTGGATCTGGCCAACGATCTGGGTGAGCTGGCTGACCGTGGCGTTGGCATCGTCACGCATGCGCGCGAACACGCCCTGGTAGTCACCGTGCATGCGTGCGGTCAGGTCGCCGTCGGCGATGGACGACAGCAGCTGCGAGAGCTTGCCGAGGTTCTCATCACTGACCGCCATCATGGCGTTGAGGTTTTCCAGCATGGTGCGGAAATCGTGATCGAAGCGCTGGGCGTCGCCGCGCTGGCTGAAGTCGCCCGCGGCTGCGGCGCTGGCCAGCTGCTTGATCTCGGCATTGATGCGGCCGAGGTTGGCCTTGACGGTGTCGACGGTGGTGGTCATCGCCGCCTTTTCGCCCGGGTAGCGGGCGATGTCGGCGCTGAGGTCGCCGACGGCGTACTGCTGCACGACGTTCAGCACATCGTGCAGGGTCTGCACGTGGCCGCCGACCAGGGCGTTGGTTTCCTGCACCATCAGCCCGTACTCGCCGGGGAAGGTGCTGGCGTCGATGCGGTAGCTGAGCTCACCGCCGTCGTGGCGGCGTGCCATCTCGCGCTGGCCGCTGATGACCGCGTGCAGCTGCTGCTGCATGCGCGACATGGCTTCGAGCAGGCGACCGGTTTCGTCGTGCGGCTGCGGACCGATATGGCTGTCCAGCTTGCCGCTGGCGATGCCTTCGGCCACAGCGGTGGCCTGCTTCAGCGGTCGTGCGATGCGGTTGCCGATGACCCAGCTCAATGCGAGCACGATCAGCACCAGCACGCCGCCGGCCAGGGTCATGACGGCGGTGAAGACCAGTGCCTGCTGCTGCACGTCGTCCATGTAGACGCCGCTGCTGACCACCCAGTTCCAGGGCTTGAACAGGCCGGCGTAGGCCACCTTTTCGACCTCGCCCTTCTCGCCGGGCTTGGCCCAGCGATAGGCCACGAACCCGCCGCCGGCCTTGGCCGCCTCGATCTGGTCGTAGTAGATGCGAACGCCATCGGCAGTACGGAAATCCTTCATGTCCTTGCCCACCAGATCCTTGCGGAACGGGTGCATGAGCACGTGATAGCCGGTGTCGTAGATGTTGTAGTAATAGGTGTCGTTCTGCGCGCGCATGACTTCCAGCGCCTGCAGTGCGGCGGCCTTGGCGGCGTCTTCGCTGAGTTCACCGGATCCGGCGAGGCGGTGGTAGTGGTCGAGGATGCCGTAGCTCAGCTCGACCTGGGTCTTCAGCGAAGACTTGCGGGTATCGGTCAGGTCCAGGTACTGCATGCGGGCAGCGATCACCGAGAGCGCGATCACGCCGAGCGCGATCAGCAGCGTGAGCAGATTGAGCTTGCGTCGGACGGAGAGATTGCTGAAGTAGTGTTGCCAGCGATGCAGGAGATTCATCGAGCAGGACCCGGGTCGTGGTGGGTGGAGCCGCCGGTGCTGAGCGGGAGCAGCGGTGACATGACCGTTATCGGCCGCGGGGGCGGGGGATTGAGGCGGGGTGTTCGAACGTATTCAGGTTTCCTTGCAGCGGCGGCTGCGGCGCTGCCTGCGGCAGGCTTTGAAGCAACGACAACAGCAACGGCGATTGGTCGGCTCTGCAGTGTTGAGAAGGAGCCGTGCGGGCATGGGCTGGCGGGACACGCCGTAAACCCATCCATGGGGGCTCGATGGCGCCATCCATGGCGCCAACGGTCCCGCCAGCCCATGCCCGCACGACTCATCCAGCATTCCAGTGTCGGACGGCAAGAGCGTTGGGTTTCCAAGTGGAAAGAGGGGTCAGATCCGTTTTCCTGCGGAAAACGGATCTGACCCCGGAAGCGCTGCAGCTGTGGCTTTGCTCTTTGCTTTTCTTTCTTCAATCCGGGGTGGATCGCGCACGGAAACTGTCTGTGGCCGGGAGGGTGGGCTGCGCAGGGGCGTAAGCGCCATGGATGGCGCGCCCGAGCCTACAAGGACGTATTCACGGCGGCCCCTGCGCAACCCACCCTCCCGGCCAATCCTCAACGGCCTGGCGCTTTCCGCGACCACCCCGAGGGGCTTCGCCGTTGGCTGGACAACCAGATATTCCGTAAACGAAAACGCCCCAGCGCAGGGCCGGGGCGTCTTCATGCTCCAGGTCGGGCAGGAATCAGAATTCCTGCCAGTCTCCATCGGCCAGTTCGGTCACTGCCGGGCGACCGCCGCTGACGCGTCGGGCCGGCGGTGCCACCGGAGCCGGAGCTGCCGGTGCTGCGGCACGCGGTGCCGGCGTGCGCGCGGCGACCACGACTTCGGCTTCGTCGACCACAAAGATCGACACCGCCTCGCTCAGGTGGCCGGCCTGCTCTTCCATTGCCCGTGCGGCAGCAGTGGCTTCTTCCACCAGCGCGGCATTCTGCTGGGTGGTTTCGTCCATCTGCACCACGGTCTGGTTGACCTGCTCGATGCCGGCCGACTGTTCCTGCGAGGCAGCGGAGATCTCGGCCATGATGTCGGTCACGCGCTGCACCGAGGCGACGATCTCGCCCATGGTGGCGCCGGCCTTGTGCACCAGCGCCGAGCCGTCATTGACCTTGCCGACGGAGTCGTCGATCAGGCCCTTGATTTCCTTGGCCGCTGCAGCCGAGCGCTGGGCGAGGGTGCGCACTTCGCTGGCGACCACGGCGAAACCACGGCCCTGTTCGCCGGCACGCGCGGCTTCCACCGCGGCGTTCAGCGCCAGGATGTTGGTCTGGAAGGCGATGCCGTCGATGACCGAGATGATTTCGGCGATCTTCTTCGACGAGGCCTGGATGGCCGACATCGTGGTGACCACCTGGCCGACCACTTCGCCGCCCTGCGAGGCCACGCCGTGCGCGCCGATGGCGAGCTGGTTGGCCTGGCGGGCGTGTTCGGCGTTCTGGCGCACGGTGGAGGTCAGTTCCTCCATCGAGGCAGCGGTTTCTTCCAGGTTGGCAGCCTGCTGTTCGGTACGGCGCGACAGGTCGCTGTTGCCGGAGGCGATTTCACCGGCGGCCGAGCTGATCGCGCGGCTGGACTGCTTGATGCGGGTGACGATCTCGCTCAGCTGTGCGGCGGTGGCGTTGGCATCATCACGCATGCGGGCGAACACGCCCTGGTAGTCGCCATGCATGCGCACGGTCAGGTCACCCTGCGACAGCGCGGCGAGCAGGCCGGAGATCTGTTCGATGCTGCCCGAGTTGGCGTCCAGCAGGCCGTTGATCTGCTGGGCCAGCTGCAGGAAGAAGCCTTCCTTGTCGTTGGCGTCGATACGGCCGGACAGGTCGCCAGCGGCGGCCTGGGCGATCACCCGTGCCACTTCTGCCTCGACCTGCGCTTCCTGGGTGCGGTCGCGCCATTCCACCACGTAGCCGACGGTGTCGCCGTCTTCATTGCGGATGGTCGACACGACCTGGGCGAACTGGGCGTCGCCATACTGCATCGGGCGGCGGGCCACGCCATGCTGCTTGAGGTTGGCCAGCAGGGTGTTGTCCATCTCGCCACGGTGCTCGAGCACGGTGACCGGCTTGCCGACCAGCGAGGCGTGGACGTCGAAGTCGGGCAGGTCGCGGCGCAGCTCGTCCTGGTACTGGGCCAGGGTCTGCTGCAGGGCGCGGTTGCTGTAGACGATGGTGTTGTTGGGATCGGTCAGGTAGACGCCGGTCGAGCTGTAATCCAGCGCGGTGCGGATGCGCAGGTTCTCGCGGGCGATGGCCTGGTCGGTTTCGGTGCGCTCACGCAGGTCGCGCTGCATGCGCTGCATGGCCTGCATCAGCTCGCCGACTTCGTCCTGGCGGCTGACGTCGATGTGACCATCAAGCTTGCCACCGGCGACGTCGTTGGCCACCGAGACGGCGCCACGCACGCTGCCGACCAAGGCGCGGGCGAACAGCCACACCAGCACCAGGCCGAGCGCGGCACCGCCGAGCAGGGCGATGACCGTCAGTACGGCCGAGGCGGAGTAGGTGGAGGCAGCTTCGTCGCGCGAGGCGCGGGCGAGGCGGTTGTCCTCGGCGATCAGCGCTTCGAGCGCGGCGCCAGCCTTGCGGTGCTTGGTGCGGGTTTCGCCGACGAAGGTGTCGATCGCATCGTCGGGCAGGTCCAGCTCCAGCATCTCGGTGACGCTGTCGTAGGAAGCCAGCGCATCCTTCCAGTCCTTGGCGAAGGTGTCGAACAGCTTCTTCTGCTGTGCGTTGTCGACAAGCTTCGGATAGTCCTTGATCGACGTGTCCATGCTGGTACGCAGCTCGACCGCTTGCTTGCGGGCGTCGGCCTTGACGTCGTCGCTGGCGCGGATCAGCTGCTGGTAGGCGCTGTTGCGGTACTCGCCAAGCATGCCGCGCATCTCGCCGGCCATGCGGATGCTCTCCATGCGAGAACCGGCCAGCTCGGTGGTCACGTTGTTCAGCGAATGCAGGCCACGATAGGCGACGATGCCCTGCAGCAGCATCACCAGCAAGAGGACACCGAAGGTCAGCATGAGCTTCGGCATCAGTTTCAGGTTGTTGATCCACGGCATGGGCGTTGCGATCTCCTAAGGCAGACGCGGCCGGGCGCAGGGCCCGGTTGCAACAGCCACGCCGGCACGCTGGCCGGCGCGGTCTGACGGACAGCGGATTACTTGATGTTGGCCAGCTTCAGGCTGGACGGCGAGCTGACTTCGATTTCCGCGCGCGAAGCGTCGCGCTGGATCTTGCCGATCACGCACACGGTCTTGCCTTCCAGGGTTTCCAGCGGGAAGGAGAACTTGCCGCGGTTCTCGCCGGCGATACGCGCCGAGAAGGTGTGGCGCGGGAAGGCGCCGCCCATGTACAGGAAGGTCGGCTGGCCTTCGGAGCCTTCTGCGAAGCGGGCCTTTTCGACCTTGCCGCAGACCATGCCGTCCTTGCCGACGGCGCGCGGTGCCATCTCCGGCGGAATCATCTCGGCCGACTGCGCGAAGGCGGAGGAAGCGGTGGTGGCCAGGACGGCAGCCGAAACGAACGCAAGCAGGGACTTCATCGGGGTGATTCTCCGGGGATGGTGAGGGTGGATCCGGCCTTGGCGCGTTCCTGCGCGACCGGCTTCTGTCCCCCTATCGGCGTGGATGGGGGGAACTGAAGGGCCGCGTAACAGAAACGTGAAGAAGGTCCGTTTGTTCAGGCGGCGGCGTCTTCGACGATGTTGGTCTGGCCCATGTCGGCGCTGTCCAGCAGGGTTTCGATATCGAGCAGGATCAGCATGCGGTCATCGTGGGTGCCGATGCCGGAGATGAAACGGGTATCAACGGCTGCGCCGAATTCCGGGGTCGGGCGGATCTGCTCGGCCGACAGCGGGATCACGTCGGAGACGCTGTCGACAACGATGCCAACCACGCGGTCCTCCACGTTGAGCACGATCATCACGGTGAAGGCGTCGTAGCGAGCGTCTTCCAGGCGCAGCTTCAGGCGCAGGTCGATCACCGGCACGATGGTGCCGCGCAGGTTGATGACACCCTTGATGTAGTCCGGGGCATCGGGGACGCGGGTGACGGCGTCGTAGCCGCGGATTTCCTGCACCTTGAGGATGTCAACGCCGTAGTGCTCGGCGCCGAGGGTGAAGCTGAGGAATTCGCCATCGGCGCCGGCGGCGGAGCTGTTCTTGTCGTTCATCGAGGGGTCCTGGTTCTGCCGGAAGTGCCGGTGTCAGGCTCGATATCGGCCCCGTGGTGGGGGACTTTAGGCATCCATCCACGCATGGCGTGGATCTACCGGGGGCGTATCCACGCATGGCGTGGATCTACCGGGGCGTATCCACGCATGGCGTGGATCTACCGAGGCGTATCCACGCATGGCGTGGACTACCGGGGGCGTATCCACGCATGGCGTGGATCCATCTGGGATAGGCGGTGCCGGCTGCTGGCCGGCAGATGTCAGAGCTCGCCGTTGCGGCGTGCCTTGCGCTGGCGGTCGATGCGGAAGATGTAGCGCTGGATGGCGCTGTCGCCGCCGCGTGGCAGCTCGTCGAAGCGCATGCCGACGCGCTTGACCTCGGTGCCGTTGGGCAGGCGCTGCGGCAGGAGGTTGCAGACCACGAGTCCGATGTGCAGGTCCGGGCCATCAGGCATGGACAGCTGTGCCCGGTAGCGCTGCTGCAGGCTGAAGATGGCGCAGTCGGTCGGTACGGTCACCGCCAGGCCGCCGCCACTGATGTCCACCACCCGCATCGACAGGGCTTCGGCCTGGGCCTCGCCCGGTGGCAGCAGCAACTGCGGTGAATCGGTGATGGGGGTCTCCAGCCGGTACATCTCACGCCGTTGCAGGTGCACCAGCTCCTCGGGGAATGGTGCGCGGAAGGCGACATGGCCTTCGTTGTCCACGCGCTGCAGGTCGTGCAGGCGGAAACGCACCATCACCCGTTCCAGCTGGGCGAAGCACAGCAGATGGTCTGCCTGTTCGGCGGCGCGGTTGGAGGCTTCCTGCGGGCTGCCATCGAGCAGCAGGATGTCTTCGTCGTCGTCCAGTTCGAGCAGGGCGGTTGGGAAAGAGCGATCACGGCCGTCGATGTGGGCGTTGATCAGTGATCGCTGGTCGATCAGTGAACGCAGCAGCTGCCGCACCTGGCGAGGATTGCGGACCAGAAAGCGATCGTCGGCGGCGTCGGCCGCATGGACTTCGGGCGGTGCAGTGTCGTGGCCGTCGGACATGGAATCTGTGGTCAGGGGCGGGCGCCAACGCGTGTGGGCGGGTGGCTCTAAAGCAGTATCGGCTGCGTTGCGGATTTATGTAGCACCGAACGTGCTCGATTGCCCCGTTGTGCCATGGCGGGCGCCGCCAGGCAAGCGCGACGCTGGGGCCGGGCATGGCCCGGCACTCCCTGTCTGATGACGGGGTGGCGTGGCGCCACCCCGGTGCTGCGATCAGAACTCCTGCCAGTCGCCGTCGCCGGCCAGCACCGGCTGCGCAACAGGCTTGCGCGCGCGCGATGGCGTGGCGGTGGGTGCGGGCGCCGCTTTGCGCGAGGTGCTGCTTGCGGTGGTCATCGCTGCGCGCGGCATCGCACTGCCTGCGCTGGGTGCGGCCAGGCGGAAGCGTGCAACCGCTTCGCCCAGCTGCACGGCCTGGTCTTCCATCGCCCGCGCTGCAGCCGTGGCTTCTTCCACCAGCGCGGCGTTCTGCTGGGTGGTTTCGTCCATCTGCACCACGGTCTGGTTGACCTGCTCGATGCCGGCGGACTGTTCCTGCGAGGCGGCAGAAATCTCGGCCATGATGTCGGTGACGCGCTGCACCGAGGCGACGATCTCGCCCATGGTGCTGCCGGCCTGATGGACCAGGCTGGAGCCTTCGGCAACCTTGCCGACCGATTCGTCGATCAGGCCCTTGATCTCCTTGGCGGCGGCGGCCGAGCGCTGGGCGAGGGTGCGCACTTCGCTGGCGACAACGGCGAAACCGCGGCCCTGTTCACCGGCGCGGGCGGCTTCGACCGCGGCGTTCAGCGCCAGGATGTTGGTCTGGAAGGCGATGCCGTCGATGACCGAGATGATCTCGGCGATCTTCTTCGAGGACGCTTCGATGGCCGACATGGTGGTGACCACCTGACCGACCACTTCGCCACCCTGCGAGGCCACCCCATGTGCGCCGATGGCGAGCTGGTTGGCTTGGCGCGCATGCTCGGCGTTCTGGCGCACGGTCGAGGTCAGCTCCTCCATCGAAGCGGCGGTTTCTTCCAGGTTCGCAGCCTGCTGTTCGGTCCGGCGCGACAGGTCGCTGTTGCCCGAGGCGATTTCGCCTGCGGCCAGGGTGATGCTCGAGGTGCTGGCCTGGATCTGGCTCACGATCTGGGTCAGCTGGGTGACCGTGGTGTTGGCATCATCGCGCATGCGGGCGAACACGCCGTGGAACTGGCCGTCCATGCGTGCGGTCAGGTCGCCTGCGGCGATGGCCTGCAGCAGCTGCGACAGCTGGCCCAGGTTGCCGTCGGCGACCTGCATCATGCTGTTCAGCTGCTCGATCATCAGGCGGAAATCGTGATCGAAGCGCTGGGCGTCGCCGCGCTGGCTGAAATCGCCGGCGGCAGCGGCCGACGCCAACTGCTGGATCTGCGTGTTGATCGCCAGCAGGCTGGCCTTGGCCGCATCCATCGATTCGTGCAGGATCGCGCGGCTTCCCGGCAACCGGCGTGCGTCTGGGGCGAGGTTGCCGGTGGCGTACTGGTTGAGGACGTCGATGGCATCGCGGATCGCATCGAGGTGTTCGAAGATCACCGTGTTGATGCCGCCGGCGAGCTGGCCATAGACACCCGGGAAGTCTTCCGGGATGCGGTGGCTGATATCGGGGCCGGCATGCATCTGTGCCATCAGCTGGGTCTGCTCGGAGAAGCGACGCAGCATCGCGGTCATCTCGGCGGTGGCTGCCAGCATGCGCCCCGCTTCATCCTTGCCAGTGGCCTGGGTGGTGACGCTGAGATCGCCGCGGGCGACGGCCTGGATGGCATGCACAGCCTTGCCCAGCGGGCCGACCACGGCGCGCGAGATGACCACGGCCAGGGTAGCGGCGACCACGACCAGCAGTACGATGGCGGCGATGATGGCCAGCATGCTGTTGCGGTGGGTTGCGTTGGCGTCGTCGATCTTGCCCTGCATCAGCGAGCTGCTGTAGGCGCCCAGTGCCTTGAGGTCTTCGAAGGCCTTGCGGCGCAGCGGGCGTGACTGGTCGTCGGAAATCTGCCGGGCCACCTCGCCATCGCCGGCGGTGGCGGCTTCGCGCAGTTTGGTATTGGCGGCGAAGTAGCCATCGACGTCGGCCTGCACGGCCTGGTACAGCGCGCGCTCCTTGGCCCCGGCCGGAAGCGCGGCGTAGGCCGCCAGCTGTTCGCGCACCACCTTGGCGGTGTCGTTCATGCGCTTGTTGTAGTCGGCCACCTTCTCCGGCTGGTCCAGCATGCTCAGCTGGGCCAGTTCGTAGGTGCGGAATTCACCCAGCTGCGAACGCACTTCGCCGAGGTACTGCACCGACGGAATATCGTTGGACGCCATCGCGCTGAGCTGCGCGTTGGCTTCGGACAGGCGGACCAGGGCGAAGGCACCCAGCACGACGGTCATCAGGGTGGTCAGGGTGAATCCCACAGCCAGCTTGCGGGCGATGGGCAGATCGTGGAACCACTTCATGCAGGGTGCTCCAAGGTGGGCAGAATGCCGGCGGCGAAACCGCAGGCAAAAGGTCGTTGCAGGAGGGAACGGTCGTGCCGGGTGGGGGTTCGGTGACTGCCGTCATGTCGAAATAGCGGCGCCTGTGCGACGGACTTTATGGACCTGTGTCACATTCGATGGCGTAGGGTGATGCAACGGAAAGCGCGCTATGACACGGTTTTCGCATCGACATCGTGGTTTCAGGCGAAACCATGCGGACGATGGAGTTCACAGAGTGCGTTGACGGAGTTCACAGTGCGCCGCGCCGCCCTGCCGGGCCCGGGCGGGAAGGTCGCTGTGCACCCGCGCAAACGAAAACCGCCGCCCCGAAGGGCGGCGGTCAGGCACAGCGCATGCAGTGGCTCAGGCGGCCTGCGGCACCCGCAGTGAACGCACCAGGCCGCCGATGTCGACGATCAGGGCGACGCGGCCGTCACCGAGGATGGTGGCGCCGGAGACGCCGCCGATGCGGCGATAGTTGTTCTCGATGTTCTTCACCACGACCTGCTGCTGGCCGACCAGTTCGTCCACTTCCAGCGCGATCTTCTGGCCATCGCCTTCAACCACGACCACCAGCGATTCACTGCCGGGTGCACGCTGCCCGTAGCCGTAGTATTCGCTCAGCGACAGGATCGGCAGGTATTCACCACGCACGCGCAACACGCGGCCTTCGCCGGCCATGCTGCGGATGTCGTCCGGCTGCGGCTGCAGCGCTTCAAGCACGTAGGCCAGCGGCAGGATCAGGGTTTCGCCGGCCACCGCCACGGTCATGCCGTCGAGGATGGCCAGGGTCAATGGCAGCCGGATCAGCGTACGGGTGCCGGTGCCGAGGCCACTTTCAATCTGCACCTCGCCACCGAGCGCCTGGATGTTGCGGCGGACCACGTCCATGCCCACGCCACGGCCGGACAGGTCGGTGACCGCATCAGCAGTGGAGAAGCCGGGCTGGAAGATCAGGTCCCAGACCTGCGAATCGGTCGGGTTGTCCGGCACGGCCAGGCCGCGTTCGTGCGCCTTGGCCAGGATCTTCTCGCGGTTCAGGCCGCGGCCGTCGTCGCTGACTTCGATGACGATATGACCGCCCTGGTGCGAGGCTGCCAGGGTGATCGTGCCGGTTTCGTCCTTGCCGGCCTCGCGACGCACGTCCGGCATTTCCAGGCCGTGGTCGATGGAGTTGCGGACCAGGTGCACCAGTGGATCGGCGATCTTCTCGATCAGACCCTTGTCCAGCTCGGTGCCCTCACCGATCGTGCGCAGCCGCACGTGCTTGCCGAGGCGGCCGGACAGGTCGCGGACCAGGCGCGGGAAGCGGCGGAACACCGCATCGACCGGCAGCATGCGCACGCCGATCACGGCTTCCTGCAGGTCGCGGGTATTGCGTTCAAGCTGATCCAGGCCTGCGAACAGGCTCTCGGCATGGACCGGGTCCAGCGCGTGAGAGACCTGCTTGAGCATGGCCTGGGTGATGACCAGCTCACCCACCAGGTTGATCAACGCATCGACCTTGTCGACACTGACGCGGATGGAGGTTTCCGCTTCCTGGCTGGCGCCGGTACCGGCAGCCGGTGCTGCAGTGGCAGGCGCGGCGGCAGCCACCGGTGCGGCAGCTGGTGCCTGCGTGGCCAGGCTCGGCGGCGCGGCCGGACGGATATCCAGTTCGCAGTCGTCCAGCACCCAGGCGAAGGTGTCTTCGATCTTGCTGCGCGGCACCTTGCCGACCAGGCCCAGGTCCCACGCAAGGTGGGCTTCGAGCGGGTCAAGCTGGGCAAAGCCGGGCAGGCGATCCATGCGTGCGGCCACCTGCAGCGACCCCAGGTGTTCCAGCTCGCGGATGATGCGCAGCGGGTCGTTGCCGCTCATGAACAGCGACGGTGCCGGGGTGAAGCCGATCTGCCAGGCTTCCGGCGTGTCGTCGGCCTTGCTGGCGGCGACAGGTGCGGCAGCGGCAGGCGCTTGACCAGACAGCACTGATTCCAGGCGCGCCTTCACCGCGGCAACGGCTGCGGGATCGGCGGGCTGGCCGTGTTCGGCCTCGCGCAACAGCGCACGCAGCACGTCCACCGACGACAGCATCGCATCGACGGCGTTGCCCTCCAGTGCGCGCTTGCCAGCACGCAGCTCATCCAGCAGCGTCTCCAGCACGTGGGTCAGCCCGGCGATGGCATCGAAGCCGAACGTGCCGGCACCACCCTTGATGGAGTGGGCGGCACGGAACACCGAGTTGATGATCTCCGCATCCTGTTGCCCCGATTCCAGGGCCAGCAGGCCAGCCTCCATGGCGTCGAGGCCTTCGCGGCTCTCCTCGAAGAAAGTGGCGTGGAAGCGTTGCAGGTCCATGCTCATGGCAGTGGCGATCCGGAAGCGAAGAAGGGGAGCAGTGCGGGGCGATCAGCCCAGCACTTTCTGCACGGTGGCGACCAGCTGTTCGGGATTGAACGGCTTGACCAGCCAGCCGGTGGCGCCGGCGGCCTTGCCTTCGGACTTCTTGTCCGCGGCCGATTCGGTGGTCAGCATCAGCATCGGCGTGAACTTGTAGTCGGGCAGCTGGCGCAGCTCGCGGATCAGCGCGATGCCGTCCATGTTCGGCATGTTGACGTCGGTGACCACCGCATTGAAGCGCTGGCCCTTGGCACGTCCGAGCGCGACAGCGCCGTCTTCAGCTTCTTCGACGGCAAAACCGGCCGAGGTGAGGGCGAAGGAAACCATCTGGCGCATCGACGCCGAATCGTCCACCACCAAGATACGTGCGCTCATGCAGCGTTCTCCACAGATTTCAGGTTGTCATGGGGTACGTCCAGGCCCAGGGCCTGGGTGACGCCCAACAGGCGTGCAGCGTCACGGAAGGTTGCAGTGCAACCGTGGAAGCCGGTGCCCAGGCCTGCCTCGCGGCGGGCCTGCACGAAGGCACACAGCACCTGCACGCTGGCGGTGTGGATGCGACCGACCTGGCTTGCATCCAGGGTCAGCTCGCCTGCTTCCGCCACCAAGGGCGAAAGGCGGTTCTTGAGCTCGGTGCTGCTCTCGATGCCGAGATCCTCACCCAGTTCGACAGTGCTCATCGTTGCTCCGGACAAACGGTTCCAGCATTCATAACGGCACCGCAGGGCGGTTCTTTAGGGTCGGAATCGGCGCGGAGCGCCGATTCACCCCAACAGTTGCGTGGCGTCGAGCAGGATCATCGGCCGCTGGCTGATGCGGGCCACGCCGCGGAACAGTTCATTGGAGATCTGACAGATACGCGCGGTATCGGGCGGTTCGATCTGCGAGTCAGTCAGGTTGGCGACGTCCTCCACGGCCGACACACGCAGGCCCAGGGTCTCGCCGTTCTCTTCGAGCACGACGATGCGGGTCTGCGCGTCATCCTCGGCGGAGGCCGCGCCCAGATGCAGGCCGAGATCCATCACCGGCACCACCTGGCCACGCAGGTTCATGATGCCAAGCATTTCCGGGGCGGTACCGCGCAAGGGCAGCAACGGCACCGGCAGCACCACTTCCTGCACCTTCAGCAGTTCCAGCGCGTAGGCCTGGGTGCCGCAACGCAGGCGCAGCCAACGCGACGTACGTTCGCCGGCGCGACGGTTCTGCGGATGCGGGCTGCTGGCGGGCTGGTGCGCCTGCGCCTGCAGCTCCTGCCAGGTTCCAGGGCGGTTGCTGGATGGGGTGTCCACTGCGACCCGTGGCGGCGGCGCGACGGCGACACGGGCCATCGACGGCATCGGTGCCGGCTCGGGGCGTGCTGCAACCTTGGTCACTGCCGGCGGGGCCAAGGCGGGAACCACCTCGCCGTCGGCGGCGGCCTCGAACGCGGCCTGCAGTCCGGGGCTGTCGGTGTGCGCAAGGCTGTCGGCAGCGTCGGTTTCGTAGATCACTTCGTCCGGCAGGTCATCCCAGGTGGGTTCCGGCCCAGGCGGTGCGACAGGGCTGGCGACCGCGACGGTATCGGTTTCGTAGACCACTTCAGCGGGCAGATCGTCCCAGGTGGGCTCGCGTTCTGCATCGGCGGCCGGTGTGGCAGCGGCGTCGAAGGCGGCCTCGAGGGTCGCGTCGTCGCTGGCCGGTGCGGCTGCGAGGGTGTCGGTTTCGTAGATCACTTCAGCCGGCAGATCATCCCAGGTCGGCTCACGCTCGGCGTCAGCCGCCGCGCTCGCCGGGCGCGGTGCGGCATCGCTGGCAACCGGTGCGACGGCAATGTCGCCGAGCAGTTCGTCCAGGTAGTCGTCCAGCATGCCGGTGGTGTTCATGCCGCCTGCTCCAGGGCGCGTGCGTCCTCACCGAGGATCCAGTTCAACGCGCGCCGATAGGCCGCCAGTCCACGTCCGGGGTAGTCCTCGCCGATGCTGGGCAGGGTCAGGCCGGCCGCGTTGCTGATGCGGGTGTCGATCGGAATCGCATCTTCCCAGACGCGGCTTGCGTGACGGTCCTGCATCGCGCGCAGCGATTCGTTGCCGGTACGGGTGCGGCGGTCGAACAACGTCGGCAGGATCGAGATCGGCAGCGGGCGGCGGCGCGAACGCTCGACCATCTCGCCGGTCCGGACCATGCCATCCAGGCCATGCAAAGCCAATGGCTCGGCCTGGGTGGGGATGATCAGGCGATCAGCCGCGGCCAGCGCGTTGATCATCAGCAGGCCCAGCGTTGGTGCGCAGTCCAGCAGGATGTAGTCGTGCTGGCCCTGGTGGCGGGCGAGGGCGTTCTGCAGTGCCAGGCCGAGGCCCGGCTGGTTGGCGCTGCGTCGCTCCAGCGTGGCCAGCGAGGCCTGCGCGCACACGTAGTCGAGCCCGCCGGTGGTGCTGGCGTGGCTGAGCGTGGACAGGTCGGCTGGGGGGGCGCCGAACAGTTCCAGCACGCCGGCCGGTGCCGGCTCGATCGGAACGCCGAAGGCGCGGGTCAACGAGGCATGCGGATCGAGATCGATCAGCAGAACGCGGTGGCCGAGCGCGGCCAGGCCGCGACCGAGGGCGAGGGTGGTGGTGGTCTTGCCGACTCCGCCCTTCTGGTTGGCGACTGCCCAGATGCGCATCGGATTACTCCTTCATTGCCGGGGGAACGGCGGCGCCGACACGGCTGCCAGCCGGCACCGGTGGCAACTGCACCGGTGCGATGGGGGAAGTGGGGGTGCTGGCCGGCGCGGCGGCGGCCTGTTCGCTGGCGCCTCGGGTGGCGCTGGTGGCTGCGTTCAGGCGTTCGCCCAGCGGGTCCACCGAATGACTGGTGTCGGCCAGGATGATGACCATCACCCGCCGGTTGCGATTGCGGCCCTGCGCGCTGTCGTTCTCTTCGCGTGGGCGGAACTGACCATAGCCGACCATCGCCAGCCGCGACGGCTGCAGCCCCTGGTCGGCAAACAGATGCACCACGCTGGCCGCGCGCCCGGCCGACAGTTCCCAGTTGGACGGGAAGGTGGCGGTGGCGATCGGCACGTTGTCGGTGTGGCCTTCAACGCGCACGCTGTTGGGTACGTCGCGCAGCACGCCGGCCAGGCTGGCCAGGGTGTCGCGGGCATGCACATCCAGCGCTGCCGAGCCGGTCGGGAACAGAATGTCGCTGTTGATCTCGACTTCGATCCACAGTTCGGTGCGGCGCACGCTGATCATGCCGCGGTCGATCAGTGGCGCCAGTGCAGCAGTCAGGCGGTCGGCGATGCTGTTGAGCTGGCGCTCGGCACGCGCGATCTGCTCCTGGTTGTGTACCGACACCGGCATGCGCATCTGCGAGGCCATCGCCGGCAGCAGGGTGGGGTCGTGCGACGGCGCCGGGGCGGAGGGCCCGATCTTGGTGCCCGATTTGATCACCGACGGGCTGTCCCAGCCGCCGCCCTGTACCTGCTTGTTGCCGACCTGCACGGGGTTGATGGTACGCGGTGCACCACCGAAGGCATCGGTGAGGGCGTCGGCCATGATCCGGTACTTGCCCTCGTTGACCGAGGAGATGGCGTACATGACCACGAAGAAGGCGAGCAGCAGCGTCATCAGGTCGGCATAGGGTATCGCCCATGCTTCGTGGTTGGCGTGCTCTTCGTGGTGCTTGCGGCGGGCCATGTCAGTGCAGGAAGCCGGAGAGGTTGGTTTCGATGTTGCGCGGGTTCTCGCCCTGGGCGATCGAGATCAGGCCTTCGATCACCATTTCGCGGTCGCGCGAGTTGTGGGCGATCACGCCCTTCAGCTTGGCCGCGATTGGCAGGAACAGCAGGTTGGCCGAGGCGATGCCGTAGATGGTGGCGGTGAACGCAGCGGCGATGCCGTGGCCCAGCTTGCTGGGGTCGGCCAGGTTCTTCATCACCGCGATCAGGCCCAGCACGGCGCCGATGATGCCCAGCGTGGGCGCATAGATGCCCATGGCTTCAAATACCTTGGCGCCGGCCTGGTCCTGGTGTTCCTGGCTGCCCAGTTCGATTTCCAGCATGTGCCGGATCGATTCGGGTTCCACGCCGTCCACCAGCAGTTGCAGACCCTTGCGCAGGAACGGATCACGCTGCGCTTCCACCTGCGATTCCAGGCCCAGCAGGCCCTGGCGGCGGGCGATGTTGCTCCATTCCACGATCTGCTGGATCAGTTCGCGACGGTCGCTGTGCGGCGGCCGCACGACCCAGCGCACGATCTTGAACGCATGCTTGAACACCGCCGGCGCGGTATGCAGCAGGATGGCCGCCACGGTACCCACGATCACGATCACAAACGCCGCAGGCGACCACAACGACGCCAGGCCGGCGCCCTTGAGGATGCTGCCACCGACCAGTGAGGCCAGGGCGAGGAAAAGTCCAATGAGGCTGAGTCTATCCATGGGTCCGGTATCGGCTTGTATGAATGGGACTTGAGACACCGGGAGATTCTGGTGTAACGGAGTTCACAGTTTTTTCTGTTGCCGGGCATGGCCCGGCGCTGTTGCATGTCGGGTTCAGCAATCGGGTCAGTCGTGTGGGCTGCGCAGCCCGTCCACGTCCAGGATCAACGCCATGCGACCATCGCCGATCAAGGTTGCACCGGCATAACCGCGCAGGCCGCGCAGGGCTTTCGGCAGCGGTTTGATGACCACTTCCTCGCGCCCGCGCACCTGGTCCACCACCAGCCCGAAGCGTGCCTCACCGGCCTGCAGCACGACGATGGTCAGCAGGGGCGAGGCGGCCGGCGTCACATCCAGCCATTGCCGCAGATCGACCAGCGCCAGCGTGTGCGAGCGGCGGTCAAGCACGGCGCGGCCGTCGAACCAGCCCAGCGAGGTGCGCGGTGCATGCAGCACTTCCATCACACGGGCCAGCGGCAGCGCGTAGACGTCTTCGCCGGCCTGCACCAGCAGGGTCGGCAGGATCGCCAGGGTCAGCGGTACGCGGATCATGAAGCGGCTGCCGCGGCCCAGTTCCGACTGGATCTGGATCTGCCCGCTCAGCTCGCGGATGCGTGACTGCACCACGTCCATGCCGACGCCGCGGCCGGAGATATCGGTCACCTGCTGTTTGGTCGAGAACCCCGGCAGGAACACCAGGTGCAGGCATTCCTCACTGCTCAGGCGGGCAGCGGCTTCCGGATCGATCAGGCCCTTCTCGCGCGCCTTGGCACGCAGCTTCTCCGGATCGATGCCTGCACCGTCGTCCTGCACTTCGATGCTGACGTAGTCGCCTTCCTGCTGTGCCGACAGGCGCACGTGGCCCATCCGCGGCTTGCCCTGCGCTTCGCGCAGGTCAGGCATTTCCACGCCATGGTCGATGGCGTTGCGGACCAGGTGCACCAGCGGATCGGCCAGTGCTTCGACCAGGTTGCGGTCAAGCTCGGTCTCGGCGCCGATCAGCTCCAGATCCACTTCCTTCTTCAGCGAACGCGCAACGTCGCGCGCCACCTTCGGGAAGCGCGAGAACACCTTGCCGACCGGCTGCATGCGGGTGCGCATCACTGCCGACTGCAAGCGTGCGGTGGCGATATCCAGCGTCGACACCGCGCGGTCCAGCTCTTCATCGCGCAGGCGGGTGCGCAGCGTCTTCAGCCGGTTTCGTGACAGCACCAGTTCGCCGATCAGGTTGACGATGGCATCCAGGCGCTTGGTATCCACGCGCACGGTGTGTTCGGCTTCGGCGACGGGCTTGTTGGGCGCCGGCTTGGCGACTGGTGCGGCCGGCGCGGGCGTCGGTCGTGGTGCCGGTACGGCGACAATCGCTGCGGTGGGGTTGCTGCCCGGGGCGGCGCCGCCATGCAGCTGATCGAGCAATGCCTCGAACTCGTCCTCGCTGATCATGTCGTCGGCCTTCTTCGCCGCCGCCACGGGTGCCGGCGCCTTGCCGCCGTGCAGCTGGTCGAGCAGGGCCTCGAATTCGTCGTCGGTGATCAGGTCACTCCCGCCGGTACTCGGCGCCGCGGCCGATGGCGCTGCTGCGCCACCGCCATGCACATCGAACTGGGCGACCAGTTCGGGTGGGGCAAAGCCCGGCTCGGTGCCTGAAGACACCGCGTCAAGCATCGACTGCAGGTAGTCCAGCGATTGCTGGGCGGCATCGAAGTGATGGGCCTGCAATACGGCCTGGCCGGCGCGCGCGGCGCCCAGCGCCTCTTCGGCGGCGTGGCACAGTTCGACCATCGCGGTGATGCCGAGGAATCCAGCGCCGCCTTTCAGCGTGTGGTAGCCACGGAACACCGCGTTGAGCTGGTCATTGTCCTGCGGTGCCTGTTCCAGCGACACCAGCTGTTCGCCGAGGCGATCCAGGATTTCCTGGGCCTCGATGATGAAATCGGCAGTGATGTCGTCGGCTACCGCGCCCATGGTTACAGCCCCAGATCCGACAACAGGTCGTCGGCGTCGTTCTGCGAGACCGCATGGCGGTCCAGCCCCTTCAGTGCCGGCCCGGCCAGTTCCGGGTCGGTGCGATGCTGTTCCGGCGGCAGGCCGAGCGCGCCGAAACCCTCATGCACGCGGCGCACGATGCCGACCACGCGGCGGATGATCTGTCCGGTCAGGTCCTGGTAACTCTGGGTCAGGGCGATCTCGGTGAGGTTGTGGCGGATGCGGTCGAGCTGCACGTCCTGGCCCGGCTGCAGGCCATCGGCGCGCAGCTGTTCGGTCAGGCTGCGGCACTCTTCTGCCAGGTCCAGGGTGCGGTGGGTGGCCTGTTCGGTCATCGCCACCACGTGGTCCAGGCGCGCGCAGGCATCGTCCAGCTCGCCGGCTTCATCGGGCACGGTCGGCAGTTCGCCCAGCGCCTGGCCCAGTTCGCGGGCCAGCCGCGAAAGGCCGCTCATCATCGGCTGGGTACGCAGCGCGACCAGGCCGTCGATGCGCTGGCGCCAGGCAGCCTCGTCACCGGATTCCAGTGCGTCCAGGGCTTCCTGCAGGCGCAGGGCAAGGGCGCTCTTGTCGACCGTGGTGTCCATCAAGCGCTGGCCGCCAGGCGTTCGAAGATCTTGCCGAGCTTCTCTTCCAGCGTCTGTGCGGTGAACGGCTTGATGATGTAACCGTTAACGCCGTTCTGCGCCGCTTCGATGATCTGCTCGCGCTTGGCTTCGGCCGTCACCATCAGCACCGGCAGGGTCTTCAGCTTGGCATCGGCACGGATCGCCTTGAGCAGTTCGATGCCGGTCATCACCGGCATGTTCCAGTCGGTGACCACGAAATCGAACGGCTGGCTCTGCAGCAACGACAGCGCGGCATGCCCGTCCTCGGCTTCGGCGGTATTGGTGAAGCCCAGATCGCCCAGCAGGTTCTTGACGATACGACGCATGGTCGAGAAGTCGTCGACGATCAGGATGCGCATGTTCTTGTTCAAAGCAGAGTTCCTTTGTTGATCAGCTCTCGAGGCCGGCGTCGGCCGCCTCGAAAATCTTCAGTCGGCCACGCAGGCGCAGGACCGCCTGGCCGTGGATCTGGCAGACCCGCGACTCGCTCACGCCGAGCACTGCGCCGATCTCTTTCAAATTCAGTTCCTGCTCGTAGTAGAGCGACAGCACCAGCTGTTCGCGCTCGGGCAGGTGGCCGATGGCGTTGCCCAGCTCACGACCGAACTCGCCGCGTTCCAGCACCTGCTGCGGGGTCGGGCCGCCCTGGGCGACGGTGTCGAGCTCGCCCTGGTCTTCAATGCGTGATTCCAGGCTCAGCACCTGGCCGCGCGAGGCATCTTCCATCAGGCGCAGGTACTCGGGCAGCGGCATCTCCATCGCGGCAGCCACTTCGGTGGCGCTGGCGGCGCGACCGGTGCTCTGCTCCAGGCGGCGGATGGTGGCAGCAGCGTCGCGGGCACGGCGGTGCACCGAACGCGGTACCCAGTCGCCACGACGGATCTCATCGATCATCGAGCCGCGGATGCGGATCGAGGCGTAGGTCTCGAACGAAGCGCCCTGATCGGCGTCGTAGCTGCGCGACGCTTCGATCAGGCCCATCATGCCGGCCTGGATCAGGTCGTCCACTTCAACGCTGGCCGGCAGACGTGCGGCCAGATGGTGGGCGATGCGCCGCACCAGGTCCGAGTGCTGGGCGATGACCTCATTGGCCGCCGTGCGCTGGACCTCTCTGTACTGGGCGGCGCCTTTCATGCGGCCACCCCACGCTGCTTGATGATGCGTTCGAGGAAGAACTCGACGCCACCGCGCGGCTCGGTGGGTGCCTGCCAGCGGGCGGTGCGGCGGGCGATCTCGGTGATCGCCAGTGCCGACGGGCTGGACGGATAGGCCTTCACCACGGGCTGCTGGCGCTGCACCGACAGGCGCAGCCAGTCGTCCTGCGGCACGCAGCCGAGGTAGTTCAGCGAGACATCGGCGAGGAATTTCTCGCAGACGCGGGTCAGCTTCTCGTACAGCACGCGGCCTTCGTTGGGGTCGCGCACCATGTTGGCCACCACCTGGATGCGGTCCACGCCACGTTCGCGCGACAGCACCTTGATCAGGGCGTAGGCGTCGGTGATCGAGGCCGGTTCATCGCAGACCACGACCACGGTGTCCTGCGCGGCCTGGCAGAAGGTCAGCACGCCATCGTTGATGCCGGCGGCGGTGTCCACCACCATGATGTCCAGCTCGCGTTCCAGTTCGGAGAACACGTTGACCAGGCCCACGTGCTCGGCCGGGGCCAGCTCGGCCATGTGCCGGCGACCGGACGCGGCCGGGACCACCAGTACGCCGTTCGGGCCTTCGATGATCACGTCATCCAGGCTGCAGCGGCCAGCGACCAGGTCGGCCAGGGTATTGGTGGGGTTCAGGCCGAGGATCACGTCGATGTTGGCCAGGCCGAGGTCGGCATCCAGCAACAGGGTGCGTTTGCCCATGCCGGCAAGCGCCACGGCCAGGTTGGCCGACACGTTGGTCTTGCCGACGCCGCCCTTGCCGCCGGTCACGGCAATCGTGCGCACAGGGCCGAGCGGCTCGCTGCGGGTCGCCGTCAGCGGGAAGGTGGTGGTCAGCTTGGCGTACTCACGCGACGGCATGGTTCAACTCCGGGTTGCAGGGCATATCGGCCGCGCGGCGCAAATCTTCAAGGCGAAGTACAAGATTGGCTGCACTGGCCCGGTGCAGGTCGTCCGGGACGTCCTGGCCATCGGTCACCCAGGTGATCGGCAGCTTGTGGTCCACCGCCACCGACAGGGCGTTGCCGAAGCGGCCGGTCTCGTCCAGCTTGCTCAGTACCAGGCCCTGCAGGTTGGCTGCGCCGAAGCGGCGGACCACCTCGTCCATGTCACCGAAGCTGGTGTTGGCCGGCAGCACCAGCAGGGTGCGCACCTGGCGGGCGGCGCGCAGCCACTGCAGCTGGGCGGCCAGCGCACGGTCGCGCGGGCCCAGGCCGGCGGTGTCGATCAGCACCAGCTTGTAGTCCTTCAATCGCTCCAGCAGCTGGTCCAGGTCGGTGCCGCTGTTGGCCTCGTGCACCGCGATGCCGAGCTGGCGGCCGTAGCCGTACAGCTGTTCACGGGCGCCGATGCGCATCGTATCGGTGGTGACCAGGGCGACATCGCGGGCCGCATGGGCTTCAGCGAAGCGCGAGGCCAGCTTGGCGATGGTGGTGGTCTTGCCGGCGCCGGTCGGGCCGACCAGGGCGATCACACCGCCTTCTTCCATCGGATCGACCGGGGCGATCGGCAGCTTGCGCGAGATCAACCCCAGCATCAGGCCGCGGCCACGATGGGCTTCGGTCTCCAACGGAATCTGCATGGCCACGTCGCGGGCGATGCCAGCGTCGAAGCCGTACTCGTCCATCAGGTCCAGCGCAGTGGCGCGCACCGGGCAGCCGCGCAGGCGCTCGTCGGTGAAGCGGTTCATCTCGCGCTCGATCACCTGGCGCATACCGGCCACTTCCTGGCGCAGGTGGCGGATTTCGGCGTCGTCGGCGACCAGGGTCAGCGCCGGTGCCGGCGCCAGGGTCGGCAGCGGTGCGGGCACAAGCTCTGTCGGCTGCACGGCAACCGGCGCATGGGGGGCTTCGTCTTCGGGCGTGACGGCGGCCTGGAGGGCGACCGGCAACGGCGGCGGCGACACTGCCGACATTTGCGCGCTGTCTTCCAGCGGCGGATCGATCTGGAAGCGGGCGCGGTTCACCGGCGCGGCCGCAGCCGGCGAGGGCGCCACGATGGCGTCGGCGAACGGGGCGAAGATCTGTTCCGGCAGCGTCGATTCATTGACGGCGGCACGCGCCAGCGTAGCAGCGAAGCCAGTGCTGCCGCGGGTCGGCACGATCTCGTCGGCGCTGTCCAGGGTGCGGCCGGTCGCGCCGACAGCGGCGCGGGCGAGGGCGGCGACGGCCGACGTGGTGGCTGCCACCGGCTCCGGTGCCGGGGTGCTGCTGCGACGGCGGGTGACGGCGGCGATCACCGCATCGGCGGCGGTGCGCGGCTTCGGCGCGGGCGGCGGTGCCACGTCGCGACGCGAGGCTTCCAGGGCGCGCTGCACGGCGCTCTCATCGTAGTTGGCGGCAGCCACGATCTCGATGCCTTCCTCGATCCGGCGGTTGGACAGGATCACGGCGTCAGGACCATGTTCCTTGCGCACCAGGTTCATGGCCGAGCGCATGTCGGCGGCGACGAATCGTTTGATTTTCATGCTGTGGTCACGGGACGAAGTCGGCGGAGTGGCGGTCGGAGAACGCGGGTGGTCGGTGGTCTGCACGGTTCGGGTTCCCCTTGGAATCTGTCTGTTGCGGGTGTTTGAAAGTGGTGTCTGTTTTCTGGCGCTTTGCAGGGCGGCGTCAGCTGATCGTTCCAACCAGCTTCAGGCGCTTGTCCTCCGGCACCTCGCTGTACGCCAGGACCGACAGCGACGGAACGCTGTGGCGGACCAGGCGGGCCAGCGCGGCGCGCACCGGGCCTGGTACCAGCACGACCGCGGGCTCGTTGCGGGCTTCCTGCTTGCTGACACATTCGGCCAGGCTCTGGTGCAGTCGCTCAGCGAGTCCGGGTTCCAGCGCGGCGCCGTTGCCCTGCGTGGACTCCTGCAAGACACGTTCCAATTGCGGGTTGAGGGTGAACACCGGCAGCTCCGCCGACATTCCGGCGATCTCCTGCACGATGAAACGGCCCAGCGCGGTGCGCACTGCAGCGGTCAGCGTGGCCGGGTCCTGGCTGTGCGGGGCGTGCTCGACCAGTGCTTCGGCGATCTTGCGCAGCTGGCGGATCGGAATGCGCTCGACCAGCAGGTTCTGCAGCACGCGCACCACCGCCGACAGCGGCAGCGCCTTCGGCGTCAGATCTTCGACGAGCTTGGGCGCACTCTTGGCCAGGTTGGCCAGCAGGTGCTGCACTTCCTCGTGGCCGAGCAGTTCCGGTGCGTGCTCGCGGATCAGGTGCGAAAGGTGGGTGGCCACCACCGTCGCCGGGTCGACCACGGTGTAGCCCAGGGTTTCGGCCTGGGCGCGCTGGTGCGGCTGGATCCAGGTTGCATCCAGGCCGAAGGCGGGGTCCTTGCCGGCAATGCCTTCCAGCGGACCGAGCGCACTTCCAGGGTCCAGCGCCAGTTCGCGGTCGGGATGGATCTCGGCGGTGGCCACCGGCACGCCATGCACCAGTACCCGGTAGCCGTTGGCCGGCAGTTCGAGGTTGTCGCGGATGTGGACCGACGGAATCAGGAAGCCGACGTCCTGGGTCAGCTTGCGGCGCACGCCCTTGATGCGCGGCATCAGCTCGCCGCCCTGGTTGCTGTCGACCAGCGAAATCAATCGATAGCCCACTTCCAGGCCCAGCGGATCGACCGGGCGCAGCTCGTCCCAGCTCAATTCAGCAGTGGGTGCGGGAGCAGCGGGGCGGCCCAGCGCGTTCAGTGCGTTGGTTTCGCCCGCCGCCGTGTCGGCCTGCGCTGGCACCAGGCCCTTGCGGTAGACCTTCCAGGCGATGAAGCCGAGGATCGCCGCCAGCGTCAGGAAAGCGACGTTGGGCATGCCCGGCACCAGGCCGACCACGCCGAGGATGCCGGCGGTGATCGCCAGTGCACGGTACTGGCCGAACACCTGGCCGGTCATCGCCTGCGCCATGTCCTGCGAACGCGAAGCACGGGTAACCAGCATCGCCACCGCGCTGGACACCAGCAGCGCCGGCAGCTGCGCCACCAGGCCGTCACCGATCGACAGCAGGGTGTAGGTGGCCGCTGCATCGCCGAACGGCATGCCATGCTGCAGCACGCCGACGGCCAGGCCGCCGAGCATGTTGATGAACAGGATCAGGATGCCGGCGATCGCATCGCCACGGATGAACTTGCTGGCGCCGTCCATCGCGCCGTAGAAGTCGGCTTCCTCGCGGACCTCTTCGCGGCGCAGCTTGGCTTCCTCGCGCGTCAGCAAACCGGCGTTGAGATCGGCGTCGATCGCCATCTGCTTGCCGGGCATGGCGTCCAGGATGAAGCGCGCGGTCACTTCCGAGACGCGGCCGGCGCCCTTGGTGATGACCACGAAGTTGATGATGGTCAGGATCGCGAACACCACGATGCCGACGGCATAGTTGCCGCCGATCACGAATTCACCGAACGCGGCGATCACCTTGCCGGCCGCGTCGTGGCCGTTCTGGCCGTTCAGCAGGATGACGCGGGTGGAGGCCACGTTCAGCGCCAGCCGCAGCATGGTGGTGATCAGCAGCACGATCGGGAAGATGGTGAAGTCCAGCGGGCGCTTCACGTAGACCACCGCCAGCAGCACCATCAGCGAGATGGCGATGTTGAAGGTGAAAAGCGCATCGAGCACCGGCGCGGCCAGCGGCACCACGACCATGGCCAGCAGGGCCAGCACGATCAGCGGCGCGCCAAGACCCTGGCGGATCATTTCAAGCGCGCGGCGGGTATTGAAGCTGGATGCCTGGGCGCTCATGGGCGGCCCCCGTTGCCGAATTCATCGACCTGGATGTGTGGCGTGGACGGCATCGGGCCGGTCCGCCAGCTGCGCAGCTGGTAGACGTAAGAGAGGACCTGGGCGACGGCTGAATACAGTCTCACGGGGATTTCCTTGCCGAGTTGGCCTTCCCGATACAAGGCGCGTGCCAAAGGCGGGGCAGAGACGATGGCGACCTTGTTGCCGTCGGCCACTTCACGGATGCGCAGGGCGGTTTCATCCACGCCCAGGGCGACCACGGTGGGCGCATTCATGGCCCCACCTTCGTACTTCAGCGCCACCGCATAGTGGGTCGGGTTGACCACCACCACATCGGCGGTGGGTACCGCTTCCATCATCCGGCGGTTGGCCATCTGCTGCTGCAGCTGGCGGATGCGGCCCTTCACTTCCGGGCTGCCTTCACTCTCCTTCATCTCCCGGCGCAGCTCTTCACGGGTCATCTTCAGCTTGCGCATCCAGTTCCAGCGCTGGTACGGGGCGTCGATGGCGGCCAGCACCAGCATCGCGCCGGCGGTGGCCAGCAGCAGCCGCAGGGTGAAACCCAGGCCATCGCCGATGGCGGTTTCCAGCGGCTGGTGGATCAGCCCGCGCAGGGTGTTGAAGCTGGTCCAGACGACCATGCCGGCGGCGACGCCGACGAAGGCCACGCGCAGCAGCGACTTGATGAACTCGGCGACGGCTTCCGGGCCGTACAGGCGCTTGAGTCCGCTCATCGGGTTCATGCGGTTGATGTCGGGCATCATCGCCTTGGCCGACCAGCGCAGGCCGCCCATCACTACCGGCGCCAGGAAACTGGCCAGCAGGCAGACCAGCACCAACGGGGCGATCACCCACATCAGCTGCAGCAGCAGGTCGCCGAAGTGACCGAACAGGGCCTTCGGGTGCTGGCGCAGGCTCTGTTCGGGGCTGAGTGCGTGGCGCATCCAGGCGCTGGCCCCGCTGGCCATCGAGCCACTCATGGCCATCACCGCGATCACCCCGGCGCCGAACACGGCGGCCGTGCCCAGTTCACGCGAGCGCGGCAGGTTGCCCTGTTCGCGGGCGTCGCGCAGGCGTTTTTCTGTCGGTTGTTCGGTCTTTTCGCCGGCCGATTCGTTCTCGGACATCACAGGCACTGCAGCAGGGGATGCCGGGGTGCGTGCAAGAACCGTTCCGTGACGGCGGCGCGGGACATCCACGCATGGCGTGGATCTACGGGGTTTGGCTCGGCGGGAAGGGCAATCCACGCATGGCGTGGATCTACTGGGGGTTGCGGGGCGGCCCGCTGGCCATTTCCACCCGTGGCCGCGGCAGGTCGTGCAGCTGCATGAAACGGGCCGCGTCCACTGGCCGGCCCAACAGGAAGCCCTGCAGGTAGTCGCAGCCCAGGCGTTCCAGATAGGCGCGCTGCGCCGCGGTCTCCACGCCCTCGGCCACGATGTCCATGTCCAACGCATGGCCCAGCGCAACGATGGCCGACACGATCACCACGTCTTCGGCGCTGTGTTCCAGGTCGCGCACGAACGCATGGTCGATCTTGATCTCGGTGGCGGGCAGGCGCTTGAGGTACAGCAGGCTGGAGTAACCGGTACCGAAATCATCGATCGAGATGCCCACGCCCAGCGCGGAGAAGCTCTGCAGCAGGCGCAGGCTGGTGTCGGTATCGCGCATCACCGTGCTTTCGGTGATCTCCAGTACCAGATTGCGCGGGGCGATCGCGTAGCGCTCGATCACCTCGCGGACGTCCTGCAACAGGTGCGGCGAACTGAACTGCACCGGCGACAGGTTCACCGACATCGTCCAGCTGTCATGGCCAGCATCGTGCCAGTGGCGCAGCTGCTGGCAGGCCTGGTCAAGCGCCCAGCGGCCGATTTCGTTGATCGCACCACTGCGCTCGGCCAGGCGGATGAAGCGGTCGGGCGGAATCAGGCCCTGTTCCGGGTGGCGCCAGCGGATCAGCGCCTCGGCGCCGGCCACTTTCTGGGTGGCCACACGGATCTTCGGCTGGTAATGCAGGAACAGCTGCTCGCTGCCGATCGCCCGACGCAGGTCGGCCAGAAGGCGGAACTGCTGCTCGGCGCTGTCGTTCATCCAGTCGGCAAACAGCACGAAAGCGTTGCGGCCGGACTCCTTGGCCTGGTACATCGCGGCATCGGCGAAGGCCATCAGCTGGCGTTCGCTGGCCGCATGGTCGGGACAGATCGCGATGCCGATGCTGGCGGTCACCTGCAGCTCGTTGTCCGGCAGCAGCGGGCCGCTGCCCACCGCCTGCAGGATGCGCCGGGCCAGGGTCGGCAGGTCTTCATCGTGCTCGATGCGCACCACCAGCACGAATTCGTCGCCGCCCAGCCGTGCCAGCAGATCGTGCGGTCGCAGCAGCTGGCGGGTGCGTTCGGCCACCGCCACCAGCAGCGCGTCACCGGCCTGGTGGCCATAGGCATCGTTGACCTGCTTGAAGCCATCCAGGTCCATGAACATCACCGCGAAGCGGCTGCCGCCCTGTTCGGCCTCGGCCAGTGCCTGCACGATGCGCCGCTGCAGCAGCAGCCGGTTCGGCAGGCGGGTGAGCGGGTCGTGCAGCGCGGCCTGGGTCAGTTCCTGCTGGGCGTCGGTCAGCGACGTGCTGAGCAGCGAATTGCGCAGGCGCAGCAGCTGCGCCTCCACCCGCTGGTCCAGCCAGGACACCACCAGCACCACCGCCAGGATCGCCACGGTCAGCACCACCACCAGCATCGCCAGCCAGTTGTTCTGCAGGCCATCGCCCACTGCCGCACCGCAGACGCTGCCATCGGGAAAGCGTGCGGCGGCCATGCCGGTGTAGTGCATGCCGACGATGGCCAGGCCGAGCAGGCCGGCGGCGGCCAGGCGGTCGCCGATGCGGGTGTGCTGCGCGCGCAGGCGGAAGGCCACGTACAGCGCGGTCCACGACGCGGCCACCGCAACCAGCAGCGACAGCAGCAGCCACACCGGCTGGTAGTCGATGCCCGGTCGCATGCGCATCGCGGCCATGCCCACGTAATGCATGCTGGCGATGCCGCTGCCCATCAGCAGTGCCCCGCCGGCCAAGCGTGGATGGGGCAGGGTGCGCAGCGATACCAGCCACAGCGCGAACACCGATGAGCCGATCGCCAGTGCCAGCGACAGCAGGGTGATGGGCAGGTCGTAGCCCAACGGAATGGGCAGGTCGAAGGCGAGCATGCCGATGAAGTGCATCGACCAGATGCCCAGCCCCATCGCAAATCCGCCGCCCAGTCGCCACCACCAGGTCGCGCCCTTGCCGGGCGCGGTGACGGTGCGCCCGGCCATCGCCAGCGCGGTGTAGGACGCCATCACTGCAACCAGCAATGAGGTGGCCACCAGCCACGGGTTGTACGTGCCTTCCAGCATTCGTCAGTCTCCCGGACCTGCCTGTCAACGGAAAAACTACGGTGGGGCATGCGTAAGGCAAGCGACCCTGGGGCCGCCGGTTGCAGCGTCCCCCCGGTCGCTGCCCATTCACTGTAACGCGGGCACCGGGGGGGACGGCAAGCAGCAAAACGTGACGACCGCGTCAGCGGGTCACTGCACCGGCAGCCTCGAAAGCGGCATCGAACAGGCGCTGCACCGGCGGGCCCATTTCGCCCACCAGCAGGGTCAGCAGGAAGAGGCCCAGCAGCAGCGAGACCGGCAGGCCCAGCTGGATCGGGTTCAGTGCCGGCGCGGCGCGGGCCAGCACGCCGAAGGCCAGGTTCACCGCCAGCATCGCCACGGTCAGCGGGATGGCCAGGGTCAGCGCCCCACGCAGCACAGTCAGCAGGAAGGTCGGGGCGATGCTGAAGAAGGCATGCGGGTCGGGCAGCGGTGCGCCGATGGGCAGGGCGCGGTAGCTGTCCACCACCAGCGAGATCAACGCCAGATGGCCGTTGGCGGTGAAGAACAGCAGCCCGAACAACAGATAGAACCACTGGCCGATGACACCGGAGGTGCCGCCGCGCAGCGGGTCGCTCATCTGCGCAAACGCCAGGCCGGTGCCTTGGGCGACCAGTTCGCCGGCCATGGCGCCGGCCTCGAACACCAGCCGCAGCATGAAGCCGATGGCCACGCCGATCGCCAGCTCGCGGGCGATGGTCAGTACGGTGGCGGCGTCGAAGCCGGTCCAGTCCGGTACCGGTGGCAGCAAGGGTGCCAGTGCGATGGCCAGGGTGCCGGCCAGCATCACGCGCACCCGGGCAGGCACGGCGCGGGTCCCGATCATCGGCATTGCCATGGCCACCGCGCCGATGCGCAGCATGGTCCACAACACGGTGCCGATCATGCCGAAGGCATTCAGGCCGTCGGCAGCCATCTGGGTGGCGGCGTCCATCTTCGTGCGCGTCCGTCTAGCCGATCAGGTGCGGTATGCGCTGGAACAGCAGCGTGGTGAACTCGACCAGATGGCCGATCAACAGGCTGCCCAGTGCGAACAGCACGGCGGTGAGGGCGGCAGCCTTGGCAACGAAGGCGATGGTGGGTTCGTTGAGCTGGGTCGCAGCCTGCACCACGCCCACCACAACGCCGACCACCAGTACGGTCAGCAGCAGTGGGCCGGCCACCCACAGCACGGTGATCAGGCCGCCACGCAGTTCGGTCAGGGCAAGTTCGGGGGACATCAGGGTTCCATTGGTAGCGCCGGGCCACGTCCGGCGGTGGTCAATGCGGCGGCCGGCACTATCCGGCGTCGCGTCTGTCAGGCCGGATTGAAGCTCGCCGCCAGCGTGCCGACGGTCAGCACCCAGCCGTCGACCAGCACGAACAGCAGGATCTTGAATGGCGCAGAGACCAGCATCGGCGACAGCATCATCATGCCCATCGACATCAGCACACTGGCCACGACCAGATCGATGATCACGAACGGGATGAAGATGAGGAAGCCGATCTCGAAGGCGGTCTTCAGTTCGCTGGTGACGAACGAAGCGACCAGCACCGGGAACGGAATCGCATCGGGGCTGGCGTAGGTGCCGTGCCCGGCGATGCCGGCGAAGGTCATCAGGTCGGTCTCGCGGATCTGCGCCAGCATGAAGGCGCGCAGTGGCGTGGTAGTCAGCGTCCAGGCGGTCTGGAAGTCGATCTCGCCATTGAGGTAGGGCGCCATGCCGGTGCTCCAGGCCTTGTCCCAGGTCGGCAGCATGATCATCGCGGTGAGGAACAGCGCCAGGCCCAGCAGCACCTGGTTGGACGGCGTCTGGCCGGTGCCCAGTGCCTGCCGCAGCAGGCCCAGCACGATGATGATGCGGGTGAAGGAGGTCAGCACCAGCAGCATCGACGGGATCAGTGTGATCGCCGTCATCAGCAGCAGCGTCTGCAGCGGCAGGCTGACCGGCGCACCGCCGATCTTGCCAACGTTGATGTCAGGCAGCGGCGTGGTCGGCGCGCCCGGGGCGGCGAACGCCAACGCAGGCAGCAGGCACAGGGCGATCAGGGTCAGCCACGGCAGCAGGGTGGCAAGACGGGAGCGGGTCAGACGCATGTCAGGGGTCCTTGCGCAGCCGCTGTTGCAGCAGCTGGGCGAAATTCGGCAGGTTCTTCAGATCGGGTACGCGTACCGGCGCGGGCGGTGGCAGTGGTTCGGGCAGGGTATGCAGGGCGTTGATGCCGCCTGCGGTCACGCCCAGCAGCAGTTGCTGCCCATTGACCTCGACCACCACCACGCGTTCCTTGGCACCGACATTCAGGCTCGCCACCAGCTTCATGCCCTCGGCCGGGCGGAAGCCGCTGCCGGGCAGCCGCTTGAGCAGCCAGCCCAGGCCGATGACCAGGGCCAGCACGGCCAGCAGGGCCAGCACCGCACCGAACAGGCTCGGTGCGGCCGGCGCATGCTGGCCGATCTGCGGGGCCGTCTTGGCGACGGCCAACGTGGTGGCGGCGAGCAGGCTCAACGCAGTCTCCGGATCCGCTCGCTGGGGCTGACCACATCGGTCAGGCGCACGCCGAAGCGGTCGTTGATCACAACCACTTCGCCGTGGGCGATCAGCGTGCCGTTGACGAACACATCCAGCGATTCACCAGCACCACGCTCCAGCTCGACCACCGAACCCTGGTTGAGCTGCAGCAGGTTGCGGATCGGCAGGCGGGCGCGGCCGACTTCCAGCGACAAGGTCACCGGCACGTCGAGGATCACGTCCAGGTTCAAATCCGGGCCGGTCGCCTCATCGGCCTGCAGGTTGGTGAACTGTGCCGGGGTCGGTTCGAGGGCGTCGATATCGTTCATTGCGGGTCTTCCTGGATGACGGGTACGCGCGGACGGGTGCCCGGCGGATGGGTAGCGGTGATCTTTACGGCGTTCATGCCGTTGGCGACGCCGAACTCACCGGTGAACACCGGGATGTTCTCCACGCACAGCGGCACCTGTGGGCTGAGGTCGATCGGCAGGATGTCGCCGACCTTCAGCTGGGTCAGGTCGCGCAGGGTCATGCGCTTGCTGGCCAGCACGCTGGACAGGGTGACTTCGGCCACGTTGAGCTGCTCGCGCAGGGTGCGGCCCCAGCTTTCGTCGCGGTCGTTGCGGTCGCTCTGGATGCCGGCGTCGAGCAGTTCGCGGATCGGCTCCAGCATCGAGTACGGCAGGGTCACGTGGATGTCGCCGCCACCGCCGTCGAGTTCGACATGCAGGCGGCACACCACCACGTATTCGCGCGGCGTCACGATGTTGGCGAAGTGCGGGTTGATCTCCGAGTTGATGTACTCGAAGTCCACGTCCATCACCGGTGCCCAGGCTTCGCGCAGGTCGGCGAAGGTCTGCTTCAGCAGCAGGTGGATCACCCGCATTTCGGTGGCGGTGAACTCGCGACCTTCGATGCGCGTCGGATAGCGCCCGTCACCCCCGAAGAAGTTGTCGACGATGGCGAACACCAGGGTTGGCTCGAACACGATCAGGCCGGTGCCGCGCAGTGGCTTGAAACGGATCAGGTTCAGGTTGGTCGGCACATACAGCGAATGCATGTAGTCGTTGAACTTGATCAGCTCGATGCCGCGCACGGACAGTTCGGCCGAACGCCGGATCAGATTGAACAGGCCGATCCGCCACAGGCGCGCGAAGCGCTCGTGGACCATTTCCAACGTGGGCATGCGACCGCGGATGATGCGGTCCTGGCTGGCGAAATCGTAGGAGCGTGCTTCGCCACTGGGGGCGTCCGGCTCGGTTTCGACCGCGCCGCTGTCCACGCCATGCAACAGGGCATCGATCTCATCCTGGGACAGCAGGTCATTCATCGGGGAGCCCTTACTGGGTCACGAAGCTGGTGAACAGCAGGTCGTCGGCACCGTTGCTGCCGGTCTCGGCCTTCAGCACCTTCTGCACTTCGGCCAGCGAATCGGCCTGCAGCTTCTGCTTGCCGGCGATGTCGGCGATCTGCTGTGGGCTGACCTGCGAGAACAGCATCAGCAGGCGTGCGCGGATGGCCGGGGCATGGGTCTTGATCGCTTCCAGCGCGGCGGGATCCCGGGTCATCAGTTGCACTTCCACCTGCAGGTAGCGCGGGCCGTCGATCGAGCCGTTGAGGTTGACCACGAACGCCGGTTCCAGCGCGAAGTACTGGGCCGGAGCCGGGGTGGTGGTCTTCTTCGGTGCCTGCGCGGTCTTGTCTTCGTGCTTGGACTGGGTGAAGAACCACACCCCGCCACCGGCGGCGCCGGCGGCCAGTACAGCGACCAGGGCGGTGATCAGGATCGGACTACGCGGCTTGGCGGTCTTGTCCTTGTCGGCGGTCTTCTTGGTTTTGTCAGCGGCTGCGGCCACGGGGTGAAGCTCCTGAGGGTTGCTTCACCGGGATATGCAAGGGGCGTGCCGGAGCGGTCGGGGAGGGGGGCGACGGAATTCCGTCGGGTGTTGATATCGGTAGCGCCGGGCCATGCCCGGCGGAATGTCGGGTATCCGCCGGGCATGGCCCGGCGCTACCCAGGTGGGTGCCAACCGTGTGTTCTGGTGGGTGCCAACCGTCCTGCTCTGGTGGGTGCCAACCTTGGTTGGCACGCCTGTCAGGCGTACGCGTCCAGCAACCCGCGCTGGCGGATCAACTGCGACGCCGATACCGTGGTATCGCCCAGTGACGGTTCTCCGTCACCGCCGCGACCGCCACCGGTGGCCTGGCTGCCCGGATTGCCGTCACCACTGTGCTGCTGGCCGACATCGGCATGCGCCAGCTGGAAGCCCTGCTCGCCGAGCAGTTCACGCAGGCGCGGCAGGCTGCTTTCCAGCGCCTGGCGGACATCGACATGCGGGCTGCTGAAGCTGGCATGGACCTTGTCGCCGTTCATCTGCAGGCGCACGTCCACCGGGCCGAGGTCTTCCGGATTGAGGCGGATATGGGCATGGCCGATCTTCTGGTCCGCCAGCCAGCCGATGCGCGCGCCGATGGCCTGGTCGAAGCCATCGTCGCCCAGCACCGGCTTCGGTGTGGGTTCGCCATTGAAGACGGCATTGCTGGCCAGTGCGGCCTTCAGGTCCTGCAGGGCGGCGGGCAGCGGGGGCTGCAGCGGCGCCGGCGGTGCGCGGTCGCCGATCTGCAGGCTGTCACCGTCATCGGCACGATCCAACGCCTTGCCACCCAGCACCAGCTCGGGCAACGGCAGGCCGCTGGCTTCACCGTCGCCGGCAGCGGATGCCGATGCGTTGGCGGCTGGCGCTGCCGCACCTTGTGCTGCGTTGGCCGCCACTGCGGCGGCCGGAAGTGCCGTGGCGGCCGTGGGCAGCGCGCCAGCCTCGGCGTCGCTGGCTGTCGGCGTCGGCACCACGGCTACCGGATCGACGCCGGTGGGCACGGCCAGCATCAGTCCGGCCAGACCCAGTGGCGGCCAGGGTGCGTCGTCCGTGCTGGGCGGGGTGTCCTCGTCGCCGGCGGTTGCGGGTGTTGCCGGTGCAGCAGGCGTCGATGCCGTGGCGTCCGTGGCGGCTGTTTCGCCGTCGCCCGGCCGCGTCGTCGACGTGTCCTGCTTGCCATCGGAGGTGGACGTTGCGTCGCCCGGTTTCGCCGGGCTGCTGCCCGTGCTGGCGGTGCCCGCGGCGCTGGCATTGCGTGTGGATGCGCTGCCGCCCTGCAGCATCCTGCCAAAATCCTTGCCCGAATCACTGCTTGAGGTGCGTGCACTGGCGGCATTGCCACTACCGCCCGGTGTCGGTGCGCTGGCGTTGCTGCTCAGGGGGGAGGGCATCACGAGCCGCCTCCCTGCTCGCCATCATCCTGGTCTTCGGTCTGCGCCAGACGCGCACGGCGTGCGCCGATGTCGTCCATCTCGCGCTGGTCACGGCGGTCGGTCACCACCTTTTCCTGCGCGCGGTAGCTGGCGGCCAGCTGTTCCAGCACTGCCTTGTCACGGCTGGCCAGGATCAGGCGCGCGCGCTCGGCTTCGACCTTTTCGCGGTTGCCGTTGACGGTCTGCTGCTGCTGTTCCACCGCGCTGTCCAGCCGGTCCAGGAATGCACGCCGGTTCAACAGCTGCGCCGGGCTGGTCGCGGCCATCTGCGCGTCGGCCATCTGCTGCGAGGCGTACTCCTCGGCGTAGCGACGCAGTTCATCCAGGCGCGACAGATGGGTGTCGAGCACGGTCTGGCGTTCGGCCAGGTCGCGGGCGACTGCATCTTCGTGTTCCTGGGCCCGCTTCAGCAGCGGATCGATGCGCTTGGACTGGATCATGTCAGCCTCTCATTCTCTTGTTCCACCAGGCGCTGCAACGCCGCCTGGCTGTGCGGTAGATCTGCGGCCTTGGCAACATCCTGGCCGAGGAATTCCATGATTTCCGGCCAACGCTCAAGCGCCTCATCGGTCGCGGCGTCGTTGCCGCGCTGATAGGCGCCGATGGCGATCAGGTCGCGGTTGGCCGAGTATGCCGAGACCAGTCGTTTCAGCTTGCGGATGCGCAGGCGCCACGGTTCATCGGCGATTTCCGTGACCACGCGGCTGACCGACGATTCCACGTCGATGGCCGGGTACAGGCCGCTGTCGGCCACGCGGCGCGAGAGCAGGATGTGGCCGTCGAGAATCGCGCGCGCGGCGTCGGCGATCGGGTCCTGTGGATCGTCGCCTTCGGTGAGCACGGTGTAGAAGGCGGTGATCGAACCGCGGCCCTTGGCGCCGTTGCCGGCGCGTTCGACCAGCGCCGGCAGCTTGGCGAACACCGATGGCGGATAGCCGCGGGTCGTGGGCGGCTCACCCACCGACAGGCCGATCTCGCGCTGCGCCTGGGCGAAGCGGGTCAGCGAATCCATCAGCAGCAGCACGTTCAGGCCCTGGTCGCGGAACCACTCGGCGATGGCGGTGGCGCGGTAGGCGCCATGCAGACGTGCCAGCGGCGGCCGGTCGGCCGGACTGGCCACCACCACCGCGCGACGCAGGCCTTCCTCGCCCAGGGTGCTTTCAACGAAATCGCGCACTTCGCGGCCACGTTCACCGATCAGGCCAACCACGATCACGTCGGCCGCGGTGTAGCGGGTCATCATGCCCAGCAGCGTCGACTTGCCGACGCCGGAGCCGGCGAACAGGCCGACACGCTGGCCACGGCCGATCGGCAGCAGCGCATTGATCGCGCGCACGCCCACGTCCAGTGGCTGGGTGATCGGCTCGCGTGCCAGCGGATTGATCGATACGCCAGCCATGCCGACGTGGCCTTCAGCGCGGATCGGACCCTTGCCGTCCAGCGGCACGCCATCGCTGTCGATGACGCGGCCAAGCAGACCTTCGCCCACTTCCACGCCGCCACGTCGGGCCGACGGCACCACCCGTGCATTCGGCAGCAGGCCATGCAGTTCGGCGCTGGGCATCAGGTAGGTGCGTTCGCCGGCAAAACCGACTACTTCGGCATCGACCCAGCCGCCGTCGACCACTTCCACCTTGCAGCTGGCACCCAGCGGCGCTTCGCAGCCGACCGCCTCGAGCGTCAGTCCGACCGCCCGGCGCAGCACGCCTTCGCGGATCAGCCCGCGACCGTGCGCGGTGTCGACCTTCAGGCCGTCGAGACGGTTGGCCAGGCGCAGGTTGCGGGCAACGGCCCAGTCGGCCGGCGGCGAAGACGGCGACACGGTGTCGGTGTTCATGCGATGGCTCCGGTCTGGCGGATCACAGCATCCAGTGCGCCGCGCAGGCGGGCTTCCAGCGTTCCGTCGATGCGTACTGCCTCGGCATGCACGCGCAGGTCGCCACGGCCCAGGCTGGTGTCAGGCACCAGCCGCTGCTGCGGCGTCAGGGTCAACAACGGGGCGAGGGCGGTGATGTCATCCGGATGCAGGCGTACTTCCACTTCGCGGTTGCTGCCGCCGACAGCGTCGATCGCCTCGCCGACCAGTTGCCCCAGCAGCGCCGGATCAGCCTCGTAGGCACGGCCTACCAGCGCACCGGCAATGCGTACCGCCAGCTCGCCGAGCGCGCCGACCACTTCGTTTTCCAGACGCGCCAGTGGCCGCCCGAAGTTGTCGAGGATGCCCTCGATCTGTGCGACCAGCCGGCGTACCTCGGCCTGGCCCTGGCTGAAGCCGTCGGCATGGCCGTGGTCGAAACCTTCCTTCTCGGCGCTGTCCTGGATCGCCTGGATTTCTTCCAGGGTGGGCAGCTGCAGCGGCGGCTCCGGCTCATGCTCAGGGTCCGGCTCGGTGAGTTCGAAGGCCTCCTCGCGGTCCAGCACGGGTTCGGGCTGGGCCAGCAGGTCCGGGGCAAGCCAGCGCACGACGTTGCTCACAGCATCGCCTCCGCGCTGCCACCGATGGTGACGGTGCCTTCATCGGCCATGCGCTTGACGATGGCCAAGATCTCGCGCTGCGCCACTTCCACGTCGGACAGGCGTACCGGGCCGCGCGCTTCCATGTCTTCCAGCAGGATCTCGGCCGCGCGCTGGGACATGTTGCGGGTGATCTTGTCGCGCACCTTGATGTCGGCGCCGCGCAGGGCCAGGCCCAGGCGTTCGCCACTGACCTCGCGCAGGACCAGCTGCATCTCGCGGTCGTCCAGGTCCACCAGGTCGTCGAACACGAACATCAGGTCCTGGATGCGGCCACTCAGCGGTGCATCGATGCGTGCGATTTCACCCAGGATCGCCTGGTCCTGGCCGCTGTCCATGAAGTTGAGGATGTTGGCCGCGCACTGCACGCCGCCGATGTTGGACGACTTCAGGTTCTGGTTGCCGGCGAACTGCCGTTCCATGATCTCATTGAGTTCGTTCAGCGCATTGGGCGGAATGCCGTCGAGGGTGGCGATGCGCAGCAGTACGTCCACGCGGGTGCGGTCGGGCAGCAGCTTCAGCGCGTCGGCGGCCTGGTCGGTTTCCAGGTGCGCCATCACGATCGCGATGATCTGCGGATGCTCGTTGCGTACCAGGTCGGCCACCGCGCGCGGGTCCATCCACTTCAGTGCATCCAGGCCGGTGGTATTGCGGCCCAGCAGGATGCGGTCGATCAGGTTGCCGGCCTTCTCGCTGCCCAGCGCCTGCACCAGCATGTTGCGGATGTAGTCGTCCGAGCCCACGCCCAGTGACGTCTTCGAGCCCAGTTCCTGGCTGAACTGGTCCATCACCCGTTCCACCTGTTCGCGGGTGATGTCGGACATGGTGGCCATGGCGATGCCGATTTTCTGCACCTCCTTCGGTTCCATGTGGCGCAGCACTTCGGCTGCGTCCAGTTCACCCAGCGACAGCAGCAGGACGGCAGCGCGCTGCACGCCGGTCAGGGGGACGACCTCAGTCATTGGCCACCCAGCCCTTGACCACCTGGGCCACGCGCTTGGAGTCGGTCTTCACGGCTTCACGGGCCATCCGCAGTCGTTCCTCATATGAATCCACCGGCAAGGCCAATGCTTCCGGCCCGCCCAGGCTTGCCCGGTCGGCGCCCAGCGCCGGCAGCGGGGTGCCATCGTCATCGACCAGCTGCACGTCCGCGGTATGCGGCTCCAGCGCCAGTTCTTCGTTCTTGCTGTTCTGGCCGGTGATGCCACGCAGTGCCGGGCGCAGCACGCCGAACAGCAGTGCCATCACCACCAGCGCACCCAGCAGCATGCGGCCGGCATCGTGCACCCACGGCAGTTCCCACCAGGCGGGGCCTTCCACCGGCGTGGTGTCACGCACGAACGGGGCATTCATCACCGACACGGTGTCGCCGCGCTCGGCATTGAAGCCGACGGCCTGCTTGACCAGCGCTTCGACCCGGGTCAGTTCGGCGGCCGACAGCGGCTGCGGTGCAACCTTGCCGTTGGCGCCGGCGCGCGGCACGTTGTCCACCAGCACCGCCACCGACACGCGCTTGATGCGGCCAGCCGGCTGGCGCGTGTGCTGCAGGGTACGGTCCAGCTCGTAGTTGCGGGTCGCGTTCTTGCTGCTTTCGGTCGGAGTCTGCGCGGTGGCAGGTGCGGCCTGCTGGCCCGGCGGACTGTTGCTGGTCGCGCCCGGCACGCCCTGCGGGCCCGGTGTGCTGCTGGTGTTCTCGCTCATCTGCTCGCTGCGCAGCTTCTGCGGTTCACCGTTGTAGAGTTCGCGCGCCTCTTCGGTCACCGAGAAGTCCATGTCGACGCTGACTTCCGGATTCACCCGACCGGGGCCGGTCATCGGTTCCAGCAGTTCGCGGATGCGCTGGTTGAACGAGGTTTCCTGGCGGCGCACCTGTTCGAACTGGGCGGCGTTGACTGCTGCCTCGCTGTTCGGGTCGCTGACGCTGAGCATGCGACCGCTCTGGTCGACCACGGTCACGCGCTCGGGGGCCAGGTCCGGAATGCTGGCCGCGACCATGTGCACGATGGCATCGACCTGACTGCGTTCCAGCTGTTGGCCGCCACGCAGTTCCAGGGTGACCGAGGCACTGGCCACGTCACGCTGGCGGGTGAAGGCACTGGGCTTGGGAATGGCCAGGTGCACGCGCGAATCGCGCACCGGGCGCAACGTGTTGATGGTGCGCGACAGTTCGGTTTCCAGCGAATGCTGGTAGCGCGCGCTTTCCACGAACTGGCTGACACCGAAACCGGGGTCGCGCTCCATCAGTTCAAAGCCGAGCTTGCCGCTGTCGGTCAGGCCCGAGCCCGCCAGTTTCAGGCGGGCATCGTGCAGGTTCTTTTCCGGCACGGTGATGCCACCGGTGGCCGGGTCCAGCTGGAACGGAATCTGTGCGGCACGCAGCAGGTCGGTCGCTTCAGCGGTGGCCTTCTGGTCCAGGCCGGTATACAGCGGCACCATGCCCGGCTTCTGCGACCAGAAGAACACGAACAGCCCGGCCGCCACGGCCACGGCGATCATCGCCATCAGTCCGAGCCGACGGGTGATCTGCAGGCTTTGCAGCCGATCGAACCACTGGCCCGCTTTTTCGGCGTTCAGGGATTCCTTGGAGAGCGACAGGGCCATGCGGTTCTATCCTTACAGCGGCATGTTCATCACGTCCTGGTAGGCCTGGACGAGACGGTTACGGACTTCCACGGTGGCGCGGAAGGCGATCTGGGACTGCTGCGAGGCGACCATCACCTTGGCCAGGTCGGCGCCGGGTTCACCCAGTTCGAAGGCTTTGGCCAGCGCGCCGGATTTCTGTTGCGCATCGTTGACGCCGGCGATGGCGCCGCGCAGGGTTTCGGTGAAGCTGGCAGGCTGGACCTGCGGCGCATCCAGCACCGTGCCCGGCAGGGCATTGCTACGCGGCGCTTCGGCCAGCGGGTTGAGCGCGGGCTGTCCCACCTGGGTCTGGTAGGAGCGGATCTGGGAAAGGATCGAAGTGACGGAGTGGGACATCTGCAACGGTTCCAGAAACAGGGATGGGGGTGTCTGCTGGAGCTAGTGCAAGTGCCGTGCCGAAATCGCTGATCGGTTCAGTGACGTGAGGGTTGGGGGTGTTGGGCAGGGCTGCGCCCTGCACCTGCCGAATCGACGTCAACGTCAACGTCAACGTCAAAAACCTGCATTCCGTCGGGGGGCGGGGTGGGTCCGGTGGCGGGGGACGCCGTAAACCCATCCATGGGGGCTTGGCCGCGGCATCCATGCCGCGGACACCCCCGCCACCGGACCCACCCCGCCTTCGACAGATTTCCGCGATCTGTCGGAACCTGCTGCTGATGGTGGGTGCCGACCGTTGGCCGCTGTTGTGGTGGGTGCCGACCGTTGGTCGGCACGCTGTTCGCGCCATTTAACCGGCGTCGGTTTTCTGGCCTAGGGCTGCAGGGTCCACCGGCCGGAATTCTGGCGCTGGCGTGGTGCGATGGGGCCGTTGTGCTGGGTGTAGATGAAGCGGCCCTGGCGGTCGGTCTGGCAGGTCAGCAGCAGCGTGTAGTGGGCGGGTCCGGCCGGATGGTTTTCGCTCATCCGGATTTCCGCCACGTGCGGGGCCAGGCGCTGGTAGCGATAGCTGCCGCCGATGCGCAGGTCGGTTCCCAGGATGTCCAGGACGTACTGGTTGCCGGCGAAGCTGACCTGCACCATGCGTCCGGCGTTGGGGTTGTCGGGCGCGTACAGCGGATCGCTGAGGTTGGTGAACTGGCGCTGGTCCAGCGTGGCGGGCAGGGTGCAGTCGGCGGCCGTGGCCAGGGCCGGGCAGAGCAGGGCGGTGAGCAGAGTCAGGCGACGCATGGCGGAACCTCGTTGGGATGTTCCTGCCATGCTGCGCAATGCAGCTGCGTTGTCTGTAGGAAAACATGCAAAAGCAGCGAGCCGTTCTTCGTGCCGTCATCCGTCATCCACGCATGGCGTGGATCTACTGAGCAATCCGGCCGCTGCTGCAGACCCACCCGCGCATCGCGCAGGAAGTCAGCTGTTGCCGTTGCTTCGGCCGTTGCCTCTGCGGGTGCCGGGCGGCAGCCCGGTAACACCCCCAGAAACACCAACGCCCGGGCAAGCCCAGGCGTTCGTGCCCCCTTCGTGCTGGCAACGCGGGTCAACTGGCCAGTTCGGCCTGCTCGCGTTCGATGCCGTACTTGCGCAGCTTTTCCACCAGGGTGGTGCGGCGCAGGCCGAGCAGCTGGGCGGCGTGGGCGACCACGCCCTGGGTGCGCTCCAGTGCCTCGTTGATCAGGCCCAGTTCGATGTTGGCCATGTGGTTGCGCAGGTCCAGGCCGTCGTCCGGCAACGCGGCCGGTGCTGCGGCACGGTTCACTGCAATGCCGTGTTCGAGCGACGGCTGGTTGCCGCTGCCCGGGGTGTGGAACGAGAAGCTGCGCAGGTCCAGGCGCTCTTCGCTGGCGACCACCGGCGGGGCTGCGGCGACAGCCACGGTGGCCAGCGCGGCATCGCCGCGATAGCGTGCCGGCAGGTCCTGTACGCGTACCGACGCACCCGGGTGCAGCACCGCCAGGCGTTCGACCAGATTGGTCAGCTCGCGCACGTTGCCCGGCCACTCGTAACCGGCCAGTGCCTGCAGTGCTTCCGGAGTGAAGCGCACTTCGCCGCGGCCGGTGCGTGCCAGCTGGGTGGCGATGGTCTCCACCAGCGCCGGCAGGTCCTCGCGACGTTCACGCAGGGCCGGTACGTCAATGGGAAATACGTTGAGGCGATAGAACAGGTCCTCGCGGAACTTTCCATCGGCAATCCGGCTCTCCAGGTCGCGGTGGGTCGCGGCGATCACCCGCACGTTGCAGCGGATGGTCTGGTTGCCGCCCACGCGCTCGAAGCTGCGCTCCTGCAGCACGCGCAGCAGCTTGACCTGCATCGGCAGGCTCATGTCGCCGATCTCATCGAGCAGCAGGGTGCCACCCTCGGCCATTTCGAAACGGCCCTTGCGCGCCGTGAGTGCGCCGGTGAAGGCGCCCTTCTCGTGGCCGAACAGCTCGCTTTCCAGCAGTTCCGCCGGAATCGCGCCGCAGTTGATCGCCACGAACGGACCATCGCGGCGCGGCGAGCGCTGATGGATGCTGCGCGATACCACTTCCTTGCCGGTGCCCGATTCGCCCAGCACCAGCACGGTGGTGTCGAATGCGGCGACCTGCTCGATCATGGTGCGCAGCTCGGTCACCGCCGGGCCATTGCCGGTCGGGCCCTGCTCCTGCACGGCACCGGCCTGGTGCTCGGCATCCAGCCGCTTGAGGCTGGCACGACGCAGCAGGGCTTCCATCTGCGCATGGCGCAGCGGCGCCTCCAGCGGCCAGATGTTGGCTTCGTGCAGGCCATGCCGGTGGGCGAATGCAGTGGCATCACCGTCGGCCAGCAGCACCGGCGGCGGCAGGCTGCTGCCCCCCAGCCAGGCGTACAGCGCGGTGCTGGCGGCACTGTCGTCGAGGTTGCCGACGATCACCGCCATCCAGTCGTTCTGGCGCTGTCGGGCCAGGTCGAAATCGGCCGCATCGGACACCCAGCGCGGGTTGAAGTCCATGAATTCCAGCAGGGCGACGGTGCGCTCGGCACGCACCGCATCGTTGTCCAGTACCAGGATGCGCGATTCGCTCACGACCGATCCTCCCTGAGGCCTTCCAGGATCGGCATGACTTCCTGGATGTAGGACAGCTTGCTGACGAAATTGTCGGCACCGGCGCGCAGCGCGTGTTCGCGATGCTCGACGTCATCGAAGTGGCTGGCGATCACGATGTAGGGCGCATCATCCTGCGACTTGATCAGACGGGTGGCCTGCAGGCCGCCCATTTCCGGCATCGCCAGATCCATCAGCACCACCTGCGGGCGCAGGCTTTCCGAGCGTTCGATCGCTTCCAGGCCGTTGCCGGCGCTGCCGACGATCTGCAGCCAGTCGATCTTGCGGAAGTGGCGCATCGCCGCGTTGATGAAGCCCTCGTGGTCATCGACCAACAGAACTGTGAGCTTGTTCATGTCCAACATCCTTTTCAGCCCACCCGGGCCAGCTGCGGTTGCCTGGCGTTGACCCGGCGCCGTTCACGGGCCGGGGCGATGTCCAGTTGTTCGCGGTATTTTGCGACGGTTCGACGGGCAATGTTCACCCCCTGGCGGGACAGCAGGCCGGCGATGGCCTCGTCCGCCAGCGGGCGGCCGGCGGGTTCGGCGTCGATCAGGCGACGGACCATGGCCTTGACCGCCTGTCCGGACACGCTGGCCCCTTCCAGGCGCACCGCGAAGAAGTGTTTGAGCTCGAAGGTGCCGCGCGGGGTCTGCAGGTACTTGCCGGTGGTGATGCGCGAAACGGTGGATTCGTGCATGCCGATTTCCTCGGCCACTTCCTTCAGGGTCAGCGGCGCCATGGCTTCCTCGCCACGTACCAGGAAGGCCGCCTGGCGCTCGACGATCACCCGCGCGGTGCGCAGCAGGGTGTCGTAGCGCATCGACAGGCCGCGGCTGAACCAGCGCGCCTCCTGCAGCATCTCGCGCAGTGCCGGGGCGGCATCGCCACTGTCGGTCAGGGCTTGTTCGTACTGGCTGTTGATCGACACCCGGCGGCTGGTGGCCGGGTTCAGCGCCACTTTCCACTGATCGTCGCCGTGCCAGGCGACCACATCCGGCACCACCACCGCATTGCGTTCGGGCAGCAGGCTGTCGCCCGGGCGCGGCTGCAGCGACAGGATCAGGCGAACCGCTTCGCGTACGTCCTCGATCTCGGCGTCGTGCTGGCGGGCGAGGGCGGGGTAGTCATGTGCGGCCAGGGCATCCAGTGCGCCCTCGAGAATGCGCGCAGCCAGATGCCGGGCCGGCACTACGCCGTGCAGGCTGCACAGCTGGGCCAGCAGCGATTCGCGCAGGTCCTGCGCGGCCATGCCGGCCGGCTCGCCCTGCAGCAGGTGCTGACGGATGGCTTCAACGCCGTTGCCATCGATATCGAACTGCGCGCTGGCCAGCAACTGCAACTGCGCCAGCGGTGCCTGCAGGTAACCTGCATCGTCGCAGTGTTCCAGCCAGAAGGCGGCCACCGCCAGTTCGCGCTCGTCCAGGTCCAGCGCCAGGCGCTGCAGCACGCGCAGCTGTGGGTCGGTCGATTCGCCGGCGGCAATGCGTGCCATGCGGTCGTCGTCGCCGTCCTGCCAGTTGGCGCCAGACACATCCCACATCGAGGATTCGGGCAGCTCGTCGAACGCGGCCGTATCGATCGTGGTGCTGGCTGCATCGGTGGCGTCAGCGGCGGGTGCTTCGGCGTCTTCGATTTCCAGCAGCGGGTTGGAATCCAGCAGGCGCTGGATTTCCTGCTCCAGGTGCAGGCCGTCCAGCTGCAGCAGTCGGATCGACTGCAGCAACTGCGGGGTGAGGTGAAGCTGTTGGCCCAGCTGGGTCGAAAGTGAAGCCTTCATTGCAGTTCCCCGGCGCCGCTCCCCGACGCCTTGTGGAACACATCTTGCTTTTGATCCTGCAAGGGCGGAATCGGGGGGTTCCTGAGGGGATTGGTGGCATTCCCGACAGCGTGTAAGGAAATTCCCTACACGGACGCGGGAATTTGACGATCCCGCTCGCTAAATCGTTGATTCGTGGTCGGTCGCCGAGGTGGCTGTTCGCGCCAGTGGCACGGAATCCCGTCGGGGTGCGTGTGGGTGACGGTATTTCGTCGCCCGTCCTGCGCGCGGCACCGCGGCGTCACCCGCGGCGAGTGGAGGTCATTCCAGCTCGTGCTGGTGGCGCGCAGCCAGCAGCAGCAGATCATTGGCGCGACGGCAGCCCAGCGATTCCATCATGCGTGCGCGATGGGTTTCCACCGTCTTGACGCTGATGCCCAGGTCGGCGGCGATTTCCTTGTTGCTCTCGCCCTTGCCGATGCGGCGAAGGATCTCGCGCTGGCGCGGCGACAGCGCGGCAATGCCGGTCGGCTTTTCGCGCCCAAGCATCGGCGCCAGCATCTTGGCCGAGATCTGCGGGCTCAGGAATACCTGGCCGGCATGCGCGGCACGCAGCGCCAGTTCCAGTTCCTGCGGCGCGGCATCCTTCACCACGAAACCGACCGCACCACGATCGAGCGCATCGCGCACATGGGCGGCGTCATCGTGCATGGTCATCATCACGATGCGCGTGCCGGGTGCGCGCAGGCGGATGTCGCTCAGCGCTTCCAGGCCGGTCCGGCCGGGCAGCGACAGGTCCATCAACACCACGTCCGGCGCATGCAGCAGGGCCATCTGCAGTGCCTGTTCGGCATTGCTGGCCTCGGCGACGAGCTGCACGTCGGCAAACCCCTGCAGCAGCCGCGCCAAGCCGGCGCGAACCAGGGTGTGATCGTCGACGATGAGAACTCGCACAGGCACGCTGGAGGTTGGGGAGGGGGGACCACCTTAACTTAGCTGAACGGGCGCGCCAAGGGCCGTCCGTCCGTCTGCATGGTGGCAGATTTCAGCGTGCGCGGCGGGCCTCGGCCACCTGCCGCCGATGCAGCCGGAACAGATGCCGTTCCATCGCCATTTCCAGGCCGTCGCCGAGGCGATGGAAGCGCAGCCACAAGTAGTGGCCACCGCCACCATCGGCCGCTTCGGCAATGACTTCCACCGGCAGGTCGATATGGTCGGGAAGCCAGTCGCTGGGCTGCAGGCGGACCACGCCGGCCTGACCGGGCAGGCTGCCGCTGCGTGGACCCAGTTGCAGGCGGATGCCGCGGCGCGACCAGCGTACCGGGCGCAGCGTCGGCTCCTGGCCCTGCTGGCGGATCAGGCGGCCGAGCAGGACCATGGTCAGGTCCACTTTGGCCTCCAGCCGCTGCAGCTGCAGGCTGGCTTCGCTGCGTTCTTCGTGTTCGTCAATGCGGCTGTCTTCGACCAGGGCCAGGCTGCGCAGCAGGCCTTCGGCGCTGCTGGTGCGGCCCACTGCACTGCCGGCCTGGAACTCGGCCGGCAAGGCCAGTTCGCAGCTGAGTGTTTCGTCGAACAGCTCGCTTTCGGCAGGGTGATGCAGGGACGTGGTCGGCAGGAGGGTCATGCCAGCGATTCTGCCTGCAGGTAAGCACGCGCGGCGCGAAGGGAGCGGCGGCCATCCTGCAGCTGCACCGATACCGCATCGCGACGCTGCCGCAGCAGGCCAAGCAGGCTCTGCTGGCGCTCCAGCAGGGCCGACAAGGGTGCGTGGTCGGCGCTGCCCAACGGCTGGCTCAGCAGCGAGTGCAGGGTGCTGTCATGGCCATCCAGAAGGCTGTCGGCCTGTTCAAAGGCTTCTTCCTCAAGTGCCTTCTCGAAGGCATCCAGCTGCGCGTTGAGTTCAAGCAGGCTCATGGCGCCACCGCCGCAGGACGGCGCTGCTCGTGCGGGATGGCATTCCAGGCACCGTCGATCTCGCCCAGCAGCTGCAGCGATTCGTCCAGCGCAGCGCGGTCGTTGTGCAGGTTCGCCTCGGTCAGGCGCTGCAGCAGGTAGTCGTACAGCGCCGACAGGTTGCCGGCGATCTCGCCGCCGGCTTCATGGTCCAGCGAGCCGTTGAGGTGGGCGACGATCGCGCATGCTTCGCCGATCGCCTTGCCCTTGCCGGCCTGGTCGCCTTGATCGAGGGTGGCCTGTGCACGGCGCACGCGCTCCAGTGCGCCGGACAGCAGCAGCGCCACCAGTTTGTGCGGATCGGCATCGGCGACCGCACTGGTCACACCCACCTGGCGGTATTGCTCGGCGTACTGACGGCTGGAACCGTACATTCGTGATTCTCCCTTGCGCGGGGTGCCGGGGTGCGGTCGGAGGGACCGTTGACGCCGGCACTGCGATGATTGCTGTTGCGTCCGTTATCGGTGCGTACGGCGCCAAACTTGAGCGCCGTGCGTGTTTCCTCAGCGGTTCAACTGGGCCAGCTGCTGCGACAGCGCACTGCTGCTCTGGCTGAGCTTGCCCATCAGGCTGTCCAGCGCCAGGAACTGTTTCTTGTAGCGCGCTTCCACACCGGTCATGCGCACGTCCAGCGCCTTGCGACGCTTGTCGATGTCGGTCAGCGTGTTGTTCAGGCTCTTGGTGCGCGCCACGAACGCGCCTTCCTTGCCGACCGTGGTGCTCACATAGCCATCGACCATGGTGAACAGTTCGCCGGCACCGCCCTTGTCGCCGGTGATCGCCTGGCGGATCTTTTCCGGCTGGCTGCCGAGCGCGGCAGCGAACTTGGTGGTGTCCAGCACCAGGCTGCCATCGGCGTTGGGGAAGCCCCGGGTCTGCAGGCCCAGCGTCTTGGGATCAAGGCCGTCTGCCGACAGGTTCTTCAGCACGGCGCTCATCACCGAGCGCAGCTGGCTGGCCGCGCCGCGCATCTGCGCGTCACCGGTCAGCGAGGAGGCTTCCTTGGTCTTGAGGTCGTACTTGGTCTCGGTGTTGATCGCCGCCAGCGCCGCGTTGTAGGCGGTGACGAACTCCTGCATCACTTTGGTCGCCGCGGTCGTGTCGGTGCTGATGACGACCGTGCTCTTGCCCTGTTCCTTCAGGTTCAGGGTCAGGCCCGGCACGGCATCGGCCACGGTGTTGCTGGCGCTGGTCACCTCCACGCCATCGATGGTCAGCAGGGCGTCCTTTGCCGGGGTGTTTTCCTTCAGGCTGCCAACCAGGGCGCCGAGCTTCGGATCACTGCCGCCGTACTCCAGTTTGATGGCACTGGCCGCGCCGGTCTTTTCCTGGGCGATGGACAGGTACTGGTTGTCGCCGGAACTGATCAGCGTGGCCTGCACGCCCTCCTTGCGTCCGGCGGCATCGATCTTGTTGCGCACCGTGGTCAGTGTGTCGCCGGCTTCGACCTCGATGTTCATGGTCTTGGCCTTGTCGCCCACGCCAACGGTCAGCGTCAAGGTTCCGGCACCGAAGGTGTCGGTCTTGGGTACCGAGGTGTCGGCGATCAGCTTGTGCGCCGACGCCAGGTTCTTCACCTCGACCAGATGCGTGCCGTTGGACGCGGCGGCCTTGGTGGTGCCTACGTCGTACAGCGCCACGGACGCCGTCAGCACGTCATTGGCGTTGTTGGGGCCGGCCTTGCCGGTGGCGGTAACGGTGCGGGTGTCGAAGGCGGTGGTGGCCTTCAGCGCGGTCAGTGCGGTCTTCAGCTTGTCGAAGGCCGAGGTGACCGTGCCGATCGACGACAGCTGCATCTTGGTCTTGGACTGCTGCAGGTTCAGCGCATTGTCGGCCGGCTTGCGGTCAGCCGCGACCAGCTGGTTGACGATGCTGGAAATATCCAGGCCTGAGCCAATGCCACCGTATCCAAAGTCTGCCACGTCGTTTCTCCTGGTATACGGGCCTGGCCGTCGTGCGGCGGCCCGTCGTCAACGAAAATAGCGGCCTGCGCCGCTGGGTCTTGAGGACTTCGTTGATGCATGTGCCGTGCCACTGGCCGCAGGGGCGGTTCTGGCACGCCGGTTGCAGGAGATCTGGGGCAGGGTGCGGGTGGGTTCACCGCGGGCTGCCGGGGGTCTGTAAAAAACCCTCCCCCAATGCAGGGGAGGGATCAGGCTACTGACAATCGGGGGGAGACGAAGCCGCCCGGTACGTACAGTCAAAATGCACAACGCTGAAAGAGAGGTCCGCAGAGGCGGGCGATGCCAAGCCGGTTCGGGACGTTTCCCGGGCCGGGCATAGCCCGCACCTGTGTACGCCGTGGCTGTCGGGTTGCCGCTACCGTCGGTTCAAGCCGACGGTAGCGGCGCCTTCTTGCCGTGGATCAGCGCAGCAGGCTGAGCACGCCCTGCGGCACCTGGTTGGCCTGGGCCAGCATGGCCGTACCGGCCTGCTGCAGGATCTGGGTGCGGGTCAGCTCAGCGGTTTCCTTGGCGAAATCGGTGTCCTTGATGCGGCTGCGCGACGCCGACAGGTTCTCCGAAGAGGTCTGCAGGTTGGCAACCACCGAGGTGAAGCGGTTCTGGATCGCACCGAGGTCGGCGCGGGTGCTGTTGATCGCACCCAGGGCCTTGTCGACCACTTCCATTGCCTGCTGTGCACCCTTCACGGTGGACACGTCGATCTTGTCGGCAAAGCTCTTGGCCACTGCGGTGGTGCTGGCAGCGATGTCGGCCGGGCCGGTGGCGCCGGTCCAGGTGCCGGTTTCCACGGCGATGCCGAGGAAGGCGCCGTTCTTGTCGACGCTGTCCTTGACCGAGCTCAGGTTGATCTTGCCGCCGCCGGCGGTATCGATCTCGGCCAGCACGCCGGTCTCGCCGATCTTGGCGTTGATGGCAGCGACCATGGCCTTGGTGGCCGCGTCCTGGGTCTTGGTGCCGTCGGCACCACCCTGGGCAGCGACATCGATGCCATCGATGGCCACCGCAGCGCCGGAGGCGTTGGTGATGGTCATGCCGGCAACCTTCAGGCCGGTCGCGCCGTCAGCCGGAGCGGCCACGGTGAAGGACACGGCATCGAACTGCGCACCGCCCAGGGCATTGGCCTTGGCGTCGATGGTCTTGTCGATGGCGATGGCCTGGCCCGCATTGGCGCCGACCTGGAACAGCTGGCTGGAGAACGAGCCGTCCAGCAGCTTGGTGCCGTTGAAGTCCGACTGCTTGGCCACGCGGTCGATTTCGCTGACCAGCTGGGTCACTTCGGCCTGCAGCGCCTTGCGGTCGCTGGCGGAGTTGGTGGCGTTGGAGGCCTGCACCGACAGCTCGCGGACGCGCTGCAGGTTGTTGCCGATTTCGGTCAGCGAACCTTCGGCGACCTGGGCCAGCGAGATGCCGTCGTTGGCATTGCGGATGGCCACGTCGGTACCGCGGATCTGCGTACCGAAACGCTCGGAGATGGCCAGACCGGCCGCATCGTCCTTGGCGCTGTTGATGCGCGAACCGGAGGACAAGCGCTGGATGGTGGTGGCCAGGGAGCTGCCGCTGGTGCTCAGGTTGCGCTGAGCGTTCAGGGACATCGTATTGGTGTTGATGACTTGTGCCATGGTGCTTTTCCTTTGGCGAAGGTGGAACGTGTTTCAGAAACCGGGCGCGGCCTCAGCCGGCGCCCGGTGATCGATCAGAGAGCGGATCAGCGCAGCAGGCTGAGCACGCCCTGCGGCACCTGGTTGGCCTGGGCCAGCATGGCCGTACCGGCCTGCTGCAGGATCTGGGTGCGGGTCAGCTCAGCGGTTTCCTTGGCGAAATCGGTGTCCTTGATGCGGCTGCGCGACGCCGACAGGTTCTCCGAAGAGGTCTGCAGGTTGGCAACCACCGAGGTGAAGCGGTTCTGGACGGCGCCGAGGTCGGCGCGGGTGCTGTTGATCGCACCCAGGGCCTTGTCGACCACTTCCATTGCCTGCTGTGCACCCTTCACGGTGGACACGTCGATCTTGTCGGCGAACTTCTTGGCCGGAGCTGCCGGCGCGGTCACGTCGTCGGTGTAGGTCGCGCCGGTAGCGGCGACGGTGAAGCCCTTGTAGGCACCGTCCTTGTCGACGCTGTCCTTGACCGAGCTCAGGGTGAGGCCGGTGCCTGCGGCATCGACTTCGGCCAGCACGCCGGTTTCACCGATCTTGGCGTTGATATGAGCAGCCAGTGCCGTGGCAGCGGCGGTGCCGGTAGCGGCGACGCTGCCAGCGCTCTTGACGGTCAGGTCAGCGAAGTCGACCTTGGCGCCCTTGCTGTCGGTGATGCTCAGGCCGGTCAGGGCGATGTCGGCGGTGGCGCTGCCGGCAGCGGCGATGGCAACCTTGCCGCTGGCGAACTGCGCACCGCCCAGGGCATTGGCCTTGGCGTCGATGGTCTTGTCGATGGCGATGGCCTGGCCCGCATTGGCGCCGACCTGGAACAGCTGGCTGGAGAACGAACCGTCCAGCAGCTTGGTGCCGTTGAAGTCCGACTGCTTGGCCACGCGGTCGATTTCGCTGACCAGCTGGGTCACTTCGGCCTGCAGCGCCTTGCGGTCGCTGGCGGAGTTGGTGGCGTTGGAGGCCTGCACCGACAGCTCACGGACGCGCTGCAGGTTGTTGCCGATTTCGGTCAGCGAACCTTCGGCGACCTGGGCCAGCGAAATGCCGTCGTTGGCATTGCGGATGGCCACGTCGGTACCGCGGATCTGGGTGCCGAAACGCTCGGAGATGGCCAGACCGGCCGCATCGTCCTTGGCACTGTTGATGCGCGAACCGGAGGACAGGCGCTGGATGGTGGTGGCCAGCGAGCTGCCGCTGGTGCTCAGGTTACGCTGAGCATTCAACGACATCGTGTTGGTGTTGATTACTTGTGCCATGAGGAGAGGTCCTTGAGCGGTTGCACGTGAGTTGGGTTAGACGCCCCCGACGTGCCCCGGGGGCGGCTCATGTCAGCGCTGCAACAGGCTGAGCACGTTCTGCGGTACCTGGTTGGCCTGGGCCAGCATGGCCGTACCGGCCTGCTGCAGGATCTGGGTGCGGGTCAGCTCGGCGGTTTCCTTGGCGAAGTCGGTATCGCGGATGCGGCTGCGCGATGCGGACAGGTTCTCCGAGGAGGTCTGCAGGTTGGCGACCACCGAGGTGAAGCGGTTCTGGATGGCGCCGAGGTCGGCGCGCACGCTGTTGACCGACTCCAGCGCCTTGTCGACGATCGACAGGGCCTTCTGGGCGCCAACGGCGGTGGTGACATCAAGATCCTTGACGAAGCTGCTGGTGACGCCGGTGAGGGTGCCGCCATTGGTGCTGCTCTGGGTCAGGCCGATGTTGGCCAGGTCGGTGACGACCGCACCGGGGACCGTGGAGGCCGGGCCGGCGGCTGCCAGTGAGAAGGTCTGCCCATCCTTGACCGAGGCCAGGCTGATGACACCCGCATTGACCGAAGCGACCACGCCGGTTTCACCCAGCTTGTTGTTGATCGCAGCCGCGGTCGCGGCGCTGATCGACTCACCGGACTTCACCGAGATGTCGCCGATGTTGACCGACGTTGCGGTGCCACCCGGCGGGGTGACCACGACCTGCAGCTGTGAGAAGGTGGTATCGGCGGTGGCCTTGTCGGCTGCCAGCGCGGTGCCGGTGTAACCGTTGGCGAAGCTCGCCGCGCCCAGCGAATCGGCCTTGGCGTTGACCACGCTGTTGATGGCGATGGCCTGGCCAGCGTTGGCGCCCACCTGGAACAGCTGGCTGGTGAAGCTGCCGTCCAGCAGCTTGGTGCCGTTGAAGTCGGCCTGCTTGGCCACGCGGTCCACTTCCGAGACCAGCTGCGTCACTTCGGCCTGCAGCGCCTTGCGGTCGCTGGAGGAGTTGGTGGCGTTGGAGGACTGCACGGCCAGCTCGCGGATGCGCTGGAGGTTGTTGCCGACTTCGCTCAGCGAACCCTCGGCGACCTGGGACAGCGAGATACCGTCGTTGGCGTTGCGGATGGCCACGTCCAGGCCGCGGATCTGGGTGCTGAAGCGCTCCGAGATCGCCAGGCCGGCGGCGTCGTCCTTCGCGCTGTTGATGCGCAGACCGGACGACAGGCGCTGGATGGTGGTGGCCAGCGAGTTGCCGCTCGTGCTCAGGTTGCGCTGAGCGTTGAGTGACATCGTATTGGTGTTGATTACCTGTGCCATGGGGTCGTCTCCTCTTATGTGGAACCCGTTGGTGAAAGAAACGAAGCGCCGCCTGTTTTTTTGTTTGGCTGTGTGCTTCGCCGTTGCCAAATGAATAACGGCGCTTTGTCAACAACCTTTAGCCGGGAATTCCGTTGACACCGTAATTCGTGCGGGAAGGCTGTTTTTCCGGGGTTTGCGTTGCCCCAGGAAGGGCGGCCGGGCAGGGCCCGGCCAGCGCTGGAAGGGGTATCGGCGGCTGGCGGCCAAGCTGAACGACGGTCTGAAGCGCCGGGCCATGCCTGGCGGGCGCCGCGACGGCCGCAAACGAAAAAGGCCGCGATGCTTGGCATCGCGGCCTTCGGTTCCAGCGCTGGCGCGTGGAATCAGCGGATCTTGTTGAACAGCGACATCGACTGCATCTGCGAGAACAGCGTCTGCGCCGCCTGCAGCGCCGTGCTTTCCAGCTGGTACTGGCTCATCGCATCGGCGTAGTCCACGTCGCGCATCTGCGACAGCGTGGTCTTCAGCGTCACGCCGTTGGCTTCGCGCATGTCGGCGGCATTGTCCAGCGCCTTCAACTGCGCGCCACCGGCCGCACGCGAATCGATCATCCGCTCGGCGGCGCGTGCCACATCACGCAGGCTGCTCTGCAATGCGTTCTGCTGCACGGCCAGCTTTGCCGGCGAACCGGTGTCGGCTTCCAGTGTTCCGATCAGCGCGTCCAGGGTGCCGAAGATATCGCGGCTGCTGGACGGCGTGACCGCAAAGCTGTCACCGGCAGCAGGCTTGCCATCGATGTGCATGCGCACGCCATTGACCACGATGTCGTCGCCGGTTTTCATGTTGCCGGTGCCCACTACCGTGCCACCGGCATCCAGGACTTCGTACTGGTCCGCGGCGGTGAAGCGTACGCTGAAGGACTGGCCGTTCCAGGTGCTGGAGCCATCGCGGGTGACGTTGGTCAGCACGCCGGTGCCGGTGTTGCCCGCTGCCGGGCCACCATCCACGAAGCCATCGCCGGTGGGGATGCGCAGGAAGATCTCGCTGCCGGGCAACGCGTCCTGTACGTAGGTGTCAGGGCCGATTTCCACCTTGCGCTGGGTCTGGTCACCGCTGTAGACGATCTTGCCGCCCACCTGCGAGAACGGCGGGTCGCCATCGTTGGTGCCGCCAAACAGGTAGCGGCCGGTGCCATCGCTGCTGTTGGCCAGCGACAGCAGGTTGTCACGGATCGCCTTGATTTCAGTAACCAGCGACTGCTTGTCGGCCGGCGCCAACGCCGGATTGTTGGCGTAGATGGTCAGCTCGTTGATCCGCCCCATCATGTCGCCCACCTGGGCCAGGGTATTTTCCTGCACGCCCAGGCGGTTCTGCACGTTGCCGGCGTTGAGCTTCATGCGGTCCAGCGCGGCCAGGCTGCGGTCCAGGCCGACGGCGGCGCCGGCCGAGACCGGGTCGTCCTTGGCGCTGAGGATCTTGCTGCCGGTGGCGATCTGTTGTTCCAGATGGCTCAGCTTGGCCTGCTTGGACATCATCAGCGCAACGGACTGGCTGTACATCATGCTGGTGGAAATACGGGTGCTCATCGGCGCACGGCTCCCAGGATGGTCTGGAACATGCTGTCGGCGGTGGAAATCAACTGCGAGGCGGCCTGGTAGGCCTGTTGCAGGCGCAGCATGTCGGCCGCTTCCTCATCCAGGTTCACGCCGGACACTTCGTCGCGGGCGCTCTGTGCCTGGTTGGTGATGACCTGCTGTGCGTCCAGCGAGTACTCGGCCGAACGCGCGGCGGCGCCCACCTGCGTGGTCAAGCCGCCCAGCGCACCGTTGAGGGTGACGGTGCCGGCGTTGAATGCCTTTGCATCTTCCACCTTGGACAGCTTGGTGGCGTTGCTGTTGTCCGATGAGCCGGCCGGGGTGGGTGTGATGTTGAAGGTATCCCCGTTCTTGGGCACGCCATCGAGCACGAAACTCCAGCCGTTGGCGCTGATGGTCTGGCCGGGGGTGTAGGTCTGCGGCGGGCCGCCATCGATGGTGAACGTGGTGGCCGAGGTGAACACGATCGCTGCCGGATTGCGCAGGTTGGCATTGGCCGCATTGGTCACGGTAACGCCGCTCATCTTGCCGGTGCCGGTGTTGGCCAGCGCAGCCGCGCCCTTGACGGCAGCAGCAGCAGCGATGCGCGAAGGATCGGTGATCGCCACTTCCAGGCTGCCGGCAACGCCAGCGGTCGGCTGCAGCAGGAAGCGGTCATTGGCTGCGGGCGCACCGCCGACCACCAGCTTCACGCCGTTGATCAGCAGCGGGTCGGCAGCGGTACCGGTGCCGGTCATCGGTACCGTGGCGCCGGTGTCGGCGCGGCTGGCGGCCCAGTTGGTGCCGTCGAACTTGAGCACGATGTTCTGTGCGTCCAGCTTGCCGAGGTCGCCAAAGCTGGCGCTGATCGAGCCGGTGCCGGTATTGCTGCTGTTGCCGGTCACGCGCGGGGTACCGATGTTGAAGAAGTCCCCACCCATCTGCCCGTACAGATCCGCACCTTGACGGTGGGTGCTGTTGAAAGTCTCGGCCAGGCCGATGGCCAGCTTGCCCAGTTCGGCCTGGGCGGGAGTCAGCACGGTATCGCGGAACTCCAGCATGCCGCCGATCTGGCCGCCGACCGACTTCGGGTCCAGCTTGATCGTGCCACCCTGGGTCTGCAGTGCCAGCTGCAGGCGCTCGGGCTGGTAGGGGTCGGCCACCGTGGTGACCTTGGACGCGGTGGTGCCCACCACCAGCGCCTGGCCGCCGGCGGTGTAGACGTTCATGATGCCGCCGTCCTGGACCACCGCCGTGCCGCCGGTGTAGCCGATCAACTGCGAGATCAACTGGTCGCGACGGTCCAGCAGGTCCGGTGCGGCATTGGCGATGTTGGTGCCGATGGCACCGTTGATCTGCGCGATTTCCGCGGCGAGACGGTTGACCTCGGTGGCGCCGGCCTGCAGACCGTTGTTGACCTCGCCATTGAGGTTGTTCAGCTGCGTGTTGAGCTGGCCGAAACGGGTGGCCAGCGCCTTGGCGCCATCGAGCAGATTCTGCCGGTCGGCGGTGCCGGCGGCATTGGACGACAGGCCACTGACCGAATCGAAGAAGTTCGACCACACCCCGGCCACATTGGTGGCGGGATCGGAGAACAGTGCATTGACCCGGTCGGCCATGCCAGAGAGCTGCTTCAGGCGCGCAAGCTCACCGCTGCTGTCGAGCAGGCGCGAGATCGCCAGCTGGTCGGCGGCGCGACGGATGTCGACGATGCGAGTGCCGTTGCCAACGTCGCCGTAGCCATAGTTCTGCGGGGTGGCCGTGGCGAAGTCGACCTTCTGCCGGCTGTAGCCGGGCGTGTTGAGGTTGGCCACGTTGTGGCTGGTGGTGGCCAACGCACGCTGGAAGGCGAGCAGGGCACTGGTACCGGTGGAAAGTACGCTGGACATGGGGTTCCTCAACGACGAGTGATACCCAGCGCCGCGGTTGCGGTGCTGGCGAAGGTCTGACCGATGCGTGAGCCAGCGTCGGCCACGGCGGCTACGGCGCGCTCGATGGTCGGGCCGCCGGCGATCGCGGCGATCTTGGCCGCGTAGCGCGGGTCGGTGGCATAGCCCGCACGTTGCAGGCCGCGCGCAAAGCCCTGCACATCGGTGCCGGCCTGCAGCGCCTGCTGGTAGCGCGGGCTGGTCTTCAGCAGGCGCACGTAGTCGGCAAAGCTCTCAGCGGGCGAGGTGTAGGCGCGGAAGCTGGCGGTTTCGTTGCGACGTACGCCATCGACATACTCATGGGTGCCGGCGGTAGCGCTCTGGCCCTTCCAGCCGGTGGCCTTGATGCCGAACAGGTTGTGCGACGTGCTGCCGTCGGCATGCTTGATCTGGCGCTTGCCCCAACCGGTTTCCAGCGCTGCCTGGGCCACCAGGGCGCGGGCGTCCACGCCCAGTTCCTTGGCCGCGCTCTGCGCGTGCTGCCAGATGCTGGCGACGAAGCCTTCAGGGGTGTGCGCGCCCAGCTGGGCGACGGCGGTGCGGGTGGCCAGCGCATCGGCCGGAGTGCCGCTGCTGCCGCGGTTGCTGGCGGTCGGTGCCCACTGGTCGCTGGCCGCGGCCCAGTCGGCACCGCCGATGGCGCCGGCATAGGGATCGTCGGTGCCCAGCGAGCGGTGCATGCCGCTGCTTTCCCGGCCTGCAATCAGGTCCAGCGCCTGCTCCATCGGTGCGACGGAGGACTGCGCGCCATCCTGCACACCGGCCGCCATCTGCTGCAGCATGCGTACGGCTTGGCCGGCGTCCTGCAGTGGCAGCGACGGTGCTGCCGGCGCATTGAGCTGGTAGGCGCGGCTGGCCTTGGCCGGGTCCACCCGGGTATCCAGCGCCGGGCCCTCGGCCTGCGCGCCGGACAACTGGCGGGTGATCATGCTCGACAGGCCCAGGCCCTTGCCGCGGGTCATCGCCTCGGCGATCTTCTGGTCGTACATGTCCCGGAACATCTTGTTTTCACCCGGGAACAGCGAATCGCCGAAGCTGGCATCACGCATGCTCTTGACCAGCATCTGCGCGAACTGGCCTTCAAGCTGGCGCGCGACCTTGTCGATCTTTGCCGGGTCGTTCTGTTGTGCCGGGCTCAGTTCGAATGCGGGAGTGATGCGCATGTCAGATCACCTCGAGCTCGGCGCTCAGCGCACCGGCCTGCTTCAGTGCTTCCAGGATCGCGATCAGGTCGCCCGGTGCCGCGCCAACGGCATTCACCGCATGCACGATCTCGTCCAGGGTGGTACCGCCATTGAACTTGAACATGCGGCTGCCGTCGTTGGTGGCGGTGATGGTCGACTGCGGCGTGGCCACGGTCTGGCCACCGGCAAAGGCGTTGGGCTGGCTGACGTTGGTGTTTTCCTGGATGGTCACCGTCAACGAACCGTGCGAGATCGCGGCCGGGCCGACCCGTACCTGCTGGCCGATCACCACGGTGCCGGTACGCGAATTGACCACCACCTTGGCCGGTGCGGCGCCAGGGGTCAGTTCCAGGTTCTCGATGCGGGCCAGCAGGCCGATGCGCGCTCCGGCATCGGTCGGCGCACGCACGGCAACCGTGCCACCGTCCACCGCGCGGGCCGAGCCCTCGCCGAAGGCATTGTTGAGTGCACCCACCATCCGCGAGATGGTGGTGAAGTCGCTGTTGTGCAGGTTCAGGGTGATCTCGCCGCTGGCACCGAATACATCGGGCAGGGCGCGTTCAACGGTCGCACCGTTGGGAATGCGGCCGACGCTGGGCACGTTCACCGAGACGCGCGAACCGTCCTTGCCCTGCGCACCGAAGCCGCCGACGATCAGGTTGCCCTGGGCAATCGCATAGACCTGGCCATCAGCACCACGCAACGGCGCCATCAGCAGCGAGCCACCACGCAGCGACACCGCGTTGCCAATGGAGGACACGGTGATGTCGATCGGCTGGCCGGGTTTGGCGAACGGCGGCAGCTCGGCATGGATGGCCACGGCTGCGACGTTCTTCAGCTGCGGGTTGACGTTGGCCGGCACGTTGACGCCCAGCTCGCCCAGCAGATTCTTCAGGCTCTGCACGGTGAAGGGTGCCTGGCTGGTGCGGTCACCGCTGCCATCCAGGCCGACCACCAGGCCATAGCCCACCAGCGCATTGCCACGCACGCCGCCCACCTGGGCCAGGTCCTTGATGCGCTCGGCGCTGGCGGGGGCCATCACCATCAGCAGCAGGACCAAGCAGTAGAGCGACGCCATGCGTCGCTGCAGGAAATATCGGAATGAAATCTTCATGGCCATACTCAGAACGGCGTCAGGCCGGAGTTGAAGAAGCGACTCAACCAACCCATCGCGTTGGACTGCGCGACAGGGCCGCGGCCGCCATAGACGATGCGCGCTTCAGCCACGCGGCTGGAGGGCACGGTGTTGTCCGCGCTGATGTCGCCGGGGCGCACGATGCCCTGTACCTGCACAAGTTCGTCGCCCTGGTTCAGGCGCAGGTTCTTCTGCCCCTGCACCACCAGGTTGCCGTTGGGCAGGCGCTGCACCACGGTCACGGTCACGTTGCCCTGCAGCCGGTTGCTCTGCGCGCTGTTGCCCTTGCCGGTGAAGTCGCGCGCACCCTTGGCCGTTGCACTCAGGATGTCCTTGCCGCCCAGGGTGACCGGTGCACCGAGAATCGACGGCGTGCCGAGGCTCAGGTTCGATTCCTTGTTGGTGGCGGTGTTGGCGCTGGTCTGCGCGGTGGTGTTTTCCAGCAGCGTGATGGTCAGCAGGTCGCCGACATCGCGCGCACGCCGGTCCGAGTACAGCTGCAGGGTCGGGCCGGCGGCGTAGATCGCGCCCGCGGTCGGTTCGGCCTGCGGCGGCATGATCGGCTGCAACGGCGCCATTGTCGGATAGGGGCGCACGTCGCCCGCGATCACGCAGCCACCGAGCAGGGCGGCCACGGCGCAGGCGAGGGCAGTACGGGCGAAGGAAGAAAGGGGCGACATGGCAGTTTCCCGGTGAGGGCGGTCAGAGCTTGTTGCTGAGGTAGCCGAGCATCGAGTCGGTGGTCGAGATCGCCTTGGCGTTCATTTCGTAGGCGCGCTGGGTTTCGATCATCGACACCAGCTCTTCCACCACGTTCACGTTGCTGCCTTCCAGCGCACCCTGCACCACGGTGCCCAGGCCGTTCAGGCCGGGGTTGCCGTTCTGTGCCGGGCCGGAGGCCGTGGTTTCCAGGAACAGGTTTTCGCCACGCGCCTGCAGGCCCGCCGGATTGACGAAATCGGTCAGGGTCAGCGCACCGACTTCCACCGATGCCGCACCGTCAGCCATCTTCACGCTGATGGTGCCGTCGGTACCGATGGTGACCGACTGCGCGCCTTCTGGAATCTGGATGCCCGGCTGCACCGGGTAGCCGCTGTTGGTGACCAGCTCACTGTCCTGGTTGATCTTGAACGAGCCGTCGCGGGTGTAGGCCGAGCTGCCGTCGGGCATCTGCACTTCGAAGAAGCCGCGGCCGTTGACCATCACATCAAGCGCGCGGCCGGTCTGCTGCTGGCTGCCCTGCTCGAAGTTCTTGGCGGTGGCCACCACGCGCACGCCGGTGCCGATCTGCAGGCCGGTGGGCAGCTGGGTCTGTGCCGAAGACGAACCGCCGGGCTGGCGCACCTGCTGGTACAACAGGTCCTCGAAGCTGGCGCGGTCCTGCTTGAAGCCGGTGGTGTTGGTGTTGGCGAGGTTGTTGGAAACCACCGACATGCGCATCTGCTGCGCATCCAGTCCGGTTTTCGCGATCCACAATGCCTGGTTCATCTTCGGAGTCCTGTCTGGGTGAAGCCGGCCGCGCGATGCGGCCCATGGGGTAGGGAGTGCAAGCGGCGTGCCAGCACCGGCGCAGGCCGGTGCCGGAATTCCGTCAGCTGCCCAGGCGCAACAGGCTGTTGGCGCTGCGCGCGTTGTCATCGCCGTGCTTGATCACCTGCACCTGCATTTCGTATTGGCGCTGCAGCTGGATCATCTGCACCAGCGCACCGGCGGCATCGACGTTGCTGCCTTCCAGCTGGCCGCTGTGCACCGCCGTGCCCTGTGCCTGGGCGAACGGCTGCAGCGGATCGGTATTGCGGAACAGGCCATCCAGGCCGCGTTCGAGGCGTTCGTCCGGCGCCTGCACCACCTTGATCCGGCCGATCATCGCCATCGTCTGCGGGCCTTCGCCCTGCGGGATGATCGAGATCGTGCCGTCGTTGCCGATCTCCATTGCCTGGTAGGGCGGGATCGCGATCGGATTGTTGTTGTCGTCCAGCACCGGACGGCCGCTGGAGGTCACCAGCTGGCCGTTCGGCGTCACCGACAGCGCGGCGCCACGGGTGTACGCCTCGCTGCCATCGGTGGACTGCACGGCCAGCCAGGTGCCGGTCTGCAACGACAGGTCCAGTGGCTTGCCGGTGATGTGCTGCGCGCCGGCCGTGCGGTTGAAGCCGGCATCGACGTGCAGCGCATCCACCCGCGAGGCAAAGCCCGGGCCACGGATCGGGAAGGCTTCGGTATTGGCCAGCGCTTCCTTGAAGCCGGGAGTATCCGAGTTGGCGAGGTTGTGGCTGAGCGTTCCCTGCGCCTGCAGGGAGGCGCGGGCACCGGTCATCGCCACGTAAAGGGCTTTATCCATGCGGGGAGTTCCGTGACAGGGTCAGCAGGTCATCAACGGATGTTGATGACGGTCTGGGTGATCTGGTCCTGGGTCGTGATCATCTGCGCGTTGGCCTGGAAGTTGCGCTGCGCGGTGATCATGTTGACCAGCTGTTCGGTCAGGTCGACGGTGGACGATTCCAGCGAACCGGCCTGGATCTTGCCGAGGTTGGAGGTATCGGCGGCGCCGGTGCGCGGCGTGCCTGAATCGAAGGTCTCCACCCACAGGTTGTTGCCCTTCTGTTCCAGGCCCTGCGGGTTGTTGAAGCTGGTCAATGCCACCTGGCCCAGCGGCTTGTCGTCGCCGTTGGAATAGCGGGCGAACACCACGCCGGTTTCCGAAACGGTGATCTCATTGAGCTTGCCGGCCGCGTAGCCGTCCTGCTGGGTGTTGCGCAGGGCGAACTTCTCGCCGTACTGGGTCGAGCCGCTCACGTCCAGCGTCATGTTCAGCACGCCGGCACCGGTGGTCGGGGTGAAGGTGCCCAGGCTGATCTTGCCGTTGGCCGGCGCGGTCAGCTTGCCGGCGTTGTCGAAGGTCAGCGGGGTCGGCGTGCCGGCCGGCTGGCCATCGACGTAGTTGTGCACCGTCCAGGCGTTGGTGGCCGCTTCCTTCACGAAGTAGGACACCTGGGTATGGCTGACGCCCAGCGAGTCATACACGGTGATGCCGCCGCTGGAGTGGCTGTAGCTGTTGGAGTTGGTCGGGTCGAAGGTGGTCACCGTCGGCTGCTTGGCATTGCCGGGCAGGGTGAAGCCGACCTTGACTTCGCTGGTCTGCTTGGGCGGGCTGTCGGTGGTCAGCAGCTGCAGGTCGACCAGGCGGCCGGCGTCGAAGTTGGTGCCGTCGGCGTTGGGTGCGAATACCTGCAGGCGTGCGCCCTGCGGGTTGACCACGTAGCCGGCGGCATCGGTCTGGAAATTGCCGGCGCGCGAGTACACGCGTGCACCGTTCATGTTCATGGTGAAGAAGCCCTCACCGGAAATGGCCATGTCCAGGCTGCGGCCGGTCTGCTCGTTGTTGCCCTGGATGAACTGCTGGGCGACGTTGGACACGCGCACGCCCGAACCGATCGCGTTCTTGGACAGGCCGTAGCTGGTGGCGGCGAACAGGTCGGCGAATTCCGCGCGCGACTGCTTGAAGCCGGTGGTGTTGACGTTGGCCACGTTGTTGGCGGTGACACTCAGGTCCGAGTTGGCAGCGTTGATGCCGGACAGGGAAATGTTGAAGCCCATGGGATGCTCCTGTTGGATGCGGTGGGTGCGGCTCAGCTGACGCGGAGCACGTAGTCGAGAGGGGCCGTGCCCAGGCCCTTGAGATTCAGGTAGAGGCCGTCGGAACCGACGGTCACGCTTTCCACCGGTGCCTGCACGAAGGTGGACAGCTTGGTGCTCTTGCCGGCGGTGTCGACGTGGTTGGCGACGATGTTGTACTTGCCCGGCTCCATGCGCTTGCCGTTGGCATCCTTGCCATCCCAGGTGAACGCGGTCTCGCCGGCCGCCTTGGCTTCCACGCTGATCGAAGTGACCTTGGCGCCGTTGGCGTCGGTGACGTCCACGGTGACGATGCCGGCTGCCGGTGCGGCAACCGTGCCTTCCACCGAGCCTTCCTTTTCCAGTACCAGTTTTTCCGAAGGCACCAGCACCTGGTGGCCGACCAGCGCCGCGCCGCGCAGCACCTGGTCGCTGGCCATCGACTCCTGGAAGCCCTTCACCGACTTGTTCAGATCGGTGATGCCCTGCACGGTCGACATCTGCGCCATCTGCGAGACCATCTGCGTGTTGTCCATCGGCTTCAGCGGATCCTGGTGCTGCAGCTGCTCGGTCATCAGGCGCAGGAAATCGGCCTGGTCCAGCGTGTTCTTCTTCTTGGTGGCGTTGCTGTTGGGGGCGTTCAGGCCGAGTGCGGCGTAGACGTCCTGGTTGGTCTGGTTGTTGACGGCAGTGGTCATGGCGGTGTCCGGTGCAGCGGGCCTCAGCGGCCCATGGTCAGGGTGGCCAGGGCCAGTTCCTTGGCGGTGGTCAACATCTCCACGCCGGCCTGGTAATTGCGCGAGGTGGAAATCAGATTGACCATCTGCGCCACCGGATCGACGTCGGGCTGGTAGATGTAGCCCTCGCCGTCGGCCAGCGGATGGCCCGGCTCGTAGCGCTTGATCGGCGCCGCGTTGCTCTGGGTGATCTCCTTGACCTGCACCGAGGTGATGTTCGGATCGGTCTTGCTGGTGACCGCTTGGAAGATCGGTTCCAGCGGCTTGTACACCGCGTCGGCGGAGCCGGCGATGCTGTCGGCGTTGGACAGGTTGGAGGCGATGGTGCTCATGCGCACCGACTGCGCCTGCAGCGCGGAGCCGGCGATGTCGAAGATCGGCAGGTTGCTCATGGCTTATTGCCCCGTGATCGCGGTGAGCATGGAACGCACCTTGCTTTCGACGAAGCTCAGCGAGGCGCGGTATTCCAGCGCGGCGCGGCCATAGGCGGCGCGTTCGGCATCGGGGTCGACGGTGTTGCCGTCGATGCTGGGCTGCACGCCCTCGCGGGCCACCTGGAACGGATTGAGGCCACTACTGATTTCGTAGTGCTGCTCGTTGGTGGTGGTCATCAGGCCGTTGGCATCCAGCCCCTGGGCATGGCGCAGGGCGGAATCGAAGTCCAGGTCCTGGGCTTTATAGCCGGGAGTGTCGGCATTGCCGAGATTGCTGGCGATCAGCTTCATCCGCTGTTCGCGCAACGGCATGGCCTGGGCATGGACGCCCAGGTAGTCGGTAATCAGGTTGCGCACGGTGCACTCCCACGGGAACGTTGCCCGGGAAGCTGCAAGCGGTGTGCCAAACCGTGGTGCGCAACGGCGCGCTCGCCGGGCATGGCCCGGCGCTACCGTGGGTCGGGGCAGGTGTCTGGTAGCGCCGGGCCATGCCCGGCGGAGACCCGTGAGGCGGCCTTACGCCGCCATTGCCACCTTGCGCAGGCGGTCCAGCACGAAGTCGGCCAGCTCGTGCGGTGAGTACTTGGCGACGAAGGCGTTGGCGCCCACGCGCTCCACCATCGCATTGTTGAATACGCCCGACAGGGAGGTGTGCAGCAGCACGTACAGCCCAGACAGGCCAGCGTGCCGCCGGATTTCCGTCGTCAGCGTGTAGCCGTCCATCGCCGGCATCTCGATGTCGGAGATCACCATGGCGTAGCGATCGGCCGGGTTTTCACCCGAAGCGTGAATCTGCAGCAGATGGTCCAGCGCCTGCTTGCCGTCCGAGAGCAGGGTCGCACCCACGCCCAGCTGGTCCAGCACGCTGCGGATCTGTTGACGGGCCACCCGCGAATCATCCACCACCAGCACCTGCAGTTGCGGGGCATCGGCGGGCATCGCCATGGCCGGGTCGAGCACTGCTTCACTGCGGACCTGGGCGATATCGGCCAGTACGCTTTCCACGTCGATCACCTGGATCAGCTCGCCCTGGAAGCGGGTCACCGCGGTCAGGTAGCTGGACTCCGCCCCCAGTTCCGGCGGCGGGTGGATGTCTTCCACCGCGATGTTGACGATGCGCTCCACGCCACTGACCAGGAAGCCCTGGATCGAGCGATTGAACTCAGTCACGACCAGGTAACCGGGGGCGGTGTCCGCATCCGGCTCGCGCTCGGGGTGGCCGATGGCCAGGCCCAGGTCCAGCACCGGTACCGAGCGGCCGCGCACATCGGCCACGCCGGCAAACTGGCCGGGCAGACCGGGTACCTGGAACAGTTCCGGGCGGCGCAGTACTTCCTGCACCTTGAAGACGTTGACGCCAAAAAGCTGACGTCCGCCGAGGCGGAACAGCAGCAGCGCCAGGCGATTGTGGCCGGCCAGTCGGGTTCGCTGGTCGATCCGGTTGAGCAGGTCATGGGACATGGCTGCTGTATCGGCGCGGGCAGGGCGGAACTTGAGGGCCTGTGTGCAGGGCCAGGAATGGGAGAGTTCCGCCCATTGCCAGTGGCACGCAGCTTGCACGCGTCTGGGCCAGGTCTTACCGACAGGAGGCGCCATGCGCCGTGTTGCTTGTTTCCTTGCCATTGCACTGGCCGTGGCCGCGCCGTGGGCGACCGCTGCCGACTGGCAACCGGTCGCCAGCATCCGTGCTGCTGCGCTGTCGACCCTCGCGGCTGGCACCGAAGGTGAGGCCGTCGTCGCCGATGCGCTGCGCCTTCCAAAGTGTGGCGGCGCATTGCAGGTGCAGCCCACCGCTACCACCACGGTGGAAGTCAGCTGCCCCGATGCCGGTGGCTGGCGCCTGTTCGTGCCGGTGAAGGTGCGTCGCAACCAGACGGTGCTGGTGCTGACCCGTGGTATTGGCACTGGAGAATCCATTGCCGCCGCCGATATCAGTACTGCCCAGCGTGACGCGGCACGGATTGCCGGCGCAGTGCTGGCCGATCCTGCGGCAGCGATCGGTCGCATCGCCCGTCGGCCGTTGCCGGCGGGAACCCTGTTGTCCAGCAACGATCTGGTCGCCCAGCGTCTCATCAAGCGAGGAGACAGTGTGGCACTGGTATCGCGGCGTGGTTCAGTCGAGGTCCGCATTGCCGGGCGCGCACTGGGTGATGCCGGCCAGAACGAACGCGTCTCAGTGGAAAACCTGTCCTCGCGCCGTATCGTGCAGGGCACGGTGGACGCGGCCGGTGACGTAATCGTGGCGCGTTGAAATAATGCAGAATTCCCCTAAAGATCACGGCCCTGCGGCCGTTATCCCTTGTGTACGGCAACTCCAGGACACCCCATGAGCCAGAAAATCGACGGCAACCTGCAGGTCCCCCAGGCACTGCGCAGCGTGACCACTCCGGCCGCCAAGCCCGGCGTCAGCACCGATTCGGCGGCACGTCCAGTCGAGGCGGCCGACAGCCTGCGCCTGACCGGCGAAGCCACCAACCTGCAGGCCATCGAGCGTGAGCTGAGCACCGCCCCGGCGATCGACGCCCAGCGTGTTGCAGCGGTGCGCGAATCGCTGCAGAACGGCACCTACAAGATCAATCCGGACGCGATCGCTTCGCGCATGCTTGAACTGGACCAGCAGCTGCAAGGATGACCGCGGCGATGAGCGAGCCGCTGCAGCGCCTTGCCCAGGCCTTGGACGTTGAACGCCAGGCCCTGGTCGAGCACGACGTGCACGCCTTGATCCGTGCCACCGGCGCGAAGCTGGAAGCGCTGCGTGCGCTGGAAGGCGCGCCACCGGTGGGCGAGGGCGAGCAGCTGCAGGAACTGGCCGAACGCAATCGCGCCAACGGCGTGCTGCTGTCGCGGCGCCGGCGCGAGGTCAACTGGGCACTGCGCCAGATGGGCCGCACCGAGGAGTCCTCGGCGTACGATGCCAAGGGCCAGTCGCACACCGTCACCGCGCGGCGGCCACTCGCCGTCGCCTGACAGGCCGGCGGTCGGTCGGCCGCCCGATGGCGGCTGTCGGCCGCCGCACGAGCGCGTATATTGGGCGCCTGTTTGATCGCCTCGAGTCGCCGTGTCCGCCGCCAACGTCCTGGTTACCGCCCCCCTTCCGCCGCAACCGGTGTTGCAGGCCCTGCTTGAGCGCCTGCGCGAGGGCTTGCTGCTGTTCACCGAAGATGGCCAGGTGGCCCTGGCCAACCCGGCCGCACAGAGCCTGCTGGGCAGCGACGAAGGCGCCCTGCCGGCGCCCCAGCGACTGCGCGAGCTGCTGCCGCCGGATGCGCTCGAACATGCGCGCCAGCACGGCCACTGGAACGGCAGCCTGCCGCTGGGGGAGGGCGTGGTCATCGCCCATCTGTACTTCCATGGCGAACCCGGCTCGGGGCACTACCTGGCATTGTTCCGCCATATCGAAGGCCAGGAAGACTACGAGCGCGAACTGCAGCAGCGCCATGCCGAACTGCGCCAGGCGTACCTGCGCTTGAACGGCACCCAGGAAAAGCTGCTGCAGTCGGAGAAGATGGCGTCCATCGGCCAGCTTGCCGCCGGCGTGGCCCATGAGATCAACAACCCGATCGGCTACGTGCATTCCAACCTGGGCAGCCTGCAGGAATACCTGCGCAGTCTGTTCACGGTGATCGAAGCCTACGAACGTGCCCTGCGTGCGCCCGACCCGAAGGCGTTGATTCCGGAAATCGACGATATCCGTGACCGCCTGGATATCGATTTCATCAGCCGCGATCTGCCGCAGCTGATGGCCGAATCGCGCGAAGGCATCGAGCGGGTCACCCGCATCGTGCGCGACCTGAAGGACTTCTCCTATTCCGGCCGCGACGAGTCGTGGAAGCTGGTCGACCTGCATTCCGGCCTTGAATCGACCATCAACATCATCTGGAACGAGCTCAAGTACAAGGTGCACCTGGTGCGCGAGTTCGGCCAGCTGCCGCTTGTGGAGTGCCTGCCGTCGGAGTTGAACCAGGTCTACATGAACCTGCTGCTCAACGCCGGTCACGCCATTGCCGAGCGCGGCACGATCACCGTGCGTACCGGCGTGGATGGCGATACGGTGTGGGTCGAGTTCGAAGACACCGGCGGTGGCATTTCGCCGGAACTGCGCCAGCGTATCTTCGATCCGTTCTTCACCACCAAGCCGGTGGGCAGTGGCACCGGCCTGGGCCTGTCGATTTCCTACAGCATCATCAACAAGCACCACGGCCGCATCGACCTGGACAGCACCCCGGGCGTCGGCTCGCGCTTCCGCCTGGTGCTGCCGATCAAGCAGCCCCGGTAAAGGATTGTGGTAATGCCGGCCGCTGGCCGGCAACCCTGTGGACCTCAATACCCTGCAGTTACCGGCCAGCGGCCGGCACTACCTCGTGCAGGGTCAGCGCAGCGGTGAACGATCCTCGCCGCCGTCCGCCGACTCGGCGGCGAGCTGCCCGCCGTTGCTGCGCCGCTGTTCCTCATACGTACGGAACGCCTGGTGGATGTGCTTGCGCAGCTCGTCGTCGTTCCACGGCTTGGTCAGGAATCGATAGATCGCCCCCCGGTTGATGGCGTCGGTCACCGTGTTCAAGTCGGTGTAGCCGGACAGCACCAGGCGGATCGTGTCCGGGTACAGCATCTTCACCCGGCCCAGGAACTCGGTGCCGCTCATGTCGCTCATGCGCTGGTCGGACAGGATCACCTGCACGTCGTTGATCGCCAGCAGGTCGAACGCATCGCGCACGTTACCTGCCGCCAGGATGCGGTAACCATCGCGGCGGAACAGGCGCACCAGCGAACGCAGCACGTTCTCCTCGTCGTCCAGCAGCAGCAGCGTACGATCCGGCCGGGTTTCGGCGAACGCTTCCGGGCGCAGGTAGCGGCGGCGCAGGGTCATGCCGGCGGCATCGGCCGACATCGGCTCGCCGAACAGATAGCCCTGGAACACATCGCAGTCGTTGCGGCGCAGGAAGCCCAGCTGCGCCTGCGACTCCACGCCGTTGGCGATCACCGTCATGCCCAGCTGGTGGCCCATCGCAATGATCGCGCGGGCGATGGCGGCTTCACGATTGCCCGCCGGTGCGCTCTTGATGAAGCTGCGGTCGATCTTCAGCTTGTCCACCGGGTAACGCACCAGCGCACTCAGGCTCGAATCGCCGGTGCCGAAGTTGTCCAGGCTCAGGCTGATGCCTTCGTTGCGCAGGTTGGCCAGCGTTTCGTGGACGAAGTTGACGTTGTTGGTCAGGGCGCTTTCGTTGATCTCCAGCGTCAGCATCTGTGCCGGCACGCCAGAGGCCTGGATCACGCCCATCACTTCGGCAAAGAAGTTCGGCCGCAGCAGCTGCAGGGTCGAGACATTCACCGCAATGGTGAAGTCATCGAAGCCCTGGTCGCGCCACAGCCTGGCCTGCTTCAACGCGCCTTCAAGCACCCACGTGCCGATCTGCACGATGATGCCCAAGCGCTCGGCGGTGCGCATGAAGCGTTCCGGCACCAGCATGCCCAGGGTGGGCGACTGCCAGCGCAGCAGCGCTTCCATGCCCACCACATGGCCATCGCGTGCGCTCACCAGCGGCTGGTAGCGCAGCTTCAGTTCGCCGTTGGGAATGGCATCAACGATCTGTCGCGCGATGATGCTCTCGCTGTGCGCGCTCGGTGGCGTGTCCACCGCATGGATGCGCACCGCATTGCCGCCTTCGCGGGCCGCCTGGTAGAGGGCGTCCTCGGCATGGTCGAGCAGGCGCGAGGCGTTGCTGGCGTGCTCCGGGCACAGGCTCACGCCCAGCTTGCCGGTCATGAACAGCGTATAGGGCAGTACCGAGAGGGGCAGCTCCATCTGCTGGCGGATCTCTTCGGCGAAATCCTCGGCCAGTGGCAGGTCAGCGGTGCGCGGCACGGCGATCAGGAATTCATCGCTGCCGTGTCGCCACAGCTTGCCGCGACCGCGCAGGTAGGACTGAAGGCGCTGGGCGACCAACACGAGTGCCTGGTCACCCACCTCCGCGCTCATGTTCTCGTTGACCGAGGCGAAGTGGTCGATGTCCACGTGCATCAGCATCAGCGCGGTGCCACCGGAAGCGGCTTCGGCGACCATCGCCTGCAGCTCGGGATTGCCGGCGCCGAGTCGATCAGGCGCGTCATCGATGCTGACCGGGGGCAGGTTGGGGTTCCACATGGGCTCAGTATTCCGCTGACTCTACGGCCGCGGTAACAGCGGCCTGGTAAGGAAGGTGGACATCGACGAGGGTACCGGCGCCATGCGCCGACTCGATCCGCACGTGGCCGCCCACACTCTGCGCACGCTCGCGCATCACGATCAGGCCCAGGCCGCGCGGGCCATCCGGGTCGAAGCCTTCGCCGTCGTCACGGATCATCAGGTGCAGGCCGCGCTGGTCGACGTCGCGCAGCTGCAGCACCACCTGGCTGGCGCGCGCGTGGCGCAGCACGTTGGTCAGGCTTTCCTGGGCGATGCGGAAGCAGGCCTGTTCGATGCTGTTGTCCGGGCGCGTAGGCAGCGATTCGATCTCGGCCTGCAGCTCGACGGAGGACGAGCGGAACAGCACGCGCGCCTGCCAGCTCAATGCCGCCTCCAGGCCCAGTGCATCCAGCTGTGGTGGCCGCAGCAGGGTGGAGATGTCGCGCAGCTTGGCGACGGTGGTATCGGCCAGGCTGACGATCTGCGCCAGGTCCTCGCCGCGCCGTTGCGCGTCGTCCTCGTCCTGCGCCGCATAGGCCGAAAGCTTGATCGCGGTGATCGCCTGGCCGATGTCATCGTGCAGGTCGCGCGAGATGGCCCGGCGCTCATCTTCCTGCAGCGAGAACAAGCGGCCGGCCATTGCCTGCAACTCGCGGTTGCTGGTCTCCAGCGCGCTGCGGGTCTGTTCCGATTCGCTCAGGTCGCGCACGATCAGCAGCTTGCAGTCACGCCCGCCGTAGCGCACGTCGCCTACTGCAAGGCCGGCCTGGAAGCTGCGGCCATCGGCGCGCTGCATGGCCACCACGCTGCTGTGGCCGGGGCTGTGCTGGGGTTGCCCGGCACGTAGCTGCGCGCGCGTGCGGGCCAGGTCGGCGCCTGCCACCAGGGCCGACAGCGGCTCGCCCAGCAGTGTGTGGCTGCCGTAGCCGAACAGGCTGGCTGCCCACGCATTGGCATACAGCACATGTTCGTCGGACAGGATCACCACGCCATCGGGCAACACCCGCACCAGCTCGCGGAACTGTTCTTCGCGTTCGCGCAGCAGGCGCCGCGACTGCTCACGCTCGGTCACGTCCTGCAGGGTGCCCAGGATCCGGTCCCGGCCGGCCTCATCCACGCCGCTGGCTGCGCGCAGGTGCACCATCAGCGCGCGGCCATCCATTGCCAGTACCGGCAGCAGCACATCCAGCTGCACCTGTTCCCCGGAGCACAGCTCGGCCAGCACCTGATCGGTCTGTGCGGCGGTGGCCGGGTCAGCTGCCACCAGCAGTTCGTCGAAACGGTGCCAGCGTCGCGCCTCGGGCGGGCGACGGCCCAGCAGACGATAGACCTGGTTGGAGTAGCGGCCCTGGCCGGAGGCCGGGTCCAGCTCCCATGCGCCGATGCGGGCCAGCTCATGGGCTTCTTCGACGCGGGCCAATGCCTGGTCGCGGCGCAGCTGGGCCAGGTCTTCGGCGGTACGATCGATGGCGATCAGCAGGCGCGCCGTGTGTCCGTCGTAGTCGATCGCGTTCGAGCGCAGCTCCATCTGTCGCAGGCTGCCATCGCGCAGCTGCAACTGCGTGCGCAGGATGCACAGCTGCTCGGGTGCCTCGCGGATCTCTTCCAGCTTGGTCTGCAACGCCTGGTCCTGGCCGGGCGGCCAGAGCACGTCGATGGTCTGTGCCAGGAGCGCGTCGCGTTCCCAGCCGAAGGTGCTGCAGGCGGCCGGGTTGGCATCGAGGATGGCCAGGGTGTCCAGGTCATAGACAAGGATCGGGCCGGGGTTGCCCTCGAACATCTGCCGCAGCCGCAGCTCGGAGGCCTGCAGGCGGGCGTGGGTGTGCAGCACGTGCTCGGCCAGCGGCCGCAACAGCAGGTACAGCAGGCCCGCGCTGGCCAGCGCAAAGAATGCGCCTTTCACGCTCTGCCAGAGTGCTGCCTGCTGCGGGTCGGGCACCAGGGCCGTTACCGCGCCGTCGCTGGCGATCATCCAGGCCAGCGCCATCGCCAGGTAGCTCAGCACCACGCGCCGACGGTCGCGACCCAGCGCCTGCGCCATCCGCGGGTCGGGAACAGGGGCGGTGCCGGTCGGTTCTACGGGCATGGACAGGGCAAGGGGGCGGGCAGGGAAGAGGGGTGCCGGTCATCTTACCGCGCAGGTGTGCCCTGGCCACTCAATTATCCGCCGCAGGCGCCGTTAACCACTTCGTGCCCCGCTGTCGGGCGTTTCATCCGGAGCAAGATCGCGTGGACCAAGGGATCATCGCCAGCCTGCTGCAGCACCCGCTCGCCTCGGCGCTGGTCATCGTCGACCGTAGTGGTCGCCCGCTCGCGGCCAATCCAGCCGCGCGCGAGCATGGCCTGCCGGCCACGGTGGCCGCCTACGCGCCGATGCTGGAAGATCTGCGCCTGCTGGCCGCCGACGGCGGCATCGTCGCCTGCACGCTGCCGGGCGGCCCACGGGGTCACTATGATGGCCACCTGCGTGCCGTGCATGACGGCAGTGGCAACCTGCTTGCCTTCACCCTCAGCGTGCCCGAGCCGGTTCCGGTTGACGGCGGCGGTCGCTGGGAACTTGCACTGGACAGCGCCGGCCACAGCCTGTGGGACTGGGACATCCCCAGCGACCGCGTAGCGCGCACACCCGCGCTGGGCGAGGAAACCGCCGCCCAGATGCTGGCGCGCGTGCATATTGACGATATCGCCCAGGTGCGCGCCGCACTGGATGAACACCTGCGCGGCGACAGTGAGCAGTACAGCGCCCAGTTCCGTTTCCGCCAGGCCGATGGCCAATGGCGATGGGTGCTGGATCGTGGCCGGGTGGTGGCGCGTACCGCCGATGGCCAGCCGCTGCGCATGGTCGGCACCCATACCGACATCGAGCAGCAGAAGCAGCTGGAAGCGATGCTGCAGGAGCAACAGCTGCATCTGCGCGAAGCCCAGCGCATCGCCAGCATGGGCAGCTGGTCGTTCGATCCGCACAGCCGCCAGTTCTGGTGGTCGCCGGAGCTGAGCTCGCTGCTGGCGTTGCAGCAAGGCAGCATTCCTGGGCAGCGGCGCTGGCTCAAGCAGCTGCACCCCCGCTCGCGCGGCGCACTGCGCGCTGCCTGGCGCCGCCTGTGGCGTGATGGCCGGGCCGCCAACATCGAACTGGAACTGACCCGCGGCACCGAGCCTTCGCAGCATCTACGGTTGTGGATGCAACCGTTGCTGGACATGGATGGGCAGCCCAAGCGCCTGCTGGGGCAGGTGCAGAACATCACCGAGCAGCACCAGACCGACGCCCTCATCCGCTGGCGCACCGAGCTGCTGAACCGCGTGTCCGCGCTGGGCCGCATCGGCGGCTGCGAGATCGAAGTTGCCACGCGCAACATGCAATGGACCGAGGAGTGCTACCGCATCCATGGCCTGCGCAAGGAGCCGATCACCCTCGACCAGGCGCTCGCGCTGTATGCCGAAGATTCGCGTGCAGCCTTTGAAGCGGCCTTGGGGCGCATTGCCGGTGGCGGCCTGCCCGAGCAGCTGGATCTGTGTTTCTACCGCCAATCCGGTCTGCGCGTCTGGGTGCAGGTGCTGATCGAACTGGACCGTCGCGATGGCCTGCCGCCGCGCTTTGTGGTCCTGTTCCGTGACATCACCCGCGAGCGCGAAGCCAACGAACGCATCGAGCTGCTGGCCCATTACGATCTGCTGACCGGGCTGCCCAACCGCGTCCTGCTGGGCGAGCAGACATCGGAGGCCATCGAGGAAGCGCGCGATCGCGGCACCTCGCTGGCCATGCTGTTCATCGACCTGGACGGTTTCAAGAACATCAACGACAGCTTCGGCCACGCCACCGGCGATGCGCTGCTGAAGGCCGCCGCGACCCGGCTGCACCAGAACCTGCGCAACAACGACCTGTTCGGCCGCTTCAGTGGCGACGAGTTCATCGTGGTGCTGCGCGACCTGGCCGAGCCGGAAGACGCTGGGCACGTAGCACGCAAGCTGATCAATTCGCTGGCCGAGCCGCTACGCCGTGGCGACACCACCTTGAAAGTGGGGGCCAGCGTGGGCATCGCCATGCTCGGCGAGAGCCAGACCGACTTCGATTCCCTGCTGCGCGCAGCCGATGCGGCGATGTACGCGGCCAAGGAAGCGGGTCGCAATACCTACCAGTACTACAGCCAGGACGCGCTGGCGCGGATCCAGCGGCGGCTGGAGATCGAGCACGGTCTGCACGGCGCCATCGAGCGCGACGAGTTCAGCCTGGCCTACCAGCCGCTGCTGCACGCCCATCACGGCGAGCCGCCGGCGATTGAGGCGCTGCTGCGCTGGCATCGCCCGGGCATCGGCTACTGCAGCCCGGCAGAGTTCATTCCCATCGCCGAAAAGTGCGGCGAGATCGTCCGCATCGGCGACTGGGTACTGTCCGAAGCCTGTCGCCAGGCGGCCGCGTGGGACCGTGCCGGCCTGCATTTCGAGCGCATTGCCGTGAACGTGTCGGCGGTGCAGCTGCGTGATCGCGGCTTCGCCGAGCGCGTGATCGAGATCTGCCACGCGCACGGATGGCCGCCGCAACGGCTGGAGCTGGAGCTGACCGAGTCCGCCCTGATCCGTGACACCGACATCCTGCGCCATTGCTTCGACGTGCTTGAACGGCACGGTGTGCCGCTGGCGGTGGATGACTTCGGTACCGGCTTCTCCAATCTCAACTACCTCAACCGTTTCCCGGTCGGCCGCCTGAAGATCGACCGCAGTTTCGTGCAGGGCATGCTGCATGATTCGGGTACGGCGGAAGTCACGCAGGCCATCGTCCATCTGGGCCACGCGCTGGGCATGAAAGTGGTGGCCGAGGGTGTGGAAACGCATCAGGAAGAGGACATGCTGCGCCGCCAGGGCTGCGACGAGATCCAGGGCTACCTGTACTCGCGCCCGCTCAGCCCGCGCGATCTGGCGCAGTGGCTTCGCCAGCAGCACCTCGCGCCAGGGCGAACCGATGCCGCCAGCGAAGTGGTGCTGGCGCGCTGAGGCGTCGCGGCCCGGCTCCTGTGGGTGCCGGCCGTGGTCGGCAGTGATGCCCGCACGCGCGATCATCCACGCATGGCGTGGATCTACCGGAGCCTGCAATGGTGGGTGCGGACCGTTGGTCGGCACGGATGCCGGCACGCGCGATCATCCTCGCATGGCGTGGATCTACCGGAACCCGCAATGGTGGGTGCCGACCGTTGGTCGGCACGGATGCCTGCACGCGCAATCATCCACGCATGGCGTGGAGTTACCGGAACCCGCAATGGTGGGTGCCGACCGTTGGTCGGCACGGATGCCGGCACGCGCGACCATCCACGCATGGCGTGGATCTACCGGAGCCTGCAATGGTGGGTGCCGACCGTTGGTCGGCACGGATGCCTGCACGCGCGATCATCCACGCATGGCGTGGATCTACCGGAGCCTGCAATGGTGGGTGCCGACCGTTGGTCGGCACGGATGCCGGCACGCGCGATCATCCACGCATGGCGTGGATCTACTATCGCGCGGCAACCAAACGCTGCGGAGATTCGGAGCGCAGCCGTGCGCGCACCGCTTCGACCACGTTGGCATAGCGTCGCAGCTGGATGTAGTAGCCCATGTAGAACAGCAGCAAGGCCACCAACATCGGCCAGGCTGCTGGCCGGACCAGAATGATCGGCACCAGCATCAGCGTGAGGCCCAGCGCGAACCAGCTGCACAGCCCGACCACCCGCACCTCCCGGCACCGCGCGTCGATCATCACTCGACCGCGCATCAACGGAAAGTAGCGACCGCCGAAGTTGGGTGCGAAGCTCTCGCGAAAGGCGATGCTGCCGTCCGGCAGCGCGCGGAACACCAGACGAAGCCAGGTATCGGTCGGAAGGTCATGCTCCAGGCCGGCCAGCGAAAGCTGGGCCAGCTCGGCCGGCGTAGCGGCAATACGCTGGTTGAACAGGACGATGCCGGTACGGAAGAAGAACGGCGTCCACATCACCAGCAGCAGAACTTCGACCAGCAGCAGGGTGATCAGGGCGATGGCCATCGGTCTTCCATGAACGGGAGCGGCGCATCATGCCACGGGGAAGTCGCATCCACGCATGGCGTGGATCTACTTCAACGCATTCCCATCCAGCCCCAGATCCCAGGCCAACCCCAGCAGGTCGTCGCCGGCCACAGCCGGGGCAGGGCGCGCATCGGCCAGTTGCTGCAGCTCCTGTATTTCCTCGCGGGCCACATCTTCCAGCTGCCGCAGCTGCTCACGTACGCCCGCATTGCGCGGGCGCTCGTTCTTGTTGATAGGGGGCAGGGCGCGGATCAGGGTCATGGTGCGCTTGCAGGATGCATCCAAAGGCGGGTCACACGCAAAGGCCCCGGCAGAACCGGGGCCTTGCACGCTGCCGGAAGAGGCAGCGGACATCAGGATCAGAACAGCTCGACCGTACCGGCGCCCATGCTCTGCTGGGCAACCGGCTTGTGCGGCGGGCGTTCCCATTCGCTGCGCAGTTCGCGCAGGCGGCTGCCAGTGCGCTGCAGGGCAGAGGCGATTTCCTCGTCGAACACGCCGCCGTTGCGGTGCAGCAGTTCCTGCAGGGCCACCGCTTCGCGGTTGATCGCGGTCAGGCGATCCAGGTGGGTATGCACGCCGCCCAGCGCCTGGGTGGCGATGTCCTCGAACTGCAGGGCGCGCACGGCTTCGGCCACGCTGCCGTCGATCGAACGCGCGCAATCGGACACTTCGCGCATGCCGTCACCCAACGACGCATTGATCTGCGCCACGTTGTCCAGCATCGCCGCGGCTTCCTGACGCGCTTCACGGGAGCGGTCCATATCGCGCGAGGCCATGTGCGAAACCGTCTCGCGCACCTTGGCGATGGCGTCCTTGGAGCTGTGCGCCAGCTTGCGGATCTGTTCGTTGAAGGTGGTCGAGCGCTCGGAAAGGTTGCGGACTTCGTCGGCAACCACGGCGAAACCACGACCGGCTTCACCGGCGCGCGCGGCTTCAATGGCGGCGTTCAGGGCCAGCAGGTTGGTCTGGTCTGCAATCGACTTGACGTCTTCCAGCAGGGCGAAGATGCCATCCAGGTGCTGCGCCATCTGGTCGATGTGCTGCACGGTGGTGCTGCTCTGGCCGCTCACCTGTTCCAGCGCTTCCACCAGCTGTTCCATGCGGTGGCTGGCGTGCTGGGCGAAACGGGCAACGTCGAGGCCGGCACCGCCTTCGTCACCGGCACGGTCGACGATGCGTGACAGCGCCTGGCTCTGCTGGCGCGATTTGCGGTTCATGGCGTCGAAGCTGCCGCCGAGGCTGGAAACGGCCTGGCGGATCAGGTCACGGGCGCGTTCCACTTCGCCGCGCGAACCGTCGATTTCGTTGCCGACGAAGCTGCGCAGCTCGGTCAGCAGCTGGTCCTGCTCACGCATGACACGGGCATGTTCGGGGGAACGGTGCGCCTGGGCGCGGGCGGTCCACCACGCAAAGCCGAGCCAGCTCAGCGTCATCGTGGTCAGGATCGCCCAACGCAGGGCGACCGGCCATTCGAAACCGATGGCGAAGGGGAGCAGCAGGGTCAGGGCCAGGGGGGCGGCCAGACGGATGAAAATGCGTGAGTACATGGACGTTCTCGGGAGGTGCACGGAGGATGTATCGGCCGTACCCCCTTTCTCTTTAACGTCGATGTGCTTCGAAATGCTTTCTGAATGCGCCGGTTTTCCGGCGCTTGGCATGCCGTCGCGCGGATCGCTCGCCGGGCATGGCCCGGCGGGTGTGAAGGTCAGGCCAGCTGCCGGTCCACGGCCTCGACCATGGCCTTGCGGCTGAGCAGGAAGTCCCAGTAGCTGCCACCCAGCTGCCGCCACAGTACGGCGGCGCGCACGGCGGCCAGCAGCAGTGCACGGATCTCGGCCACCACGCCGGCCTGGCCCAGGTAGTGCGGGTTGCCCTGCACCATGACCCGCGGCTTGAGGTGGCTGATGGTGTCTGCATACAGGCCGCCCAAAGCGGCCAGTACATCAGGGTGGCCGCTGTCGCCCAGCTCGGTGGCCTGGCGCTGGGCGCGCTCGATGCCCGAGGCGACCTTGTTCACGGTGGCCCCGTCCTGCACGAATCGGCGTTCCAGCTGCAGCACCGACAGGGCCAGCTTGGGCAGGATCGGATCCTGGCCCTGGTTGCGGAAATGGTTGTGCAGCAGGCGCAGGCCGGATTTCAGGGCGTGCCGATCACCGAACACCGCCTGCGGCGAGGACGCATCGATGCGGAACACGCTGTCCACGGCGGTGCGCACGGCAGCGGCGTCGGAATGGCCGGTATCGGCGATACGGCGTACCTGCTGCAGGGCCTGGGCAATGCCGGCCAAAGCCAGAACGCGGTCGTCGACAGTGAAACTCATGCAGCGAGTACCTCAAAAGGAGAAGGGGTGGTGCGCAGGCGCTGTTCCAGTGGCGCGTCGGTGGCGGCGATCACCGCGCCACCCAGGCAGACCTCACCGTCATACAGCACCAGTGATTGCCCAGGGGTGACTGCACGCTGCGGCCGGGCGAAGGAAACCTGCACGCTGCCGTCGTCCAGCACGTCCACCGTGCACGGCTCATCCGGCTGGCGGTAGCGGGTCTGCGCGGTGCATTCGAAACGCCGGGCCGGCGGCGCGCCGGCAATCCAGTGGGCGGTCTCCGAGCGCAGCCGGTTGGACAGCATCCAGGGGCTGTCACGGTCCTGGTCCACGTACAGCACATTGCTGGCCACGTCCTTGCCAACCACATACCACGGAGCGGCAGGGCGGCCGCGCACGCCGCCGATGTTCAGGCCTTCGCGTTGGCCCAGGGTGAAATAGAAGACGCCAGGATGTTCGGCGATCACGCTGCCATCGCTGGGGTCGAGGATCTGCCCGGCCTTGGCCGGCAGGTAGCGTCCGAGGAACTCGCGGAAATCGCGCTCGCCGATGAAGCAGATGCCGGTGGAGTCCTTCTTGGCGTGGGTCGGCAGGCTGACGTCGCGGGCAATGCGGCGCAGGTCGCTCTTTTCCAGGTCGCCAATCGGGAACAGCGTGGCGGCCAGTTGCTCCTGCCCCAGCTGGTGCAGGAAGTAGCTCTGGTCCTTGGAGCGGTCGGCACCGCGCAGCAGCAGCCACTGGTGGCCGCGCTGGGCAATGCGCGCGTAGTGGCCGGTGGCGATGCGCTCGGCGCCCAGCTCGCGGGCCGCATCAAGGAAGTGCTTGAACTTCACTTCGCGGTTGCACAGCACGTCCGGGTTGGGCGTGCGCCCGGCGGCGTACTCGGCAAGGAAGTGTTCGAACACCCCCTGCCAGTACTCGTTGGAAAAATCGCGGAAATGGAACGGGATGCCCAGCAGCCCGCAGACGGCCACCGCATCGCGGCGGTCGTCCTCGGCGCGGCAGTCGCCGCTGCCATCGTCGGCCCAGTTCTGCATGAACAGACCGGCCACGGCCTCGCCCTGCTGTACCAGGCGCCAGGCCGCCACGGAGGAATCCACGCCGCCAGACACGCCAACCATCACCCGTGGGCTGCTCATGCGACCTCCCGGACCAGTGCAAGCGGGTAGCGCTGGCCGGCCAGGTAGTCGGCCAGCACCTGCCAGACCAGCGGGCTGCGCTGGCGTCCGGTGGCGGCCTGCAGTTCGTCCGGGGTCATCCACAGCGCCCGATCGATGCCGGTATCCAGTGGCCGCGCCGGGTCGTGCGAGAGCGGGCGCGCGGCATAGCAGAAGCGCAGGAACGGGGTGCCGTCAGCGGCAGTCCACTGGTAGCAGCCGATGAAAGCGGTCAGTTCCACCGTCCAGCCGGTCTCCTCGACGGTCTCGCGCAGGGCGGCCTCTGCCAGGCTTTCGCCGGGCTCCAGGTGCCCGGCCGGCTGGTTCAGCACCTGCCGGCCCTCGATGGTCTCTTCGACCAGCAGCACCCGGCCGCCGTCGACCACCACGGTGGCGACGGTTGCATGCGGTGCCCAGCGCGGGTCCGGCGAGGTGTTCAACTCAGAGATCGTCCTTCTTGGTCAGCTCCAGCTCCATCGCATCGGCAGTGCGGATGGCCGCATCGATGGCGTCGCTGAGCTGGTCGGAGGTGGCGTCGGCGTCGATCTTCACCACGAACATCGCGGTCGACTCCTGCTTCACCCAGCCGCCCATCTTGGCGTCCTGCGAGTCTTCCAGCAGGCGGTTGGCCACGGCCACCGGGAACTGCTTGGTCTGCGAGGTGTAACCCGGCGACCAGATCTCACGGATGTTGTGGGTGCCGAAGTCTTCCACCGACGAGCGCACGTAGACCATCTGGGTGCGATCGCCTTCGACGTCGAACACCATCTGGTAGTCGCCGTCCTCGTCCACCTCGTAGGTGTAGCCCAGCTTTTCCAGATGACGGGCAACGGCCTTGTCGGCCTTCGCGCTGTCAGTGGTGGTCGCAGCGCCAGCGGTGCCAGCGGCAGCCAGGGCGATCAGCAGGGCGGGGAGAAGGGTCCTTTTCATGAAGATCCTGTGAAACCAAGAGTGTGGGAAGGTGCAATTGTGACGGCGGGCGTCCGTGCCGTCCATTCTGCGGCGGGCCGACGCAGGGCCGTCGCACCCCTTATAATAGGCAGATGCCTCGCGAGTCCGCCCCCGATTCCCACCACGAGCACGGCGTTGCCGTGGAGCCCGCGCGCCCGGAAGTGGCGCCGCCGCCGTTCTATCAGGTCATGCTGCTCAATGACGACTACTCCCCGATGGATTTCGTCGTGGACGTCCTGCAGCAGTTCTTCAACATGGACCTGGACAAGGCCACCCAGGTGATGCTGCATGTCCACACCCGTGGCCGTGGCGTCTGCGGCGTGTTCACCCGCGAAGTGGCTGAAACCAAGGTGGCCCAGGTCAACGAATACGCGCGGATGAACCAGCATCCGCTGCTGTGCACGATGGAAAAGGCCTGACCGCCCCCGATCTGTAGAGCCGAGCCGATGCTCGGCTGCCTTTCGTCAAGGCGTACCGGTGCCTGGTGCATCGTGCCCACCAACCCACCAAGGTGGGCACCTACCGAAGACGGGGATCAGGCCTCCGCCAGCAGCGCCTGCAGGGCCATGACGGCGACCGCCTCATCGATGTCGGCCGGGTCGCCGTCATCCCGGAACCACACCGCCGACAATCCTGCACTGGCCGCGATCCAGCGCAGCAGCCGCGCGCGCTCGATATCGGCCAGCCGACAGACCTGTTCCACGCGGGCATGGAAGCGCTCGGGCCGCGTCGCCACGTGGATGCCCGGCCCGCACAGGTCCGGGTTGCTGAACAGCGTGGTGTAGTCGAACGCGCGGTCACCCAGCAACCGCTTCGGATCGATCGCCAGCCAGCCCCGCGCGCCGAAATCCAGCACGTTGTCGTGGTGCAGGTCGCCATGCAGCGGCCGTATCTCCTGCTCGGAGTCCAGCAGTGCCATCGCCAGCGATCTGCACTGTTCCAGCAATGGCGGCAGCGCTGCCCTTGGTTGCAGCAGATCTGCGAACCATCTACGCAGGCAGACCAGATCTTCTGGCGGCGCGCTCCGTGGCCGGTGCAGCTGCTGAAGGACCTGACACAGGATTGTGGTGCAGGTGTCGTCCTCGTCCGCGATCGAGCGTTGCCGCAGCGAATCGCCGTGCGCGCGTTCGATCAGGATCGCCGGTCCGTCGTGGGCCAGCAGGCGTGCGGCACCGTCACCGTCCCACCAGCGCAGCAGGCGATGGCCGTTCTGTTCCTCTGTCTCCGTGCTCACCTTCAACATGGCTGCCTCGCCAGAGGCGGTCAGCACCGGCCAGAGCCGGGCATGGGGGGTACGGATCGCAGGACCATCACGTCGCAATCGCCAGCGGCTCAGGTAGGGTTCGCTCATGGTGAGTGTGCTGTCCTGGAGTGAACGATGATCAAGCGGTTCGCACTGCTAACGCCATCTGAACGTCGCAATCCGCTAGGGTGATGGAAATCGCGTAGTCAGGCCGCATATTGTCCCCAACTGCCGCCGGAGTAATCCATGTTCAGCAAAGACCTCGAACACACCATCGGCCAGTGCTACAAGCGCGCCCGTGAGGCCCGACATGAGTTCATGACGGTCGAACACCTGCTGTTGGCACTGCTCGACAACCCGTCCGCCCAGGCCGTCCTGAAGGCGTGTGGCGCCGATGCCGACCGCCTGCGCCAGGAGCTGGAGCAGGCCATCGAGGCCTCCGTGTCCCGCCTGGCCGAAGATGACGGCCGCGATACCCAGCCGACGCTGGGCTTCCAGCGCGTGCTGCAGCGGGCCGTGTACCACGTGCAGTCCTCCGGCAAGAAGGAGGTCACCGGCGCCAACGTGCTGGTCGCCATCTTCGGCGAAAAGGACTCCCACGCCGTCTATTACCTCAACCAGCAGGATGTCACCCGGCTGGATGTGGTCAATTACCTGTCCCACGGCATCGCCAAGCTGGGCGAGGAGGGCGAGCAGCCGTCCTCGTCCGAGGGTGACGGCCGCATGGAAGGGGGCGAGGGCGAGCCCAAGGGCGATGCGCTGACCGAGTTCGCGAGCAACCTCAACGAACAGGCCCGTGCCGGTCGCATCGACCCGCTGGTCGGCCGTGCCGACGAGATCGAACGCACCATCCAGGTCCTGTGCCGCCGCCGCAAGAACAACCCGCTGTACGTGGGCGAGGCCGGCGTCGGCAAGACGGCCATTGCCGAAGGCCTGGCCCGGCGCATCGTCGAAGGCTCGGTGCCGGACGTGCTGGCCGATGCGGTCATCTATTCGCTCGACCTGGGTGCGCTGGTGGCTGGTACCAAATACCGTGGCGACTTCGAAAAGCGCCTGAAGGGTGTGCTGACCGCGCTGAAGAAGGTGCCCAATGCGGTGCTGTTCATCGACGAGATCCACACCATCATCGGCGCCGGTTCCGCGTCGGGCGGCACCATGGATGCCTCCAACCTGATCAAGCCGGCACTGGCGTCGGGCGAGCTGCGCTGCATCGGCTCGACCACCTTCCAGGAATACCGCGGCATCTTCGAGAAGGACCGGGCGCTGGCCCGCCGCTTCCAGAAGATCGACATCGTCGAGCCGACCGTGGGCGAGACCTACGAGATCCTGCAGGGCCTGAAGTCCAAGTACGAAGCCCACCACGGCGTTACCTACGCCGACGAGGCGCTGCAGGCTGCCGTCGACCTGTCGGTCAAGCACATTGCCGACCGCCTGCTGCCGGACAAGGCCATCGACGTGATCGATGAGGCCGGCGCCCGCCAGCGCCTGCTGCCGGAAGGCCAGCGCAAGGAGCTGATCGACGTCGAAGAGGTCGAGGCCATCGTCGCCAAGATGGCGCGCATCCCGGCCAAGCAGGTCAGCGCCACCGACAAGGATGTGCTGCAGCACCTGGAGCGCAACCTGAAGATGGTGATCTTCGGCCAGGACCCGGCCATTGGCACCCTGGCCTCGGCGATCAAGCTGGCCCGTTCGGGCCTGGGCAATCCGGAAAAGCCGATCGGCAACTTCCTGTTCGCCGGCCCCACAGGCGTGGGCAAGACCGAGGTGACCAAGCAGCTGGCGCTGCAGCTGGGCATCGAGCTGGTCCGTTTCGACATGTCCGAGTATATGGAGCCGCATTCGATCAGCCGCTTGATCGGCGCCCCTCCGGGCTACGTCGGCTTCGATCAGGGCGGCCTGCTGACCGAGAAGATCGTCAAGACGCCGCACTGCGTGCTGCTGCTGGACGAAATCGAGAAGGCGCACCCGGACATCTTCAACATCCTGCTGCAGGTGATGGACCGCGGCGTGCTGACCGACACCAACGGTCGTGAAGCCAACTTCAAGAACGTGGTGCTGGTGATGACCACCAATGCCGGCGCAGCGCAGGCGTCGCGGCGCTCGATCGGTTTCACCAAGCAGGACCACGCCACCGATGCGATGGAGACCATCCGTCGTGCGTTCTCCCCGGAGTTCCGCAACCGCCTCGATGCGGTAGTGCAGTTCCAGCCGCTGGGCTTCGAGCACATCCTGCGCGTGGTGGACAAGTTCCTGATCGAGCTGGAAATGCTGCTGCAGGAGAAGCATGTCAGCCTGTCGGCCACGCCGACCGCGCGCGACTGGCTGGCCCACCATGGTTTCGACCCGCTGATGGGCGCCCGCCCGATGGCGCGGGTGCTGCAGGACAAGGTCAAGCGCCCGCTGGCCGACGAGTTGCTGTTCGGCAAGCTGGTCAACGGCGGCAAGGTCAGCATCGACGTGCGCGACGACGAGCTGGTGGTCGAAGCGCAGGCCGAGCCGGAGCGGTTGTTGCCGGCCACCGTGGAGTAAGGGGGGCCGGGTATTGCCCGGCGGCGAAAGCAACGACAGGGCGGCTACGGCCGCCCTTGTCGTGTCAGGCCCTTCAACGACTGCGTTGGCGGGCCATGCGCTTGAAGGCGGTGGCTTCCAGGGGTTCTATCCGCTCGACCGTGCAGCTGGCGCGGTCGGTTTTCAGCTGGCTGCGCGAGCCGCCGCACAGCTGGTTGCTTTGGCCCTGGGTTTCAAACGCCAGCCGGCGCGAGGTCACGGCGCTGTTGCAGGAGGCGGTGAACACGACGCGGTAGTGCTGGTCGCCACTGCGCAGCAGTACATCACGATCAGCGCCGGCGCGGACGATCTGCTGATCCTCGCTCAAGGCAATGCAGCTGTCACCGGCGCTCGCCGACGGTGTGTCGGCGGCCTGGGCGGCAGGTGCGATCAGGGTGGCGGCGATGAGTGCGAGCGCAGCAAAGCCGGTGGGCAGGGTAGGCATGTTCATGGCGGGGGCAGGGGATGGCGATCCGGACTGGATCGGATGTCACGATGCCGCCGCCGCTGCGAATGCGAATCTGCCGCAAGCATGGCTGACCGATGTCACGGTGCATTCGGTCAGGGTGCCGTCCGGCAGGGCCGGATTTCAGGCATGACAAAAGGCCAGCATCCAGGGCTGGCCTTGTCGGGGTGGCGCAATACGCCAGCCGCTTACTTCATTCGGTAGGTGATACGACCCTTGGTCAGGTCGTACGGGGTCATTTCAACCTTGACCCGGTCACCGGTGAGGATGCGGATGTAGTTCTTGCGCATGCGGCCGGATATGTGGGCGATGATTTCGTGCCCATTTTCCAGACGAACGCGGAAAGTGGTGTTCGGCAGCGTCTCGCTGACGGTGCCCTCGAACTCGATGGAATCGTCTTTCGACATGTAGTCCTGTGCGGTTCAGAAAACGGCCACGTTGGGCCTAAGGCGCAGCATTTTACGCGTCAAACGCCCAGCTTGCAAAGATTGTGTTATTCCCCGGCAAAATCCGCTGCCGACACTCGCCCGATCAGCCGGGTCCAGGCGCCTTCCTGGCCCGGCGCCTGCACCGCACTGCGGACCTGCGCCAGAAATGCGGCACGCGGCAGGTGCTCGGCGCCCATGCGCAGCAGGTGCGGATTCTCCACCTGCGCATCAATCAGCGTCCAGCCCCAGCCGCGCAGTGTTGATGCAAGTGCAGCCAGCGCCACCTTGGAGCCGCCGCTGGCACCGCTGAACATGCTTTCGCCGAAGAACATCGCGCCGATGGCCACGCCATAGATGCCGCCGACCAGCGTCTGCCGGTCCCACACTTCGAAGGAATGCGCGAAACCCAGGTCGTGCAGCTGACTGTAGGCATCCACCATCGCCGGGCTGATCCAGGTGCCGTCCTGGCCGGGGCGGGGCGCGCTGGCGCAGGCAAGCATCACCTGGCTGAAGGCGGTATCGGCGGTCACGTGCCAATTGCTGCCGCGCAGTTGCCGGCGGAACCTGCTGCTCAGGTGCACGCCATCGGTGCGGAACACCATGCGTGGGTCCGGCGACCACCACAGGATCGGCTCGCCCTCGCTGAACCACGGAAAGATGCCGCCGGCATAGGCATTGAGCAGGCGCAGCGGATGCAGGTCGCCGCCCACCGCCAGCAGGCCATCGGGCTGGCGCAGTGCGGTCTCGGCCGGAGGGAAGGGGGCGTCCGGCGCATCGGCCAGGCGCCAGGGCAGCTGGCGGGTCATGCCGGCATTGTATTCGTCGTAGCGATACGCGATGTCTGGCACCATCACGCACTACCGGCAAGGAGCCCCGCATGAGCGACCCCATCACCGCCATCCTCGATGTGCACGATGCGCCGCGCACACGCAATGACAGCCAGGCCATGCTGTTGACCCTGGCCAGCGAAGACCGCCCCCAGCTTGGCGCGTTGCTGCTGCAGGCGCTGGAGCGCCGCTCGCCCAGCTCTGCCTTCCTCGATACGGCGCTGGATCTGCTGCCGGATGAGGCCGTCGTGCCGGTCTGCAGCGATGCCTGGCGGCGCTATCGTGACGGCGAGCGCGGTGAGCTTCTGACCAGCGTGCTGGAGTTCGCCAGCTACCAGGCGCCGCACACGCTGCAGGACGATTGGGAGGCGCTGCTGGAGGTCGCCATTGACGGCGACGTCCAGCTGGCCGCGCAGGTCTGGCAGGCATTGCCGCCGCCGCTCGCGGCGCAGTGGGCGCATCGGTTGACCGAGGCCGATGACGATCGCGAACTGGAACGCGCCAAGGCGCTGCTGTTGGCCACCCAGCCGGAAACCCATGCCGCCGCCCGTGGCTACCTCGCTGACTGGAGCGATCTCGACGCGGAGGTGTGGGCGCACTGGGCAGGCCTGGCTGATGGCCCTCGGCTGCACCGCCTGCATGGCCAGCAACCGCTGCACCTGCGCTTCGGAAGCAGGCAGCACCGCGCGCAGGTGGCCGAAGAGCCGAGCTGGCGCAAGCGGATCTGGCGGCTGCATCCCACCTGGAACGATGGTCAGGTGCATCATGCCGGGCATATGGGCGGCATGCTCGATGCCGTGTGTGGCAGCTGTCAGGCACCGCTGCAGCGTTTGCTGCAGACCGACGCTGCGGCGCTTGAGGAAGGCGCGGCCGGCTCGATCACCCTGGGTCTGTGCCTGGACTGCTGCGGCTGGGAAGATCCGCCCGTGCGTTTCTATCGCCACGATGCGGAAGGTCTGCCGAGCTGCCACCCCAGCCAGCACCGTGAGGTGCCAATCAATCCCACTGACAGTGGTGACCTGATGCAGGCCGACGTCGGTCTTGCCGCGATGGACAGCCATCGCTGGCACCAGCAGGACTGGGGTCAGTCCAATCATCGGCAGAACCTGTCACGGGTGGGCGGCGCACCCAGCTGGGTGCAGGGCGCGCACTACCCGGCGTGCATCGACTGCGGCGAGCAGATGCCTTTCGTGATGCAGCTCGACTCGACGTTGCCGACCACCAATGAAAGCATTCTGCTGTGGGGGAGTGGCGGCATGCTGTACAGCTTCTGGTGCGCGAAGTGCCGGGTGAGCGGGCATTTCTGGCAGTGCACCTGAGCGCAGTGCCCTGACTTGCTCTGGTAGGTGCCAACCTTGGTTGGCACGCTTCTCCGACGCTACGGTTCCGCGCGGAACGGCCCATGCCCCTGCAGCTCCTGCTGGTAGCGCCGCACATCCCGCCGCTCCTGCCGGCACCAGTCCTGCAGCGCTTCTGCGAAGTCCTTGTCAGTCATCCAGTGCCTGCTTCGCACGAGCGTCGGCAAAAAACCGCGTGCCAGCTTGTGCTCACCTTGTGCGCCGGGTTCGAAGCGCGCCAGGCCCTCGCGCAGACAGTACTCGATGCCCTGGTAGTAGCAGGCCTCGAAGTGCAGGCCGGGCAGGGTGGCGCCGCCCCAGTAGCGGCCGTACAGCGTGTCGCCACCGCGCAGACACAACGCGCCAGCGATAGGCTCGCCATCCTGTTCGGCCAGAAACAGCACCAGCCCGCGGCCAAGCGAAATCGCCAGGTGGCGCAGGAACGCCTCGGTCAGCGCTGGCGCATTGCCGTATTCCAGGAAGGTCTGCAGGTAGAAGCGGTACATCGCCTGCAGATCGACGCGACTGGCTTCGTCACCGTGCACCACCCGGAAAGTGATGCCTTGGCGGGTGACCTTGGCCCGCTCCTGGCGGATGTTCTTGCGGTGCTTGTGGTTCATCGCGCCAAGGAACTGCTCGAACGTGCTCCAGTCGCCCGGGTTCTGCCATTGGAACTGGATGTCCTCACGCAGCAGCCAGTCATCGCCGAAGGCGGTTTCGTCAGCCGCCGTGTGGAAATTGATGTGTGCTGACGACACATCGAGTGCGGGCAACTGGTCGTGCAGCTCAGCCAGCAAGGCAGGGCGCCGCGATTCATCGCGGGCCAGCAGACGCGGGCCGGTCACCGGCGAGTACGGCACCGCGCCGAGCCACTTCGGGTAGTAGTCGCGCCCGTGGCGCGCATAGGCATTGGCCCAGGCGTGGTCGAACACGAACTCGCCGTGCGAGTTGGTCTTCAGGTAGCCGGGAATGGCGCCGACCAGGGTGTCGCCTTCCCACAGAGTGAAGTGCTGAGGTTGCCAGCCCCAGTCCTCGCGCAGGCAGCCATGGGTTTCCAGGCCGTACAGGAAGGCATGGCTGACGAACGGGTTGCGGCCGTCGTGCAGGGCATCCCAGTCGGTGGCGGAAATGGACTGCAGGGAGTCGAGGAAGCGGGCGGAGGGCATGGGGGAAGGATAGGGCAGGTGGAGCAACGCGAGGTGGTACCGGAGGGCGTGACCTTGATGGCCAGGCATGGCCTGGCACTACTGAAAAGAAAAGGCCGGCGCCTTCGCGTCGGCCTTCACAGTCAAGCATGGTTCAACGCAGGCCTCAGCTGGCCTTGCCCTGTGCATCCAGGTAGCGCTCGGCGTCCAGTGCGGCCATGCAGCCGAAGCCGGCCGAGGTGATCGCCTGGCGGTAGTGCTGGTCGGCCACGTCGCCGGCGGCGAACACGCCTTCCACCGAGGTCTGGGTAGCGTTGCCGCCCAAGCCCGAACGGATTTCCAGGTAGCCGTTGTTCATGGTCAGCTGGCCGTCGAACAGTTGGGTGTTCGGGTGGTGGCCGATGGCCACGAAGAAGCCGTGGGCGTCGATGTCGCGGGTGCTGCCGTCCAGGGTCGACTTCACGCGCACGCCGGTGACGCCGGCCTCGTTGCCCAGCACTTCCTCCACCTGGTGGTGCCAGACGGTTTCGATCTTGCCGGCTGCGACCTTGGCGAACAGCTTGTCCTGCATGATCTTTTCCGCCTTCAGGGTGTCGCGGCGGTGGACCAGGTAGACCTTGCGGGCGATGTTGGACAGGTACAGCGCTTCTTCCACGGCGGTGTTGCCGCCGCCGACCACGACCACGTCCTGGTCACGGTAGAAGAAGCCGTCGCAGGTGGCGCAGGCAGACACGCCGCGGCCCTTGAACTCGTCTTCGGTCGGGATGCCCAGGTACTTGGCGGTCGCGCCGGTGGAGATGATCAGGGCGTCACAGGTGTACTCGTGGCTGTCGCCGATCAGCTTGAACGGGCGCTGCGACAGGTCCGCGGTATGGATGTGGTCGAAGATGACCTCGGTCTCGAAGCGCTCGGCGTGGGCCTGCATGCGCGCCATCAGGTCCGGGCCCATCAGGCCGTGGGCGTCACCCGGCCAGTTGTCCACTTCGGTGGTGGTCATCAGCTGGCCACCCTGCTGCAGGCCGGTGATGACGACCGGCTTCAGGTTGGCGCGGGCAGCGTAGACGGCAGCGGTCCAACCGGCCGGGCCGGAACCGAGGATGACAAGACGCTGGTGGCGGGAGGGCAGGCTGGTGCTCATGTAGACTCGCGAAAAGGTAGATGGGACAAGGCGCGGCGATGTTTGCACAGCATCCTTGGCTGGTCATAGAGTGGCGGCTGGGGCAGGGCGATTCAAGCCGATGAACAGAACAGCGCCATCCATGGGCGGCTTTGGGCCCTGTCCCTGCCTGGGCGGCAACGGATAACTGAAAACTGACGCCGTCTCGTTTATTATCAAACACTAACAGCGCATTCCAAAGGTATGGTCTAAGGTGGCGAAGCAGGTCCCCGAACGCTCCAAGTCCGACGACAAAAAGGCATCGCGTCGCTCGGCGGCAGCGGCCCCGACCGACAATCCACGCCGTCAGCGCCTGTGGCGCGACCTGGGTCTGATCGCCATCGCGCCGGCGCTGCTGTACCTGGCAGCCAGCCTTTTCACCTATTCAGCCACTGACCCGGGCTGGTCACACACCGGCAGCGTGGTTGCGCCGGTACACAACATGGGCGGCCGCGCGGGCGCGTGGATCGCCGATGTACTACTGCAGCTGTTCGGCTACATCGCCTTCCTGCTGCCGGTGGTGCTGGGTGCTTTGGCCTGGATCGCGATGTTCGGCCTGAAGCGCGAGAGCAAGGGCGAGAACGATCTGGACCCCGCGCTGCGCCTGGTCGGCCTGGTCGGCTTCCTGATCGCCGGCACCGGCTTCCTGCACGTGCGCCTGTTCAGTGGCGACGTCTCCAGTGCCGGCGGCATCCTCGGCAAGCTGGTCGGCAATTCGCTCACGGTAGGCTTCGGCGCGCTGGGCGCGAACCTGTTCGTGCTGGTGCTGCTGCTGGCGTCGATCACCCTGGCCACCGGGCTGTCCTGGTTCACTGTGATGGAAAAGATCGGTCGCGGCGTGATGTCGCTGGCGCCATTGCTGGAGCGCAAGAAGGAAGAAGTCACCGAGTGGCAGCAGACCCGGGTGATGCGCGAGGAGCGCCAGGAAGTGCGCAAGGCCGATGCCGAAGTGCGCGCCAAGCGCGAACCGGTGAAAATCGAGCCGCGCCCCGAACCGGTGATCGAAAAGAGTGACCGGGCCAAGCGCGACAACCAGATCCCGATGTTCCGTGGTGTCAACGGCGACGGCTCGGACCTGCCGCCGCTGGCCCTGCTGGACGACCCCAAGCCGCAGCCGGTGGGCTACGACAAGGACACCCTGGACGCGCTGTCGCGGCAGATCGAGTTCAAGCTCAAGGACTTCCGCATCGATGCGCAAGTGGTCGGCGCCAACCCTGGCCCGGTCATCACCCGCTTCGAGATCGAGCCGGCGCCGGGCATCAAGGTCAGCCAGATCAGTTCGCTGGACAAGGACATCGCCCGCGGCCTGTCGGTCAAATCGGTGCGTGTGGTCGATGTGATTCCGGGCAAGTCGGTGATCGGCCTGGAAATCCCCAACGTCACCCGCGAGATGATCTACCTGTCCGAGCTGCTGCGCTCGAAGGAATACGACAAATCTGCCAGCGTGCTGACGCTTGCGCTGGGCAAGGACATCGCCGGCCGCTCGACCGTGGCCGACCTGGCGCGCATGCCGCACCTGCTGGTGGCCGGTACCACCGGTTCGGGCAAGTCGGTGGCGGTCAATGCGATGGTGCTGAGCCTGCTGTTCAAGGCCTCTCCGAAAGACCTGCGGATGCTGATGATCGACCCGAAGATGCTCGAACTGAGCGTCTACCAGGGCATCCCGCATCTGCTGGCGCCGGTGGTCACCGACATGAAGGAGGCCGCCAATGGCCTGCGTTGGTGCGTGGCCGAGATGGAGCGCCGCTACAAGCTGATGAGCGCGGTGGGCGTGCGCAACCTGGCCGGCTTCAACAAGAAGGTGAAGGACGCGCAGGACGCTGGCCAGCCGATGATGGACCCGCTGTTCAAGCCGAACCCGGAGCTGGGCGAGGCGCCGCGGCCGCTGGAGACGCTGCCGTTCATCGTCATCTTCATCGACGAATTCGCCGACATGATGATGATCGTCGGCAAGAAGGTCGAAGAGCTGATCGCGCGTCTGGCGCAGAAGGCGCGTGCGGCCGGCATCCACCTGATCCTGGCCACCCAGCGCCCGTCGGTGGACGTCATCACCGGCCTGATCAAGGCCAACATTCCCACCCGCATCGCCTTCCAGGTCAGCTCGAAGATCGATTCGCGCACCATCCTCGACCAGTCCGGCGCGGAGACGCTGCTTGGTCACGGCGACATGCTGTACCTTCCGCCCGGCACGGCGATGCCCGAGCGTGTGCACGGCGCCTTCGTGTCCGACGAGGAAGTGCACCGCGTGGTCGAGCACCTCAAGGCGATGGGTCCGGCCGACTATGTCGATGGCGTGCTGGACGAGGTGCAGACGATGGGCGATGGCGTTGTGGTCGGTGCGACCGGCCTGCCGGAGACCAGCTCTGGCGGCGGCGACGAGTCCGACCCGCTGTACGACGAAGCGCTGCGCGTGGTCACCGAGACCCGTCGCGCCTCGATTTCCGGCGTGCAGCGTCGCCTGAAGATCGGCTACAACCGGGCGGCGCGACTGATCGAGGCCATGGAAGCGGCCGGCGTGGTCAGTTCGCCCGAACACAACGGCGACCGTACGGTGCTGGCACCGCCGCCGCCGAAGTAACCCTGCCGCATTCCCGACGTCCAAGGAACCGACGCATGCTTCAACCCGTTTCCTGCGCGCTGGCGCTGGCCTGCCTGCTGGCAGCCGGCCCGGCGCTGGCCGACGCCGCCGCGACGGCGGCGCCCGCGGTCGCGCCGCCGTCCACCGGCAGCGATGCCGAGGCCAGCAACAACTTCAGCTTCGTCCGCTATCGCGCCGACTACCAGGTGCGCGCCGATGCCGGCAACGTGCAGACCGAGACCTACGAGATCCTGCTCAAGACCAAGGCGGCGGTGGAACAGTTCAGCCAGGTGCGGTTGAGCTACAGCGAGAAGATGGAAACGCTGGACGTGGTCAACGCCTACACGCTGACCGCCGATGGCCAGCGCCGCGAGGTGCCGGCCGACCGCATCTACACCCAGGAAAGCTATTCCAGCGCCTCGGCGGCGATGTATGCCGACCGCAAGGTGCGGGTGATCGTGTTCCCCAACCTGGCACCGGGCACGCGGCTGTTCTACCAGGTGCGGCGCACCCAGCTGACGCCGTACTTCCCGGGCTACTTCGGCCTGTGGGAAACCTTCAATGTGTTCACCCAGTACGACGATGCCGAGGTGACCCTGAGCGCGCCGGCCAACCTGCCGATGCATGTGGACAGCCGCGGCGTGCAGGGCAGCGATCGCCCGGTGGTGAAGAACGGCCAGGCGACGTGGCGCTGGCGCTACCAGCGCCGCGAGCCGATGCAGGCGCAGAACTGGTCGGCGGCGGTGTGGGAGTTCGGGCCGAACATCATGGCCAGCACCTACCGCGACTGGGCGCAGATGGGCCGTGCCTATCAACTGAAGGCAGGGCCAGCCGCGCAGGTCACGCCGGAGATCCAGGCGCTGGCCGACGAAGTGACCAGCGGCATCAGTGATCGACGCGCACAGGCCGATGCGCTGTACCGCTGGGTCGCGCAGAACATCCGCTACGTGGCGGTGTACCTGGGCAATGGCGGGCTGGAGCCGAACAGCGCGCAGAGCATCCTCGACAACCACTACGGCGACTGCAAGGACCACGTGACGATCCTTGAAGCGCTGCTGGCGGCCAAGGGCATCACCAGTTCACCGGTGCTGATCGGTGCCGGCGGCGGGCCGACGCTGCCGAAGATTCCGCTGCTGGGCCGCTTCAACCACGCCATCACCTATGTACCCGAGTTCGATCTGTACCTGGACTCGACCAGTGCGTGGGCGCGCTTCGGCCAGCTGCCCGATGGCGACCTCGGCGCGCCGGTGCTGCACACCCGCGATGCCACCCTGGCGCGCACGCCTGCCAACGACCCGCGGCGCAACACGACGGTGATGGACGTGCGTTTCACCTTCGACGCGCAGGGCAATCTGCGCGGCGAGACCGTGCCGCAGCTGAGCGACAACGCCGAGATCGGCATGCGCGCGCAGTTCGCCCAGCTCAATGCGCAGAACCGTGCGCGCGCTGAAGAATCGATCATGGCCGCATCCGGTTTCGATGGCCGTGGCCAGCTGCAGCTGCAGGGCGTGCCGGTCGACCTGACCCGGCCGTTCGGTTACCGCATGGCGTTCCAGGCCGAGGATTACGTGGACTTCGACGTGGCCGGCGGCATGGCCGTGCCCGATCCGCCGGGCGGCGAATCGGTGCGCGGGCTGTATGCCAGCGCCTCGGCGCCGGACAACGAAACGCCGTTCTACTGCAATGCCAGCCTGCGCGAGGAAACCTATCGCCTGCAGTTCCCGGTCAATGCCCCGATCATCGCGATTCCCGGCAGCCAGCGGTTTGCCAATGCGGCAGGCGAGTACCGGGTCGACTGGAGTCGGCAGGGCCAGGAAGTGACTGTGCACCACCGCCTGCAGCAGAACGCGGTACGTGGCGCCGAGGCGCTGTGCCAGCCGCAGGACTATGCCGCCTTCCGCGCGCTGTTCCGCGAGGTCCGCCGGGGCTTCCGTGGCCAGGTGCTGTACGGCAAGGTGCCGGGCGTCGGCGGCTGAATCGCCGATGGACGGGGAGGGGCGTCATAATGGCGCCCTGATCGCCCATTCATCTTTTTCCGGGCACACTGGCACCCATCTTTCCTGGCGTACGCGCCCACAGGATTCCTGCATGAACCTCCGCCTCCGTCGTTTCCTTGCCACCACCACCCTGGCCGTGGCCTGTGCCGCCGCCGGCAGCGCCTGGGCGGGTGCCCGCGATGACCTGAAGACCTTCACCACCGGCCTGAAGGGGTTGGATGGGCAGTTCAGCCAGCAGGTGTTCGACAGCCGTGGCAAGGTCAAGGAATCCACCAGTGGCCGCGTCGCCTTGTCGGCACCGCGCCTGTTCCGCTGGGAGTACGTGCGCCCGCATGAACAGCTGATCGTGGCCGACGGCAAGAAGGTCTGGATGTTCGAGCCGGACCTGGAGCAGGCGACCGTGCGCGAGCAGGGCAAGGAAGAGCAGAACAGCCCGCTGACCGCGCTGATCAACCCGGCGCTGCTGGAGCAGCAGTACGACGTCAGCGAAGAGGCCGCACAGCGTGACGGCCTGCAGTGGCTGTCGCTATCGCCGAAGCGCGAGACCGAAGCCAGCTTCCAGTACGCCGCGCTGGGCTTCAACGCTCAGGGTCTGGCGAAGATGGAGATCACCGACGCCGTGGGCCAGCGCACTGTGATCAGCTTCAGCGGCTGGAAGCGCAATCCCAGCTTCGCCGCCAACACCTTCCGCTTCACCCCACCGGCCGGCACCGACGTCATCGGTAATTGATGGCGGTCGCCGGGCATGGCCCGGCGCTACCTGCTCTGGTGGGTGTCAACCGGCACCACCTTGGTGGGGGTCAACCCTCTGCTCTGGTGGGTGTCAACCTTGGTTGACGCGCTCTTGATCTGCCGGCCAGCGGCCGGCACTACCACCCGTGCGGCCTGATCCACCGGGCATAGCCTGGCCCTACCTGCTCTGGTGGGTGCCAACCGGCACCGCCTTGGTGGGTGTCAACCTTGGTTGACACGCTTCCGGCTGGCTCATCCGTTGTCCGGATGAACGATCACCTGCCACGCGGTGCCATCAAATCGAATCAGGTCCCAGGGCGTCAGCACCCACAGCACGCTACCGACGGAACTGATATCAACAATCGTTGCGCCTCTCAGTTCTTCGGGGATGCCTTCCAGCAACGGTTCAACTACGCCGGTTTCTAGCCTGTAGACGTAGAGGCCGCCATTCTCCGAGCCGATGTAAACCTGTTGCTTGTACTGGCACGCAGAGTTGAAGTTGATGCCTTCGCTGACGTCGTGGTGCAAGCACTCGAATCCAGTGGAGATGTCGCCCGTAACGATGGTGCCGTCCATGCCTACAAAGACGAGGCGGCCCTGGTCGGTCCTGCAAGCATGAAACAGCTCCGCAGTAGTGACTTGTTCGGGCACGGTCCAGCTCGAGCCATCCCAGTGCGCAATCAGGCCTTGGGAGCCGATTGCGTAGAGGTCAGCAAAGCCCGTTCCGCAGACGTCGTTCACGCTGCCCACGCGAAACTTAGCGAGTAGCTGGTTGAATCCTTCATCCTCCCGGACATGGGTCATGTGGGCGCGCCAATCGGCGAATCTCCGGCGAAGCTCTGCGTCGCGTTCCATCGGATCTCGAGGAAGTGCGGGAGCATCGCCCAGTTCGAGCAGATGGCCGAAATCTTCGAGCCAACTGTCGAAGTTATCCAGATCCGACTCGTCTTCGTACTCCTCGCAGAAGGCAGTCGCGAATTGGGTTGGAAGTTGCCGCCATCCGCCGTCGCCCCGATGATGGATCTGTCCTCTTGTGCCCGCGCAGAAAAGGGCGTCGCCCAGCAGTCGCAAGCGGGTAAGACCTCCAGGGAAGTCGGCGCCTTCAGCCGAGACGTACTCGATCGTTGCCCCAGCACGGGAGTAATCTTCCAGCTGCCCATAGAAATCCAGGGCAAGCACACGACGGGGGCGACCGCCTTCTTCCTCTGGGACAAGCTCTGTGGACATGACCTGGAAGTCCTGCAGGTCATGGTAGAACCACTCCTCTTTGGGGGTGCGGCCAAAGACGAACATGCGGGTGGGTGGGCCGGGATCCGGGTCGTAGTAGTCATGTCCGGGGCCAAGGGCGGCAGCCAGATAGTAGATGTCCTCGTCGACAGCGCAGCCAGCAATGAACTCAAGGAGATTGGATTCGGGATTTCGCACGCTTGGGTCCTTAAGGGTTGAGTTCCAAATTCTCGGCCACTGACGAGGGTGCACGACCCCCGGGAAAGGGCGTTCCATGTGAATCAGTGGCTTGCCGATGAATTGGCTGCGGCGGCTTCGGCTCATTTCCGACACATTGCCAGGCTGCCGGCCAGCGGCCGGCACTATCGATCCCTGCGGCCTGATCCGCCGGGCATGGCCCGGCGCTACCTGCTCTGGTGGGTGCCAACCGGTACCGCCTTGGTGGGTGTCAACCTTGGTTGACACGCTCTTGATCTGCCGGCCAGTGGCCGGCACCACCCGATCATGGCCTGGCGCTGGTGGGTGCCAACCTTGGTTGGCACGCTCTCGCGGTACAATGAGCGGGTGCCAAGACATCGCTCCACTTCATTCCCCGGCCCCGATCTGCTGAGTGTCGATCGGGAACACATGCGCCCGCTGGCCGAGCGCATGCGCCCCCGCACCCTGGACGAAATGGTCGGGCAGAAGCGTCTGCTCGCGCCGGAGAGCGCGCTGCGCCGCGCGGTCGAATCCGGTCGCGTGCATTCGATGATCCTGTGGGGGCCGCCCGGCTGCGGCAAGACCACGCTGGCGCTGCTGCTGGCCGAATACTCCGACGCTGAATTCCGCGCCATCTCTGCCGTGCTGTCCGGATTGCCCGAAGTGCGCCAGGTATTGGCCGAGGCCGCGCAGCGCTTCGCCGAAGGCCGTCGCACGGTACTGTTCGTCGACGAGGTGCATCGCTTCAACAAGGCGCAGCAGGATGCATTCCTGCCGCACATCGAGCGCGGCACCATCCTGTTTGTCGGCGCCACCACCGAGAATCCGTCGTTCGAGCTGAACTCCGCGCTGCTGTCGCGGTGCCGCGTGCACGTGCTGGAAGGCGTCTCACCGACCGATATCGTTGAAGCGCTGGAACGTGCATTGGGCGACCGCGAACGTGGCCTGGGCGAGGAGGGCATCGAAGTCGCACCGGAACTGCTACTGGAAATCGCCACCGCCGCCGATGGCGACGTGCGGCGTGCGCTGACCCTGCTGGAAATCGCTGCCGAGCTGGCGGGAGGGGAGGGTGGGCGCATCACCCCGCAGACCCTCACCCAGGTGCTGGCTGACCGTACCCGTCGCTTCGACAAGGGCGGCGAGCAGTTCTACGACCAGATCTCGGCGCTGCACAAATCGGTGCGCAGCTCCAATCCCGACGCCGCGCTGTATTGGCTCACGCGCATGCTCGATGGCGGCTGTGATCCGTCGTATCTGGCACGCCGGCTGACGCGCATGGCCATCGAGGACATCGGCCTGGCCGATCCACGCGCGCAGAGCATGGCGCTGGAAGCCTGGGATATCTACGAGCGACTGGGCAGCCCGGAAGGCGAGCTCGCCTTCGCCCAGCTGGTGCTGTACCTGGCCAGCACCGCCAAGTCGAATGCCGGCTATGCGGCCTTCAACCAGGCCAAGGCCGATGTGCGCGACAGTGGCACCGAAGAAGTGCCGCTGCACCTGCGCAATGCACCGACCAAGCTGATGAAGGAGCTGGGCTACGGCGCCGAGTACCAGTACGACCACGATGCCGAGGGCGGTATCGCGCTGGACCAGACCGGCTTCCCCGATGCAATGGGCGAACGGGTGTACTACAACCCGGTGCCGCGTGGGCTGGAGATCAAGCTGAAGGAAAAGCTGGACAGGCTGCGCGCGGAACGTGAGGCGGCGAGGGCGGCCAAGGGCCGCTGAGCTCCGCTTCTGTAGAGTCGAACCATGCTCGACTGCTTTTGACGACCGAGACCACCGTTTACGCACACCCCAAAGTGGCGGATACGTCAATCTGCGCCGATCAGTATCAGGTTGGTGCCTGTGGGATGAAGCCAGAGAAAGACTTCCTGCTTGCCTTTCCGATAGCCGGACGAGCAGACCGCCTGCCAACCCTGGCCACAATTGACCTCGGGGAATCCGTAGACGGTTGAGTGAGAGTACTCGCGTGGCGTTGCGACCCATCCAGCCTTTAACAGGGCACGACGCAGCGTTTTGTAGTCCATTTCCCATCGCGCACCCATCGCTTTGAGCGCGCCAGGCATTGGAGGCGGGTTTGCCTTGAGGCTGCCCATCATGTAGCCGGGCTCTATGTAGCCGGGCTCTGTTGAGGGCGGTGCGGACGTCAGGAGTAAGGCAATCAGGATGCTCTTCATTTGTCCTAGCGTAGTGGTGTTGCCGCGCTCGTCAAATGGCGCTGACGCAAATGCCACTGTGAAGATCAAAAGGGTCGTATGGAGGCCTCCTCCCCAGTGAGGCAGCCGAGCATGGCTCGGCTCTACATTGCCCCGCTCGTGTGCATTTGGCACACTGCGCGGCCCTGTTTTTCAAGGAACGATGCCGTGCAGGAAATGATTCTGCCGTTGAAGCGCTACGCCCAGTTCGAGGGCCGCGCCAATCGCCGCGAGTACTGGATGTTCCAGCTGTTCCTGTTGCTTGCCGTAACCGCGGTAGGCGCGCTTTCGCTCGCCGTGGCGCTGGTGGCGGGCCTCGTGCTGGAAGCCGATTCCAGCTGGATGGCCGGCATCGCGATCGGGGCGCTGGCGCTGGTGGGCCTGCTCTGGCTGGCCACGATCGTGCCGCTGATCGCAGTGACCGTACGTCGCCTGCATGATTGCAACCAGTCGGGATGGTTGTACCTGCTGGCGCTGGTGCCAGGGGGCGGAATCGTGATCCTGATCTTCGCGCTGCTGCCGGGCACGCCGCAGGACAATCCGTACGGGCCGGTGCCCGCTGGCCCCTGAGATCGCAGGCGTTGCCCCATGCAATGAAGCCGGCCCAAAGCCGGCTTCGTCGTTTCTGCACGGCTGGCAGCGGCGCAATGCCGATTACTGCAGGACGCAGTCACCCAGTGCCAGATAGTCCGATCCCGAGCTGAAACAGCAGTTCGTGTAGATCGACCCCGGTCAGCTTGCGTGTGCCGGCAGCTGCGGCATGCGTGCAGGGTGGAGCGTCGCCGCGCACCGTATCGATGTGGCCTCCGGCGCGGGGACCGAAATGAGAAGAAATGAGACAAGGTCGATTGAGGCTTGCCGGAAGCTTCACCTAGGGTGACTCGCCGTGCAACGCGCGCGCACTGCCGGCCACGGGGTCGCCGCAGTCCTTCCTGCCCTTCTACGATCATGAAACCACATCCGCTTGCCAGCAGCCGCATGAGCGAACTGCAATGGAGCGAGGTCAAGCGCCACTTGCCCCCCGCGCTGCGCGCACGCGTTCGCAGTCGGGATGCCGCCTATCGGCAATTCATCGAGGCTGTACTTTGGGTCGCGAGGGGGAATGCGCCTTGGGCCAGCATCCCTGAAGAGGCCGGTCCGTGGCGGCCGATCTACGTCCGCTATGTCCGCTGGGCCGAGCTGGGCTACTGGGCTGACGTCTGTACTGGACTCGGGGTGAACAGCCCCCTGGGTGAGGCACTGCGCGCCCACGCAGAGCGCAGTCGGGGCCGCAGTGAATGGCGGCAGCAGCGGCGTGGTTCCAAGTCCTGACCTCCTTTTGCACTGTTTGCGTGCTGTGCAACGCATTGAAAAATAGGCAAAAAAATTCCGAATGAGATGGAATGAGAACGAATGAGCGGGCCGCAGATGTCGCCTTGACCGTCGGTTCCTAGCATGCCGCTTCATGGCACTGGATATGTGCCTTTTGTCTCATTCACACGGACTGACAGATGAAAGCGAAGTCTCCTCGCCCCAACGGGCGACTGCTGTTGCTGGACGGGCAGCGTTGCCCGCATCCACCGCCGGACTGAGCCCGGCCGTACCCGGACGATCCGCCAGGGCCCCCGTCCGATCTCTCTCGAAGTGTTCCCGCCGCGACATCGCGCCGAACGGCGCGACAGGGTGGGCGCGCGCCCCGATCGAGCCAGCCCGGCATGTCTGGCCAACGTTTGGACATATCAAGGATTCACAACATGAACAGAATTTTCAGCAAAGTCTGGAGCAAGGCACTGGGCCGATGGGTCGTAGCGTCCGAGCTGGCATCGCGCCAGCGTGCGGGTTCAAACAGTGGCGCATCCACTTCCGTGGGTTCAGTCAGCCACAACCTGCTCGGCGTGGCGGTGACTGTCGCCCTGCTGGGGCTGCCGATCGAAGTGCTTGCGGGCAATGGCATCCATATCAATTCCGGTTCCGATGGCGAGTGCGTGAGCATCAACGAACCGGCATGGGACCCCATCAGGCGGACCCAGACGGAGCTGCTGAACTACAACATCAATTTCAAGGATGGCGATGGCAAATGCCAGCCTCCTCCCGTTTCGCCGACGGGCGTGCTGTTCTATCGGCCGGCCAGCGTGGCCGGTGTGGGCGCCACTTCGCTCGGGTTGGGTGGGGATCTTGTGGTCGGGGGAACGCTCAGCCTCAATCCGGGAGGCCTTGGCAAAATCCAGGTCCAGAGCCTGCAAGTGGGAAACAAGGCAAGTGCACTTGGACAGTTCGACTGGGCGCTGGGCGAGAACAGCGTAGCTGATGGTGACAAAGTGGATCCGGATAACGGCAACAAGGGCGCGGCACTTGCCCTTGGAAACGGTGCAAATGCACTGCATGCGAGTGCGGTGGCAGTAGGCGTGGCATCCAACGCGAGCGGAGCACGATCAACGGCAGTCGGGGCTGCCGCGAGAGCCATGGGGCATTTCTCAACCGCAATTGGTCGGTTTGCACAGGCCACTGGAAACAGCGCCACCGCTCTCGGTCGTGACACGATAGCGCGTTCCGAACAGTCCACGGCGGTAGGCTATGGTGCAAGAACGGCTACCAGTGCCAACCGGGCGGTGGCGATCGGTGCAAGTGCGCAGGCAAACGGGGTGGACTCGCTGGCGATGGGTAGCGGCGCGCTGGCCAGCAGCGATATGGCCAATGCAATCGCCATCGGCAAGGATTCGCGGGGAAACGCTGCCGACGCAATCGCACTTGGGGGTGGAGCAGTCTCTGAACATTTCAACAGCGTTGCGCTTGGCGCCACTGCGCGGACCAGTCCGCATCGGATCGTGGCGCCCGTGGTCCTCAATGGCACCCGCTACAGTTTCCTGCCCGAAGGTCTTGCAGTGGCCAATGTGAACGGCGTCGTCAGTGTTGGCGGTGCCGCGGCATCGCGGCAGATCATCAATGTTGCTCCGGGCGTTCTGGATGCGACCAGCTACGATGCCGTCAATGGATCGCAGCTGTTTGCCGCCTACCAGGAGATCAACAAGCTGGGTCAGAAGGACATAGCGCTGGCTGCCAAGGACGCCGAGCTGGAGGATCGTCTGAACAAACTGCCCAAAGGCGTCGATGGTCAATCACTGGCGGCGGCAATCGGTCCCGGTGCACAAGTGGATGGTAATGGAAGGATTTCGCTGCCGGAGCTGACTCTTGATAGCCTCGGCCGTCAATCAGGTGACTCCACCGCCCCGGCGGCGCAACCGACATCGCTGCTCGGGGCCATTGGCGCGCTGGATGGGGAGGTGGTCAAGACAAACGCTGCACTCGGAACGTTGTTTGATAGTGCGCTGCTGTGGGATGGCAATGAGCGTGCGTATTCCGCCCGGAACGGCACCGCTGAGGCAAATCGAATTGCCAATGTTGCAGCGGGAATCGGCCTCCAGGATGCCGTGAACGTGGGGCAGCTGCAGGGGGTGGAGCGCTCTGCCAAAGACGCGCGGACTATCGCCGACACCGCACAGCGCGCTGCGGACGCTGCGCAGGTCACCGCCAACGAAGCCAAGGCGGCAGCCGGTTCGGCCAGCACGCAGCTGGCGGGCATCGGTCCGCAGGAAACCGTAGCCGGCCGGATCCAGGATGCGGGCCAGTCCGTGGCCGATGCCTTGGGCGGTGGCGCCAGCGCGAATGCCGACGGCACGGTGTCTGCGCCGTCCTATGGCGTGGCGATGATCAATGCCGATGGCAGCACCGGTCCGGTGACCCAGCATGGCAACGTCGGCAGCGCGCTGACCGCACTCGATCAGAACGTTGGCACGGTCAATGACCGCGTCGATGGCCTGGCCCGCGACAGCCTCCGTTGGAACGAAAGCCTGGGCGCGTACGACGCCGCCCACGACGGGCAGGCAAGCAGCCAGATCGCCAATGTCGCAGCGGGTGTGAACACAACCGATGCAGTGAATGTCGGCCAGCTCAATGCGGTGGATCAGGTTGCCAAGGCAGCACAGTCGGCGGCCGGAGCCGCGCAGAACGCAGCAGATGGTGCGCAGCGCACGGCTGACGGTGCTGCGTCTGCGGCCGACCGGGCACAGGCAACCGCCGATTCAGCGATCAATGCTGCCGCGACGGCGGCGGCCGATGCCGGCAACGCGCAACGTACGGCTGACGGTGCAACTACAGCAGCATCCACCGCACAGCGCGCTGCGGACGCTGCGCAGGTCACTGCCAACGAAGCCAAGGCGGCAGCTGGTTCGGCCAGCACGCAGCTGGCGGGCATCGGTCCGCAGGAAACCGTGGCCGGCCGGATCAAGGATGCGGGCCAGTCCGTTGCCGATGCCTTGGGCGGTGGCGCCAGCGCGAATGCCGACGGCACCGTGTCTGCACCGTCCTATGGCGTGGCGGTGATCAATGCGGATGGCAGCACCGGCCCGGTGACCCAGCATGGCAATGTTGGCGGCGCGCTGACCGCACTCGATCAGAACGTTGGCACGGTCAATGACCGCGTCGATGGCCTGGCCCGCGACAGCCTCCGCTGGAACGAAGGCCTGGGCGCGTACGACGCCGCCCACGACGGGCAGGCAAGCAGCCAGATCGCCAACGTCGCAGCAGGTGTGAACACGACCGATGCAGTGAATGTCGGCCAGCTCAATACGGTCGATCAGGTTGCCAAGGCAGCACAGTCGGCGGCCGGAGCCGCGCAGAACGCAGCAGATGGTGCGCAGCGCACGGCTGACGGTGTTGCGTCTGCGGCCAACCGGGCACAGGTAACCGCCGATTCAGCGGTCAATGCTGCCGCGACGGCGGCGGCCGATGCCGGTAACGCGCAACGTACGGCTGACGGTGCCAGTGTGGCGGCAGACAACGCCCAGCGCACGGCTGACGGTGCAACTACAGCAGCATCAACCGCACAGCGAGCTGCGGATGCCGCGCAACTCACCGCCAACGAAGCCAAGGCGGCAGCTGGTTCGGCCAGCACGCAGCTGGCGGGCATCGGTCCGCAGGAAACCGTAGCCGGCCGGATCAAGGATGCGGGCCAGTCCGTTGCCGATGCCTTGGGCGGTGGCGCCAGCGCGAATGCCGACGGCACCGTGTCTGCACCGTCCTATGGCGTGGCGGTGATCAATGCGGATGGCAGCACCGGCCCGGTGACCCAGCATGGCAATGTCGGCGGCGCGCTGACCGCACTCGATCAGAACGTTGGCACGGTCAATGACCGCGTCGATGGCCTGGCCCGCGACAGCCTCCGCTGGAACGAAAGCCTGGGCGCGTACGACGCCGCCCACGGCGGGCAGGCAAGCAGCCAGATCGCCAACGTCGCAGCCGGTGTGAACACGACCGATGCAGTGAATGTCGGCCAGCTCAATACGGTGGATCAGGTAGCCAAGGCAGCACAGTCGGCGGCCGGAGCCGCGCAGAATGCAGCAGATGGTGCGCAGCGCACGGCAGATGATGCCGCGGTCCGGGCGACCGCGGCACAGGTGAGTGCGGATCGGGCGGGAGGCGTGGCAAACGCTGCGCTCCAGGCAGCCAACGCTGCGGGCGAAGGCGTCATCCGCGCCGCTGCGGAGGCGGAGCAGACCCGGAATCAGATCGTGCGCGGAGAGATCGGACTGGTGAAGAAGGACCCGCAGAGCAAGACCCTTACGATCGGAAAAGACACGGGAGGCGACGAGCTGGATGTCAGTGGCCACGAAGGCGGACGTCGCGTGACCGGCATCGCTGCGGGCCGGATCGACGACGCCAGCACTGACGCAGTCACTGGCGCGCAGCTCAACGCTTTGGACAAACGCGTGCAGCGTGCCGATGCGCTGGGAGAGGGAGTCGCGGTGGACAGGCCCGGCGCTGAGCTGCCTGCGGCACGGGCCGAGAAAGGCAGCGGTGCAATCGCGGTGGGTGCAGGGGCGGCCGCGGGTGGTGCTGGAAGCGTGGCGATGGGGCAGGGGGCTGCAACCACCGCTGCACAGGCCACTGCGTTGGGCAGGGACGCGGTCGCAAGTGCGCCTGGCAGTGTCGCACTGGGTGCTGGCTCGCGTGCCGATCGGCCGAACGCGCTCTCGGTGGGGGCAGTCGGCGCGGAGCGGCAGATCACGCATGTTGCGCCCGCCACGCGTGACACTGACGCGGTCAATCTTGCGCAGGCACGATCACTGTCACGGCAGGAGGCGGGCTGGGCGCTGGTCCAGGCCAATGGATACACGGATCGGCAGATCAAGCAGCTGCGGCGTGAAGCAAACGCAGGTATCGCGCTGTCGATGTCGATGGCAGGCCTTCCAAGCAGCTTCGTTCCGGGTGGCAGGATGATCGCAATGGCCGGTTCAACCTATGGCGGTGAGTCTGCAGTTGCGCTTGGCTTCTCGGCTGTATCCGAGGATGGCTCGTTCATGCTCAGGGCGTCGGGTTCCACCACCACTGAGGACCATGGCTTCACCATCGGTGTGGGATTCCAGTGGTGATCTTCGGGGCCGGTACGGACTCTGTGAAGGCGGGGGCGCTGTGCGCCTCCCCCGGATCTCGCGCGCGGGATACACAGCGTGACGTTTGATCGATGTGATAATCATTCGCGTTTGAGGTAGACTGCGGTCCCTTGTGAACCGGTGGCCGTGTGCCGCTCCCGCCGTCACTGATGAAGTCTTCCGTCCTGCCGCCGCGCCGTGGCCCGCTGCTATCTGGCCTGGCCACCCTGATGATGGGCCTGCTCCTGGCTACCCCGTACGCATACGCGCAGCAACGCAATCCGCTGCAGAAGATGGGCCAGACCGTGCTTGATGCGCCGGCCGCCAGCTATCGCTTCGAGCGTTTCGTGATCGACAGCCCTGACCAGCAACGCCGCTGGCGGGTGAACATCGCGATCCCGGCCAAGGCTTCGAAGGCCTCGTCACCGGTGCTGTACGCATTGGATGGCAATGCGGTGGCGATGGTGCTGGACCAGCCACTACTGACCGAACTGGCCGCACGCAAGGCGCCGCCGGTGCTGGTGCTGATCGGCTACGACAACGATCTGCGCATCGATTCGGCGTCGCGTACCCGCGACTACACCGCCTGGATCGACCGTGCCGATGATGAAAGCGGCAAAACCCAGGCCGTCGGCGGTGGTGCAGCGGCGTTCCTGGACATGATCGAGCGCCGCATCAAGCCCGAAGTCGAACGGCGCGCCAACATCGATCACCAGCAGCAGGCGCTTTGGGGGCACTCTCTGGGCGGCCTGTTCGTGCTCAGCAGCCTGTACACCCGTCCGGCCGCTTTCCAGTATTACCTCAGCGCCAGTCCATCGTTGTGGTGGAGCCAGGGCGCGCCGCTGGGTGACATTGAGCAGCAGTTCGTGCAGAACGCACACGGTCAGCCCGCGAAGGTGTGGTTGATGCTCGGCGGCGCCGAGCGCGTCGGCGACCGTGGCAAGCGCGACATGAACAATCCGCGCGTGGTCGCGCATCTGCGCCGCATTGGCGGCGCCACACCGGATGCAGCGATGCAGCTGTCCGAACGCCTGGGCAAGGTGCCGGGGCTGAGCGTGCAGTACCGCGAGTTCCCCGGCCTCGGCCATGGCCCGATGCTGCCGGCGTCCTTCCACGCCGCCCTGCATGAGCTGTACGGCGTGACCGATCGCAGCGCCGGTGACGGCCAGGCAGCCGGTGGTGACACCGCCGCCGAATGAACCCCTCGCACGGCGGCGCCGTGCGGCCCCACTACCCAGGCGGACTGTCGACGTGCAGTGGCCAAGGCAACCGATGAATCCCGCGCCACGAGGCGCGGCCTACGTGTGCAAGGAGCCTTCCATGTCGTTCCGTCCGTCTTTCCGTCTCACCTCCCTGGCTGCCGGCCTGCTGCTGGCAGTGACCGCCACCGCACAGCCGGTGTTCGACCAGCCGGCCAGCGCCACCTTCAAGGGCCAGGTTGTCTCACGCGGTGAGAACGTGGTTCCCGGCAGCACCGCCGATGTCACCGGCCGCGGCTTCGTGCCGGGCCAGCAGGTCAGCCTGCTGCGTGGCGATACCGTGCTCAACAGTCAGCCCGTGGTGGTGGATGCCGATGGCAACTTCAAGACCCAGCTGGCCATTCCGGCCGACGCGGTGCCGGGCACCCACCCGGTGGTGGTGCGCGCCAGCCAGCCGGCCGCTGCAACCGTGCTGAAGCTGCGCGTGTCGCCGCAGGTGCCGCTGTCGGGCCAGGCGCAGTTCGCCACCCAGTCCAACAAGCTGGTGCCGGGTCTGTACCAGTCGGCCTACAGCGCCGCCAGCAACGCGGTGTTCGTCACCTCGGCGGTCGGTCGCCCGCCGGTTACCCAGTCGCAGCTGCTGAAGCTGGACCCGAAGTCGCTGAAGGTAACCAAGGCCATCACCCCGGCGCAGGTGCCGGGCAGCACCAATGGTGCGGTGTTCGCGGTGTATGGCGTGGGCGTGGACGATGCCAACGGCAACGTCTGGGTCAGCAACACCCGCCAGGACACCGTGGCCGTCTATCGCCAGGCGGATCTGTCGCTGGTCCACCAGTTCCCGGTCGGCACCGTACCGCACGCCCGTGACGTGGTGGTCGACAGCACGCACGGCAAGGTGTTCGCCTCGGCCACTGGCGAAGATCATCTGTCGGTGTTCGATGCGAAGACGCTGAAGGCGCTGGAGCCGATCACCCTGGCCTCCGGCGTGGACGACGAGAAGTTCGTGCCGATGAGCCTGGTACTGGATGAGCCCAGCGGCAAGCTGTTCACCGTCAGCATCGGCACGCCGGAAGCGGCGGTGATCGATGTGGCCAGCGGCAAGGTCGACAAGGTGATCGACCTGGGCAATTCGATCAGCGCTTCGGGCGTGGCGTTCGATGCCCAGCGCAACCGCCTCTACGTCGCCTCGCAGGGTACCGACAACCTGCTGATCGTCGACGTGGCCAGCGGCAAGGTCGTGCACGACGTGCCGGTCGGTGCCGGTGCACTGAACGTGGCCTTCGATGCCAAGAGCGGCCTTGCCTATGTCACCAACCGCGGCGCCGGTACGGTCACCGCCGTTGATCGTGATGGCAAGGTGGTCGGCAACCTCGATGGCGGCACCTTCCCCAACCACGTTCGCGCCGACGGCAAGGGCAATGTCTTCGCCGTGAACAAGTCGCGTGGCGCTGAGGATCCGAAGGGTGACCGCATCACCCGCATCAGCCTGCGCCAGCCGTAAGCCACAGGGCAGGGCGGCACCCCGTCGCCCTGCCAGCAAGGAGAACCTGCATGAACATCGCTTCCCGCCTGCGCCTGTGTGCGCTCCCGATTGCCGTTTCGCTGGTGCTGGCCGCCTGTGGCGACAAGGCGCCGCCGTCTTCGGGCACCCCCGACAAGGCCGCGCCGACTGCCGCCGCCGCCGAGGCCGGGGCACTTCCCGCAGGCTGGCAGCGGGTGGCGGGCGATGATGTGCCGACCCTGATGGGGCAGCAGGCAGTGCTGCCGAGCAAGGTGCATTCCGATGATGGCGCCGATGTGGAGGTGGCCGACACCAGCCGGATCATTGCCGGCGGTGACGACATCATCGCGGTGATCGAAGCGTTGGGGGTGGGCCAGCAGGTGTTTGCCGCGCCGACCAACACCACCACCCAGGCAGGCCTGGCCGCACCGCACCAGTTCCTGTTCAACCGCACCACCGGCGTGGAAGGCGTACTGAGCCTGCAGGGCTCGCTGTTCATCGGCAACAGCCTGCGCCGTCACACCGAACTAGCGAAGAAGCTGCGCGAAGTGGGCGAACCTGCGGTCGTGATCGATGACCTGCAGCCGGCACCGGACAAGGTGCGCAAGATTGCCGCCGTGCTCGGCGTGGCCGACGCAGGGCAGACCCTGGCCACGCTGGTGCAGCGCCAGCTGGACGAGGCGGCTGTGATCGGCAAGGGCCTGGGGCATGCGCCGCGGGTGATCCATGTCTCGGCAACGGGTGCCGGCGGTGCGCCGACCGTGGCCGGTGCCGACAGCGCGTCGGCCAAGCTGATCGCGCTGGCAGGCGGCATCAACATCGGCACCGAGGCCGGTGTGGCCAACTATTCGCGACTGAGCAACGAGGGCGTGGTTGCGGCGGCACCGGAGGTGATCCTGGTGACCGAGCATGACCTGCAGTTGTTCGGCGGTGCCGAGGGCCTGTGGAAGGCCTATCCGACGCTGAAGCAGACGCCGGCTGGACAGGCCAACCGGGTCTGGGTGATGCCGGATGCGCAGCTGAAGTACGCCAGCATCGGTTCCGGTGCGGGTGCGCAGGCATTGGCCAGGGCGCTGGCGGCGCTGCCGAAGGCATGAGTCCTGCGGATCGACGCCGCCGTCGCGGGCGGACGATGTTGTTGATTGCGCTGGTCGCGCTGCTGGGTGCGGTGCTGGCGTCGTTCGCCGTGGGGCCGCTGCGCTTGCCACCGCTGGAAGTGATGCAGGCGCTGGCTGTGAAGCTTGGCTTGCTGGATCCGCAATCGGTCAGCAGCCGTGACCTGGCCGTGGTGTGGCAGCTGCGCATTCCGCGTGCGCTGCTGGGTGCCATGGTGGGGGCGGCACTGGCGATGGCCGGCGCCAGCCTGCAGGGGCTGTTCGGCAATCCGCTGGCCGATCCGGGCATCGTTGGTGTCAGCCAAGGCGCTGCATTGGGTGCCGTGGCGGCAATCGTGCTCGGTGCCGCCGGTGCAGCCGGTTGGCTGGTGCCGGTGGCGGCGTTCGGCGGCGGTGCCGCTGCGATCGGGTTGACCTACGCGCTGGCACGGCCGGGCAAGGGTAGTGGTAATGCCACGCTGTTGCTGGTGGGCATTGCCATGGCCGCATTCTGCTCGGCGCTGATTGGTTTCCTGACCTACATCGCCAACGAAAGCGAGCTGCAATCGCTGGTGTTCTGGCAGATGGGCTCGTTGGCGCGCGCCAACTGGGCCGATGTGGTGGCGGTGTTGCCGCTGTTTGCCATCGGTGCAATCGCGCTGCAGCGCCTGGCCACGCCGCTGGACATGCTGGCGCTGGGCGAGCGCCAGGCGCAGCACCTGGGGCTGGATGTGGCGCGTACGCGACGCCTGCTGGTCGCGTTCAGTGCGCTGCTGGTCGGGGCTGCGGTGGCGTTCGCCGGTTCGATCAGTTTTGTCGGCCTGGTGGTGCCGCACGTGGCGCGCTTGCTGGTGGGTCCTGGCCATCGCTGGCTGCTGCCGTTGTCGGGCCTGCTGGGTGCGCTGCTGATCGTGGTGGCCGACACCGCTGCACGCACCCTGGACCCGCCCGCCGAGATTCCGCTCGGCCTGTTCTCGGCCGCGCTAGGCGCGCCGTTCTTCCTGTGGCTGGTGCTGCAGCAGCGTCGCAAGGCGGCCGCATGAGCGCTTTTCTGCAATTGCGCGACGTGGTGGTGCGCCGTCAGCAGCGCGAGATCCTGCATGGCATCACCCTGGCATTCCAGCCGGGCACGGTGACGGCATTGGTGGGGCCCAACGGCGCGGGCAAGTCGACGCTGCTGGGCGTGGCGGCGGGCGATCTGCGCGCCGATGGCGGCGATGTACAGCTGCACGGACGCCCGTTGCGTGACTACAAGGCCGGGCCACTCGCGCGCGAACGGGCGGTGATGCCGCAGGAGCATGGCGTGCGCTTCGCCTTCAGCGTGGAAGAAGTCGTGGCGATGGGGCGCCTGCCGCATCCGCCTGACCCGCAGGTGGACGATGCGCAGGTGGAACGCGCGATCGATGCTGCCGAACTGCAGGCACTGCGCCTGCGCGAAGTACAGCAGCTGTCGGGCGGCGAATCGGCGCGGACCACCTTCGCCCGCGTGCTGGCACAGGACACGCCGTTGCTGTTGCTGGACGAGCCTACGGCTGCGCTGGATCTGCGCCACCAGGAGCGCACCCTGCGCAGCGTGCGTGCCTGCGCCGAAGCGGGCGCGTGTGTGATCGTGGTGCTGCATGACCTCAATCTGGCGGCCGGTTACTCCGATCGCATCGTGCTGCTGGAGCAGGGCAGGGTAGCCGCTGACGGCACGCCTTCGGACGTGCTGACCGAAGCCAACCTGCAGCGCGTCTACCAGCAGGACGTGGTGGTGCTGCAGCATCCGCGCCGCGGTGTGCCGTTGGTGGTGGTTACCTGAGACGAAGAGGGCATGGCAGGCTGTGCCGCGTATCATGTGCGGCTCGATTTTTTCAAAGGAATGGCCCGATGATTCTCTCCCGCCCGCGTTGCGCGCTTTTCGTCGCCTTGATCGGCGTTGCCGGTGCTGCAAGTGCTGCAAGTGCTGCTGCGACCACCAAGGTTTCGCTGATGACGGCGTCCGAGCAGGCATCGCTGATTGAGACGCGGCATTCGACTGGCAAGGGAGCAGCGGTTTCATCCTTCACCACCGAATACTTCGGCAACGGCGAGATCGGCATGGCCTGGGAGGACAAGCGTGTCCTGCTGCTGTGCAAGAAGGCGGCGTACCTCAACCTGCCTGGCATGAAGCCCGAGGCCAGCACGCTGTCGATCGAGCAGCGGCAGATGGTGGCCTACGAGGCGATGATGGCTGGCTTCGGCGGCATTGCCGCGCTGGGCGCGGTCACCGGCGAGTCGGTTGAGGTTGCCGATGACGGCAGCGAAATGCGTCGCCCCGGCGAATCGAGTTGGGCCTATGGCGTGGAGCGCTATGAGGTGGCCACCCAGCGCATGCCGGACGGCGCCCTGCGCGTGCGCGTGCGCAAGCAGGCGACGGTCAACAACGCAAAGCCGTCCTCGCCGGACGACACCTTCAGCACCGATGAAGACCAGGCCGCGCGCCTGGCCGAACTGGCGCCCAACGACAGCTGGACCGAAGTGGTGATCCATGGCGGTCCGCGCAAGCCGCGCACCGACCCGGCAATGTCCCTGAAGGGCTGGGTGTCGACCGTTGAACAGCACGCGGCAACCGTGGGCGATGCCCGCCGGCTGCACGACTGCAAGTAAGGGCGTTTGGGGAACTCAAGATATTCAGTCTTGAGGCGCGGTCCTGGCTGGGTTCATGGACGGAGCCGATGTGGAGCGTCAGCGGTACCTATGTTGTACTGCTGAATGCCCCGTACGTGTCGCTGGCCTGCTCGGGCCCAAGGCTATGATGTTGACGGCAGTGGCCGCACCTTTCTGCGAGGCGCGGCTAGTTGTAAAGGCGTGTCAGCCGCTCCTCTGTCATTCCGCGATGGCAATTGAGAGCGTCAATTTTCTCAACGATCGTCAGGGACTCGTAACCTTTTCCATCAACATCGCTGCAGGTTCTCACCTTCTCGACAATCCACTCGCGCTGCGACCTTCGCATGCGCAGGCGCTGCTGTGTCGAGAGCGCCCTCCAGAAGGAGTTGAGGTCTCTATCCACGAAGTAAAAATCGGCAGCGACCATTGCCAGACGACGCTCAAGGATGATGTCGCTGTCCGCTATCGTGATCGCAATGGTTGACAGTAGGACTTGTGGAAATTGCAGGCCAGACAGCTCGACAATGGTTGGCCTCCTTCCGTCAAATTCAACCCCGAATCTAAAATTGCCCCAGAAAATTCCCTTGTCGGTGAGTTGCGCGTGGCCGCGTGTCGTGACGTCCTTGGAGCGTTGATCCCTGCGTATCACATTCATGGTGTGATCCGGAATTTCAAACTCTATCGTGGCTTCACATTCGATGAGCGCAAAGGCGCTTTCTGACGCTTTGGTCTGGGTGACTCTGAGATCGATTGGAATCGAATCAACCAGTTCCTCCAGGTCGTCGGTTGATCTGCGGGGCGTTGAATGTTGGGATAGCCCCTCTACATACATGCGATCCCGGGCTTCGGATCTTACTTTTTCCACTGCTTTCGCGATTACATCAGGCTGGTTGCAATGGAAGTTGTTTGGGTTCTCTCGGACAAATTCCGGTCCGGTGGTGAAGATGCGAATGAGATTGGTCGATGTCAGTATCAGGGCGAGGATATTCAAAGTCAGGCCGTTTGTTTCTCGGGATCGATCTTCGGGAGCTTGCGCAGGTGGCGTACGAAATCATTGGATGCGCCTGGTCGCCCAGGCAAGTGCTTGGAGCCTTGTGCGCAGACCCAGATCTGCATCTACTCGACAAACGCGTGGTGGCACGGATCTTTGCGCTGTTGCGACGTCCAAGCGAGTGGTCCGCAGGCAGGCTTTGCGGCGGGGCTTTAGCGACATCCTTGCGACGAGGGCTTGTCTGGCCAAGCAAGACCTCACCAAGTAAGCGGCGGCGAAACGGCATGAGTCGCCATGTGCCATGGGGTGAGATTGCCAGTAGCCGGCAGCTGGACCGAAGTGGTGATCCATGGCGGTCCGCGCAAGCCGCGCACCGACCCGGCAATGTCCCTGAAAGGCTGGGTGTCGACCGTTGAACAGCACGCGGCGACCGTGGGTGATGCCCGCCGTCTGCACGACTGCAAGTAAGCCGCCTAGCGTCCTGGGTTGCAGCCACCCATGGGGTGGCTCTACTTTGGGGCTCATCGTTCCATTCATGCGCGCAATATTCACTTGCGCGCCAGATTCACAGGTCTAGAATGCGCCCCATGAACCGGATGCCGCTCCTGAAGTTTTTCACCCTGACCCGCGCAAGCGCGGAACGGGCGTGTCTGCCTGGAGCCCCACGAGGCCGCTGATCGCGGCCTACGCTGGACCATCCACAGAGCGCCCTCCGGGGCGCTCTTTTCGTTTCCGCCATTTCATTCAACCCGCAACACCGAGGAGAACGTGCCATGCACCAGATCGCCGAGACCGAACGTTAGCCGCACACCCTGTAGCCAACCGGGGTGTGCGGCCCCCGAAGTTGGCCCAGCAGGAACCCATCTCATGAGCACCAATACCCAGACTCTGTCGCGTCTTCGCAACCTCGGCATCATTGCCCACATCGACGCTGGCAAGACCACCCTTACCGAACGCCTTCTGTGGAAGACCGGCGAGATCCACCGCGTCGGCGAAGTGCACGACGGCAACGCGACCACCGACTTCTCGGCGATCGAGCGCGAACGCGGCATCACCATCGGCGCCGCTGCCGTGCACGCCCAATGGGCGCCGCGCGATCTGCCGCTGCACCAGCTGACCTTGATCGACACCCCCGGCCATATCGACTTCGCCATCGAGGTCGAGCGCTCGCTGCGCGTGCTGGATGGCGCCGTGGCCGTGTTCTCGGCCGTGGACGGTGTGCAGCCGCAATCAGAAACCGTGTGGCGCCAGGCGCGTCGGCATGGCGTGCCGTTGATCGCGTTCGTCAACAAGATGGATCGCATCGGCGCTTCGTTCGAGCGTGTGCTGGAGCAGCTGCAGGACAAGCTGCGGGCGCGCCCGTGGGCGCTCGGTGTTCCGCTGGGCAGCGAAGGTGAATTCCATGGCTGGGTCGACCTGGTCGATGGCCGCGTGCTGCACTGGCAGGACGGCGGCGCGGCGACGGTAACGGCCTGGAGCGACGCCGAATGCGCTCAATGGCAACCGCAGCGCAATGCGCTGGTCGAAGCCGTGGCCGATCACGACGATGTGCTGGCAACGGCATGGCTGGAAGGCCGCGACATCGACGCCGCGATGCTGCGCACAGCGATCCGCCGCGCAACACTGGCGGGTGCGGGCGTGCCGGTGCTGGCTGGGGCTGCGTTCAAGGACAAGGGCATCGAAACGCTGCTGGATGCAGTGGTCGATTACCTGCCGTCGCCGCTGGATCGTCCGGCTGTTACCGCCGAGGGCGAGGGCGGGGACGTCCTGCTGCCGCCGGACCCGGACGGTCCGCTGGCGGGCCTGTTGTTCAAGATCACCCACCAGCAGCACGGCGCGTTGAGCTTCGTGCGGCTGTACTCGGGCACCTTGAAGGTGGGCGACAACGTGGCCAGCTCGCAGCACCCACAAGGGCGCCGCATCAGCCGTCTGGTGCGCGTGCAGGCCGACCAGACCCAGGACATCGGGCAGGCCGTGGCCGGCGACATCGTTGCGGTGCTGGGCTGGAAGGATGCCGTCAGCGGTGAAACGCTGAGTGGGCGAGGGCAGCCCTTGCGTCTGGAGAGTATCCAGACGCAGGCCCCGGTGCTTGCATGGCGGCTGGAGCCGGCACGTGCGGCCGACCTGATCCGATTGGCGCAGGGTCTGGCCAGCCTGGCCCAGGAAGATCCCTCGTTCCGCGTGGAGACTGATCGCGACACGGGTGAAACCCTGGCCTGGGGCATGGGTGAGCTGCACCTGGAAGTGATGGTGGAGCGCCTGCGCAGCGAATGGAAACTGGACATCGGCATTGGCGCGCCGCGCGTGGCTTACCAGGAGACGCCACAGCGTGCCGTTGAAGGCGTTGTGGGTCGGTTGGTCAAGCAGACCGGTGGCCAGGGTCAGTTCGCGCACGTGGTGCTGGATGTGGTGCCGCGCGACGACGGCGAGGTCGTGTTCAATGACCGCATCGTCGGTGGCGTGGTCCCGCGCAACTTCATCGCCGCAGTGGAGAAGGGCGTTCGTGCCGCGCTGTCGGAAGGGCCGCAAGGTCATCCGGTGGTCGGCATCGAAGTCAGCCTGGTGGATGGCCAGACCCACGCGAAGGATTCGTCGGAGATGGCGTTCCATCGGGCAGGCAGCGAGGGCATCAAGGCCGCGCTGGCGGCCAGCGGTACGCAGCTGCTGGAACCGGTGATGGCGGTGACGGTGCATTCGCCGTCGGCGTCGGTGGGTGACGTGGTGGGCGATCTGAATCGTCGCCATGGCCGCGTCGCCCGCATTGATGACCAGGACGGTCGCGCCGAAGTCAGTGGGTTCGCGCCACTGGCGCAGCTGGTCGGTTACACGACCTCGCTGCGCTCGCTGAGCCAGGGACGGGCCAGCAGCGAATCGCACCTGCATGGCTACGAGCCGGTGCGCGCTTCGTAGGAAGAGAAGAGCAGGGGAGCCCGTTCGCGGGCTCCCTTTTTTTGTGTGCTGCTGGAATCCGTATCCACGCATGGCGTGGATCTACCGATCCGCATTGGCAGGGCCGTATCCACGCGTGGCGTGGATCTACCCAGGGAAGTAGGTCCACGCCATGCGTGGATGGATGCCGCCTGCGCGCGACATACCTGCATTGCATTGCAACAAAACTGCAGAAAAAGCTGGATTAAAGTGATGCCTCACGATAAATTGCGCACCCCCCGTTGCTTGCCGCCGCCCGCACCCTGCCCATGCGTGATGACAATGATCCCGGAACCCTGGAGCTGACCCTGCCGCGCAAGCGCGGTCGGCCGCCCAAGTTCGGGTACGCAATGAGCGATGCACAGCGGGCTGCACGCTACCGGGCGCGACGTGCGGGGCAGGCCAACCATGCCGACGTGCGGCACTGCAGCGACATGGTCCTGCTGGACAAGATCCGCGCTGCGGTCAGTGCGCGCGACACCGAATTGGCCGGTTTCCTGGTCCACGTTCTGTGGCAGCGCTACCCGTTGCAGCTGAAATAAGTCGGCTGCGGGGTGGCCGTTGTCACCTGCCTTGTTGATAATGCGGGATTCAGGTTGTTCCCGCTGGCGCGCCCGGGATGGCAGGCGCGCATGATCGACATGGTTTTTACGATGACCACCACCAGCGACACCACCACCGAAGCTGCGCCGACCAACGCGCCCCTGTTCTACACCCGTCCGGTGCCGCTGCAGGCAGATCTGCACGCCGATCTGCGCATCCTGCCGGGCAAGCTCGAATTCGCTGCCAGCAGCAACTCCATCCCGCTGGTGCTGGGTGAATTCTCGCTGGCGCTGCACCATTTCCCGATCCTGTTCGCAGGCCCGAGCGCGGTGCCGATGGCGGCGGTGGGTGTGACCACCGACAACCTGTTCATCACCGATGGCCTGTGGGACGACGAGACCTACATCCCGGCCTACCTGCGCCGCCACCCCTTCATCTTCATCGACACCGGCGCGGACAATGACTTCCTGCTCGGCATCGACGAAGACAGCCCGCGCATCGTCCGTGGCGGCGAAGAAGGCCAGCCGCTGTTCGCTGATGGCAAGGCCACCGAGATGGTGCAGCAGGCGCTCGAGTTCTGCGGCCAGTTCACCCGCGAACACGAACAGACCCAGGCGTTCTCCAAGGCACTGGTCGACAACGGCCTGTTGGTCGAGCGCAATGCCACCGTGCGCCTGCCGGATGGCCGTGAGTTCAACCTCAACGGCTTCTTCGTGGTGGACGTTGAGAAGTTCATCGCGCTGCCGGACGCGACCGTCGTCGAATGGCACCGCAACGGCTGGCTGGCGCTGATTCACCAGCACCTGATGTCGCTGGGTCGTTTCAACGACCTGACCCGTCGCCAGGCGGGCCGCAACGCCGCCTGATTCAGGGCGCGGGCGCGGTTCCCGCAACCCGGGAGCCGCGCCAGGCTTGCATCTCGGCCAGCAGGCGAGCTGCCTCGGCCCACTCGGGTAGCGCGTGGTCGCCCAGCTCCCATAGTTCGCCGGCAAGCGCCGCCATGCAGCCCGCGCCGAGCATCTGCAGCGCACCTTGCAGGCGATGCGCGTGATAGCGCAGCCGCTGGGCGTCGCAGCAGTCGACCGCCTCCTGCAGGCATTGCAACTCGCGATCAATATCTTCTTCGTAAGCAGCCGCCAACTCGTGAGCCGCATCCTCGATGGAAGTGGCGGCCGCAGGTTGATCCAGCGCCTGCAGCAGCGCATCAATCTGCAGCGGCTTGACCAGCACGGCATCGATGCCGGCAGCCTGGCAGCGTAGCGCGTGGTCGCCACCGGTAAATGCGGAAAGCGCAAGCAACCGAGCGCGAGGCGCCCTTTGCACCTCCTGCAGCCGCAGTTGCCGGGCCAGCGCGTAGCCATCCATTCCCGGCAGGCCGATGTCGAGCAGCACCAGCGGGCAGGGCGTCTTCATCTGCACCGCCAACGCATCGGCGGCCGTGGCAGCTTCCAGCACCGTCGCGCCCCAGCGCTGCAGCTGCGCTGCAATGACCCGTCGGTTCAGCGCGTGATCCTCGACCAGCAGAATGCGCGTGCCGATCAGCGGGGACGCGGCAGGCACCGCTGACGTGACGGACACACCCTCCGGCACCCGTTCCGCCGGCAGGCGAAGAATGAAGCGGGTGCCGCGGCCGAGCACGCTATGTGCGTCCAGGGTGCCGCCCATGGCGTTGGCCAGCGTTCGACAGATGGACAGCCCCAGTCCGCTGCCGCCGCGCTCCTTACCCGCATCGGCCTGCTGGAAGGGCTCGAACAGGCCGCTCATCTGTGCCGGCGCGATGCCGATGCCACTGTCGATGACCTCTATCAGCAGCGATGCGGCCTTTGCTGGCGCGTCGAGCTGCAGGCGCAGTTCAACGCCCCCGACGTCGGTGAACTTGATGGCATTGCCGAGCAGGTTGTCGAGCAGTTGGCGCAGACAATCCGGGTCCGTCAACAGAAGGGGGAACGCCGCATCAGGCGCGGAGAACTGCAGGCTCAGCGACTTCTTCTGCGCCTGTGGCGCAATGGACTGCAGCGCCTGCGTGCAGATCGCGGGAACGTCGCAGGGCACCCGCTTTGGCCGGAAGGTGCCACTGGCCAGGCGGGAGAAGTCCAGTGCGCGGTTGAGCAGCCCGCGCAGGGCGTGGCCGGCATTGGCCGCGGCGGCCACCAGCTCACGCTGGCCAGCAGGCAGAGGCGCCTGCCCCAACAGATCGATGGACGCCATGACCGCCTGGGCGGAATTGCGCACCTCATGACTGATGACGCCCGTCATCTGTGCCTGCCTCTGATCGCGGCCGCGTTGCCGGCGCAGCATTCGCATGGCCAGCAATGGAATCGTCAGCAGTAGCGCGGCAGCGGGCAACAACCAGAGTGCAAGGCGGTCGAGCCATCCGCCGGTTGACTGACCGAGCGCGATGGGCAGCGACTGCCGGGCCCAGCGCTGCAGCAACTGGGCATGCTCTTCGATGGTGATGTCATCCAGCGCCACCTCGATGCGCTCAAGCAGGCTCTGGTCTTCGCGCCTGGCCAGGAGATGAAACTGGGTTGGAAAACTGACGTCAAGCACCTGCAGCCGCAGGCTGTGGGAAAAATGACGCCGTGTCATTGCGCCCGCAGTGGATTCAATACCGATCGCCGCATCGGCACTGCCAGCATCCACCGCCGCCAGCGCCGCGCGCATGCTGGGCTTGGGCAGCACGGCAACTGCCGGGTAACGATCAGCGAGCCACACAGGGTAAGGGCCACCCTCAACGGCGGCGATCCGCAGCGTGCTGGCATCGGAAAGGTGGCGCGGCAAGCGTTCGCCAATGCGGCCGGCAAGCACGCTCACGCCACCCGGGAAGCTGCGCGAGAGGGCCAGGTTGGGGCAGGGCAGGCGCGACCCGTCGCCAGCGTCCTGCACCAGTACCAGGTCAGCCTGCCCCTCACAGACCGCATTCATCGCGGCGTAGGTGCTGGGGAAGGGGATTTCGACAAAGGCCAGGCCGGAATGACGGGCGACGAGTGCCGCATAGCCATGCGCCACTGTCTGCAGCACCTCGGGGGTGCCCACGTCTTCGGGGGCGGGGTACAGCGTAGGCGCTGCGGCCACCCGTACCTCGCGCCCCGCCCCCCATTCTTCCTGCTGGTTGTCACTGGCAGACGTGCAGGGCCACAGGGTGAGCAGCACCAACAGCACGGGAGTGCGGGTGCGCCTCGGCAGCGCGATCACAGGGTCTCCAGCTGCTGCCGCATTGCAAAGATCTCCGCATCATTTCGCAGGCCCAGCTTGCGCAGGGCGGCGACCTTCTGTGTGCTGACGGTCTTGACGCTGCGGTGCCGGTGCAAAGCAATCTCCGAAACGGTCAGTCCATCCAGGACCAGCTGGATGACCTCGCGCTCATTCCGGCTCAGGGCATCGCAGGGTGCCAGCAGTCTGCACGAAGGCGGGATGCGGCAGAGCCCGTGGGCAACGCGCACAACCGCGTCGGAAAGCTCATCCAGGTGCTCGGATTTGCCGACAAAGCCGCTGATGCCCGCGTCCAGCAGGTGGTTGATGGTTGCTACAGAGTTCTGCCCGGCGAAGCCAAGCAACGTCACTCTTGGCAGCGCCTTCCGTAGATGCCGCACCAGCGCTGTGCCACTGATGTCGGTGGGCGCCAGGGTAATGTCGATGATGGCAACGTCCGCGTGGCATTGCTGCAGGGCAAGTACAAAGGCCAAACTGTCACTGTGGCTGGCCACGATCTCAAAGCGCATGTCGTTGCCCAGGTGAAAGGCGGTGCCGCGGCGGACGACATCATGGTCGTCAAGCAGCGCCAGGCGAAGCCGACGCGGTGCAGGGAATCCGTTCATGCGCGGGAGTGTTGTCAGCGCCGAGTGGCGTGGCGACCATTCTGCCGCCACTGTCGCGTCGGACATCGGAAACGTTCGATTTTTGAGACTTTTCCTAGAGCGGAATTAGGAAAAATCGAAAATCTGTGTCGGGATCGTCACTGGATGGTTGCAGCGAAGTAGTCTGTTGCGTCTGCCAACTTCTGAACAACGTCTGCAAGGAGTGTATCGAGCCATGGACACCTGCTTCTCCGATATCCGAAACGCCGATCTGCAGCACCGGATGGACGAGTCCGGCACTTTGTCGATCTTCGATGCGTTGTTCGTAGCCCGCTCACCACTGCTGTTGAACGCCCTGTTTCCGAAGCTGGAAGCGGCGCGTGCAGATGGCACGCTGGAGAATCGCGTCGTTTCGACATATCAGCGGCAACTGCAGCGGGAACTGCGCCTACTGCAAGCGGCGGTGAGAGACGCCGAGGCAAGCGATCGCGACTGCCGCATCGAGAAGGCAAAGATCGACGCACTTCTCCGTCGGCCTGCAGTCGACTCCCTCAGTGCATTCGAAACGATGTGCGATGGGCTTTGGCCGGGTGTCCGCGAGCTACGTGCACAACGCTGCCAGCAGCGTGAGCCTGACAAGGATGCGGAGGCCTACGTGAACGAGCATAGCCAGATGTTCGAGATCGGGGCGCTGCTTTACGAAGAGTACCTGGGCAGGCGAGGGATGCTTGATCGTTTCCACGCCCCCTTTGCAGGCGAGCTTGCGGCGATCTACGAGGGCAGGGGCGTTGATCTTGCGGCGGTCGACCAGCAGTTCGACAAGTACAAGCTGCTTTCACTCAGTAAGCCTCTACGCATTGTGAACGAGCTGGCATTCCAGGGGCTCGCACATGAGGACTGGGGTCTGTATTTCGGCACTGAGGTGCCTCGACCGGTGCTGTCTGCACTCGAGTCGATGCGTGACGACAGCCGCGTTCCCAGCATTGCCTTCGCCATCAGCGCGGCGCTGGACGCGATTCCCAGCTTTGAAGAACTGGAGTTCGGCAAGCCATTCCATCTGGCGGATCTGCAGGCGCCGTCGGTGTCGAAGTTCTATGGCGACAACTGCTACGACGACGCGCTCTGGATCAAGGTCGAGCAGAACCCGCCGAGCATGACGTTCGAAGAATTGTGCGCCGAGATGCCAGCCCTGGATGGCCAGGTGGTAACGCAGGTGGTGCATCTGCAGTTCGCTGGAGCCGCCGGCCAGGAGGTCATCTACCACCTTGATCACGAGTACATCCTGTATTCCGATGCCGACCATGCACGCCGCCGGCAGGACGCCAGCGTCAAGGGTAGCGCCAAGTACAAGACGTTCAAGATTGATGGGGCGCACATCCCAATGGATTTCCAGATCGACGGGCGCTACTTCCTGTACCTGGTGCTGGACGCCTTCTTCGAGAACAAGGCGCTGATCCGGGAGTACTTTGGGGTGGTCGACACTGCTAGTGGCGCCAATTAACGTGACGCGTCACGGTGGATGCGGGCTTTAGACCGGCCGCATCTCACTACCGGGCGCTTCAATGGCATGGCTGACGGAACTGCGTACCGAAATGCTCAGGTCGCATTCCCCTGCACTTGCATCCACGCACCCAAAGCTCTGGCAGACGGGGCGATGCACGGGGGAGGGGGGGCGTTGACAGGGCGCGTGGGCTGACCTGAAAGAACGATTGATAACAATTGATGCCGGGGCAGAAGTCGGCGTTGAAGTGGCTCCATAGCATGGCGGCTCCCACAATGGAGTAGCGATCATGCTCTCAGTCGATCCACGCGGCCCTGGCGCCCCGCCTTTGCCCGAAGAACTGCGGCGTCGAAGTGGCTTTCCATTGACGGCACCTTCACCTGAATTGGCTGCACTCTATGACGCGCGGTATTTCTCGTTCGCCCGGTCGCGGACCCCGCGGAGCTGAACATGAGTGACATCCAGTGGAGCGATGACATTCCCATCTACCGTCAGTTGAAGAAGCGTGTGATTGCCATGATGCTCGACGGAATTCTCAAGCCGGGCGATGCCCTTCCTTCGGTGCGCCAGATGGCCGCCAATTACCAACTCAATACCATCACCGTTTCGCGCGCTTACCAGGAGCTGGCCGATGAAGGCTTGGTCGAAAGGCGCCGCGGCCTGGGCATGTTCATGACCGAGCAGGCCGCCACGCACCTGCGCAGCAGCGAGCGTGACCACTTCCTCGATGAAGAATGGACGGCCGTGTTGGAGCGCATCCAGCGCCTAGGCCTAAGTCTCGCCGAGTTGCTGCCCCAGCGGAAAGTCTGATGAATAGCACTGTCTGCAGACATCAACTCGATGTTCGGCTTCACGAGGCCCTGAAGACGGCGAAATCTGAGCGGGAAGACTGGGCCCAGCACGTCAGATCTGTCGAGAATCGGGCGCTCAGCAGTCCCGGGAGGTGAAGGAGCTCCAGGTGCAGCTAAGCAGGACATCACTGGGTCTTTGAGAAGCAACGTTGTCACTGGATGGCCTCGGACCCTCAAGAGTTCCTCAGAAGTCAAGAAGGAGTGCGATCTAGGGACACGCCATCAATTAGGGGCGCCGAGAGCAAGCGCCGTGCCAGCCCAGTCAAGAGCATCAGAACATAATATACATTATGCGAAATGCGACATATCCGTCACAGACTGCGTCGTTGGGCTGCTTTCGTCGGTTCTGCTTGGCAATGGCTGAAACTCTGGCTTGGCTCTTGCCTCCCTACAAGCTCCCCCGACATTGATCCCCACGACCGCATAGATCTAACCGGCCCTTGGGCCGGTTTCGGTTTCCAAGGTGGCACATGTTCACCCCCGAAGGCCACCAGCTAGAACCCTGTGACATGACCTGGTGGTCGTTGACCTGCAACATCGCCCGGGAATGGCGGCTGATGATGGCCGAAGCTCGCGCCGAGGTGCCCACCCGGTCGGTGCCGACTCAAAAGGCTTGTGCCACAACGAAATCCAGCGTGATCTACCTTGCCGAAGCACTCAGAATTCGCCGAGAACGGTGGTTGGGCACGGGTGTGTCCGGTCCCGACGCCGAGCCGTCCAATGTGGTCTACATGAGCCGTGGGCCGAAACCGCGTCAGCGCGTGTGAGGTGTTGCCCGTAGGGGCATTGCCCCTACACCCCTGCATGAACTTGCCGAGTGACGAAATCCTTACGTAGTGGCGAACTTGCTGCCTACCAAAATGATCTGCAGAAGAAGTAGTGCCGCATATGCGATGCCCGCGATGCCCGCCAGCGTCAAGATCCGCACCATTCGGTATCGCCAGGCCGGCAACTTCTCATAGAAGTTCAGCTCCACATGTCTGGCTACTGTTTGCTCACTTCGGCAGCTTTGCATCTGCGGGAGAGCTGAGCCAAACCCAATCACCTCTACCAAAAAGTCTTCGCCTGGCGCCAAGCTTTTAATGCCGACCACATGGCGCCCGTCATGTGTTTGCTCCTGTAAAAAGGGGCGCGGAGGCCAGAGATGCATTCCATCCGGCTTCCACTGCCAGACGACCTCAACACCATTCAGCGGGATTTTTCCATCATTCCTAATGAAATAGGAAATCGTGTGCACAGTAATTGGTCCCCTCTGCTGGCCTGAGCTGTCGGTTTCGGGGGGGATATAGAAGGTAAAGCCGTGCCGCTGGGCGCAAAGCAGTCTGGCGCGCCCCTTAGAAAGCCAGCCAAAAGTCGCTGTGAGAACAGGAGCGAGCAGCGATGCGATTTCTTTGCTGTGGTCTAGTAAGAACATCTGCATTCCCTTGCCTGGCAGTCCCGTGCGCAAGCTTAGCTCTACTGCAATGGGTTGCAATTTCTGTGACGCATCACGCTAAAAGCTTGCTGGATAAGGAGGTGTCTCCGGGAACGTCCCCATGGGGCGCTTCCCGACCTCAACCCACACGTGCGGCGATGACTCAGGTGCGCCAGATGACGTTGATTGAGCGATGCCGCGAGCTGAGTGATCCTGACTCGACTCCGATTCCTGCCGTGGCGCCCGATACGGGTTGTAGGTTGGGCCATCACGCGCGATCGCCACGCATACCGGGACCGAGATCTTTGCCTTGGTGCCCTGCTCTGTGACACACGTGCAAGTGGTGTCCTGCTCGGTCGTGCCGGAGGCCATGCAGTACAACTCAGGCTGCGATTGCACAGCTCGATCATCGAACGCGGGTGCAGACCATGGCTGGAACTCAACACGTGGCTTGTGTTTTTCCACGTACTCTTCGCGGGTGAGGGGTCGTGCCGCCGGCACGCCCGCGCCCAAGGGCGCCAGGGCTCCAGCCGCCGGCAAAGCACCGGCCCCCTGCTGCTCCTTTTTTGGATTCGCTGGCGACTTGATGATGAACGCGTAGATCATTCAGACACCAAAAATCAGCACGATGGTTACCGAAAGCGCCTGCCAAATCCTCTTGGGAACCTTGAATTTGTGACTGGCCGTGTGCAGCGTCGCACTGCGATAGCGGCTGTACAGCGCCTTCGGGTAGGACCAGATTTCTTCCTCGGCCTTGTCGCGCACTTTTTCATCGTAGGGATCGCTTTGGACGCGCGACCACGTAAGCACGCCTGCCCGCTGCATACCGAAGGCCGGCCAGCACCGCGCGATCACCTACCATTGCGGCCACCCTTGCAGCGCAGGGCGAACACCAGAGACCAGTACAGGCCAGTGAGCAGCACGCCGCCAATTAGGGCGGCAACGAAGGGGTCGGAGAGGAACTCCCGGACCTGATCAACAGTCATATTCGACCTCGAACGTGCGGCGGGCGCCATGCGATGATTCGTGTCCAGGCAAACGGAGACGCCCATGCGCACCCCAATGAAGTTCAGTGGCAAGCCGCAGTCGTACGTAAAGACCCTAGAAGCACGAATTGCTGCGCTTGAAGCTACAGTCAGCGCCTTGGTGATGGTCAACGGATCGCCCGAGCTTGCGCAGGCGCTGAAGGCATCCATGAGATGGCATGAGGAATTCATGCAGAACCCAGCGACTCGCACGCCGCCGGAATTTGTGCGCGACTGGCGCGCGGCAGTTTTCCATTTGTTGACTGAGCCGACGTCAGAAGAGGGTGGCTCACCTGTCGCCACTCCGAACGAATCCGCCGATCCGCAGGAGAATTCGAGAAGCTGAAATTCTTGCGGAGGCCATCACGCACGGCGAGCCTCCCGCAGATGCATCAGGGAAACGCCTTGTTGGGCGCGGATGGCTTGGAACGCTGCTTCTTCCTCAGCGGTCCAGCCTGTGGCTGCCAGCTCGGCGCGTGCCTGGGCCACGAACACGGCTTCCCGGGCAACACGGCGGGACGACTCCCCTGCCCGGTCGGTGCACCACGAAGCCAGCTTGACCAGCCCAAACGAGATGGATGCGACGGAACCCACCAACAACAACACAAGAAGGGGCTCCGTCATGCCAGAATTCCCTGAGTAAATTTAGGTCCACAGGGGGGGGGCATGCAAAAGAGTATCGATCAAGTTTCTACTACTGTGATCTCGGCGATTACAGTCTTTGCCTTTAGTGCTGGCGCTATTTGCGCGGGCTGGGCGGTCGGGAAGTTCAGTACGACGGGGAATGCGGCAGACTGGATCGCAGCAGTGGGTGGAGCTGCCGCGGCAGTAGGTACATGGGCGATTGGCATTGGCGCCAATAGTTATGCGAGGGAAGCTCAGCTGTATCGCCTTTCGCAAGAGGCCAAAGCTGAGCGAGAGCGCTGCGAAGCTCGAGTACGGAAGCTGGACTACATGATCTCCAAGGCGAAGCTCGCCGGCCGTCAAGAACGTGCTTTCAAGTTGCTTCATGGTGATGATGAGAAGCTCACCGATCTCAGCACTACGATCAGGAAGGGAAAGATCAGGGCGCTTGAAGCTGCTCTTGCAAAGATCGTTTGGGCGCCGGAGGACGTTGCAAGCCTCAATGCTGCCGATCAAGGGGCGCTTGGAAACGCGGAGATCACAATGCTGCAGGTCAGGCACTTTATTGAGGTTTGCAGGGATTCCGGCTACGAGAACGACGTATTCCTTGAGTCGATCGCGTCCTCGCTTGCGACTCTCAGCGAAGAAGTGATTGTCCTGGAGAGCCGGCTTCTGGCTGAGCGTGGACGAGTGCTTGCTGTGCCGTAGTTGGCAAGGCTTCGTTTTGATTTCCGCGTTTTCACGCCCTCTTGCCCCAAGAGAATCCGCCAGCGGCCTTGGGGTGCCGGTGGCGGAGCGCTCAACACCTTTGAACGCGAGGCAATGTATAAAGGGGTTGAACAAGGGTGTCAACAGGGTTGAACAGTGCGGACCGTTACAGACCTCATAGATGCGGCACGCAAGGCGCTGAACGTCAGTAGTGACGCGGAATTCGCACGGCAGCTCGGTGTCTCGCGCGGAACAATTGCGAACTGGAAATCCGGCTATTCGCTGCCGGACACGGTGATGTGCGCAACTTTGGCCGGGTTGACCGGACTACCGTTGGCCCGTGTCCTGGGGATCGTCGGCGAGGCTCGAGCCGTCAGCCGTGAGGAAAAGGCGGTGTGGCGGAAGCTGGCAGCGACTGCAATGGGGCTGGGTCTGGTGATTGGAATGGCCCTGCCCGCCCCCGCTCATGCAGCAGCACAGGCGGTGCATCACGTTACGGCGAGCGCTATTGATTCGGCCACGCTGTATACATTATGCGCAGTTCAGTTCAGGCCACTGGAATAGATCAATGAGGATTGAGGTCTGTGCGTGTTCTGCCGCTGACGCAAGCACGTAACCACCACACCGCGATGCAGGCTCCCCGGTTGGTACGAGCGCAAAATGTCGAGCGGCAGTTCCTTGCGGTCCACTTTTGCGCCAAGCGCAGGGGTAGTTGCCCACCAGATCGTCGGCGCACATGTCCACTCGAATGATCCTTCCGCCGCAGCTCTTGAGTTTCGCTCGAAGCGCCAGCCACCGCTGCGCATGGTCGCAGCGCGCTGCGCCTATCGTCTTGCATCTGTCACCGGTTAGCTCGATGCGAGAGGTATAGGTGCCATCCGCGCGACGGCAATCTTCGCCACCAAGCTCGATCACCCCGACGAACTTCTTGGCGGCGTCGATGATCTTGATTCTCCACGTGTAGAAGCGACCGCGACCCACGGACAATAGGGCGAAGGCCAGAAGAGACTCGGTCATGTCAGAATGCCCTCTCTCAGCAAGGACGCCGGAGGGGCGACAAAGTGAATCAGCAGAAACTGGGCAGCGAACGCATTTCCTTGATGCGTAGCGCCGTGATAGCGCTTGCCATTGTTCTTCTCGTGGTCGTTGTCGTTGGATGGAGTGTCCCAGGCGGGTTGGAAGTCTTCGACGAGCCCGGTAGCGCAGCAGATTGGCTCGCCGCGGTTGGCACTTGGATGATCGGGTTTGGTGCCACCAAATTTGCCGCGAACGACTACCAGCTCAAGCTTCATGAGCGGCGCGAGCGATTGCTCCAGGATGCGGAAAAAAGACTTTCTGCCCTGCAGGTAAAGGTCGCAAGCATCAGAAATTGGTCGCATCAACTGCAGATGGCTGGGCAGTTCTTTGCTGATTATCCGATGGAGTCGGCTAGCCCTAAGTACATCGAGGAAATGCTTGAAGGAACCAAGCGAGCCCTTCTTAGTATCCCGTGGGCTTCCGAGGACGCCATTGACATGGGGTCCGAGGAAATCCGCGCCCTGGAGCGAACTACGCGTGACATGGATACAGCCGTTGTTCTTGTGACGACCACACTTGAAATCTGCAGCGGCGAATCGGCCGTGTCGGCACTGCCCCATCATGGCGAGACGCTTAAGACGCTGGGCGGTCTGCTGGTGCGGGTCGCCGACCCCATGGCTTCGCTTGCCGCGTATCTCGACGCTGAGGCTACCGAAACTAGGCACTCGCGCGCTCGAATTATTCGAAAGCTGAGACGTGAGGCCGATGCCCTGTTGAATGGCTAAGCAATCCAGTTGCTTCCGTCAATTGGCTGCGCTGTTCATCTGGGGTTGCTGCCCCAAGCACCAAGAGAGCCCACCAGCGGCCTTGGGGTGCCGGTGGCGGGGCCGTCTACATCCGTAGGCGATGGATGCCTCATAGGCACCTACATCCGTAGACTTCAACACCTGTAGGCTACACCTGTACACGAGCCGAGACGGCTATGTACTGGAATGACTTCCTTGAGCGGACCCGCGTAGATGCGGTCCGTCTCCAAGGGCATCCGGATGCCTGAAAAGCAGGCGATTGAGATGATGAAGCGTGCGGCACTTACTTCGCCGGAGCGTACCTTCTGGAAGCGCTTGGCGGTGACCGAGATGGCCTTGGCTTCGCCCTGCCCCACAAGGCTCAGGCGGCGGTGCCGGGCTTTGATCATGCGAAATGCTGCGTGGATCGACGGCGACCTTCTTCGGGGCAACCTGACAATGGCTGAGTCTCTGGCTCGGCTGACGAAGCAGGTAAATCCGTTGCCAAAAGCCATGCGGAAGTGTTCCTTTTTCGGCACTGAGTAGCTGTGGCTTACCGTGGTGCCCTATACGGTAATCGCCCAGCGGATGCAATGGATCAAACCGGCCTGTCGCTGGCCTAGATTGCTCGGGACAGTCTTGGCTGGCCTCAAGCCAAGCTCGGTCCGTGGACCGTTGCCAATCCCAGCGAGAAGCCGACGATCCGCACCGTGGTCAGCCGCGCAGTGCGGGCCGCGGCAATGCGCGGAGAGCGCGCTCGAAAGAAGACTGCCGTCACCCTGTTCGAACTGGATGCGTTGCACGCATCATGCGACGACAACCTGGAGGACATTCGGAATCGCGCCCTGCTCTGCTTCGGGCTTGCAACCGGTGGGCGTCGGCGCAGCGAGATCGCCGCCACCAACCTGCGCCGTATCGGCGACGCGGGCCTTATCTAGCGGTCGGAGCGCAGCAAGACCCAACGGCGTCTCCGCCACCTCGACCCCGGACAAGCCGGTGCTGCATCGGGCCGCCCCCGCGGTGCAGGATCGGCTTGAGGCGGCAGGCATCTCCGCGTGGGCCATCTTCCGGCGGCTCTGGAAACTGCGCGTCGGCGCTGCCTCCCCTCTCCCGCGGCGGCGGGTCAAATCCTGCAAAGGCGCGCCCGCCCGGCCGGGCTGGAGGGGATTTTGGTTGGCATTGAGGTCAGGAGTCGTGACCGAGGCCAGCCGCCAAGGGGAGCGCTGCCGTCAAACATGCGGCTTACCGAGCACCGGTCGGTGTCGAGTGTATTGGGCTACCTACAAATGGGTGTGTGCGACAAGAATCCAGCAGCCAGGCTGCTCGAGTAATATTGTGTGAAAACTAAGGGGGAAGTGATGATAGTTGGCGATATCGTGAGCGAGGCTGACACCTGCCGGGAACTGGTCACACCCAAGCTCGTAGAAGCGGGATCGTGCTGCCGCCGCTTGCCGAGCAACAAGCCAACGTCAGCCGACTCGACACGCTGGCCGACAAGGTTCGGAAGGTCAACGAACGCCTTGACGCCATTGAGCGCGACGCCGACCGACTGCTCGCCGTGCGCTTTCGAGGCGCGATTGCCGGTGCGCATGCGGCCGATAGCGCAGGTGCCCCCCCCTGTTCGCAGCTCGGTGACGACAGACATCCAGATCATCCTTCAGGTCAGCGAAGCGCTGATACCGGCGACGCGGGAACGCGTGTACTCCGGGGTCCACTGAATGCAGTTCGTCCGCCACGGCCCCGACATCCCCGAACGTCTGCTGCAGGCGCACGAAGATGGGCGCGTGGTGTTCTTCTGCGGCGCGGGCATTTCTTACCCGGCGCGCCTACCGGGCTTCGCGGGGCTGGTGGAGAAGGTGTATGCGGCCTTGGCCACCGCGCCCAACGCGGTGCAGCAGGCGGCCATCAAGGCCGGGCAGTTCGATACCGCCATCGGCCTGCTGGAGGCAGACATCGTCGGTGGGCGCGAGAAGGTGCGCCGGGCGCTGGCCGGCATCCTGACACCCGATCTCAGTGCCCCGAACGCAACCGCCACCCATGAAGCTTTGCTGACGCTGGGCAAATGTCGCAACGGCCACGCCCGCCTCATTACAACCAACTTCGATCGTCTGTTCGAAGAGGTGATTGCGGCGAAGTCCCTCCACATCGAGCACTTTCAGGCGCCACTACTGCCGGTGCCGAAGAACCGTTGGGATGGCCTGGTGTATCTGCATGGCCTACTCAGTGCTGGACCGACCGCGAGCGAGCTTGATCGCTTGGTCGTATCCAGTGGTGATTTCGGCCTGGCCTATCTCACCGAGCGCTGGGCGGCGCGTTTCGTCAGCGAGTTGTTCCGCAACTACACAGTGTGCTTCGTCGGCTACAGCATCAACGACCCGGTGCTTCGCTACATGATGGATGCGCTGGCCGCCGACCGTCTGTTGGGTGAGTCGCCGCCAGAGATGTTTGCCTTCGGCAGTTTCTCCAAAGGCAAGGAAGAGGAACGGGCCAACGAGTGGCGGGCCAAGAATGTCACGCCCATCCTTTACCGCGAGCACAACCGGCACGCCTATCTGCACAAGACGCTGCGCGCCTGGGCCGAAACCTATCGCGACGGCGTGCGTGGCAAGGAACGCATCGTGGCCGAATGCGCCATGGCTCGCCCCTTGGCCACAACCCGGCAAGACGATTTCGTCGGGCGCTTGCTGTGGGCACTGAGCGATCCGGGCGGCCTGCCCGCCAGGCGCTTTGCCGATCTGGACCCGGTGCCGTCACTGGATTGGCTGGAGCCGCTGAGCGAGGAACGCTACCGGCATGGCGACCTGGGGCGCTTTGGTGTGCCGTCAATAACGACCGCAGATGACAAGCTCACATTCAGCCTGACCCGCCGACCTTCGCCGTATCCGCTCGCGCCGTCGATGTGCATCGTCGATGCTGGCGCGCGCAGCAGCCGTTGGGACGAGGTGATGCGGCAACTGGCGCGCTGGCTGATCCGTCATCTGAACGACCCGGGCCTTTTGCTGTGGATGGTCAAGCGGGGCGGGCAGCTGCATGACGATCTGGTGTGGTGGATCGAACATCGTCTGGACGAGCTGGCCAAGCTGGAGCACGACGGCGGCACCGCCGAGTTAGCGCGCATTCGTGAGGGCGCACCCAACGCGATTCCCGGCGCGCTGATGCGCACCCTATGGCGGCTGCTGCTGACTGGGCGAGTCAAATCGTGGCTGCGCGAGTTCGACCTGTACCGCTGGCACGACCGCTTCAAGCGCGATGGCCTTACTCCTACCTTGCGCCTGGAACTACGCGAGATGTTGACACCACGCGTAGCGCTGCGCGAACCGTTCCGCCGGCCCGGCGAGGACGACGAGACTCATGAGCCGCAGCGCACCAGGGAGCTGGTGGAATGGGAGATCGTGCTGTCGGCAGATCACGTCCATTCTAGCCTGCGCGAACTGCGCAGTGATGAGCGCTGGGACGCTGCACTTCCGGAGCTGCTCTCCGATGTCAGTGCCCTGTTGCGTGACACGCTTGATCTGATGCGCGAGCTCGGTGGCGCCGAGGACAGGAGCGACCTGTCCTATATACATCAACCCTCGATCAGTGAACATCCACAGAACCAGAAATTCCAGGACTGGACGGCATTGATTGACCTCACCCGGGATGCGTGGCTCGCCACTGTTGCGCAGTCGCCGGCGCGGGCATTGCTCGTGGCGCAGTCTTGGTCGCACGCGCCCTATCCGCTGTTCCGGCGCCTCGCCTTCTTTGCCGCGGCACAGGACGGCGCAATCTCCCATCGCCAGGCGCTTGACTGGCTGCTGGCGGACGATCACTGCTGGCTGTGGTCGGTGGAAACCGAACGGGAGGCCATGCGCCTGCTGGCGGCACTGACGCCGCATCTGGATGAGGTGATGCTGAGGGAGCTGGAGGAGGCCTTGCTCGCCGGTCCTCCACGAAACATGTTTAATGACGACATCGAGCCGGAGCGCTGGATCAGTATCGTAGACCGCGAAATCTGGCTCCGGCTGGCAAAGATCGTCGAGGTCGGCGCGGTATTGGGCAGGGTCGCCAGAGACAGGCTGGACGGACTTTCAGTTCAGTATCCTGAGTGGCGAATCGAGGCAGATCACCGAGATGAGTTTCCTTACTGGATGGGCGATGGCGACGAGTGGCGCAAGTTCGTCGCCACGCCGCGTCGTCGCCGTGAACTGATCGAGTGGCTCAGGCAGCAATCCAGCCCAGATCATTGGCAGGAGGATGACTGGCGGCAGCGCTGTCGCGACAATTTTGCCACGACCGCCTGTGCCCTGTGCGCCTTGGCCAAGGAGGGTGTATGGCCTACGGAGCGCTGGCGCGAAGCTCTGCAGTCCTGGTCAGAGGAAAAGCTCCTGAAGCGCTCCTGGCGTTACATGGCTCCGATCCTGGCCGCCGCACCTGATGAAGTCCTGCAGGCGCTGGCCCATGGTGTCAGCTGGTGGCTACAGGCCATTGCCCAGACATTCGAAGTCCATGAAGCACTCTTCTTCGTTCTCGCCCGCCGTGTTCTGGCGCTGGATGACCAGGATAGCGTCGATACCGACGACCTCGTCGGGCGAGCCATCAATCATCCTGTGGGCCACGTAACCGAGGCACTGCTACGCAGGTGGTATCGGCGCTCGTTAGAAGATGGGCAGGGCTTGCCAGAAGAGATCAGGCGCACGTTCACCGAGCTCTGCGATACCCTGATCGACAAGTATCGGCATGGTCGTGTATTGCTGGCGGCCCATGTTATCGCGTTGTTCCGCGTCGACGGAGATTGGGCGACGCAGCACCTGTTGCCGCTTTTCGACTGGCAGCGCTCAGAAGCCGAAGCGCGTGCTGCGTGGAAAGGATTTCTATGGTCGCCGCGACTCTACCGCCCGCTAATGGAATTGCTCAAGCCGGCCTTCCTGGAGACCGCGCGCCACTATGCGGAGTTGGGCAAGCACGACGGGCAGTACGCATCATTGCTGACATTCGCCGCCCTCGACCCGGGTGAAGTATTCAACGCTGCCGAGCTCGCGGCTGCCACTCATGCATTGCCCCCGGATGGTTTGGGCGATGCTGCACGGGCATTGGTGAGGGCGCTGGAGGGAGCGGGTGAGCAACGTGCCGACTATTGGACGAACCGTATTGCCCCGTATCTGCACGCCATCTGGCCCAAGTCGCGAGTTAACATTTCACCCGCCATCGCCGAAAGGCTCGGCCGCCTTTGTGTATCAGCACAGAATGCGTTCCCCGAGGCTTTGACGCTACTCCGCCCCTGGTTGCAACCACCGCCCCATCCTGACTATTTGGTGCATCGACTACACGAGGCAGGTCTCTGCGGCAAGTTCCCCGAACAAGCATTGGACTTCCTCAGTTTGGTGATAGGGGATCAGAAGCAGTGGATGCCCCGTAACCTTGGGGATTGCCTTAGTGAGATCCTCTCGGTCGCGCCAGACCTCGATAGTGACCAACGTTTCCAACAGCTATTCGTCTACTCAAGGCGGGGTGGGTGAGGATTTGACCTCAGCTCGGAGCCGCGATGAATCCCCTAGGTGGTCACGAGTAAACAGAGGATTGAGAGTACTCGCGGTGGGCTCGTCTGGATGTTGGAGAACTATCGCCTTTCCCTACCCCTCCTTTCCATGCTGCTAAGACCTCATCGCCACCAAGCGCGCGAGGCCTCACTTGAGATGCGCCAAGGCTAACCAAGGCAATGGGGTATGGGTTGCGACTCTCGCTGCTATCAGGCCAAGATCCAATGATTCTGCTCAATGCCGGACCACACTGTTTCCCTAGATCACTCATAGCCACAAGAGAGAGATAGAGAGAGTGTGTGTGGAGGGGGGGGGCAGCAATTTGCGGCGACATTCCAGTAATCCCTGGCATTTCTCACTGAGCAGATGGGCACTGACTGCGATAGACCCAAGCAGCCAAAGAGTGCTGCTCAACGAGGCCGGCAACGCTTGGAGCGCGCCGCCAGCTCGCCGCTGGGAGACGACCCTTACATCCTGACCGGCCTGGCCCGACACACGCCTGAGTCGCCAATTCTGACGAAAGCCCTGCTTGCCAAGGCATCAGCCTGGCCGCCAAATCTGCAACGATTCTGAAAGTATTGAAAGCCCGGCCAGATCAACACTCGATCCAATATCGCAAAAGTCTGATTCCCGGCACCGCACACCAGCGCTAGACTTCGACGGCCTTCAACCGGAGCCGCCCGCCATGGATCAGGACCCGTATCGAGCAACCCAGCCCCCTCCGGGCCGACCAGCAGACAGCTGGATCATTGAGATTCCAGGTTCCATCACTCGCCCTATCAAATACATGTGGCTGATGCTAGCGGTGCTGAGCGCCATCTCGCTTGTTGCAGCGCTGGTTCTGCTGCTCGCCAACGAGCGCCATGGCACCTTCATTGCAGCAGGCCTGGGGCTGACGACCTGCATGTATGTTCCTTTGGCGGTTGGCATCTACAAGCGTATTCCACTGGTGGCCGTGGGCACACTGATAATCAGTGTGATTGGTTTGCTGGGAGCATTTCTGAGGGCGGCGATGGGCGATGTCTCGGTGCCCGCACTGGTCGTGTCTGCCGTGATGGCGCTTGTAAGTGTTCGCGGCACGATCGCCATCTATGCGTTCCATCGTCTTGTGGCCGATGCGTGTCAGCGGCCTCCGGGCCAGCAATTGAGTAACGAACCGGCACGTGCGGGAAATTCGGACGCGTAGAGTGTGTCCCGTCGACCAGCTTGGCAGCAGGCGAGTTCAGTTGACGAGACGAGGAGCGGCCGGGGCTTTCGCATGCAGCCTCATGGTCGGTTGGCAGCAGGCCAATCGGTTCCGCCAGGATCACCTTCCCGGCGCGCGGCATTGATCATGCCTGTGTGTACTGCCATCAAACGTTCGAGTACACCGTCCAGCTCATCCATGGCCTCGGCAGCATCGCCCTTGGCCAACGACTGTCTTGCGCACTGCAGATCGTCCATCAGCGGCTGCAAGGTGTCTGACTGGATCGAAACTGTAGGATCTCTGCGCCGAGGAAAGTGCACGGTTGCGTTGTTCCACGACTCACCGTAGATCGAAACAGACAGATCCTTTTCATCTCTCCGGCTTGACCTCAATTCAGGGACTGGATCAGTGTTCGGGTGTTGGTTGAGCGAGACCTAGAGAAACTCGGCAGAAATCTTCTCGAGATACTTGGGTGTGATGCCAGCGTGCTCTGAGAACACAGTGTCAGCATCCTCCGGCGTGTCCACGAATGTGCCGCGTGCGCGCGCATGAAGATCGAAGAGTGTATGCAGGTCGAGCTTCCGCAGCTGCGTGAGCGCGCGCAGCATCAGTGATACGCCGGCAAGATTGTTCTCAACGTTGTTCTGCCAATGCGGATTGGTAGCCACAGCAATGTCTGCCCAGATCATCTCTTTCGCTTCGAGGTCGAAGATCATCGGAAGGCAGAACTGCGTGTCAGAAGACACATCGAAACGGTCCACGACCGTGGCGGGTTCATAGGGCTCGCCGGAATCGGGGTGATGCCGCGCCATCCACCCGGCATAGCACTCTGGCAGATCACAGAATGCCTGGCCGGTGAAGTTGTTGATGCAAACGACCACGTAGCGCACGTCCAGGCTTCTGCAGCGGGCAACATCGATATCGATGAACTCGCTTGCCCCCTTGGGCGCATCAACGACATCCCCGCTGTGAACGGCGCCGAAGTTACGAAGGTTGTAGTAAGAGAGCGTATCCACATAGCGGAAATCATCCGCATACATAGCTGCAGACAAGTCGATATCCACGCGTCCGCGTGCGTTCCTCCACCAGGTGAAGAAGCGGAGCGTGGGTGAATTCTCAATCGGCACACGGCTGCCGCGCACAATGGTGCGCAGGGCTTTTGAGGCGGAGCGCTGCGAGAACGGTGCCAGATAGCGCATCATCGCTGGATCTAGGTAACAGCGGCCCAGGGGGGGCAGTGTCGCGAAACGAACAACCAGCGTTCGGTCACAAATCGAAATCACATCCGAGATCGAACACGGCTGCAGCGGCTGCAGGGCGTCGCTTCGCGCAAAGACGTTGGCCACCTTGCCCTTGGGGAAGAACACTCGTTGGCCCGGCGTGCTGCGGTGGCGGAAGTGGGTCATCAGCTGGAGCAGCACCGGCGTGGAAACCCGCGACGCCACGGCAGCAAACGCCTCCAGCACGTCACTGCCCCCGCCAAGGCGCAGCAGCGTGTCAAGACGCCGCGCAAGCTCGCCGGGTCGTGACTTCAGTAGCTCCAGCGCCTCCGCGGGGCCATCTCCCCAGCCGGTTTGCTGCTGCGCACCGTCGGTGCGCGCGAGCGCGACTTCCACACGGCTGTTGAATCCGCGCTCGCGTTGACCGTTGCGTAGTGCATTAAACGCCGCCGCAGTTTGTGGGTATCGATGCGTGTACTCCCCGGGATGTAGGCGCTCGCCGAGACGAATCCAGCGACCCTCCCAGCGCTGCATGTCCTCCAGCCGTGAGGGCGTGCGTTCCAGCCACGCCAGCAGGCGCGCACGAACCGAGCGCGGAAGCCGTCCGAACTTGGTCGGTTGCGCCAACGATACGTCGCCGCCACTCATCGCTGCTGCGATACGCAGTACATCGGTGGCGGTTTGAATGCTGGGGTCCAGCGCAGCCGGATCGAACCCTTCCCGCAACATCGTTCCAGCAAGAACCGCGAGGTTCTCCTTGCAGGCCACTTTCGCGGGTATCAGGCGGGTAATCGATTGACCGTACTGCACGATGAATCGGGCTACGTCCTCACGATCCTGTGGCGAGTAAGGCGCCTTGGATTGCGCCAACCGAGTGAACACTGACGTCAGGTCAGCCGGTGACCCCAGGCGAAGCGGCCGCAGCCTGGGCTGTTCTTTGGACGGCGAGCGGTGCTGGCCTCCGGGAAACGCATCCACCAGCCCCCAGTAGTGTCTCAGGGCGTTGAGATAGAGTTCGCCCTCGGCCAGCGCCATGACTTGAGCAGGAAAGCCGGGATACAGCGGCCTGAATACCCGATACGCGCCAAGCATCGCCTTCAGTTCCCGCTCCAGGCGACGATAGAAATTGACCGCTTCATCGGCACCGAGCGACGACAGTCGCGCTTCGAGATCCGCGGCCAGGCCGTAACCATACGCGGCCAGATTCCGCTGGATGGTGGCAACCAGCTCAACGGGTGTAGTGCCATCACCCCGCTCCAACACAACCATCGATCTACGACGAAGAAGGATCTGGAACATGGCTGGAATAATTAAAAAGGCGGAGAGCGGAGACCCTATTTCAGGAAGGTTAGAAGGAAGGACCCCCATAGCCGCCTTGGTTGCAGAGTAACACCGAATGCACTGGGTGCGCCTCCTCGTAATCGGCAACCAGGCATGGCGCTTTCGGGTCAGGCGCCCGCCACCTTGCTCAGGAGGTTGACCAGTACGCCCTCGCCCATGCGCTTCGCCGCACGAATCGCAGGGTGAGCCGGCGCTTTTAATTGCGGGAGGTAGGCATGGCAGCCGGTCTTGATAGTGAAGTGCTGGGCCATGAAGTACAACTCAGCAGCAATACTCCCCTCATCAGCCCCCGCGCCGTGCAGTCGAACATAGCGCTCCAGTGCAAGCGTTGCGATGCTGGCTCCCAGAATCTCTGTCTGTCGACTGGAATCACCGTGCCAGAAGATACGAATCCAGCCCTCATCTTCGGCATCCTCGTCCGCGCTGAATGGCAAGATGAGCGTGCCATCGTGCAGGCTCCGCGCGCACCAGAACTCACCATGGCGTTCGCCCCAGTAAAGGGGAGCGAGGTTGGCGACAAATCCGACGATTGCAGTGCTTTTGTCGCTCAAGGAATTTTCTCCGCTTGCCGTAGCTGTCAGTAGAAGTGTGTCTCATCAGGCGCGCCGCGGGCCGGTTCCCAAGTGGCCTTACCAGTTCAGACAACGCGGAGAGCGGGATCGTGGCTGGTAATGGGGTATCGGGTTTTGCCGTGCTTCCCCGTCCCGCCGACGAGCATCCGAGGGCGAAAAGTAAATTGGCGGCTAGTGGAATCAACCTCATGGTTCCTATCCCGATCTGTGCGCCTTCCATGGATCCCCTGTATTGAAACTGATGCGCGGCCAATAGTGACATGCGCACGTTGAGCGCGCCGCCCCCGGAAGGACTGCGGGGTTCGTGATCCTCCCGAGGCCGTAGGTATGTCGCATCCGCCCTACCCTTGCCGCTACCAACCCGGCCGCAACGGGAGGCAAGCCTGAGCCGCTGATAACGTCGACAGCCTTGCTGCTCAAGGTTCTCGCCCAATCTAGCCTTATGCAACGATTCTGAAAATGTTGAAAGTGGTGTCGGCTTCAGCCTTACTGCATTGGCATCGCGCACAACCGAGCGTATTCCTTGCCATGCCACCGAAAACAGGTGGTCGGGCCTCGAAATCCCGGTTGTGTAATCGTGACTTACGCTTGCCAGTCGGCACCATCGCCAAGGTGGTGCCGGCTGGCAATCCGTCTGCCGGCTATGGCGGGCGGTGCGTGGAGGCCTTGCGCCTGCCGGTCTGATTGCACGCCGGATTTCGAGCCACGCATCGTCCGCCACCTTTATCGGTGGCGGCTTCTGCCTGCACGCAAGGAGCCCTGCCATGACCAAACCCCACTCCCCTGCCCCGCACTCGATCCACGACGCACCCGCGAACGGCCCAGTGCTGGATCCCAACACGCTCATCGCCCTGCTGCACAGCATCGGCTCGGGCGCCGCCTCCGATGGCCAGCCCTGGCCAGAGCGCCACCAGATGCCCGGCCGACGATTGGCCTTGGCCGATGCCGACTGCTCGCTGGCGGGCCTTCGCGTGGTGCTGGAGCTCCTGCTGGCCGCACAGCGTGCCCGCGAGAACGGCGAAGTGGAGCAATACGTCGGCCCGCGCGTCATGGAAGGCCTGATCATGGCTGGGCTGGGGCTCACAGCGCATGCCAGTACGCGGCTGCAGCCGGAAGGCTGAGTGGCATGGCACCGCTGGGCGGCCACAGCGCTGGGCCTGGCGGCGGTGGTTGCGGCGCAGGCCCTGTGGCCAGAGCCGCCCGTGCCCGAACAGCTCGCGTTCCAGAGTATTTCCGTCGATCGCTATCTGCGGCAGCTGCGCCGCCAGGCGATCCAGTTTGTGGAAGACCGGCCAAAACAAGGCTTCCAGTTTGTCGAACAACACCGAAATGGGGCCTTCGAGATTCATTGCAGAGGCGTGCCGGTGCTGTGGTTGGAGAGGCGCTCGCATCACGTGCTGATGCAGGCGTCACTGGATGCTAAGCAACGGGCACCTGCCGTTCTGGAGTTTCAGGCAACCCTGCAATGGCAGCTGGAGCCGTTGGGCTATCTGGAACAGGTTCTTATGGGCGTTCCGGAGCCTGTCCTGATGGATCGGATGCTGCTGATGCTCGCTGGCGGGGTGCCTGATGGGGCGCGATGTGGTTGAAGGCGTTAGCCGAGCATGGCTCGGCTCTACTGAGGGGCTGCCTGCGACGGCTCGGGTTCGTGGACGGAGCCTTCAAGCAGGGCGGCTTTGGGGGAGCGCAGATCACTGGTGCTCTACCATCGCCGCGGAGCCGCACTCGCAACTGACAGGCCGCGCTGGTACTGGACGTCGGCTCAGCCAGTAGCGCACGCGCTGCCGCTTCGCCGAGCGGTGTCAGCGAGACCACCAGACCTGAGTATCGATTGCCTTCGGCGTCGAAGCTGACGGCTGCCTCCAGCCATCGGAGGCGCCGCAGTTGGTTGAAGGTTCTGCGGATGTCATGGGTGGAGTATTCCTGCAGGCCCATCTGGGCCACGCGGAAGCCGGGGCGCGCCGTCTGGAAGTGCTGAAGCATCGCTGCACACAGATGCAGGCAGAGGGGTGGCACTGGATCGGCGGCCTTATCCAAACGCCACCTCCGTTACTGTCGACCTGGGGACCTCCAGGAGCGTGTGGGCCTGCATTCCGAATCTGCGCCGGAACAGACTGCCGCTGACAGGGGGTGCGTGCAGCAGGCCCTGGCTCTGGTCGCAGCCAAGCAGCTCGACCGCATGCCGCTGCTCCTGGCGCTGGACACCGTCAGCCACCACCCGCAGCCCAAGGATTGCCCCCAGGGTGACGATGGTCGACACGATGTTGGAATCGACCGGATTGCTGTCCACCTCGGCGATGAAGACGGGGTCGATCTTCACTTCGTTGACCGGAAGGTGCTTGATCCGCGCCAGGCTGGTGAAGCCGACACCAAACGCGTCCAGCGCGATCTGAACGCCCTCGGCAGACAGGTCCGCCAGCGTTTCGCGGCAATCCTCGATCTGCTGCATCAAGCAGGACTCGGCAATCTGCAGTGTCAGTTTCTCTGCGGCAATGCCGTTGCGGTGCAGGACCTCGCGGACCTGTGCGCAGAAGTCGCGCCGGCGCAGCTGGATCGGTGAGATGTTGACGGAGACCGTCCAGTCGACGTTGCCCGCCTCCTGCCATTCCCGCAGCTGGATACAGGCACGGTTGAGCATCCATCGGCCCAGCCGATGGATGAGCCCTTGCTCCTCGGCAAGCCTGATGAAGCAGCCGGGAGCGATAAGCCCCCGGTGCGGGTGCTGCCAGCGAACCAGTGCCTCGGCGCCGACTACCCGCTGGCTTCCGCATTCGACCGTGGGCCGGTACAGCACGACCAGCTCGTCGTTGCTCATTGCCCGCATTAAGTCTTCCGGCGCAAGTGGGACGCCGGGGCTGTCCTGATCGACGACAAGCATGATCGCTGCTCCATGATGGGAGCCGTCATGCTGTGCAACCAGCGCCAGACCGACTTCTGCGCCGGCCTCAATTGTTGTCAATTGTTCTCTCAGCCCACGCAGCGCGAGCTGTCAGCGCATGCCCTCACCCGCACATCGCCCCGTCTGCCAGAGCTTGGGCGGCGTGGACGCAAGCGCAGGGAATGCGGCTTCCATCGGCATCGGCTTGCCACCCCGAACCACGCTGCGTGATTGGATGTCCGGCAAGAGCATGCAGTCCGGAAGCGGCTGGGCCGGTCGCGCTGGGCGAATCCTGTCTGGCGGCCGCCCTGGATCGACGGGTTCGGCAGATCCCGGTGGGTGGCGCCCCTGAATCAGCGCCGAGGGCACCAGCGGCGTCGGCAGAAGGCTCTGCGGCCAATCGCTCACCGCAGGCATTGGTGCAGGACGGTCCCACTGGGGAGACCGCAGGGTAACCGGCCAGCCCGGCACGTAAGGGGCCGTGGCCAACTGAAGTCCTAGCAGCAACGCGAGCATATGGTCACCTTGGGCGTCCGCGAATGGGGCTTCAGCCTTCCAGCAACTGATGCGCGGGTCCTCACCAAGAGATCATTTTCATCTCAATCGTGCCCTGCGGTGGTCTTCACGGGTTGCGTCCGGTCCTGTGATGACGTCTCACGAGGCCCCAGCCACACCAAGGTGGCGCCAGGAAGTGCCCGCCGCCCGGCCTGCGTCTCGGCGAGCGCCGGCCCCACCAAACCCAGTGCGCCAGCTGATACCAGGCTCAATACCTGCTGCTGGACGCGGACATCCTTCTCCGCTTTCGCCTTGCCGAAAAGCGACTTGGCACGGGCAACCGCCACTGCAGCCTGGCCATGGCGCTCGGCGTCAGCCACGCTGAGCAGATCCAGTCGATGTCGCAGCTCGACCAGTCCCTCTGGCATCTTCTCAAGGGCGCTCTGGGAATGGTTGCGGCTGGCGCGCCAGTCACCACCGGCGGCGGCGACCTCTGCATTGAGCACCGCCAGTTCCAGCTGGGTCAGCGGGGGCAGCGGACTGCGTGCGTTCGCCGCGGTGATCTGGCCGGCAAGCCTTGCTGCTGTGGCGCGGTCGCCAATTCGCACAGCCACTCTAGCCACGCGCAGCCTGCCAGTGGCGATGGCAACGGGCACAGGCTGCGTCGCGCTTTGCGGATCCGCATCAATCAATGCAAGTGCCTGTTGATAGTGCTGCCTGGCCGCAACACGATCATCCAACAGTAGTGCCTCCTGCGCCTGCATCCACGCTGCACCGAATCTCGATGCATCACTACGAGCCGACTGGCAGGTGGTGGCGAGCGCATCAGCATCCTGCCGATCGGCCATGTAGGTGCTGTACAGCAACAGCGAGCACGCCGCTGCGCTGCGGATGGAACTGATCGCGCCGTCGTCCAACGGAAGAGACTCGAGCGCGCGTTGACTGGCGAGGCGGCTCGGCTCCAGCTTGCCTTGGGCCAGATAGATCCATGACAGCACAGCGTTCACATGCGCACCTGCGACGCCGTCCAGACCCAGTGCCTGCATCTGGATCGCTCGGGCCTGGGCATTGCTGACCCGGGTCTGCAAAAGATCATCCAAGGCCAGTTCGGCCTCGAGTGAGGCTTGCATCGTGAGATTGCCCATGCTCCGTGCAGTCAGCAGCGCTTCCTGTATCCAGCGGAGTCGTTGCGCCTGGTCCTGGCTGATATTGGCCAGTGCCACCTGGATGTTGAGCTGCTGGTCGAGTGCACCTGATTGCCGCGTGCGATCCAGAGCCTTCCTGACTTCCTCACCATCAGGCGCGATCTCCCCTGCGTAGATCGCGGTCTGGGTCAGCGCGTAGTGCGCAAGATTGTCAGAGCCTGCCTCGACGAACAGCCTCGCCGCCTGCCTGAAGGCCTCGGCTCCCTTGCCAGGATCGGTTGATGCAACCGCATGCGCCTCCCTCAGCGCAGCGTCCGCAGCCTGGGTGCGCATACCCGGGCCGAGTGATTGCGCGAGCTCACGGGCAGCACGTGCGTGACTGATGGCGGCCTCGGACTTGCCGAGGTTCAAGTGGGCCTGGCTGAGCAGCATCTCGCGCTGGTAGCGGGCATCAATGCTCTCCTGGTTCATCCACTCGGGCCTTTCCAGTTCCTTGATGGCCTTCTGGAACTGCCCGGACATGTTGAGAACCTGCGCGTAGCGTTCACGATAGGGCGGAAAGTCCGGGTGCCGGGATACCAGAGACTTGATCGCGCGCTCCGCGTCCCGGGCGCGTCGCGGGTCGACCTCCAGCTGCTGGGCGCGCAACGAAGCCAGCGCATCCGGCGGCAACGGGGTCAAGAACTGGTTGGCCAGCTCCATCTGGCGAACGGCATCAAGACTCTCACCCAGGTTCGACTGGGCAATGGCCAGCTGCAGATGCAACAAACCAAATCGCGGTGCATCGTTCAACAGCGCGGTGCCCTCGACCTGGACCCGGTGCCAGTCGCGCTGCTCGAACGCCACGCCCACAGGGGCGTAGCGCTGGGCAGCGGATGCGTTGATGTCCAGAACCGGCCATCCCGCTCCAGAGCCGGGCACCAGTGCTTCCAGCAACTGTCGGGAAAGCGCATCTACCGCGCCGGGTACCTTCTCTGTCGGGACGGTTTGCTGCAGCAATTGATCCTTTCCGTGCCGCTGGATTCTGGCCCGCACCGTCACCTGCCTGCCGTCTACGCTGCGGACAGCACTCACCAGAACCACGCTCGGTGCGATCGAGTGCTTGCCGGTCGCCAGCGCCTCGCCGCTCACCAATCGAACGGCTGGAAGCTGCTGGAGTTTCCAGCTGCTCCATTGCCGCAGTAGCTCGGACGCCCAAGGCGTATCAAGGCCACTGTTGGCTTGTACGGGCATCATCGCTACGTAGATGGGTGCCGCCGGGCCTCGGGGCCACAGCTGCCACGCGATCGCGGCCACGCAGATGAGCACAATGGCCGCTGTGGCCACCAGCCAGGAGCCCGGCCGGCGCAGCTTCTTCGCATTGGGTTCCGGCTTCCGGGCAGATCTCGCCTCGCTGTCCCCCGCACCCTCCTGGGAGGAAGTGCCCTCGCCTTCCCTCTCCAGCGGAAGTGATGACTCCGATGTAGCGCCCACGGAGGCGGCCGGCGCGATCGGCGCCGGATACGCTTCGCTGGCCACTGGCAGAACAATGCGCCCCTCCTCGTCGAAGCTCGGCATCGCAGGGAACCATCGAACCGGACCGGGTGGCTGGAAGACGTAGCCTCGCTTGGCGACCGTACGAATCCACTCTCGGCGTGATTCTCCCAGTGCCTTGCGTAGCAGCCAGACGCTCTGCGACAGATTGGCATCATCCACCACGAGGCCGGTCCACAGGCGATCAAACAGCTCGTTTCGGGTGAAGAGCTTGTCCGGTTCGGACACCAGCAACAGAAGCAGATCGAACACTCGATGCTGCAGCTCGATACTGCTATCGAGCGATACGATGCGTCGATAGCGAAGGTCCAGCAGCAGATCGCCGACCTGGAGCGCCTGCGTTTCCGAAGGCCAAGGTGCGGTCATCCGGCCCCTCCGGTGCATGCATCGGCAGTGCGGCACATGACGATCAAATCGGACATTTCCTCTTGGATCAATAGCATAGGGATATCACGCACGGGGCCCGGTTACCCGGCAACTTTGACGCCGCAGGTGGCGCCAATGCAATACACCCGCATCGGAGGCCTTGGACGGGGCCTGCCAGATCTAGAACTGAATGGGGGGCGGACTTTGATGCCCGATGGAGCGGACAGGACGAAGGCCCTGCGGGCTCACCCTACGAAATCGAACGGGCGTGCGCTTGCGAACGCAATTTCGGCGACAACGCTACGTGCGTAGGTTGCAGATCTTTCCCGCTACAACCGTCCGTGATGTCGGGGTAGAACCCAATGCACACGATGGCCCTGGCCTTATGGACCCGGCAAGCCGGCGATAGCGCCCATGCGCGAGAGACGCGCGAACACTGCATCAGCGGCCATTGGCGGGCAGACGAAGTCCCCTTGCGCCAGGTCCAACCCCAGTTCCTGTGAGGTGCGGAACTCGCGCCCGGTGTCTACGTTCATTCCCACCACGCGCAGTCGGCGCCCGTGGGCAGCCTTCAGCAAGGACGCCGGCGTAACAGTTGCGGCCGGGCAAGCACTCCGGGGCGTCTGACCACGCGGGGCAAGCTTGATTTCCTTGACGGGTAGCGATTGCAGCCACAACGGATCGACGCTGCCCGTGTTGAGAATCGCCAGTGAGAACTCCACAGCCAGTGAGGACAGCCCTGAAAGTTGTCGGAAGCTGCGTGCGCCATCGGGCAGCTCTGAGGCGCTGAACACGAGCGTGAGCTGGCGCGGATGCAATCGCTGGTTGACGAACATGCGTTGCAGGCCATTTCGATACGGCAGATATTGGAGTTGCTGCAGCGACGTACAGGCAGACAGGCTCCAGTTTGCCCCCTGCGCTCGCCACCGGGCGATCTGCAGACTTGCAGTGTCCAGTACCCAGAAGCCAAGATGATGAGTCAGGTCGGAGGCTTCGACCAGCGCCAGGAAGTCATGCGGCGAACTCCATCCCAGGTCCGGATGCCGCCAGCGCAGCACCGCTTCCACTCCGGAAACCGCCCCGCCCACCAAGTCAATGATCGGCTGATAGTGCAACTGCAGCTGCCCTTCATCGATGCAGCGACGCAGGTCGCCGCGCGTGATCAGTCCGAACGGCTCAGCAGATATCAAGCAGGCCATCGGATTACCTTGCTGGCCTTTTTCCAGAGCGGGCAGCAGGTTTCCGCCGCCGGCCCTGTGGCAGGCGGTGCTGATTCTGCGAGGTGGGACATGGTCACTGCTCAGTCGGGGGAGCCGTGATGTTGGACAATGAGGCGCACGTTTGGCATCTATCGCTGCCTCAATAGATCTCAATTGTTCTCATTTCCCTGGGCAGGATCGTCTGGGACATCCTTTAAACGACGCAGCGATCGTTCTGTGACTCATGCAGGGATAGGCCGGCCTCGACGGATACGCAACTACTTCCCAGTCATCCTCAACGCAGCCTCCGGCAAGCGCGCTCCGCTGACACGTATCTGCGCCACCTCTTCATCAATACGGTCCAGATCGGCCTCATCCAGCACCAGATCCACCGCACCCAGGTTCTCATCCAGCCGATGAAGCTTGGTGGTGCCTGGAATCGGCGAGATCCACGGCTTCTGGGCCAGCAGCCAAGCCAGGGCGACCTGGGCCGGCGTGGCCCCCTTCCCTGCCGCCACCGCCTTCACTACGTCCACCAATGCCATGTTGGCCCGCCGCGATTCAACAGAGAAACGCGGCACAACCGTGCGGAAATCCGTGGCGTCGAACTGCGTGTTCTCGTCGATCTTTCCGGTCAGGAAACCGGCGCCCAGCGGGTTGAAAGGTACGAAGCCAATGCCCAGCTCTTCCAGCAAGGGAAGCAACTCCTGCTCCGGCTCACGCCAGAACAGCGAGTACTCGCTCTGCACCGCCGCCAGTGGCTGCACCGCATGCGCTTTTCGGATCGTCTGCACACCCGCTTCAGACAGGCCGAAGTGGGCAACCTTGCCCTCGGCGATGAGGGTCTTCACCGCGTCGGCAACGTCCTCGATGGGCACCGCCGGGTCAACGCGATGCTGGTACAGCAGGTCAATGCGTTCGCTGCGCAGCCGCTTCAGGCTGGCCTCTACAACGGCCCGGATGTGTGCAGGCTGGCTGTTGGTGCCGGCACCGCGGGCGCCGGTTGCCGGGTCGATGTCAAAACCGAACTTGGTGGCAATCACCACCTGGTCGCGCACCGGTGCCAAGGCCTCACCCACCAGTGCTTCGTTGGCGAACGGCCCGTAGGCCTCGGCGGTATCGAAATGGGTGACGCCACGCTCCACCGCCGTGCGGATCAACGCGATCATCTGCTGCTTGTCGGCGGCCGGGCCGTACGCCGCGCTCATGCCCATGCAGCCGAGGCCGAGGGCGGACACTTCCAGTCCTTGTCCAAGGATACGGGTCTTCATGGCTGAATCCTCGGTGCCGCGGCGACGACTGCGCGGCGACCATGATGGGAGGTTGGCATCGGCATGACGCCAATCTACGCGCCCCAAATAGATTCTTGCAGGGGCATAATCGAATATCGCTTATAGCCGGTGCGCATCAATGGGTGTCGAAAACTACGACCAGTTGGCCCTGTTCGCCCTGGTGGCGCGGGAGCGCAGCTTTACCCGTGCTGCCGCCCAGCTGGGCATGTCCCAACCTGCCCTGAGCCGGTCCATGCGCCAGCTGGAAGAGCGCTTGGGCGTGCGCCTGCTTGCCCGCACCACCCGCAGCGTTTCGCCCACCGAGGCCGGGGAGCAGCTGCTGCGGGTGATCGCGCCGCGCTTCGAGGAGATCGATACCGAGCTTGCGCAGCTCAGTGCATACCGCGACAAACCCGCCGGCCGCATCCGCATCACCGCGGGCGAGCATGCCGCGCTCACCGTGATGCAGCCGGTGCTGGGCAAACTGCTGCCGACCCACGCCGACCTCAACATCGAAGTGATCGTCGACTATGGGCTGACCGACATCGTGGCCGAGGGCTTCGATGCCGGCATCCGCATGGGCGAGCAGGTGGCCAAGGACATGATCGCCGTGCGCGTGGGGCCGGATCTGCGCATGGCCGTGGTCGGGTCACCGGCCTACTTCCGGCACCATCCCAAGCCTAAATCACCGCACGACCTCACCCGGCACAACTGCATCACCATCCGCCTGCCGACCCACGGTGGCATCTTCGCGTGGGAGTTCGAGAAGAAGGGCCAGGAGTTGAAGGTTCGGGTGGAAGGCCAGCTGGTGTTCAACAACATCGCCCTGCGCCTGGGCGCGGCGCTGGAGGGGCTGGGGCTGGCCTACATGCCCGAGGACCTGGTGCGCCCCCATGTGCAGGCCGGCACTCTGGTCCACGTGCTGCAGGACTGGTGCCCCTCCTTCCCCGGCTACCACCTGTACTACCCCAGCCGCAGGCAGTCATCTCCTGCGTTCACCGTGCTGCGTGATGCCTTGCGCTATCGGGGGTGAGCGGCGGCAGGGTCAGGGCGATGGTGCCGGAGTCTGTTCCAGCGCCTGCACTGCGCGGGCAGATGCGGCCGGGTAACCGTTGTGGGCCAGCAGCTGGGCCAGGTGCTGCAACTGTGCACGGCTGAGGCCGACGCGCTGGCTTGCTGCCATGTGCGACCGCAACTGCGCCTCCACGCCGGGCATGGCGGCCAATGCACCCACCGTGGCGAGTTCGCGGCTCTGCCAGTCCAGGTTGTCGCGCTCGAAGATGTCGCCGAACAGGTGCGTCTGCAGGAACTGGTTGATGACGGGCGCGAAATCCATCACCGGCCCGGTCACCGGGGCGCCGGAGATCCGGGTCTGGTTGGCAGTACCCACAGCGCGCAGCGCATCGCCTACGGGAGTCTTGCCAGTGGGCGACTGCCCAAGCGCGGTGGCGATGCCCTTCGCCTCACGCTCGCGTACCACGTTCATCAGTTCGCCCAGGGCGTTGAGGCTCTTGGGGAACCCTGCATAGGCATACAGCTGTACGAGCACTTCCTTTGCCTCGCTCAGGGTCAGTCCGGCATCCAGTCCACGGCCCAGCGCGGCATTGAGCTGAGGCATGTCACTGCTGGCCACCGCCGCTGCGATCAGCGGGATTGCCTGCTGCCTGGGCGATAGTGGCCCGGCAACGGCGGTATCGATGCTTGCTGCCGCTTGGCGATACTGGTCATCGCTGACCTGCTCAAGCCAGGCCACGGATTTACCGTCTGCCACCCCGGTCACCGCAAGGTGTGTCATTGCACTGTGGGGCGCGGCACCGTGCCAATGCTTGACCCCGGCCGGACACACCACCACATCTCCAGCGTGTATCTGCTGCACCGGCTTGCCCCATTCCTGGGTCAGCCCAACGCCGGAGGTAACCACCAAGCGCTGACCGGCGGGGTGCGTGTGCCAGGCAGAACGCGCGCCCGGTTCGAAGCTGACGTACGCCGAAGAGGCCTGCACCTCCTTGTCCGCCGGGAACAGTGGATCCACCCGTACCTTGCCCACGAAGGTCTCTGCTGGGCCGGCAACGGACAACTGCGTTCCCGCCCGGGTGATCTGCTGCGTGGCCGCTTCGGCGGCACCAGCGAACGGTGCCGCCACACTCAATGCAGCGCCCAGCAGCGCGGACTGCGCGGGTGATGTGCGGCGCGCGGTCATGGCGCCAGCGTCCGTGTATAGAAGGCTGTCAGCGAGGCGACGGCGGTATCCACGTACTTCGGCACCCAGTAGGTCTCGATATGTGTGGCGCCGTCCAGCAGCACCAGCTGCTTGTCGGTGGTGCCGGTCGCCTTGGCGAAGGCGTCCCGGCTCACGTACCGGCTGTCGGCCTTGCTACCGGCAATCATCAGCAGCGGCTGGTTGATCAGTTCGATCTGGTCGGTGGCATCCCATCGCATCAGTTCCAGCAGGCTGCTGGTGGTGTAGCGGAAGGTGGAATTGGGATGGGCGTGGGTCTTCCCGTAGTACTCGTAACCCTGCCGATAGAGATCGAAGGGGAGCTTGGCAATCTGCGCGTCGGTGAGGTTGGCATCGCCGGAGTACAGCACGTCGCCGCCGGCGGCCTGCTGTGCGCGCGCCTGCGAAGCCTGTTGCAGGCGCTGCTGGACGGTGTCCAGCTGCGAGTCGGCATAGCCATTGCGCCGTACGCGGCCGGAGTTGAACATGCTGATCGTGGCTACGGCCTTGAACCGCTTGTCGGTCTGCGCAGCCGCCAGCGAGTAACCGCCGCCGCCACAGATGCCCAGCAGGCCCAGGCGCGTGCTGTCGACCCAGGGGAATCGACTGATGAAGTCCGCCATGCCGTGGATGTCTTCGATGCGGTGGGACGGCATGTCCACGTTGCGCGGCTGGCCGCCGCTCGCACCCTGGTAGGCCGCATCGGCGGTAATGGCGATATAGCCTTGTTCGGCCAGACGCTGCGCGTACAGGCCGGCGACCTGCTCTTTCACCCCGCCGTTGGGATGGGCCACCACGATGGTCGGGTATTTCCGCGAGGCGTCAAAGTTGGCGGGCGTGTAGAAGTTGGCCGCAATCTCGATTCCATTCAGCGGATAGGACACCGAATGGATGTTGACTTCGCTGGGCACGTTGCGGGTGATCGCACCTTCGTAGGCCAGTTTGAACGGATTGAGCCTGTAGTCGGCGGCGGAGGCGCTGCCTGCCGCCAAGCCAAGCGATATCGCCAACAGCGTGGCGTGCACGATGTGCTTCATTCAAGTGCTCCCAGTCTGGACAGCCCCCTGCTGGTGCGCATCTCGCGCCCGGAGTGGCGGGGGAACAGAAGTAAACCTACCCGTCATGCGCTGATGGAAACAGGCCATCTGCTGGATATCAGTCATGCACGCGCGATATGAATGATGAGACGGCGCGGCACGATCAACGCACTGCGTTCCGGTTCAACGGTCCAGATGCTTCTTCTGCAGGAAATCGCCCACCAGATCGGCGATCTGCACGTTGTTGAGGTCCGAGAACGGGAAGTGGCTGTTGCCACGGATGCCCATGTCCGGCAGATGGATCAGGGTTACGTCTCCCCCTTGTCGATTGACGGCGTCGCGCCAGGCACGCGCCATTTCCAAGCGTGCCCGCCAACTGTCCTGTGCGGGGAGGTCAACGGGCTTCCCGGGGATGTTGTCGCCGTACAGCACCAGAATGGGAATCCGCGTCAGCGCCTTGAAGTCCCCGGGCGAGACCACGGCGGGTGCGACCGTATCGAACGCGCTGGGGATGGGGGCCGGCGCATCGTCCTTGGCGAACACGAAACTGCTGCCTGGCTCGAAAGCCACGATGGCGCGCACATTTGGACTCTTTATCGCCGTCAACCATCCGGGCCCGCCTGCCTGCGAATGGGTGAACAGGATTGCAGGCCCTGTCTCCTGCAGTAGCGCCGCGACGCCATCGGAGACCACGTCCAGGTCGAACGGGCCCGTGTTCGGCGTGACCGAACGGAAGAACTGGTCAAGCGCGCCCTCGCCTTTCGGGAATTGGCTGCCGTCGAAGTACTCCGGCCAGCGTCCAATCCGAAACTGGTTGAACCACATCTGGTCGTCTGTCACCGGCTTCAGCGTGGACTCGACCATGCTCCGCCCGGCTTTGCCACGCCTGGGCTGATCGATCAGGTAGGTCGTGAAGCGGCGACGCAGGAAGAGATTCTGGAAGCCCTCGCGGCCATCGGCAGTGGTTTCCCAGCTCTTCGATGACTGCCCCGCGCCGTGCCACATCACGATCGGCAGCGGACGCGCATTCACCGGCTTCTGGTAGAAGGCGTAGACGTGGTCACCGTGGTAGCTCTGGCCGGCCGGAGTGGCGGGCTTCAGCGGATCGAACGTGCCAGATTCTGTCTTTGTCGTGCCGCCCGCGAGGAAGCTTCCTTGCGATTCGATCTGCAGTGGCTCGTTGGCCATGGCAGCCGTGGAACAGAGGGACGCCGCGATCCAGATCAGTGCGAAGGGGAAGCCAACTACCAGAGTGCGGAGGCGGGTGCGGGTCTGCATGGGTCACTCCGTGACAGATTGTCAGGAGAATCTATTCGTGCAGTCCTGCTGGAAGAAGAGCGGGAGTGCATATGACCAATGCATGGAAGATATATATCTGCCTGCCGTGTTGCCGTGACCAGCCGCCGGCGTGGATGCCGACGTGTGCATCGTAGCTGACGCTCGCATCCGAAGGTGCTTTGCCGGCCAGCGGCCGGCACTACCCAAGGTGAGCCGACCGCGTGCGACGGAGAGTCAGCGTGCCGCATCACCGTTCGTACGCACTACGTTCTCGATCCAATCGATGTAACGGGATACACGGACGTTATGGACAACCTGGCCGTAGAATCCTGCTTCAAGCGCATGTTCAGGAACAGCAGTGATCCAGGAGCCGAGGCCCACCAGCTGCCAGGTTCCATGGTCGTTGACCACAAGCGGACCACCACTGTCACCGTTGCCCAGCACCCCTTCAAGAGGCAGCCCCTGCGGCGGCGGATCGAACCGATACCAGAGATAACGTTCGTTGCCCCCGGTAATTGCGTTGTAGGCCCGACGCAGGGACGTGCGGTGCGGCGCATCCGGCAACTGACCAACCGCACCATTGCCAGTAGCGCCCTTGCCTATCAACGCAGCAATCTGCGTGACCTCCGCTGCACCCCGATAGAGCGGCACCGGCCCGACATCGTTCACTGGCGTTGCAAGCCTGATCAGCGCGATGTCATCCGACGTCGCCAGAAAGGCATGGATCCGGGAGGGATTCCCCGTCGCCAAGGCCTCTTGGCCCAATGCCGCGGGCATCCTCCGGTAACCGGGATGCAGGACGACACGTTCAACGTCGTACGCATTTCCATTGATGGTGATCCTTGCGCCCATCCCCTCCATCGGTGCGGCATGCGCTGCGGTCACCACCCAGCGTGGGGCGATGAGTACGCCGTGCCCCTCGCCGGGCATGTCCGCCAGTGCCGGGAAAGCGGATCCATCGATTCGATAGCTGGCATCCTCAACGTCATCGCGGATGACGACGGCCCCGGCTGCGAACGGAAATACGGAAAGTGCCAGAAAGAGCCAACGGTTCATCGAAGCCTTCATCCGTGCGGTCAATCACTGCAGCCTAGCCGAACTGGCCCCGAGCGGGAGAGCATGCGGCCAAGCACCTTGCACACTGAAGCGCTTGCTCAATGGTCTCGGCGCTGGCCAGCACCGGAACTGCCAGCCAGCAGCTGTTCGGCCAGACCGCGATAGATCGGCACCCGGCAGACCATGCCGGACATACCCCGAGCGATCAGCACAGTGGCCAGGATCGGCAACAGCAGGTCGCCGCTGTCGGTCAGCTCCAGCGAGATCACGGCCGAGGTCAACGGTGCCTGGGTTACGCCTGTCAGGTAGGCGCACATGCCCAGCAGCACGAAGGCTTTGGGGTCCACCGCCGGCATCAGTACCGCAAGGTTGTGTCCCAGCCCTGCCCCTACGGCCAATGCCGGTGAGAACAGGCCACCCGGGATGCCCGCGACGTACGACGCCAGGTTGGCGAGCAGCTTCATCAGGCCGAATTCGTGACCGACGATTGCCTGGCCCTGCACCAGACTGCGCGCCTGCTCGTAGCCCGTGCCGAACGCACCGTCGCCGAAGATCAATGCCAGCACCACCACGATCAACCCACAGGCGGCGGCAAGCAGCACGGGATGGTCCCGCTTGATCGTGCCCAGCCAGCGCGGATGGCCGGACATGGTCAGCAGCACGACACGCGCGAACAGTCCGCCCAGCAGACCGGCGACCACGCCACACAACACGATGGCGCCCCATGCCTGCCCCAGCGGCAGCAGCGCCGAGACGTGCCCGAAATAGGTGTAGTTGCCCAGCAGGCCCAGCGACACCACGCCGACCACTATTACCGCCGTGAGCAAGGTGCCGGAGAAGCGGTGCTCGAACCGACCGCTCAGCTCCTCAATGGCGAACACGATGCCCGCCAGTGGTGTATTGAAAGCGGCCGCGATGCCGGCCGCTCCACCTGCCAGCAGGAAGTGCGACAGCTCGCGCGGGTCTTTGAACCCGAACCAGCGCCCGAACAGGTACATCAGGCTGGCACCCACGTGTACGGTGGGGCCTTCGCGGCCAACCGATGCGCCGCCAAGCAGGGACAGCGAGGTCAGCAGCAGTTTGCCCGCCGAAACCGCAGGCGAGAGGTTGACCTGTCGGAACTCCGGGTCCGGCTGTTCCAGCGATGCGATGACCTGCGGGATGCCGCTGCCGCGTGTGGGCTTGAGCGCTCCTGCGGTCAGCCACGCCAGCAGCGCGAAGATGCCCGGGGTAAGCAGCAATGCCCACCAAGGGGAATGTGCAATAACCCGCTGGAACACGTGGAACGCCGCATCGCTGGCCTTGGCGAACACGATGGCCACCAGCGCCACTGCCACCGCGCCGCTCCACAATGCCGCGCGACGACGCCATCCTTCGGCCAGCACCATCGCTGACAGGCGTGCGCGGAGTTGTTGAAGATCGAACATCGGGCAATTCTGTGAGCGCGGGTAGCCCCATGGAAGTGGTGAGTGTGGCGGTTTGCCCTTCTGTATCTGGTGAAATGGGAGTCTGCTGTGAGGCTGCTACAGCAACTTCCAATGAACTCATCTCCCTTCCAGTTCCTTCAGAACCCCGCGCAAGCGCATGTCCTCCGGCGCAATCGTGGCGGCTTTCCGGTAACTGCCTATCGCTTGATCGCGCTGTCCATTCGCCAGATAGGCCTCGCCAAGACTGTCGTAGACATTGGCCGATTCCGGATGCGCGCTGGCATTCCATTGGAAAACCGTCACGGCCTCCGGCAGGCGCTTCATTCTCAACAGGCGATAGCCCAGCGAGTTCAGCGCCTTCTCGGATGTATCGTAATTCCCGGCGGTCGCGCCCAGCCCGTCATAGGCTCGGGTCATGCCGACCACGCCCTGTGACAGGGCCAGCGGTACCAGCAGGTCGCCCAGGTTCTTTCTGGCGAGTGCAATCGGTTTGCCGTGCAGGACTGCCATCAGATCCTTGCCCAAGGTCACCACTGTCTCGCCCTGCCAGTAGTTGTCCAGGATGATCACCACCGACTGGTCCTGCTCGGCGCGAAGCCAGTAGCTCTGATAGCCGGGAACGCTGCCCGTATGCGACTCCACCTTGTACGTGCCTCCGGCCGGCAAGGGCCAGCTCTCCACTTCCCAGCCGTACCCGTAGCCCGAGCGATGGTTGGTCCACATCGCCCGCCGCGACGACTCGGTCAGCAGCGAATCGCTCTGCAGGGCCTGGTCCAGGCGAAGCAGATCGTCGACGGTGGAATACAGGCCGGCCGCCGAGAACGAGACACTCGGGTCGATCGGAATGGGGCGAGCCAGACTGAGGTCGGGGCGGGTTTGATAGCCTGTCGCCAAACGTGGAATGAGTTCGTTTGCGTGATACAGCCCGCTGTCCTTCATGCCTGCCTTGTCCAGAACCCGGCTTCGAAGGTTGGCTTCGTAGCTGGCGCCCGTCACCTTCTCGATGATCAGGCCCAGCAGGAAGTAACCGTTGTTGTTGTAGCGCCACTCTGTTCCCGGAGCGCTCTGCAGATTGCCGGGGATCCACGCCTTCGCGAAGTCAACGGGTTCCAGCGAGAGGCGCGCCTGTGTCTGCCACCACGGGTCATCGTAACTGCGAGGCAGATCGGCAACGCCGGAGGTGTGGTTCAGCAGTCGCGCCACGGTGACCGCGGCGGCGGGCGTACCTGCATAGAGTGCCGGCAGGTACTCGCCCAGCGTTCCGTCCAGCCGAAGCCTGTTTTCCTGCACCAACTGCATGACAAGGATCGCGGTGACCGGCTTGGTCAGCGAGCCAATGCGAAAAACACCCTCGCCCACATTCGGCACCTGCCATTCGCGGTTGGCCAGCCCGTAGGCGCCGCGATACAGGACGCGTCCGTGCTGAGCGACAAGCACTACGCCATTGAAGTCGCGATTCGCTGCATAGCTGTCCACCAACTGTTCCAGCTGGGCGGGGGTGGCCTCTGCCCTCGCCTGTCCCGAAATGCCGATCACTATCGCCATGCCGCTTGTTGCTGCCAGCACAGTCCGCAACAGAAAGCGTCTTCCTTGTTGCGCGAACAGCAGGGTGGCGCTGGGCATCTACAGGCCTCACTCAGGAAAGGCGCAGTGTAGCTGTGGCGAGCAGTCGCAGACTGTACCTGGGAGCCATGACTGATGGCCTATAGGTGCCGGTCTTTCATCGAGTGAAGTACAGGCACCCGGCTACGGTGATCGGCGTCGGATCGGCATCGATCCGCTGGGCGACCAGTGCCGTCACGTCGATGCCATCGCCCTGGGTTTCCGGTGCCGATTGCACCACCCGCATTGCTGCGGGCGCGCCATGTGACCCTGCTGCGTCCAGGGACAGGGTCTTGCTGAGGTCCGCAATAGTGGCCTCATCGAAGACAGCCAGCACGGAACTGCGCGACAGGATCAATCGCGTGGACGGATAGCCAAAAAGGAGAACCGGTGCTGGAAGCTGCATTTCCGCCACAACACCGGGCATGTCACCCAGTTCGTTGCTGTATTCCCCACCCTTGCTGGGGATTGGCTGCCAGCCAGCCGACGGCTTTGCGTTGGCTGCGATGTCTCGCAGTTGATAGACCGGGGTCCGGAATGCGCTGCGATCCGCCTTGCAGGACACGAGCGCCAACGCTTGATCGATGTCCCCCTGCGTGGGAACCGTCTTGCGGATCGATTCTGCTGCCGGCGCAGTGGGCGCCAGGGCAAGCCCCAGGCCTGCCAGCAACAGAACCTGGTTCAACGTACGGGTGATCAACGCGAAGTGCTCCTGCCTGCGTATGTGCAACGATCGTTCGGCACTACACCGGACAGATGGAACCTACAGTTTCTATCGGGAAGCTTCAGCACCAGCGATAGCCTCCCGCGCGGCGATCTTCTCGACCAGCGTATCGATTGCCGTCTCCATGGCGCGTGCCGTCTGGTCGCCACTCTGGTTGGTGATGACGAAGATGCCAAGATCATACTTGGGCACGATGTAGATGTAGCACTGCGAACGCGGCACGCCACCGTGATGGGCGTAGTAGACGCCCTTCAACCGATCACCGGCGACGATGTTCCAGAAGTAGCCGATGCTGAACTCGGAATCGAACTTGACCAAGGGCCGGTGCGATTCCTTTATCACGGGCCCATTGGCCAGCTGGAACCTGAGGTACTTCACCATCTCCGGGACGGTCGCCTTCACGTTCCCGGATGCGCCCCACGGTAGCTGAGGCATCGGCGTGGTCGGTGCCGGGTTGTCGCTGTGATAGCCGACCGCAAGCAGGGGAACTTCGGCATCGCTGAGCCTGATTCTCGGCCCCGTCATCGCCGCGGAATCGCCAAAGAACCGGCGCAGCAATGACTCGTAGTCGCTGGTGTAGACGGTTTCCAGGATATGGGCCACCAGTTCCGTTCCGGCACTGGAGTAGGCGTAGTCCTTGCCGGGCGCCTGACCCATCTCGACGGCGTGCAGATCCTTCAAGAAATCAGCCTTGCCATAGTGCGCGTAGATGGCGTTGAGTTCGCCGGGCGTACGATGATCGGTGAAGTCCGCCAGCACCGTGTTCGCGCGCTCGGGCAACATGTTCGGCAGGCCACTGGTGTGCGACAGCAGGTGGCGGATGCGGATGGGCTCTCCCTGGTACTGCAGGTTCGGATAGTTCCCCTGCAGATACTGTCGAACATCGTCGTCCAGACTCACCTTGTGTTCCAGGACGGCATTGGCCATCAGGGTGCCGGCCAGGGTCTTGCTCAGCGACCCGATCTCGTAGAGCGTGGCATCGGTCGGCAGGCCTGGCTTGCCGCTTTCCATGTCGCCGCGATGACGGATGAACTCCTTGCCCCGGTACACGACGCCGATGGAGGCCGAATGCAGCAACGGCTGCTGGATAAGCGTCGCGGCGACCTCATCGATGTCGGCCCCCAGATCCTTTGTTGCGACCTTCTCGCTGACGCAGCCTGCGGCGATCAGCGCGGCAGACACTACAGCGCCCCTGAGCCATCGGCGGTACCGAACGTTCGTCGAAATCGCTTGCATGCGGATGTGCTTGAAAGGGGGTGGGCAACGGGACCTTACGATAGCCGATGGCAGAGACCTTCGCCTGTGCCTGTTCCCTGCGACAGGGCATTTACGGGAGCTGGGCGATTGCCTCCTTCGCCGCAGGCAGTGCGAGAACGGAGCCGCCCAGTACCTGCCAGACTCCGCCTTTCTTCCCCCAGAAGCGGCAGTACCTGAAGCGCCCGGAAAAGGCTGCGCCGTCGAACGTCCCGGCCAGATCTGCAGTGGTGAGGGCAACCGCCGTTTGATCATGCATGACGATGTCCACCGAACGCCACTCGGCCATGCTCAGTTTCTGCCGCCCTGAACGATGCAGCGCCAGGTCATCCTGCTTGCCGAACACCTCGCCCGAAGGGCCCACAAAGATCAGGGCATCTGCAATCAGAGCGTCCAGCGTCGCCACATCGCTGCTGAGCATCGCGACACGCAGTGTCTCTTCGAGTTGCCGTACTTCAGTGTCCATGCAGGCTCCGTAGCGAGTGTTGCGTCAGTGATAGTCCATCATCACTCCCATGCTCCCCCGCCGCCAGGGCAAGGAGCGCCTTGGCCTGAACGCGGACGGCGCAGTGGAAGATCAGGTCTCTACGCCCCTGCAGTAGTGCTCCGCCCAATCCATCCATTGGGCGATACCGCCAAAGGCAAACACATGCGGGCTGACCAGCCCATGGGCTTCGGTCAACCCGTCAACCAGGCGATTCACGAACACATCCGGCCCGGCCGTTCCCAGCAGGCGGCCGATCGAGATGCCGTAGCGGGACAGCATGGAGGTGCTTGCAGCCACGCCGCACATCGCTGCATAGCGCACAAGCCGCGCAATGCTGGCGGGGCCGGGAATACCGACCAGCACTGGATGGGGAATGCCACGAACGCGCAGCTCATTCAACCAGGTCAGAACGATATCGGCATCGAACGCGAACTGGGTGATGATCAGCGGCGCCATGCCTTGCTCTTCTATGCGCTGGCACTTGCGTTCAAGTACGCGCCACCGATCGGCGCCAGCCATCACCGGATGGCCCTGCGGATGCCCGCCCACACCCACGACCTTGATCCCGGCGCGCTGGAGAACGCCGCTCTCGATGATCGATGTACTGTCGGCAAACGGCCCGGCAGGCGTGGAAAGATCCCCCGCGATCAGTAGACAGCGTTCGACGCCGGCGTCGATGACAGCCCGGTCGATGAAGCGCTCAAGCGCCTCCCGCGAGCCGATGCGGCGTGCGGAAAGGTGCGGCATCGGCTCGAAACCCAGCTCCCGCGCCGTTCGTACTGCTGCCAGTCGCGCCGTGTCGTCCTCGCTTGGCAGGTAGGGAATGGAGATCGTCGTCCCCGGTGCCACGCGGGACGCCTCGGCGCGCAGTGCAGACATGGCCTTGGCGCTGACCTCCAACGAAAAGGCGCTGATGAAGGCCTGCGCCCGCTGCGCGCGGTCAGCAGGGACCATCAACGACGGGACCACGCGGCCGCTACCACCGGACATCAACCGGCTCCGCGCAGGTTGCCGGCACTGGTGGAGCTGTGCCGTGCCAACTCGACAAACGCCTGCAGGTAATCGATTCCGGTATCCGCCTCGCGCGCACCCAGATAGATCTGCTTGGGAATGCCTTTCGCACCCAGGCGCACCGGCACCACGTCCATCCGCTCGGCATATTCCTCCACCAGCCAGCGCGGCATGGCGGCCACGCCGCGTCCGCTCGCCACCATCTGCATCATGATGTCGGTGGTTTCGATGGCCTTGTGGCGCCGGGGCGTGATGCCGGCCGGCAGCAGGAACTGGTTGTAGATGTCCAGCCGCTCGAACGGCACCGGATAGCTGATCAGGATTTCCTGGGAGAGCTGGCGCGGCTTCACGTAGTCCGCCCTTGCCAGGGCGTGGCCTTTGGCCACGACCAGCACCTGCTCGTAGTCGAAGACGGGAACGAACTTCAGGCCCGGCTTCAGCAGTGGGTCGGGCGTAACCAGCAGGTCGATCTCGTAGCCGAACAGGGCGCCAATTCCGCCGAACTGGAACTTCTGCTTGACGTCCACATCGACGTCGGGCCAGGCGGCCAGATAGGGCGAGACGATCTTCAGCAGCCACTGGTAACAGGGGTGGCATTCCATGCCGATGCGCAGCGCGCCGCGCTCGCCCTGCGCGAACTGGCCCAGCCGTTCCTCGGCCAGGTCCAGCTGCGGCAGTACCCGGTTGGCCACCGCCAGCAGGTACTGGCCCGCCTGGGTCAGGCGCAGGCTGCGGCCTTCGCGCAGCCAGACATCGGTGCCGAGCTGCAACTCCAGCTTCTTCATGCTGTGGCTCAGGGCCGACTGGGTCAGGTTGAGTACGCCTGCCGCAGCGGTCAGCGAGCCTTGCTGCTCGACCTGCTGCACGATGCTGAGATGGATCCGCTCCAACATGACGATGAATCTCACTCATGGATTGGTGAAGTAATACCATTTTACGTCATGGGATGGGCTGACTAGCATCGACTCATGCCTTCGGTTGCCTGCCAGCCCGGTCATCTCGCCGGCCAGCAGCACTGCGCCCCTGCAGATCATCCCGAAGGAGCCCCTCCCCTGCCGAAAGCGAAGAGATGACCCGCCCCCTCCGTATCGTCGCCGTTTCCGGCGGGCTGCAGCGCCCCTCAAGGGCTGCGACCCTGGCTGAGCACCTGCTGGACCTGATCGGCGAAGGCGTGCCCTGCGATCAGCACCTGATTGAACTGGGTGAGCTGGCGCCGCAGTTGGCCGGTGCGCTCCGGCGCTCCCAGTTGCCCCAGACCGTGGAGCGGCAGCTGACCGCTGTCGAGCAGGCCGATGTGCTGGTGGTGGCCACGCCGGTCTACCGCGGTTCGTACACCGGCCTGTTCAAGCACTTCTTCGATTTCATCGACCAGGACGCGCTGGTCGACACCCCCATTCTGCTGGCCGCCACCGGCGGCAGCGAGCGCCACGCGCTGGTGATCGACCACCAGCTGCGACCGCTCTTCAGCTTCTTCCAGGCCCGCACCCTGCCCTTGGGCGTTTACGCGACCGACCGTGATTTCGCCGACGGCCGTGTACACGACGAAGCGCTGATCCAGCGGGCGCGCCTGGCGGTACAGCGGGCCATGCCGCTGCTTGCCCTCTCCCATCGTGCAGCCCCCGCCCCCCTTGTGGCCGCCGCCGCTCTCTGAACGCCGAATGCCATCGATCTGCATTCGGATGTCACCCCGCAACCCGGAACGCCGCCCATGACGACCAGCAACTTCACCTTCAGCATCACCCGTATTCCTTTCAACGAGGACTACCAGCCTGCTGATGGCACGCGCATCACCACCAACTTCGCCAACCTGGCCCGCGGCGAATCGCGCCAGGAAAACCTGCGCAACACGCTCGGCATGATCAACAACCGCTTCAACGACCTCGCGCACTGGGACAACCCGAACGCGGACCGCTACGTCGTCGAGCTGGACATCATCTCTGTGGAGATGCACATCGATGGCAGCGACGGCAACGATACGTTCCCGTTGATCGAGGTGCTGCGGCCGACCATCGTCGACACCCTCACCGGTGCGCGCACCGAGGGCATTGTCGGCAACAATTTCTCTTCCTATGTCCGCGATTACGATTTCAGCGTGGTGCTGCCCGCCAGCAACGAGGGCAAGGCCACCTTCGCCATCCCCGAGGACTTTGGCGATCTGCACGGCAAGCTGTTCCAGCACTTCCTGGAGTCGGAAGCCTACCGTGCGAACTTCAGCAAGGCCCCGGTCATCTGCATCAGCGTTTCCAGCAGCAAGACCTACCACCGCACCGAGAACCAACATCCCATCCTGGGCGTGGAGTACCGGCAAGGCGAGTTCTCCCCCACCGACCAGTACTTCGACAAGATGGGGCTCAAGGTGCGCTATTTCATGCCGCCGGGCAGCGTCGCACCGCTGGCGATCTACTTCCAGGGCGACCTGCTGGGCGATTACTCGAACCTGGAACTGATTGGCACCATCAGCACGATGGAGGCGTTCCAGAAGATCTACCGCCCCGAGATCTACAACGCCAATTCCGTGGCCGGCAAGGTCTACCAGCCCAGCCTGAAGCATCAGGACTACTCGTCTACCCGCATCGTCTACGACCGCGAGGAGCGCAGCCAGCTCGCGGTCAAGCAGGGAAAGTTCACTGAAGAGCACTTCATCAAGCCGCACCGCGCCGTGCTTGAGCAGTGGGCCGCCCGCTGATCCATCGATTTCCCATTCGCCCGCCAGGATACAAGACGAAATGTCGACGAAGAAACTGCTCCCCACCTCCACTGCTGGCAGCCTGCCCAAGCCCTCCTGGCTGGCAGAGCCCGAGAAGCTCTGGTCACCCTGGAAGTTGCAGGACGACGGCCTGATTGAAGGCAAACAGGACGCCCTGCTGTTGTCCCTGCAGGAACAACAGCATGCCGGCATCGACATCGTCAGTGACGGTGAACAGACGCGGCAGCATTTCGTCACCACCTTCATCGAACACCTCAGCGGCGTCGATTTCGAAAAGCGTGAAACCGTGCGCATCCGCAACCGCTACGACGCCAGCGTGCCGACCGTGGTGAGCGCTGTCAGCCGTCCCAGACCGGTATTCGTCGAGGATGCGAAGTTCCTGCGCCGCCAGACCGCGCAGCCGATCAAATGGGCACTGCCCGGTCCGATGACCATGATCGATACGCTGTACGACGCGCATTACAAGAGCCGCGAGAAGCTGGCCTGGGAGTTCGCGAAGATCCTCAACGAAGAAGCGAAGGAACTGGAGGCCGCCGGCGTCGACATCATCCAGTTCGATGAGCCTGCCTTCAATGTGTTCTTCGACGAAGTGAACGATTGGGGTGTGGCGGCGCTTGAGCGCGCGGTCGAAGGGCTCAAGTGCGAAACCGCAGTACACATCTGCTATGGCTACGGCATCAAGGCCAACACCGACTGGAAACAGACGCTGGGTTCGGAATGGCGCCAGTATGAAGAATCTTTTCCGAAGCTGCAGACGTCCAGCATCGACATCATCTCGCTGGAGTGCCACAACTCGCACGTCCCGATTGATCTGATCGAGCTGGTGCGTGGCAAGAAGGTGATGGTCGGCGCCATCGACGTGGCGTCAAGCACGGTGGAGACACCGGAAGACGTGGCCAACACCCTGCGCAAGGCCCTGCAGTTCGTGGATGCCGACAAGCTCTATCCCAGCACCAACTGCGGCATGGCACCGCTGGCGCGTGAGGTGGCACGGGGCAAGCTGCGTGCTCTCAGTGCAGGTGCACAGCTCATCCGCGAGGAGCTTCTGGCTCAGAGCTGAGCGGGAGGGCGCATGCTATCGAACACGCTCGCCCCCCGAGGCAAAGGCCGCGCGCCAGTGCGGGAGCCCACCACTCCCGCACTGGCGCCGCCCCCCCTACTCCTGCTCCCCTACACTCAGCGCTGCTGATCCTTCAGGAACAGCCACGTAATCAGCGTGGCATCCGGCCCCTTGGGATCGGTGAACGGCAAGCCGGACTGGCTGCCGCTCCAGGCATGCCCCATGCCCTGCACCACGTAATGCTGGGCCAGGGTCCTGCCGCCATAGGTATAGGTGTCAACCGTGTAGGCGCGCCCACCCGGTACCTGGCCGTGGAAGGTATTGGTCGGCACGTACTTCACCGAATCGTTGTCCAGGCCATCGTCGGCCAGGTCATTGGTCTGCAGGAACTGGCGCACCGCCTGCTGTCCATTGATCGGGTTCACCGTGGCGTCGGCGGTGCCATGGAACACCAGCACAGGGATAGGCCGCGGCGACGGCGAGCCGGAGCACTGCCAGGCCAGCCGACCATTGCTGTCCGGCGAGTAGATGCTGCCGGCCAACAGTGCGTAGGCGCTGCCGGAAATCGTGGTGGCACCCTTGTACATGCCGCCGGAATGGATCGCGCCCGCAGCGAACACATCCGAATAGCAGGCCAGCATGATCGAGGTCATCGCACCGCCGGCGGAAATGCCGGTGACGTACACGCGATGCGGATCGATGCTGTAGCCCGCTTTCACCTTGTCGACGATGCCGGCCAGGATCGAGGGCTCGCCGCTGTCGCGCGACTGGTTGATGGGCAACTGCCAGTTCCAGCAACGTGCAGGATTGGAGGTGACGTTCTGCCGGGGATAGACCACGATGAAGCCTTCGGTGTCGGCCACCTCGTTGAAGCCCGAGGCCTCGCCCATCAGGTTCGGCCCGGTCACGCAGCCGTGCAGTACCAGCAACAACGGCAGTGGCTGCGATTCGTCGTAGCCGGCCGGCACCCATACCTGGTACTCGCGGGCGCCGAACAGATTGCCGTACAGGCCAACATCCCAATGCCCAGCAGGTTCTGCTGCGAATGCAGCGCCGGTCGAGCCCAGCCAGGTACACAGCAGCAGCGTCAACGCCTTGATTGAATCGATTCCAGATTTCATGACCAGATCCTCATGCGTGAGTCGTGGATGAAGGGGTACCGGAAATCCTCGTGGACCGACCTTCCAGAGGGTGCTGCGACGCCGCTGTCAAACCCAGCCGGTGGCGTAATAGATGCCGATCACCACGAACACCGCGAGGGTCTTGATGATGGTCACTGCGAAAATGTCCTTGTAAGCCTGGCGATGGGTCAGCCCGGTCACCATCAGCAGGGTGATGACAGCGCCGTTGTGCGGCAGGCTGTCCATGCCGCCGGAGGCCATGGCGGCGACACGATGCAGCACCTCCATCGGAATGCCGGCGGCCTGCGCGTTGGCGATGAAGGTCTCGGACATCGCGGCCAGGGCGATGCTCATCCCGCCGGACGCAGAGCCGGTGACGCCGGCCAGACCGGTGACGGTGACTGCTTCATGCAGCAGTGGATCCTTGATGGAACCCAGCGCGTTGGCCACCACCATGAAACCCGGCAACGCGGCGATGACTGCGCCGAATCCATATTCGGATGCGGTGTTCATGGCAGCCAGCACGGCACCACCGATCGCCGCCTTGGTGCCTTCGGCAAACTGGGTGACCACCGGGCGCCAGGCGAGCGCCAGCACCGACAGGATGCCGACCAGCAGCGCACCGAGCACGGCCCAGATTGCGGTGATCTTCGCCACGTCCTGCACCACCGGCGCAGCGCTGCCCATGATCGATGGCATGAAGCTGTGCTCGCTGCCGTACCAGTGCGGCATGCCCAGGGTGAACAGCTTGTTGGAGACGAACACCAGCACCAGCGGCAGCACGGCAATGCCCGCATGTGCCAGATGGGTACCGGCGAACGGCGTGGGCTCGTTCACCAGGGTGGCCGGATCGCCGTAGCCTTCGCCGTTGCGCAGCGCGACGCGACGGCGCCACTCAAGGTAAGTCACGCCAACCGCCAACACGAAAATGCCGCCAAGTGTGCCCAGCACGGGCGCGGCCCAGGTGTCGGTACCGAAGAACGTGGTGGGAATGATGTTCTGGATCTGTGGCGTGCCCGGCAACGCGTCCATGGTGAAGCTGAAACCGCCCACTCCCAGCGTGGCCGGAATCAGACGCTTGGGGATGTTGCTCTGACGGAACATTTCCGCCGCGAACGGATAGACCGCGAACACCACCACGAACAGCGACACCCCGCCGTAGGTGAGCAGGCCGGACACCAGCACGATCGACAGCATCGCCCGCTGCGGGCCGAACAGCCGGATCGCTGCACCCACGATGGAGCGGGAGAAGCCGGAAAGCTCGATCAGCTTGCCGAACACCGCGCCCAGCAGGAACACCGGGAAGTAGAGCTTGAGGAAGCCCACCATCTTGTCCATGAACAGGCCGGTGAACATCGGTGCCACCAGCGAGGGATCGGTCAGCAGCACGGCGCCCAGCGCGGCGATGGGCGCAAACAGGATCACGCTGTAACCGCGGTAGGCCACCAGGATCAGGAAGGCCAGCGCTGCAAGTACGATCAGTAACGACATACGGCGCTTCCAGACGGGGACGCGCCCAGTATCCGGATCTGGCGACCGCTGCCGACTGGACCTAGGTCCACTCGCCGGTGCGCGACGGCGCCGCTAGCCTAGGCAGCATGGGTGGCAATGGGCCATCTGCCTTGGGGGAGGACCGAATGAAACGGAATTGCTTGAGCCTGATGATCGGCACGCTGTTGGCCACCGGGCCGGTTCTGGCACAGGAAGCACCACAGGGTTCGTCGTCGGCGGGCAGGACCGCATCGGCCACCAACCTGGACAGCATCACGGTGACGGCACGCAAGCGCGAGGAAACCCTGCAGGAAGTGCCGGTGGCGGTCACCGCCTTTACCTCCGAAGCCTTGGACAAGATGAATGTCCAGGACATCAGCGATCTTGATGGACAGGTGCCCAACCTGACGATCTACGCGGCCCGCGGAGCCAGCAGCACGGTCACGGCCTACATCCGTGGTGTTGGCCAGTCCGACCCCACCTGGGGTGCCGACCCGGGCGTGGGCATCTACCTGGATGACGTCTACATCGCCCGCCCGCAGGGCGCGTTGCTGGATGTATTCGACGTCTCGCGCATCGAGGTGCTGCGCGGCCCGCAGGGCACGCTGTATGGCAAGAACACCATCGGCGGCGCCATCAAGTACATTTCGCGCGGCCTGCCCACCCAGACTGAAGGCTTTGCCCAGATCACAGTGGGCAACTACAGCCAGCTCGACGCCAAGGCGGCGATCGGCGGCCCGATCGGCGGCGCCGACAGCGGCCTGCGCGCGCGCGTGGCGGTCGCCAGCATGAATCGTGACGGCTTCGGCGAGAACACCTTCACCGACCAACCGGTGAGTGACAAGCAGATCAATGCCGCACGCTTCAACCTCGGCGCGTATGCCGGCGATGATTTCGACGTGCAGTTCGCCCTGGACTGGATCGACGACCAGTCCGGCATGCGCGGCTCGAAGATGCTGGCGCCCAACCCGTTCGTGCGCGCCTACCCGCCGATGGATGATCGCTACGACATCCGCTCGGGCATGCGCAACCTCAACAGCGTGGAAACCAAGGGCGCCTCGGCCACGGTGAACTGGCGGCCCAGCGACGACGTTGCGCTGAAATACGTGGTGGCCAAGCGCGAATCGGACAGCGAGGCCAACATCGACTTTGACACCACGCCGGTCAAACTGGCCGATGTGGGCGGCATCTACCACGACGATCAGGTCAGCAACGAGGTACAGCTGAACTACGATGCCGGTGGACGCGTGCGCGGCGTGGTTGGCCTGTACCAGTTCAGTGGCGAGGCCGGTGGCCAGATCCGCAACAACTTCTTCAACCTGCAGTTTGGCGACACCCGCGGCAAGGTGCTCACCGACAGCACCGCGCTGTATGCCGATTGGACCTTCGACCTGAGCAGCAAGCTGAAGCTGGACGTCGGCGCGCGCTACACCGACGAGGACAAGCGCGCGATCGTGCTCAACCGTTTCTACTCTGATGCGACGTTCAGCCGCCCGATCGCCATCGCCGCCGATTTCGACAAGAAGACCAACTTCAAGAACGTCTCGCCCAAGGTGTCGCTGGACTATCAGATCACCCCGGACATCATGGTCTACGGCTTGGCCACGCGTGGCTTCAAGTCCGGCGGCTACAACATCCGCGCCAACGCTGTTGCCGTGCCGCGCTCGGCCGAACCATTCGACGACGAGACCGTCGACAGTTTCGAGATCGGCAGCAAGATGGCCTTCCTTGACCAGCGCCTGTTCCTGAACCTGTCGGCGTTCCACAACAAGTACAAGGACATCCAGCTGTCGGTGTTCACCGGTATCGATACCAATGGCGATGGCACCGACGATTCCTTCTTCGGCGACTTCACCAACGCCGGTGCCGGCACCATCAACGGCCTGGAAATCGAGTACCAGTACCTGCCCAGCCAGCACTGGCTGATTTCCGGCAATCTGGCCTGGCTGGACACCAAGTATGACGAGTACATGGATCGTGGCGTCAACGTGGCCAAGCAGATGAAGTTCACCAACGCACCGGACTTCTCGGGCGCGTTGAACGTGGAGTACCGCACCGACCTGGCCAGCGGCGGCAACCTGTCCGCACGGGTGAGCTACAGCTACCAGAGTGAAGTGTGGCCGACCACCGACCTGAGCCCGGTGATCCGCCAGGACGGCTACGGGCTGGTCAATGCCGGCGTGATCTGGAAGCTTGATGACGCTTGGACTTTCTCGCTGCAGGGTACCAACTTGGCCGACAAGGAATACCGCACCACCGGCTACAACATTCCGGCGGTCGGCACGCTGATTGGCTTCTATGGGCCGCCGCGCCAATATAGCCTCAGCGTCCGTTACGATTTCTAGGAAGCCTCTGCATGACACCGTCTTACGACGATCTGTACTGGAAAAGTGACGATGGCCTGCGCCTGCATGCGCGTGACCATGCGCCGGGTGCGGGGCAACCGCCCCGTGGCACGGTGGTCTGCGTCCCCGGCTTGACCCGCAACGGCGCCGACTTCGATGCCCTTGCGCGATCGCTGACCGCCGTCGGCTGGCGGGTGATCGCCGTTGACCTGCGTGGGCGTGCAGGCTCCGAACGTGCGCCGGACCCGTCCAGTTACAACCCGCGCACGTACGCCGATGACATGGTGGCGCTGCTGCGGTCACAGAACATCGACAAGGCGGTGTTCGTCGGCACCTCGTTGGGTGTGCTGGTCACCATTACCCTGGCCTCGCGTGCACCGGGGCTGATCGCCGCAGCCGTTCTGAACGATGCCGGCCCCAAGGTGCCGCGCAACGCCCTGGCGCGGATCGGCAAGTACGCCGGCAAGGCCGTGCCACCGATGGATCTGACGGAAGCCACGACCTATGTGGAATCCATCGGCAAGGCCGCGTTCCCGCGCTTCAGCACCGACGACTGGCGCGCGATGGCCATACGCACCTTCCGCCAGCGCAGTGATGGCCTGATGGTGCTGGACTACGACCCGGCTGTCATCCGCACCACACGGCCGTGGGTGCTGTGGCTGCTGCGCCCCGTGCTATGGCGCGCGGTGCGCGGTCTGACCGCGCGAGTGCCGGTGCTGGTGGTCCGAGGCGCCTTGTCGGACATCTTGCCTGCCGATGTCGCGCAGCAGATGGCTGCCAGCTCGCCCAACGCCCGTCTGGTTGAAGTTCCGGAGGTAGGGCACGCTCCGATGTTGTCCGAACCCCAGGCGCGTGATGCGATCCTGGCGTTGTTGGAGCGGGTGCGATGAGCCCCGACGTTTCACTGGATGAATTGCCTGCCGCGTTGCAGGCACTGCAGCGATGGGCGGCAAGCGAGCGGCTGAGCGGCAGCACGCGCATCGCGCAGTCGCGCATCGATGCCTTCGCCGACGCCACGGGCGATCACAACTGGATCCACACCGATCCGGCCCGTGCACAGACCGGCTTGCCGGGCGGCCAGACCATCGCGCACGGCTTCCTTCTGCTCTCGCTCACCGTCGAAGACGACGTGGCCGCCCTGGCCGGCTTCCCAGGCATCGCCCACGTGCTCAACTACGGGTTGAACAAGGTCCGCTTCCTGGCGCCTGTGCCCAGCGGCTCCGAGGTACGGGTGCGCTCGCAGCTGATGTCACTGGAACCGCGCAGGCCTGGGCAATGGCTTCTGACCCAGCACAAGACGGTGGAAGTGGTCCCGGCCGGCGAGGTGGCCGTGGTCGCCGAACAGCTCTCGCTGATCGTGCTGGCCGACTAGCGCCACCCTACCCCGCTGCACAGGGCCTGCCGGCTGCCCGCCGGCCGCGGTTCTCTCTACACTGGAGCGATGTTGACGCCCTCCATCGTCCTGTTCGCCTGCATCGCGTGGACCGTACTGCTGTTCGGCGTCGCCCTGTGGGGGGAGCGCCAGGGGCATCGGTTGTCGAAGGTCTGGCCTGCCATCTATGCATTGTCATTGGGCGTGCACTGCACGGCATGGACGTACTACGGGGCTGCTTCGCAGGGCGTGCAATGGGGCTTCCCGATCCCGCCGACGCTGATCGGCATGGCACTCATTTTTGCCTTCGGTCTGCCGTTCCTGGTACGGCTGGGGCGCTTGGCCAAGCAGCACAACAGCGCCACCATCGCCGATCTGGTGGTCGCGCGGCTGCGTGCCGATCAGGGGCTGGGCATCACCATTACCCTGGTCGCGCTGTTTGGCATCATTCCCTATATTGCCCTGCAGCTGAAAGCAGTCAGCCAGGGCCTTGTCGCCCTGCTCGGCGATCAGTTCGCGCCCGTCGGCTGGCAGCTGGACGTGTCGTTCTGGTTCGCGCTGACGATGGCGGCATTCACCACGTTGTTCGGTGCGCGCAAGGCGTCGGCCACCGAGCACAACCGTGGCATCGTGGTCGCGCTGGGCCTGGAATCGCTGTTGAAGCTGACGGCACTGCTGGCCATCGGCCTGTATGCCGCGCTCTCGGTGCACAAGGCCGGCGCGCCGCTGCTGGAGAAGATGGTGCACCTGCCGCCACCGGCCGTGGTGCCCGACTACCTGACGATGGTGGCGCTCGGGGCGCTGGCCGCGTTCACCCTGCCCCATCAGTTCCATGTGGGCGTGGTCGAACTGCGCCGCTCGTCCGACCTGAAGACGGCACGCTGGTTGTTCCCGCTGTACCTGCTGCTGATCGGCCTGCCGTCGGTGCCGATGGCGCTGGCGGGTGCCGCACAGCTGCCGTCCACGGTACCGCCGGACCTGTATGTGCTGGCCCTGCCGCAGGACCGCGGCCACCACCTGCTGGCATTGCTGGCCTACCTGGGCAGCCTGAGTGCGGCCACCGGCATGATGATCCTGTCCGGGCTGACCCTGTCGATCATGCTGGGCAACCACGGCGTGGGCTCGCGCCTGCTGAGTGGCGTCAACGGCATCAACAGCGGAGCCGATCTGCGGCCGCGCGTGCTGGCCTTCCGCCGCGCCGGCATCCTCGCGGTGTTCCTTATGTCGTGGCTGTACAGCCGCGCGATGAGCGGCACCGAGGCGCTCAGCGATTTCGGTCTGATGTCTTTCACCGCGCTCTCGCAGTTGGCGCCGGCAGTGCTGCTGGCGGTGTATCGGCCGCGCACCCCCTCCCCGGCCATCATCACTGGCATTGTGCTGGGCTCACTGGTCTGGCTGTGGCTGGTGCTGCTGCCGATGGTGATCCCCGCACCGCCGCCATCGGCCAGCCCGGAGGGACTGCACTGGCTGGCGATGTTCTCGCTGCGCATGCAGCCGGGCCACATCGCCATCAGCATGGGCGCAAGCCTGGCGGTCAACTTGGCGACCGTGGTGCTGGTGTCGCGTGCGGTGCGACCATCGATGCCACGGCAGCGCGATGCAGTGGCAGCGGCATCGTTGCGCAAGACGGCCGGTCGCTTCCTCGGCCAGGAACGGGCGCGCCAGCTGATGGACGGACATGCGGGGCAGATGCTGGATGACGACCGGGTCATTGCCATCGAGCGCGAGCTGACCGCCGTGGTCGGTGCGGGCATGGCACGCCTGCTGGTGGAGGCAGCCCGCGATGGCGGGGCTGCGCCGCTGGATGCCGTGACCCGGGCCGTCGGCGAAGCGACCCAGGTGCTGCGCTTCAACCAGCGCCTGCTGGAAGCCGCCCTGGAAAACATGAGCCAGGGCATCAGCGTGGTCGATGCACAGCTGCAGCTGGTGGCCTGGAACAGCCGTTATGCCGCACTGTTCAAGTTCCCGCCGGAGCTGCTGCAGGTGGGGCAACCGGTGTCGAACCTGACGGCGTGGGCGTTGGGACAGCTGAAGATCGGTGACACTCCGGGCGACTCACGCGACAAGGCACTGCAACGGCGGGTCGTGCACATGCGCCGCGGCACCCCGCATCTATCCGAGCGGATCTTCCCGGACAACACCATCGTCGAAATCCGCGGCAACCCGATGCCCGGTGGTGGCTATGTGGCCACCTTCACCGATGTCACCGCGTTCCGTCGGACAGAGGACGCGCTGAAGCGCAGCAACGAAACCCTTGAGCGCCGGGTGCAGGATCGCACTGCCAGGCTTGAACTGGCCGTGCACGAAGCCGAGCGGGCCAATGTGGCCAAGACGCGCTTCCTGACGGCTGTTGGTCACGACCTGATCCAGCCTTTGCATGCGGCGCAGCTGTTGACCGACGCCATGTCGCAGCACATCGAATCGGAGTTCCTGGACAGCTTCCTGCGCCAGATCCGTGGCGCGCTGGATTCCACCGATGACCTGCTATCGGGCCTGCTCGATATATCGCGGCTTGAAGCCGGCGGGCTGGTGGCCGATCCACGCCCGTTCGCGTTGTCGACCGTGTTGGACCCGCTTGCGCAGGAGGCCGCCGTGCTGGCCGCGGCGCACGGCCTGCAGTTCCGCCATGTGCGGACCCGCGCGTGGGTGCACAGCGACCCGTTGCTGCTGCGCCGGGTGCTGCAGAACTTCCTGGCCAATGCCATCCGCTACACCCGCCATGGCGGCGTGCTGCTGGGCGTGCGTCGGCACGGCCAGACGCTGTCGATCAGTGTGCATGACAGCGGCCCCGGCATTGCCCCGGAGCAACAAGCGGTGGTGTTCGAGGAATTCCATCGTGGCGACCTCAGCAACGGCCAGGGGCTTGGCCTGGGCCTTACCATCGCGAGCCGCATTGCCGACCTGCTGCATGCGCCGCTGCAACTGCGCAGCCTGGTCGATCGTGGCTCGGCCTTCTCCATCACCGTGGCGCGGGCAGCGCCACCTGCAGCCCCGCGCACCGAACCCGCCGCTGGCAACAGCAGCATCAAGGGCATCTGCGTACTGGTGATCGACAACGACCCGGATGCACTGGAGGCGATGCGACAGATGTTGCTTGCCTGGGGCTGCTACGTCATCGCGACGCGCGACGTCAACGCGCTGGGTGCTTCAGCACAAGAGGCGGCACTGTGGCTGTTCGACTACCACCTTGACGATGGCGATACGGGTGTCGCGCTGTGGAGGCGCCTTGCTGCCGTCCACGGGGCACGGCCGACAGTGATTCTCAGCGCCGATACCGGCAGCGATACCCGCGAAGCGGTGCGCAGTGCGGGGCTGTCGCTGCTCAACAAGCCGTTCAAACCGCTGGCACTGCGCTGGGCGATCAACCATCTGCTGGCAACCGCCACTACGACAACGCCCTGACCAAGGATCAGGCGTCCTGCGCCTCTTCGATCTGCCGCGAAGGGTCGTTCAGCCCCATCTCGTGCAGCACACGGATGGCCTGCGCACGGTTGCGCACCCCGAGCCGGCCCATGATGCGGGTCATGTGCGCCTTGACCGTGCGCAACTGCACACCCAGCCGGTCGGCGATCTGCTTGTTGAGCAATCCTTCGGCTACCAGGCTCAGCACCTTGTACTGATGCGCCGACAGGCTGGACAGGCGCGCGGCAAGATCGGCGTCCTTGTTGAAGGGCGCGACCCGCGCCACCGGCTCGCGCAGCAGCGCCGGGATCCAGCGCTCACCTTCCAGCACGGTCTGCAGCGCGGACTGCAGGTCGGTCAGGCCTGAACTTTTCGGCAGATAGCCGGCTGCGCCCAGGTCGATGGCACGGCGGATCACGTGCGGTTCTTCGTTGGCCGAAACGATGATGATTGCCAGCCCCGGTTGCAGCGCACGGATGGTGGCCAGCCCGGCAAGGCCGTGGTTGCCCGGCATATGCAGGTCCAGCAGCATCAGGTCGATCTGCCGGCTCTCGATCGCTTCAAGCACGCTGTGCAGCGAATCGGCCTCGCTGATCTGAAGGTCAGCAACCGCCTCTTCGGCCGCGCGATGCAGCGCGGCGCGGAACAAGGGGTGGTCATCGGCGATGAGCAGGGTCGGCATGTCCAGCCGAGGTTAGCAAATCGCCCGCGCCTGGGCACGGGTACCAAGGTACGCTGGCGCGTGGCGCCTGCATTGTTAGGGTGGAGCAATGAACAGCCACCGCCCCGTTACGCTGCTGTACGCCGCGCTGCCACTGCTTCTGGGCAGCATCACAACCGCCCATGCCGCCCCGCCCCGCCCCACCGCTGCCGCTGCGGTGTTCAAGCAGTGGCGGGAAACCCCGCATCGCGGCGACGATGAACTGCTGACAGCGGGGCTGGGCATCGACGCGCTGCGCTCGGCCACCGCGCCAGCGTTCAGCAACCCGGCCCAACCCACGGCCGAGGAGGCCCGACGTCGTGCGATCTGGAGCAGTTGGCGCGGCATCGCCGACCTGACCCCCGGCGGTGGCTTCGGCGATGTCTACGGCAGCCTGCAGGCGTCGCCGGGCCGCGAATTCTCGGCCTACGCGCGCATCGCTGGCGCACATCAACCCCACCGCGTTCTGGTGCAGGTACCCGACAACTTCGATGCCTCGCGACGCTGCCTGGTGATCGCCGCATCTTCCGGCTCGCGCGGGATCTATGGCGCGATTTCGGTTGCGGGCAGTTGGGGCCTGGCCCACGGCTGCGCCGTGGCCTACACCGACAAGGGCGCCGGCAGTGACTACTACGATCTGGATGCCAAGGCCGGCGTCCAGGCAGATGGCACGCCAGCCAGCCAAGGCGCACTGGCCTTCATTCCTGCGGGTGCGACAGCCGCGCAGGGCATCGCTTTCAAACATGCCCATTCTGGCGACAACCCGGAAGCAGATTGGGGACGTCATCTGCTGCAGGCGCTGCAGTTCGGCCTGCAGGCGCTGGACCGCGCCTACCCCGAATCGGCGCCATTTACGGCGGCCAATACGCGCACGCTGGGCGTCGGCGTATCCAATGGCGGCGGCGCCGTGCTGCGTGCGGCGGAGATTGAAGGCGACTGGTTCGATGCGATGGTCGCTGGCGAACCCAATATCTCGGTGGCAGGGGCGCCGCCGCTGTACGACTTCGTCACCCAAGCCGCCTTGCTGATGCCCTGCGCGCTGTTGGCACTGGATGATCTGCCGCAACCGCCTCTACAAGCGCAGGCCGTGCCGGTGTGGACCCAGCGGTGTGCCACGCTGAAATCCGCCGGTCTGGTACAGGGCGAGGACACTGCGGCACAGGCCCGGTCGGCACGGCAGCAACTGGCCGATGCCGGATTGAGCACCGACGCACTTCGCGCAGGCGCGTTCTCGACCGGCTTCGATCTGTGGCGCGCCATCGCGGCCACCTATTCGTCGGCCTATGGGCGCTACGGCGCTGGCGAACATCCCTGCGCGTACAGCTTCGCCGCCGCTGCGGCGGATGGCCGGCCCAGCCCGGCCGCAGCCGAGGTGCGCGCAACCTGGTGGAGCGAGGGCAGCGGCATTCCGCCGGGCAGTGGCGTGACGCTGGTGGATGGCAATGCAGCCGTTGCAGCGGACGCTCCGTTGCGTGGCCTGAACTGCCTGCGTGCGCTCGGCAAGGGCAACAGCGCTGATGCCCGACGAGTGCGCGCGGGCATCGCAGCGGCCACCGCCAAGGCACCGCGTCGCGACCTGCCGATCGTGGTGATCCATGGCCTGGACGACGGTCTGGTGCCGATCAACATGACCAGCGATCGCTACGTTCCAATGGCGCGCAACGCCGGGGCCCAGATCGCCTACTGGCGAGTGAACAACGCACAGCACTTCGACTCGCTGCTTGGCTTCCCGGACTACCGGAAGCGCTATGTCCCCCTGCTGCCCTACATGTTCGCGGCGCTGGACCAGGTATGGGATCACCTCGAGGCCCCCCAGCATGCGCTGCCGCAGGATGCACTCATCCAGCCGACGCCACGTGCGGAAGCGCCGTTGCTGCGCGAACAGCTTTCCATTCCCACGGTCCAGGCCATCCCAAGCCGCTGACACGCCGTCCACCAGGAAACCCCCAGATGTCATTCGCTACCGCTACAGACGCGCCCGCCGCCGAGGCACATGCCTATCCGCTGCTGATCAAGCAGCTGCTGCTCACGCCACTGGCGGTGCGTCCGCAGCAGGAGATCGTCTACGGCGACAAGGTCCGCTTCGACTACCGCACCCTGCAGGCGCGCATCGGCCAGTTGGCCGGACTGTTGACCTCGCTGGGGGTAAAGCGAGGCGACACCGTGGCAGTGATGGACTGGGACAGCAACCGCTACCTGGAGAGCTACTTCGCAGTGCCAATGCTCGGGGCGGTGCTGATGATGGTGAACATCCGCCTGGCGCCCGAGCAGATTGCCTATACGCTGAATCACAGCGGTGCGCGGGTGATCCTCGCCAACCGCGAGTTCCTGCCAGTGCTGGAAGCCATCGACGAACAGCTGCCGGACCTGCGCACCCGCATCCTGCTGGACGACGAGAATGGTCCACTGCCAGCGGGCTTCATGACCGAGTATGAAGCCGGGCTGCGCGAGGCCACTCCCATCGTCAGCTTCCCGGACTTCGACGAGAACACCCGTGCCACGACGTTCTATACAACCGGAACCACCGGCCTGCCCAAGGGGGTGTACTTCAGCCACCGGCAACTGGTGCTGCATTCGCTTGCGGCAATGGCAGCGCTCGGCAGCGCGGCCAGTCAGGGCCGCCTGCACCGCGACGATGTCTACATGCCGATCACCCCGATGTTCCATGTCCACGCTTGGGGCATGCCTTACGTGGCCACGCTGCTGGGCATCAAGCAGGTCTATCCGGGTCGCTATCTGCCCGGCACGCTGCTGGCGTTGATCGCCCGCGAGAAAGTGACGTTCTCGCACTGCGTGCCGACCATCCTGCACATGCTGCTCGGCCATCCCACAGCTGCCGAGACCGATCTGAGCCACTGGAAAGTCATCATCGGCGGTGCAGCGCTACCGCGGGCACTGGCGCAGCAGGCACTGGTACGTGGCATCGACATCTTCGGCGGCTACGGCATGTCCGAGACCTGCCCCCTGCTCACCGTCGCGCAGATCGATGTCCACACCCTGGACGACCCGGATCAGGAGCTGTCACTGCGCACCAAGGCCGGCATCCCGGTGCCTTTGGTGGACCTGCGCATCGTGGACGAACACATGAATGACGTTGCCCACGATGGCGTCGCTACCGGAGAAGTGGTGGTACGCACGCCTTGGCTTACCCAGGGCTATCTGCACAATCCGGACGCATCGACGGCCCTGTGGGCGGGCGGCTACCTGCATACCGAAGATATCGGCAACATCGACGCAGACGGCTACCTGCGCGTGGCCGACCGCATCAAGGATGTGATCAAGAGCGGCGGCGAGTGGATCTCATCGCTCGCCCTGGAAGACATCATCGCCCTGCATCCAGCCGTCAACGAGGTCGCCGTGATCGGCATCAGCGATGCAAAATGGGGGGAGCGACCATTACCGCTGGTGGTCAGGCAGGCGGGCAGCGATGTGACCGAGGCCGAGATCATCGAGCTGGTTGCAGCACGCAGCCGCTCCGGCGATATCTCCCGCTATGCGATCCCGGACCGCGTCAGCTTCGTGGATTCGCTGGAACGCACCAGCGTGGGCAAGATCAACAAGAAGAGGCTGCGTGGCCTGCATGACCCGGCGGGCGCCCCGGGCGCCCGCTGAGGCCTGCACCTGCAGGGCGAAGGCGGTTCTGCGGAAACCTTCACCGCGTTGGGCCGGGTTCCGCAGATGCGGGTTGCAGCATCGCAGAGCCTGTGCACCCTTGGCCTGCGTGCATCAGGGTGCAGGCCCGGGGCTTGCGAACGCGTGTTCGTAGGCCGGCAATGCCGCAGCGGCTTCTACCAGCTTGATGCTGCTATCCAGGGTGAGCGCGGGCCCCGAACTGCGAAGATCGACGATGGCGACCGAGCCGACACAGTCAGTGATCAGTTGGCAGGCGACCGCAGCTTCTTCCACGCTCAGGGAGTCTCCGCTGCCCCCTTCTTCCGTCAGCCACGTCATCAAAAGCGTGCGAAGCTCGCTTTGGGGTGGTTGCAGACGTTGCGTCCTACGCTCAGGCGTTTCCCCGGACGCTTTATTCTGCTGCGCCACTGGCGCTGTCGCGGGTCTGCTGCTGTCAGCCGGCCTCTCCAATTGGGCGTGGGCCACGGGCGCATAGATCACAGGCTTGCCGGTCTGCTCTGGCCACAGCACATAGTTCACGCTCGCTGCCGCCGGTCTGTTGAACTGGTGCCTCAGCCTGAGGGCAAGGATGACCAGTTTGGTAAGTTGCCAGCATTTGCCATGCTGTTGCTGTTCGAGCTCCAAAAGGTCTTGAGCCGTAAGCAGGGTATCTGTTTTCTGTAACCATCCAAGGTAGCGTTCAAGCGCGGCGTCAGCTTCCGCCACACGCTTTGCCTTGAGTTCCTTCTTCTGTTGATCCCTATCGGCCTGGCTGGCCAACGGTGGAGCCCCATTGGCATCGGGACTTTCACCCAGATCCCACGCGGGTGCCCGCTTCAGATCAACGGGAGACCCATCACAGCGTTTGGCCTGGAAGACCGCCAACCGGTAGCGCTCGTCCTGCCCAGGTGCGGCGATCAGCAACGCGAAGTCACTGCCAAAAGTGTTCTCTGCAGGGCGGCTGTAATGGAGCCAGCGCAGGCCGATTCGACTGCTGCCAACGTCGCCATCTGGCCAGATGCAGCCTGCATGGCGAACGCTCGACCCCAAGTGCCCCAGGAACAGGCTGGTGAGCGTTTCCTCATCGAGCTTCCTGCCAATGGAAAGCGCATTGAAGTCATCAAACGCGGCGCAGACTGCAAGTAATGGCAGGCCCACGCCATCGGTCGCGGGCAGCTCTGCAAGGCTGTTCCGCAGGGTGTCCAGTACCAGGTCGTAGCTGCTTGGTGGGCTCATCTGCGAAGTCCTTTTGATCTTGCCCAACGATTTATCCTTGAACATTGCTGCCTCGCATCGTCAGGGGCCAGGACACGGCTGCGGATCTTCCTGCCGCACATGAAGCGGACCGTCCCACCCATCGAGGTACTTCGGCAGCGAATCTGTCACGTCAATGACGCGCTGCCGATAGAACAGATGCATCGTCGGCGCAAACGCCGCATCCAGAACGCCGTCAGCCGTTCGGGCAACCACGGCATTGAGAACCACGCACATGCCCAGGCGGTTGGTGCCAAGCAGCACATCGCCGCAGTTCAGGCAGAACGTCTTGGAAAGCTGCTTTGCCGGGTGCTGAAAGCGCGCGTGGTTGCCGCCGGAAAGGGTCACCGATTCGGCCGCCCATGCCGTGGCCGAGAGCATCGCAACGCCGTAGAAATCCCTGCACGTGGTGCAGTGACAGTTCGCCCGCGCAGCGGGAGCCCCGTGCAGTTCCATTGCATTTTCGCCGCACAGGCAGGTGATGCGAAGGGTCATGGACGTATCTTGAATGAAAGGGCTGCCGAGCAGTGTGCGGTCAGCGCTGAGCCTTCACAAGGGGCTGTCGATGGCCGATGTCTTGCTGCGGCGCCCACGCCAAGCCGTTACTTCCTGGCCGGTTCCTCGCCAGCGGACTGGTTGCGGCGTAGATAAACGTTGCCGGTCTTCATGTCCAACAGCAGGTTGAACTGCCTCAGGACCCCCGCGCCGATGGTGCCGTCGCCCGTGGAGGCATCATCGTCGATGGAAAAGGACGCGGCTGCAGAATCGATGACCAGCCCCTGGATGCTCGCCGATGGCACGCGTACATCCATGGCTCGAATGACATTGCCGGCGCTGCCCGTGAACCGGGACGTCCCGATCTTCTGGTTGAAGACCTGCAGAAGCCCTTGGCGCGAACTGTAGGCATAGCTGAGATCGATGGTGCCGTTGCTTCCCGTATCCAGCGCCAGCCAAGGCTTGAAGACGGCATTTCCATTGCCGATCGTGACTTCGATCGCGGGCGTATTGTCGATCCAGCGGACGTTGACGCGGGTGTATCGGGACATATCCGGCAGGTTGCGATGGACAGCCAGTTGCTGCCGGTCGTAATCGATCTCGACAACCTTTCCTTCAAAGAACTTCCACCCCAGAACGGCGTCGAAGGGACGGTTCCGGTAGTCGACCACCACCGCGCCCATGCGCGCATGCAGTCCGCTGATCTCAACGTCGTTGCGCGTGCTGTAGTCCAGTGTGGTGACCCCATCTGAACCGGTATTTTCAGTGCGGTCGTCGATGAACACCGATGCTTTCGGCACGATGGCGCGTGATATGGCCAATGCATCCGCACCGGTATCCACCAGGAATCGCAAGGGTTCGGACCTGTTGATGCTGCCGTGGACGAAGATCCGATGGTCCTTGTCCTGCTCGAACGGGATTTCAACGGGTGCGGCATTGGCGCTGTAACACAAGCCTGACGTGGCACAGGCGATGGCTACAGCCAGGAGTACATGCGGGTTTGCGGGCATGGGCGACTTCCCTTTCGCTTGGCGATGGTGGCGTGGCAGTTGATGGATGCCGCCAATGCTGAAAGGGTTTGAATCGATGGTGGTGCTGGGGCTGGGGCTGATGCCGGCCGGCGTCACAGCGGTGGCGCCGCCAGAGCAGCAGCCAGCCCGTGGGCCCGTGCTACGCTGACCCGGCAAGCCTGCACACCCTCCCAGCCGCGCTCCGACCGGGGCCTACGTCCATGAAGAACCCACGCGCGCCCACCACCCCGCCGAATCGTGCGGTGGACGACCCATCGAGCACTCTTTTCGTCGCCCTGCGGGATCTGCTGTTTCCCTACAAGGCCGAACTTGTCGTTGTGCATGACGACCACGATCACTTCTACGCCAACTGCAGGAACGTGGACGCCAAGGGTAAGGCGCAGTTTTTCGCCGCGGTGAAGGTTTCGGGGCGCAGGCATTCCTTTCACTTCATGCCCATCTACACCTTCCCCGAGCTGTTGGTCGGCATCAGCCCGGCCCTGAAGAAGCATATGCAGGGGAAATCCTGCTTCAACTTCGATGCCGGGGATCCAGCGTTGCTGCACGAACTGCAGATGCTGATCGAACAGGGCGTCGCCCGCTACCGGGAGGCCGGCAAGCTGTGAGCACACCACGCGGCATCTGCCGCCGGTGTACCCATGGAGCGGCTGCGCCCGCATCCGCGGGCGCAGCATGGATTCAGTGCAATGGCACCTTCAGCACCGATGGCGCGGACGTAGGCGAACTGAATGTCACCGCCCCGCCCAGCTGGCTGACGCCTGCATAGCGCAGGTCTACCGTGTCGACCACCAGCGTCAGGCGACTACCCGGTGGGATGTTCCAGCTGCTCGCTTCCAGCCGCAGATCGAGGGTGGTCGCCTGCCCCGGCGCGATGCCGCGCAGGGTGTACGGCTTGTGGCTGATCAGCTGGCCATTGCCCAGCACATCTTCCGCGTACAGATAGGCGTAGAGCGTGGTGTTGGCACGGCTGGGGGTGACCGTCACGCGCACTTCCGGCGCGCCGTCCAGGCGGCGTGCGTTCCAGTAGATCGGGCCCTGCCAGACGCCGGCGGCGTTGCGCCCGATGAAGGGCACGTACGCGCCTGGCGGAAGGTTGATCATCTGCAGCGAGCCGGACACCATCGCTACGCCGGAATTGGCGGCGGTAGGCAGGCCGCTGCCGATGCGGTAGTTCCAGCCAGTGTTGCGCCCGTTTTCGGCCAGGCCGCCGGTGGGCAGAAGCAGGCCGCCCGGGGCGGTCAACGCGTAGCTCACTGCCCCGCTGTTGGTGGCCTGCCAGTTCGGGTAGGTGCTCCAGCTGCCCTTCTGTGATTTCAGCTGCACCGCCGGTTCGCGGTCGATGCCATTGCCCACCCCCTTGAGGTAATGGTCGAACCAGTCACCCACCGAATCGTAGACCTCGTTGGGAATACCCAGTGCGCCCAGGGCCTCGTTGAGGGCATGGTCGCCGTGGCGCAGCTGCAGCTGCTTGGGGACTTTCAGCTGGTTGAAGAAATCCACCAGCTGGCCCGGCGGGAACAGGCTGTCGTTGAAGGCGTTGGCCAGGAACACGGCCGGCTGGTTGGCGTTGATCTCGCTGATGCTGGCCGCAGGGCTGCGGATCGCGGCCACCGGCAACAGCGATTCCACTGCGCCCTGATAGTTGCCGACCACCACGTTGCGATTGATCGTGGCCAGCTCGGACCCTGGGCGGCCGGTGACCAGGCCGGCGGCAACCAGCAGTGCGATCCCCTGTGCGCTGGGCGTGTCGTTGGCATACAGCGATGACTGCAGGTCGGCCCATCCGCTGAGGGCGGCAACCGCCTTGATGCGGGGATCACGTGCCGCCGCCAGCAGGCTGGTGCCGGCGCCGTAGGAGATGCCCGAGACGCCGATCCGATCCGGGTCGGCCTGGGTATTGTCCAGCGCCCAGTCGATCAATGCGCTGACATCCTCGACCGTTGCCGGCCCCGCGATATCGATGGCACCGCCGGACTCCCAGAAGCCGCGCGAGCTGTAGCTGATGACCACATAGCCGCGCTTGGCCAGCGACTGCGCCACCCCTACGTACTCCACGCTGGGAACGGCCCAGCTGCTGGGCATCACCAGCAGCGGGTACTTGCCGCTACCCGCGTCCTGAGGCTCGATGACAAAGACCCCGAGGGCTGTGCCGTCCCAACTGGGAACGGTGCGGTGGGTGGTCTTGACCGTGGCGGCCCAGGCGGTGGGCGCCAGTCCGGTCAGCAGGATCAACAGCAGCAGTACCTTGCGCATCGTCGTCTCTCCCCGTCGTTGGTGGTGCAACGGGCTGGACCGTACCAGTGCGAATGGTGGCTTACACCTTGCGCTGCAGCATGGCTGAGGGCACGGAGGCGCGAGGCATGCCATCGACCCGCCTGCGCAAGCCCTACGACTTCCGGCAGGAATTGATGGTGTCGCCGATGCCATCGAAGATCTGGGAAGCAGACACGATCCAAGGCTTTGAGATGACGCAGTAGACGATCGTTCCCGCCGTTGGGTCGAAGCTGAAGCTGACGACCACAGTCCCGACTACCGGCACTTTCGTCGTTGCCTTGCCCTGGTTTGCGTTCGCCGGTTCGTAGACCGTGCCGTGCTCCTCGAAGCTCTTCTTCTTGACGCAGCTGAAGATGGCCTCGGTGACCCCGTTGAAGGTTCTGCAGTCAGTCATCGCAGTACTCCCTGTTGCCTGTTCGAGCGCCAGCGGTCGGATCGGCCCCGGCACCCGGCCCGAGCCAACCCGCCGCCAGCAGAAAGCAATCCGCCAACCACCATGCCTGTCAGGTGCAGGTCGGAGCGGTGATCACGGTGCAGGATTCATTGGTCTGCACATAGGCGCGACAAGTCTGCTGCAGGCGCGCTCTCAGCTTGGTGGCGGCCTGGTTCTTTGCTGCCGTGCACCCCTCATGTGTCAATGGACCTTTGCCGGTGTTGGCATAGCCCTTTTCCACCTGCGTACACATGTTCGCCGGCGCGTTCTGCCGAACCGTGGCCCTTCCCTGATAGCACTGTGCGGCATTCGCTGTGGAAATCGAGCCAGCCACAAGCAGCATCGCAACAACAATGGTCGTTCTCATCGGGATACCCTTCCATGCATTGAAGTCGATATTCCGGCGGCAAAGACTCGTGCCAACCGGTACGGGTGGATCACCGAAGGCGACTGCCTCGCCTCGTCACGCATCACTCCCCCTTTGTTGGGTTCGATTCCTTTGCACCGGGATGCATGGCATCCACGTCCTGCGTGCTGACGCCGGCGCGTGATTCTCCACGCAGCGCGCCCGAGGACATCCAGGCGTGCAGCGATACCAGGGCGACCGGCCCATCTGCAGCCCCAAGCCTGATGTCGAACCGATGCTGACCGGGCCCCAGCCCATAGAGGGAGCGCGACGCCAGCGCAACGCGTCTGCCGTCGGTGTCGATACCACCGATGATCAGTCGACGTAGCGAGCGGTCAGCTGCCGGCATGTCGATGGTTACGGTGGCAACGTCCGCGCCCCTTCCTTCAACCGCACTGCCCTCACCTGCCTGTCGTGCGGCCGCCAGCGCCGGCACGCTCAGCGTCAATCCAGGCGCCTGTGGCGGTTGGGGGAGGTCTTCGCGCCGGCTGTTCGCGCCCGGTGTCTGCGCATTGAATACCCAGAAGCCGCCATTCCATGGCCAATGGCCGATGGTCTGCGCACCGGAGGCGGGATCCGACCCGTGCAACTTGTCCGGAATCGCATTGTCGGGGTCCACGGTGATCTTGAACTCATAGGGAGTGCCGGCGTCGCTACCGCCCAGGTTTGCCGTATCCCAAAGTACGTCGACGTTGGCGATGCCGCGCGGCGCAATGGTGATCGGCTTTGAACGAGCGAACTCGACATAGCCCTCTTCGCGTCCAGAAGCCGATTCGGGTCCGCCGCGCCTGTCGGCACCCGGCGCCCTTGCGCGATAGGCGAAGGCGACGACGACCTTCTGCGCAGCTGTATCGAGAGAGTAGTTGTGCACCGGCACCACGACCCGGACCTTGGTTCCTGCATCCACGCCACCCAGCAGCGGCGGGTACTCGCCGGTCACATCGTCCGGCAACGCTTCGGTGAGCGTCAGTCCGCGCAACCGGAAGTACTCATCCTGCGGCGCCAGTGTCCACGCGCCTTGGGTCGGGTCGTAGGCCATGCGCCATGGCAGGTTGAGGGCGGGATCCGGCCGGCCGCCATAAGTGGATTTCCACCACTGCGATCCGCCGGACGAGCGGAGGAAGTCGGTGCCATGCGCGACCTTGATGCCGCCATTGCCGGTGACATAGATCAGTGTCTGGTAGTGGTAGGCCCGTGAGGCAATTCCGGGCACGTCCGGCTGATCGAGGGTGATTCCCCGCGAGTTGCGCATCGTACGCTGCGCGACCACGCTGCTTTCCCAGTTCGAAGCGTCAGACAGGCTGACCGTGCCTTCGTAGTTGGCGCTGCCGCTGAACATGCGCACGTCAGCTGACGCCCGGAATCCGGTGGTGATGTCGATGCTCCTGCTGAGCGAATACGAGAAGGACTTCTCGCTGCTGGAGCCCGATTCCCTTGTGTAGTCGAGGCTGAACGTCTGCGCATTGCCGTCGAAGGCGCGTGCGATTGGGCTGTTGAGCGGCTTTCCCGCCACCTCGACGGTCTTCCCCGCCTCATCACGAAAACTGAACGTGCCGATGTCGGTGGCGAACAGACCCTGTGTCGGGATCTCCGGATAGCTGGTGGCGTTGTAGTTCTGGTGCGACGGGTTGTACCAGTCGTAGTTCAGGCCGCCACCGCTGTACTCCATCAATTGCCCGGGGATGACAATGTCGTAGAACGGGAACCGGCCCGAGCGCTCCCGGTTCACGCCGTAAACGGGGTAGCGCCATATATCGATCAGCCGCATGTTGAATACCAGGTGGTCATCCTGGGTGGTGGTGGCAGCCTTCTGGGTGGTGATCGACTGGTAGGCGCTGTTGAGCGTGCGCTCCATGCTGTTTGTCTCGAACGAAGCCGCCGTTCTTACCGAGAGCGACGTCTCGAAGTTGGCAATGTTCATGAAGCCGCCACCGACGGTGCTGCCCACGGTCTGGGTAAGGCCGCCACCGAACCGGGACGAGCTGGAGCTGGTTGATGTCTCGGTGAGCGTGCTGTCTGCGCTGTCGCGCAAGGTGACACTGAACGCCGATGGCCCGAAGCCGCCAAGGAGGTTGATGATCTTGTAGGGAGAATCACCACCGGGGTCAGGCAGCGCATCGACGTGGCGCGGTGGCATGCCGACCACATACTGAGGATCGATCATGTCCTGGATGGTGATGTGGGCTGGATTTCCCAGATACAGGGAATCGCCGCCGCGATCATAGGCGATGATCGGCACCCCGAAGACCAGGCCGCTGCTCGCGTAGTTGGGCATGCGGTGGCGATACACCGGATCAAGTGCGAACGACGCGTTGTTGACGCGGGCGACAACGATCTCCGGCAGGATGCGCCCGGGTTGATCACCCCGCTGGGGCAGCGCCACCGCCAACTGGTGCCGCGGATCGATGCCATCGTTCTTGAGGCCGATGAAATTGCCTGCCGCGACCATCGGACCCAATCCCGCGGTTTCGACCGGCGATCGATCCGACGAGAACTGGGCTTCCGGCCCGACATGGAAGAACGGCGGCGAGCCATCACGGACCTGCAGTACGCGTCCCATTACCCGGGCATCGGGTCCTACGTAGGCGATCGCCAGCTGCCGCTGGAAGAACGGGTCACTTGCCGGACTGGCTGTCCTGGGGTCGAACTGGAACAGGCCAGTGGCGAGATCGGCGTAGGAGTTGCCGGCGACAGGTCCGATCAGGGTCTTCGCCTTCGGAGGCCCGATCTGTTCCAGCTTCGCCGGGTCGAAATAGGCCAATGACAGCATCTGGTCGATGCCGCCGTCGCGCTGGGCGAGATAGCTCACGATGAACTGCTCATTGCCTCGACCAACGAAGTCCGCAGAGGCGAGCCCGATCGAGCTCGGGCGGCCGCTGGGGACATCGTACGCATAGGAGGTACCGACTCGCTGCAGGGTGTGCTTGCTGCCGTCGCTCGAACAGCGGTACGCCGCCAGGCGGATGCGGCCGGCGCCTGGGCCAGCAGACGAATCGGCAGCAGTGACGATCTGCAGGGTGCCGTCATTCATGTAGTCCCCCAGCGTCACCGCGACGTCGCCGGTGGGCGCCTCATCGGCCGGGCCGACATAGGACGCAGCCACTTCAAGTCCACCTTGTGAACCCGCGCCTGGCTTCCAGAGGATCACGTCAACCTGCAGTCGCTGCTGCAGGTTGGCATAGGCGGCAACGATCATCTGCTGGGGCTGTTCATCCTGGTTGGGGCGCCGCAGGATCTCCCCGACCGCCAGATCGAAATTTCGACCCACCGTGCTGGTGGACGGATTGGGAAAGGACAGCGTTACGCGTTGACCATCGTTGATCTTCAGCGGGCTTGTATAGACGGTGATGCCGAAGTTGGTCATGCACACCGCCTGCTCGAAATCGGGCGTGGATACACGGCCATGGGCAAGGCGTCGCCGCTGTGACTGCTGGCATGAATCTCCCGGCTGCAGCTTCTGCGCCGACACGCTCCACTGGGTGAGCCCTGCGTTGGCTGCGGCGTAGTCGAACAGGTCGCTGTAGAGTGATGAGTTCTGGCTCGCCAGCACTCCGACGGTGCTGACCGGAAACATCGTCAGTCGCTTGGGATTGGTGATGGGATCCACCTCACCTGGGCGCACGTCAGCAGTGTTTGCCCGGTGCACGTGTGTTGCTTGCTTTGCCGCCGCAACGTTGGCAAGCACTGCCGCGGTCAGGCACATCGCAACAAGCGCACGCGTCAACGCTGGACAAGTGGGATTGCGCCCCCTTGCGGCGGCCATGCCTGGCGCATGGCGATCGGAGGCATCGACACGTTCCCGATTCCGTTCGTCGCCAAAGTGACCCCACATCATGATGCTCTCCCTGCCGTTCGAAGACCGACCTCATTGCTTCCGGCACATCAGCGCGGTGTAGTACGGCGCCTGCACCGCACTGTCGGACGGCTGACCGGTAACCGGCTCCGTCCTGGTGTCGACGATGCTGAAATCGCCCTTGGACGCATAGCCGCTTGCGCAGCAGCCGCTGGCGCCTGCGATGTCATGGCCGCTGAACGGAATCTTTCCCTGCACGCCATGCACGTGGCTGCGCACTTCGCTTGGATCCAGCGGCTTTCCGCCGAACTGGTAGTAGGGCGTGCCATTGTCGGGGAGCGCGACGATATAGCGCCCCGCAACCGAATTTTCCACTTCCCACGAAGTTGGACACATGGTCTGTGCCATGAAGGTCATCAGACCTGACGGGATGGCCGAGCCATCGCCATTGGAGGTCTTGATGCAGAGGCCGTATTGGGCGTAAGGCAAGTCGCCGCTCGCCTCCTCGGAGGCACCGCTGACCGAATAGTCCCCGGAATCACCCAGGCTGCCGTTGCAGCAACCGCCTATCAGCACGAAGTTCTTCGATGGAAGATTGATTTTGCCGTTGATGCGCTGGTGCCTGTGCGCCGGAGGCTTCTTTCCATCGAGCGCATCTCCGGCAAAGCCGCCGACACCGGCGCCCAGGGGCGCAGGCACCACAAAGCGTCCCTTGGCACCATCGACCGACGTCCAGCCTTCTGGGCATGTGCCGGCAAAATAGGCCTGAGTGAAGAATGGCATGGCATCCGCTGCTGCAACGATCTGCGGCGCGGATGCGTACAGGAGCAAAGCTGCGAGCAGCGGGGCCGGGGTTGGACGGAAAAGACGACGCGTGGTAGCCATGTCGCACCTTTTGAGTGAGCGTGAGGCGAAAGCGATCGCGGCCAGGCATGTACTGGACCCGGGGCCGCAGCACGGCGCTTGGTGCTGGAATCACAGCTTGACGGAGGGGTCAATCGACCTTGCAGGCAAGCAATTGAACGAACGGAAGCGCAGATGTCGACTCGTCGGTTTCCAGATCCGCAGAGTGCTCTCCCTTGCGGGTCGATTGGCTGTTGCAGCAACTGCTGGCGGCCGATATCGAATGCTCGTTCAGATTGGCTGATACCTTCGCCTTGTGCTTGTGTCTGCGATCTTCGCGGTCTGCCAGCGCCTTTCCCGAGGTCGACCCGATCGCACCTGTATCGTTGGCCACCAGCAGCATCCTGCCATTCGCATTGGTGAGCCTGCTGCTACCTGCCGGGCAGGCAGTTCCGGACATGAAGAAAATCATGTTTTTCGGCAAGTCCGCCAGGGCCGTGCCTTCAAATCCCAGCAAGGCGACCATGCCGACGGCCAGCATTCCAAAGGTTCGCGTGCGCATCCCCTGCCCCCTTCGCATTTGGACGTAAGTACAAGCCTGAAATTCTTGTCACGCCAATCGTGCAGTCCCGCCTCTGCATGCGGCCCGTTCGTTGAATCCAGGCCAGCGGGCGAACCTTGCATTCGCTCCTGCAGTTGCGGCGAATTATGATCCTATAATCGCCAGATATCGTGCGCGACGTCGCAAAAGTAGAAAGTGCAGATAATCCATCGGATCCCGGAGTGCCGCCAGGGATAATGGTCAATTATTTGACGCGACCACCTCTGCGGGCGTGGCCGCCCACTCGCTTCATTCTCGAACACCCCGCGCTGTCTGCGGTTCTACGACGTCGCCTGCGCCTGCAGGGTGAACACCCAGCAGGCGGGTCGGCTGGCATGGAGATTCTCGGGCTTCCACACCCGCTGCCATGGACATCAAGGCGTGACTGGGTGCTTCTCAACCATGTTTGCTGCTGGCGGCGGCACTGCGGGTGAACTGACGAATTCATAGCGCGTGAGCAACCAGGCGTGATCGGCAGCCAGGGAGGCTCTTGCCTGTGCCTCCCGATCGATGACGCTGACCAGATTGCCCGTTATCCGCAACAGTGTCTCGGTGTCCACGCGGAAGGGTGAAACGTCGCCGACGTAGATGTCACCGATGTAGTTGAGCTTGCCCGCCTCGATCGTGAAGCTGACGGCTTGGGGCTCGGGAATGGCCATGCCCTGCTGCCCCATGCCGATCCAGCCGATGTAGTAGCGGCCAGCCTTGATGGGACGGGTCTTCAGTCCCGTTGCGCAGGTGGCCACAGAGTTGAACCGGTACGGCCCCCAGAAGCCGGCCGACGTATTGCCAGACAGGTAAAGCTGCACGAAGTTGATCTGATCTGCGCAGGTGACCGAAGTGACCAGAATCCCTTCGTCCGGCTTGAGCTTCTTCGATTCCTTCATGTTCTCGATGCCCGCGCTGGCCGCAGTGGACAGCATCAACAGCACTGCCGCCGCGATGATTCGCTTCATCTGCCTGGTTCCGTTGGAATGCCGGGTGAAATACGCGGTCACCGCATCTGCAGCGGCGGAGCGAGGTAGGCGTTGCATTTTTCGCCGCAGGTGCTCAGCTCCGCTTCGAGCGCGTCGCTGGAGGGTGCGCCTGGCGCAGGAGTGGCCAGCTGGCTTCGGAACGGATACCGCGCAAGCAGCCATCCCTGCCTCTCTTCCAGCAGTCGCCGTGATTCGACTTCGCGGTTGCGTACCGACACCCAGCGGTCGCTGTCGCCGATGTGGCTGTACAGCCCGAACACGATGATCTCGCCGATATAGGTGATCACGCCGGGCTGGACGTCGAAAGCGAGTGCGTCATCTTCCTTCACCGAACCCATGAAGCCGTAGCCATGCTCGGTAAGGTGGCCAACGTAGTGCCGCCCTGCCTTCATCCGCAATGACACCAGCCCTGCCTTGCAGCCCACATCGAAGTCACTGTGCCTCTCGGCAAATGCACCTCTGGAATCGGCGCCACCGGGAAAAAGAGTGATGTAGTTGATGTTGCTCTGGCAGTTCATCGACATCACCACCATGCCCTCGTCGGGCGCGAGCGGGACATCCGGCTTTGCCAGGTAGGAGGTGCATCCGTTGACGAGCAGCGCGCAGAGCGTTGCGGCCGCGATGGAAGTCCATTTCATCTGCGTAGTCCCCTTTTCCGAGCGAGCATAGCGCCAGCGCTGCACGACCGCTACAGGGCATCGAACGGCCCGTGCGTGATGCGTCACGTTAATCCCCTGTGCGCATCCTGCGGCCGGCGCTCGCCCGGGTAGCGGCGACGCCATTACCAGCTCTTCTTTTCATGCAGAGGTGCCCTGATCTGACAGGAGCCCAGTGCTTGCGCGCAGTCACACCTTCGCACTTTGGGCGTTGACCTGCCGGCGTCAACAAATGACGCTAACGACACCGCGACAGCGTTCGTAACGCCCTTCAGCGGTCGAGATTCCAGGCACCACCGGCCACGGCCGGATCGCATCCCCCGTCCCTGTCACCGCATCGTCCTTCACACGGAAAGGCCTGGCCTGCCGTGGTGGACGGCTGCGCCTTGCCCACATCCATGGAGATCCGCAATGCGCCTTGCCACGTTCTTGCTTGCCCTTGCTTTCAGCGCCTTTGCCGGCGCAGCACACGCCCAGGTCGTGACCCTCAACAAGGGAGGGTTCGTATTGACCTATGACTGCAGCATCCACAGTGCGACCCGGTACGAATACACACTGGTGGCGGACACCGGTTCGGCCGCACGTCCGTCCAGCTTCTACAGGGACCCGGACCTGCCGGCAGGTTGCCTCGGCCAGACCAGTACGTCCTCCTATGCCAGCGTGCAGTCCGGCTATGACCGGGGCCATCTGGTGACGTCCAACCATATGGACTACGACGCCACTTACATCCGCCGCGCCAACTACATGACCAACATCGTGCCGCAGGTGTCCAGCTTCAATCAGGGCATCTGGGTCAAGGCCGAGAATGTCGCTGAGTGCTATCGGGACATTGCCCCCGTCGACGTCTATGGCGGCGTTGTCTATGGCGATGCGTCCAATGACTATTTCCTGGCCAGCCACGGCATTCCGACCCCGGAATTCTTCTGGAAGACGATCATCACCAAGGATCCGAACACCGGCACCGCCAAAGCCATCAGCTGGATCATTCCCAACGAAACGGGCCTGGGCAGCCTGGACAGCTACCTGGTCACCATCGCGGATCTGGAAGAACTGCTGGGCGCCAGCTACGTGGCGATCAATGCGCCGGCCTCGCTGAAGAACATGCTGCCCAGCACCAGCTGGCCGCTGCCGAGCGGATGCGATCTGGGCTGAGCGATCACGGGCAGCGATCCCCTGCCTGTCGCGCTGCGTCGACCTGCAACACCCAGGTTTCCAGTGCGGCACCATCGCGCATGTCGCCTGCGTAACGGCAATCAGGCAGCAGGGCTTCATTGAATCCCCGCGCGCGACCGCGGAACACCTTCATCGGGATGGAAATGCGCGCCAGGCCGCTGGGAAGCGGCTCTGGCCTTACATCCATGTAGACCGTATCGGCGGACGTTTCGACGCCCACCTGGATCGCCCCGAGCTGCTTCCACAGATCCAGTGCATCCAGGCAGGCGGAGCCGCAGGAGGCATCGGCAACGACCACTACATTGCGCCGTGGCCGCGCCGGTGTATCTACAGCAGCCGGTGGGGAAGCAGCATCCGGTGGGCGTGGCGCATGCCAGAGCGGCTCGCCCTTGGCCAGCGCCTGGGCCATGCCTGCGGTGACCGTGTCGAGCATCGACAGCATTTCAGCTGCTGCATCGGGCGAGGCCTTCAGCGTTGCCTGGAATGCCTGCAACTGGGCCAGATTCGCCTTGGAAGCGCGCCACTCGACCCAGGTGTGGTCGCCGATGGTGTCGACACGCTCCCTGCCCCAGACCAGGCGCGCAAGCTCGAGACTCCATTGCGAGGCGCCGCCGCTGTTGCCGCGCACATCCAGCACCACCACCGGCGCTTGCCGCAATGCATCGGACTGGCCAGCAAGCGTCTGCAGCAGCCGAGTCAATTCCTTGAAATTGCTTTTGGTGGGATCGGCATTGAAGCTGCTGGTGGTGATCCAGTAGCCACCGCCGGGCATCCTGCGCATGCCATTGGCTGGCCGGAAGCTGCGACGGGTATCGGCCAGGCGTGGTGCAAGTGCTGCGGCATCGATGGGCTTCCACACCAGCGGATAGTCCACCATTCGCCCCTGCACGAGGAAGGTGCACATGCGTGGCGTGGCAATGAAGGGATTGCCCTGATCCAGCAATACTTCGCCGCCTGCATGGATTCGGCTGGCCTGCAGGTTCCAGCGCCCGCTGAAGTCACCCACGCGTTGCCGCGCCAGCACCTGCGCGTCCACGCCATCGCATGAGGCCAGCGTAGCGCCCAGAGGAGGCAGCGCGACGCCCTCCTCGGCGGTCATGACGATCTGCGCGTCGCCATCGAAACCGGTCAGGAATCCCGGCCAACGGATCGCCAGCTGCGGGGCGCCTGCCATGGCATTCAGGCTGACATGGCCATCGTTGAAGGTCGCTGCGTAGCCTTTCAGTGTCCACCAGTACCCGGCATGGCTGTCGACCTTGGCGGCGCGGGAGCGTGCCTGCGCCAGCGCTGCATCGAGCTGTGGCACGAAGCCGGGATTGCGCGCGTCGAACATGCCCGGATGGCTGTCACGCAAGGCCGCATCGATGGCCGCAAGATCGCCGGACAACCGCACGGACCATGTCTCGTCCTGCGCATCAACGGCGGGCGCCGCCAGAAGAGCGCCGATCAACAACCAATCCAATGACATGCGTGCATTCCTTAGCGATCACCTGGGCTCCATCATCACACGCCGCAGGCTGGCCCAGTCCGTGCGGCGTGATCCAATGCGCAGCTTCCCCTACGCACGCCTCGGCAGCAGATAAGGGACGGCAAACAGGTACAGCCCGGTGAACAACTGCAGGAACAACGGCGGCAGTGGCGAGTAGGTGATCCAGGCGGGTGGCTCGCCCTGCCCCGCCCAGCGCCCCACGAAGTTGGCGATTACCGCCAAAGTGAAGATGATCGAGGTCCAGCGGTGCACGGGGCGCGCCCAGCCACCAGCCCTCATTGCGGGTTCCTCGTGGGACGCTCGATCATCTTCCAGCCATTCCCGGACGGATCGCGGAACCCCGCATCCACCGCACCGAAGCGTTCCACCGGCTCCTGGGTGAATTCCACGCCACGCGCCAACAGTCGTTCGTAGCTGGCCCGGCAATCGTCCACTGCCAGTACCAGCGGTGGCATCGCGCCCTTGGCCACCATCTGCTGCAGGGTCAGTGCAGTGGCGGCATCGTGTACCGGCGGCCCCGGCTTGAACAGGCCCAGCTGGAAGCCGTTCTTGTCGCCGGAGTGCACCGTCAGCCAGCGATAGTCGCCGCTGCCCACGTCGGTGTGCACCTGGAAGCCGAGCACGTCGACATAGAAATCGAGCGCCGCGTCCTGGTCGTGCACATACAGCCCAACCACATTCACCATGCCAGTCATAGGATTCTCCCTCAGGTGGGATCTACGCTAACAAGGCTGCCGCGACGGCGCTTCTCCAAAACTGCGATCTTCAGATCCGGGCGCTGCGCGGCACGGGCGTGGCACTCCGGTACAGGGCCCTGCGCCGGAGCGTCGGTACGTTCACGGCTGCGGATGGCGCCCGGGCTGTCGCCGGTGATGTCGCGGAAGATCCGGCCGAAGGTGCCCAGGCTGGTCCAGCCAGTCTGCAGCGCGATCTCGGTGATCGGCAGATCGGTATCGCGCAGCAGAGCGACGGCGCGCTCGATGCGTCGACTGAGCAAGTAGCGATGCGGCGGCACTCCGAAGGCATCCTTGAAGGAGCGCGCGAAATGGGCCGAAGAGACCGCACTGACCTGCGCCAGCCGGGCCACCGGCCAGTCTTCGTGGCTGGCCCGGTCCATATGGTCCTTGGCGCGCAGCAGGCGGCGCAGCAGTTCGGGGCTCTGGGACATGCGCCCAGCGTAGCGCAGAAGACGGTGGCGCTTCCGATGGGCGGCGGGCAATGGGATACTGCGCCTGCCGGGACCAGCCTGATGCCCCCCCGGCCCTCAATTTCAAGGATGACCCCGATGCGCAGGATGCACTTCGTCGGCACGCTGTTGAGCGTGACCTGTCTTTCCGCTTCGCCCGCCTGGGCTGCGGAAGACCCCGATTCACTGGCCCTGTGCGAGCAGGTGGCGCAACTGATGGACGCCGACGATTTCAAGGCGCTGGATGCCATGGCCGAGCGCTTCCGCAAGGGTGAGCGCAATGCCAGTGGCTATTCCAACCTCGGCCGTTTCTACATCTGCATGTCGCGCCGCATCGGCACTGCGCATCAGGACGTACAGCAGTGGAATGACTGGACCGCGTGGGCCGCACGCTGGATTCGGCAATCACCGCGCTCTCCGTCGGCCCACCTGGCCGCCGCGCGCGTTCCGCTCAACCTCGCCTGGAGCTTCCGTGGTGATGGTTATGCGAACGAGGTGGGCGCGCAGGACTGGCAGCAGTTCAACGAGTACAACGCGGTGGCAGCAGCCTATATGCAGGAGCATAAGGCGATCGCCAAGCGCGACCCCTACTGGTATGAAATGTCCATCCTGATCGCGTTGCGGCAGGGGGTGGACGAAGCAGCGTTCATGACGCTGTTCGACGAAGGCAGCAAGCTCTTTCCCGACCATGACCCGCTGTATCTGATCGCGATCCAGCGCTTCACCCCGCACTGGCATGGCGATGCGCAGCAGATGGAAGCCTTCGCGCGGCATGCCATCACGCGCACATCCAAGCGTCGCCGCGCCAGCCTGTATGCGCGCATGTACGCGTCGGTCAGCGAGGGCGTGTCAGGGCAGCGGCTGTTCCAGAACTCGGCAGTCGAGTGGCCGCTGATGCGACAGGGGTGGCAGGACATCCTGGCCGAGTACCCCACTGCATGGAACCTGGAGGCCGCCGCCCGCCATGCCTGCCTCAGCAGTGACGTGCCCGCCGCGAAAGGTTGGCAGCGCCAGTTGCTGGCCAGACAAGGCATTGGCGAACCTTACCTGGGCATGGTCGTCGACTCGGCCGAGCGCCAATGCCTGCCCGAGGGCTCCTTTGCACGATGATCGCGCCCGGCGCACAGCCGGGCCATGTGCGCGTCAGCGCGGCATGGCCCGCGCGGCCTGCTCCTGTACGGCCTGCTCCTGCTCCTGTTGCCGGGCATCTTGCTGCACAGCACTGGAGTGCCGGGGCGCGTCCTGCAGCTGGCGCAGCTGATCTTCGACCGGCATGGCCACCGCCTGCGCGGTCTCGGTGCGGGCGATCTGACGATCCGCAGCGTGCGGCTGACCCTGCACCGCAAATGCATAGCGGCCATCGTCGCTGAGCACGGCCTCGTCAATCCGCTGCAGACCCTTGTCCTTTGCCGCGACCAGCAGCGCCATGCCCAGGCGTTCGCTCATCTCATCGGGCTGTCGCCCCATGGCCTGGTCAAGGCTGCCCACCGCGCCCTGGCTCTGCAGCCACAGGCCATGGTCCGGGCTTGCGGCGTGCCGCGGGTCCTGACGCGGCAGCAGCGGTGACGGCGCCGCAAGCGACTGCAGGTGCTCGCCCTGCACGCCCGCGTCGATCTTCTGCAGATCCTTGCCGCCCGCTGCGGCGATGTGGAACATGCGTTCGGCCATGCCGTAGGTGGATTGCCCCTGGTTGCGTGCCAGCGCCAGGGCGAAGGCGTCCACATCCTGCTGCGGATTGCCGCTGCCGTCCCCTGCAAGCACCTGCCACGACGGACCCAGCATCGGGTTGTCCTTGACCATCGATTGGGTGCGCTCCATCAGTGTGCGCATCTGGTCCTCGCTGAAGCTCAGAGTATTCAGCTCGCCCGCCTTTACCGGCCCACGATCACCTGCTGGGTCACCGGACAGCGCCGCGTTGACCATCCCGGCAATCTGTTCACCCTGCGCATGCCCCCGCAGGTCGAAGGTGAACTCGTAACGGCGCTGCGCCGTATCCTCCTGGCCGTCGGCACCGTAAGCGCTGACCCGGGCTGCCGGCAGATTGCCGTTGTACTGCACGCTGCGCACTTCGGTGCGGCTGCCATCTTCGCGGCTGACCTGCACTACGTCACCGCTGTTGCGGGCACCTGCCAGATCCACGCCGAACGTGTCGCCGTAGCCGACTTTCAGCCGGGTCTGCGAACTCACGCCCAGCCGCTCGACCGTAGCCAGATCCTGTACGCCCGGGGTCTGGCTGCTCAACGTGCCGTTGTCGATGAACTGTTCATAGGCCTGACGGCCTTCGGGTTGATCCAGATCGAAGGTGGCGGTGCGGACGGCAGAGTGACCGAGCGCGTCCTGGCGGCCGGCAATCGCGCTGAACCGGCCAGCGTTGAATCCCATGCCGTTGAAGGCTTCGACCGCCTCGTTCGGCCCGGTGGTGACCCGCACCCGTCCATCTTCCAGGCGATCCACACGGTAGCTGCCACCGCTCGCCTCGGTCGTCTGGCTCTGCATGGCGATGTTGCGGAAACTGCCTTCCAGCGCGGTACCCGTGAACTGCTGACCATCCAGGGTGACGCTGCCTCCTTTGGGAATGGTCTGCGGATCGAACGGATTGACGCGGGTGGGATCGACGTCCACCGCGTCGCTGGGCAGGCTGACCCTGTAGCGCGCGCGTACACCCGTGCTGCTGGTGTCCTGGAAGCCGGCACCCTTCACGCTTGCGCCGACCACCGACTCCATCGTGAGCAGGTAGTCCCTGCCGCCATCGGCTGTCGGGCTGCCGGCCATGCTCAGCGACGTGCCCTGGAACTGCGATGCAAGACTGGACGCAGCGCGCTTCTGCTCAGCGCCCACTTTCAGCGCGCCGTCGCCCTCGTTCAACGTGACCGAGTAACCCGCGGCGGCAGCGCGGACCTCGCTGTTTGCCGAGGTATACGTCGGATCGAACGATGCCGTGGCGGCATCGCGCGGCGCGTCCGGAGTTGCGCCTTCCTTGCTGGTCTGGGCATTCATGCCGTGACCTCCTTGAACAGAGACATGCTGATTATAGAGCGCAGGGTGCGCAGCACGTTCACATCGTGCCGCAGCCGCATCCACGATAGTGATGACCATCTCACTCCCCGCCGAGGGTTCATGCCCTACTCCCTCGCCCGCCCGCAGCGATGGCTCCACTACGGGCGCAGGTTGCTGCCTTACCTGCTGGGCCTGTATCTGCTGTATCTGCTTGCGGGGAACATTTTTCTCAATACACCGCTGTTCGATCAGGTCACCAATCGCAAACCGCACAAGTTCGTGATGACAACCGGCCCTGCGATCACGCTGCTGCCAGGACACGTCATCGCCTGGAACGTGCAGATGCGCGGCCACGTCAATCACACGGTGTATGTGCTGCGCGCGGACCGCGCCAGTGCCCGACTGGCGCTGTTGCCGCTGTTCCACCGCGAGGTGCGCGTGCCGTCGCTGCACGCCACCGGTGTGGCCGCAGAGATCGCGCGCGTGGATGAGGCCATTCCCTCTCCCCCACGCGGTGATCGTGGCTGGACCTTGCGATTCGATGCGATCCATAGCGACAGCATCCGCAGTTTCCGCGCCGGCAAGCTGCTGATCGTCGGCCAGGGCAGCGGCACGGTCGGCTTCGTCAAGCAGCTGCGTGGTGGGCCCTCGGAACTACTGGGCTCGGAAGTGGCTTTCGCTGATGCCGATGTCAGCTTCGACGGCACCCAGCTGCTCGGCGACATGCAGTTGAAGACGCAGTTCTCCTATCCGCGCCACTATCGCGATCAGGCACCGGGGTTGGCGAAGCTGGGTCTGCTGCATGCAGCGCTGGAGGTGCAGGCGCGCAGCCAGGGGCTGCGGCTGGATACGGACACCCAGCTACCCTCGATTGCCAGCGCCGCCGTGCCGGGGCACTTGCAGGCCTCGATCACCCTTGATCAAGGCACACTGCAGCCAGGCAGCCATGCCGTCTGGCGGATTCCATTGCAGGTGGGCGCCGGCGCGCCGGATCGCGGAACGCTGGCGGTGCAGCTGGACGCCGCCCGCGATATCCGCTTGCAGGCGCGATTGCCGCAGCGCGACGGCACCGGCGCCGCACTGGACGCGGACCTGATCATCGCCGGGCGGCACATTCCATTTGCCGAACCCAGCGATGTACTGGCGCGCACGTCTGGCACGGTCAAGGGCGAATGGACCTTCACCTCGCTCAACTGGATCCCCGCGCTGTTCGTGCAGAAGCCCTGGTTCCAGCTGCAGGGCGGCGGCGTCCTGCGCGCGGACCTGCGCCTGCAGGACGGAGAGCTGGCTGCTGGCAGCAGCGTCGACATCCCTGCGGCGCGGGCGGTGGCCGAGGTGGCCGGCGTGCACATGCAGGGAACGGCCAGCGCCCATGGACAGCTGCAGGCCGGAACGCCGACGCGCGCCGTGTTGGCAGTGAAGCTTCCCACGTTCAATGCCCGTGCGGGCGGCGCCAAAGGCGCCACATTGTTCGATGGGCGTGATCTGGCGCTGACACTGACGGGTGATGGCCGCCTGCGCGAACTGCGCAAGGGCGTACGTGCGCAGCTGCGCTTCGATGACGCGACCATTCCAGACCTCACCGCCTACAACCGCTACCTGGGCACGGGCCAGGTGCGGCTGCTGGGAGGTGCTGGCCAGGTAAGCGGCGACGTTCAACTTGATACCCAAGGCCGGGTCGGCAACGGCAGTGTCCGTCTGCGCAGTCAGCGCGCCCGCCTGCAGATAGCGGGGCTTGACCTGCAGGGCGACGCGCGCGTCGATGGCAGGCTGCAGCGCGGCGACTTCAGCCAGCGCCGGTTCGATCTCGGCGGAAGCGTGATCGAGCTGCGCAACGTGCAGGTGGGTGACCAGCAGCGACCACAACCGTGGTGGGGCCGTGTCACCGTCGCCCGCGGTGACATCGATGCGCAGTCACCCTTCCAGGTGGATGCGCGTGCGGACCTTGCAATGCGCGACGCGGGCCCGCTGCTGGCGCTGTTTGCCGAGCGCAGCGACTACCCGCGCTGGGCGTTGTCCCTGCTCGATTCCGGCCAGGTGGATGCGCATACCCGACTGCGCTGGCGCGCCGGGCATCTGGTGCTGGATGGACTGCAGGCGGAAAACGAGCGCCTTTCGCTACGTGCGCGGTTGGATCTGCTGGATCAGCGCAAGCGCGGCGACCTGTACCTGCGCTGGGGCCTGCTGGGCGCCGGCATCGAACTGGATGGCCAGCGCCGTCAATGGCATCTGGCTGGCGCGCGGGAGTGGTTCGAGGGTCGGCCTGCGCTGCTGCCCGGTGCCGCAGCGGCCAGCAACGGCGGTACGGCCGACTGAACCGAAGGCTGCATCCAGTCGCGACGCGTTTACGTACAACGCACTACCGCAGTCCGCAGTTGTGCTGGAGGAGATACACCATGAACGTCCGCAGGCAGGCAGTTGGTCTTCTGGGCTGGGCCATCGTCACTTTTCTGGCCGCGGCGCTGGGCGCGCGCGCCTCCATCTCTGCAGCGGAGTTCTACGCAGGCCTCGCGTTGCCGACATGGGCGCCGCCTGCCAGCGTGTTTGGCCCGGTGTGGACGCTGCTCTACGCGCTGATGGCGCTGGCAGCGTGGCTGGTCTGGCGTCAGGGAGGATGGCGCGCGACCACGCCTGCGCTGGCGCTCTACCTGCTGCAGCTGGCCCTCAATGTGCTGTGGAGCTGGCTGTTCTTCGGCTGGAAACAGGGCGCGTTGGCATTCGCTGACATCCTGCTGTTGCTGGCGCTGATCGTGGCCACGATGGTGGCCTTCCATCGGGTGCGCCCGCTGGCGGCGTGGCTGCTGCTGCCCTACCTGGTCTGGGTGGCATTTGCCAGCGCGCTCAACTTCGCCGTGTGGCAGGCCAATCCAGCCGTGCTCTAGCCGGACACGGCTTACAGAGCGTGTGACCCCTGACGCCACTGACGCAGCACGCTTCCCTTGAAGGCCTGCTCGCCGCAGCCGGTCGGACAACGCAGCACGCGTGCAACAGAGGTACTGACCAGTCCGTCGCCTTCCTGCGCCTTGAACACCACTTCGCAGGACAGGCAGCGCGCCACCAGCGAATAGAGATGGACGATGCGACCACTACCGGGATCCTGCAGTGCGTTGATATCCAACAGGTCGAAACGGCCGTTGTCAGGCGCGGGGCGCGATGGGCGAAGCGGAGAGAACGATGTCTGCAGATTCACGTCGATACATCACAGAAGAGTGAGCGACGACTGTAGTGCGCGCGATGTGCAGCAGATGTGCAGCGCATTCCTCAGGTCCTGGTCGCAGCACCCAGTCGATTGATCTCCGCGCATTCCAGCACCGGTGGCGGGTCAGGCATCGTCGCCAGAACGATCATCGCGCGACCGATGGCCTCGTTGCTGGTCACCAGCGACGGCGCGATGCGACCGGCCGCAGCCATCAACGGGCCGCCGAAGCGGTACAGCGGTTTCAACGCGGCGTGGCGGGTACCGGTTCCCGCCACCGGGCGCACCCCGGCAGGACGCAGCATGACGGTGCGTACAGGGAGCTGCTCCAATGCAGTTTCGGTCTCGCCCTTGATGCGCAGCGGCATGATCCGGCTGTGTGGATTGGCGTGGGCACCCGAGACGTACAGGAACCGGCCGTCTGGATTCGCCTCTGCCCATGCTGCAGCTACAGCCAGGGTGGCATCGAGCGTGACCTTCCGATACTCATCCTCGGCAGTGCCGACCGGTGGTGCGCCGGCGCAATAGAAACAGGCGTCGAATCCGTCCAGCTGCGGTCGCACATCGCGGGCATGCTGGAAATCCGCCAGCACGATCTGCTCGATCCGCGCGTCGAGCCCGGCCGTGCTGCGGACCAGGGCAGCCATCCGCGCCACCTGTGGCGATGCGAGACAGGCACGGGCAACGCCCTGCCCGACCAGCCCAGTCGCGCCGGTCAGCAGAATCCGTAGTGGGCGTGTTTCGTGCATGTGTGGACCTTGAAGCAGCCTAGAGTTTGACGAAGCGCTGGATCTTCCGCGCCAGCCAACCACTGAACACCAACGGCGCGTCCAGCGCGGAAACGCAGATGCACGGTACACCAGGCGCCGTTACCGGCTGGTGCTCGACGTCCTCGTCCAGGTCTGCAACATCGCCCGGTGCGAACAGCCCGAGCGCATCATTGTAGGAGCCCCGCAGGATCTGCGTCAGTTCGCTGCGACCGTGGCTGTGCATCGGCAGGCATTTGCCCGGCGCGATCTTCAGCATGATCAGCGAAGGCATCTGCTCGGCGCGGATGCAATGCACACCGGGAGCCATCCAGCGCCAGTGCAGCCTTCCCAACGAATCGCCGAAGTAAGGATGCAGCGACTTCGGCAGATGATCCGGGTCAGCCTCGGGCCGTTCCGGCGGCATCGACCGCAGCGGGTTCGGCACCATCCCGGCCGGCACCTCACCAAGCTGCGCGAGCATCGCGTCGCGCAGCCCCGCCAGCCTCCCCTCACCCGCCGACGGCTGGGTCTGCTCCAGCAGTGCGGCACCGATGGCCTCTGCCTCGCGCAGGCGCTGGCGGCAATGGGGGCACTGTTCCAGATGGGTGCCGGCGACAATGCTCAACGGCGTCGGCAGGGCGCCGGCGGCGTAGCTCATCAGCGTCGACTCATGCAGATGGTGGTGCGGGTTCATGGTGCGCCCCCCACCTTCGACTGCAACTGCAGAAACGCCCTTCGCAGGTGCGATTTGACCGTGCCCAGCGGCATGCCCAGCGCCTGTGCGATCTCGCTGTGGCTCTTGGCCTCGAAGTAGGACATCCGCACCAGGCGCGCCTGCGTGGCCGGCAGTTCGTTGATGCGCTGGCGCAGGCGGGCATGGTCGGCAAACTGCTCGGCGCTGCTGCGCTCGCTGACATCTCCGGCAGCAGCGTCCTCCACCGCCTCCTGTACCTGCATCCAGCTGCGCTCGCGGCGCACCCGGTCGATGTGCAGGTTGCGGCCGATGCGGTACAGCCAGGTGCTCAATGCACCCTGCGCAGGATCGAATTCGGCCGCGCGCAGCCAAAGCCGCAGCAGGCACTCCTGAGCCAGCTCTTCGGCCACCGACGCGGGCGCACCAAGGCCGCGCAGATAAATGCAAAGGCGCGGCATGAAATGGTCGTAGATGCGCATGAAACAGTCGCGATCGCGCAGCCGGGCGACGCCGTCCATCTCGCCATTCCAGTTCGTCGGCTCGTTGCTGGGCTGCTGTGAACTGGACACGATCCGGGCGGTGTCGAAGGAAAGAGAGGGGCTGGCGGGAGGACGGTACATCGGCGGGGGCAGCCGTTGGGTGAAGAGGAGTCCTCCCCTCTACGCATGGCGGAGCCGGTTGGATGCACTCCGGATGGGAGCCGCCTGCATCCAGCCGGCTCCGGCGTGCGTACAGCCTGACAAGCCTCCCATGGATCGCCCCGATGCGTGTTGCCTGGTTGCTGATGTTCACACCCTGCGCCGTCGGCGCGGCGCCGCTGTTGCGCTCGGAGGGCGTTGCCACCCTGCCCAATGGAACCACCGCCTACCGCGAAGTGCATTGGCAGCGCGGGGCCGGCGATGGCAGCGAGCGCTGGGTGGAGTACCTGTGCCCTGCCGGCCAACCTTTCGCCCGCAAGCAGATGCGTGCCGCTGTGCGGGCCCAGGCGCGGGGCTATGTGCTGCAGGACGCCCGCAGCGGCCAGGCGGCCCGTGTGCTGGTCGACCGCGATGGAGTGCGGGTTGACTGGAAGGAAGACGCGTCGGCCCCTTCACGAACAAAGCAGCTGCCCCTGCCGGCGGATGCGGTGATCGATGCCGGTTTCGATGCGGCCGTGCGGGGCCACTGGCAAACCCTGCTGAGCGGAACGCCGGTCAGCCTGCCGTTCCTGGTGCCCGGCCGGCAGCGCTTCTACCCCGTGCAGGTGCAGTACCGGGGCCCCGTGCTCTGGCAGGGGCTTGCCGCCCACGCGGTGGACGTCCGCCTTGACACCTGGTTCGGCGCGGTGGCCCCGCGTCTGTCGCTGGTGTACGCCGATGCCGATCGCCGCCTGCTGGAATTCCGTGGCACCAGCAACCTGCGCGATACGCGTGGCGACTATCCGCAGGTGACCGTGCGCTTTGCCGCCGCCGCCAGCGAGCAGCCGGAGCAACGCTGGCGCGATGAACTGCAGCGACCGCTGGTATCGAGCTGCGTTGTTACGACCAAGTGAAAACGCAGTCGAATGCAATCGTCTGCATCCAACCGGCACCACAACACGTAGAGGTAGGCAATCGACTCCCTCGGGCCTCCGTCCATGGCATCCGCAGCGCCTCCACTCCGCAGACGTTCGCGCCTGTTGCGCACCTTCCAGCGCTGGTTCGATACCGATGCCGGAAGCGAAGCGGTGGCCGAAGGTGGCCAGGGTGAGCGCATCGACTGGTTGCGCGCCCTGCCCTTCGCGCTGCTGCACGTGGCCTGCCTCGCGGTGATCTGGGTAGGCGTGTCGTGGACGGCGGTCGCCGTCGCAGTGTTCCTGTACGCGATCAGGATGTTCGCCATCACCGCGTTCTATCACCGCTACTTCTCGCACCGTACGTTCGAGGCATCGCGCACCGTGCAGTTCGTGTTCGCGGTCATCGGTGCCGCCAGCGTGCAGCGCGGTCCGTTGTGGTGGGCAGCACACCATCGCCATCATCACCGCCACGCCGATCAACCGCAGGACCCGCACTCCCCTCGCCAGCGCGGATTCTGGCGCAGCCACATGGGATGGTTCCTCACCCGCGGCGCCTTTGCCACCGACCTGCAGCGCATTCCCGATCTGGCCAAGTTCCCCGAGCTGCGCTGGCTGGACCGCTTCGACACCGTGGTGCCCGTGTTGCTGGCCGCTGCGCTGTATAGTCTTGGCGCCCTGCTCGAGCGCGTGGCCCCATCGTTGCACACCTCCGGCCCGCAGCTGCTGGTCTGGGGCTTCTTCATCTCCACCGTCGTGCTGTTCCATGCCACGGTCACCATCAACTCGCTGGCGCACCGCTTCGGCCGGCGCCGCTTCGAGACCCGCGATGACAGCCGCAACAACCTGTGGCTGGCCCTGCTGACCTTCGGTGAGGGCTGGCACAACAACCACCACTTCTTCCCCGGCACCGCGCGCCAGGGCTTCCGCTGGTGGGAGATCGACATCAGCTGGTATGGCCTGCGGATGATGGCTGCGCTGGGCCTGGTGAAGGGCCTCAAGCCGATCCCGGCCTGGGTGCTGGCCAAGGCGAGGCACTGACATGCGCATCGCGATCATCGGCTCCGGCATCGCCGGCCTGTCCAGCGCCTGGTGGCTGGACGGCGAGCATGACGTCACCTTGTTCGAGGCGAACGATTACCTGGGCGGCCACACCCACACCCACGACGTAACCGTGGACGGTCGCAGGCTGGCGGTCGATACCGGCTTCATCGTCTTCAACGCCCTGCACTACCCGCTGTTGTCTGCCCTGTTCGATGAACTCGGGGTGGCCTCGCAGCCCACCACGATGAGTTTCTCGATGCACAGCGAGCGCAGTGGCGTGGAGTACAACGCCACCTCGCTGGATGGCCTGTTCTGCCAGCGAAGAAACCTGGTGTCCCCGCGCTTCTGGGGCATGCTGTCAGACCTGCGTCGCTTCTATCGCGATGCCCCCCTGCTGCTCGGCGAGGTGGACGGTCCGACGCTGGGCCAGTATCTGCACAGCCAGAGCTATGGTGAGGCGTTCGTGCAGGAGCATCTGCTGCCGATGGCCTCGGCATTGTGGTCGTCGCCGACGGCACAGGTGCTGGACTTCCCGGCGCGTTACCTGGTGCAGTTCATGGCCAATCACCAGATGCTGCAGATGACCGGACGCGCGCCCTGGCGCGTGGTCAAGGGCGGTTCGGCGCGCTATGTTGAGGCGCTGCGTGCGCGATGGCGGGTGCACGAACGGCTGGAGTGTCCTGTGCACGCGGTCGAGCGCATGCCCTGGGGGGCGCGCGTGCACACGGCGAACGGCATCGAAGGCTTCGATGAGGTGATCCTGGCCTGCCACAGCGACCAGGCCCTGGCCCTGCTGCCTGACGCGGATCCGGTGGAGCACGCGGTGCTTGGTGCGATCCGCTACCAGCCCAACCAGGCCGTGCTGCACACCGACGCCTCGCTGCTGCCGGCCAACCGCAAGGCGTGGGCGGCCTGGAATGCTCATGTGCCGCGCGATCCTTCCGCACCTTGCACGGTCAGCTACTGCATGAACCTGCTCCAGGGGCTGCCCGGCGACACGCCGTTGGTGGTGACCCTCAACCGCAGCGAGGCCATCGATCCGGCCAAGGTGCTGCGTCGCCTGCAGTACGCGCACCCCGTGCATGACCACATTGCGGTACAGGCACAGCAGCGTTGGGCCGAGGTGCAGGGACATCGCCACACCTGGTTCGCGGGTGCCTACTGGGGCTGGGGTTTCCACGAGGACGGCATCCGCAGTGCCCGCCGCCTGGTCGACGCGCTGCAGGCACGCTCATTCCGCAGCCACAGCGCGCAGCAAGCGGAGGTGCCCGCGTGAGCGCCAGCGCCATCTACTTCGGGCACGTCGAGCATCGCCGTTACCATCCGCATGCGCATGCGTTCCGCTACCCGATCGCGCAGCTGCTGCTGGACCTGGACGAACTGGACCAGGTCTTTGCCGGCCGCTGGCTGTGGTCGGTCGGGCGCCGCAATGTGGCAGAGTTCCGCCGCAGCGACTACTTCGGCGACCCGACGACTTCCCTGTCCGACGCAGTGCGCGATCACGCAGCCACGGTGCTCGGGCGACGCCCCGACGGTCCGGTGCGCCTGCTGACCCACCTGCGTTTCGGCGGCCACGTGTTCAACCCGGTCAGCTTCTACTACTGCTACCAGGCTGACGGGGAAACCCTGGACTGCATCGTCGCCGAGATCACCAATACCCCCTGGAAGGAGCGGCACGCCTATGTGCTGCCGGTCGCAACCGCGGTGCAGCAGGGTCGCGCCCTACGCTGGCAGTTCGACAAGGCCTTCCACGTTTCACCCTTCATGCCGATGGATTGCGCGTATGACTGGCGCTTCACCGCGCCCGCGGACGACCTGCGCGTGCACATGCAGGTCTGGCGCGACGGCCAACGACAGTTCGATGCGACCCAGAGCATGCAGCGGCGGCCCATCGATGGCCGTGGGCTTGCCCGCGTGCTGGCCTGCTACCCCTTGATGAGCGCGCAGGTGGTCACCGCCATCCACTGGCAGGCACTGCGCCTCTGGCTCAAGCGCAACCCCGTGCACGACCATCCTTCCCTTGCCGAGAAACCACGATGAACGAAATGACCCCCTCGGCCGCTCTTCCCCTGCCCGGCACGCTGGATGCGTTCCTGCGCCGGCGTCTGCTGGCCCAGCTTGCGCCACTGCACAATGGCCGCCTGAGCGTGCGCGATGCGTTTGGCGAGGTGCAGCTGGGCAACGCAGGCAGCGACCTTCAGGTCACCGTAACCATCGATGACCCGGCGTTCTACCGCAAGGTGGCCGCGAACGGCAGCGTTGGCGCCGGCGAGAGCTATATCAACGGTGATTGGCGCTGCGATGATCTGGTCGCGCTGGTGCAGCTGCTGGTGCGCAACCGCGACCTGCTTGACGGCATGGAGCGCGGCCCGGCGCGGATCGGCGGCTGGCTGCTGCGCGGCTGGAACCGGCTGCGCCGCAACAGCCGCGAGGGCAGCCGCCGCAACATCGCCGCCCACTACGACCTCGGCAACGACTTCTTCGCGCTGTTTCTGTCGCCGGACCTGATGTACTCCTCGGCGCTGTTCAGCGGTGCCGCCGAATCACTGGAAAGCGCGTCGCGACGCAAGCTGGACCGCATCTGCCAACAGCTGCGATTGCAGCCGGGTGATCGCGTGGTCGAGATCGGCACCGGCTGGGGCGGCTTTGCGGTGCATGCGGCGCAGCACTACGGCTGTCATGTCACCACCACCACCATCTCTGCCGAACAGCACGCATTGGCCGCACAGCGCGTGCGCGAGGCCGGCCTGCAGGACCGCGTGACGTTGCTGATGCAGGACTACCGCGATCTGCAGGGACAGTTCGACAAGCTGGTTTCCATCGAGATGATCGAGGCCATCGGTGCCGAGTACCTGGATACCTACATGGCCACCCTGCAGCGGTTGTTGAAACCCGATGGGGTGGCCCTGCTGCAGGCCATCACCATCGAAGACCAGCGCTATGAGCAGGCGCGGCGCAGCGTGGACTACATCAAGCGTTTCGTGTTTCCGGGCAGCTTCATTCCCTCGATCAACGCCATCCTGGCCGCCAAGACCCGGGCCAGCGACCTGCAGCTGATCGCACAGCAGGACTTCGGCCACTCCTATGCACTGACCCTGCGCGCCTGGCGGCAGCGCTTCCTCGCGCAGTTGCCGGCGGTACGCGCGCAGGGCTTCGATGAGCGCTTCTGCAGGCTGTGGGAGTTCTACCTGGCCTACTGCGAAGGTGGCTTCCTGGAACGCTCCATCGGCGTGTCGCACCTACTGCTGGCACGGCCGGGTTACCGCCCCGAAGCCGATGCCCGCGGCGAGCGGATCGACTGACATGCGCCGCACCTGGGTCAACGTGATCGGCAACCAGATGGTGTGGCTGTGCGCCGTTGCCGGCGCCGGCCGAGGCTGGCAATGGCCGGCCGTGCTGTCAGCCTCCGTGTATGTGGCCAGCCAGCTGCTTACCTCGTCACAGCCGCGCTTGGATCTGCGCTTGATGCTGTTGGCGCTGGCCTGCGCCTGGCTGGTGGATGGCAGCGCAACCGCCAGTGGTGGCGTGCAGTACGCCGCTGCACCGCTGGGCTGGGTGCCACCACCGTGGATTTTCGCCCTGTGGGCCGCATTTGCGATGACGCTGACAGGGCCGATGGCGTTCCTGCAGCGGCACTGGTTGCTGCCGGTGGCCCTTGGCCTGCTGGCGCCGCTGGCCTATCTGTCGGCGGCGCGCGGATTCCAGGCGGTGCATTTCACCGCACCGGCCTGGCAGGGTGTGGCAACACTGGCACTGGGCTGGTGCGTGGCCTTGTCGCTGCTGTGCGCAGTGGCCCGTCGCGGAACGCCCCGTAAACATGACGCCCCATTGATCGGAGCAGCCCGATGAGCACCTTGTGGTGGCTACTGCTGTATGCCGCGCTGATCATGGCTTGGGGCTGGGCCTGGCAGCGCAGGCACCGCAACATCGGCATCGTCGATGTGCTGTGGGCAAAGGGCGTGGCCGCAGGTGCGCTGCTGCTCGCATGGCTGGGTGATGGCGCGCTGCAACCCCGCATCGCGCTTGCGGTGCTGGGTGGCCTGTGGGGAAGCCGACTTGCCCTGCACCTGTGGCGGCGCGTGCGCAGCGAGGAAGAGGATGGTCGCTACCGCTATCTGCGTGAGCACTGGCACGGCCACCAGGGAAAGATCTTCGGCTTCTTCATGGCACAGGCCGCATTGGTGGTGCTGTTTGCGCTGCCGTTTGTGGCCGTGGCCAGCAACCCGCGCAGCGACATGCTGGGCTGGATCGCAGCGGCGGTGGTGGTGTGGCTGCTCAGCGTGGGTGGCGAAGCGCTGGCTGACCGCCAGCTGGCACGCTTCCGTGCCGATCCGGCCAACAAGGGCCGTACCTGCCGTCAGGGCCTGTGGCGGTACACGCGCCACCCCAACTACTTCTTCGAATGGCTGCACTGGTTCACCTATGTGCTGCTGGCAGCAACGTCGCCCTTGTGGTGGCTGGCCTGGTCCGGGCCGGTACTGATGTACGTGTTCCTGCGCTACCTCAGTGGCGTTCCCTTCACCGAGAAACAGGCACTGCGCAGTCGTGGCGATGACTATCGTGACTACCAGCGCAGCACCTCGATGTTCTTCCCCTGGTTTCCGCGCAGCCCCAAGGAGTGACTCCGATGAACAGCACCCCCTCCCTTGCTTCGGTTGCCGATACAGAAGGCGGCCTCACTGGCTGGGCCGAGCGTGGCTGGCTGCCTGATGCGGCACTGCGCGCAGGCATCCGGCGCCTGTGCGCACAACGCCTGGCCGAAGAGTCGGCCGGCAGCATGGAGGAGCAGTCGCAGCGCTTCAGCCGCCGCATCGCCGAACTGGCCAGCAGCCCGTTGGCCCTGCACGTGGATGCCGCCAACCGCCAGCACTACGAGGTTCCCGCTGCCTTCTTCCAGGGCTGCCTGGGGCATCGCCTGAAGTACAGCAGCTGCTATTACCGTACCGGCAGCGAGACGCTGGACCAGGCCGAGGACGCGATGCTGGAGCTGTACGGGCAGCGCGCCGGCCTGGCCGATGGCCAGCACATTCTGGAACTGGGCTGCGGCTGGGGCTCGCTGACGCTGTGGATGGCCGAGCGCTACCCGAACGCGCGCATCACCGCCGTTTCCAACTCGCACAGCCAGCGCAGCCATATCCTCGCGCAATGCGAGGCGCGCGGGTTCGGCAACGTCGAAGTGCTGACCCGCGACGTCAACCGGCTGGAGCTGCCTGCAGCGGCATTCGACCGCTGCGTGTCGGTGGAGATGTTCGAACATGTGCGCAACTACGACCGCCTGCTGGGCCGCATCGCTCGCTGGTTGAAGCCGGACGGCGCGCTGTTCGTGCACATCTTCGCCCATCGCACGTTGATGTATCCGTTCGAGACCGAGGGCGACGACAACTGGATGGGCCGGCACTTCTTCACCGGTGGTTTGATGCCGGCCGCGGACACGCTGCTGCACTTCCAGCGCGAACTGGTGCTGGATCAGCGCTGGCTGCTGGATGGCACTCACTACCAGCGCACCGCCAACCATTGGCTGGCCAATCAGGATGCCGCCCGCGAGCAACTGCTGCCCGTCCTTGTGCAGACCTATGGCGACGAGGCCACCGCACGCATCTGGTGGCAGCGCTGGCGCATGTTCTGGATGGCCTGCGCCGAGCTGTTCGGCTACGACGATGGCCAGCAATGGCTGGTGGCCCATTACCTGTTCCGTCCGCGCTGAAGGAGACCGCCGCCATGCGCATCACCCAACTGTTCCCGCTGCTGGCCGTGGCCCTGTTCGGCGCAGGCTGCAGCAGCCACGACACCCGCCCTATCCCACTGGCGCCGAAGGTCGACGTGCCCCGTTTCATGGGCGACTGGTATGTCATCGCCCATATTCCGTCGCGGCCGGAGCGCGAGGCCTTCGATGCCGTGGAAAGCTACGCGCTGCAGGCCGATGGCCGCATCCAGACCACCTTTACCTACCGCAAGGGCAGCTTCCAGTCACCACAGAAGTCGATGCACCCGATAGGCCGCGTGGAAAAGCATGGCAATGGCGCGGTGTGGGGCATGCAGTTCATCTGGCCCATCCAGGCCGAATACCTCATTGCCTGGCTGGATGAGGGCTACACCCAGACCATCGTGGCCCGCAGCAAGCGCGACTACGTGTGGTACATGGCGCGCACGCCGCAGGTGAGCGAGGCGGAATACCAACAGGCAGTCGCCCGCATCAAGGCCATGGGCTATGACATCGGCAAGCTGCGCAGGGTGCCGCAATCGGTGCGCTGAGACGCGCCTGAGCTGCGCAGGGCCACTGCCGGGTGGTCAGGCGCAACCCCGCTCCAGCGACGAGATGAATGGGGGCTCGCCCGGGCGCTAGCCGGGTGTAGCCTGCCTCCTCTATAGTCAGCCGAGCACGACAGGCGTGGTGCCTGTCCGGCAACTACAGGGAGTGGGTCATGGGTCTGGTACAAGCGGTGAAGGGTGCAGTCGGCGGCGTGCTGGCTGACCAATGGAAAGACTTCTACACCGTGCCGACCGGCCTGCCGTCCACGGCAGCCCTGTTTGCGGCGGTGCCCCAAGGCACCAATGCCGGGCGCGGCTCGAACACCAGCGGCTCCTCCAACATCATCAGCAACGGCTCGAAGATCGTCGTGCCGGAAGGCTACGGCCTGTTGCTGTTCCAGGACGGCGCGATCACGGCCTTCGTCGCCGAGCCGGGTGGCTACGAGTGGCGCTCGGATGATCTGAACTCGCAGTCGATTTTTGCCGGCGATGGTCTGGTCAGCACCTTCATCAAGCAGAGCTGGGAGCGCTTCAAGTTCGGCGGCCAGCCGGGCTCGCAGCAGGCCGCCTTCTTCGTTTCGCTGAAGGAACTGCCGGACAACCGTTTCGGCACCCAGTCGGAAATCTACTGGGACGACGGCTTCCTCAACACCCAGGTCGGCGCGGTCACTCGTGGTTCGTACACGCTGAAGATCGTCGACCCGATTCTGTTCGTGAAGAACTTCGTCCCGGCCAGCTACCTGCAGCCGGGCCAGGTGTTCGACTTCACCGACCTGGACAACGCCGCTGCAAGCCAGCTGTTCAATGAAGTGGTGGGTTCGCTGGCGCCGGCGTTCAGCCTGTACACCAACGATCCAAGCAAGGGCAACCGCATCACCAAGCTGCAGCAGGATTCGCTGGGCTTTGCGCAGAGCCTGTCGGCCGCCGTCGAGCAGGGCTATCAGTGGAAGTCCGACCGCGGCCTGGCCATCGTCAAGACCGCCATCGTCTCGATCGAGTACGACGCCAACACCCGTGAACTGCTGAAGACCGTGCAGCGCGCCGATGCCCTGTCCGGCTCGCGCGGCAATTCCAACCTGCAGGCCAGCGTTGCCCAGGGCATCCAGTCCGCAGGCGAGAACGGCGGTGCCGCCGGCCTTGTCGGCGTGGGTATGGCATCGGGCATGTTCGGCGCGGGCAATCTGCAGCAGCCGGCAACCCCGGCCGCGCCGGCTGCCGACGACCCGGTCGCGAAACTGAAGAAAGCCAAGGAAATGCTGGATCTGGGCCTGATCACCCAGACCGACTATGACGCGCTGAAAGCCAAGGCGCTGGGACTGTAAGCAGACGCAGGACGCGCAACCACCATGTCCGATCCCAGAAACACGCCTCCGCCGCTGCCCCGATCCGCTTCAGCACCGCCGCCCCTGCCGGCGGCGGTGCTGGATGGGCCGGGATCGCCGCAGGACGTCCCTCCCCTGCCCGGCAGCTTCCCGCTCGATACCTCGACGCTGCCTGAGGCCATCCGCAACGAGGTCGAGGCGCCTGACCCGGTCGCCATCGACACGTCCGCAGCCGAGCTGAAAGACGGCCTCAACCGTTGCCCAAAGTGCGGCGCCACCGATATCCGGCCCAAGCTGGGCACCGACATCCTGGTCTGCCTGTATTGCCGTCACGAATGGCATGGCGCACGGGTGGAGGAGGAATTCGGGCTGGGCGAAGCCATCGACCAGTTGCGCGGCACCGTCATCGCATCGGGCGCGCGCGATATCGATGCCGACACCTCGGCACTGATGACCTTCAAGTGCACCGGTTGCGGCGCCGAAGTCACGGTCAATACCGAAAGCACGATGACGGCGCGGTGCCACTGGTGCCGTCACGTATTCGGCGTCAACGAACAGATCGCCAACGGCGCGGTTCCTGACGCAGTGCTGCCGTTCCACATCAAGAAGGCGGATGCGGTCGCGCGTATCCGGCAGTTCGTGGACAAGCGCCGGATGTTCGCGCTCAAGGCATTCAAGGATCAGTTCACCCCGGAAAACGTGGTGGGCGTGTACCTGCCCTACATGATCGTCGACAGCAATGTCAGCGCGGCCGTGGCCGGCAAGGGTGAGATCAAGACGCGCGAATACACCCGTGGCAGCGAGAAGAACAAGCAGACCTACTACGACGCGGATGTCTACCAGGTGGAACGCCAGGTCGATTTCACCGTGGACGACCTGCCTTTGGAATCGTCGGCCGAGCGCGGAAACCTGGACACGCGCGCCAACACCAACAACATCATCAACACCATCCTGCCGTTCGATACCAAGAACGCGGTGAAGTGGAACGCCTCCTATCTGGCGGGATTCACCTCGGAAAAGCGCAACTTGGACGTCGAAAAGCTGCGGCCGCGCCTGGAAGACCAGCTGCTGTCGATCGCCCGATCGCAGGTGGAAGGCACGGTGCGCCGTTATGACCGTGGCGTACGCTGGGAACAGGAGCAGCTTGAGGTGCACGGTACCCGCTGGGTGGCCATGTACCTGCCGGTGTGGCTGTACTCGTACCACCAGCCCGGAAAGAACGGCGGCATGCTGCACTACATCGCGGTGAACGGCCGGACCGGTGAAACCATGGGCAGCGTGCCGGTGCAGCAGTGGAAGATGCTGCTGGCGGCGCTGACCGCCGGCACGATCATCGAAGCCCTCGCAATTGCCTTCCTGGTGGCCAGCACATGAGTGATGACAGTGGTCTTTGGTTGTTGGCTGCAGGCCCGGCTGGCGCGACCGCGCTGTACTGGGCGCTGTACCGGTTTTACCGGAACACCGACAAATCGCATTCGTTCGAACACGAAACCGCTATCGAAGCGCAGCCGGTGACCGGCTCGGATCGTCGCGTGGACAGCATCAGCGGGACGCAGGAAAAGCGCATCCGCGGTGACAACGTGTACGAGTACCGAAAGCGTGTTGCGCGGGTGAAGACTGATCAGAGCGAGGGCGTGCCATGACCCTTCCAAAGTCACGGAACGAGTGATGGCAGTTCACGATGACCGCTCTACTTTCGCACTGATGGAGCGAGGAAGGGATGGACGCTTTCACGCCCGTATCGGGGAGGAGATCTCAAGCTGCCAATTGATTAGGCTGATTGTTGCTGCGGAGCGCGAGAACAGCAACTTGACCCTTGTCGATTTCGCCCCCGCCATCAAGGAGTTTGAGCGACTCCATGTCGCATCCGTCGAGCAAAATATATCGACGAGATTCAATACGATGTTCGATCTTTGGCTTGAGTTTGAGAGCCTGGAGACTGGCGGAATCCCGAAAGCGTTTCGAGCCGAGACGCTCTCCACTGAGAGCGCGCACCTGCTGATTGAGCTTGAGGAGGCGCTTGACCTTCCCGGCCTGGTGGCGCGAAGGATCACGACTCCCTACTTATCCAGAGCGCAACTGCGGTGGCTCGGTGTCGCGGAACGATTTCTGGCAACGCTCATGTGCCGGATTCACGCCAAGGCGTGCGCGGAGATCAAGTCCTACATGCGTGACAGCTCCATCCTGAACAAATGCCTCTTTATCGAACAGAGGCTGGCAGAGGCGCTCAGAATTCTGATTGCAGGGGAGCGGGGCTGGCTTCAGTGGGACTCGTTGATCTACTTCCTGGCACTTCAAGATCCAGATTCTCATAAAATCACGATTTTGGAGAACCTGGCATCGGCGGCAAGAGCAAATGGAGTGAATATCCACGAGGATGTGAGGATTGACCTCCTAAATCGGCATCATCAATTGAATCGTGACGATCAAGGGCACTACTTGCGACTACCCTTTGAACGACCTTGGGACGGACGACTCGAAATGGCGAAGCGAGTTTGCGATCTACTCACGAGAGCAAACGGCCTTCGTTCTCTCGTTGAGGATCTAATGGCTGGAGACATCGAATGGGACTCGGGCCAGCTTCGCCTCGTCCTTGAGGAGAAAATAGCTCAGTTGAGGCTTTCATCCGCTCGATAAACAGCCACGGGAGCTTTAGCTCTGTAGCATCGCGAAGCTTCACCAGCCACTGCGGATTCGAGGGGCCATCCATTCTCCAGACAGCTCGAAACCTCATCCCCAATATCTCAACGACACAGCTGCACACTGGAATACGAGAGTAGTTTCAGTTGAACCATCAAACTGAAGGACAGCGTATAACGGGGGCTATGGCGCCCCGGTGCCGACCGATGCCGTTCGCCAGGATGGCCGAAACTGAGCCGTTGCGGCAGGATATGCTGAAAAGGTCTTCCCGTAGAGGCATTCGTGGCGGAAAAGCGTCGGTATGAATTGAGCTGCAGCGATGGCTCCACCTATTCAGTACAGTACCAGTCCTCTGTCGGCTGGGGAGGGAAGCTGAAGTGCTTGCACTCGCTGGAACGACTCAGCTGCCTGTGCAGGCCAGCGTCACCAGTGCTTCTGGTGATCCGCAACTACGGGACCCATTATGGGTTGGCACGCCATCCTGGAACCGGCCCCGACCACCAAACCACGTGTTTTTACTATGGACCGGCAGTAACCCGCGGCTGGATCAGCGGCACCTATGTACCCGGGGTCATCGAGGACAATGGCTGCTACAAAGTATCTCTCTGCGTGGGCAGGAAGACCACGGAATCGTCTGCGGGTGTAACCGATGTGGAAGCGCCCCCCACCCAGGCCAACGGTGCACAGAGACAAGGCAAGGTCACCGCACTGGGGCTGCTGAAGCTGCTCTGGGAGATCGCAGGCCTGCATGAGTTGCATCCGGACTGGGTACGACGCCGCACCGCCCCTGCGTCAGTGTCCGGGGTGCTGTTGAACGCAGCCGCCGAGATCCGCTGGGGAGGCGCCCCCTTAAGCGACTACCTGCAGGTGGGCTCTGCCCCTTCCGATGGCAACTTAAAGAAACTCAATGAAGCCGTTGCGGCACGGGCTCGAGAAAACACATCACGCATGGTCATCGTTGCACGACTGCGCGCCAACGAGCCGGGCAGGCACGAACTAAAGGCGGACGGCAGAATTCCGCTGGCCGGCTGGGGCTGTACGTCCATATTCCTCAGCTCATCGCAACTGAAGGGCCTGGAACGGTCATTCGAGCGCGAACTCAATGCATGGCGCACAGAGCTGGCCGCCACCTATGCTCTGCTGATTGTCGAGCCGAAGACCACCGGTACCAACTTCAGGCTCGTGCAGATCGCACTGATGCGTGTCAGCGAGCGCGCCATCCCCCTCGATTCCGGCTACGAGGCGATGATCGAGCAGGCATTGGTGGATGAGAGACGGCATTTCGACAAGCCGATGCGATTTGCACCGGATGAACAGACATTGCCCGATTTCCGGCTCCTCGACCTGCCCAGCGGCCCGATGCCAATGGAAGTTTTCGGAAGAACCGACCTGGGCTATCAGGAGCGGATGAATCAGAAGGTTCTGTTCTATTGCCAATCCGGGGCTCCCTGGTGGCACTGGGAGGCATATCGAGATGCCGCGTGGCCTGACTTTCCCTAGTCCGGTCGAACGATGCCGGGAAAGGCCATCACGCTTGCACATTCCGAAAACGCCGGCGGCGTGATCATACTCCCGACACGCCTCAGTTGATCCGCCATGTCCGCCTCCACCGGCTCCCGCCTGGTCATCTACGCCGCCTTGGCAGGCAACCTCGCCATCGCCATCGCAAAGTTCATCGCCGCCGGCCTCTCCGGCAGCTCGGCCATGCTCAGCGAGGGCGTGCACTCGCTGGTCGATACCCTCAACGAAGTATTGCTGCTGTACGGTCTGCACCGTGCCGAGAAGGCACCCGACACACTGCACCCGTTCGGCTACGGCCGCGAACTGTACTTCTGGAGCTTCATCGTCGCCCTGCTGGTGTTTGCCGCAGGCGCCGGCGTCTCCGCTTACGAGGGCATCCAGCACATCCGCCAGCCGGAGCCGGCCACCAATCACGCCATCAGCTACAGCGTACTGGGCATCTCCATCCTGTTCGAAGGCGCGTCATGGTGGGTGGCGCTACGCGAGTTCCGCCGCAGCAAAGGCTCGCTGGGATACTTCGAAGCGTTCCGCCGCAGCAAGGACCCATCCACGTTTACCGTGCTGCTGGAAGACAGTGCCGCCCTGCTCGGCCTCGGCTTCGCACTGGTTGGACTGCTGGCCGCGCAACTACTGGAGATGCCGGTGCTGGATGGGGTCGCCTCGCTGTGCATTGCCAGTGTGCTGGCGCTGACCGCATTCCTGCTGGCGCGCGAGACCAAGGGCCTGCTGATCGGTGAGCCGGCCCACCCGGCGGTGGCGCAACGGATCATGGCCGTGGCCGTGACCGATCCGGATCTGCGCAGCGCCAACGGTGTCACCACCCTGCAGATGGGCCCGGAACAGGTGGTGGCGATGCTCAGCGCGGAATTCGAGGACGATCGCAGCACGCCGCAGATCGAGGCCTGCATCACCCGGATCGAGTCTGCGGTGAAACAGGAGTTCCCGGAACTGGTGGCCTTGTTCATCAAACCGCAGACACCGGAGGTGTTTGCGGCGCGCCGTGCCGCGCTCGACCGTCCAGCCACGGCGGATTGACGCCGCACTGGCGACAGCTTCACTGCTGGCAGGCGATGATTCCAGCATGCCGAAGAAGACCGGTCCAGACGCCACCTTCGCCGCGCCGCCCGTTGACGGGACGCGGCTGCCGCGTGCGTTCTATCAGCGGGCCTCGACGGTGGTGGCGCCAGAGCTGCTGAACAAGCTGCTGGTGCGCAACGATGGACGCGTGGCACGCATTGTCGAGGTCGAGGCATATGCCGGCAGCGAAGACCCGGCTGCGCACTCCTGGCGCGGCATGACCGCGCGCAACGCCAGCATGTTCGGCGAGGCTGGCCACCTCTATGTCTACTTCACCTATGGCATGCACTGGGGCAGCAATGTCGTCTGCGGTGACGTCGGCGAGGGCATTGCGGTCCTGCTGCGCGCCGCCGCGCCGGTTGCCGGGCAGGAACTGATGTACCCACTGCGCCCTGCCGCCCGCCGCGATCATGACCTGGCCAGTGGCCCCGGCAAACTGTCGCAGGCGTTTGGCCTGGACCGTCGCTTCGACGGCGCCGACCTGGTGTCCGCCAGCCACGGCATCACGATTCTGGACGACGGCATGCCGCCACCGGACGATCCGGTGGTGGGACCGCGCATCGGCATCACCCGTGCCGTGGATTTTCCCTGGCGCTGGCATGTGCGCGACCACCGTCACGTTTCGGTACGCCCACCCCGCGCAGCAACGCGGAAGCGACCTGCATGAACCCCATCACTGAGCAATCATTGACACCAGCCTCACTGTTCCGCGCAACGGCATAACGCGTCGCGCCGTAACGTGACCGCTGTGACCTGCCCTTCCCTGCCGGAGACGCAGTGCCTGCCATGGATGAAGCCTCCAGACTCCTCGAGATCGATCGCCTCGGTGTCCTCGATACACCGCCAGAGCCGGTATTCGATGCCATCGTCGCCGCCGCACTTGCTGCCACGGGCATGCCCATCGGATTGATTTCCATCGTTGCCGCGCACCGGCAATGGTTCAAATCCAGCATCGGGCTGGGAGACGTTACCGAAACCCCGCGCTCGATTTCATTCTGCACGCACGCCATCGAGCAGGACGAGCTGCTGGAGATTGCCGATGCGCGGCAGGACCCTCGGTTCGCCAGCAGTCCGCTGGTCACCGCAGGGCACAGGGTACGCCACTACGCTGGAATAGCACTGACCACCGCCCATGGCGCGCGCATCGGCACACTGTGCCTGCTCGACACCCTGCCCGGCGTGCTGTCGCCATCGCAACGGGAATTGATGGTCCATCTTGGCCGAGTCACCACGCAGGTGCTTGAACAACGCAGCGCACTGCTGCAACAGATCGACCAGGCGCAGGCGCTGCATCGCGATCTGAAACGCAGCGAGGACTTCCTGCAGCGCACCAACGCCGCGGCCAAGGTGGGTGGTTGGGAGCTTGACCTTGACACCAGCGAGGTGCGCTGGACGCGTGAGACCAAACAGATCCACGGCGTGCGCTCCAGTTACCAGCCGACACTCGGGTCTGCGTTGTCGTTCTATCGCGCGGACAGCCGCAGCATCATCCAGGCGGCCGTGCAGCGTTGCGTGGAGGATGGTACGCCTTGGGAGGTGCAGCTGCCGATGAGCACAGCCGATGGGCGCAGCATCTGGACCCGCGTGGTGGGCAATCGACAGCAGGTGGAGGGCCATCCTCGGCTCGTGGGTGCCATCCAGGACGTCACCGAAGAACGCGCAGCGCTGGACGCCCTCGCGGCGAGCGAAGTGCGCTATCGGCGGCTGTTCCACTACAGTCTGGGCCTGATCTGCACGCATACGCTGGATGGCACGCTGACCTCGGTGAACCCGGCAGCGCTGCAATCGCTCGGATACGAGGAACGCCAGATCATCGGTCGCAGCCTGTGCGACTACATGCCACCCGAGCGCCGCGAGGTATTCAGTGCCTACCTGAAGCGCATCGAGGCCAACCACACCGATGCAGGTGTCATCGAACTCATCGCCGCCGATGGTACGCTCCGCTACTGGGCCTACAACAACGTGCTCGACAGCGAGGGACAGCCGCCCTTCGTGTTGGGCCATGCCCAGGATGTCACCGCGCTGCGCTTGCAGGAACAGCGTCTGCGCGAGTTGTCGCTGAAGGATCCGCTCACCCAGTGCCACAACCGCCGTTACCTGCACCGTCTCGACGAAATGACCGCCGGCACGTGGGCGTGCCTGGTCTTCGACCTGGACGATTTCAAACAGATCAATGATGCGCAGGGCCATCACCGTGGTGACGCGATCCTGATCGAGTTTGCCGCCTTCCTCAGGGCGCCGCTGAGCGCGGGGGAGACGGTGGTCCGCCTGGGAGGAGACGAGTTCCTGGTCGTGCTGACCGCATCGGCGTCGGTACGCCTTCCCCTGTTGGAAGGCTGGTACGCCGCCAACGCAGCGCAATCACCGACCGCGTTCTCCATGGGTGCGGCGGTCAGTGCGCCAGGTGAGACCGTGGCCGACACCATCCACCATGCGGACAGCCAGCTCTATGATGCACGCGCACGGGTACGCACGGAACGGCGCGACGAATAGCAGCAGCGCTAGCTGTCATCCCAAGCAGAACCTTACCCAGCAAGGAACCGCGTCATCCGCTCCAGCTCGTCATCCAGCGCATTGCGGAACAGAACATCCTTCATGGGCGAGGCACTGGCGAAACCAATATCCGGCAACAACCCGCCATCCTTGGCGGTGATATTGGCCCAGCCGATGACCTGCTCACGCCACAGCAGCGGCAGCGCGTAGTAGCCGAAGCGGCGCTTGGCTGCCGGGGTATAGGCCTCGAACTTGTAGACCCAGCCCCACAACTGTTCGAAACGGCGCCGGTCCCAGACCACGGGATCGAACGGTGCCAGCAGCCGCACCTGCTCATCGGCCTGATAGCGCCGCGAACGGGGATTCTCGTCGGCTGGCCAGTACCAGGTGGTTCCGTCGATGTTGCAGCCCGCCAGTTGCTCGCGCGCCAGCCGCAGTGCCTGCTGGATCTCCACCGCCAGATGCGGCGCGCCATAGCCCAGCAGCCGCGCCAGATAGGTCAGGCTCGCCGAAGGCAACGGTGCGTACTTGCGCACCACCAGATCGATCAGGGCCGTGGCGCGCTGCAGGCGTGCGGCCTTGCCGCCATCGGCGGGTGCATGTGCCGCAACGGCGTAGATGCGGGTACCACTGTCACGACGCGCGATGCGCAGCAGGCCGCGGTAGTGCATGCCGTCCAGCAGATGAGTGCTGGCATTGCTGGTGCCGCCCCAGTAGTTGGTCACCCGACCATGCGCGAACGCCTGGTCGACCTCGCGCGGATGCACCGTACCCCGCTCCTGGACGAACGCCAGCACCTCCGCCGCCTTGCGCCGCGTGCTGGCGTCCCACGGTTTGCGGGACACCCGGGGATGCATCAACGACAGGTGTTCGCGCGGCAGGAAGCCGTAGTTCACCAGGAAGTCTTCCTCGATCGGCAACCGGCTGTAACGACGTTCCAGATCCCCGGCCTGGTAGCCCTTCACCCGGTGCCGCAGGGTCAGGTCCTGGGCGCGCGCGGGCGCTCGGATCGGGTCGGCCTGCACGAAGCCCAGGCGACGTATCGCGGTCAGCAGCGTGGTGGGCGTGAACAGCGTGCGGGCTACGGCGTAGCGACGCAGATCGTCGAGGGTGGGCATGGACGGCATGATCTGATTGTAGAGCCGAACGCGTACGGCAGACGCGAGGTCTCCCCCCAACCCACGCGCCGCGCCTTTACAATTCGCCGAGGCCACTGCCAAAGGAATCGCGTGCCACCGTTCAACCTGTTCCAGCGCCTGTCGCAGGCACCGACCAATCCGCGCACCGAGACTGCATCACGTACGTTCGATGTGGCCGAACTGTACGAAGGCCCGGTACGCCTGCAGGATGACACCGCCAGCGCACCGCTGCGGCTGGATGAGAAACTGCGCCAGGCCTACTTCTGGATCGTCAACAACGCGATCATCAGTCCGCACTACGACATCGAGTATCACGAAGGTCCGTCGGCGTCGTTCACGGTGGGCGACACCCGGCGGCCGCTGACCCTGCCATCGGCACAGAGCTATTCCAGCTACGTCCTGCTGCCGCTGCTGACCTTCGCCACCCGCCGGAAGTGCCTGTTCATCGGCGGACCTGGGCGCGGCAAGACCGCCAGCGCGATCCTGATGGGCGTACTGGCCGGCTATCCGGTGCGCGAAGTGCGCCGGGCGATGCAGCACGGCCACCCGCAGATGACCATCGCCGACCTGCTCGGCAACCCGCTGCCCGCCGACCTGGTGGCCGCGCAGGACATGGCGGACATCCGCATCGCCTGGCGGTCGTGGCTCGGCATGCGGGTAAAGATCATCGATGAATACAACCGCATTCCGACCCGTACCCAGAGCGCCCTGTTGACGGTGATGGGCGACAACTATGCCGAAGTCCTCAACCATGTCTACGAATGCCCGGAATCGGCGTGGTACCTGACCGCCAACGATGACCGCGGTGGCGGCACCTACCAGGTGATCGAAGCCCTGCGCGACCGCATCGACGTGGTGGTGCAGGCGTTGGCGTTCAATCCGCGGTTCCTGGAAGAGATGCTGCTGCGCATCGAGCAGGACATCCGGCCGGAAGAGGTGGTGCCACGCGACATCATCTTCAGCGAGGCCGAGGGCGACCAGCTGTTGCACGAGATCCGGGCGATCGAGGTGCCGCAGGACGTGCGTCGGCGCATCGAATTCTTCAGCAGCCAGTTCGAACTGATGGAGACGGCCGGTGCGCAGTTCGAGTACCTGACCAAGGACACCGCGCGCCTGGCCGGTGCCGAATGGGCGCAGGTGACAGCTGCCGACAGTGGCCGCGATCGCATGAAGGACCTTGGCTGCCAGACCCGCAATGGCCTGTCGGTACGCAACCTGATGACGCTTCTGGTGTTCGCCAAGGCCATGGCGTACTTCCGTGGCAGCCCCTCTGTAACCTTGGAGGATGTTCGCCAGGTGCTGCCGTTCGTGCTGAACGACAAGCTGCAGCCGGACCTGGATGCGCCCTTCTTCGCCCTGCCGGAGAACGCCGCCTATCGCACCGATCGGCTCAGTTGGCTGCGCTGGCTGCTGGATGCGTCCAATGCCGAGTATGACCGGCTGGATCTGGATCGCGACGATCCGGTGGGCGAGCTTTCGGCACAGTTCCAGCGGGGTCTGGACGGCATGACCGAAACCGAAACCCGCAAGCGCCTGACCCGCATCGAACGCCTGGTCGAGGATCGGGTGAAGGGCCGCAAGCTGTACGGTCATCTGTATGACGACCTGCTGAAACTGAAGTACCTGCACCAACGCTACACCAATTACCTGCATTGGCTGCGGGCGCGCTGACCGTGGTTTCCACCCTTCTGGCGGATGTGCTGGCCGCACGCCGCGCCGTGCTGAACCAGGCCGTGGCCGATGCGCGACACCGTTGGCCCGGCCTCGACATGGCCGCATTCAGCGGCTTCGTCAGCGGCACCCTCGATCCGCTGTGCCAGGCCGTGCAGCGCCACGACCCGTCGGCCACGTTGCGCATCGTCGAGGCTGCTTTCGAACTGGGCCTGGAACTGGTAGCGCAGGGCCACGCCGGACCGAAGGCCCGGCTACCCTGGATCGATCTGGCCTGGCGGTCACTGGTTCCGGCCGTTGCGCCGTTGCTGGTACTCGATCCACGCGAAACGCTGGGCACGATCAGCAATGCGGTGGTGCGACTGGGCAGCAGTCCCGGTGTCCGCGTCGCTCAATGGATCGATGCGATGGCCGCCCATGCGGGTGATTGCGCATCACTGCCGGCACTGCGTGACCTGGGCGCACTCTGCGCCTGGCAGGCGGGCATGGTGCAGTTGCGCACGCCCGCCCTTGCCTGCATCGATGCCCTGCCGACGGACGCGGTGACCGCTGTGCTGGGCATCGCTGCGGGTGATCTGCCCTCGGTCCGCGCTCAACTGCAGCAGGACCGCTGGTGGAATCCGCGGCACGGCAAGGTCGATCCGAGCGGGCATCGCATCGGTGGTTTCAGCGGTCTGGATGGCACCTTCCCCGCCCCACCCCAGGTTCGCGCGACGGCCGAAGGCTTCGTGGTTGAAAGCGCAGGCCAGTACTTCCTCCTGCTGGCTGATGCCTTTGGTGCCGTCCTGCTGCCTGCCGACCTCGCCGAGTACACGGCGGCCAGCGGCAGCGGACCGGCGCCGGGCGTGATCGCACGTCTGGGCGTGCAATGGATGGCACCGGCGTTGTCCAAGGACAACCTGGCTGCAGTGTCCGGCCCTGCGGGAATCGCCCTGTTCTCGCCGTGGTCGCACCATGTCCATGTGTTGCCGCCGCAATGAACGCCACCGTCGCTGATCCGCTGCAGCCGTGGCGCGAGGCGTGGCCGCAGGCACTGGCCACATGGAGCCGTTTCACCCGGCTGCAGGACCCACAGCTGTGCAGCTCGCACATGCAGGCTGCCGCGCAGGGCCTGACCGGCAGCTTCGCCGCGATCCGTCTGGCCGATCAGCGCATCGTCATCGATGTGGAAGAGGTCCAGCGCCTGCAGCTGCAGCCCTATGCGCTGGAGATCCTGGCCCATGAGATCGGCCACCACGTGCTGGCGCCGGCCACGGCCAGCGACCACGCACGGCTGCTGGCCCGCATCCGCCATGCGCTACCGACGCTGGAAGCGCATGCACCGATGGTCGCCAACCTCTACACCGACCTGCTGATCAACGACCGCCTGCAGCGCCAGAACGGCCTGCGCATGGACGCGATCTATCGCCGCTTGGCCGCGCAGCCGTCCCAGGCAAGTTCGCCAGTGTGGCAGCTGTACATGGGCATCTACGAAGAACTCTGGCAACAGCCACGCGGTGAACTGGGCGGTTCAACCCACGACAGCGCACTGCAGGGAGACGCCTGGCTGGGCGCACGCGTGGTGCGCGTCTATGCCAACGACTGGATGACCGGCGCAGGCCGCTTCGCCACCCTGCTGCTCCCCTGGCTGCTGGAATCCCAGCCGGACACGCGGGTCGACGCGTTGATGGATACCCAGCACGCCGGCCATGGAAGCCAGCCCGTCGGCCTGGGGCAACGGGAGGATGACGAACTGGAGCCCGCCCCGCATCCGGCGTCCGATCCGCGCATCACCGGCGACGAGCGGGCAGCCGATGGGCAGCCCGTGAGCGGCCCGCCGCTGAAGCCCGACGCTGGACAGCCCACGCGATCCGGCGGGCAGATGCGCGAGCCGTTCGAGTATGGGCAGATCCTTCGTGCGGCCGGGCTCGATCTGGATGACCATCAGATTGCCGTGCGCTACTACCGTGAGCGCGCCCTGCCACACTTGATCCGCTTTCCATCACGCCCGCAGCCACAGTCGCTGGAGGCGCTGCCGGAAGGTCTGGAACCGTGGGAGCCCGGCGATGCACTGGACGCGGTGGACTGGCTGCAATCGGTACTGCAGTCGCCCTACGTCATTCCCGGAGTGACCACGGTGCAGCGCGTGCAGGGGCAGGCTCCTGGCCGCGAACCCGCCACCGAGCCGGTCGACCTGGACCTGTATGTGGACAGTTCCGGTTCAATGCCCAATCCACAGGCGTGGACGTCATTCCTGACCCTGGCCGGCGCGATCATCGCCCTGTCGGCGTTGCGCGCAGGCGCGCGCGTGCAGGCCACGCTGTGGAGTGGTACCCGGCAGCATCTGCATACCGAGGGCTTCGTGCGCTCGGAAGATGACATCCTCAAGGTGCTGACCGGCTATTTCGGCGGCGCAACTGCGTTCCCGATCCATCGCCTGCGCGATACCTATGCGGACCGTCCAGCGCACGCGCGGGCGGTGCATGTCCTGCACATCTCCGACGACGGCATCACCACCATGTTCGACAAGGACGAGCATGGCAACAGCGGCTGGGACGTCGCCGCCAAGGCGCTGCGTACAGCACGCGGCGGCGGCACCATGGCACTCAACCTGTTCAGCCCGCTGCCGGCCAGCATCGCCGACGCAGGCAACGCCGGATGGACCCGTGACCTGCTGCGCGCCCGCGATGAGGGATGGAACATCCATGTGGTGCGCGACATGGCCGACCTGCTGCAGTTCGCACGCGCCTTCAGCCAGCAGCACTACGCGCCCGACAGCGTGGCAGCACCGCGATGATCGTGCTATGGCGCCTGACCACGTTGTGCAATCTGTCCTGTGGCTTCTGTGCCTATGACCGCCGCGTACGGCAACCGCGCCTGCACGCCGATCCAGCCGAAGTGGAACGCCTCGCCATACTGTTCGCTGGCTTCCAACAGGCAATCGGGCAACCGGTGCTGTTCAGTTGGCTCGGTGGCGAGCCGATGTTGTGGCCTGGCCTGCTGGAGCTTTCTCAGCGGCTGCGCCATCAACACGGGCTGCGTATCAGCGTGACCACCAATGGCACCCGTGCCTGGCAGCAGGGTGCTGCGTCGGCATTGGCAGCGGCGTTCGATGAGATCACTTTCAGCATCGACGCGCTGGACGATGCGCACGATGCGTTGCGTGGCTGGGACGGCGGCGCGGCGCGCGTGCAGCAGGCGATTCGTGCACTGGCCGCCCAACGCGACGAAGAGCGCCGCCCGTTGCTGCGCGCCAATATCGTGCTGATGCACGACACCCTGCCGATGTTCGAGTCGTTGTGCCTGCGCCTTGCCGATTGGGGCGTGGACGAGATTACCGTGAACCAGCTGGGCGGGCGCGACCGGCCGGAGTTCCATCGGCTGCATGCGTTGACCGCCGCCGACGTGCTGGCATTGCGCACGCGGCTGCCGTCACTGCTGACCCGCCTGGCCGAGCGCGACGTCCGCCTTCATGCTGGGGACGCCTATCTGGCGCGCTTCCAGGCCAGTGCGTTGGGCCACCTGCTGCCCGTCACCGACTGCGAGGCCCGGCGACCGACCCTGTTCATCGACGAACACGCACGCATCAGCGCTTGCAGCTTCACCAACGACGACCATTTCATTCCCACCCGCGATGTGCAGACGATCGCCCACGTGCAGGCACTGCGCGGACAGCTGGCCGCGGCGCGCCGGGGTGCGCCGCCGCAGGCCTGCCTGGACTGCCCTTCCACCCAGGTCTTTGCCAAATTCGGAACCTGACCATGACCTCCGGCCCCTCCCTTGATGTACTGCTGCGGCGCCTGCTGGACATGCCGCCCGATTTCCTCGAGCCACCGCGCCGCGCTGGCAGCGGCCGGCTGCACGTCGCCGCTGTCGTTGGCGATGTATTTGCCGCGCGCTCACTGCATCTGCCCCCAGCACTGCGGGCAACGCTGTCCGGTGACCTGGCCGGGGTGGATGCCAACCAGCTCTCGCTTTCAGCGGTGGCTGCATGGCTGATGGCCGACGCGTGCTGGAATGACCTGCCCATCGCGGCCGAGGCTTGGACGCCCCTGTTCGCAGCAACGGTTCCGGCGCTGGCCGCCAGCGCCGCCGCGGAACGGTTCGTATTCGATCCTGAGCGCCGCGAAGAACTGGTGCGCACTGTCGTGGCCCGCCTGGACCTGCTGCCCGAAGGGGAAACCTCCGCGCAGGCCGCCGATCGCCTGGCCCGGGTCAGCGGTGTGGAACGACAGCGCCTGCTGGATGCCAGCCGTGCCACCGAGGAGCGCGCCCGTGCGATCCGCGAGGCGCTGGCCCGCAAAGCGGCCGAAGAATCCGCGGACAAGTGGACACGCGAGTGAACCATGAGCCGACCGACGCCGATCGTTATCCTGCACTGAGCCCGGCCGGGCGCGCGATGCTGCAGCTGATGCGCGAACATCCGTCAGCGCCGATCTTCCGCAACGCCAGTGGCAACCGGCTGCTGCCCGACGAGATCGAAGCACTGCGTGGCTATGAACAGGACATAGGCCACGCGCGCTTCGACTGGACACCGGAACAGCCGCCTGCGTGGCTGCAGGCGCACGTAGCCGAGGTGCTTGCCCAGGTACCGTACTACCGCGGGCAGCCTAAGCCCTCTACTTTCACCGACATCACACCGGTACACCGCGGCGACCTCGCCGCCGACATCGCCCGCTTCGTGCCGGACACGGTGCCCCTGCAACGGATGATCAATTTCCGCACCACCGGTACCACAGGCCATCCGCTGGTACTGCCATCGCACCCGGTGGTGGCGGCACGCTATCTGGCCCATCACAAGCGTGCGCTGCGGCGATTCGGCATCACCCTGGTGCACGGCCGTGGCCAGATGGGGGTGATGCTGCTGGGCATGCAGCAGCGCTGCTTCACCTATGTGTCGGTGACGCCGACGATGGATGAATCCGGCCTGGCCAAGATCAACCTCCATCCCGATGACTGGCGTCATCCAGACGATCGTGCCCGCTATATCGACCAGATGCAGCCGGAAGTGATTGCCGGCGACCCGATATCCTTCGCTGCACTGCTGGAGCTGCCCGTACGGCACCGCCCGCAGGCGCTGCTGTCGGTATCAATGGCCCTGTCTCCCGGCCTGCGCGGGGCCCTGGCTGCGCGCTTTGGCTGCGCGGTGCTCGATCTGTACTCCATGAACGAAGCAGGTCCGCTGGCCGTATATGACGACGCCGCCGGCGGCCATGTGTTGCTGCAGCCAGGCATGTATGTGGAAGTTCTCGGCCCCGACGGTGCGCCGTTGCCGCCGGGGGAAACCGGGGAGATCACCCTCAGCGGCGGCTTCAATTTCTGCCTGCCGCTGCTGCGCTATCGCACCGGGGACCGCGGCGCACTCGCACTGGCCGGCGACACCCCGATGATCATCGGCCTGCAGGGTCGGCGTCCGGTGCGCTACCTGACTGCCGACCAGCAGTGGATCAACAACATCGACCTGACCCATGCACTCGCTGCGCTGCCATTGTCACGGTATGTGGTTCACCAGCACAGCGATGGCCGCATCACGTTGTCGTTGCCGCCTGCGGAACTGGGTCATGCAGCCGAGGCGATCCGGCGCCTGCGCGTCGTGCTGCGCGGGCAACCGGTGGAGGCAATCGCCCTGCAGGGTGAAGACAAGGTCCTGCAGTACACCAGCGACGTGGCCGGAAGCGGCTCACCGCCACAATGACTGCCGTTGCTCAGCGCAGCCACAGTGCATAGGCAGCCAGCAGCGCTAGGTGCCCCACGTAGTACAGGTAGAACGTCCACCGCGAGCGCGGCACCGCCCACGGCACCCGGGCCAAGGCCAGTACCAGCGGGATGGCCAGCAACGCCCAACCGTTGCCGTTGGCCCAGCACAGGGCAGCGAACGCCGGAAGCAGCAGCCAGTACACCCGGTGGCGGAACGCAATCCAGCCCAGCATCACGAAGCCTACGCCTGCCCATTGGTAGTCCACGAAGAATGGCAGCAGGCCTCCCGCCACCAGCAGCAACAGCTGCCGGTTGCTCGTCAGCGCATGCACTGCCACGGCAGCCAGGACGAAGGTCAACAGGATGTTCAAGGGCAACCAGTGGCCGAATGCCAGCGCGTGCACCGGCTGCGCAACCAGGCCCCAGACAAGCAACCGCCGGATCGACTTGCGCAGGTCCGCCCCTGGCTGTGCGAGGTTGCACGCCATCACCAGCGCGAACAGCGGGAAAGCGATGCGCCCGAACTCGCTCACCACCGGCACGTAGCCGCCGAACATCACTTTGGCCACGTGGTCACCGGTCATCGACAGCAGCGCGAGCCACTTCATCAGCTCGCGGGCGCCACTGCTGAGGATGGGGTTCGACGATGGGGTGTCTGTCATGGCCTGCTGCATCGCCGCAGCTTATGCGCATCTGCAAGCACATTTCCATCACTGTGCACGCCAGAGCACCTGCCTCATGGTCCATGCGGGCGTATGCTTGCAGGCCCCGCCTGTGAGCGAACTGTCATGCGTAGCCTGTACCCCAGCATCGAGCCCTACCTTGAGCACACCCTGCCGGTGAGCGAGCTGCATACCCTGCATATCGAGGAATGCGGCACGCCTGGAGGCATTCCAGTGGTGTACCTGCATGGCGGCCCCGGCGCTGGCATCTCGCCCACCCATCGACGCTTCTTTGATCCGGCGCGCTACCGCATCGTGCTGATCGACCAGCGCGGCAGCGGCCGCTCGACGCCGTTCGGCGAGCTGCGAGACAACACGACGCAGCACCTTGTGGCCGACATCGAGAAGGTGCGCGAACACCTGGGCATCGAGCGCTGGCTGGTGTACGGCGGCTCCTGGGGCTCGACGCTGTCACTGGCCTATGCGCAGGCGCATCCCGACCGCGCCACCGGGCTGATCGTGCGTGGGGTATTCCTTGGGCGCGAAGAAGAGAACCGCTGGTTCGCCGAACTCAACGGCGGTGCGCGCTGGATCTTCCCGGAGCGTTGGGACCGCTATGAGGCCCACATCCCGCAGGAAGAGCGCGGCAACATGCTCGACGCGTACTGGAAGCGCCTGGATCACGCCGACGAAGCCATCCGCATCGCCGCGGCACAGGCTTGGCTGGGCTGGGAGGACAATGCCGCCATGCTGGTGCATGACGTCGATGCAGCGTCCGCTGCGGATCCACTCGATACGCTGGCCAAGGCGCGCATCGAGGCTCACTACTTCCGCCACAACACCTTCCTGGAACACGGCCAGCTGTTGCGCGATATCGATCGCATCCGCCACCTGCCGGGTGTCATCGTGCAGGGTCGCTACGACATCATCTGCCCACCACGCAGTGCCTGGGATCTGGCCAAAGCCTGGCCGGAAGCCCGCCTGGAGATGGTCATCGCCGGCCACAGCGCCAACGAAGCGGCCACGACCGATGCGCTGGTGCGGGCCACCGACGCATTCGCGGACCGCAGCTGAACAAAGGGGGCGCAACGCCCCCTTTTCTATACCAAGGTATAGCGGGGCTAACCCACGGGCCTCTAGGCCTGCTGAATACGAGCGCGGACAATAGCGCCACTGGCCAGCGACTGGCCGCCCCACGCGGAGACGCAGATGGATCCCGACCCTGCCGGGCGCGACGCGCGCCCTTGCCTGTCTACTTGTTTACTGCTGGCGACTGACGGCCGGTTCCTGTCCGTGTAAGCGATGGGGGCTCCGGGCGGCGCCTGCCCGGAGGAATCCCATGTCCTACAAGATTCTCTACATCACCGTCCGCCGCCTGATCGGTGAGCGCGATGTTTCCGTCCTGCGCAGCCTGCTGCTGCAGCACGGCCCTGTCCTGTTCGCTCGTTCACTGGCCCTCGGCTCGCCACGGGTGGTGGCCGACGCACTGTCGCTGCTGCCGATCAGCGAGCGCATCAACGTGCTGCGCCATCTGCCCTACCCGCTGCGCGATGCGATGAAGCCGCTGTGCATCGGCGGCAGCCAACGGCTGCGCATGCAGCCTTGGTCGCCATCGGTGCTGGCCATGCGCCACGCCTGACTCCCCGCCCCTTCCGCTCCACGCGCCTGCGCCGCCGGCGCCGTTCCAAGAGGACCCTCCCATGAGCCTGCTCAACGCCTGGTTCAACGCCTTCCTGCGCAGCCGTCGCGCGGGCAACCTGTTCGGTCGTCGTGCGATGCCCGAAGCCGGTTACGGCCGTGGCAGCACGCAGGCCGCGCCGGCCACGCTCACTGCCGGGCTGCTCGCGCTCGCACAGGGCAGCGAAGCCGATGCGCTGGCCACCCTGCAGTCACACGTCGACGGCCTCAGCCCGCACGAAGCCGAAGAGCGCCTGCTGCGCTTCGGCCCGAACGAGGTCGACCATGAGAAGCCGCTGCCGTGGTGGCGCCATCTTTGGCAGTGCTATCGCAACCCGTTCAACCTGCTGCTGACGGTACTGGCGGCGGTGTCCTGGCTGACCGAAGACGCCAAGGCGACCGTGGTGATCGGCGCGATGGTGGTGTTGTCCACCTTGATCCGCTTCGTGCAGGAGGGGCGCTCCAACCGCGCTGCCGAACGGCTGAAGGCCCTGGTGGGCAACACCGCCCGCGTGCTGCGCCGTGCCGCTGGCACCGAAGCGGCGGAGGTGGCCGACCAGTATTTCGGCGCGCAGCTGCACAGCCGACGACCGGCACGGTTGCTGGATCTGCCGATCCGCGATCTGGTGCCGGGTGACCATATCGTGCTGTCGGCCGGCGACATGATCCCGGCCGATTGCCGCGTGCTCGCGGCCAAGGACCTGTTCGTCGCGCAGGCCGCGATGACCGGCGAATCGTTGCCGGTGGAAAAGTTCGTGCAGGCGGGCAATGCCGAGAGCGGCCTGATGGAACAGGCCAACCTTTTGTTCATGGGGACCAACGTGGTCTCCGGAACGGCTACCGCGCTGGTGCTGGCGACCGGCAACAGCAGCTACTTCGGCACCCTCGCCCAGCGCAGCAGCGCCAGCGATCGTGCGCCGACAGCATTCCAGGCCGGCGTTAACAGTGTCAGCTGGCTGCTGATCCGCTTTGCCCTGGTGATGGTGCCGTTCGTGCTGCTGGTCAATGGCTGGACCAAGGGCGACTGGACCGAGGCGTTCCTGTTCGCGCTGTCGGTGGCGGTCGGCCTGACCCCTGAGATGCTGCCGATGATCGTCACCTCCACCCTGGCCAAGGGTGCGGTGCTGTTGTCACGGCGCAAGGTGATCGTCAAGCGCCTGGACGCGATCCAGAACTTCGGCGCGATGGAGGTGCTGTGCACCGACAAGACCGGCACCCTCACCCAGGACAAGATCGCGCTGGAGCGGCACACCGATGTGTTCGGGCAGGACTCTGAGGACGTGCTGACCTTCGCCTATCTCAACAGTCACTTCCAGACCGGCCTGATCAACCTGCTGGATCGTGCAGTCCTGGAGCACGTGGAGCTGCAGAGCTCGCTGCGCCTGTCGCAGGACTACCGCAAGGTCGATGAGATCCCGTTCGATTTCGAACGCCGCCGCATGTCGGTGGTGGTATCCGAGCGCGAGGACCATCACGAATTGATCTGCAAGGGTGCGGTGGAGGAAATCCTGGCGGTGTGCAGCACCGTGCGCGAGAACGGCCAGGACATGCCGCTGGATGAGCAGCGACTGGCCCGCGTGCGGCAGACCACCGAGGAACTGAACGAACAGGGCCTGCGTGTGGTGGCGGTGGCGATGAAGGAGACCGCAGCCAGCCAGAGCGTCTACTCCCAGGCCGACGAGCGGGAGCTGGCCCTGGTGGGCTATGTGGCTTTCCTTGATCCGCCGAAGGAATCCGCCGCGCAGGCGCTGCAGGCACTGGCCACGCACGGTGTGGAAGTCAAGGTATTCACCGGGGACAACGAGCTGGTCACCGCCCGGGTCTGCGCCCAGGTCGGCCTGGACGCCGACACCATCGTGACTGGCCCGCAGATCGAGCGCTTGGACGATGCGGCGGTGGCGCGCGCACTGCAGGAACACCGGGTGTTCGCCCGCCTCACGCCGCTGCACAAGGAACGGCTGGTGCGCGAACTGCGCGCACAGGGCAAGGTGGTCGGCTTTCTTGGTGATGGCATCAACGATGCTCCGGCACTGCGCGCAGCCGATATCGGCATCAGCGTGGACAGCGCGGTGGACATCGCCAAGGAGGCCGCCGACATCATCCTCCTGGAGAAGAATCTGATGGTGCTGGAGGAAGGCGTCATCCAGGGGCGGCGCACCTTCAGCAACATGCTCAAGTACATCCGCATGACCGCCAGCTCCAACTTCGGCAACGTGTTCTCCGTCCTGGTGGCCTCGGCGTTCCTGCCCTTCCTGCCGATGCTGCCGCTCCAGCTGCTGGTGCAGAACCTGCTGTATGACATCTCGCAGATCGCCATTCCGTTCGACAACGTCGATGAGGAGCTGGTACGCAAGCCGCTGAAGTGGAACCCGGCGGACATCGGCCGCTTCATGGTGTTCTTCGGGCCGATCAGCTCGATCTTCGACATCAGCTGCTTCGCCTTGATGTGGTACGTGTTCGATGCACGCACGCCGGCCGACCAGGCCCTGTTCCAGTCCGGCTGGTTCGTGGTCGGCCTGCTGACCCAGACCCTGATCGTGCACATGATCCGCACGCCCAAGGTGCCGTTCCTGCAGAGCATCGCCGCGCCGCCGCTACTACTGATGACCGGGGCGATCATGGCGATCGGCGTGATCCTGCCGATGAGCCCGTTGGCTGGCTACTTCAAGCTGCAGGCGCTGCCAGCCGGCTACTGGCCGTTCCTGGTGGCGATCCTGTTCGGCTATGCGGTGCTGACCACCGCGCTGAAGAAGCTCTACATCCGCCGTTACGGCTGGCAGTGACCGCGCCCGGCGCAGGGAGAACCTCCGTGGACCTCAACCCCCACCTGCCCGCGTTCAACGCGGGCGCCACCCTCAGCTCGCTGATCAGCCTGTCCGTCGCCTTCGTGCTGGGCGCGCTGATTGGCCTGGAGCGGCAGTTCCGCCAGCGCACCGCCGGCCTGCGCACCAATACACTGGTGGCCGTAGGTGCTGCCGTGTTCGTCGACCTGGCCGTGCGTTTCCATGACCTGTACGGGGGGCCGCCGTCACCGCTGCACGTGGTGGCCTATGTGATCTCCGGCGTCGGTTTTCTGGGTGCCGGCGCCATCATGAAGGATGGCGCCCAGGTATCGGGCCTGAACACCGCAGCCACCTTGTGGGGCTCGGCGGCGGTCGGCGCCTGTGCCGGCATCAAGCTGCTGCCTGAAGCGGTGCTGGCCGCGGTGTTCGTGCTGGCCGCCAACACCCTGCTGCGGCCGGTGGTGAACCGCATCCAGCGGCAACCACTGCCGGAAGCGTTCAGCGAAGCGACGTACGCCATCAATGTGGTCTGCCAACGCGAGCAGCAGGCCGAGGTGCTGGACCGGCTGCTGCTGTTGCTGGAGCAGGCGCAGTACCCGGTGCGCGCGGTCGACCAGCGCCCGTTCGGCGAGCGCGATGTCGAGATCGAAGCGGTGCTGTACGCCACCACCGTCGATGGCGCTGAACTGGATGCCGTGCTGGCAACGCTGGCGGCCACGCCGGGCGTGCTGCAGGGCTTCTGGAACGCCAGCCTGGAGGAGTAGTGCCGGGCATGGCCCGCCGCTATCGCTTTGGTAGGTGCCGACCTTGGTCGGCACAATCCATCGGGCGCCATGACCGCGGACAACGCGCGCCGACCAAGGTCGGCATCTGCGGAACAGCGCTTTGCTATCCTTCCCACCCACGCCAGGGAGTCTTCCGATGCCGTCGCTGTCGCCCCGCCGCCCGCTGGTCGTGCTGGCTCTGGTCATCGTGATGGCGGCCATTTTCCTGGTCGATACGTTGACCGACTACGCCGTTGCAGCAGCCTGCTTCTACGCCGCAGTGATCCTGGCGGCATCGCGGGTTCTGGCTCCGCGCGGACTGATCACGCTGGCCGCGCTGTGCATCGTCCTGACCGGCCTCAGCTTCTTCCTTACCCGCTTCGGTACCTACCGCATCGGCCTGGTCAATTCAGCGATCGGCATGCTGGTGATCGGCATCACCACCTATCTGGCATTGAAGATGGAAGCGGCCAAAGCCGCGGTGCAGGATGCACAGGCGCGCCTGCTGCGGGTTGCCCGCGCCTCCACCGTGGGCGAGCTGACCACCTCCATCGCGCACGAAGTGAACCAGCCACTGGCGGCCATCGCCAGCAGCGCCGAAGCCAGCCAGCGCTGGTTGGCCCAGGAGCCACCGAACCTGGACAAGGCACGGCAGACCATCGCCCGCATCGTCGCCGACGCTCATCGCGCCAGTGACGTGATCGCCCGCATCCGCGGTCTGACCCAAGGGGCCGCACCCGAGCGCCAGGCCTTCGACCTCAACCTGGCCGTGGAGGAAATGCTGGCGTTGTCGCGCAGCGAACTGGAGCAGCATGGCGTGACCGTTGCGCTGCTGCTGGGCAACGATCTGCCCGCCGCCCATGCAGATCGCGTGCAGGTGCAGCAGGTCATCGGCAACCTGATCCTCAACGCTGTCGACGCGATGGCCGGAACGTCCCCGGGCGAACGCCGGCTGTCGCTGCTGACCGCGCATGATGGACACGGCCACGTCAGCCTGAGCGTGCGTGACCGTGGCATCGGCCTGCCCGCAGAGCAGCCTGATCGCGTGTTCGATGCATTCTGGACCACCAAGGCGAACGGCCTCGGCCTGGGTCTCAGCCTGAGCCGCTCGATGATCGAGGCCAACGGCGGGCAGATCCGCGCCGAGCGCCCAACCGGTGGTGGCGCCTGTTTCATCTTCGAGCTGCCCACGCACACGGAAGGTACGCATGCGTAAGCCCACGACAACGCCTGTAGAACCGTCACCGATCGTCTACGTGATCGACGACGATGCCTCGGTACGCGCCGCGCTGGAGGACCTGCTGGCCTCGATGGGCCTGCAGGTACGGGCCTTCGCCTCGACCGGCGAGTTTCTTGCCCATGCGATGGACGACGCGCCATCCTGCCTGGTGCTGGACGTGCGCATGCCTGGCCAGAGCGGACTGGACTTCCATCGCACCATGGCCAGCCACGGCCTGCACCTGCCTGTGGTGTTCATCACCGGGCACGGCGACATCGCCATGGGCGTCAATGCAATCAAGGAAGGCGCCATCGAATTCCTGACCAAGCCCTTCCGTGACCAGGAACTGCTGGATGCCATCCACAAGGGCATCGGCATCGACCGCCAGCGGCGCCGCGAGGGTGACGTGCTGGGCGCGTTGCAGCAGCGCTGGGACACCTTGAACACAGGTGAGCGCGAGGTGGTCGCCGGCGTGGTACGGGGCCGGCTCAACAAACAGATCGCCGCCGACCTTGGCGTCAGCGAGATCACGGTGAAGGTGCGCCGCGCGCAGTTGATGCGCAAGATGGGCGCGCGCACGCTGGTGGACCTGGTGCGGATGTATGACCGCTTGCAGGGCAGCTTGCGATGAACGCGTATGTCGCCCTGCTGCGCGCCGTGAATGTGGGCGGTACCGGTAAGCTGCCGATGGCTGAACTGGTAGACATGTGCCAGCGCGCAGGATTCGCTGATGTCCGCACCTATATCGCCAGCGGCAATGCCGTGTTCAGCAGTCCGCTCGACGAGGCCGGTGTGCGCGACAGGCTGGCGCGATGCCTGCAGGCCTATGCTGGCAAGCCGGTAGGCGTGTTGGTGCGTACCGCTGCCGAGATGGCCGCCGTGGTCGCCCGCAACCCCTTCAGGGATGCTGCCGGCAACCGTGTCGTCGCTCTTTTCATGGATGAGCCGCTGCCCAGGGACCCGCTGCAGGGCGTGACAGGTATCGGTGAAGAACAGCTCGCCCTCGGCCAGCGCGAGCTGTTCATCCACTACGGCGATGGCATGGCGGATTCACGCCTGCGCATTCCCTTCGCCGCACAAGGAACCGCGCGCAACATCAACACCGTGACCCGACTGGCCGCGATGGCTGCGGAGCTTGACTGAGCCTCCTGCGCAGCCAAGCCCCCGCAATCAGCGGGCAACCCTCAATCGAAGGCCATACCAAAGCCAATGCTCAGCAGCGGCTGGTCGCCCCGCGCGACCGAGACCCCGCCGTTGACGTTGTAGCGGCCATCGCGGCTCCAGCGTGACAACCCCAGGGCCAATGCCGACTCGCCGCGATAGCTGGCCGTACCGAAATTCAGCGTGACCTTGCCCGGCAGGTTGGGCGTAACCTGCACCAGCGCCGCCGAGGCAGCGATACCGCGATTGATCTGTCGCGACATATGCGACGCCTGTGCGCCAATGGCCTGCTCCATCGCTTCAACGCGCTGGTCGGTGTAACGATTCACCGACGCCATCTGCTCCTGCAGCTGCGCCACGTTGACTGCGTCGGTATCGGCGCTGCCAGCGGCAACATGGGCAATCTGGCGCTCGCCCCCGGCGTGCCCGACCGACACGCTGTCAGCGCGATCGGCGATGGCATCGGAACCGAGCGCAACGCTGTTGTCTGCACTCGCCTGCGCGCCGGAACCGGCTGCCACGGCGCCCTGGCCCGTGGCTTCAGCCGGCGCACCATTGGCCACCAGCGCCTCGTTGCCGGTAGCGCCGTAGTACGGAAGGTCCGCCCCCGCACCACCGCCCGGTTGGCCTTCCAGCACCCCGACACGTTCCTGCAGTCCATCCAACTGGCGGCCGATGCCTTCGCCAATGGCCGACAACTGGCCACCATTGACCGCCTCGCGGCTGCCCAGCTGTACGCGACCGTCGGCGACGTTGGCCAGCACGGTGCCTGCGGCCCCACCGAGCATCACCTGGCTGCGATCGCTGCCCGCCACATAGCCAACCGTCTCCATGACATCACCATTGTCGCCCACCAGCCCCGCCTGCTTCAGCTGGCGCAGATTGATGGCGTCGGTGTCCTCGCCGGCATCGGCCACATGGATGATCTGGCGCTCGGCACCATCACGCCCGATCGATACGGCGTTGGCACGGTCGGCCTCCGACCCTGCGCCCAGTGCGATGGAACCGTCCACAGAAGCCTGTGCCCCCTGCCCCAGTGCGATGGCCGCAGCACCATCGACCTGCGCTGACGCACCGATGGCCAGCGCCCCCACACCGTTGATCGAGGCATCGTCGCTGCCATCACCACGGCCATCGACCTTCAGATAGCGGCTGTCCTCTGGCTGCGCCATCGACAGGCCGTCCTGCATCTGTGCCAGGGTCACTGCATCGGTCGCGTCATCGGCAGCGGCCAGACCCTTCAACTGCCGCGCACCCGTCGACCCTGTCAGGTCGACCACGCTACCGGCACGGCCGGCCGCCACGGCAAGGTCGCCGCTGGCGGCATCCTGGCGTACCAGGCCTGCGTCGCCGTCGTTCCACGCATCGATCTGGCGCTGCGTGTCCAGCACGTCGTCTTCGGTATGGGTGACCCGCTGGTCCAACAGCTGCAGCTGCCCGTCCACTGCACCCAGCGCGGAACCCGCATCGTGGAAACGGCCGCCCTGCACGACATAGGTCGGGCCTGTCACGATACCGGTGGCCGCGTCTACCTGCGCACCGCCACCGAGGGCGGCGACCGTGGCCTGCAACTGCTGCAGATTGACCACATCGGTCGCGTCAGTGCCGTTGGCCACGTTGATCAACTGGCGCGCACCCACAGTGCCGCCGCCAAGGGACAGCACCTGGTCGCGATCCGCAACCGAGCCGGCGCCCAGCGCCACCGCGTTCTCACCGTTGGCGCGCGCGCCGGCACCGATGGCGACGCTGTCCTGCCCGGCCGCACGCGCGTCGGCACCCACGGCCAGTGAATGTTGACCGCCCGCTGCGGCCGCACTGCCCAGCGCCGTGCTGCCGGTCGCGCCGGTGGTCGCGGGCGCATCGACATCACCGGCTGCGGCCTGGAAGTAGCGCTGGGCAACCACCATATCGCTGCCCAGATCGACCAGTCCGGCACGCTGCGCTCGGTCTTCCGCGTCCAGTGCGTGCAGCGCGTCACCGGTGCTGTGCACGGTGGTACCCAGCACATTGAAGTCCGGTGCCCGCAACGTGCCATCTGCAGCCACGCCTGCGCCAGCGCCCAGCGCCGTTGCCACACTGGCCACGGCGGCGTCGGCCTGCGCCTTGTTGATGGCCTCGTCGCCGGCGGCCGCATCGGCAACACCGCCCAGACGGCGGCCACCCGCCGTTCCAGCCATGCCAATGGCGGCGCCATCACGATCCGCGCCGACGGTCAGGTCGGCCCCGGCTGTGGCCTGCTGGACCATGCCGATGGTGCCCTGGCGGATGCGCGTGTGCAGATCATTCACCGACACCTCGACGCTGGACAGGCCGCCGTCCAGCGCGGTGAGCGCGCTGCCGATGGTGGCATGGGTTCCGCCGTGGGCGAGATCGAAGCCGGGGGCGATGACAGTGCCGTCGGCCGACAACGCACCACCGGTCGCCTGCAGAAGTCCCTGCAACTGCTGCACGCTGACCGCGTCATTGTCCTGGGTGCCATCGGCCATGTTCTCGATGCCACGGCGTGCCGTGGTTGAACCCAGGGCAACCGTGGCGTTGCCGCGGCTGACCGAACCGGCGCCGATGGCAACACTGTTGGCGTGCGTCGCACGGGCACCTGCACCGATCGCGGAGGAATACTGCCCGGTGGCCGTCGCTGCACGGCCGAGAGCGATGCCGCGCTCGCCCGTGGCCACCGCCGCTGAACCCAATGCGGTTACCACCGTACCGGCGCCATTGGCCTGGAAGCCGATCGCGGTCGCGTTCCAGGTGGTGCGGGTGCTGGCGCCCAGCGAGGTCGCGCCGCTGGTACCCGAGCCGTTCTGGCTGTCGGACGTCGCACCGTAGCCGATCGAGACGGCGTTGGTGCCGGCGGCCAGCGTGTTGCTGCCCAGTGCGATGGCACCGTTGTTGGCGCCATTGCTGGCCGGTCGTGCAATGGCATTGCTGCCGATGGCAATCATTTTGATACCGTTGACGCTGGCGGCCGTGGCGTTGCTGCCGGCGTTGACCACCAGCAGGCTGTCATCGGTTGCGGCCAGCGGCAGGACGCCACGCAGCGCGGCCGGGTCCACGCAGGTGCCCTCCTGCAACTCGTGCGATGCGCTGCACAGTGCCTGCTGGATGTCGTTGGCCAGCACGTTCGGAGCAATCATCGCGAGCAGTACGGCGGCAATGCCCGCGCTCATGCGACGGCGACGGCCCTGGGCCAGTTCCGAGGCGACGACCCACTTGCCGGTGGCCGCGTTCCAGACAATGCGATAGATGCAGTTCATGGTCGTTCTCCGAGGGCGGGACGCCCGTTGGGGGTAGGCAGCAGGTCGTTGCAGCCATGACTGGATGCTAGGCAAGCGCCCCCCGCTGGCGTATCGGACGCGGCCTAAAGCGCGCCCGGATACACCCGTGGAATGGTTTGTGATTCAGCAGGTTGCGACGGGGTGCGCGCTGAACTGGCGCACCCCGCGCCGGTCTCAGTCGCCCAGCACTACGCCGACGCCCATGCGGAAGATCGGCTTGTCGCCGCGCGCCATGGACGCGCCGCCGTTGACATTGACGCGCCCGTTGTCGCTCCAGCGCGACACGCCCACGCCCATCGCCGTTTCGCTGCGGTAATTGGCCAGGTTGGCGTTGATGGTGGTCTTGCCCGGCAGGTACGGCGTCATCGGTGCCAGCGCAGCGGCTGCGGCGATGCCCCGGTTGGCCTGGCGGTTGACCTGGTCCAGGCGCTGCTCCATGCCGCTCCAGGCATCCTGTACACGCTCGTCGGCATAGGCCTTGGCGTCGTGCACACCCTGTTGCAGCTGGCCCACGTTCACCGCATCGGTGGCCTGCACGCCGGCCGCCACGTGGGTGATCTGGCGCTCGCCGCCTTCGCGGCCGACCGACACGCTGTTGTCGCGGTCGGCGACCGAACCGGCACCCAGCGCAACGCTGTTGTCAGCTCGGGCCTCTGCACCGGCACCCGCCGCCACGCTGCCCTGGCCGACGGCCTGGGCCGGGTTGTCACCGGCCTGATCGCCGGGCTGCGGATTCGCACCGTAGTACGGCGGATTGCCGCCGCTGCCACCTCCGGCATCGCCGGCTTCCAGGGCACCGACGCGGCCATCCAGATCGCCGATGCGGCCCTGCAGCTGGTCGCGCAGCGCGGCCAACTGGCCACCGTTCACGGCCTCGCGGCTGCCTGCACCCACACGACCATCGGCCACGTTGGACAGTACGGTGCCATTGGCGCCGCCGAAGGTGACCTGTGCACGCTGGCTGCCGGCATCGTAGGTCACCGCATCCAGCATCTGCCCGCCATCGCCGACCAGCCCGGCCGCCTTCAGCTGGCGCAGGTTCACCGCATCGGTATCCTCGCTGCCATCGGCCACATGGGTGATCTGGCGTTCGGCACCGGCCGCACCGACCGACACGCTGTTGGCGCGATCGGCAACGGCGCCCGCGCCCAGCGCCACGCTGTTGTCAGCCTGTGCCACCGCACCCTGGCCCAATGCCACGCTGCCCGCACCATTGGCCTGGGCCAATGCACCTACCGCCATCGCGCCCTGCCCGTTGGCCTGCGCATCATCACTGCCATCGCCTGCACCATCCACCCGCACATAGCGGTTGCCGGTGGCGCGAAGGTCATCGACGGCCGAGGCCAGCTGGCCCAGGTTCACCGCATCATTGGCGTCGGTGCCCGCGGCCACGCCCTTGAGCTGGCGTTCGCCGTCGGTACCGCGCAGGTCCACCACGGTGCCACCGGTACCGGCACCGATCGTCACAGCCGCGTCCGCGGCCGCCTGCTGCACCAGGCCGGCTTCGCCATTGCCCAGTTCCACCAGCTGCTGACGCAACTGGGTGATATCGCCTTCGTTGCGGGTCACGCGGCCGTCGATCACGGTCAGGCCACCATCCACCGAAGACAGCGCATCGCCCACGTTGTCGAAGGTCTGGCCCTGCACGCTGTACTGCGGGCCGGTCACCGTGCCAGTCGACGCGTTGTGCGCGGCGCCGCCGCCCAGGCCATCGATGACCGGACGCAGCTGCTGCACGTTCACCGCATCCGCCGCGTCGGTGCCGTTGGCCACGTTGATGACCTGGCGGGTGCCGTTACCGCCCATGCCCCAGCCAACCGACACGACGTTGTCGCGGTCTGCTACCGCCTCGGCACCCAGCGCCACCGAATTCTCACCCGTGGCGCGCGCATTCGCACCGAGGGCAATCGCACCGTCACCATTGCTCGCGCGCGCGCCCCAGCCGATGGCCACGCCGTGTTCAGCGCTGGCGGCTGCACTGGCACCCGCAGCGATGCTGCCCGAACCCGTTGCAGCCGCCTCGTCGGCCACGCCCGAACCGTCCGCCTTGAAGTAGCGGCTGCCTGCATCCAGTGCGTCGCGCAGGTCGGCCAGGTCCTGGCCGGTGCCGCCGACACGGCCGTCCAGCGCCGTCAATGCATCGCCCACGTTGCCGTAGTTGCTGCCACCCACGGTGTAGGTGGGTGCAGCGATGCGCCCCTGCGCATCGGCAACGCTGCCACCGCCGAGCGCATCGGCCACCGACGCCGAGGATGCCTGCAGCTGCGCCAGCGTCACGGCTTCGTCGGCCGAGGCGGCATCGGCCACGCCACGGAGGCGACGCGCCCCGGCAGTGCCACTGAAGTCCACCGCCGCACCGTCGGTGCTGGCGCCCACGGTCAACTCGGCACCCGGTGCCGCCTGCTGCACCAGGCCCACGGTGCCGTTGTCCAGCGAAGTGCTCAACTGGTTCAGGGTCGTGGTGGTGGTGGTCAGGCCATCGTCCAGCGCTTCCAGCGCGCTGCCAACGGTGGTGTGGGTGCCGCCATGGCCGAGCACATAGCTGGGCGCAGTGATGCTGCCGTTGGCGGCAACGTCGGCGCCGCCGCCCAGCGCCTGCACGCCCGCGCGCAGCTGCTGCACGATCACCGCATCATTGGCCTGCGTACCCGCGGCGACATTGACGACCTGGCGGCGCAGCGTGCCGCTGCCGACCGACACCGTATTGGCGCGGTTGGCGACCGACGCACGGCCGATCGCCACCGCACCGGCAGCCGTGACCTGCGACGAGCCACCGAGGGCGACGCCGCCTTCGGCGCTGGCCGAACTGTTGTCACCCATCGCCACTGCTTCGGAAGCGCTGCCGCGCGCACCGCGGCCCACGGCCACCGCCCCCGAGCCGCTGGCATTGGTGTTGTAGCCGACGGCCACGCTGTTCCAGCCGCCGGCGTTGGCATTGGCGCCCACGGCCAGCGAGCCTGCCGCGCCCTGTGCGTTCTGGCTGTTGGCGCTGGCGCCCATGCCGATGGCCACCGCATTGTTGCCCTGGGTGCTGGCGTTGGCGCCCATGGCGATGGCGTTGTCGGCGTTGCCGTCCGCATCGGCCAACGCGCGTGCGTTGTTGCCGATGGCGATCGCGCCCACACCTGCGGCCGTGGCGGCGGCACCCGAGCCATTCACCTTCACGTACTGGTCGTCGACGGCGGCCTGCACACCGATGGTGCGGGCCTGCGGCGACACCCCGGCGCCAGCGTCGGCATCGGCATCGGCATCGGCATCGGCCGCGACGCAGCGGCCCTGCGCATCGAGCACGCCCGGCTGGCCCTGGGCCAGGACACAGGTGGTGCCGTTGTCCTCGGCCGCCCACAGCGGCACGGCGAGCGTCAGCAGGCCCAGCGCAGCAAGTGCGCGTGCAGCCCCCTTGGTGCCCTTCTTGCTGCGGCCCGTGGCCAGTTCCGAGGCGACCACCCACTTGCCGATGGCCGCATTCCAGACAATCCGATAGATGCTGTTCATGAAATTCTCCGTAGGCGAAGTGCCTGGTTGGTCGAACGGGTCGAAAGGCGGCCAGGGCCGCGTCCACGGGGAAAATCGTAGGAAAGACAAGGCCCGGGCCGAATCGGACCGGGCCTAATTGCGGTGTGGCGTGGCAAACGCGTGGGCGGCGTTCAGCGCAATGAGGAGGGCTAGTTGTAGGTCATCGAGACCGTGATCGGCCGGCTGACCGTACCCGCCGACACTGCGGCCGCACTCTGTACGAACCGCGCGCGGAACGCATGGGTGCCGGCCGCAGTGGTCATCTGCGTCCATCCTCCCGGCCGCAGGCGTGCCCCGCTGCTGGTGCGCTGCAGTTCAATGCCGATGCCGGCCACGCCCTGGAACAGGGTCGCATCATTGACGTCGGCACTGCCGTCGAAATGCAGCCCGACGCGGGTGATCAACGGATCGCACTGGCTGACCACCACGTTGACGTTCTGGAACGGCGTAGTGAACGCACCGGTGAACTGGGTCGACTGGTAGGTGCCAAGGTCGACGTCGGCCACGGCGATCCGGCACACCCCGGGCAGGATGGTGCCGGTGACGTTGAAATTGGTGGTGGTGACGGTCTGTGCCTGCGCGGCAGCAGCGCACAGCAACAGGCCGGACATCAGCAACAGGGAGCGGAAACGACGCATGGCGGGCCCTCAGTTGTAGGACAGCGAGACGGTGATCGGCCGGGTCACCCGGCCCGCCCCCACGCTGGCGGCAGACTGCAGGAAGCGCGCACGGAACGGATAGCTGCCGGCTGCGGTCACGTACTGCGTGCGGCTTCCCGGCGGAATCGGCACGGGCGTGCTGCCAACCACACGCACCAGCTCGATGCCCACCCCCTTCACGCCCTGGAACAGCTGAGCGTTGTCGGCGTCGGCGCTGCCGTCGAAGGTCATCGCCACGCGCATCACCAGCGGGTCGCAATCGCTGACCGTGCCGTTGAAATCCACGTAGGGCGTGCCAAAGCTGCCGGTGAACAGGGTCGCCGAATGCGAGCCCAGATCGACATCGGGGAACGAAACGCGGCAGGCACCGGGCAGGATCTCGCCGGAGACGGAAAAGGGTTGGCTGTCCTGTGCCTGCACGTTCGCAGTGGCCAGGGCCAGCATCAGCACAACGGTCGAACGATGCATGGTGGTTTCTCAGTTGTAGGTGACCTGGACGGTCACCGGGGTACGAAGGGTGCCGGCCGTTACCGTGCCGGTGCGGATCAGCTGTGCGTAGAGCAGATAGCCACCGGCCGCCGAGCCGCTGGTGTACCAGTCGAATCCAGGCTGGTTGGGCGCCAGCGTCTGCCGCCCCGATGTGTACAGATGCACGGCCAGGCCGCGCACGCCGCCGCCGGCGGGCACCGCGAAGTAGCGCGCATCACTGCTGTCGGCATTGCCGGCCAGACGCACATGCAGCACCCGCAGGTCGGCGGCGCAGCTGCTGCGGTTGAGTACGAAGCTGACCGCGGGCGAGCTGGGGTTGCTGCTGAAGTACGGCGCCTCGAAGGTGCCCACGTCGACATCGGCCACGCTGAACTGGCAGGTGCCCGGCTGGAAGCGTCCGCTGAAGCGCACGGTCAGGTCCGCCGCCTGCAGCGGGAGCGCGGACAACAGCAGCGCGATGGCGAGCAGCAGGCGCATCTCAGTTGTACTCCAGGGTGATCGTGGCAGCACCGTTGGCCTGCCCCGACGATGCGGCGGCATTCAGCCGGTAGTAGCGTGCCCGCAGCATCAGCGTGTACTGCGCGTTGTTGACCTCGGTCAGTGCCAGGCCGGAATCGCGCATGGCATTGAAGCCCACCGAGTCCTGGGTCTGCGTACCGATCTGGATGCCGATGCCGGTTGCGGTCAAGTTGACCCCGTCGTCCTGCAGCGCCATGACCGATTGGGTGCGGTCGGCCACGGCCGTGACCGGATCGACGCGGAAGCGGATGCTGTTGTCGACCCGTCCGTTGGCGGTCTGCACGGTCCCGGTGGTCAGGTGGCCGCGGTAGCGGCCGAAGAACGCGGGGCAGTTGCGCAGCACCACGGGCACATTCACCCAACCGGTGCCGCTGCCGACCGTGGGAATCTCGCTCATCTGATGCGTTCCCAGGTCGATCGGCACGTCACTGGTCGAGCAGGTGCGCGAGACGATGCTCAGGTTGCCCTGCACGCGGCCGCTCCACAGCAGCACGTTGCGGTTGACCCCGGTCATGCGGTACTCGAACTGCGGCAGGCTGGCGCCGGTCACCGTGCCCGCACTGATCGGACCGATCTTGATCAGGCTCACGTCGTAGGACTGCACCGGCCAGTACTGGAAGAACGTGGGTGGCTGCACCTGGGTGTCACCTTCGGTGACGATGGGAAAGCCGCTGCCGCTGAACCACACAGCCACGCCCACACCCGGCACGTTGGTTTCATACACCGTGCCGTAGCGCGGGTGCACATAGCCGGAGGCGCGGTAAGGCAGCGAGGTGTACTGGCGGATGCGGTCAAGCCGTCCTGCGGTGCAGTTGACCAGATTGCTGGGGCCGGCATAGTAGGTCGCCCGGAAGATCTCGGTCCCCACCGACACGTCGGGGCCGACCGTGATCGAGCCGTTGAGATTGGCGATGTTGACCAGCGCGCTGTTGCCATCGGCCATCCGGCAGTTCTGCGCGGACGCCGGGCTGCTGGCCCAGGCCAGCGCCAGGACTGCCGTCAGCAGGCGGATCACGAATTGAAAGGCGTTCACGGGGCGTTCTCCAGCGCGGCCAGCGGTGGCGGCGCAGCGGGGTGCGAATTCGCAGTGGGTGTCGGTCGCAGGCAGCGTCCGTCAATCACGGTGTAGCCATCGGTGGAACGGGCAGCGGGAATCTGCACCTGCAGCACGCACTGCTGGTCCGCACCGGTGCCCCACTGCACCTGCACCGGGCCGGAGTCCTGCAGGCCGCTCAGCAGCAGGCGACTGCCCTGCCCGACCACGCCGACGTTGCTGCCGGCCGCATCGGTGGCCTCGGCGCCGAACGGCAGCGGCCGCCCGTCCTCGGTGCGCGCATCGACCATCAGGCCGTGGCTGCTGCGGGTGCTGAAATCCAGCCGCACCATCGCACCGGCACGCGGCGCGACGCTGCGTGCAGTCTCCTGCAGTTCCACACTGAAACCGGTGCCCTTCGGATCGATCGAGATGGTGTTCAGCTGGTAAGGCGTCAGGAACGGCACCACCGCATAGCCGCGCTTGTCCAGCCGCGCGCCGCCCCCGTTCTCGATGCGCGCGCCCGCCGCACCGGCCGCGTGTACCAACGCCACCGTGTCACCCAGCGGCGGCGACAGGGTCAGTCCGTCGCCGTGCAGCACCGCGCCGCCGGAGGCGCCCAGGCCCAGCTGCGTGTAGCTGCTGCCGTTGCTGATGCTGGCCGCCCACTGTCCGCGTGCGCCGCGATAGCCGGTATTGAGATCAACACTGTTGCTGCCCGCGATACGCGACAGGGTCGCGCCATAACTGAAGCGGTCATCCAGCGAGGAGATTCCGTTGGTCGACAGCTGGGTGGCAGGTTCACCGTTGCGGCTGCGGGTATGCATCAGGTTGCCCAGCGGGGCCCGTGCCGAGCGGCCCAGCGGCAGCGACACCATCAGCATCAGTCGATTGTCCACGCGGGCGTCCTGCGCACGTGCCACTGGCAGATCCGCACCCGGCACCCGGTCCTGCAGGTAGCCGCGACCGAAATCGATCGAATCGCGGGTGCGCTGGAAATTCAGGCTGTAGCTCAGCGATTTCCACTGGTTGCTGTAACCGATGCTCAGGTCCAGCTGCCGTCCCGGCGCGTTCCAGAAATCGCGACGGGTTCCGATGACGAACAGCTGTCCGCCGCGCTCGCCCAGCTGCTGGTTCATGCTCAGGTCCATGCGGTTGCGCTGCCGCGCCACGCTGTCGACGTCCTGGTCGCGGGCGCGGGCATCGCGCAGCGAGGCCCAGTCGCGCAGGCTCACGTAGTCGCGGGTGGCATAGCGGTAGGCGGCCACGGCGAAGCTGGTGCCGGTGCGCACCACGTTACGGTTGTAGGCGAGCCGGAAGCTGCTGCCTGACATCACCGGCAGGCCCTGCACGGCGGTGCGCGCCAGCGAGACATCGGCCGCCAGGGCGCCCCACGCGGTATTGAAGGCGGCACCGGCCACCGCCGCGCGGTAGTCTTCGCCGGCCGACACGCCGCCGTAGGCGCTGAGCGCATTGTTGAGGCCTCGCTGGTACTGCAGCTGCAGCAGCCCCGGGGCATCGCTCAGGCCGTTCTCATCGACCTGGCCCAGGCCCGCGCTCCAACGCGACTGGCCGGGGCGCAGCAGCTGCGGTACTGCGGAATACGGCACGTTGAAGCGACGCGAGCGGCCATCGGCCTCGCGCACTTCCACCTCCAGATCGCCGGCGTAACCGGTCGGGTACAGATCGGTCAGTTCGAAGGGGCCCGGCGCCACGCTGGCCTCGTGCAGCACCGCGCCGCGCTGGCGCACGATTACCCGCGCGTTGCTTTCGGCCACACCGCGCACCACCGGCGCGAAGCCGCGCTGCGACTGCGGCAGCATGCGGTCATCGCTGCCCAGCAGTGCGCCACGAAGGCGCACGCTCTCGAACAGGTCACCGGGGGTCGCGGTATCGCCCACGGTCAGCTTCGCCTTCCACGGCACGACGTCATGCTGCAGGTAGGCGGCACTGGAGCGGTAGCGTTGCGGCTGGCTGCCGCCGAGCGTCAGCGCACCCTGGTGCACCAGCTGCCAGCCAGCCACACGACCGCTGGCGTTGAGGCCGACGAACCCCGAATAGCGCGCACCGCTGCCGTTGTTGTAGTGGTAGGCATTGGCGTTGTAGCCCACTGCCAGCGCCGGAATGCCCGCATCCCATTGGCTGGGATCGACATAGCCGCGTGCCTCATTGCGCAGGTACAGCTGGGGCACCTGCAGATCCAGGGTCTGTGCGCCAGCATCGAATACCGCCGTGGCGCCCGGGATCAGGTCGCCCAGCGGGTCACAGAATTCGCCCTGCGGCCACGGCCGCAGCGGTACCTGTGCCGGGTCGGCCAGCAGCCGCGAGGGTGCGATGCCATAACCCTGCAGGCGTTCGGCGTCCAGGCACAGGCGCGAGCTGCCATCCAGCTCGCGATAGACGATATCGGTGCGTGCCTGCCACTGGCCATTGAGGCGGATGTCGCCACGGTAGGCTCCTGGCGCCACGTAGTCCGCCTGGGTGAAACGCTCCAGGTCCAGCCGCGCCGAAGCGCCGGCCGGCAGGAATGCGGCATCGAAGAACACTTCATCGTCTGCCGTCGACGCGGACGACGTCGTTGCACGGGCGAACAGGATGGCCGCCACCAGGATCGGCAGCCGGGCACGCAGCGGGCGGCAGGCGCCGTTGCCCGGCGCCCGGTTCGGGGCGTTCATCAGGAGGTTCTCCGGGGATCAGGGCTGGCGCGGACCGGGTCCGCGCCGCGTTGCGCTCAGGGCTGCAGGGCCACCTGGGTCGGCACCAGCGCACCAAAATCATTGATCACGGTGACCGCGCCTTTCAGTTCACCCGGCGGACGTCCGCTCACCCCGTCGAGCAGGAACTCGGCCTGCGCGAACGGTGCGACCATGCCGCCTCCCTGGCTGCCCAGCTCCTTGCCTGCGGCAAGCAGGCCGACGCTGGCGAAATTGACGTAGTACGGGGTCGGGTTATCGGCCCGCAGCAGCAGCCCCTTGGGCCCGGACTGCAACGACCAGCGCAGCTTCTGGTGCGCCAGCACCGGCTCGCCCGTCAGGTTCGGCGGACGGTAGAAGACCTTGATGCGGGTACGGAAGGCGAACTGCAGGATGTTGGCGCCGTTGCCGCCGGTCTTCGGCGGAATCTCCAGCATGTTGAGCCAGTACAGCGTTTCGCGGTCAGCGGCCAGCGCTGCACCGGTGAACATGATGCGCGCGGTCTGCTGCTTCTTCGGGTCCAGCCGGAACACCGGAGGCGCCACGGCGAACGGAGCACGGGCGGTATCGGGCGTCGACTGGTCGTCGCCATCATCCAGCCACACCTGGACCAGCGCTGCGCGCTCGCCCTCGTTCATGAATTTGAGGGTGACTTCCTTGTCCTGCGCGGGATAGACCACGCGGGTGCCACCGATCACCACCGATGCGTCGGCAGCCTGGGCGAACAATGTGCCAATGGCGAGGACGCCGGCACAGAGCATGCGGTTGAAGGAAAGCATGGATCACCTCATGGATGAGGCCGGCCACAGGGCCGCCGGCATGCGCCGACGGCCCCGCGCGGCATCAGTTGTAGACAACCTTGTAGTTGACGTACGACTGCACGAAGCCGGGCGCAGCAGCGCCATTGACGGCGACGTACTGGCTGGCCATGTCGATCACGGCAGTGTTGTTGGCGATGGTCACCGGATCGGTCTTGAAGGACGGATCGCGCAGATCGACCACGGCGTTCTTGTACAGCATCTGGATCTGGGTATTGACCGCCGGCGCATTGGCTTCCTGGTTGCGCAGGTTGCCGTTGCCGGCGTCCACCTGGCCCGCAGTCGGGTCGAAGTACAGCTCGGCGATCTTGCCGTTCTGGCAGGTACCCTGGCCCGGGCCGCCAATGACCAGCTGGAACGGATGCAGGCCGGCGATGTCACCGGCAGCTGCCAGCTGGTTGGCCTGGACCGCGTCCATCGGCACGGTGATGTTGGTGGTGCCGATGGCGCCTGCACCGCCGGAGATCGTGCAGGTCAGGTCGGTCACTTCGCCGGTGAACTCGATGACGCCCGAGCCGTAGGACTGGGCATTGGCGGCCGCAGCGGCCAGCAGCAGGGTTGCAGCGGAAGCAATCGGGAGGAGCTTCATGGTGTTGGATTCTTCTTCACAGGTGTGATCCGCGCGAGGCGGAGGAAAGGCCCCGCCGCCGGGGAGAGCGGCGGGGCCGGGAACGGGCGGGACACCTGGGGAATAAGCGTCCTTCCCGGCAGGCCGGTTCATTGGCCTACGGGAGGAATGCTAGGAATCAAAGGCGATGGCCTCCATCGGACCCGGCCGAGATTTCGGCCGTGGGCGTTGAGCGCGGCTTGCCGGGGGTCACACGTCATCACCCTCGTCGTCGGCGGGCGCGTGCAGGTGCCAATGACAGCGCAGCTGGCTGCGGCGCCTCGGCGAGGCAAACAGGTAGTGGTTCAACAGTTCGAGAAAGCGCGCCTGCGCGGCTGCGGGCAGCCGGGTGAAGTGCAACAGCAGGGCAGTCAAACGGGGGTCGTCTCGAACGGGCACATCATCACCGCAGCAAGGGGTACGTCTCCGAGCCTAGGCATGGGCGACGCCGGGTCCATCGGACCCGTCCTCAATCAGTCGGCGGATCCTTCCCCGCCTGCACCCGCGCGCGCGTTCTGTGACGCCTGCACAAGGCCGTGCGTCAGCGCGTACTCGAAGATCTCCGCATCGCGCTGCAATCCGAGCTTGCGCATCGCTGCGATCTTCTGCGTGCTGATGGTCTTGCGGCTGCGTCCAACGCGCTCGGCGATCTGCATCACGCTCAACCCTTCGGCGAACATCCGCAGCACCTCCGATTCCCGCTTCGACAGGGCCTCAGCCTCCTGCACGTCACCCTGCGTGCCATCCTCGGCGATCAGCCTCGCGATCTCCGCCGAGATGAAGGCCTGCCTGCAGCTGGCGGCGTGTACCGCGGGAACCAGCTGTTCAAGGGGGTCGCTCTTGCTGACGATGCACGACACCCCGGCCCGCTGGATCGAGCGCAGGACCAGGGGGCTTTCCATGCCGGTCAGCACCACCAGGTGCAGGGCCGGAAAGCGTCGCTGCAGGAAGCGCAGAAGCGTAACGCCATCCCCGTAGCGACCGTTGGGCATCGAGAAATCGCAGACCGCCACGTCAACCGGTATACGGCTGAGCAGATCGACCAGTTCGGTGGAGTCGCGCACCAGTCCGGCAATGGCGAGGTCCGGCACGGCCTGAAGCAGATGTTCCATGCCGGCCAACAGGACCGGATGGTCATCGGCCACAACGATGTTCAACGGCATGCTCGCTTCCTCCCGTGATGGTGCATTGCGCGACCTGCCAGAGCGCGGTCGGCTGCCTTATAGTGGTCCGCGCAAATTACGGCAATTTCTGTCGGTTTGATCAACAGAGACCCTCCATGTCCCATCCCGTCATCCGCGTTGCCATCGCCGACGATCATCCGGTCATCCGCATGGGCATCGAAGCCGCCATCGACGAAATCCCTACCCTGTCCTGCATCGGGGCGGTGGGCGATTCCTCTGCGCTGGTCGCGTTGCTGGAGCAGACCGCCTGCGATGTGGTGGTGACCGACTACGCAATGCCCGGCGGCGCCTTCGGTGACGGGTTGCAGCTGCTGGACCATCTGCGCACCCACTTTCCGGACCTGCGCCTGATCGTGATGACCGGGCTCGACCAGCCGGTGATGATCCAGGCGCTGCACGCCAGTGGCATCGACCACATCCTCAGCAAGGCCGATGACACCAGCCACGTGCCGGCGGCGATTGCGGCGGCATGGGCCAACCGTCGCTACCTGTCGCCGTCGATTACCCAGCTGCTCCCCGCACGCGGGGCACCGCGCGCCATCGCGGCGCTGTCGCCCCGCGAGCACGAGGTGCTGGCGTTGTTCGTCTCGGGCTTGAGCGTCAATGAGATCGCAACCCGACTGGACCGTCGCAAGCAGACGATCAGTACCCAGAAGACCGCAGGAATGGCCAAGCTCGGCATCGACAAGGACGCCGATCTGTTCAAGTTCGCCAGCGAACTGGGGCTGCGCACCGCCCGGTCGGATACGGAATAGCGGCAGCCTGCTCACGCTTCGTCCCGCAGGCCATCGCGATAGGCTTCGATCAGGTCGCGCAGGTCGGACAGCAGGGCAATGCGTTCGTGATCCGGCAGCGACTGTCCTTCGCGCAGCAACCGCTCGGCATCGCCGAAGCGCGCGCCAAGCGGCTTTTCACCCATCATCAGCAGTACGCCCTTCAGCGCATGCAGCTGTTCCAGCAACGCCGCATCGTCGCTGCTCTCGCCCGCGGCCTGCATCCTGTCCAGATCGCGGGTACTGCTTTCCACGAACAATGCACGCAGCTTGTGTGGCTTGTCCTTTCCTGCAGGCGAAAGCGACCGTGGCGACGATGGCAGCACCTGCAGATAGCGGTCCAGCATTGCCAGCAGCCGGGCCAGGTCCAGCGGCTTCAGCAGCAGGTCGTCGATGCCCGCCTCGCGGCAGCGTTCACGCTCGCTGGCCAGTGCGGTAGCGGTCACGGCCAGGATCGGCAGCGTCTCGCCGCGACCGCGTAGCGCCCGTGCAAGCTGGTAGCCATCGAGGACCGGCATGTTGATGTCGGTCATCACGATATCCCACGCCCCGGATTGCCAGCCGGTCAACGCCACCTGCCCGTTCTCCATCGCATCGACCTGGCAGTCCAGCTCCTCCAGCTGCTGCTGGATCAGCTCGCGATTGACCGGGTTGTCTTCCACCAGCAGAACGCGCCCCCGCGTGCGCCGTTCCCCGGACTGCGGCGCAGCCTCTTGCGTCCGCGGCACAGGCATCCACTCGCCGCGCAGCGCCTGCAGCAGTGCCGGGCTGGCATAGCAGGAGACGTGCACCGCATCATCACGCTGCTCGGGCGACAGCGGCCCCCTGGGATAGGCCCGCACCACCCTGGCATAGCTGGGCAGCACCGCCAGCTCTTCGTCATCGGTCCAGGCACGGCGCTCGCCGAAGATCAGCAGCACAGCTCCCTGAGCGCCATCCGCAGGCCGCTCGATCACCGTCACATCCGCGCCCCAGCGGTGCAGCAACTGCCCGATCTCCTGCCGCCACTCCTGCGCCGACGACAACAAGGAAATGCGGCGACCGGACAGCGGCTGGTCCGACGCTGTCGCAACCGCTGAACGCTGAACGGGGACGTCCAGGGTGAACACGCTGCCCACGCCCAGCGTGCTCTGCACCTGGATGCGGCCACCCAGCAGCTGCGCCAGCTGCTGGCACAACGCCAGGCCAAGCCCGCTGCCGCCGTAGCGCCGGGAGACGCTGGCATCGCCCTGCTGGAAGGGGCGGAACAGCGTGGTCACCTGCTCCTCGGAAAGGCCAATGCCCGAATCGACCACCTGCAAGCGCAACTGCCGTTCCTCGCCTGTTCCACCACCATCCTCGGCGCGCAGGGTGATGCGACCGGAGGCAGTGAACTTCACCGCGTTGCTCAGCAGGTTGTTGAGGATCTGGCGGATACGGTGGACATCGCCGATGAACGTCTCATCCAGCGAAGGATCGATTGCGAAGTACAGCTTCACGTCCTTGCGCTGCGCTTCCGGTGCGTACAGCAGCGCAGCCTGTTCGATCAGCGGGCGCAGCGCGAACGGCAGCGGATCGATATCCAGCTGCCCCGCTTCGATCTTGGAAAAGTCCAGCACGTCGCTGATGATCGCCATCAGCGAATCGGCCGACAGTCGAATCCGCTGCAGCCGCTCATGCTGGTCCGGCTGCAACGGCGAGCGAGCCAGTAGTTCAAGATGCCCCAGCACGCCATTGAGCGGCGTGCGTATTTCATGGCTCATCGTCGCCACGAACGCGGTCTTGGCACGGCTGGCAGCCTCGGCCGCTTCGCGCGCGCGCTCCGAATCCTGCCGTGCCTGCTGCAGCGTGTGCTGGAGTTCCACCTGCGCGGTGGCGTCGCGCATCGCACACACCCAGACCGGCTGGTCGTGGTAGTTGGCCGCCGCCAGGGCGACCTGCAACTGGCGGACATCGTCGGTGCCGGCATCGAGCGCCCAGTTGAACTCACCGCCACGGGCCGGCAGCCCCCGCGCATGCGCGATCAGCTGCGCATAGAGTTCCGGCACGGCTGCGTCCTGGCCGGATTCGCCGACCAGTTCGCGCGCCACCTGGTTCTGCAGCAATGCGGCACCATCACGCCGGCGCAGCAGCGCCAGGCCAACCGGCGCGGTACCGATGATGGCCTGGCTCAGCGCCTCGCTCTCATACACCCGCGAGGCATCGGCCAGCGCCGGTGCGAAGACGCGACGGTCCATCCGCCACAGCAGCATCCACAGTGCCGCCAGGATCAGCAGTGCGGTGAACACCCGCAGCAGGATCGCCGCGTGCTGCTCGCGCCACAGGTCTGCCCAGCCGTACAGGTGGGTAAGGCGCCAATCCACCCCGCGCAGTGAACCGCTGACCAGGAACCATCCATCGTGGTACTGGCGCTGCCCGGCGGCTGAACGTGCATCCGACAACGCCGCGGCCAACGTTGCGGGTGACTGCGCGAGCGGACCGCCCGCCAGCACCACGCGCCCGTCGCCGGTGGTCACCAGGTAGCTGCCGGGATCGGTTGCTTCCAGCCGTCCCTTGAGGTTGTCGATGGATTCGAACACCACGCGCCGGAAATACGGCACGTCGGCGCGGGCCATCGTCATCACGCCGATCAGCGCAGGTTGACCGTTGAGTGGATTGTCACCGAGGAAAGACACCAGCCGGCGCCCCTGCGCCGCGCCCGCCACCGGGCCGGGGGCGGGAACCCGATCGCCCACCGCGGCTTCCATCTGCATCAGCTTCTCGAACGCCTGCGCACGGGTCGGCACCCGCAGCGTCTGCAGCAGCTGGGCCTCATCGATCACACCAGCTACGGCCAGCAGCCGTCCCTTGGGCTCATACGCGTACATGATGATCGGACCCTGCGTCTGCAGGGCGGTGATGGTCGCAGCCGTGTAAGCCGAATACTCATGCAGCATGCCCAGGTAGGCCTCGAGCTCGCCCGTCGGCATCGGCTGCGCGGGATTGCCAAGTACCAGCCACGGCACCGACGCTCGTCCTTCGGCACGCACTACCAGCTGTTGTCCCTGCGCCAGGAAAGGTGTCAGCAAGGGAGAGCCCAATCGTCGCAGCTCGTCGTGCTGGTCGGTCCACAACGCGTCGTTGGCATTGATGCTGTTGGCATAGGCGCGGTCGCGCTGGGACAGGAAGTAGTCCAGAGCCGACTGCGCCTCCTGGAAGGTCTGCCGCTCGCGCGAATGGAACTCACCGATGCCACCGACCAGACTGGCTACGGCCGTCAGCACGATCAGGATGCTGATCAGCCCGCCGCCCCCGAACAGCAGGCGTCGCTGCAGCCTGCGCAGTGCATCGATCTGGTTGATGGGCGCTGCAGGCACGGCCGGATGCATGGTGATTCCCCTTGAATGATGTCGTGCGGTGGCGCCCGCGCTGAATCTAGTCCAAGCCCTGCCCGATCGCCAGCAACCGCTGCCCCGGTCGGGCCGGTGCCTGCAGCGCCTGCAGCAGCGACTCGCCGGAATAGCAGGATACCCGCCAGGTGGAACCCCGCCGCTGTGCACGCAGGGGGCCGTCAGCACTGACCCGGACCACGCACCGTCCGTCCTCGGCGAGGGCCGGCAGCTTCCGCGCTGGTCCCCGCTCGAACAGGACCAGCGGCGTGGCCACATCGACATCGTGCTGGGCCAGCAGCGCGGGATCATCGATCACCTGCACGTGGGCGCCCCATGCCTGCAGGCGTCGGTTCAGCTCATCGCTCCAGCCAGCCGCCGCCGAAGCGAGTACGACGCTGCGTCCTGCAAGCGGCCGGGGCGCAGCGCCAGCCACGCGCTCCACCGGTACAGCGAAGGTGAACACGCTGCCCACGGCGGGCGTACTGCGCGCGTGGATCTGCCCACCCATCCGCAGGCACAGTTCGCGACACAACGACAGCCCCAACCCGGATCCGCCGAAGCGGCTGATGATGCTGGCATCCGCCTGCACATAGGGCTGAAACAGCCGCTCCAGCTGCAATGGGCTCAGGCCGATGCCCGAGTCGGCCACCTCGATCTGCAGCAACAGCGCATCGTCCTGCACTTCCACCCGCACCCGCAGCGCAATGCGACCAGAAAGGGTGAACTTCACCGCATTGCTGACCAGGTTGCGCAGTACCTGCTCGATGCGCGCCTGCGGACCCTCCACCTGGGCAGGCACGGCCGCATCCACCGACAGGTCCATCACCAGTCCCTTGGCCTCGGCCAGCGGCGAAAACAGCACTGCAACCCGTTCCAGCAGGGTGATCGGCTCGAACGTTTCGGCCTCCAGCTCCAGCTGACCCGCTTCGGCACGGGAGAAATCCAGCACATCGTTGATGATCTGCAGCAGCGAGTCGGCCGATTGGTTGATGCGGCGTAGTCGGGCCTGTTGATCCTCATCGAGCGTGGACCGACCAAGCAGTTCGAGATGGCCAAGGATGCCGTGCAGCGGCGTACGGATTTCGTGGCTCATCGTCGCCAGGAAGATGCCCTTGGCGCGACTTGCCGCTTCGGCCGCCTGGCGTGCCTGCGCCTGCTGCTGCTCAAGCTCCACGCGCGCGCTGAGATCGCGCAGCGCGCACAGCAGTACGCTGCGCCCCTGGTAGGTGGCACCCACAGCGCCGACCAGCAGTTGCCGGGCGGGTGATGTGTCGTTGGCGGGAACAGGCAGCTCGAACTCCACCGGCGCCTGGAACACGCCGGCCCCTGACTCGTGTTCGGACGCCAGCTGTACCAGTTGCAGGTACAGCGGTATGCCGCTGCGCTCAGCCGCCGCCGCATAGTGGCGCATCAGCTCGTTCTGCAGGACAGGGCGGGCCTCGTCGCGGTCGATCAGGCACAGCCCCACCGGCGACAACTGGATGAGGGACCGGCTGAGCTGCTCCCCCTGGTAGACCCGTGCCGCACGTGCCAGCGCCGGGCCGAATACACGCCAGTGCAGCCAGGCAAGCAACGTCCAGAGGCCCAGCAGCAGTCCGCCACCCAGCACGGCAGCCACAACGTACAGGCGCCTGCCATCATGGGCGATGTCGCCGACGCAATAGGTATTCACCAGCAGCCAGTCGGTACCGGCGACAGGCAGCGCCTGGTAGAAGCGGAGCCCTTGCCGGAACGCCACTACGGACTCCTCGCCCTGCCTGCCAGCGCGCAGCGCACGCATTGCACTGGGCAGTGGCAATCCCGCCGCATCCGCGGTACCGGCTACCACCCTGCCATCAGCCGTCACCACGAATGACGTGCCACGATCTGCGGCCGTCATCACCCGTACGAGCCGGTCCGTGGGCTCCAGGGTCACGAAGGTACCGATCGCGCCGCCCTTGTCGTGCGCCGAGAGCCGCACGGCGATCGAAGGTGCTGCGCTCACCGGATGGCGCACCAATGCGATCTGCAGGGCGCCGTCCCCGCCGGGCGCAGCAGCTGCAGAGGAGGACGACAGCAGTTGCAGGTGCTGGAACAATCCAGCGCGATGGCCGGCGCCGGTGGCAGCGAGCAGGCGCTGTTCGGTCAGACCGTCTCCCAGCACCAGGAACTGGTGGCTGGGATCGAAGAAGAAGCCGCTGGCCGCCGTATCCGGTTCCCCTTGGGGCGTGCTCAGCCTGCGGATCACCGACAGCGAATGCGCCAGGGTGAGATAGCGGTCCAGACGGGCAAGGGGCCATGTGTCGGTGCCCACCCCCAGCACCATCTGCGGAGCGCTCTCAGGCCCGGCGCTGACGATCATCCGCTGGCCGCCGGCCAGGTAGCGCTGCCGCTCCGCCAGTCGGGTAGCGGCGTCGCTGTCCGGGCGATGTCGCCAGGCATACTCGGCCATGTTCAACATGCGCTGGTGGGCCGCGTCCGCCGCCACCAGATGCGCCTCGACAGCGGCATGGGTGCGCTGCAGCCCCTCCAGGCGACGTGTCTGGAAGCCGCTGGCATGCAGCAGCACCAGCGCGACCACACCCGCAACGACGGCGAAACTGAGCAGGCACCCGCCCCACAGCAGCACACGGTGCTGGTAGCGGCGCAGCGCACTGACATCGCAGTCCTCACCGTCGAAGGAGCTGCGTGCACGCAATAGCGGTGGAAGGGAGGGAAACCAGTGCATGGGAGCAGCGGGAGGCGACATCGACGCACAGCGTCGGCGCGGCGCTCTCGTGAAAGGGCCGGTGATGGGTTCATGAGGCTATCGGCGCCCCGCGCCCCTCCCCATAGGACACGGCTGAGTTCGATCCGCCGCCACCTGCCTGGCACCCTTGTGGTCGAAGGTCAGTCCCGCAGCAGGCGCCTGTGTTTCAGCCGCGTGTCGGCCAGCCCCACTGCCAGCAGCACGATGCTGGTCAGCCAGCCTGCGGCCAGCAGGTGCATCCATGGCAGCACGAAGCCGAGCACGACCAGCGCCGCCGCCCCCGCCAGGTGCGAGCGTGGCACGCTGCCGTAGACCGCCCGCTTGTACAGTGCGCTGCCCAGCAGGTAGATCAACGGCCCCGCCGCGAGCATCGCGGCATATGGCAGGGTCACTGCCGCCTCCGGTTCATCCATCACCAGGTCATTGCCGACAGCGGTGGCGATGATGCCGGCGATCAGCAACGCGTGCACGTAGTGGAAATAGGCGCCGATGCGACCCGGGTCGTCGGAACGGGTGATGGTGTCGGTGGCGTCGCGGCTGGAGATGCCGAAGTACAGCCACCACATCGCGATCGTACCGGCAAAGGTCGCCAGCACCGCCGAAACCACCTCCCCACTCCAGTGCTCCACTTCACTCAGCACGCCGCCGGTGGCCAGCAACGTCTCACCCAGTGCGACGATCACGAACAGCTGGCATCGCTCGGCCAGATGCCCGCCTTCGATGGTCCACTCGCGGGTGCGCGAACGGCCAAGGCCGGGAAACGCGAAGCCGAACATCGGCGAGATGTACTCGCAGGCCACGGCAATCGCCCACAGCGCCAGCCGCGCATTGCCCTCCACCGCTGCACCAGCCAGCCAGAAACAGGCCGACACGCTGACCCAGGCCAGCATTCGCCTGAAATTGGCGGCCAGCGGGTGCGCGCGTCCTACTTCCAGCAGCACAAACAGCGTACGGCCCACCTGCATCGTGGCGTAGGCGCCGGCGAATATCCATGCGCGTCCGGCAAAGGCTTCGGGGATGGACGAAGACATCAGCAGCGCCAGCAGCATCGTGGCGAACAGCAGGCCGCGGATGCGCGGCGCTTCCGGGTCGAACCAGTTGCTGACCCAGCACGCGTACTGCCAGCCCAGCCAGACCGCGAACCACAGCACCAGCGTCTGCAGCACGCCCTGCAGCCCCAGGTGGTGCAGCAGGTGGTGGCTGAGCTGGGTGACAGCGAATACGTAGACCAGATCGAAGAACAGTTCTTCGTAGGTCACCCGCGCATGATGGCCGTCGCGGCGACGCAGGGCAGGAAGACGCGGCGTTGCTGGCATCACGGATCCTCGGCTCAGCGGCCCAGCCGCCAGAAGATGACACCGGCCACCAGCGCCGGGACGGCAAACACCAGCAGCAGGATCGGCAGCTCCTCGCGCACCGTATAACCAGCCCGGCTGACCCCGACCCACAGATTGGCGACCGACACCAGCAGCCACGTGCCGGTGAAGGCCAACATCGCCGTCGGCAGCTGCGAGCTGCCCGCGCTCCAGAGCTTGCCGAACAACGCGAAGACGCCCAGCAACAGGAACCCGCCGACGATTACCAGAAGCACGTGCATGGTCACTCTCCCCGATGGCTGCCGTGCAGCCTATCTGCGGCCAAGTGTGCGCTGCAGTGGGTGATCGTGGATTCACTTTCCGGGGGACACGAACAATCCCGCCACCGCACGCCAGTGGCAAATGCGAACAGTTCCCATTACTATCGTGGCGCTGCGCAGGGCTGCCTTGTGTGGCCCGCCCCTTCCCGCCTGCACCGCTTTCCCGGATGTCCACGCCCCCGCCTACCCCGCCACCTGCGCTGCCGCTGGTGTCCTCGCTGGTGCGCCACTACGAGGACCTGGTGGATTACCTGCGCCGTCGCTTCGCCTCGCCCGGGCTGGCCCGCGAGGTGGTACATGACGTCTGCGTACGGCTGCTGGAGCGCCCCGCACCGGCCGATGTGCGGCAGCCGACGGCGCTGTTGCGGAGGATGGCCCATGACGCCGCGGTTGATCGTTGCCGTGCCGAGGACCTGCGCCGCCAGTCGGTGGAACCTCGAGCCGGACTGCCCGAAGTTGCCTGCGACGGTGCCGGCCCCGCCAGGCAGGCAGCCGCAGCGCAGGAGCTGGCACAGCTGGTCGACGTCATCCGTGCGATGCCCTGCCGGCGCCGCCAGGTGTTCATCCTGCACAAGATCCATGACATTCCGCAGGCTGCGGTTGCCCGTCGCATGGGTATCGGCCTGAAGGCCGTCGAGCGGCATCTGCGGTTGGCGATGCTCGATTGCCGGCGTTCGCTGGATGTGCGGGCGCTGACGTGACAGCACCCCGCCGCCCGCGCACGCCACGCCCGGACCAGACCGGCGCGCCCTCGCCTGATCGTGTGCTGGAACAGCATCGGGACACGCTCAAGGCACTGTTCCCCGTGCCCGATCCAGCGCAGCTGTATCGCCCTCATCGCAGCCGGTCGATCGGCGGGACCGTGTTCGGCCTGCTGCTGCTGGCTGGACTGGGCGGGCTCTACGCTTTCGATCCCGGCTGGCAACAGCACGATTACCAGACGGCCATCGGCGAGCGTCGCAGCGAGCTGTTGGCCGATGGCAGCCGTATCCAACTGGATGCAGACAGCCATCTGCAGGTGCGCAACCACCTGCGTTCGCGCCGCATCGTCCTGCTCTCCGGACGCGCCCGCTTCGACGTGGCGCCGTCGCGCTGGCGTCGATTCCAGGTCGATGCCGGCCCGGTGCAGGTGCGCAATTACGGCACGGTGTTCGATGTGGAGCGACGCGGTGACCGCAGCGAGATCCGCCTGTGGCGCGGCAAGGTTGGCGTACGCGTGGCCAGTCGCGATGGCGAGCAGCGCCTGCACCCTGGCCAGCAGTTGCTGGCAGGGACAGGGCCGGCACAGCAACCGCAGCCGATCGCCACCGGCAGCGGGGAATGGACCGAGGGCCGACTGCAGTTCGCGCAGACCCCGTTGGGCGAGGTTGTACGCGCCCTGCAGCGCTATCACCAGGGCGCGATCGTACTGGACGAACCCGCTCTGGCCACGCTGCAGGTTTCGGGCGTGTTTGATGGCGACCATGCCGCCACCGCGCTGGCGCTGCTGCCGGAGATCCTGCCGGTCGTCGTCCACCCCCGCGACGACGGCAGCGTGCACATCACCGCACGCCACTGAATTCCGCACCGAGGGTGGGTTGTGGCCCTGCTCATCCGGCTGTTGCATGAACTCTTCCGAAGGACCCCGCATGACCCGCATTGCCCTGCCCGCCGCCCTGCGCCGGCTGACGCCTGCCCTGCTCGCCGTCAGCCTGTGTGCCGCCCTTCCGGCGATGGCGCAATCAACCCCCACGACAGTGGACGTCCATCTTCCGGCGGCCCCGCTGCAGCAGTCACTCAATGCAGTGGCCAGGCAGAGCGGCATCCAGCTGCTGTTCGCGGCGGACAGCGTTGCCGGCCGCCAGGCGCCAGCGCTGGACGGCCGCTATGCCCCGCGCGACGCACTGCAACGGCTGATTGCTGGCCACGGCCTGAGCGTCGAGGAACGCTCGCCGGGCGTGTTCGTGATCCGCAATGCGGTCGCAACCGCGGCGCCGGCGGCAAGAGCGGACAGCCCGCGCACCGCAGCATCGCCGGCAGCCGCGACCTCGCTCGGCAGAGTGACCGTGTCGGCCTCCACCGCGCGCATGCCGCAGGGCGAGACCGCCATGCCCAACACCATCACCGTGCTCACCCGTGAGGACATCCAGCAGCAGCTGGCTCTGGGTTCGGATGTGTCGCGCGTACTGTCCTCGCAGATCCCGGCCTTCGCCCCAGCCCGCGAGAAGATGTCCAACTACGGTGAAAGCATGCGTGGGCGCGGCATCCTGTACATGGTCGACGGCGTGCCGCAGTCAACGCCGTTGCGCGACGGCTCGCGTGATTCGCACACCATCGACCCTGCGATGATCGAACGCATCGAAGTAATCCACGGTGCCAACGCACTGCAGGGCATCGGTGGCACCGGCGGCATCGTCAACATCATCACCCGCAGCGCACCCAGCGAACCGGGCGCCTTCCTGCTGGACAGCAACCTCTCGCTCACCGCTGCCTCGCCTGGCCGCCGCGATGACGACGGCCAGCGCGCTTCGGCATTGGTGGGCATCCGCGGCGAACAGTTCGACCTGGTCGCCGGGCTGGCCCATGAACGGCAGGGCCTGTACTACGACGGCGACGGCCGTGCGATCGGCACCAATGCCCAGGGCGAGCTGATGGATTCAACCTCGACCAACATCTTCGCCAAGCTTGGCTGGAACATCGCCGAAGGGCAGCGCCTGCAGTTGATGGCCAACCGCTATGAGCTGCGTGGTCTGGACAACTACCTGCCCGTGGATGGCAACTTCCGCACCGGCCGCCCGGCGACGTCGGTGCCCGGCGATACGCCGCTCGATCCGCCGATGAACCGCTCGAGCTCGCTGACATTGGACTACAGCAACGCTGATCTGCTCGGCGGCCAGTTCCTGGCGCAGGCCTTCGCGGTCGATTTCGAAGGGCGCTACGGCGCCAGCCAGTGGGACCCGTGGGGCAACACGGGCGCCAACGCCGCCTGGGACCAGACCCAAAATGAATCGGACAAGCGCGGCTTCAAGCTGACCCAGAGCTGGCGCCGCATCGGCGACACCTCGCTGGACGTGACCCTGGGCCTGGATGGCCTGCGTGACCGCACCCACCAGGTATTGTTGGCCAGTGGCCTGAACTGGGTACCACTGACCACCTACCAGAGCCTGTCGCCGCTGCTGCAGCTGCAGTGGTGGCCGACCGACCACATCATGCTGTCTGGTGGCCTGCGCTACGAAAAGGGCGAACTGGATGTGGGCGACTACACCACCCTGCCCCGCTACGGTGCACGCAAGGTGGCCGGTGGCAAACCGACGATGAGCGAGACCCTGCCCAATTTTGGTGCGGTCTGGTACATCAACGATCGCCTCAACGCCTACGCGTCGTACTCGGAGGGCTACACCGTGGCCGATGTCGGCCGTGTGCTGCGCGCGATCAATCGCGATGGCCAGCGCGTGGACAACCTGGTGGACCTGTCGCCCGTGGTGTCGGACAACCGCGAGATCGGGCTGGAATATGACGATGGTCGCTTCAGCGGCGATATCGCGTACTACTCGTCCGAATCCAAGCTGGGTTCGGTACTGGTCTATGACGCCGGCATCGATGCCTACAACGTGCAGCGTCAGGCTACGCGGGTGGAAGGCTTCGAGACCAACCTCCGCCTGCGCCTGGGCGACAGCCGCCTCGGCCTGGGCTACGCCCGCGCCAACGGCCGCTACGACGCCGATCTGGATGGTCGACTGGAAAGCGACCTGGCGGGCGTCAACATCGCCCCGAACCGGCTGACCGCGTTCTGGGAACAGCGCTGGACCTCGCAGCTCAGCACCCGCCTGCAGGCCAGCCATGCCTTCGATCGCGACTTCGACCTGCGCGGCGTACCGGTGGCCAGCTTCAAGGGCTACACCACCTTCGATCTGGTCGCGCGCTACACGCTGGACAAGAGCACTTTCACCCTGGGCGTGCAGAACCTCGCCAACAAGCAGTACATCACCTACTACTCGCAGACCACGCCATCCAACCCCAGCTATTTTGCAGGGCGCGGGCGTGTACTGACGCTGGGGTGGCAGTACCGCTACTGAGGCATGGCGCCCTTATGGGTGCCATGAATTCTATGCGTGACGGTACGAAGGAGGCCCATGCTAGTTTCTGGGCCTCCTTCATCGATGTGCTCCCATGCGCCTGCAGACCCTCGCCATCACGCTCGCTGCCCTGGCTCCCGTTGCATCCTCTGCCGCCGAACCACCGCTTCCGCAGCTGCGTGCCTACACCGTGGATGCCTCGTGGCTGCAACCGATCGCTCCGTTGCGGATTGCCGACCACACCTGGCAGATCGGCACTGAAGACCTGACCGCGCTGCTGGTGCAGACGCCGCAGGGTGCGGTGCTGCTCGACGGCGGCATGCCGCAGATGGCCGATCACTTGCTGCGCAACATGAAAGCACGCGGTGTCGCGCCGCAGGATCTGCGCCTGATCCTGCTCAGCCACGCCCACGCCGACCACGCCGGCCCGGTTGCAGCGCTCAAGCGCACTACCGGTGCGCAGATCGTGGCCAATGCCGAATCGGCGGTGCTGCTGGCACGCGGAGGCAGCCACGACCTGCACTTCGGCGACGGCATCACCTATCCGCCGGCAACGGCGGACAGGATCATCATGGATGGCGAAGTGGTCTCGCTCGGAGGCGTCGACTTCAGCGCCCATTTCGTCCCCGGCCACACCCCGGGCAGCACCGCCTGGACCTGGACCGATACCCGGGACGGCAAGCCGGTGCGCATCGTCTACGCCGACAGTCTGAGCGCACCGGGCTATCAGCTGCAGGACAACCCGCGCTACCCGCAACTGATCCAGGACTATCGTCGGAGTTTCGCCACGGTGCGCGCCCTGCCCTGCGACGTCCTGCTGACGCCGCATCCCGGTGCCAGCGGCTGGGACTACCGCGCTGGTGCCACGGCCGGCGCCAAGGCCCTGACCTGCAAGGCCTATGCGGATGAGGCCGAGAAGAAGTTCGACGCGCAGCTGGCCAAGGAAGCGGCCGGGGCACGCTGATTCTGTAGAGCCGAGCCGATGCTCGGCTTGCCGGCCGAAAGCAGCCGAGCGTGGCTCGGCTCTACACAGGCCACGTGGAAGGGTGCCGGTCAGACCGACCGGCACCGCCACTGACTGTCAGCCGCCCTGCCCGTGCTGTGCGAAGGGTTGGGTGCTGCCATCGGCCAGCACCAGCTCAACGGTATACGGCTGCACATAGCCATCCGGCATTTCCATGCCCGGTGATCCGGCCGGCATGCCCGGAAGTACCAGGCCACGCGCCGTCGGCCGCTGCTTCAGCAGGCGCTTGATGTCGTTGACCGGAACATGTCCTTCCACTACGTAGCCACCGATCTCGGCGGTATGGCAGGAGGCCTTGCCAGCCGGGACGCCCAGGCGCTGCTTGACCGGATGCATGTCATCGGTGTCGCGTACCTCCACCGGGAAGCCTGCGGCCTTCAGGTGGTCGGCCCACACGCCACAGCAACCACAACTGGCCGTCTTGTGCACGATGGCGAGCGGCAGCTCCGGATCGATCGTCGCCCCGGCCGTCACCTCTGCAGTTGGGGCCATGGCAGTTGCGGGCGAGGACGCCGCCTCTTCGGAGGCGCGCGCGCAGGCGGTGCCCAGCAGAACGCTGGTAAGCAACAGGCTCAGGGAAAGAGTGCGGTTCATATGTCAGGTTGTCCTTTGCAATCGCAGGCGCGAGCGCCTGCCACCCACACGACGGATGCGCGCGGGTCAGGTAGATGAGGGGGTACTGCAGGACGGCAGGCACGCAATGCCCGCACGCGATCAGGTGATCGGCGGACGGATCAGATGCGGTAGCGCAGGTGCGGGATGACCCGGTCGCAGCGCCTCGTCTGGCACTGCACGCAGCGGCCATGCCACAAGGCTTCGCGTCGACGGCAGCATGGCCAGGCTTGCCGGCACGCACTCGCAGCCGTCGCTGCTGCACGCGCCAGCGTCCCGCTCATCGCAGCAGGCGGGCGTGACAGCGATCGCGCAATCGGTCATCTCGTGGGAGGCATCGCAATGATCGTCACTGGCCTGACCGTTGACACTACCCGAGGCAAGCGCCAGCGCCGGTGCATTCAGCACCAGGGTCAGGAGCAGCATCAGTCGCAGCAGCAGGCCGGATATATCCACGGGCTGATGATAGCCGACGCACGACGCGCCCGTCGCCGCTGCCTGGTGTCATCATGCATGACGTTCACAGGAGCCTTTCCATGTCTGTCCGCCGCGCCGCTGTCGCCCTCCTGCTGTCGGTGCTGATGAGCCTTCCGGTCATGGCAGGCGAACGCCAATGGACCGTGCTGTCCAGCGGCGATGGTGACGACACCCATGAGCGCTGGCAGGTGAGCGCGACGCGCCTGCGTGCGCTGCCCGCATTCGACCCGGTACGCGCCGAGCCGCCACTGTCGGTGCATCAGGCCACGGCGGCAGCGCTGGCGCACGCACGCCTGCGCTACCCTGCCGATGCCTTCGTGGTCTCCGAGGTGAGCCTGCAGCGGTTTGCCGTCGGCGCTGCGCCCGACCCCGGGGACGCAGCGCGCGACTGGGTGTACCTGGTCAGCCTCGATTACAACGCCAAGGGCTGGACCCAGATGGTGCCGGTACTGTTGGATGGCAGCATCGTGCTGAGCGACAAAGAGCAACCCTAAGGTTTGGCCTATGCGGGCACGTCGACCTGCGCGCGCATCCGCACGGGAATGGATTTCGCCGCTGGCGTACCACTGATGCGATCGTAGTAATCCAGCGGCAACAGCGGGTTGAGCTCGGGGTAGTAGCCTGCCAGCGCGCCGCGTGGCATCGGATAATCCAGCACGGTCAGGCCTTCGATGCGCCGCGTCACGCCATCGTCGCTGATCGTTTCCAGGCTCACCAGTGCCTCCTTGCCGAGCCCCCGTGCCAGACGGTCTTCGATGTTCATGAACACCACCATGCGGTCGTTGTACACGCCCCGGTAGCGGTCGTTGTAGCTGTAGATGGTGGTGTTGTACTGGTCGTGCGAACGCACGGTAGCCAGCCGCAGCATCTCCGGGTCATCAACCACCGTGTTCACTTCCAGGCCCGGCATGACGAGGATGTTGGCCTTGCCGTTCGGGGTCGGCCACACGCGCCGGCGCGGTGGAATATCCAGATGGAAGCCGTGCAGTGCCTGGATGCGCTCGTTGAAGCCGGCATAGATGTCCGGATAGACGGCCGCGATCAGGTCGCGGATCGGGCCGTAATCGTGCATGTAGGCGGCCCAGTCCACCTTGCTGTCCGGCAACGTTGCCATCGCCATGCGGCAGACGATCTCCACCTCCGGCAGCACGTGCTCGCTGGCCGGCTCCAGCACGCCGCGCGAGGCCGTCACGTTGGACATCGCATCTTCGATGGTGACGAACTGCTCACCCAGTGGTGTCCGGATCCACTCCGAACGCGCCACCACCGGCAGGATCAGCGCGTCGCGACCATGCACAAGGTGACCTCGATTGAGCTTGGTGGCGATGCCCACGGTCAGTTCCAGCCTGCGCATGGCTGCGTAGGCGCGTTCGGTATCCGGCACGGCATGGATGAAGTTGCCGCCCATGCCGATGAAGACCTTGGCGCTGCCATCGAGCATCGCCGCAATCGACTCGACCACGTGGTGGCCATGTTCGCGTGGCGGATCGAACCCGAACACCTGCTGCACGCGATCCAGGTAGCGTGCCGTCGGCTTCTCGTCGATGCCGACCGTGCGGTCGCCCTGCACGTTGGAATGTCCACGGATCGGGCCAATGCCCGCGCCTGGCCTGCCGAAGTTGCCGCGCAGCAACAGCAGGTTGGCCACCTGCTGCAGCAGGCGCGACCCCTGCTGGTGCTGGGTCAGCCCCATCCCATAGCAGATGACCGTCGCGCGCGAGCGGATGTAGATCTCCGCGCAGCGCCGGATCTGCTCGTGCGCGATGCCCGACACGCGCACGATCTCATCCCAGGCCTGCGCCAGCACGTCCTCGCGCAGGGCCTCCAGGCCAACGGTGTGCTCGGCCAGGAAGGCATGATCCAGCACCTGCTCACCGTGGGCTTCACGCTCGAACATCACCTTCATCATGCCCTTGATCAGCGCCAGGTCGCCGCCGATGCGGACATGCACGAACTCGCTGGTGATCTCGGTGGAACCGAACGTGGCCATCTGCACCACGTCCTGCGGTTCGGTGAAGCGGATCAGCGCACGCTCGGGCATCGGGTTGACCGCCACGATCGGCACGCCGCGCTTGCGCGCTTCCACCAGGTTGCTCATCATCCGCGGCGAATTGGTACCGGTGTTCTGGCCCATCACGAAGATCGCCTCGGCGTGTTCGAAGTCGTCCAGCACGATGGTGCCCTTGCCCACGCCGATCACCGGCGGCAGGCCACGGCTGGTCGGCTCGTGGCACATGTTCGAGCAATCCGGGAAGTTGTTGGTGCCGAACTCGCGCACGAAGATCGAATACAGAAACGCCGCTTCGTTGGGCGTCCGGCCGGAGGTGTAGAACTCGGCCTGGTCGGGGTTGTCCAGCGACTGCAGATGGTGGCCGATCAGCGCGAACGCCTCATCCCATCCGCAGGGTACATAGTGGTCGGTGGCCGCGTCGTAGCGCATCGGCTCGGTCAGCCGCCCCTGCAGCTCCAGCCAGTAATCGGTCTGCGCCATCAGCTCGGTGACGGTGTGCTGGGCGAACAGCTCGCGGGTGATCCGGTGCTGGGTCGCTTCCCAGGCCAGGGCCTTGGCGCCGTTCTCGCAGAATTCCAGCTTCCTGCGGTGGTCGGCATCGGGGAACGCGCAGCTTGGGCACTTGAAGCCACCCGGCTGGTTCATCGCCAGCAGTGCCTTCGATCCTTTGCCGATCACGCTCTGCTGCAGCAGCACCTTGGCGGTCGCACCGGCGGCCCCCCAGCCACCTGCCGGTTGATTGTAGGGCTTGTAACGCGGCGGCTTCTGTTCGGACATGGTCGGGAACCTGCGTTGGTGGAGTGCCTGCCTGCAGTGCCGGGCCCGCGCTCAGCTGGCGTGGCCAGTCAAGCACGCCGGCAATCGCAGCGCCATGGCCCGGCAGCGGTAACTCAGACTGCCATGGCAACGGTTACCGCCGCGTCTTCACTGGATGGCTGCGCTATTCTCCGGGCGTAGCCTGCCCTTCTGCTTTGCCCAGGATGTGCCGCATGCCCGGATCGACGTTGCCTTCTCCTGCGCCCGCCGGCACGGCACTGCGCACGCTGCAACGCTGGCGCAGCACGGGGCAGTCGCAGCAGGTCGATGCGGTCGCCGAAGAAGTACCGGTGGTGATGCGCTACAACGGCGCCGCCTTCGCGGTGATGATGGCCACGCCGTGCGACCTGGAGGATTTCGCGCTGGGCTTCTCGCTCAGTGAAGGATTGATCGAACGCCCCGATCAGTTGCTGTCTGCCGACGTTCAGCCACAACTGGAAGGCATCGAGCTGAAGATGACCGTATCCGCCGACGCCCTCGGCGCCGCACTGGACCCCGACAACGGGCGCCTGCTGCCCGGTCGCGGCGGTTGCGGGTTGTGCGGCGGACGCCAGCTGGAGGACGTGCTGCGTCCGCTGCCCCCGGTAAAGGACCGCCGCTGCTATCAGACGATTGCACTGCAGCGGGCACTCGCCGGGCTGGCCCCGCACCAGCCGATGAATGCCGCCAGTGGTTCGACCCATGCAGCGGCCTGGGCTGATGCCAGTGGCCGTATCGGCTGGGTGCGCGAAGACGTTGGCCGTCACAACGCCCTGGACAAGCTGATCGGTGCGCTGCACCACAACGAACACAGCATTGATGGCGGCCTGCTGGTGGTGTCCAGCCGTGCCAGCTACGAAATGGTCAGCAAGGCGGCACGCGCCGGTGCCAGCGTGCTGGCCGCCGTCTCGGCACCCACCGCGCTGGCCATCGATCTGGCCCGCAGTGCCGGTCTGTGCCTGGTGGGTTTCGCCCGCGAAGGGGGCTTCAACGTGTATACCCATCCGGATCGGTTGCAGGGGGATGGCCAGCACGGCCACCCACCTGCCTGACCGCGCGACCTCAGCGCAGCGCCACCTTCGGGAAGTCCACCGGCACATCAAAGGCCACGTTGACGTAGTTGGTGAACAGGTTGAGCGCTACATGGGCCAGGATCTCGACGATCTGCTCGTCATCGAAACCGATCGCGCGCATCGCCTGCACGTCAGCGTCGGCAATCTGTGCGCGGTTCTCGACCACCTTCAGCGCGAAGTCCAAGGCAGCGGCGGTCGCCGGATCGCTGGACTGGCCGATCTGGGCCGCGGCCATCTGCTCGCTGCTGGCACCGGCCTTGCGGCCCAGCGCGGTATGCGCAGCCAGGCAGTACTCGCACGCATTGCGGTTGGCGATGGCCACCGCGATCTGTTCGCCCAGCAGCGGTGACAGACGGCCGCCACCCAGCGCGCCGAATGCGCCCCACATGCTTTGCAGGGCGGCGGGCGAGTTGGCCACGGCACGGAACATCGCCGGCGTAGCGCCGAAGGCGGCATGGACCTGACCCAGCAGGGTCTGGCGGTCAGGCGCGGTCGAGGTCGGATCGATCAGGGGAATGCGGGACATGGGAGTACTCCTTGCGATAGCGCCCGGAATTGGACGATGGGCGCATCGTAGGTAGACTCGCCGGACGAATAGAGCATTTATCTCCAGATATGTTGTCCATTCATCCATGATCACCTCTCCACCCTCATCCGAACCGTCCGACGACGCGCCCGACCGGCTGTCGACCCTGCTGGAGCGGTTCCGGGTACAGGCAGCACTGTTCCACTCCGGCCCGTTGTGCGGGCGGCACGTGTTCGAACCGCAGCCAGGGCGTGCCTTCCTGCACATCCTGCGCAAGGGGGAAATGCAGGTGCAGCATTCCGACGCGGACTGCATCACGCGCCAGCTGAAGGTCACCGCCCCCAGCCTGCTGCTGTACCCGCGGCCACTGCGGCATGTGTTCCTCAATGCACCGCTGGACGGTCCTGATTTCACCTGTGCCACGCTCGATTTCGACGGCGGCGCGCGCAATCCGGTCGTTCAGTCGCTGCCGCCGGTGATGGTGGTGCCGCTGTCAGCCATCGGTGAACTGGACGGCACCCTGCACCTGCTGTTCGCAGAAGCCGACCGCCAGCGCTGCGGCTCGCGCCTGCTGACCAACCGGCTGTTCGAGGTTGCCTTGATCCAGGTACTGCGTTGGGTGATCGATCATCCCGATGCGGCCGGGGTCAGCCACGGGCTGATGCGCGGACTGTCCGATGCGCGCCTGGCACGCACGCTGGTGGCCCTGCACCAGGCGCCGCAGCAGGCCTGGACCCTGCCGAAGATGGCTGCCATCGCCGGCCTGTCGCGCAGCGCTTTCGCAGCGGTGTTCAAGGACGTGATGCAGACCACGCCGGCAAGCTACCTGCTGGATTGGCGTTTGAGCCTGGCCTGCACGCAACTGCGCGCGGGGGCGGCGGCCAAGCAGGTGGCGACCGAGGTCGGCTTTGCCGACACCGCTTCACTGTCCAAGGCGTTTCGCAAACGTTTGGGGCTCTCGCCCCGCGCGTGGCTGGCGGCGCTGTAGCGCGCGACTAGTCCTTCGCAGGCTGCTCGGGAGAAAGCAGCCGGCCGATCCGCTCGGTCACCTGCACACGCACGCTCTCGTCCAGCTGGCCTTCGTACATGGCCTCGTAGATCCACAGGCCATCGGCGGCCAGCCGTGCCACGAAATTGTCCAGCGCCGCAGGGTCGTCACTGCCGGCGGTCGGTGGCGACGGCGCCCAGCGCCCCACTACCGGTGCCCACGGCCGCTCGCTGGGGAACTCAGGGTCCACCGAGTCCAGCATGAACATCAGCTCGGCACGGGTGGCACTCTGTGCCGAAACCCTCACGAAGGTCTGGTAGCGCTCCAGCGCAGTGGCCTCGCCGGCCGACTTGCCCAGCAGCGCCTCCATCGATGCTTCCCAGCTCTGCACCAGGTGCTCATCGATGCCGCGCAACAACGCTTCGCGCGACGGGAAGTGGTACAGCAGGCCGCCACGGGTCAACTGCGCCTCGGCCGCCACCGATTCAAAGGTGACCGCACGCACGCCGTCGCGGTTGATCACGCTGACGGCGGCGTCAAGGATGCGCTCGCGCTTGCTGGTTCTCATTGCCGCTATTTTACGCGATCGGCAGCGCCGTCGCGGCCACCGGCGCGTCCACGCAGCAGGCGCGCGATGATCACCGCGCCGGCCGCCAGCACCGCACTGATCACCAGCAACACGATCTGGTAACCACGATCGTAGGCCGCGGTGGCCAATGCGAACCACTCACCTTGCCCCGCGTCACGTGCCAGGTGCAACGCCTGCGTGAACCCTTCGCGCGCGGCGGCAGGAATGTCGGCCGACCCGGGCAGGAAAGCGCCATACGCCGCAGCGCTGAGGCTACCCAGCAGCGCGACCGCCAACAGGCCACCGAATTCGTAGGACACCTCTTCCACCGACGAAGCCATGCCCGCACGATGCGGCGGCACGTTGTTGAGGATGGCGGTGGACGCCACCGAGATCGCAGCACCCATGCCGAAGCCGGTGATCGCCATGCCGGCCACCACCCAGCCCAGGCCGTGCGGGAAGCCCAGCGCCACCACGCCGACACCTACCGCGCCAGCCGCAAGGCCGCCACAGATCAACGGACGCAGGCCGACCCGATGCAGCACGCTGCCGCCCAGCAACGCGCTGGGCAGGCTGCCCAGCGCCGCCACTGATACCAGCAGGCCCGCCTGCAGCGGGCTGAGGCCGGCCACCAGCTGGAATCGCTGGGTGGTGAGCAGCTGCAGCCCGGCCATCGCAAACAAGGTGAACACTGCCGAGAGGGTGCCGGCAAGGAACGCCGGGTTGCGGAAGATGGCGAAATCCAGCAGCGGATAGGGCAACTGCTGCTGGCGGCGGCTGAAGGCGAAGCCGGCGATGAGCGCCAGCAGCAGCGAGACAGCGCCCACACCGTACGAAGGCGGGGTGGCGATCAGCGACTTGATCGCCAATACCAGGCCCGACAGCGCGGCCAGGGCCAGCAACGAGGACAGCAGGTCCCACGGCCGCGTGCTGTCGCGCTGCCCTTCCGGCGCCAGCACCAGGGTCGCGATGAAGGCGACCACCACCACCGGTACGTTGATCAGGAACACCGAGCCCCACCAGAAGTGCTGCAGCAGCCAGCCACCGATGATCGGCCCCAGTGCTGCACCGACGATGGCCACCGAGCCCCAGATCGCGATGGCGATGTTGCGCTCGCGCTCTTCGTGGAAGCTGAGCCCGATCAAGGCCAGCGTGGCCGGCATCATCGCCGCCGCACCCACGGCGAGGAAGGCACGCGCTGCAATCAGCTGCGCGGCGGTCGCGGAGAACGCGGCCGCCAACGAGGCGATGCCGAACACCACCAAGCCGATCAGGAACATCCGGCGGTGGCCGATGCGGTCACCCAGCGTGCCCGCACCCAGCAGCAGACCGGCCATCACCAGCGGATAGGCGTTGATGATCCACAACGCCTGCCCGGCACTGGCCGAGAGCTCCTCGGTCAGCGTCGGCAGCGCGGTGTACAGCACAGAGTTGTCCAGCGTGACCAACAGCAGGCCCGCAGCAACGGTGAACAACAGCGACCAGCGCCGGGCGCGCGACAGGGACGGAGCGCCGTCCAAGGGCTGGGAGAGAGCCATGGGAGAACCTGGATGGGAAAAGTACGATTCAAACTATACAGGACATCCTGTATAGTTATGAGGCTTCCAGCGAGAGTCATTCAGGTTCCAGGAGGTGCAACGCTCACTTCGCCACGGCCCCGGGGCTACCTGCACTCGGCAGGCAATGCAGCGACCGCCTGTGCCACCGGGTCCTGCATGGCGCGTCCCACTCCAGCATCCAGTTCACCACGCAGATGGCCGTGCTGCCGCTGCATCTCGTCTTCGCACAGCGCACGCACCCGCGCACGGCCGTTGCTGCGCAGCGTGCTGCAGCGCCAATCCGTTCCTCCCAGCGGCAGCACCGCATAGACCACGCTGTTGCAGGCGTTGCCGGCGCGTTCGGCCAGCGGACGCCCGCCGAAGTCACGCGGCGCACTGCTGCGCTGTGGGTCGAAGTAGCTGTCCGGGAACGTGCTTGCGTACTGTTCGATATCCACCTCGACGCTGCCGCCATCGCCTGCCGGCAGGCGCAGTGGCTGGCCGCAGCCGGTGCCATCGGCGCGGTGCTGGATGTACTGGTAGATCGGGCGGTCCAGGCTCGCATCCTGCGTAGTCACCCTGCTCACCGCCGCCAGCACCGGCAGCGACGCACGGTTGGCCATGCGTGCCAGCACGCCCGCCTGCGCCGGTTCGCAGCGGTCGCGCAGCGTCGCCACCAGCAGGAACAGCAGGTCATCACGAAAGGCCTTGTCGGCAGCCAGGTGATGTTCGATGCATGCCTGCGCTTCCGCCGCCGGTGCAGGGAATGCAACGGCCGGTGGCGAGGGCGCGTGCGTTGCATTCCACAGCAGCGCCACGCCGGTCCCTGCCAGCAGCAGCACCATCAGCAGCGCGACGCTGCGTGTCCGCAGTCTTCTCATCGGCTGCCCATCATCGGCTGATCGCGGAAAGCGTCGCGGCGGCGGCGTCATAGGACGCACTGGCGATGTCCGCCTCGAAGTGCTTCACCTGCAGGCGCCCTGACAGCCGGTAGGGGTCCCACAACGCGCCCATCGTGATGGGGGTGGCCAGGGTCACATGGATGATCTGGTTCGGCGGTGGCGGCGGTACGTGGATGCACGCGCCATAGAACGGCACGAACAGCAGTTCGTCCACCTGCCCCGCGTCGTTCATCGCCAGCGGCACCACATAGCCATCCAGGTCCAGCGCCCGTCCATCCACGCCATCGACCACCGCCGACGAGCCGAACTGCTGTGCGGGTACCGGGCTGGAATGATCGATGGCTTGCCCGGGCAGTGCGCCCGACCCGGTGTCGTCGATCAAGCCGCCCACCCCATCCATGCCGTTGCCGCGCGACAGCCCGATCTGCGGCGGTGGACGCTGGAAGCTGTCCTCCGCTGGCATCAGCGCGTCCCAGCGGTCGATCACTGCAGACGCCACCGCTGGCGACGCAGCAGCGCTGCTGGCCTGTGGCTGAGGGGCATCCACGGCGGGCTGGCCACAACTCGCCAGCAGAACAACGGCAAGCACACCGGCAAGCACCTTCGCGCTACGGTTCATAAGGCCTCAATTCGGCGTCGGCCATGCTGTAGGCCGAGCCGGCAAGATCATCGTCCACGCGCTCGGCACGCAGCACCCCGGCCAGGAAGAACGGCGAGTACATGTCGGGCATGGTGATCGGCTGCGGCAGCACCACGTGCACGATCTGGTTCGGTGGCGGTGGTGGCACGTGGATGCACGCGCCGTAGTACGGCACGAACAGGAATTCGATCAATCGACCGTCTGCCGCATTGGCGAGGGGCACGACGTAGCCCGGCAGCCGCACCGCGCGATCCAGCACCGTGTCCACCGTTCGGAACGTACCGAACTGGGCCATGCGCCGGTTGCCGCTGTGCTGCACCTCCGGCCCCTCACCGCGCTCCATTGCTGCCAGCTCATCGCCCGGCAGCATCTGCAGCCAGTCCAGTTCCTGTTCGCTATCAGCACCAGCACTGCTCTGTACTGGCGACGGTTGCAGTGCCTGCACACCCGTATCGGTCGGCCGCGTGCAGGCGACCAGCAGCATTGCCGCAGCCAGCAGCAGCCATCGCACACCCGTGCTCATGACGCAGGCGCCAGGCCATCGGCCACGGTACGCCGGTAGGCCAGCAGCGCAGGCAGCAGGCCTGCAACCGCACTGATCAACAGCACCCCACCCACCCAGGCCAGTTCGCGCGCATCCGGCCAGACGTGGGTGATCGACAGTCCGAAATTGGCCAGTGCCCAGCTGCGCCCGGCCACGCTGGCACAGGTCAGCACCGCCAGCGCAAACACACAGGCCATCGCTGCGGTGGCCACGGCTTCCACGACCAGCAGGCAGGCCACATAGGCTGGACGCGCACCGGTAGCGCGCAGCACCGCCATCTCTCGACGACGCTCCTGCAGCGTCGATACCAGCAGCGCCATCAGCGAAACCATGCCCAGCAGCACCACCATCGCACTGATCAACTGCAGCGCGCGCTCGGCGGTCCCCAGCGACTGCCAGAGCTGCTGCAGGGTCACGCCGGGCAGGATCGCCTGCAACGCTTCGTCGGGATACTCGTTGATGCTGCGCTGCACGCCGAACGTTGCGATGCGCGAGTTCAGGCCCAGCATGAAGGCGGTGATGCTGGTCGGGGTCAGGTCGAGCTGGCGTGCCTGCTCGGCGCTGACATGCTGGCTGCGAAGCTGCACGCCGGAGCGCCAGTCGACATGGATCGCCTCGATCGCCGGCAGTGACACCAGCACGGAAGAATCCACCGGCGTGCCGGTCCGCTGCAGGATGCCGGCCACACGGAACGGCTTGTCCGCATGCGTGGCCAGGGTTACCCCACCGGTGCCATGGGCCAGCACGATGTCAGCGCCGAGGCCGATGTGCGCCGCCTGCGCGACTTCAGCGCCGACCACCGCGTCATACAGGTCGTCGAACGGCTGGCCCTGCGCGAATGCCAGCGGATGCCCTGCGCCATGCCGGTAGTGTTCGAAGTAGCCGACAGTGGTGCCGATCACCCGATAGCCCCGCCAGGAATCACCCAATGACAGCGGCACTGCCCATTTCACCTGCGGCAGCGCGGACAGTTCCTGGTAGGACTGCCAGGACACGTTGTTGGTCGGATCGCCGATATGGAACACCGAGTACAGCAGCAGGTTCACCGGCCCCGAGCGCGCGCCGACGATCAGATCCGTACCCGAGACGGTGCTGGCAAAACCTTCGTGGGCCTGGGTGCGGATGCGTTCCACGCCCAGCAGCAGGACCACGCTCAGCATGATGACCAGCACGGTCAGGCTCACGCTCAAAGCGCGGCTGCGCAGGCTGGCCCAAGCCAAGTCAAACATGCGCACCCCCTGCCCGGTTCAGATCACCCAGCGACAGCACCTGGTCGAACAATGGCTGCAGGCGGTCATCGTGGCTGACCACCAGCGCGGTGGTGCCGGCGGCGCGGCACTGCGCGGCCATCAGCTGCACGAAGGCCGTAGCCGCATCGGGGTCCAGCGCCGAAGTCGGTTCGTCGGCCAGCAGTACCGCCGGGCGACCGATCAAGGCGCGGGCAGCGGCAACACGCTGCTGCTGCCCCACACTGAGCGTACCCGCCGCACGCGGCATCAGCGCCGGATCCAGTTGCAGTGCATGCAGCAGGCGCGCGATCTCGGCGTCCAGCCCACCCTCGATGCGCGCGTTTCGCAGTGGCGAGAAGCGCACGCCCAGCGCGATGTTGTTGCGCACGCTCAGGAACGGCAGCAGGTTGAACTGCTGGAAGATCACGCCCAGCTGGTCGGCGCGGAAGCGATCGCGCGCCGCGGCACCGAGCGTATTCACAGCATGGCCGGCAACACGGATACTGCCGCGGCCCGGCAGCAGGATGCCGGCCAGCAGGCCCAGCAGCGTGCTCTTGCCCGAGCCGCTGGTGCCGCGCAGCAGCACGCTGCTGCCCGCGCTCAGCTGCAGCTGTGCGATGTCCAGCACTGCTCGGTCTGCGTAGCCGAACTGCACGCCCTGCAGGTCGATGATGACGGTTTCGTTCATGGCGCCAGCGGCACCCGCAGGTTGTCGGCAGTCACCACGTTGCGGCTTTGGCCTGCCGACGTTGCGCTATTGACGATCACCTCGTGCAGCCCCGGGAACAGCGTGGGCAGCGGCAACACCAGCCCACGCAGCGCCGCCGGGTTGGCGCAGCGGTAGCGCAGTGCTGCGCTGAATCCAGCGTGCCTGTGCTGGCCCGGCTGCGCCGCCATCGCCACGGGCGCAAAGCCCTCCGCAGTCGCCTCGGCATGGTCCAACCGGCACCGCGCAGCGCTCGGCAAGGTGACCCAGCTGCCGCTCTGCAGGATCGATCGCGCCCGCGCCAATGCGGCCTGTTCGCGGCTGTCGGCAGGTGGTCGTTCGAAATCGAGGATGCCGATGCCCGGCGCACGCAGTGCCAGCTCCAGCGTTCCCTGGTCCACGGCCAGATCGACATCGGCCTGGCCATGGACATGCGCATCGAGATGGCGCACGTCGTGGGCGTTCGCAGAATGGGCAGCAAGCAGCAGTAGAAGGGCGGCAGAACGTTTCATGAGCGAGCTCCGTATTGTTACTATGTAACATTATGGACCACATCCCGACCTCGCCCGCAAGGGCCCGCACCCAGCCGCCAGCTTCGGCACGCTGGCATCCCCGCTTCGATCTGGCAGGCGCCTGGCTGTCGCTGGCCTGTGCCGCGCATTGCGTGGCGCTGCCCTTGCTGCTGGCCTTCACGCCCGCGGCGATGATGGCGCTGCGCTCGTTCCAGCACCCTGGCCACGCGGCGATGACCGCGCTGCTGGTGATGTCGCGCTGGGAATGGCTGTTCGCGCTGCTGGCCTCGACGATCGCCCTGCTCAGCACCGCCGCCGGCCAGCGCCGCCATCAGCGGGCACTGCCGCTGTGCGTGGCCCTTGCAGGCGCAATCCTGCTGCTGTCTGCCTCGCTGTACCTGCCATTGAAGGAATCGCTGCTATGGCATGGCGCTGCCACCGCCTGCGGTGGGGTGATGCTGGCCGTCGCACATCTGCGCAACCGGCGGGCCCTGCGGTCCGCCGGCTGGTGACCCTTCAGAACCGGTAGCCGACCTCGGCGCCGACAATGCGCGGGCTGTCAACCGGCCCGTAGTAGTTGCCATCGCGGCCGAAGGCCAGGTTGTCGAAGATCAGGCCGTTGATGCGGCGTTTGTCGGTCAGGTTCTGCACGAACACGCGCGTGCTCCACGGCCCACGCTCGTAGCCCAACTGCACGCCCAGCACCGCCACGGCCGGCTGGAACGCGCGGTTACGCTCGTCCAGCGCGCTGGAGCCGGTGAACTGCGACTCTACCCGGGCATAGATACCGGAATCGAACTGATACCGCGCGGCCAGGTAGCCGGTGTAGTGCGGCGTCAGCTTGACCCGCTTGCCGTGCAGGTTCTCCTGCGGGCTGACCCACAGCTTGGTGTACGTCGCATCGACATAGCCGACATTGGCCATCACCGTGAACCCCGGCGCGACTTCAAACACCCCTTCCAGCTCTGCACCGCGCGAACGTATCGAGGCATCCGAGCCCACGTAGTCGGAGGAAATCGGCCGGCCGTTGGCATCGGTGGCCACCTGGATTTCCTGCCAGTTGTCCGAGCTGATATGGAACAGCGCGCCACCGATATGGCCACGGCCGCCCGCCAGGTTCATCTTGAAGCCCACTTCATGGCTCCACATGCGTTCGGATTCGTAGCGCAGCACCTTGTCGTTGATCACATCGCTCTGCGCGGCGGCCAGGTTGAAGCCGCCGGGGATATAGCCCTTGGCCGAGGCGGCATAGAACGACAGATCATCGCTGGCGTCGTAGCGCAGCGAGACCCGCGGCAACGTGGCCGAGAACGTATGCGCCAGGGCTGCGTCGCGGTAGCGCACCAGCCCCCCCGCGCCCAGGTCGAGGAATCCGGCGCGCTGCTCGGTTGAACGACGGGCCTGCTCGTGGCGAATGCCGAGGCTGGCAGTCAACTTCGGCAATGCCGGCAGCGTGTAGCTGGCGGTGGCGAACACACTGTAGTCCTCACCCTTGGAGGTCTGCCGCGGTGCCAGGTTGTAACTGTCCAGGCCGCGCAGCGCCGCGCCGACGAAGGTGCCCTGGATCGAATCCTTGTCGATGCGGTAGGTCGACACACCTGCCATCCAGGTCAACGCCTGATCGCTGGGCGAGCTGAAGCGCGCCTCGGCATTCCACGCATTCTTCTTGTCGTAGATGTAACCGGCCAGCGCCGAGCTGGCGGTCATGTCGAAGTCGTAGCCGGCCGAGGTGGTTTCCTCGCTGCGGTACGAGGCGGCGACATCCAGGGTGCCGGCCTGCAGTTGCCACTGCGCGCCTAGGCCTGCAACGGTCTCGTCCTTTTCGGTGCGCTTGGGCGCATCGTTGATGTAGGTGAAGTCACCTGCGTGGCGGCCACCATTGAGGCGGTCGCCATAGGTGCGGTTGTACAGGCCGGTATCCAGCGGCAGGTACTCGTACTCGAACATGCCCGGTGCGCGCGTGCGCAGGTGATAGGCCAAGGCATTGACGGTCACGTAGTCGCTGGGGCGCCAGCGCAGCTTGCCCTGCAGGTAACCCTCTTTCACTTCGCCGCGCGCACCGTACGGGGTCAGGTTCTTCAGGTAGGCATCTTCATCGGAGCCCATGAACGCCACCGAGCCCGACAGCGTACCGTCCTTGCTCAGCGGGCCTGCCAGGAAGCCGTCCACGGCCGTACCGTTGCCGTTGCCGAACCAAGTGCTGCGCACGTTCACCTCCCCCTCGCGGGAGTCGGCAGGGCCACGCGTGCGCACCAGCACCAGCCCCGATTCGCTGTTGGCGCCGTACAGAGTGCCCTGCGGCCCCCGCAGCACCTCGACCGATTCAACCTGGTTGAGTACCGCGTTGCTCAGCTCGCGGAACGGAATGCCATCGATGTAGACCGACGCGCGGTTGACCAGGAAAGGATTGGATTCGATGCCGCGGATGGAAATGAACATGTTGCTCAGCTGGCCCATCACGTTGAACTTCACGTTGGGGGCCAGCTTGTCCAGGTCACGGAACTCGGTGACACCGGCTTCTTTCAGCGCCTGCCGGTCAAGCACGGTCACCGACAGGTCACTCTTCAGGTAGGGCGTGTCGCGCTTGGAGCCGGTGACCACCACGCCATCGAGGGTTGTGGCATCGGCGGACTGCGCGTGGGCGGGAAGGACAGGAACGAGCAACGACGCTGCGACGAGGGCAACGGAGGAAACAGGGGCTTTCAAGGGGAACCTCATGAGGAGCGGAAACGCGCCTGGCGGGCCGGCTGGCGCAAACTGTTATCCTGTAACATTCGGCGCTCGCCGCCACTCCATTGCAGTCAGCGCTGCTCCATTCCGGGACCCGCCATGCCCGCCCTCGCCGACCAGTTGCACCGCGAAGCCGCCCAGCCCATGGCGGGAACCTTGACCAGCGAGGATGGCTCGGTCGTTCTGCTGCGCCATGGCTTCCAGGCCAGCGAAGGCGCCATGGGGCACCCGCACCAGCTGCGACTGGGCCTGCTGCTGGCCGGTGGCGGCGATCTGTACCAACGCACCACGGCCGGGGTGCTGCAGGCGCCGTGGCTTCCGGGCCAGTTCAACGTGGTGCTGCCGGGCGATCATGGTCACTACGCCAGCCCTGCGGTGGAGCTGCTGGGAATGGCCATCGACACCGCGCAGTGGCGCGACGCGCCTGGCGGCTTCCCGGACATCCACTCCCTTTCCCTGCGCCTGCACCGCGACCCGGTCATCGCCTCCGTACTGCACGCGCTGTGGTCCAGCGCGCAGGTTGACGCCTGCCTGCCCGGCTTCCTGCAGTACGGCGCAGAGGTGGTGGTACGGCGATTGGCCCAGCTTGCCGGCCATCCGCCGGCCCGGCCGCGGATGGCCGCACCGCTCTCATCGCGGCAACTGCGCAAGCTGCAGGACTTCGTCGATGAACACCGTTTCCAGCCGCTGGATGTCGCCGCACTGGCAGGCGTACTCGGCATGCAACCGACCACCTTCAGCCGCGCACTGCGCGCCGCCACCGGCATGCCGCCGTATGCCTACCTGACCCAGCACCGCATGCACTGGGCGCAGTGCGCACTGTCCAAGGGCGAGCGCGTCACTGACGTTGCACTTGCCTGCGGCTATGCCAATCCCAGCAAGTTCAGCGCTGCCTTCCGCCGCGTTGTCGGCATCCTGCCGTCAGGGTGGCCACGCCGGTAGATCCACGCCACGCGTGGATGGGCCGCCGTGCGCGCGCTCCGGCTCGAACACTCCCGCCACCCAGTCGATGAACACCCGCAGCCGCGGCGATGGCGTGCGGTTGCGCGGATAGACCAGGCTGACCGGGCTCGGCGTGGGGGGCATGTCGGGCAACAGCTCCAACAACTGCCCGCGCGCGATATAGGGGTCCATCCGGTAGCGCGGCGCCTGGATGATGCCCAGCCCGGCCAGCGCGGCACCAAGGAACGCGTCGGCACCGGACACCCGTACGCGCGCCGGCAGTGGCACATGGCGCACCTGGCCGTCCTGCTGGAACTCCAGTGGAATCAGCTGACCGGTGGCGCTGGAACGGTAGCCGACCATCTGGTGGCCGGCGGCCAGCGACGCGATTGTCTGCGGCTGCCCGTGCGACTGCACGTAGGCAGGCGACGCCACCGTGACCTCGCGCAGCAGCGCCAGGCGCCGCGCGGCCAGATCACTGTCAGCCAAGGTGCCTACGCGGATGGCCCCGTCCACGCCCTCGCGCAGCAGGTCGACATAGCGGTCGCCCTCGCTGACCTCCAGTTCGATGTCCGGGTACCGCTGCAGGAAATCGGGCAGATGCGGAAACAACAGGTGACGCCCGAGCGTACCGTGCACTTCGATGCGCAGCGGTCCACGGGGTGGCACGTCACGGAACGCGGCTTCGGCATCGTCCATGTCCGCGATCAGGCGCAGGCAGCGGCCATAGAACGCCTCGCCTTCCAGCGTCGGAACCACCACGCGCGTGGTCCGGTGCAGCAGGCGCACGCCGAGGCGAGCTTCAAGCGCCTTGATCGCGTCGGTCACCGTGGCCCGCGGCAGCTCCAGGTCTTCAGCGGCACGGCTGAAGCTGCGGCGCTCGACGATCCGGACAAAGGCACGCAGGGCAGTGAATCGATCCATTGTTCGGCCGGCCGGATGATGTTTCCGGATTATCCATGATTATCCGCAACGGCGGAGAGACGAAGATAGTCCGGCGCCATACCGGCGCGACCTTCTGGAACCTGCCATGACGTCCCCTGCTTCCGTTCCTGTCGCCCTGGTCACTGGCGGCTCCCGCGGCATCGGTGCTGCCATCTCGCGCCGTCTGGCCGCCGATGGCCACGCCGTGGTGATCAACTATGCCGGCCGCCGCGACGAGGCCGAAGCACTGGCTGCCGAACTGACCACCAATGGAGGCCACGCCGTGGCCCTGCAGGCCGATGTCGCAGACCCGCAGGCCGTGCAGGCACTGTTCGGCGCCATCGAAGCACGCTTCGGTGGCATCGACGTGGTGGTCAACAGCGCTGGCGTGCTGCAGTTGGCTGCACTGGCCGACAGCGATGATGCACTGTTCGAGCGCGTGATCGGCATCAACCTCAAGGGCGCCTTCAATGTGCTGCGCGAGGCCGCGCGGCGCGTGCGCGATGGTGGCCGCATCGTCACCCTGTCGACCAGCGTGGTTGGCATCAAGCTGGAAAACTACAGCGTCTACTCCGCCAGCAAGGCCGCCGTGGAAACCATGGGAGCCATTCTCAGCAAGGAACTGCGTGGGCGCGGCATCACCGTGAATTCGGTGGCACCGGGGCCGACCGCCACCGCTCTGTTCCTGGACGGGAAGTCGCCGGAGCTGATTGATCGGCTGGCGAAGATGAACCCATTGGAGAGACTGGGAACGCCGGAAGACATTGCCGGTGCGGTGGCGTTCCTGGCGGGTGCCGATGGTGGCTGGATCAATGGCCAGGTGCTGCGGGCCAATGGTGGGATGGTGTAGATCGCATGCCAACCAAGGTTGGCATCCACCAGATCACGCCACATCGGTAGTCGCCCACCTTGGTGGGCGCTGCGTCACCGGCTCATCGAATACGGCGCCTGCGCACCCTGCCCCGGCCAATCCCTGTTCGGTTCGGCCTGCATGCTGAAATGCAGTTCGCCACCGGCGAGGATCTCATCATGGCGCAGGAAGGTGCGCTGCAACGGCTTGCCGTTGAGGGTCACGCTGCCCACATACGTGTGCTTGTCATCCAGGCCTTCGGCCACGATGGTGAAGGTCTTGCCATTGGGCAGGCGCAGCGCGGTCTTCGGCAGGAACGGGCGGCCGAGGATGTACTCGCCCGAGCCCGGTGCCACCGGGTAGAAGCCCAGCGCGGTGAACACGTACCACGCCGACATCTGGCCGACGTCATCGTTGCCGGCCAGGCCGTCGGGGCGGTCGGCGTACTGCGTGTCCATGATCTGTTTCAGCCGCGCCTGCGTGCGCCACGGCTGCCCGGCATGCGAGTACAGGTAGGCCACGTGGTGGCTGGGCTCGTTGCCATGCGCATACCAGCCGATCAGCCCGGTGATGTCTTCCATGTGTTCGAAGATGGCCGGATCGACCTTGGCGTTGAACACTTCATCCAGGCGCGCCAGCAGCGCGTCGCTGCCACCATGCGCGGCTGCAAGGCCTGCAACGTCCTGCGGCACGTACCACGAATACTGCCAGGCGTTGCCTTCGGTGTAGTCGGTGCCGTAGCCACTGGCGCTGGGGTCGAACGGCGTGCGGAAGCTGCCATCGCGCTTGCGCGCACGCATGAAACCGGTGTCCTTGTCGAAGGCATTGCGCCAGTTGCCAGCACGCTTGTCGAAGGTTGCCGCCACATCGGCCTTGCCCATCGCCTGTGCCATGCGCGCGATGGTCCAGTCATCGAAGGCGTACTCCAATGTCTTGCTGGCTGCCTCGCCTTCTTCATCAATCGGCACGTACCCCAGCTCGCGGTACTGCGCGATACCGTCGTACGGGCCGTAGTTGGCAGTCTCCACCATCGCCTTCAGCGCCTTGTCCGCGTCGAAACCGCGGATGCCCTTCACGTAGGCATCGGCGATCACCGGCACTGCGTGGTAGCCGATCATGCACCAGTCTTCCAGGCCGTGGAAGGACCACACTGGCAGCATGCCGTAAGGGCTGTGCTCGTGATGGGCCAGCATGGAATTGACGAAATCGCTGTTGCGCTTCTCCGGCTGCACGAGCGTCAACAACGGATGCAGGGCGCGGTAGGTATCCCACAGCGAGAACGTCGAATAGTTCGTATAGCCCTTGGCCTGGTGCACGGCGTTGTCAGCGCCGCGGTACTGGCCGTCGGCATCCATGAACAGCGTCGGCCCCAGCAGCGTGTGGTAGAGGGCGGTGTAAGCGCTGCGACGTGCGTGCTCCGGCGCATCGATATCCAGCACCGATAACGCCTGCGTCCACTCCTGCTTTGCCTGCGCACGCACGCGGTCGAAATCGAAGTCGGCTACTTCGGCATCCAGGTTGGCAATCGCACCGGCCTCGCTGACCGGCGAAATCGCCACCTTCACCACCAACGGTGCGTCCAGCTTGCCGAAGTCGAAGGTGCCGACCAGCTGCCGCCCCTCAATCTGCGCTCGCTGTTTCGGATCCTTCTCGCCCGGGGGCGCGAAGCCCTTGTAGACGATGTCCTGCTCGGTGTTGTGCAGTTCGTGCCCGGCCAGCGGCCGCGAGAAGCGCATCGCGAAATACAGCTGGCGGCCGGCGGCCCAGCCGCGCGTCTCACGGAAGCCAGTGATGGTGCCATCGCCACGCACGCGTACCCGCGACCACAGGATCTTGCCCGGGTAGTCGTACATGCTGGTCCGCATGTCCAGCAGCACCTTGGCCTCGCTGCCCTTCGGGAACGCGTAGCGATGCACGCCTACGCGGGCGCTGGTGGTCAGCTCGGCGCGAACCTTGTAATCGTCCAGGGTGACCGCGTAGTAGCCCGGCTCGGCCTTCTCGTCATCGTGGCGGAAACGCGAGGCGTAACCACTACGCGGCTTTTCCGGGTCGCCGCGCTCCAGGCCCGGATTGCCGGTGAACGGCATCAACAGGATGTCGCCCAGGTCGGAATGGCCGGTGCCGGAGAAATGCGTGTGCGAGAAACCGACGATGCTGGTGTCGTCGTAGCGGTAGCCCGCCGCCCAGCCGTAGGCCTTCTCGCGCGGCTGGATGCGCGTGTCGGGGCTGAGCTGGACCATGCCGAACGGCACCGTCGCACCGGGGTACGTATGTCCCTCTCCGCCGGTACCAATGAACGGATCAACCGAGGCGTAGGCCTTGTCGGCAGCGGTCTTGGCCGGGGCGGCCGCAGCCAGGCCGGAGGCGAACATCGCCGTGGCGGCGACAGCGATCAGGAGACGACGGTCCAGCGTGGGCATCGGCATTTGGATCGATTCAGGTGGTACCCAGATCCTAGCATCGGGGTGGCGGTGTCGCATGCTGCGCTGCGGTCATGCATGACGACCCGCCCTGCCGGGCGAGGGATACGGCGACAGGGCGGGCGGAATCATCAGCGAGCTGCCAGCTCCTTTCCATCACTGGCCTGGCACCAGGTCTTGCCGCTCGCCGGGCATCCACTGGCATCGCCCAACAACTGGCCGAGCAGTGCCTGCCATTGCTCCCGGTCCTCCATGTACCACTGCACGCCGTGCTCATGGTGGCCTGTCGCCGGCGCCGGGAAGCCGATCACCATCAGTTGCCCGGCCTGCGGTGCGAGCGCCTTGCGTGACCATTGGAATGCTTCGGCGGTGCGCACGGCCATGCAGGTGTTCCCGCCAATGGCGCATGACACACCCAGTTTGGTGGCCGCTTTGTCACGTGGGCTGGTGCCGAGGATCAAGCGCGTCGGTACTACGCCTTTCGTGCCCTGGGCGAAGCCGTCGAAGGCGCTCAGTGGCTGCGCCGGAATCAACATGGCCACTCGCAGGTCCGTGATGTTCCTCGGCACGGCGTAGGCGCCATCAAGCGCGCCGGCACGCTCCTTCAGCTGTACCGACCCCTCGAAGCCGCGATAGCTGTGACTGCCGTCGCCCAACGCGTTGGTCACCACGTAGGCCCCGGAGCTGTGGGTGAATATCCTCACCCGCAGGTCTGCATCCAGCTGATTCAGCACACGGCGCAGTTGCTGTCCCACGCGCGGGCCGTTGTACTGGGCCTCGCCCCAGATGCCGATGCCGGCGTCGTTTCCCAGCAGCCCATCCCAATACACGCGAGTGCTGCGTACTTGCGGATAAGCCTCCAACACCGCCTTTTCGAAGGGCACGAGCCACTTGTTGGCGCCGCGGAAATCGTTGTTGAACCCGTGCACCACCAGCAGCACGTCCGCGCCCTTCTGTGCATTCAACTGCTTGACTACCGTCCTTCGCAGCGCGTCCTGCACCGCCTCCCAATCACGGTCGAAATCGCTGCTGCCTTCAACCTGCGCATGCGCAAGCAGCTTCTTCCATCCGGGCTTGCCGGTACTGGCCTGCCATCGGTACATGCCACGCAGCGTCACCACTTCCAGTGGCGCTACGGCACCCACATCCGGATCGAGGGTCAGCATCGCCGCGGTATCAACCGGCACGCCGAACGGCGGATACAGATCGCCGGCGCGGTCGAGGAAAATGGCATCGGGCGCCTGCTGCCTCTCTCCGTCCGGGTACACCACGTTGGCGGCGTGTGCCGTGCTGACTGCGAGCGTCGCGGCAAGCATCATCATGTTGCTCAGAAACCTGTTCATCGTTACCCCCTGTTCGTCCAATGATCGACAAATGGGCGCGGCAAGCCGCCCATCGATGCAGTTGCAACGGCAGACAACGGTCCTGCGGGTTCGATACCGACGCCTTCCCCGGCGCCGGCCCCGCCGTTATACCGCATCACGCCACGGCCTGCCCGTGCCCGGGAGGACGTCGACCAAGGCATGCCTCTGACGCATGTGGCCTTGCAGAAGTACAAGCCGTTGCATGGAAACCACGCGGCTCGCCTGAGATCCTTTTCGAATCATTGGCGACAACAGGAGGGTCTTTGATGACGCTGCATATCGCGATTGAGGCCACACAGATGAAGTCAGGCCATGGCCGACGCTACCGGTGGCGAGCAAGCGAATGCGGCAGGGGTTCTACAGGTTGGCAATCCGGCCCGCGACCTGCGCACGATGGCACCGCAGCGCACACCCGCTGCCGGGTGTGGAACCCCGAAATGAGCCCTGGGAGCTGCTTGCCTTGACTGCGGCGGGCGGTGCGCGGCGGCCGCATGGCCCTTCGGCTTTTCCCAAAGCTCAGCCGAAGTTCCAACCCCGCATCGCCCACCACCCTTCCGGGGGGCCACGTCCTTCAAGGAGCCATCGCATGTCGCATGAACCGCCCATCCTGACCCCGGAAATGGAATCACTGTTCTTCCGCATCGAGCACGCCCTGAACATCGCCGAGGGCATGGCGATGCTGATCGGCGAGAACGAGCCGGCCGATCCACAGGTGCTTCTACGACCGGGCTACAGCCTGCAGAAGATCACGGTGGCGATGATGGCGCTGAGCCAACATGGCAGGCGGTTGCTGCATGAACTGCGCGAGCAGCACGTGCGGGTGACGCTGCATTGAAGCGTGTAGAGCCGAGCGCATGCTCGGCTCTGGTGTGATCGAGCACTACGCTTGCTGGCGGAGCAAACCGAGCATGGGCTCGGCTCTACAGGAGCCGGTCAATCCGGCAGCGCGCTCTGCAGCGTTGCAAGGTCTGCCGCATCCACCGGCCGCACCACGCGCGCCACTTCCTTGCCATCACGCAACAGGATCACCGTCGGCCAAAGCCTTATCTGGAACGAGCGGCCCAGCGGCTTGCCCTTGCCGTCTTCGATCTTCCAGTGCGCCAGGTCATGCGCGTCCACGAAGGCCTGCAGTGGCGGTTGCGCGGCCTGGCAATGACCGCACCAGGGCGCGCCGAATTCCAGCAGCAACCAACCGGCCTGCGCATCCACCTCCGCACGGGCCGGTTCGGCGGCGACATGATCACGCATGAAGGGCATGCCGCTTACGCCTGCAGCGTGCGCTGGATGTCTTCCAGCGGCGCGTTGGTCAGATCCTTGGCGATATCGACCAGCAGCCGCGCCTGCGTCTCCTTGTGCAGCAACGGACGGATGCGGCCCAGCGTGGTGGGATCGGCGATAAGCACCAGATGCGCGTAGCGGTTGTTGAGCGCATCTTCGTTGAGCTGCTCGGCCACCTGCTTGGCGAAGGTCGCTTCGTTGAGCTGCGAGATCGACATGTCCTTGGGCACCGCGCCGGACGGCCCCTGCCCGGACACACCCTGCTGGCTGATGTCCTGCAGGCGCAGCTCGCCCTCCTGCTTCAAGGTGAGCTTGTGCTCGCTGCCGACGTTGGTGAATACGCGGGCCGAGCCACCATCGGCGACGACAACCAGAGTGCCTTCGGGAATGCGACGGGTCATGCGTTACTCCTTGCGTTGGTTCGTAGCCACCGTAAAAGGCGTGGCGTGAGCGAGGTGAGCACAACATGTTCATTCGATGTGCGCGGGTCATCTGCATGAACAGGCGACGTGGAACGCTGCGTTCGTGCTGGCGCGATTCTCGGCACGCTCACACTGTAATCGTTATCATGAACGCATGATCGACACGACCCACTGCGCGTCAGCACCTGTTGCTGGCATGCGGGAAGCACTGCCGACTGGCGCTTCGCTTTCCATCATTGTTTCCCCCTCGCCTTTCCATCGCCTCGCGCTGGATCCCGGCGGATGACGCCTGCGGGCCCTGCCCCGCCCGCACACTGCGCCTGTCACCACCACGCGTGCACTGACACGTAATCGGACCTATCCGATTGTCCTGCATTCTGGCAGCAGGCAATGCTTGTCGCGTGCACGGCGTTCATCGCGCACCGCTTCCGCCCCGTTCCGGGCCTTCCATTCGATGCCCCTGCGCCTGCTGCGCCTGCATCGCCGTTTCCGACGTTCGGGACATCCGTACCGCGCATTCCATTTCCATTCTTCCAAGGGAGTCCCCATGCAGGACAACTCCGATGCCCATGCCCATTTCGGCTGGTTCAAACGCCGCCGCCATCTGAAGGTCGACGAGATCACCGTTGTCGACAAACCCATGCTCAAGCGCGCCGTGGGCGCCGCTGCACTGGGCAATGCGATGGAATGGTTCGACTTCGGTGTCTACGGCTATCTTGCCGTCACCATCGGCCAGGTGTTCTTCCCGTCCAGCAACCCCACTGCGCAGGTAATCGCTGCGTTCGCCACGTTCACCGTGGCCTTCCTGGTACGCCCCCTGGGCGGCATGGTGTTCGGGCCCCTTGGCGACCGCTATGGGCGCCAGAAGGTACTGGCCTTCACCATGATCATGATGGCGCTGGGCACCTTCGCCATCGGCCTGATTCCCTCTTACGAACGCATCGGCATCTGGGCGCCGGTGCTGTTGCTGCTCGCGCGCGTGGTGCAGGGCTTCTCCACCGGCGGCGAGTATGGCGGCGCAGCAACGTTCATCGCCGAGTACTCCACCGACCGCAACCGCGGCCTGATGGGCAGCTGGCTGGAGTTCGGTACGCTGGGCGGCTACATCGCCGGTGCCGGTACGGTCACCGCACTGCACATGCTGCTGAGCAGCGGACAGATGCTGGACTGGGGCTGGCGCATTCCGTTCCTGGTGGCCGGCCCACTCGGCCTGCTGGGCCTGTACATGCGCATGCGGCTGGAGGAAACACCGGCCTTCCGCGCCTATGCGGAAGAGGCCGAGAAGCGTGACCACGAGCGTCCGGGCCTGGGTGAGCTGCTGCGCGTGCACGGCAGGCAGTTGATCGTGTGCATGGGTCTGGTGCTGGTGTTCAATGTGACCGATTACATGCTGCTGACCTACATGCCCAGCTACCTGAGCGTGACCATGGGTTATGCGGAGAGCAAGGGCCTGCTGCTGATCATCATCGTGATGCTGGTGATGATGCCGTTGAACATCATTGGCGGCCTTTTCAGCGACAAGCTGGGCCGACGCCCGATGATCATCGGCGCCTGCATCGCGCTGCTGGTGCTGGCGGTGCCGAGCCTGCTGCTGGTGGGCAGCGGCAACGACTGGCTGATCTTCCTTGGGTTGATGCTGCTGGGCCTGGCGCTGGTGTGCTTTACCAGTTCGATGCCCTCCACGCTGCCGGCATTGTTCTACACGCCGGTACGCTACAGCGCGCTGTCCATTGCGTTCAACGTGTCGGTGTCGCTGTTTGGCGGCACCACGCCGCTGGTCACCGCATGGCTGGTGGAACGCACCGGTGATCCGCTGGTGCCGGCCTACTACCTGATGGGTGCAGCGGTGATCGGCCTGATCACGATGATCTTCGTGAAGGAAACCGCCGGCCTGCCGCTGCGCGGTTCACCGCCGGCCGTGGGCTGCGACAAGGAGGCAGCCGCGCTGCTGAAGAGCGATGCACCGGTAACGGTTGACCGCGCCCTGCCGCCGTTGCCGGAGGCGGCAGAGCCGGAACAGGTGACTCCGGCCTGAGCAAGGCCGGCAGGGCCGGGCAGTGCCTGGCCCTGCCGGCTGTGCACGCTAGTCGACGCGGGTCAGCTTGCCCGGCGTCCAGCGCAGGGTCCAGACATAGTCGCCATCCGGCGGGCAGACATGCTTGTAGTCCATGACATCGCAGGTGCTCGCACCGGCAACGACCTTGAACGCGACGATGATGCGGTCACCTTCGATCCTGATGGAGTGCACTGCACCCGGAATCTGCTCGCCCGCATCATCGCCGTAACCTGACGCGCGGATGGCGGCGAAGTCCTCTGCCTCCACTCGCGACAGGCTCTTGGGGTTTTCCTTGCCGCGTGGATCATCCGCTGCCAGTGCCGTCATCACCGCAATCACATTGCTCTGTGCGAACGAGCCACCGGTATAGGTAGAGGTGTAGAAGTACACCACCTCGGCGCGCCCATCACCGTCCAGATCGGCAACGGCGGTCCACACAGGGCGGAAATCACTTTCAATGTCATCGCCCGGGATACGACGCAGCGAGGCCTCGGCTGCGTGGAACGCCTGTACCAGGCTCGGTGGCGATGCGGTCGACGCCGCAGATGCTGGAGCGCAGCCGACCATCGCGTAAAGCGCGAATGCGGCCGGCAGCAGGATGGAACAGGACGATGCAGATCCGTGCATGGTGTTCTCCTTGGTGGATGCCCTGCATGCGCCGGGCATGGCCCGGCGCTGCCGTTGATGCGGATTACTCGGCGCGGCTCAGCTTGCCCTGGCTCCAGCGATACACCCAGGCGTGCTGTCCTTCCGGTGGGCAGGCTACCTTGCCACGCACGCACAGCTTTGAATTGCGGGTGCTGTTGAAGGTCACGCGGATGCGGTCACCGTCCAAGGTGATCGTTTCCATTTCACCGGGAATGTGCACGGCAGTGTCATCGGCGTAACCGGACGCGCGGATCAACGTGTAGGTTTCGTCGTCATAGGCGGATTTTCCCGGTGACGCGGACTGGCCCCGTGCATCGGCTTCGGCCAGCGGGGTCATCACCACCAGTTCGTTGAGCTGCATCGCGCTTCCGGTCTGGGTCGCGGTGTAGAGATAGACGATCTCCGGGCGGCCATCGCCATCGAGGTCGGCATTGCCGGCCCACAGCGGGCGGTAGTCGTACTGGCTGTCGGTGCCCGGGTGCAGGCGCAGGGACGCCTCGGCTGCACGACGTGCCCTGTCGTAGCTCATCGGCTCGTTTTTCGCCTCGTCCTTGGCATCGGCCGGCATTGCATCCTGTGCCAGCAGCGGTGCCGCCACCGTCAATGCCATGGCCGCCACCAGCGCGCGCAGGCCAATGGCCTGCCAATGCTTCCGCTCGTACATCCCTGTTCCTCGATCAATGAATCTGCGGAGTCGGATCATCGCACAGGCGGGCCGGCAAGCGACGTGCCGTCCGCATGCAGCTCCATCGCACGCATGACGATGGGCTTGGCCCAGTCCGGGGTATGCAGCAGCTCCACCACCGACACCGGATACTGCAGGCCCAGGCGATCCAGCGCCAGCACCGGCAAGGGGGCAACACGCCCATGCCGATCGGCTGGCGCACTGTTGTCATACACGTGCAGTTCGGCGAGGTGCGGCATCAATGCCAACAGGTTCTCGCGCGCGGAATCGAAGCGGGCGCGGATCTTGTCCTGCGGGATGTCGTGGCCACCGGCGGCAACGCGGGTCGCCACACGGGCCACATGCAGTTCAACCGTAGCCAATCCGCAGAACCAGATCGCCACGTCGTGTTGACTGCAGGCCTCGCGCAACAGGCGTGGAATGGTGTTGCCGCCCAAGGTGGTTTCAAAGGCGAAGTCGCTGCCGTCAGCGATGGCCTTGCGCAGCCGTCGTGCGCCCTCCTGCCACGCTTCAGCGTTGGCTTCGGGCAATGACCAGCCCGCCTCCACCAGGCGTCGGGTGAAGCTGTCCGGGTTGTACCAGCCCAGGCCGTCGGCCTCCAGCCAGGTGCCGAGCAGCGAACTCTTGCCGGCGCCGTTGACGCCGGCCAACGCCAGTATCCGCCCCACGATTCAGAGCGGACGGCCGAGCGCGACCTTATGGCCGCGGCGGATCGGCTTGCCCATCACCTTGCCCAGCCCCTCACCCCGCTGCAGCCCAACCAGCGCCTGGTCGAACTCGGTACGCAGGCGTGAAAGCACGTCGCTGCGCTCGTCAGCGTCGCCACCGCTCGCCCTGGCCAGCAGCTCCTGGTAGGTCCTGATGTCCACGATCACCGCTTCGGGGTGGTTGTGGTTGGTGATGACCAGCGCCTGCTTCTCGCGCACGGTACGCATCAGGCTGGGCCAGCCGCGGGTCTTGACCGAGGACGCCGGGGCCTTGTCGAGGCCAGGCAGGTCGAGCGGGAGGGTCATGGCACGGCTCCAACGGAGGGGTATGGGCCCACTATACCCAATTTGGCCAAATTGGGGATAAATGGACTATTCCGCCCCGCCCCTCCCGCCCCGCCCGGCGGATCAGAACGCCCGTTCCCATTTCAGGCTCAGCAGGCTGCGGTCGTGGCTGTACAGCCAGTCCACGTTGCTGTCGATGCGCGCGTAGCGCAGGCTCAGGCTGGGTACCAGGCCAGCAACGGCCAGGCGCTCGCTGCGCACGATGGCAATCAGGTTCTGCTCGCTGTCCTGTCGCCGTGCTTCCAGCAGCGGGCTCCAGGCATCGTAGTCCCGCTCGCGCAGCGACACGAACACGGTGGCCGTGGTGTCACTCCACTGGCGTGCTGCGCCCAGGCGCAAGCCACGCTGGCGATAGCCATTGGCAGGATCGGCGGCGCTGCTGTCACTCAGGTCGACCCCGGCAAACAACGTCCAGCGTGGATTGAGCGCGCGGAACCAGGTGGCATAGATCGCCGCCAGCTCACCGTCGTAGTTGCTGGCCAACCCCTGCTGCCGATAGCGTTGGCGCTTCCAGTCCGCCTCCAGCTTGAGCAGGCTGCGCGCATCCAGCGCGAACTGCCATTCGCCATGCATGCCACTGCCGCCCTGCAGGGCGCGATTGCCCTGCGCTTGGTAGTCATAGCTGGGCGCCAACAGCAACGTGTGGCGGGCGCTGCGCCAGCTGTAGCCGGCCTGCAGGCTGGCGTTGAGTTCGTTGTACTGGCGGTGGTCGCGCCATATCTGGCCGAAGGCGAGACCCCGCACATACAGTCCATGGTGACCGGCGAGCGGCAGGCGCCGCTCCAGGCTGCCGTCGAAATCCAGGCCGAACGCAGCCTGCGCATCGGGCAGCGTGCGCTCGATGAAGCAGGTGGTGCCGTCGCCGAACAGGCAGGTGCGGCTGGCCGAGCTGCGGTTGATGTTGTCACTCCAGGCCGGGCCCAGCGCCATTGCACCTTTCCAGTGCTGGCGCGCCCGCAGGGCCTCCAGATAACTGTCCACCCGCGTACGCACGCCGGCGGTAGCGACATCATCGCTGTCGATGCCGGCGGCGATCGCGCTGAACAACGCCATGGCATCGCGGTCGCGCTGATCTTCGGCATAGACACGCGCCAGCTCCAGCCGCGCCGGCAGGAAGTCCGGCTGTGCGGCGAGCACAGCCTCGTATTCGGCGGCGGCCTTGCCATGCTGGCCGCCCACCCGCGCCAGTGCGCCCTGCGCATAGTGGCGTAGCAGCGGGTCGTGGCCCGGCAGTTCGATGTACTCGGCAAGGAAGGCGGCGACGGCCTGCCACTGCTGGTGCTGCAGCGACAGGTAGAGCGCCTGGCCGAGGTCGTCGACGTTGCGTTCGACCCGATACTGCTGGCCGTCGATGGTCACCGTGGGGCGCTCGCCTTCGGCCTGGCGCAGGCGCTGCAGGTCCTGCTGCTGGTAACGCAGTTCACTGCCCTGTTCAAGCACACGGCGCAGGTCATCCTGCTGGGCGTGGGCATCGTTGGCCGGCCATGCCAGCAACAGGACGAAAAGAAAGAGAAGGTGGCGCATGCTCGATCCGGTTGAAGCAACATCGCGGGCCGAAGCAGGGACTGGCGGATCGCGGCTTGTCCCTGCTCTGCCCCGTCAGGGGCGTGGCGATCAGTTCTTGCTGCCGCCGAAGGCGGTGTCGTACTGGCTGTTGCCGGCGAAGGTGGCGATACCGGCCAGGGTGGCGGCGTTGGCGCCGAAGAACTGGCCCTGACTGGTGCCGGCAACCGTACCGTTGGCCGTGGCCGAACCGGCGAACGACGCGTTGGCGCTGTTGATCGATGCGGCCACGGCCACGGTCAGGCCCGAGCCGGCCAGCGCGCCATTGAGGCGGCCGGTGCCGAAGTCAGCGCGGAAGGTACCGCTGAGCAGGTTGCTGCCACTGAACTTGTTGAGACCTGCGACGGCGTAGGTGGCCACGCCTGCCGGCAACGTGGTGCCGGTGCGATCACCGACGAAGTAGACCTGACGGTTGTTGAAGCCGCCGGCCGCGCCATCCTTGGACCATTCTCCGAACCAGACATCGCCGCTACCGACCTTGACGAAGTTGAAGTGGCCCATGCCGGCATGGTTGCCCGGGGTACCGGTGATCGGCATGGCGAGGGTGCGCACGGTGGTGCCGTTGATGACGGTGGGTGCCGAGTAGGCACTCAGGCCCTGGAAGTCCACACGCGTGCCACCTGAGACGGTGCCGACGCCGATACCGGCCTTGCCAGCGACGTGCGGGCCACCATTGACCTGCGATTCGCCGACATTGACGTTCAACTGCGGATCGGTGACGGCGCTGGCGGCACCGACGATATCGGCAGCGTGGGCCGCACCGGCCAGGGCCAGGCTGGCGGCGACGGTGAGCAGGGAACGGGAGATCATTTTCATGGAAAAACTCCTTGGATTGAGGGAACTACAGGTACAACGCTTGAATCGGTGAGGCTTCAGAAGCGCGCGGTGACTGCGAGCTTCAGGGTGCGACCGGGCGCCGGCAGCGTGGAGCGCGTGGCCGGGTCGACGTAATAGCGGTTGCCAAGATTGCTGCCGACCAGCTCGACGCTGGCGTGGTCGTTGAAGCGCCAGCGCGCATAGGCATCCATCGTGGTGATGTTTCCCCAGGTGAACGGCACGTTCTGCCAGAGCAGGCTGCTGCCACCGGCCAGCAGACGATCGCGGTAGACCTGCAGGTCCGGGTTGTCATGGCGCCGGTAGTGCACGATGCGGCTGCCCAGTTCCAGCCGCTCATCGAACAGGCGCGTGCCCAGTGACAGGTTCACCGACAGCTTGGGAATCGCCTGGGTCAGCAGGTAACCACCCACGAAGCCGTCCTGTACGCAGTTCGGCACCAGCCCGCGGTTGGCGTCGAGCAGCACCGCGCTGCTCTCGTCGCACACCTCGTTTTCCAGCGTGCGCGCGATACCCAGGTCGCTGAAGAAGCGCCGGTTGTCGAAGCGCGCCTGCAGTTCGATGCCGCGGATGGTCTGCTTGTCGATGTTGTCGAACAGGAAATAGGCATCGCGCTCGATCACATCGCGCGTCTTGTGCACGTAGTAGGCCAGCTTGACGTCGGCATCGGCCGTGCCGCCAAACAGCGCCGACAGGTTGTGCACATAGCCCAGCTCGTAGTTGTAGGCATGCTCGGGCTTGAGCGCGTACAGCGGATTGAGGCTGCTGGAGAAGGCAATGGTGCTCTCGAACATGCTCGGGAAGCGCACCGCCTCGCTATAGCGCAGGTAGATGCGCGCGGCCGGCGACAGGTTCATCGCTGCCGAGAACGTGGGCAGCCAGGCATGGTCGCGACGGCGGGTATTGCGTCCATCCACCGGCCGCGACTGCACTGTATTGCGGATGCTGCAGACCAGGTCGCTGCCGGGGAACACCGGCAGCGCGCCGGGGATGGCGGCCACTTCGCCATTGAGGCACGGATTGGTGGCACGGGAGTAGTTGCCGTCGGCATCGGGCAGCCAGGCGATGGTGTGCTCCACCGGCTGTGGCGTCTGGTAACTCTGCAGCAGGCCACGGATCGCATCGTCGACGAACCAGCCCATGCCGATGCTCTCCCAGAAGGCGCGCTCGGCCTCGAGCGAATCCACCTGTGCCTGCACGCTGGCTGGGCGCTCCGGCAACTCATTGACCCGGTAGGTCGCCTGCTTGCCGCCCACCCCGCGGGTCAGCAGTTCGGGATGCTCGCCGAGGAAGTCATCAAAGGCCCAGTAGCGGCTGTAGCGCACGCCGGCATTGAGGGTGAGGAAATCGACCGGGCGCCACTCCAGCGTGAGGTAGCCCTCGCCTTCCTGGCGACGGCCCGCGCGCGGGTACATGCGCCAGCCATCGCTGACGCCGAAGTACGGGTCTGCCGACCCCAGTTTTTCATATTGCCAGTTGCCGCCCACGGTCAGGTCAAGCGTGGAATGCAGGCCGAAGCGGTTGCTCAGGGTCAGCCCGGTACGGTCGTTGCGCGCATTGGCCAGGGCGGTGTTGCGCAGGATCGGGCTGCGGCTGGAATCCCAATCGGGGTTGCCCGTGGCGAAGTTGGGGAAGCCACCGGCGGTATAGGTATCGCTGTTGGTTTCGGTCCGCCACAGGTTGGCGCGCAGGTCGAGCCAGCGGCTGCCGGCCGGCTGCCAACGGTACTCCAGGTTCCAGGCATCGGAATCGACCCGGCTGAGCGGCCACTGGATGCGCCCGTAATCCGGTGCGGACAGGATGCGCGAGGGCATGATCTCGCCATAGTGCGAGAGGGTGTGCCGCCAGGTAGCCTTGAGCTGCTGGTCATCGTTGATCTGCCAGGTGCCCTTCAACAGCCACGATTCCTGTTCGCTGGAGGTATTGGGCACTTCATCCCCCGGCTTGAAGTAGCGCGCCAGCGTGGTGATGTAGTCGATGCCCTGGTATTCGTACTGCTCGCGTGGCTCCTGGTCGTAGTAGGCACTGCCCTTGCTACCCGAGAAATAGTTGCCACGCTTGCGCCACGCGTACGCCGCCATCACGTCCACCCGCTCACCGCGCCAGCCCAGCGCCAGGCGCCAGGCCTGGTCATCACCATCGAACGGGTTGTCACCGCTTCGCGATTTCACCGGCACCACCAGGGTGCGGTCAGCATAGGGCGAGTTCGGCGACTGCTGCGGGAAGCCATCCACCGTGCGGTAGTCCTCGCCGGTGTGCAGCCGTGGCAGGCGCGGTGACACCGCATTGCTGCTGCCTTCGATCTTCAGCTCCCCGCCGAAGCGCTCACCGGCCGGCACGATGTCATCGACGTCGAGGGTCTTGATGACCATCGCTCCGCCGATGCCGCTGTGTACATCGCGCACCAACGCTGGCCCCTTGATGACCTGGATGCCACCAATCAGGTTGGGATCGATGTAGTTGCGGTTGCTGACGCCGTTGTAGCCCCGCCATACGGTCAGCGCCTGCTCGCCACCGTCGATGCTGACCGGCACCCGTCCGGGCCCCTGGATGCCGCGGATGTTGAGGTCCAGCGCACCGCTGTTGCGGGCGTCACCGCTGAACACCCCGACCAGGTCCTTGACCACGTCGGCGGGGTTGGCGCCGCGGTAGCGCTCCACCCGTTCGCGACCGGAATAGGCCGTACTCAGGTCGAGCGCGAACACATCGTCGTATCCCCAACGATCACGTGTTTCGCCGCCGTCGGCCTGCAGGCGCCCGCCCACTTTCAGGGTGTCGGTGACCACTACCCCAGCGTCATCGGCGGTGGCCTGCAGGGTCCAGGTACCGCCCGGCTCCTGCTGCGCGCGCAGGCCACTACCCTGCAGCAACTGCTCCAGTGCTTCGGCGGGGCCGTACTGGCCCTGCACCGCACGCGAGCGTCGCCCCTCCACCAGATCGCTGCGGAACACCACCTGCACCTGCGACTGGCGGCCGAAGCTGCGGACTGCGTCGGCCAAGGCCTGTTCGGGAATGGCATACGCGCGCACGGAGGCGGCATCGGCCTGGGCACGGGCGGTCGGCGCCCATGCGAAGGGAAGCAGTGCCGTGGCGATGGCCATGGCAAGGACGGTGGCGCGGCGATGACGGGCAGATGCCGGGAACGGCATGAACGGTGACTCCTCAAGGTGGCGGGACCGTGCGCACATCGGGTGCACGCGGTTCGGTTGGCTTGAGAAGAAACGCGGTTTCGCTCTGGCTATACCACTAGAGACAACGCGGGATGGGATCTGCCCACGGTTTTTTGGGTTGATCGGCAGATCATCGAATCACACCAGTAGATCCACGCCATGCGTGGATGAACCCACCCGCCACCCGCCCGGGATCACCACAACAACAACGCGCCGCCCGGCAGGCGCTGGCTGCGCAGGCCGGCCTGCTGGGCCACGGCGGCAATGGCCGCATCGGCCTGCTGCAGATGGAACAACCCGCTCACCGCCACCTGCGCGCCCTGCCCGCGCAGAACCCAGACCGGCGCACGCCGATAGCGGGCAAGACGCTCGATGGCCTGTTGCGCAGGCAGATCATCAATGACGATCTCGCCGCGTCGCCACGGTGCGATGGCATCCACATCGGTCAACTGCAGCGGCTGCAGCCAGCGGCCATCACGGAACGCGCGTGCCTGCCCGGCCTGCAGCCGCTGCGCAGCGACATGCCCCGGCCTGACCTCGACTTCGCCTTGGCTGACCTCGGTGGTCACCACGGCATCCTGCAATGCAACGCTGAACGCCGTTCCGATGTCACGGATCTCGCCACCGCCTGCCTCCACCTCGAACGGTCGTGCTTCGTGCGCGACCTGGAACCAAGCGCTGCCACGCAGCAACCGCAGGCGGCGCTGGCCATCGCTGAAATCAAGCGCCAGCGCGCTGCCTGCGTCCAGCATGGCGGTGCTGCCATCCTGCAGCTGCACGGTGCGCGGCGCGTTGCCGCTGCGCACATCGCTGCGGACCAGCAGCCACGCGTGCGGCGCCGCTGTCACCGAAAGCAGCAGCACCGCCGCGCTGGCAAGCAGCCAAGGCAGTCGACGCCGCGGTTGCAGCGGCCGAAGCGCCGGTTCGGCAGTCAGTTGCGGAAGTGCGGCCAGTACCTCCGGGCCGGCGGCATCCAGGCTCTGCCAGAAGGCCTGCTGCTGGCGCCAGGCATCGACATGCCGGGGATCGGCCTGCAGCCAGCGTTGCAGGGCGCGTTGCTGGCGCTCCGGCAACCGGCCCGCATTGCACCGTATCACCCAGCGCAACGCCTGCCTGGCCTGACGCGGCGAGGGTGTGGACGTAGTCATGATTGTGGCCTGCAGCACCACCAACGGGTGCGCCTTACAGTTGAGACAACGACGGGCGGCATCTGCCCACGGCACATACATGTCATGCACGGCTTCCCTGCTGGTGTTGCTGGATGAGCAGCGCCGCACGCAGCACGTACTTGCCCACCACGCTCTTGGAAATACCCAGGCGCACGGCGATCTCGCGCTCGCTCAGGCCCAGGTAACGGTTGAGCACGAAGCACTCGCGCACCTGTGGCGGCAGCGCCAGGATGGTCTGGCTGATCTCGCGCAGCTGGGCCTGGTCCAGCGCCTGCGCCTCACCATCATTGCGGGCATCGGCCAGGTCGCTGGCGTACTCGGCCATGGCTCGCCGTTCGCGTGCGTCGGCCTGGCTGCGGTTGAGCGCGTGGTGGTAGGCCATGCGGTACAGATACCCGCGCGGCTCGAGGATGGGCGGGTCGCCGGGCACGCTGCTGGCCTTCAGGTAAAGGTTCTGCAGGGTGTCTTCGGTACTGGCCGGGTCGAGATAGCGGGCAATGAAGCGGGACAACGCACGGCGCTCGCGGATCAACAGCTCGATCAGCGCCAGGGCATTGGGAGACATAAGTGCCAAGGCCGGACCGGGGAATGATGGGCGTGATGGCGACGGTCCGGACGTGGATTGTGGGCCGCGCGGCGATGCGCGGCAAGCGAAGTTCCGCACAGCATCCACGCATGGCGTGGATCCACCAGGCGACGACAGGTCCAGTAGATCCACGCCATGCGTGGATGTGGTGCCTACGGTTCCTGCAGCGCCTCGAAGCGCTCGGCAAGGTAGTCGATCAACGCGCGCACCGCCGGCAGCAGGCCGCGCCGCGAGGGGAACACGGCATGCACGATGCCGTGCCTGGGCTGCCACTGCGGCAGGATCGGCACCAGCGCGCCGCTGGCCAGTTCGTCGGTGATCATCATCCGCGGCAGCATCAGCACGCCGACACCGGCCACCGCCGCACTGCGCAGGGCGATCATGTCATCGCTGACCAACCGCGGCCGGTGGTGCACGCTGGCCGTCACCTCCTCTGGCCCGGCGTACTCCCAGGCATGCACCTGGGCCGGCGATGCCAGGTCCACGGTCGGCATCATCGCCAGATCGGCCGGCACGCTCGGCATACCCATCCGCTTCAGCAGCGCCGGGCTGGCGGCGGTGCACCAGATGCGACGGGCCAGCACGCGCACCACCAGATCGCTGTCCTCCAGCGGTGGCGGGCGCACGCGGATGGCCACATCCACGCCCTCGCCCACCACATCCACGCGCCGGTTGGTGGCATCCAGCTGCAGGGTCACCTGCGGATGCAGGGCCAGGAAGTCAGCCAGCATGACGCCAATGCGTGCGTGCAGGATCGCGATCGGGCATGCCAGTCGGATCGTGCCACGCGGCTCGGCGCGTGACAGCGCGATGGCCTCTTCGGCTGCTTCGGCCTCCACCAGCATCGCCTTGCAATGGCGATAGTAGTCCTGGCCGATCTCGGTGACCGAAAAGCGGCGGGTGGAACGTTGGATCAGGCGGACACCCAGCCGTTCCTCCAGCAGGGCAATGCGGCGGCTGAGCTTGGACTTGGGCATGGCCAGTGCGCGCCCTGCCTGCGAGAAGCCGCCGTGCTCGACCACCATGGCGAAATAGAACAGGTCGTTGAGGTCGCAGCGGCGGATGTCGGCGATGAACACGGGACGATCTCCTGCGGCCCTTGCCGGGCCTTCATCGTTCATAGAATAGGACTATGACGGCAAATTCTGCCGGCTACCGGGCCCATTGTCACGGCGATATCGTCTCCGCAACGAAAAACAGCGACCGGTTGCCCCGGTCAGGAGATCGCCATGAAGCGTGTCACCGGTACCTACAGCGCCCCCCGCCCGCACTGGGTGGGCGACGGCTTCCCCGCCCGTTCGATGTTCTCCTACAACACCCATGGCCAGCACCTGAGCCCGTTCCTGCTGCTGGACTACGCCGGGCCGTACAGCTTCCCGCCCAGCGAGACCCCGCGCGGGGTCGGTCAGCATCCGCATCGCGGCTTCGAGACCGTCACCATCGTCTACGAAGGTGAAGTCGCCCATCGCGACTCGACCGGCGCCGGCGGCACCATCGGCCCGGGTGACGTGCAGTGGATGACCGCTGCCTCCGGCATTCTCCATGAGGAATTCCACACGCCGGAATTCAGCAAGCGCGGCGGCACGCTGGACATGGTGCAGTTGTGGGTGAACCTGCCCGCCAAGGACAAGATGGGTGCGCCGGGTTACCAGACTCTGCTCGATGCGCAGATTCCCTCGGTGGCCTTGCCCGACGGCGCCGGCCGCGTACGCGTCATCGCCGGGGCATTCGATGGCCATGCGGGACCGGCACGCACCCACACCCCCATGGACGTGTGGGACATCCGCCTGCTGCAGGGCCAGCACGCTGAACTGCCGGTGGCCGGCGGCCGTACCCTGGCGCTGGTGGTGTTGAAGGGCACGGTGCGAATCAACGGCGGCCAGGCAGTCGGCGAAGCACAGCTGGTGACCTTCGACCGCAGCGGCGAAGACGTGTTCATCGATGCCGACAGCGACGCCACCGTGCTGCTGCTCAGCGGCGAACCGATCGACGAGCCAGTGGTGGGCTATGGGCCGTTCGTGATGAACACCCAGGCCGAGATCAGCCAGGCCGTCAACGACTTCAACGGCGGCCGCTTCGGCCAGATCGCGCACTGATCCACTGCATTGCGGCGGGCAACCGCCCGCCGCCTTCCGGGCCTTCGCCCCCTCCCCAGGAGACTGACCATGAGTACCCCCGCCAACTTCAACGGCGCCCGCCCGGTGATCGACCCGGACAACGCCGCGATGCTGCTGATCGACCACCAGAGTGGCCTGTTCCAGACCATCGGTGACATGCCGTTCACGTCCGTACGTGCGCACGCCACCGCCCTGGCGAAGATGGCCACGCTGGCGAAGATGCCGGTGATCACCACCGCGTCGGTACCGCAGGGTCCGAACGGCCCGCTGATCCCGGAGATCCACGACGCCGCACCGCATGCGCAGTACGTGGCACGCCGCGGCGAGATCAACGCGTGGGACAACCCCGAGTTCGTCGCCGCGGTGAAGGCCACCGGCCGCAAGCAGCTGATCATCGCCGGCACCATCACCAGCGTGTGCATGGCCTTCCCTTCCATTGCCGCCGTCGCCGACGGCTACCAGGTGTTCGCGGTGGTCGATGCCTCCGGCACCTATTCGAAGATGGCCGAGGAAATCACCCTGGCGCGCGTGTTGCAGGCCGGCGTGGTGCCGATGGATACCGCTGCGGTCGCCTCGGAAATCCAGCGCACCTGGAACCGTGAGGATGCCCAGCAGTGGGCTGCGATCTACACGCAGATCTTCCCCAACTACCAGCTGCTGATCGAGAGCTACCAGAAGGCGCAGGACGTGCAGAAGCACCACGAGCAGCTGGATTCGCAGCGTAGCTGAGCCCACTGCATCCACGGCGATCTCCTCCTGCCGGTACGCCGCCGGCTCCACCGCAAGCCAACCCCGACCAGGACACCCTCATGGCCAGTGAACCGATCCGTGACCCCGTCAGCGACCACCTGCTGACGCCGCAGAATTCCGCCTTCATCATCATCGACTACCAGCCGGTACAGGTGAACTCCATCGCCTCGATGGACCGCCAGCTGCTGGTCAACAACATTGTCGGCACTGCCAAGGCGGCGGTCGCCTACGGCCTGCCGATCGTGCATTCGACCGTGAACGTGCAGACCGGCCTGAACAAGCCGCCGATCCCGCAGCTGCGCAAGGTGCTGGGCGACTACCCGACCTACGACCGCACCACCATCAATTCCTGGGAAGACGTCGAGTTCCGCAAGGCGGTGGCAGCGACCGGCCGCAGGAAACTGATCATGACCGCGCTGTGGACCGAGGCCTGCCTCACCTTCCCCGCCCTGGATGCGCTGAAGGAAGGCTATGAAGTCTACGTGGTGGTCGATGCGGTGGGCGGCACCTCGCTGGCCGCGCATGACGCCGCGCTGCGCCGCATCGAACAGGCCGGTGGCCAGTTGATCAGCGTGACGCAGCTGTTCTGCGAACTGCAGCGCGACTGGGTACGGGCGGAGACGGTGCCGGCCTTCATGAATCTCTTCATCGAAACCGGTGGTACGGCCGGCATCCAGTTCTCGTACGATCGTACGGAGTGATTCCGTGGCGGCCCCGGCTCCGGCTGGCGCCGCCTTTTCCTGCAGCCGAGCATGGCTCGGCGCGACAACCGGGGATTCCCATGGCCTACGCACGCATTGTTTCGACCGCCGACAACTACCTGCACCACATCAGCAACGGCCAGTTTGATGTCGCGGCCGATGAACCGGCCTCGCTCGGCGGCCAGGGCAAGGGTTTTGCGCCGTTCGACCTGTACCTGGCCTCGCTCGCCGCGTGTACCGCCATCACCCTGCGCATGTATGCCCAGCGCAAGGGCTGGGAGCTGGGCGAGTTCCACGCCGAGCTGCGTTCCGAACGTGATGCGGACGGACGCTTCCACGTACACCGTGTGCTGCATGCCAGCGCCGAGCTGAGTGATGCACAGTGGCAGCGGCTGCTGGAAGTGGTGGAAAAGACCCCGGTGACGCTGGTGATGCGCGAGGGTGCGCGGATCACCAGCGAGCGCGGGATGGTTGCATGAGGAAATCCACGCATGGCGTGGATCTACTGCCCCCTTACCGCCGTGAATGCAGCACGGTGCGCTGGCGCATTGCGTTGAACTCCTGTTCGACCTGCTGGATGTCGTCAGCCTGGAAGCCGGCGGCATCGAGCAGCTGATCGGCCGCGGCGGCAGCCAGCGGGTCATCCTCACGCTGGCGCCAGCAGCGTGCCGGCAGGAAATAGCCAACCTCGCTGCGCCCGCGCATGATGACCACCGGTCGCCCTGCATACAGCAGGAACTCGGCCAGGTGCTGGCGCAGCCCCTCCACCGACACATAGGCCGGCCCGATGCCCAGTGCCTGTGCAGTGGGCTCGGAACTCTCGAACAGCTTGCGACGGCTCATCCACTCCTCCTGTGTGCAACGCATGGTCTCCTTTCCTTAGACGGGCGCGTCGCCGCGCCTCCGCCACGCATGCTGTGACTGCGATCACGCTGTCCGATCAGAAACCGGTATTGAACTCCAGCTGGAACACGTCGATCGACAACGGCGGGCCCGACACTTCCTTGGCCGCCATCCACTTGCCGCTGATCCAGCTGCGTGCATCCAGCGCATAGGCGCCGCCCACGTAGTAACCGCGCGCATTGGTACCACCCAGGTGGAAGTTCGGATCGTTGTAGGCATCGGGCAGTGCATCGGCCTCGATCCGCTTGTAGCCCAGCAGGGCCTGCCACTGGCCCTTCTCCTTCAGCTCGGTGGCACCGAAGGTGGCCTGCAGCATCCAGGCGGTGTCGCCGCTGCGGAAGGTATCGATGCTGGCGCTGCCACCGGCACCGTAGTTGTTGACGATGCCGTTGTTGGCCCTGGCGAACATGGCCTGCTTGTCATAGGCCAGGTTGCGGATGTAGTCCGCATCCAGGCGCATGCCGATGTCCTGCGCAAGCTGTGTATCCCAGCGCAGGTTGAAGGTCGCCAGGCGGAACGCCGAGGCCAGGCCCACGTACTGCGGCGTGGGCGTGTTGGCCGGATCCAGCGGATTGCGGGCGATGTCGCGGATCAGCATCAGGGTGTTGCCCTTCTGCATGAACGCCGGCCGCGACCAGTCGGTATCGCAAGCGACCTCACCTGCGTACAGCGCGCACGGCGACGACAGGCGGCCGCTGATGTTCTTGAAATCGTAGTAGCCCAGTGCCGCACGCAGGCTGTTGTCATCGTTGAAGCGCCAATTCACCCCCACCTGTGCACCGGACAGCCACTTGTTCTCGTTGGGCGTCTTCACCCGGCTCTGGCTGGGAGCGCTGTCGGAGGTGTACTCCAACGGGACCACCGCCAGAGTGCCGAACAGGCCGATGTCGTCGGCGATGTCGTAGCTGAGATTTGCGGCCAAGCCGTCGAAGTTCAGGTCGTTGGAGAACAGCGTGTCGCTGGTCCAGAACGGATTGCCGAAGCGTCCGCCGCGCACCGTCACCCAGTCGGCCGGGCTGTAGGCCAGCCATGCCTGGTCCAGCCACACGTCCTTCTTGCCCAGGCCGCCGCCAAGCTGCTCGGTGGTGGACACCGGCCCGTTGCTGCTGCCGCTGGCCAAGCGCACGCCCGCAGTGGTGTGCTCGCCGATCATCGCTTCGATGCCCAGCCGTGCACGGATACGCCACAGGTTGCGGCGGTCCTGGCGGGTGTTGAGCAGCGGCGGCAGCTGCAGGTTGGTGTTGTTGTTGGTATCGAAGCCGCTGCCTGAGTTCACCGAGGCCCAGTTGGTTTCGATGTCGCTGTTGCGCTCGGAGTAGAAGCGCGATTCGCTGCGCACACGCATGTCGCCGGTGACCTTGATGCGTTTGGTCCATTCCGCCACTTCGTTCGGTGCCGCCCAGCCCTCGGACTTGGCCTGCGCCATCACGTCCTGGCGCACTTCGTCACGAATGCCGTCGCGCACGCTCTGCGGCACGTAGGGCACACGCACGTCGCCCGCCTCCAGCGCCACACCGCCGCTGCTGGCTGTGCCGCCCGCGGTGCCGTGTTGCGCAACCGCCGCCTCTGCTTCGGCCTGAACCAGCAGAGCCTGGCCGTCTTCGGGCTTCAGTGCGCCACTGGCAATCAGGCCCTTGATGAGCTTGACCATGGTGGTTTCGGCAGCCATCACAGTGGCCGGCACGGTCAGGCTGAGCAGTACGGCGCAGCACAGCAGCGCCCGTCGGGCAGGCCGCGGGCGGCGGGATGCGGTTCGAGCGCGGTCGTGGTCGTTCATCACGGTTCTCATCGAAAAGAGGGAAATCACGGAAGTCATCGGTCAGGCGCCGGGGCGACGCCCCTGGATCAGCACGCGCGCGGGGAAATCCAGCGACGCCGGTGGCATCTGGTCGACTTTGCCGATCTGCCGCAGCGCTTCGAGCACGGCCACATCGGCCTCCTCGTTGCCGCTGCCACGCACCAGCTCGACCTTCTCCAGCCGGCCGTCCGGCGCCAACCACACATTCACCTGCAGCTGGAATGCCAGGCGCTTGACCCGCGCATCGCGCGAAATCGCCTGCTGCATCAGATAGCCCAGGTAGCGGCCATAGCTGGCATTGTCGGCACCGCCACGGCCCACACCGGACGCGCCACCACCGCTGCCCGACTGGATGCCGAAGTTGTCCCCACCGGCCTGCGCATCGGCGTCCATGGTTACCGGGTCGGCGTTGTCCGGCGTCGGTGTTGGTTCCTCCGCCGGTGTTGGCTGGTCCAGCGGTTCCGGCTCAGGCACGGTCTCTTCCGGCGGCGTCTCCGGCTCGGGCGGCTTTTCCGGTGGCGGCGGGGGTGGCGGGGGTGGTGGCAACGCCAGCATCGGCGGCTGTACCACCGGTCGGCGGGTGCTGGCGGTGTCCTTGAACAGCAGCCACCACACGGCGATACCCAGTACCAGCAGCGCCGCCAGCACCAGCGCGATCGTCACCAGCAGCTGGCGTCCGCGCGTACCCGGCTCCTGCAGGGGTGGTCGATGACCGGCCATGCTTCAGCCCTGCGCCTTGCCGGTAACGAGGCCGACCTGGGCCAGCTCCAGCCGCCGCAGCAGGTCCAGCACCTCGACCACGCGGGCGTACTGCACCTGCGCGTCACCTCGCACGATCACCGGGAAATCCGGTGAGGTCGCACGTTCGGTACGCAGGCGGTCTTCCAGCTCGGCCATCGTCACCGGGTAGGCATCCAGGAACACCTGGCCGCTGGGGTCGATGGTGATGGCCTTGGTCTTGGGCTTCTCCAGTGCGGTGCTGTTGCTGGCCTTCGGCAGGTTGACCTCGATGCCGGGAATGGAGGCGTTGCTGGTAAGAATGAAGATCACCAGCACCACCAGCAGCACGTCGACGAAGGGCGTCACATTGATGCCCTTCTCGCGCTTCTTGATGCCGAACTTCGCCTTGTAGGCCATGGCCGACCCTCAGCCCTGGACCGCGGCCGGGCCGCGCCCGTCCTGCTCTTCGGCCAGGCGGGCGGCGAACTCGTCGATGAACACCGCCATGTCGGCACCGATCGCTTCGGCGCGTGCGCCCAGCCAGTTGTAGCCGAACAGCGCCGGAATCGCGACGCCCAGGCCGGCTGCCGTACACAGCAGCGCTGCCGCCATGCCCGGGGCCACCGAGTTGATGTCCACCGCACCGGCCATCGCCGCCACCACGAACACCAGCATGATGCCGATCACGGTGCCGAAGAGGCCGACATACGGTGCGCCCTCGATGGTGGTCGACAGCCAGTTCATGCGCCGCGCCATCGCCTCCTGTTCGCGCACCATCACCGCGTCCATCGACGCGCGAATGGCCGCGATGGTGGCCGCGCTCAGGTAGCCGGAGTTGCCGTCGCGCTGATGGCGCTGCTGCATTTCATCGATGGCGACCTGGTAGATGCGCCACAGCGAACCGTCGTGCATCGCCGTCGGCACCTTCCCCTGCTGGTTCATCTCGGACAAGGTGCGCAGCGGCACGCCGGAAAGCTTGCTGAAGCTCTCGGTGAACACTGCATTGGCCTTGCTGGTTCGACCGAAGTGGCGCCCCTTGGCGATCATGATCGCCCACGACAGCAGCATCATCAGGCCAAGGATGGCGACCACCACCCAGGCGTCGAATGGCATCGCCTTGAGGATGAAGGCGAAGTGGCTCTGCCCCGCCGATTGCTCGTCGGCACCGTAGCTGATCAGGCGCGAGTCGGCGCCCTGCGCGGTGGCATCGGCCAACAGCAGTGCCGCCGGGCGCGCGACGCGTGAGACCCGCAGTTCATCCAGCGCGCCATCGAAGTTGGCCAGCGGCTGCGTCGCACCCGGTGCGTCGGCACCCACCACCGCTGCGGTCGTCAGTGCCGGCAGTTCACCACTGAGCTGGGCCACCACGCGACCGTTCAGGTACAGCTGCAACGAACCCTTCTCGGCGGTAAGCGCAAGATGCGCCCACTGTCCTTCCGGAATTGGCTGTGCCGGCGTACTGCGCTGGCCGTTGAGCTGCACGAACGGCACACGGTTGTCGATACCCACCACCAGCTCGGCACTGCCATCACGCCGGGCATAGATCGCCTGCGCGGTGGTCAGCGCGCCCGGCTTGATCCAGGCCGAAACGGTGAGCGGCGCGCCCGCTTCCTGTGCCAGCGAAGCGCTGGCCGGCAGCGGCAGGGGGCCGGTCCCGAGCTGCACGCCACGCCCGATCACCGTGCTTTCCGCTGCGGTCACAACCGCGCCGGCCGTGTTGCCGTAGGCCGTGGTATCACGCGCCGGCGCATTGGCTTCGGCAAAGTGGTAGACCAGCGTGTAGTCCGGATCGAACACCTGCTGGCCATTGCCGCTGGCCGGTGCCTTTGGGTTGCCGTAGTACATCCAGATTGTCTGCGGCGCGCTGGCGGTCAGTGCCGGCACGTCCACCCAGACCAGGGCCAGGCCCAGGTTCGGGTCGAACTGTTCGATCTGATGGGCCAGCACGGTGCGTCCGTCAGCAGAAACGAAGCGCAGGTCATTGCCGCCCTCCTGGGTGCCATCAAAACCGAAGTTGCCGGTATGCAGGCGCAGCAGCAGCGGTGTACGCCCGGGGTTACCGGCCAACCCCGCACCCTGTGGGCCGGCGTCGACGGTGATCGGCTTGCGGTACTTCCATTCGGCCTGCCACCAGTTGGCATCGGCCGCGGCGGCGGGCAGCGCGATCAGCGCAACCAGCAGCAGCAACATTCGGGAAAGCAGACGGTCCATGCAAAGGGTCTCCGGAGAACGCATCTCAAGGGAAGGGTCAGTAGCTGGTGCTGATGTTGAAATGCAGGCGCGGGTCGTCCTTGCGCGTGACCGGGCCGTCGGCGTAGGGCCAGGCGTAGTCCAGGCGCAGCTGCAGGTGTTCGCCCAGGCGCAGTTGCGCGCCCAGCCCGACCGAGGCCAGGTTGTACTTGTCGCGCTGTTCCGGCAGCGGCTGGCGCAGGCGCAGGTAGGCCGCGTCCGCGAAGCTGTACAGGCGCAGGTCGGTACCGCTCCACAGCGACCACGCCGGGGTGCGCCATTCGAGGTTGGCCAGTCCGCCGTAGTCGCCGATCGCCTCGGCCGACAGGTAGCCACGCACGGTGTACATGCCACCGGCGGCGAACTGCTCGGCCGACACCAGGGGCGCATCGGTGACCTGCAGCGAGCCGCGTGCGTACCACTGCCAGTCGCTGCCGAAGGTGTGGGTGTTGGCCACATCGGCCTTGAAGGCCACGAAACTCGGGTCGGCCCAGTAGCGCTTCTGGTCGAAGGCAATGGCGTCGCTGCCGTAGCCGAACAGGCGGCGGGTGCCAGCCACCAGCTGGGTGTTGATGCTCAGCTGATCGCTCTCGCCCTGGCGCACGCCGACGAAGGCCAGCGTGATCGGCGCATACTTCAGTGGCGTTTTCAGGCTGTCCTTGCCCATCTGCGTGTCTTCTTCGGTGTCCTTGAAGTCCACGCCGAGGCTGAGCTGTCGCCACCAGGCACCGCTGCCGGGCAGGCGGTAGTTGAGCTTGAGGCCGATCGAATGACCGTTACCGATCACATTGGTGCCGGTACCCGTGCCTGCACCGCCTTGACCACCAGCATTGAGTACGCGGCTGTCGGATTTGTAGCCCGAGGCCTCCAGGCTCCACGGCGTGCCCTCGAAGGGCACCGTGTAGGAGGCAGAGAACACCTTTGCCTGGTCCATGTCTTCCGGCGCGATGAACACGCCGATGCTCGCGCTGTGCCCACGCCGCCACAGGTTGTCATGGGCCAGCGATGCACTCAGCCGCAGCTTCTCGGTATCGGCGCTGTGGTCGTTGTTGAGCGCCGCACTGGCCCGCCAGGGCGATTTCTCTTCCACCTGCAGATCCACATCCATGGTGCCCGGCACCTGGCCCTCGCGCACCAGCGGCATCACCTGGCGGCGGCCCCCTTCGTTCAGCGCAGTCAGTTCCTTCTGTGCCTGGTCGAAGTCGGGCACCTTGCCCTCGGCCAGTGCCGGTACGCGATCGCGGATGCGTTCGGGCGATTCATGCTTCGTGCCCACGACCCGCAGCTGGCCGATCGGCGTCTGCTGCACCTTCAGCAGCACCACGCCGCCACTGACCTGCTGCTCGGGAAGCTCGACATAGACCGACTGGTAGCCGGCCTGCTGGTACAGCGCGTGAACCGCATCGCGCGCCTTCTCGACATCGGCCAGGGTCTTGCCCGGGCCGAGGAACGGCTCCACCGCGCGTTCAATGTCGCGTGGATCGAGCACGGTGTTGCCACGCACGATGTATTCATTGATGTTCACGCTGGGCGCAGGCGCTGCCTCCTGCGCGAACAGCGGCAGCGGCAGCGCTGCCAGGGCCAGCATCAACGGATGCAGGCGCAGCGGAAGGCGGACGGCTCGGCACGGAACAGGGTTCATCGAAGGCATCGCGGCGTATCGAAGGGAGTGGCCAGGGAGCGGCGCGTGGGTCTATCAACAGGACGTGTACGTCGCGTCAAAGCCGCCAACAGTTTTGTGACAGCACTGTCATCTTTTGACAGCGCCGCAACACCCGCAGGCGGACCCTGCCTTCGCCACACGTCTTCATTGCAGAACATCGCTTGCTGCAGGAGATTCGGGATGCGTGAATCGTTGATGATGGGCCTGCGCGCTTCCCTCGCCCTTGCCCTGCTGCTGCCATCGGTTCGCGCCGACGAGGCGAAGAAGCAGGAAGATGCAGCGCCCTGCATTGAAGTGCAGGTCAACGGCGAGCGGATTCCGGCCTGGGACTGCCTGCAACGCAAGCTGGCGCCGCCACCGAAAGCGGCGAAGTCACCGACGCTCCCCGAAGCCGAGCGCCTGATGCGGCAGCCCGGCAACCAGCTGATGCAGTACAACCTGGAAGGCACGCGACAGCGCATGGGCGATGCCTTTGGTCGTTCGGTGATACCGCAGCGTCCGGCACGCTGAGCCTGCGCGGCCGTAGCGCCGGGCCATCGCTCGGCAGGATTCTGTAGAGTCGACCCGTGCTCGACTGTTCTTCCAGACGCAGCCGAGCGTAGGCTCGGCCCTACAGTGCGGCCGGCACGATGCCATCGGTCGGTACCGGCGGCAGCTCGGGAACCACCAGGCTGCGCGACTGCCCCGCCTGGTTCAGCTCCACCGCCGTGGCACTGATGCGGGCGAGAACCGTGCAGGGTCCCAACCGCTGGCCCGGCGCGTAGGCTTCGGCAGGACGGCCATCCACCGAAAGCAGTGCCAGCGGCGCGTGGTCGCCGGCCATCACGCCCAGTACGACCACCTCGGTCTGCACCGCACCAGGGGACAGCAACCGCACCAGCGGCAGGCTGGCCACCGCATCGAACAGCGGACGTACAGGTGCCTCCGCGTGGGTTTCGCTGGCCGCCGCCATGGGCGTCACCGCAGACAGTGTCACGCCCCAATAGGCGACCACCGCCAGCAGCAGCGTTGCCGCCAGTAGAGTCAGTATGCGATTGCGATCCCAGCGCCTGCCATCCATGTTCCGCACCATCGCCACGTTCGTGTCTGCCCACGCTAGCAGCTGCCGCTGACGCTTTTGTTTCATCATGCCGATCTACGCTGGCAGGCATCGACCTGGACAGGAGGCAACGTCGATGGAGCGCGTGCCGCATGGTTTCACCCTGCTGGAACTGATGGTGGTGCTGGTGATCATCGGCATCTGCACGGCGGGCATCGGCCTGGGCCTGGGCAGCCTGCTCGACCCCGCGCGCCAGCTGCAGCAGGAAGCCGAACGGCTGGCACAGCGCCTGCAGGTGGCGCGCGACGAGGCCCGCATCGATGGCCGCACCCTGCGCTGGCAGGCCGATGCCGCCGGCTACCGCTTCAGCCGCCGCGAAGGCACCCGCTGGGTGGACGTGCAGCGCGATGACCTGCTGCGCCCGCAGCAATGGCAACCGGCAGGCATTGCGGTACAACCTGCCACGCCGATTGAGCTGAGCCCGGAGTGGATCGGCGTGGCGTGGGAACTGACGTTGTCGTTGCAGGGCCGCCAGCTGCGTCTGCGTGATGATGGCAGCGGACAGTTGCAGGTCGTGCAGTGAAGCGGAACGTGCGCGGGTTCACCCTGATCGAAGTGCTGATCGCATTGGCGATTGTTTCAATTGCGCTGGCGGCGGTGATGCGCTCGGTGGCGGTGGCCACCGACGATCAGTCACGCCTGCGCGACCGTCGCCTGGCACTGATGTGCGCGCAGGATCGCTGGCAGGAGCTGCGCCTGGCCGGGCAGCCACCGCAGGATGCGCGGCAGCGCTGCGTGCAGGGGCGCAGCAGCTTCCTGGTACTGCAGCATATCGGCACGGGAAGTGACGGGCAGCCGCAACTGGAACTTGGTGTGGTTGCCGAAGATGCACCGCGGCAGTCGCTGGCGCGGATTCAGCTGCCATGGACGGCGGCGCAATGAAGCGTGACGCAGCGGGTTTCACCCTGATCGAGGTAATGATCGCGATCACCATCATGGGCGTGCTGGCGCTGATCTGCTGGCGTGCACTGGACAGCGTGGCCAGCAGCGACCAGCGCCTGCGCCGGGCCGATGCCGAGACCACGACGGCGCTGCGCGTGCTGCAACAGTTCCAGCGTGATATCGAGATGCGCGCAGACGATGCACTGATGAATGGCGCAGTACGTCCGGCAGATCGTCCGCAGCGCCTGCTGCCCCCTTCACTGGTGAGCGAACGACATCCGGATGGAAGCTTCGCGTTGGAGATCACCCGCAGTCTGGGCAGCGACGGGTTGCGCTGGCAACGTGTTCGCTGGTGGCGACAGGGAAGCACACTGTGGCGGGCCAGCGGCGCTGCAACGGATCGCTACCCTTTGCCCGCACCGGATCCGTCAAAGGGAATCGCGGTGGCGCACGATGTGCAGCGGTTCGAGGTGCGAGCGTGGCAGCCGGGCGCCGGGTGGGCGATGTTGCCCAGCGACGGCGAGGTGCTGCCGGCTACTGGACTGGAGCTGCGATTGGGCCTGCGCGATGCACGTGGGCCGTTGAGCTACCGACGGGTGCTGGAGCTTTAGGGCGCATCCCCGCTACGCATCCACGCAGGGCGTGGTTCTACTACCCTCCTGCCGCCGGGTGCTCTCCTGCACCCGGCGGCGCTGTGTCGGTGGTCCTCACCGCTGATGGCCGCTCCCTGCCCTCCGTGCCGTCCTGGCTGGGGCCGCCACCGTTCCCTGGCGGCTGGCCCGATGCTGTCCATTCCTGCGGTCCAGCTGCATCCACGCATGGCATGGATCCACGGTGGGTGCCGACCGTTGGTCGGCACGGTTGCAAGATGCCTAGCGTCGCTGCGTGCCTTCGTCCCTGCTCGCCTGCGGGAACTGGAACGCGCTGTTGGCGTCGTAGCCGCTGTTGGCGGTCGTGCCGCGCGCCGGCGGCGCAATGCTGCTGGTGCCGCTGCCGAAGCCGAGGATCTGCACGCTGATCACCGACGGCTGGTTGCGCCGTGCGTCGTCCTGGCTCTTGCGCATCACATCCTGCGCGGCCTGGCTGGCGCTGTTCGCTGCCGCACTGGCCGAGGCCAGCGCATTGACGTTCACCGTGGCCAGCACCGGCAGGCCCTTGCTCTCGCCCTGCACCTGGATGTTGGCTGCATTGAGCACCTGCAGTGCGGCCAGGTTGATGTTGCCCGAGACGCGGATACCCGCCTCACCCGCATCGATGGTGCCCAGCGGCGCGATCAGATCGACGTCGCCCGGCGGCACTTCGGGAATCGGGGCCAGCGTGGCGAACCCGGCACCGCTGGCCGGCGCCTGCGGCGACAGCAACACATTGCCCCAGTTGTCATAGATCCGACGCGGCGGCGTATACAGCAGCGTGGTGCGAGAGCCGCGACCGGCATTGATGTCGCCCTGCTCCGTCCAGGCCAGGATGTCACCGCCGAACGCGGTCATGACACGCGACAGGCCGAGTAGCACGCTGTCCTGGCTGAACAAGCGGATATCGCCCTGTCCCTGGGTCACCAGGCCCGCGCTCGCAGGCGGCGCCTCGCCGACCACGCCCACCACGATCTGCCCACCGGGCGCCATCAGCTCGATGTTGCCACCGGCCTCGGTGCGTACGCCGGAGCCACCGTACATCACGATATCGCCGCTGCGATCAATCGTCTTGCCGTTTGCTTCCTTGTCCGGCAGCAGGGTTGCAATGGCTTCGCGACCACGCAGGTAGGAACCCAATCGCGGCCCGTCCGGATTGTTGTACTCGCGGCCGCCCTCGCGCAGTTCAGCGTAGTAGACCTGGCGCAGGAAGATGTGCTGCTGTTCCAGCGGCAACCGGTCGAACACAGCCAGGGCCTCGGCGCCGTCGACGGCAAGGCCGAAGCGCTGCTGCAGCCACTGCTTCAGCTCCTTGTCGTAGATCTTCACCGCCTTGCCGGGCTGCGATGCCAGCGACTGCGAAGGATCGGCGAGGTTGGCCGGATCCAGGTAGCGGGCGCGCACGGCATCGAACGCAATGTACTGGTTGCCGGCGGCCACCGCGATGCTCGCACCCGGGCGCGTGTCGCCCTGGATCAGCCCACCGCGCGAGACGATGCTGCCGCTGTCTTCCTGGCGGAGCTGGCGGCCTGCACTGACATCGACGCTTCCTGGGCCAAACACGGTCAGGTTGGTGTGCACGATGTCACGGCCAGCCTGGACAACAGTCATGTCGGTGCTGCCATTGTTCATCGCCATTACCGAGCTGCCGAGAATGTCCATGCCTGCGCGCAGCTGAACCGGCGCCGACACGTCATACCAGATGCCGACCGTTCGGATCATGCCCGCGCTGGTGCCCAAGGCCCATTCGCCGCCGGTACGCAGGCCGATGATGTCGCCGCTGCCGGCGTAGAAGCGGTTCGGCTGTCCGTCGCCGGCACGCGGCGTGCTCAGCATCGGCCGGTTCGGTCCGAACGCAAACAACGGTGAATCGCCATTGAACCTGACATTGAGCGGCGCAATCGTGCCATCCTGCGACAGATTGCTGCGTAGCAGCTGATTGCGGCTACTGCCACCGAATCCGCTGAAGGCAGGGTCGAAGGGCGACGGCAAGCGGGCATCCGCCCCCGAGCTGCTGATCATCGGTGCATCGGCTGCAGCCAGGATGGAGTTACCTGCCAGCAGCTGCAGAGTGCTGTTGGTCCCTGGGGCCGTCAGCAGCACCTCTCTGGAAACGGAACGCGAAAGCTTGATATCACCGCTGGCAGCGATGGCCGTCAGGCGCGACGGATAGATCCGATAGGTGGCTCCGCCCACGACGCCTTCCATTCCACCATCTGCCTCTTCCTGCGTTGTCGCCTGCCCGACAGGCACGATGTCGCCGCCTGCGGAGAACAGATTGATGGCGGTGGTAGGGGTCCACAGCGCGAATCCAGCAACGCCCAGCAACCGTGAACCATCATCGGTCCTGGCCTCGAACGCATTGTACTGACGAACCCGGCCGGCATCCGCGGCACTGGAAAGGACGACGTCCCCACGCGCCTGCAGGTCCGCAACCGCATCGCCCAGCACCAGCAGCGGGCCACCCATCGCAGCGCTGGTGCTGGCGCGGAACGGGTCCATCGCACGAAGTCCGCTACTGATGGTCTGATAGTCACTGGCACGCACAACGCTACCGCCAATCCTTGCGGCATCGATGCCGAGATGGCCGCGCAGATTGACCAGTGTGCCGTTGAGCTGAGGGTTCTGGATGTTTTCGGTCTGGCTCATCGACGTTGCTGCCAGCAGCGGATTCAGCGCGCCGGCAAACCGCAGGCGCAGATCACCGCCACCGGTCTGCACGAGGCGACCATCATCAACGCGGCCGGTGGCCCCGACTGCCGCGTTGATCGCGGTCGAGTAGCGGGTACCACCGAGGACGCCCAGCGCCTCGCCCTTGGCGGCTGTCACGCCGCCATGACGGCCTGCCTCAACCTCAAGATTGCCGCCGCCCAACGTGCCGAGGCCGGTGAATCCGACCATCTTTGGATAGTCCCGGACCTCAGTGGGACTGAACGCGGCGTATGTACCGAAGTTGATCCACCAACTGGTAGCTACCGGCTCGACACCCGTGGTAGTCCCAGTACCCTGCCGCCACAGCCAGCCCCCGGTCGCGCTGCTGAAGGTTCCAGCGACTCCATTGTTGGATCCGCCGGTAGCAGAACGACTGCCCCAGGTTGCTCCGGTAACATCACGGCCCGCAATCACACTCAGGTTTCCGCCATGGTCCGGATACCACGCCTGGTAAGCCGCCAGCGCGGCATCATAGTCGCCGGTCGACTGCTGCAGGCCAAGCAGCATGTCACTTGCGCCCAGCGGGCTGCGCACGGACTGGAAACGAGCATCGTGACCATTGCCAAGGGAGGTGGGTGTACCCGCCGTGTACACGCCGAACACCGAACGCATCTGCACGTCCCTGGCAGCCGACAGCTGCAGGTCGCCCGTGCCGGTGCGCAGCACGCTCCACATCGGCGTTCCATGCTGCGGCGGACCGATGGTCGTGATCTCGCGCATCTCGCCGGGCATCAGGCAGTACCCCTCGCTGAGCAGCCCGCAGATCGCCTCCTCGGTCATGCCGATCATCTCGCCAAACTCCCTCACGCTGGTTCCGGCGAGGGATGGGTCGCCTGCCAGCTCTTCCGCACCGAACTCGGTGAAGATGTACGGCGAGGTGATGCAGCTTGAACCCACCGCACACAGGGCATCCTCGTCCCGCCCAAGGTGAGCGGCCAGCTCCTTTACGGTCCTGCCCACCCAGGAACCGTCAACACCGAGGCGCTGCGCACCTTCCTGGGTCACCAGCCGTTCCCGCACGAACTTGTTCTGCTTCAGTGAGTCACGGATCACGCCGTAATGCGTGTCGGACAACGTCAGGTCGCCATTGGCGCCAAATCGGCGTGTGCGCGGATCGGCGGACTCGGTGTCTGCACCTGCGACCAGGGAGAGATCCCATGACGTGGTGCCCTCGGGCAGCATCTGTGCCAACGCCCAGTTTCGCCCCTGCCTTCCGTCGCTGCCGGAAGGGCGCAGCTTGATCGGCGTGCCTCCCGGAAGCTTGACCAGGGCCATCGACGGAATGAGCGCACCACGCGGCAACGGCGTACTCGCCGCCAGCCGCAGCTCCGTCGGCAACGGCACCCCAGCCGGCCAGGTGTGCGCTGCGACGTCAGCAGCGCTTCGCAGCTGGAAGCCGGCGCCCAGACGCGCGCCCATCGGTACTGTCAGGGCCTGTGCAAGCACGGTTCCGGCTGCATGGAACTGGCCATCGCTCAGGGTGATCGCGGCGGACAGGACCGTGCCAGCCGGCAGCTGCAGGGCCTGGGTCAGGGTCATCTCCACCGGCAGTGTCGTGCCTGCCGGAAGCTGCGCAGCTTGCACCTTGATGGCGTAGTTCAACACTGACGAAGCCGGGAAGCGCGAGCCGACATCCAGCACCACACCATCGCCCGGCACCACGATGTCAGCGCCGAACGGCGTGATCCCCACGGTGGCATCGCTGCCCTCGAACAGCTGCCAGCCGGCGTCGTCCGGACTGACCGGCGGTGGCGCAAAGCCATCGTTGATGCTGCCGTAGACATGCAGATCACCAGCGGCGCGAAGGCGCAGCGCACCGGCCTCACCGAAGCCGCGACGTGCCGGATCGGTACGATTGGCCTGTGGGCCATAGCGGTAGCCGGACAGGTCCAGATCGCCACTGACGGTCAGGTCACCGCTGGGATTGGCTGCCGATGTCATGCCGACGATTTCCACGCCCGGCCGCAAGCGTACGCTGTCCAATGCCGCCAGGCGCGCGGACAGATTGCCATTGCCAAGCGCGGCATTCATCCAGGCCACGCTGTCCGGGTCGACGACGCTGTCCAGCCAGGCCTGCGTCACCATCTGCGAACGATGGCCGTTCACATCAGGCGTCGTCGCCAACGGAGCATCGTCATAGCGACGCACGCCCGTGGCGAAGACATCGCGTGCTCCCAGCACCTGCAACCCGGCATCGGTGCGGATGGATGCATCTCCGCCGCCAGTACGCGGCATGTTCAGTACCAGCGTGCCGCGTGCACGGCCATCGTTCTGACCCGCAGTGCTGCCAACCGCAACATCGGTACCGCTGCGCAGATCGACCCTGGCCGTCCGCCCCAATGCCAGCGTTCCGCTGCGACTCTCCAGTTCAATGATGGCGCGGTTCGGACTGTCGATGATGCTGCCGTAGCTGTCCACGCGCAGCGCGGTGCCGTGCGCGTCCAGGGTGCCATCCACCTGCAGGTCGTCGCGCGCTGCAAGGCGAATGGTGCCCACCTGCTCACCACTGGCGTCGATGCGGCCGTTTACCCGAAGCGCGCCGCCATCCACGCTGATGTCAACCTTGCGTGCCTTCACTTCATCGCTGATCACCAAGTCGCCCTGTTTGATCTGGAAGCTGCGCGCGCCGGTCACGCCATCGCGGGTCAGGCGTTGGTTCAGACCACTGAAGTCCTGCAGCTGCTGTGCGCGCACCAGCAGTTCGCCGTTGTCATATGGCACCACGCTGCCACTGACGTCATGGCGGCCGCTGGCCTGGCCGAGGATCTGCCCGGCCAGATCGACACGTCCATCGCCAGCCCCAAGGGCGGTGACCGTCAGTCGACCGGCCCGGTTGTTGCGTGCCGAAACATCGATCCTCGATGCGGCATCGGCGAGCACGCTGCCATCGGCAGCCGTCAGCTCGACATCGCCACCCCAGCTGTAGTTGTCGACGTCGAACAGGCTGACCTTGCGCCCGGAAAGATCCAGCTCGGCCTTGCTGCCCAGACGTACGGAATGATCTGCGTTGGCGGTCAACCTGCCGGAAGCCAGAGCGAAACGCGTATCGAGCACGATATCACTGGCACGCAGGTCCAGTTCGGCACCCAGCGCGTCGGCTGCCCTGCCCGCCCCCGCACCGTGCGCAGCGAGCGTACCTCCAGCCTTCACCGAAAGCTTCGCGCCGGCCTCAGCAGTGATCAACGGAGCCTGGATGTCGAGATTGCCGCCACTGAACGTCCAGCCCTTGCCGGTGATGTAGTCGCCTTGTCGCTGGTAGACATCCAGCGCACCATTGCCGGCAAACACCAGTTCACGCGCCGCCTGCAGATTGACGCCGGCGAAACCCAGCACCTGGCGCCCGGCCACCACCTCAGGTAGAGGCTGCGAGCGCGCCGAAGGTGCGAGGCGCAGTGTGTCGGTGATGATGTCCAGCTGCCCGCTGCCCAGCCGGCCAGTGATGGCCGGCGCCGACGGCGGCGTCTGGGTACTGCCGAGTGCCGGCGAACCGCCCAGCTGCCCTGCCCAGGTCAGGTCCGCGGCGAAGATGCGCGCCCGGTCATTGCTGTCACCATAACCATGAATTGCGGGCGTACCCAGCACCAGGTTGCGCAGGGTGGCCTTGCCGGTCGCCGCATCACGGGTGTCCAGGTCCACACTGCCGAATACATTGATCGCCTCGCTGGCATTCAGGCGCAGCGTATCCAGCGCCGGGGCCCCGGTAGCCGTGTTGCCGCGCAGCAGGTCGCCCAGCACCTGCTGGTTAAGGGTCATGCCCGGCGGCAGTGCGGCGATGGCTGCGGCTCGCGCAATCGCTTCGGCCGAGCCCAGGTTGATGTTGCCCACCCCCAACGCCAACTCGCGCGTGCCATAGGTGGCCCCCTCACGCAGCTGCAGCTGGCCATTGGTGGTCACATTGATGCTGCCCTCGGACACCAGGCGGGCCTGACCAGCACAGGTCGCAGCCGGACCGCATCCGCCAATGTCGATGTTCACGTTCGAGCCGCCGGTTCCGACCGCGAGCCCCAACAGCTCGGGGCGATCATTGGATACCGCCAGCAGCGCTCCACCCACCTGATAGACGTAGCCGAGACTAGAGGGCAGACCGGCCGTACCCAGACCGAGTGTGTCGATGGCTGCCCCCGCCTCCACTACGATGCCGCTGCCGCCGGCCACCGCGCCGATCAGGACTTCCGGCGCGCGCAAGACAGCCCCGCTCCGCACCACCACGTCCTGGCCAACGCCGCCGACATCAATGACTGATTGAGCCGTCGAACGCACCCGCGCGTTGACGACAAGGCGCGAGGGCTGCAATGCGTTGAGTGCGTCGGCTTCGATCGTCGACCCATCGAGGCGCAAGTCGGCCTTGCCGCCCGCGGCAATGATCTCGAGCGAGCCGAGCTGGTTGACGCGCGTGACCTCCACACTGCCGCCGGTTCCGGTGCTTCCGGTAGCCGCCTGGAAGCGGGCCTCGCCTTCGACACGGAGCGCGGACGTGCCTTGACGACCGGCCCCGTTGCCCAGCTCAAAGCGCAGCATGCCCGCGTCGACCGTCTGCCAGCCACGCGGCAGGCCGAGGCGCTGCGCGTTGGTGGCGGTGAACGCGTTGTAGCTGGTTTCGTTGTATCCGGAATGACGGCGCACGGTCGCGGCCGGGGTCAGCAGCAGGTCGGTCAGCAGCGGCGAGACCGCCTCGACCAGACCGTCGCTGCGGTGACCTGCCACGCGCCAGGAGCCCGTCCCAGTGGGCAGCGGCGTAGCAGAACCGGTCGTAGAGCTCGCCCCCATCTCGACCCGGAACGCGCCAGATTGCAGCGCGAAACTGGCTGGCAACAGCGTGTAGGTGCCTGCGGCCAGGCCCGGCACGCCGGCTGGCACGACAATCTGCTGGCCCACGCGTGGATCGGCAGTACCGTCAGACAGGCCCTGCGGTGCAGCGTTGCCGGTGTAGCCTGGCAGGATCGCATAGACCTCGCTACCGGACTGGCTGAAGCCATAGCGCGGATTGGCTTCGGCAAGGGTGTGGCGCAGGATGTCCACCGAACCACCACGGCCACTGACGAACGCAGCGCCGGTCAGCTCGCCGCCACCGTTCATGTCCAGCACCGCGCCGAGCGCCACGTCGGTCTGGCTGCTGACCACACCGATGCCAACCGGCAACGCGCCACCGCCCACATTGCGTGGGACAACGATTGCACCGTCAAGTCGCCATTGGATGCCATCGACCGTACCGCCGTAAGGCAGGCTCAGCCCCGCACCGCTGGTCGAGGTCAGGCTGCCTGGCAGGAACGAGACCCTGGAAGCAATCGTGTTGCTCCTGTCGGAGCCACCCACGGTAATGCTGCCCATCGGCGCGCGGACCACGCCGCCCTGCTCGACGGTCGCAGCTGCCAGCATCAGGCTGCCCATCGCCGAGAGCGGAGCTGCAGGCGATGCTTCTCCGAGGCCATTGATGCGCAGAACACCGGTCGGATCGCTCCAGATCATGTCTCTGGAAAGCGTGCCTGCTGCGAAACCAGCGCCTATCCGGGCGGACGCACCAGCGACGGGATAAAGCTGCGCGGCAGTGATTTCCAGGCGTTGCGCGGCGAGTAGATCGGCATCCAACGCTCCGGTGCTGGTTGCCCCCTTGAGGAAACGTACATCACCGCTGCTATGCAGGGCGACGTCGCCAAAGCCATCCAGTGCCACCCGGTCGCGGATATCGATCAATCGCGCGTCGGCCTGCAACCGGTGCTGCTCCCCGGTCGCCAGTGGCGCTTCGGCGCTGATCTCGAGTTCGTTGCCGTTGATTACAGACCAGGACGGGTTGGTCAACTTCAGATAGGGCGAGTGCAATGAGATGCTGCTGCCTGATGCAGCACCCGGCAGCAGGCCGATCGAGCCAGCCAGGCGCAGGCTCTGGCCCATTTGCAAATCAATGTCTCCCTCGCTGCGAAGCGCAGCGAACACTGCCAGATTGTCGAACCCTCCGTCGCGGATCTGCTCCACCGAAAGCCGTGCGTCGCCATACTTCGGCGCGGCCACCATCGACGTCACGTCGCGTTTCTGGCTGAGGTTGAGGTACCGGGGTACCTTGACATCCTCGCCGGATCCCTTTGCATAGATGCCGCCACCGAAGGCAATGCCAAGGGTGCCGCCACGCGCGCCGGCACCGCCGGCAGCCGCGTGCAGATCGCCCTGCAGGTAGAGTGCATTGGCCGAGCGCAGTATGATCTCGCCACCATCGCTGTCCACCTGCTGCGCGCCCTGGCCATCGATGTGCAACGCCGTCGAGCTGCCGTCGGCATGCAGCCGTGCGCCCCGCTCGACCACGATGAAGGCATCCAGCGGACGATCGCTGATCTCGCCCGCGCCTTCCCAATCCAGCGCGCCCCCGATCTCGATGCTGCCGCCCTTGCGCACCAGTCCGCGCTGCCGCCGCGCTGAATCCTCCACGCTGAAGGCGTCGCCACTGACATCCAACTCGGCGCCATCGGCAATGCGGTAAGTGCGGCTGTTGGGCTGACTGTCAAACAGATCAGTGGGCAAGCGTACGTCATCCAGCCGGATCCGCCCGCCCGCCGCATGCAGGCGCCCCTCCACTGTGATGTTGCCGCCACCCCGCAGTTCGATGGACTGCGCCGGATCGACCTGCACACTGGCGCCCGTGCCGATGCGCAGGTCGCCGCCACGATTGCCGAACTGCGAGCGCAGGACCAGGCCGGCACCCGCACGCTGGCTGACGCGGCCACTCAACGGATCGGCGCTGTAGAGCGGGGCCAGCCATGCCTGCACGGCTTCCTCACGGGTGACGGCCTTCAGCGCGCCGCTGGCCAGGTGCAGGCCCGGCATGACCACCTCGACCTGCGCACCACCGGCCACTTCCAGGCCTTTGTGCGCATTGATGTCGTACTGGCTGAAACCACTGCCGAACAGCGCACCGCGCAACGTCAGCACGTCGTCGACCTGACCATCGCCACCGATGCGGATATGCCCGCCATCCGTCAACGACAAGCTCCCACTGCCCTGGCCAAGCGCGCTGATGCGTACATCCTCAGCCAACGAAAGACGACCAACATCGCCCGTGCCGGTGTCCAGATTGTTGGCCTGCAGGCTGACGCTGCCGCCCTTCCCGATGCGCGCCTTGCCGGCGCTGTCGACACGGCCGCCGGCGTCTACGCTCAGCTCGCTGCCACGCCCGACCACCACATCCTGGCTGTTCTCCAGCTGCAGGCGACCGCCATCGCTCCACGCCTGGCCCTGCGCCGCGCCGGGGTCCAGCAGCAGATTGCTCCAGCGGCCGGCAAGGTCGATGCGCGCGCCATCGGCGATCTCCACCCGTCCACGCCCGGCCTGCAGCAGCGGGACCAGAGGGCTGCCGACCACCGCCAGCAGATTGCCGGCCTGCAGCTGGCCACCCGCAATGCCGATATCACCGTCGAGGCGGATGTCACTGGCGGTCAGCACCAGCTGACCACCATCCTGCAGGCGCATCTTCCCATCGATGCCGATGCTGCCGGCAGTGGCCAGGTCCAGGCGTCCCCATTGCTGCTCGCTCAGGCGGCCCGCATCCAGCCACAGGGTGTTGCGCTGCGGTACCGGGATCGGTGCCTGCAGCGTCCAGTCAGCCACGGGCATCGCGCCATCAGCGATCCGCACCTGGGTATCGAAGACCGCATTGCGCCCTGCGTTGTCATAGCGCCCCAGCCACAGCTGGGCGTTGCGGGCCACCGCGGTCTGTGCCTGCGCGTAGCCGTCCTTGCCCTGGTCCGGTGCTTTGGCCTGCTGAGCGCCCTGGAACACCTGGGTGTTGATGTCACCCTGCAGCACCGCGGTCGGCGCGGAGATCACCAACCGGCCGGCATCGCGCCCCACGGTATAGCCGTTGTCGACCCGCTCGCCCGGCGCCACCAACGGATTGCGGAAGGCCTCATTGACGCCCCAGCGCTGGTGATCAACCTCGAACCCCTTGTACAGGCCGGCGTACTGCATCTCCGCCGGCGCATCGTCCAGGCGGTACAACTGCCCATCGGTGCCGCGCAGCCAGCTCTGCTTGATCACGCCGGATTGCACATCCAGGCTGCCACCGGCCAGGTTGATCTTCGACCCGCCATGGGTCACCACCTCGCTGCCGCTCAACTGCACGGTGCCGCCCTGGGCCGCCCATTCGCCGATCGAGTGGCGCTGGTTGTCCAGATAGCCGCCCACTTCCAGCAGCCCGCCACCGGCATACCAGCGCTCGGCGGCATAACCGCCGGTACCGGCTGCGACGCGCTGCAGTTCACGACGATCGATCCAGACTTCGCTGCTGATCAACCTGCCATTGTCGCGGTTGACCGGCGAATCGCGCAGTTCGTTGCCCTGCACCTTCACCTGCACGTTGTTGCTCTCCATCGCCACGCGCACACCGACTGCGCCGGAGACATCGACCTGCGCCGCATTGCCCACGTAGCTGCGGCGCGCTGCGTCGCCGACTACCTGGCCGCCAGTCGCAACGGTCAACGAGCCATCCTTGAAATTGATGTCGCCACCGGAGACGATCTCCACGCGCGACTGGTCACGACGGTCCTGCAGCCGCGAGAGGTTGTCGAACGTGCCAGCGCTGCTTGCCGCACGCAGCACATCCTGCTCCGCCGAGGCCTTGATCAACGCGTCGCGCTGGCTGTCCAGCACCGCGCTCTTGCCGTCGTCTTCGATCAGCACCGCGGTGGTTGCACCGGATTGCAGGGTCACCTGGCCCTGGCGGTCGCTGATCGCGTTGAGCAGATGGATGGTGCCGCGCTGGCCCAGCGTGGTCGTAGCGACGGCAACGCCGGCCTGCTCGACCCTGCGCCCGGCCAGGGTGATGTCGCCCTCGCGCGCCTGGATCAGGCCACTGTTGCGCACCTCGCCGGCACTGCTGCCCTGCACGAAGCGCGGCGCGATCTCGTTGCCGGCCGTGGTCGACGCGGTGTTCTGCGCGGTGCCGACGCCGCGACGGATCACGAAACTGTCACCCGCCGCCAGCTGCGCCTGGCCCTTGCGCGTCTCGATCTGGCCGGCGTTCTCCACGCTGCTGCCGGCCAGCAGCACGTAGCCGCCGCCGCGGGTGGCGCTTGAAGGATCGTGGGTGGCGATGCGCGCGCCCTGCTCCACCATCACCTTGCCGAAGGCCTCGGTCAGCGCGGCAGTGGTGCCGTCGGCACTGAACAGGCCGTTGTCGCGGAACTGCCCATCACTGATCCGTGCGGCAGCGGCAACCAGGTTGCGGACGTTGACCTGGCTGTTGCTGCCGAACACCACGCCATTGCGGTTGGCCACGAACACCGTGCCATTGGCCTTCAGCTGGCCGAGGATCTGGCTGGGCCGGGCAGTGGGGTCGTTGACCCGGTTCAACACCGCCCAGTCCGCATTCTGCTGGAAGGTCAGCGTGGTGTTGCCGCCGATGTTGAAGGTTTCCCAGTTCAGGATTGCCTTGTCCGCCGTCTGCTCCACGCTCACCTGGACCCGGCCATCGCTGCCCTGTGACTGGATCGCCTCGCGCGCATTCAACCAGCCACGGGTGAGCGGGTTTTCATCGACCTTCAGGCCGTCCTTGCCCAGCCCGTCGGCCACGATGAAGCCAGCCTCCCGACGCGCCTGCCGGGCCTGCTCCTGCAGCCGCTGCTGCAATGCAATAGCCTGTGCGGCGGTGCCGAGGTTGTCGATGGATTGCTGTAGCTTCTGGCGTGCGGCGTCCTGCTGCTGCGCCGGCAGCTGGAACTGGATCGGTACCCCGTTGGGCATCCGTCCGCTCTGCGCTGCCGCGCCCTGGGCCGCACCGCGATCAGCGAACCAGCCAGGACTGAACGCCTGCTGGGCCTGGCTGGCGGGAGCGACCACCGTACCCAGCGCGACTGCGACGGCCCACGCCATGGGGTGACTGCGGCGCAGCATGGACGGACGGGAAACGGTCGTGAGCGGATGCGACATCTGGACCTCGTCAACCTGATTGGGCGGCCGCAGCCGCATCACTGTCTGATGGATGGGGCGATGGGTGCCCTGCCCCTGTTAGACGAGGCTGCGGGCGTGAAGCCGACATCAAGAAAGCATTCGCCACAATGAAAAAGGCGCCGGCAATCGCGCCGGCGCCTGTTCATGGCATCGCGCCAACACCGCCTCGTCACGGACGACCGATGCCCGCGCAGGTGCTCGGGTTGTTCAAGCCCGTCGGCACGCCCGCCACGGCGAACCGGCTGCGGATGGCTTCGCCCCAGGCGGAGGGCAGCGGAATGAACCGATGCGCGGTGACGGCCGCATCATTCCGCCTGGCGTAATGCGGAATCAGAAACACCCGCAGCGACATCGCTTCCCAAAGCTCGGCATGGCACTGGCTGAAAATCAGGTTGGTGGTGCCGACGATGGGATAGCCCACAAACGGGATGCTGAAAGCCGGCACCCAGTTTTCCGGTCGCTCCGCCGCAGAACCGGTCGGAGGAGCGATCGAGTTCAGCGTCGCGCGCACGCTGGCGTCATCGGGCGAGTAGCCGCGCACCTTGGCAACGCGGGTTGGATCGGACAGCGGTGCGGCGATGTCCGGGCCGCTGTATCCAATCGCACCACCGGTGGCCATCACCCGGTCATACTGCGCCTGCTCACTGGTTGCAGCCACGAAGTTGGTGGGCAATGCCGAGAACAGCGAAGCAAAATCGCGGGTGGTCTTGAACGAGCCTCCCACCAAATTGGAACCGGCGGTGTCCAACGATGAGCACGCCGTGGACAGGAAGCGGGTCAGCAGTTCGGTCGTTCCACTTTTCTCGGCACGATAGATCACCCTGACCACTCCGGAACGGTCAGGATCGAGGTCACCCCAGTACTCGGTCTTGCCCGAGAACAGGCGGCACAGTTGCGGCACGCTCAAGTCCAGGGCACCGCCAGGCTTGTTGAACGGCAACGCAATCGCCAGGCCGGCCACTGGCACCTGGATGAGCGCGCCAAACTGCTTCGCATGATTCTTGTTGTACGCCAGGATCTCAGCGCCGGTCAGCACCGATTCGGTCGCGATGAAATGCGGCGGCCGGGCCTCACCGGGAGTCTCGGGCACATTCTCAAGGAAGGCCCGCCGTGCGAGTTCATCACCCACGGCGCGATAGGTCACATTGGCGGGCAGGATCCTGTCTGCCGATTCCGCAAAGAGCTTTGCAGGCACGGCCGATCCTGCGCCCTTGATGGGCAGAACCTTGACCTGTGCACTGGCAGTTCCACAGAGCGCCGCGCCTATGTACAGCACCGCCAGAAGCTTTCGTTTCATCTTCCTCTCCTTTGGATTCCCATTTCCTTTTCGACCGGGGACTCACACGCAAGAAGGCGCCGACCTCGCGGCCGGCGCCCAATTCAGCGCAACCGCTGGATCAGCGGCCGACGCCGGTGGTGCAGGTGTTGGCGTTGCTCAGGCCGTTCGGGGCCGAAGAAGCCACCAGGTTGTTGGCAATCGCTTCACGCCAAGCCTGGGTCAGCGGGATGAAACCATGCGCGCGCACGGCGGCATCGTTGGTGCCGGCAGCGCCCAGGTTGTAGTGGCTCTGCAGGAAATCGCGGATCGCGTTGCGAGCCAGGGCGACACGGTAGCACTGGCCGAACACGAAGTTGGTGTAGCCAGCAATCGGGTAGCCCGCCGACGGGTTGGTGAACACCGGGACCCACTTGGCCGGGTTGGCGATATCGGCAGCGGTGGACGGCGGCGCGATGGTGTTCAGGGTGGCGGCAACGCTCACTTCATCCGGCGAGTTGCCCTTCAGCTTGGCGACCTTGGTCGCGTCCTTCAGGTCCGGGATCACGTCCGGGCCGACATAGCCGATGCGGCCGTCAACAGCGTACACGGCGTTGTACAGCGCGGTGCCACCGGTGGCCGGCGCGGCGATGAAGTTCGCCGGCACGGTGGTGAACAGGTTGGCGAAGGTCGACTGCACCGAGAAGGCCGGCACGCCGTTGGTCAGCTTCAGGCTGGTGCCCGAGACATCGGCCGCCTGGCAGGCATTGGCCAGGAAGCGGGTCAGCAGTTCGCTGGTGCCGCTGCTCTCGCCGCGGTAGACGACCTGGATCGCGCCGCTGCGGCCGCTGCCGATGCTCGACCAGTCGGTGATCTTGCCCGAGAAGATGCCGCAAGCCTGGGCCACGGTCAGGTCAACAGCCGAACCCGACTTGTTGAACGGAATGGTGACCGAGGTGGCCACCGACGGCAGCTGCAGCAGCGGGCCGAACGTGGTGGTCGAGCTCGCGCTGTTGTAGGTGGTGTTGTAGGTGTCGATCTCGGTCTGGCTCAGCACCGAGTCGCTGCCGGCGAAATGCACGTTGCCGGTGCCGGTCGGGATGAACAGCGCGATCTTGTTTTCCAGGAAGGCCTTCTTGCCGGTGCCCGAACCGGTCACGGCGTAGCTGAAGTTCGCCGGCAGGATGCTGTCGGCCTGGCCCTTGTACAGGTCGGCCGGCAGCGAGGCACCACCACCGTTGACGAGGGACTGCTGCGCCGAAGCGGCACCGGCGGTGGCGAGCAGCGCGGTAGCAACCAGCGCGGCCAGGGTCTTGTACTTGTTCATGATCTTCTCCTGAAGGGTTTACTGCGAAGGGAAACGCCAAGGGAGGAACGGTCACTACACGCCTGCTGCCGCCGAGGGCCTCCCAGCCCACTCTGCGGCGACGTGTCCATGCTGGTCCGCGCCGATGACAGGCCGCTTAAGAAACCTGTGGAAGATCAGAAAAAGGTGTGGAGGATTGTGTGGAGAATCCTGCTTCCCGTAGATCCACGCCACGCGTGGATGGATCGCCAGACGTGCGCGATATGACGTGCATCCACGCATGGCGTGGATCTACTGCACCAATTGGTTCATTTCCATGATCGGCATCAGCACGGCCAGCACGATCGTCAGCACCACCCCGCCCATCACCAGGATCATGGTCGGCTCCAGCAGCGCGGTCAGTGCCATCGCGCGACGCTCGATCTCGCGCGAGATCGTCTGCGCGGCGCGATCCAGCAACGGCGCCAGCGAACCGGTCTTTTCGCCACTGGCCACCAGATGCACCAGGATCGGCGGATACACCTTCTGCACTTTCAACGCAGAGCCCAATGCAGCGCCTTCGCGTACGCGCGCGGACACGTCATCGGCACAACGCGCCAGCAGCGCATTGCCCAGGGTCTGCCGGGCAGCTTCCAGCGCGCGCAGCAGCGGCACGCCGGCATCCAGCAGGATCGCCAGTGTCGAGGCGAAGCGCGCACTGTTCACACCCAGCACGAAGCGCCCGACCATCGGCACCCGCAGCAGCATCGCGTCCCAGCGCAGGCGCAGGTCCGGCTTGCGCAGGGCCAACCGCCAGGCCACCACCAGCGCAGCGATGCCGAGCCCCACCCACATGCCCCAGCTGCGCACGAACGCACTGGCGGCCAGCATCACCTGCGTGAGCATCGGCAGCGTCTGCCGCGCCTGCACGAATGCGGTCACGACCTGCGGTACCACGTAGCTGAGCAGGAAGATCACGATCGCCACCGATACCAGGCTGATCGCCGCCGGGTAGATGAAGGCGGTCAGCACCTTGGCCTGCAGCGCATTGCGCTCTTCGATGTAGTCAGCCAGGCGCTCCATCACCCGCGCCAGATCGCCGGAGTCTTCGCCTGCCCCCACCAGCGCCCGATAGATCGGTGGAAAATCGCGCGGGCGCGCTGCCAGCGCCACGGTCAGGCGCTGGCCGGCGCGTACATCGGCACGCACGGCAGTGAGCGCCTGCGCAACATGCGGGCGCTCGGCCTGCTCGATCACCGCACTCAAAGCACCTTCCAACGGCAGGCTGGCGGCCAGCAGGCTGGCCAGCTGGCGCGTGGCCCAGGCCAGCTCGCTGGCGGACAACCGGCGAGCACCCCAACCACTGCCGGCACTGCGCGCCACACTCACCTGCACAGGAGTCAGCCCGCGCCCGCGCAGCACCTGCCGAGCACCGCGTGGGCTGTCGGCGTCCAGCTGGCCCTTCTCGATGCGGCCCTGCGCGTTGGCGGCCTGGTAATCGAACAGTGCCATGGTCGCCTCAATCGTCGCCGGTGACGCGCAGGATCTCTTCCAGCGTAGTCACCCCGCTGTCGACCCAGCGCTGGCCGTCCTGCCGCAACGTCCGCATGCCGGCGCGCCGAGCCGCCTCGCGCAGCGCGGGCTCACCCTGCCCTTCATGGATCAGTGCTCGCACGCGCTCGTCGACCACGAACAACTCATGGATGCCGGTGCGCCCCCGATAGCCACTGTTGGCGCAGGCCGCGCAGCCCACCGCACGCCACACAGTGCGGCCCTCGCCGTCCACCTCGGCGCGCCGGCACTGCGTGCACAGCCGCCGCACCAACCGCTGCGCCAGCACGCCACGCAACGAGGACGCCAGCAGGAATGGCTCCACACCCATGTCGGCCAAGCGGGTCACCGCAGAGATCGCATCGTTGGTGTGCAGCGAGGCCAGCACGCCATGCCCGGTCAGCGACGACTGCACGGCGATCTGCGCGGTTTCCAGGTCGCGGATCTCGCCGATCATGATGGTGTCCGGATCCTGGCGCAGGATCGCACGCAGCGCGGTGCCGAAGCTCATGCCGATGCGCGCGTTGACCTGGATCTGGCCGATGCCGGCGAAGTCGTACTCCACCGGGTCTTCCACGGTGAGGATGTTGCTGGTGGTGCTGTCGAGCTGGCCAAGCGCGGCGTACAGCGAGGTGGTCTTGCCGCTGCCGGTCGGCCCGGTGACCAGCACGATGCCATGCGGCTGCCGAATCAATCCGGTGAACGTGGCCAGGGTGTCATCGGCCATGCCGAGGCGCTGCAGCTGCAGCCGGCCGGCGTCCTTTTCCAACAATCGCAGCACGGCGCGTTCGCCGTGCCCGGTCGGCACCGTGGAGACACGGATATCCAGCGGCCGCCCGCCCACGCGGATCGCGATGCGCCCGTCCTGTGGCAGCCGCTTCTCGGCAATATCCAGGTGGGCCATGATCTTGATGCGCGACACCAGCGCCGCGTGCAGTGCGCGCCGTGGCTGCACCATGTCGCGCAGGGTGCCGTCCACGCGGTAGCGCACCACCGAATGGGTCTCGAACGGCTCGATGTGCAGATCGCTGGCGCCATCGCGTGCAGCCTGTGCCAGCAGCGCATTGATCATGCGGATCACCGGCGCATCGTCCTGCGCATCCAGCAGATCGGTGACCTCCGGCATGTCCTGCATCAGCCGGTCCAGATCGACTTCGCTTTCGGCGGCACCGACCACGGCGGCGGCATCGCCGCCGTCACGGTATTGCTCACCCAGCCGCTGCTGCCAGCTCGCAGCGTCCAGCGCCTGGAAGGGCAGCGGGCCATGCCGGCGGCGCAGTTCAGCCACAGCCCACGCCGCAGTTTCGGCGGTGCCCAGCAACACGGGCTCGCCGCCCGCCTCGGACAGCATCACGCCATGGCTGCGCACCCAGGCGTACGGCAGCGGTGCGGCGGTGCTCACGGCCCGATCACCAGTTCCGGCGTGTAGCCCAGCCCGCGCAGCTGCTGCAGCGCCGGGTCCAGCGTCGCCGGATCGCGCGGCAATCGCACGCGCAGGCGTTGCCCGCTCTCGCCGGGCGTCGCTTCGGCATAGGCCTGCAGGCCCAGTGCACGCACCTGCGCCACGCCCTGGCTGGCACGCGCCGGGTCCAGCCCCTGTGCGAACTGCACCAACTGCGCATCGCCGTCGCCGGCCGGATACAACGCTGCCAGGCTGGTGTTCTGCAGCGGCTGGCCCTGGCCATCGCGCGCATTGCCCTGGCCGAGTACAGACAGGTCCTGCGGCGGCAGCTGCGGTGCGGACAGCGCCGGCAATGCCCAGCTCTGTACCGGCTGCGCGCCGGCCTGCGCGTTGCGCATGTAGTCGTAGCGGTCGCGGGTCAGGCGCTGGCCGGCGGCGGGGTCACGCACCACGTGCGGGCGCAGGAACACCATCAGGTTGGTCTTGGAGCGCTTGCGCGTATCACTGCGGAACAGCGCGCCCAGCACCGGGATCCTGCCCAGCCCTGGCACCGCATCGCGACCATGGCTGACGCTGTCTTCCAGCAGGCCGCCGAGCACCATGATCTGGCCATCGTCCAGCAGCACGCTGGTATCCAGCGCACGCTTGTTGGTGATGATGCCGGCCGTGCTGCTGGCACTCTGCGCGTCGATGCTGCTGACTTCCTGGTAGATGTCCAGCTTCACCGTGCCGCCCTCGGAAATCTGCGGGCGCACCCGCAGCTTCAGGCCCACGTCCTCGCGCACGATGGTCTGGAACGGGTTGTTGCTGCCACCGCCACCGTCGGTCACGTAGCGGCCGCTGACGAATGGCACGGTCTGGCCGACCATGATGCTGGCCGCCTCGTTGTCCAGCGTCATCAGGTTCGGCGTCGACAGGATGTTGGCGCCGCCCTTGCTCTGCAGCGCGTTGGCCAGCGCTTTCATGTTGAGGATCTGGCCGACGCCAGGCAGGTTGATGGTGCCGTCGATCACGCCGATCTTCAGGCCGTCCTTGGGCAGCACGTCCAGCGTGGTGCGCGCACCGGTGTTGAGCCCGCTACCGCCGGTGGCTCCACCGAAGTGGGTGCCACCAAAGGTGCGTCCATTGCCCAGCATCCACTGCACGCCCAGCTCGGCCGCATCGGTCTGGTTGACCTCCACGATCAGGCTCTCGACCAGCACCTGTGCACGGCGCTGGTCGAGCTGGTCGATCACCCGCCGCAGGTTGCGGTACACCGGCTCCGGCGCCGAGATCAGCAGCGTGTTGGTGGCCACGTCCGCCTGCACCGAGATGCCGTTCTGGCTGAAGCCGGTGCTTCCCGCATCGATCGGGTCACGGCGGCTCGGGTCCAGGCGCTGCGATTCCAGCGCATTGCCTCCGGTCTTGGCCTGCTGCGGCTGCGACGGCTGCGTTGGCGTGGAACGGTTGGCGTCACCCGGCAGTGGCGTGATGCCTTCATTGCTGCCCATCGCCGGTGCATCGCTCTGCCCCGCCACCACGCCGCGCAGCACACCGGCCAGCTGGTTGGCCTGGGCATTGCGAAGGTAGACCACATGCAGGTTGCCGGATTCGTCCTGGGCACGGTCCAGCTTCTCCACCAGCTGCCGCGCCAGGCGGGTGCGGCCGGGACTGCTGGAGCGCAGCAGCACGCTGTTGCTGCGCGGGTCGGCCATCACCACCACCTTCTGGGTGGGCTCGGCGCCCTGCGCATCCAGCAGTGGCGCGACCATCGCCGCGACGTCAACGGCAATGCCCTGCTGCAGCTTCACCACATCGGTGTCCATGCCAGCCGGTGTATCGACGCTGGCGATCACCCGCGCGATGCGCTCCAGGTTGTCGGCGTAGTCGGTGATCACCAGGGTGTTGTTGCCTGGATTGGCTGTGATCGGATTGTCCGGGCTGATCATCGGCCGCAGCACCGCCACCAGTGCCGCCGCGTTCTCGTAGCGCAGCGCGAAGGTGCGCGTGGTCACGCCACCGCCGGCACCACCGATGCCGACGCGTCCTCCCAACAGCTTGGCATCGGCCTGCGGCACCACCCGGCTGACGCCGCCGTTCTCGACCACCGCGAAGCCACGCATACGCAGTGCGCCCAGCAGCAACTGGTAGGCCTGGGTACGGCTGACCGGACCATCGGAAACCACCGTCATCTTGCCGGTCACCCGCGGATCGACCAGGAACTGGCGCCCGGTGAAGCGCGCCGCCATGCGCAGTACCCCGCCGATATCGGTATCCACCAGGTTCAACTGAACCGGCTCTTCGCGGGTGTCCTGCGCCAGCACCGGTGCCGGTACGTGGGCCATGCCCACGATCAGGGCCAACGCAGTACTGCAGGCAAGGCTGCGCATCGCCCTCATGGATGGGCACCCACGTTGAGCGCCATCACGATGTTTCCGGAAATCCGTGCCGCCGGCATGTTCGCATCCCCTGTGCGTGTCAGTTGCAGCTGCTGCAGTTCGATGGCCGGATCGGCCAGCACGGGCAGCAGCCAGTTCCACAGCGCGTCAGCGGGCACCGCCTGCACCTGCAGGTGCCAATGCCCGTCGCGCGCTTCGATATGCAGTCCGTCGGCCAGGCCGGCCGACTTGATTCCGTCACGCAACCCGGCCATCGTCGGGCGCTGCCCCTGCGTCTGCTGCTGACGCTCGCGCGCCTGCAGCAGTGGCGCCAGGACACGCGCCTGCGCCTGCAGCCGCGGCAGCTCGGCCTGCCAGTGCGTGCGCTGCTTCAGCAGCGGCTCCAGCCACAACATCCACAGACCCGCCACCAGCAGCGCCACCACCATCACCCACAGCATCAGCCGGTCGCGCGGTGGCAGGCGTTGCCAGCGCTGCTGCAGGCCCGCCATTCCCTCGCCCAGCCGCAGGGTTCGGGTCGTCACTGTCCAGCTCCGCTCACCCGCAGGCGCCCACCGGCTTCGCGCGCCAACTGCAGGCCCTTCGCCTGCACTGCCTGCTGCCAGTGTTCAAGCCGCTGGGGATCATCGGCCAATGCCTGGGCGTCGGCATCCAGCTCCATCTCCAGTTGCCCGGGTTGGTAATGCAGGCTGCGCACCTGTCCCGCCAGCTCCGGAACCGCCTGCAGCGTGCCGGCTACCTGACGCTGCAGCGGCGGCAACGGCGGCGCCGGCAGTGGCACGGCCAGTGCTCGCCTTGCCTGCAACACCGGGTCCACCACATCGGTGATCTCCGGGAAGCGTTCGCTGAACTGGCGCGCCATGTCCTGTTGCAGGGTCTCGCCCTCACTTCGCCACCGCGAGACCTGCAGCTGCAGACCGAGCGCGGCCAGCAGCACCGCCGCCAATGCCAGCCCGATCGCAAGCCGCGGCGCCTTCTGGCCCGCGCCGGGCAGCGGCAATGACCAGCCTGGCAAGGGGCCAGAGGCCTGCCGTTCATGCGGAATGGCGGTGGCCGGCAGGCTGTCCGGCCACGTCGGCGGCACACGATCGATCCACTGCACGGCCTGCACGCCGGCCTGTTGCAGGCGCACAACCAACGCCTGCATCACCGCACAGGCATCACGTCCGCCATACCATTGAACGAAACCCCGATCGCGCCCGCTGCGTACCAGCAGGTGCTCGCCGCTGACCTGCAGCGTGGCATGGCCGTCCTGCCAGGGCAGCAGCAGCGGCGTCGGATACAGCGCCTGCAGCCGCAGTGCACACGAAGCCAGCAGCTGCTGCGCCTGCAGGACCGCCTGCTGGCCCAGCCAGGCCACAGGAACCGCGCCGTCCGTCGCCTGCGCGCCGTGGGCCAACGCGACTTCCTGCAGGTCATCCAGCAGCATCGCCTCCACCTCACCCTGCAGCGCCGACTGCAGGCGGCGCCCCGACAACGGTGGCAGCTGCAGTTCCAGCAGGATCAGGTCGTTCGGATCGAGGCAGGCATGCACCGCAGCCTGCGGATGCCGCAGGCCCAGCGCCGCCAGTGTGTCGCGACCGTGAGCCAGCACCTCGCCCTTGTGCAGCTGCGCCCAGTCCACCGCGCTGTCGGCGCGCAGACGCTCAAGCGCCGGCAGGCGCACGCGAAGCTGCACGTTCATGCGCCGATCCTCGTCCACACACGTTGCACACGCACGCCATCGTCGCGGTACTCGCGCCAGAGCAGCGCGCGAAAATCAACCGCGCTGCCATCAGCCTGCACCTGGCCGACGGCCAGGAACCACTCGCTATGGATACCCAAGGGAAGCACCGCCATCTGTTCGTTGCTCAGTTGGAGTCGGTTGGCGATGTCGCCGCGATTGAGCAGCCAATGGCCAGCGTCGCGCTCACCGAGCAGCGCCTGCAGCCGTGCCGGCTCGACCGCAGGCGTCACCGCCTGCAGAACGCGCAGGTCGCTGGTGTTGGCGTTGACCAGGGTCTGCGCCGGCAGCACCACGGTGCGCCGTGCAAGCGCCTGCAGCGCTACCGGGTCAGCGCCGGCCAGCGCCTGTTCGATCAGTGATTCACGGGGCAGCGGCGCCTGCGCCTGCATGTCGCCATCGCGCAGGCGCGCCTGGATGTGGTCCGCGGCGGATGTGCAGGCGCCCTGGCCCAGCCCCTGCCCGGCACACAACGCGATGAACGCGCGCCGCGCCTCGGGGTCCGGCCTGCCATGTGCCAGAAGGTTCCGCAGGTTGAACATCGACTGCGCATCGACGAGCTGCAGCCGCACCGGCAACGGCGCCTGCAGCTGCAATGGGCGGGCCCAGCGCCCGCTGCGCACCGTGGTCAGCTGTTCCTTTACATCCTCACGCAGCTGCTGCGCCGCACGCTCCAGCGTTGCGTCCACCGCCATACGCACCTGCGCGCGTAGCTGGTCGCCACGCAGCGCGCGCAGCTGGGCCGACTGCCGGGTCAGCAGTGCCGTGGCAATCACCGCCACCAGCGCCACCACCAGCAGGGCGACGATCACCGCCATGCCACGTTGACGGGCACTTGAAACAGAACGCATCAGGGCTGACATCGGCCTGCCTCACAGCTGCCAGGAGCCGATGTCCGCGTTCCCGGCGTCGCCACCGGGTTTGCTGTCCGCACCCAGCGAGAACACATCGATGTCGCCGTGGGTACCTGGTATCTGATACTGGTACGGATGGCCCCACGGGTCATTGGGCAGGCGATCCAGATAGGGCGTGACCGGCATCGCGCCACCGCCCTGCGGTGGCTTCACCAGTGCCTGCAGGCCCTGCTCGGCACTGGGATAGCGACCGTTGTCCAGCTTGAACAGCTTCAATGCCTGCATCAGTGCGGCGATGTCCTGGCGCGCCGCCACCACGCGTGCCTGGTCGGGACGGTCCATCAACCGCGGCACGATCAATGCGGCGAGGATGCCGATGATCACCACCACCACCATGATCTCGATCAGGCTGAAACCCTGCTGCCGAGCCCTGCGACCACGAACCTGCCTTGCCATTGTTCCGCCCTCGTCATCCTGGAAGAGACCGCTGCGCCATGGTCAGCGGTGCATGTGTCAGTACGATAAACATCCGCCGGCAATTCGCTGCGCGTGTGCCTGTGCAGGCGCAACAGGTGCAGCCGGCGCACATGCAGACTCGAACAGATACCGCGGCACGCTGGCCAGCGCATCGTCGATGCAGCCGCGCAGCAACGGGTGCGCACAGGCCTGCAGCAGCCGCACGCACTGCATCGGCGACCACGCCGTTCCATGATCGAGGCCGATGAACATCCGATAGGCCTGGTGATAGCGCAGGTCGTCGTACACGCGCTGGGCACTGTTCAGATCGCGCACGACCACCAGCAGGGCCGCGCGTTGCAGCAGCCGCGCATCACCTGCATCAAGCGGCAGCGGGCTCATGGCCGCTTCGGGCCAGGGCCGCAGCTGCAGGTCGAGGGCTTTTCGCAGCGCCACCAGTGGGTGCGCACTACCATCCAGTGCCGCCCAGCGCGCCGCATCTGCCCAAGCGTCACTGGACAGCACCCAGACCCAGGAGTGCCCATAGCGCTGCACGTTCAATGGCGTATGCCGTGCCTGCTCCAGTGACTGGCTCAGGTGACGATCCAGCTCCAGCATGCTGATCCTGCGACTGTCTGCCATCGGCGCCGCCCGTGCTCCGCGACGCGTGTTGCGCCGTACTCTGGAGAAGACGTCAGCAAGGCAGGTGAAGCGACAGCGCACATGCAGGTATGTGCGCTGCGTTGCGCTTCATCGACAACGTCATCGCAGCGTCATCTGCCTGCAGGCTTCGCGCTCCAGCCGCGGTGCTTCGCCCCCGCAACGGCGCGCCAGTATCGCCACATCGCTGCGCGCAGCGAACGCGGCCAGTGCATCGGTCATCTCCGCGTCATCGCACCATGACCCCATCGCAGCGCGCAGCGCCGGCAATTGCCAGCTGTCCATCACACCGTGGGTACCCGCCACGAACCAGTGCCACAGTCGATGATGCAGCACCTGCTCGTGCAGCTGCGCCAGATCGTCAATGCCATGAACTCCCGTCAACAGCAGAGCGCGCGCGAGGACCGCGGGTGACAACGCACCGGCTTCGGACAGCGGAAGCGCCTGCTGCTGCAGGCGCAGCAGCATCGCCAGCGGGTGCGACTGCGGATCGAAATCCAGCAGCACCGACTGTCGCTGCCACTGCGCATCGGACACCACGCACACCCATGGCGAGCCATAGCGATGCACCATCAACGGCCGTCGCTGCGTGGTTTCCAGCAGCGCCGACAGATTGCGACGCAGATCCAGCACACCGATGTTCTCGTTGCGCATCCTTGGCCTCTCCTTGCTTGCAACAGCCCTGCGCGGTGCGCACGGCCAGCGTCTTCATCTATCCAAGGACGGCAATGCCACCCGGAAAGCGACGCAGATCCAGCGACATCGTCAGTCGCAGCTGCTCCAGCGCTGCATCCGGATCATCAATGCGGAAGCGGCCGCTGACCGGAGCACGCGCCAACGCCGATTCTCCCAGCAGCACCTTGCCGCGGCGGTAACGGTTGATCTCTTCCACCACCTCGCGCAGCGGTGCGCGGCGGAACACCAGCATGCCCTCGGTCCAGGCACTCACTTCCGAGGCCACGGCCGCGGCGACCACGCCACTGAGGCGCTCGTCGTACTGGGTCTGCTGGCCCGCCTGTAGCTGCAGCCGGCCCTGCGGATGCTCGATGCGGGCGCTGCCATGCAGGCAGGTCACCCGCACCTGGCCATGGGTGTTGCGTACGTCCAGGCGCACCGCTCCCTCCTCGGCAATCACGCAGCCCGGGCCCGCGAACAACGCCAGGCGCAGGCCGTCCAGGGTCTCGATCGCAGCCTGTCCCTGCACCAGCTCGAAGCCTTCGCCCTGCGCGTCCGCGCGGCGGCGCAGGCTGCTCTGCGTATCCAGTTCGATCTTCAGCTGCGGCGAGGGCGCGATCTGCAGTCGCTCACCGGTGCCAGTATGGAAATCGGCTGCCATGGCCGTCACCGAGGGCCACAGCCCCAGCGGCGGGCGGATGGCCGCCACCACTACCAGGCTGGCCGGCGCGGCAATCGCGGCGCCGAGGAAGGCGCGTCGGCTCCAGCGCTGGGCCGGCGTCGGCGCTACCGGCTGGCGCGCGGTGGCGGGCAGCTGCTCGCCGGCCAGGCGTACCTGCTCCCATTGCCGGCGCGCACGGCCAAACGCTTCGCGATGACGCGGGTCAGCCTCACACCACGCACGGAACCTGCGCCCGTCGGCGGCGGTCGCCTCGCCCGAGGTCAGCCGCACCACCCACGCGTGGGCCTGACGCTCAACGGCATCCAGCGGGCGTTGCGGGCGATCGTCAGGATCCATGGGGGCTCATGCCGGACCCGCACGCTGCGGGGTTCTGCTCGGCGTCAAAGTGTAGACGGATGCCGTCGCTCAGAACCGCACCTGGCGCCCCTGCCCGCTGCGCTCGGCCAGGTAGTCCTGGGCCGCCTTCAGCTCACGCTGTACCAGCCGCAGCGACACGCCGAGGTGGTCGGCCACGTCGCGCTGCTGCAGGCCATCGACGCGGATTGCCAGCAGGATGCTACGACGGCGCTCGGGCATGCGCTGCAGCAGGCCGACCATGTCTTCCAGCGCGAAGTCCAGTTCGGCCGCCTGCGCCGGGCCGGGTGCCGGGTCGGCCATGTCCATCAGCGTATCCACCTCCTCCAGGCTCAGCAGGCGGTGGTCCGCACGTTGGCGGTCGATCACGGTATTCATCGCCATGCGCAGCAGGTAGGCCGCGGGGTTCTGCACGGCGTCCAGGCGGTCACGACGCGCGCTCAGGCGCATCCAGGTGTCCTGCAGCGCGTCGCCGGCCAGCTCTTCCGAGCCCAGCTTGCGCACCAGCCGGCGCTTCAGCTCATCGTAGGCACCCAGAAGGTGGTCCATCAGGTCAACTGCCCCAGCCGTACCGTTGCTCATGTTCGAATCCTTGAAGTCATGGAAGGGGCGCGCGCCGGCCACAGTCGTGGTCGGTGCCGGAAGGTCGGATCTGCAGCGTTACCGGCTGCGCCAGCGCGCCAGCCTCGGCCGCCAGCACCAGGCCCTGCATCGCCTGCAGCAGGCGTGCATCGCGACGGGCGCTGCCACTGCCTGACAGCAGCTCGGGTGCATGCACCTGGCCTTCGCTGTCGACATGGAAACGCAGCGTCGCGGCATAGCCGCCGGGCGCGATCTCCGGGTCGTCACAGAACACTGCGCGCAGGCGCTGCTGCAGCCCGCCGTAGCGACGCCGACGCTCGGCCTCGGGAAGTTCGGCGCCGACACCGGGTTCGTCGACGGAGGACGTGCCCCGGCGCAGCACCACACGCTGTTCGCCGATCACCTCGGCCTCGATACCGGAGCCCTGCAACAGCGCCTGCAAGGCAGGCAGCGGCGCCAGGCTGGCGCGCAGCGCATGGCTGCTGCGGCCTGCGGCAAGGTCGCCCGGGTACATCACCGACCACCCGCTGATGACACTGAAGCGCTCGACCGCCTGTTCCAGCGGCTGCGCAGGGATGTCATAGGGATGAACACCGTCCTGCGCGCCAGCGGCAAAGGACAGCAGCAGCCACGCGGCGATGGCCACCTTCCAAGTTCCGACCGCATGGTGTCCATTCAGCCCCCTGACGTAGAACACATGACCCTCGGCAGCGACAGCAGCTGCAGCGGACGCGCGCCACCACCGGAACCCCGGCCCGCGCGCGACCAGCAAGCGGGCTCAAACCGTACCGGGGTCACATGTCATTGCGATGACCGCCGCCCACAGCCGACGTGGAGCCAGGCTCCGTGAACCCAGTCACCCATCAGGCATCAATGAATCGAGCAGACATGATCATCTGCGCACGGGGTCGGAGCCCGTGCCGACCCAAACGTGTCGACCAAGGTCGACACCCACCAGGAGCAGATCATGCCGTTCCGGCAGATCGCGGAAATCTGTCGAAGGCGGGGTGGGTCCGGTTGCAGGGGCGTGAGCCGCATGGGCCCGAGGCATGCCTCGGGCGGGTTGGGCAGGACGCCCAACCCAGGTCTTGCCGTGTGCGCAGGACTGCGCACACGAGCAAGCGGCGACCGAGCTTACATGGACGTACTTGCAGCTTCCCCTGCAACCGGACCCACCCCGCCATCCCACGGAATGCACGCTGTTGCTTCGGCTGTTGCTTCGGCTGTTGCTTCGGCTGTTGCTTCGGCTGTTGCTTCGGCTGTTGCTTCGGCTGTTGCTTCGGCTGTTGCTTCGGCTGTTGCTTCGGCTGTTGCTCCTGAGGTTGCCGGCCAGCGGCCGGCACCACCTGCGGGTGCCGGGTGCAACCCGGCCGCAACCACCCATCCCTCAAAGCGGCAGCTGGGTCGTCTGCTTGATCCGCTGCATCGGAATCTCGGTCTTGGTGTTCTGCACCCCGGCGATCCGGTTCAGGTGCTGCATCTGGAACTGCCGGTAGGCATCAAGGTCGGCCACCGCCACCCGCAGCAGGAAATCGCAGTCACCGGCCATCAGATGGCATTCAAGTACTTCCGGGAAAGACTTGATGCTGTTGATGAAGTGGTTGGTGGTGTCCTCGTCCTGCCCGCGCAGCCACACGCGCACGAACACGGTGAAGCCACGGCCCACCTTGGCCTCGTTCAACAAGGCCACATAGCGGTCGATGTAGCCGCCCTCCTCCAGTAGCCGCACCCGGCGCAGGCAGGCCGACGGCGAGAGCCCGACCAGACGTGCCAGCTCCAGGTTCTGCAGGCGGCCGTCGCGCTGCAGGGCGTCGAGGATGCGTCGATCGAGGTTGTCGAGCTGATACTGCATGGGATTCCACCCTTGTCACTTCTGGCCGCATTAAATATCAATCATCCAGAATCCAGTGGCATCAACGCAACCCGATTTCGTGATCGGACCGCTAGCATGGGCCACCCCCACCTCGTTGTGCCGTTCCATGGACGCCCGTACCACCCTCCCCCTGCCCGACACCTGCGATACCGCGCCGCGCGCCGAATTCCTGCGCGGCCTGCGCGCCGCCGTGCCAGTGATGATCGGCTTCATTCCCTTCGCCCTGGTGCTCGGCGCGCAGGCCGCCCAGAAAGGCCTGAGCGCATTGGAAGTGCCGCTGATGACCGGCCTCAACTTTGCTGGCGGCTCGGAGTTCGCCGCCGTCGAACTGTGGACCTCGCCGCCACACATCGCGCTGATCGTGGCGATCACCGCACTGGTCAACAGCCGCCACCTGCTGATGGGCGCCAGCCTGGCTCCGCTGCTGCAGCACCTGCCGCGCCGCCGGGTGCTGCCGGCTCTGTTCTTCATGTGCGACGAAAGCTGGGCGATGGGCGTGGCCGATGCGCGCCGCCGTGCGTTGGGCTTCAGCCTGGCCTATTACCTGGGCGTCTCGGCAGGCCTGTATACGGTCTGGGTGGCCTGCACTGCGCTGGGCGCAATCGTCGGGCCGATGCTGGGCGACATCCACGCCTACGGCTTCGACATGGCCTTCCCCGCCGTGTTCCTGGTGCTGCTGCGCGGCATGTGGCAGGGCATGAAGGCTGCGCGGCCATGGCTGGTCAGCCTGGTCGTGGCCGCTGCCACCTATCTGCTGATCCCGGGTGCGTGGTACGTGGCCAGCGGCGCACTGGCCGGCCTGGCGGCCGCCTGGCTGCTGGCGGAGGACGCGGCATGATCTTCAATGGAATGATCCACTGGACCTCGGTGCTGACCATCGTGCTGATGGCCGCCGCCACCTACCTGACCCGCATCGTCGGCTTCCTCGCGCTGCGCAACCGCACGTTGAGCAAACGCGCAGTGACGGTGATGGAAGCCGCGCCAGGCTGCGTGCTGATTTCGGTGATCGCCCCGGACTTCGTCGCCGACAAGCCCGCCGACCTGGCCGCGCTGGCGATCACCCTGCTGGCCGCCACGCGGCTGTCGATGCTGCCGACGGTGCTGATCGGCGTGGTCTCGGCCGGGGTGTTGCGTTATCTCATGGGCTGAGGCGCTCGCCTTTTCAGTAGAGCCGAGCCCACGCTCGGCTGCTGGCAATCCCGCTTGCGGCATAAGCCGAGCATGGGCTCGGCTCTACAGAGATGCCCCCTGCGACACCCGGTCGCAGGCCATCGCGTCACCCGCTTGATCAATGTCAAACCGCCCGCCGCCGCGCGGGCGTATTTCTATGCAGGACCCGAACACGCCGGCGTTACCGGCATCCACAAGGACCCTGCGATGAGCTACACCCCCGACAACGCCCAGCTGCTAAACGCCATGCAGAACGTGATGGTGATCTCCACCACCGACCTGCAGGGCAACATCACCTATGCCAACGACCTGTTCTGCACGCTCACCGGCTTCGCACGCGAGGAACTGATCGGCCAGCCGCACAGCATCGTCCGCCATCCGGACGTGCCCAAGGCCGTCTACAAGGACATGTGGGACACCATCAAGGCCGGCAAGACCTGGACCGGCATCGTGCCCAACCTTGGCAAGGGCGGTGTGCTCTATGTGGTCGATACCACCGTGCAGCCGCTGTTCGACGCCGACGGCAACATCACCTCCTACATCAGCATCCGCCGCGTGGTGAACGACCTGATGCAGAACTACGACCTGGTCGAGTTCAGCAAGGAAAAATTCGACGACTTCTACGAGGCCGCGTGAACGCCCTCCCGACCAGTACGCCCTTCAGCCGCCTGCTGGTGGGTTTCGCGTCCGAGTCGGGCAATGCCCGCGCCCTGGCCCAGCGCCTGGGCGCGGAGCTGCAGCCGCACGGGCCGCAGGTGCTCCCGTTCAACGACATCGACGTGGCCAGTCTCGGCCAAGGCGATGTGCTGCTGGCGATTTCCAGCTCGTTCGGCGATGGCGAACCGCCGGCCAACGGCGAGCAGTTCTTTGAAACACTGCGCCAGACCCCGACGCTGAGCGGCCTGCGCTATGCGGTGTTCGGCCTTGGCGACACCGGCTACCCCAGCTTCTGCGGCTTCACCAAGGCGCTGGATGCTGCGCTGAGCGAGCGCCAGGCGCAGCCGCTGCTGCATCGGGTGGACGCCGACCTGGGCTACGAGCAGTTCTTCCAGCAATGGCAGCCAGTGCTCGGCCAAGTGCTGGATGGCGACCCCGACGCTGGCCAGGACCTGCACCTGCAGGTCACCGCCTATGGCGAAGATAATGCGTTTGCCGCCCCCATTCTCGAACGCCGCCGCTTGAACAGCAGCGAGCCGGCCGCCTGGCACCTGCAGTTGGACATTGCCGGCAGTGGCATGGCCTACCGCGCGGGCGACACCCTGCACGTAGTACCCGAGAACGACCCTGCCCTGCTGCAGGCATTGGCCACCTGGTACGGCGACACCGCCGCCGTGGCCGCCCTGCATGACCGCGAGCTGCGCCTGCTGAGCAAGGGCGTGCTGCGCGAACTGGCCAGGCTGGGCGGCAGCGAGGTACTGAAGGGCCTTTTGAAGGTCAGCCAGAAGCGCGAGCTGGAAGCCTACCTCCACGGCCTGGACCTGCTGGACGTGCTGCAGGACCACGCCACGCCGGACAGCGTGCCGCTGGTCCGGCTGCGCGAACTGCTGTCACCGCGACTGCCGCGCGCCTATTCCATCGCCTCGCATCCGTGCGACGACCAGCTGAGCCTGTGCGTGCGCGAAGTGCGCTACACCCTGCGCGGCCGCGAGCGCTTCGGCACTGCTACCGGCAGCCTGCTGCATGGCGGCGAACATGCCCGCGTGTACTGCCGCTCCAACCCTGGCTTCCACCTTCCCGATACCGGCGATGCACCGCTGTTTCTGGTCGGCACCGGCACCGGCATCGCACCGTTGATGGGCCTGATGCAGGAGCTGCAGGCCAGTGCCTGCGAACGCGAGGTGCACCTGGTGTTCGGCGAGAAGCACAGCCAGCATGACTACCTGTATCGCGACCAGCTGCAGGACTGGCACACGCGTGGCGTGCTGGCCGGCCTGCATACTGCGTTCTCGCGCGATGGTGCCGAAAAGGTCTATGTGCAGCATGTGCTGCAGCAGCGCGCCAGCGAGGTGCGTGATGTGCTGGCCCGCGGCGGACATCTGTACCTGTGCGGCAACAAGAGCCACCTGGAAGGCGCGGTGCGCGAGGCCATCGATGCCATCGGTGGCGAAGGGCACTGGGACGCGCTGCGAGGCGAAGGCCGCACGCACTGTGAACTGTATTGATCCGTTGATCCTGTAGAGCCGAGCCCATGCTCGGCTGCTGTTGGCGGTGTCGCGAAGAGCAGCCGAGCATGGGCTCGGCTCTACAGGCGCCGGTCAACCGCCGACGATGCGACCGTCCACCACGCGCGCCACCTGCTGGCCAAACACGGCCACATCCTGCGGGTCGTGGCTGATCAACAACAATGGGATGCCGGTCTTGTCCAGCACGCTCTCCAGCTCCTGGCGCAGGTGCTGGCGAAGATCATGGTCCAGCGCGGAGAACGGTTCATCCAGCAGCAACGCCTGCGGCTGCGTCACCAGGGCGCGCGCGAGGGCGGTACGCTGGCGTTGGCCACCGGAGACCTGCGAGGGCAACAGATCGCCCACCGTGTCGATGCGGAATGCGTGCAACCACTGCTCCACCGCATTGAAGCGCTGGCCGATCCGTGGATTCAACCAGCCCTTCTGCAGCCCGAAGGCCACGTTCTGGCGCACGCTCAGGTGCGGGAACAACGCGTAATCCTGGAACACATAGCCCAACCGGCGGCGCTGCGGCGGCAGATCCACGCCGGTGGCCGCATCGAACAGGGTCTGTCCCTGCAGGCGCACATGGCCCTGGCCCGGTCTCAGCAGCCCGGCCACCGCCTTCAGGGTCAGGCTCTTGCCCGCGCCTGAGGGTCCGAACAGCACCACCTGGCGCTGCGTGCACTGCAGCGATACGTCCAACACGAAATCCTGGCCGGCCGCCTGCAGGCGGCGCTGCACCTGCAGGTCAAGCCACATCGCGCAGCTCCCGGCGACGTCCGCCCACCAGCCGCGCGGCCAGCAACAGGATCACGATACAGACCACCGAGGTCAGGATCACCAGCGCATTGGCCTTGCCATCCTGGCCAGCCTGCACCGCCTCGTAGATGGCGATCGACAGCGTCTGCGTGCGGCCAGGAATGCTGCCAGCCACCATCAGCGTCGCGCCAAACTCGCCCATCGCGCGTGCAAACGCCAGCAACAGGCCAGCGAGGATGCCGCGCCAGGCCAGTGGCAGCGTGATGCGGAAAAACACCGCCGCTTCGGACACACCGAGCGTTCGTGCGGCCTGCTCCAGCTGACCGTCCACTTCCTCGAACGCCGCGCGTGCCGGCTTGAACACCAGCGGCAGCGAGGCCACCGCCGCAGCAATCACTGCAGCCTGCCAGGTGAATACCAGGTTGATGCCGAACCACGACTGCAGCCACGCGCCGATCGGGCCGTTGCGACCGATCAGCACCAGCAGGTAATACCCCAGCACCGTCGGTGGCAGCACCATCGGCAGGGTCAGCAGCGAATCCAGCAGCTCACGGCCGGGAAATCGCCGACGCGCCAGCAGCGCGCCCAGCGCCACGCCCAGCACCAGATTGATCGCGGTGGCCCAGCCGGCCACCTTCAGCGACAACCCCAGTGCGCTCCAGTCCAGATCCATGCCTCAGGGCTTGCCGAACCCATGCTTGGCCAGGATCGCCTGGCCCTGTGCCGAACGCACGAAGGCGGTGAAGCGCTTGGCTTCAGCCGGCTGCGCACTGGCCTTGGTCACCGCCAGCGGATAGGCAATGCGCCCCGACACAGGTACTGCGAAGGCACGGCGCACACGGTCGGGCATCGCCTGCGCATCGGTGGCATAGACGAAGCCGGCATCCACTTCACCGCGCGCCACGTAATCCAGCGACTGGCGCACGTTCTGCGTGGTGATGGTCTTGCCTTGCACCGACGGCCACAGGCCTGCCGCTTCCAGCGCACCCTTGGCATAGCGTCCGACCGGCACGCTGTCCGGGTTGCCCAATGCGATGCGCTGCACGCCGGCACCGGCCAGGTCCTTCAAGGTTCGCGGCGCAGCCTTGGCCTGCGGCGGCACCACCACCCACAGCGCGTTCACCGCGAACACCTCGCGGGTGCCGGCCGCCAGCAGATCCTGCTGCTGGGCCTGGTCCATCGTGGCTTCATCGGCCGACGCGAACACATCCACCGGCGCGCCGCGGCTGATCTGCTGCAGCAGTACGCCGGACGCGGCGAAGTTGAAATCGACCTTGGTTCCCGGGTGTGCCTTCTCATAGGCGGTGCCCAGTTCGCGGAAGCTCTCGGTCAGGCTCGATGCCGCGGACACCGTCAGGTCGGCCGCCCACGCCGGCACCGTGGCCAGCAGTCCCAGCAACAACAGTCCAGCTCGCTTCATCGTCGGCTCCCGGCCAGGTTCAGTTCGGATCGGATTCGTCGGCCACCGCCAGCGCCGCCAGGCGCTCGGGCTGCAGCAGCAGGATCTCGCGCTGCTTCACCGCGATGATCCCATCATCGCTCAGGCGGCGCAGCACGCGGCTGGCGGTTTCCGGCGCCATCCGCAGGTAGTTGGCGATCTCGGTACGCGCCATCGTCAGGTTGAAGCGCGTGGCGGAGAAGCCGCGCCGCGCGTAGCGCTCGGACATGTCCAGCAGGAATGCGGCCATGCGCTCTTCGGTACGGTGATTGGCGGCCAGCGTGGCGACCTTGCCGATCTCCGCACTGAGCAGGCTGAACAGCTTGGCCTGCAGCCCCGGCATGCGCGTGGCCAACAGGCTCAGCTTGGGAAACGAAATGCGGCACAGGTGCACCGTATCCAGCGCCACCGCATTGCAGGGGAAGCGCGAACCGTGGATCGCATTCAGGCCGATCACTTCGCCCGGCAGGCTGAAGCCCAGCACCTGCTCGTTGCCCTGGCTGTCATCGACGAAGGTCTTGACCATGCCGGCGCGCACCGCAGCAATCGAATCGAACGATTCACCGGCGCGGAAGATGTAGTCACCCGCATGGAACGGACCGACGTGGTCGACCAGCACGTGCAGATCGCCCAGCGCGGTCTTGTCGTAGCCCTGCGACATGCACGCGTCGGAAAACGCGCAGGTGCTGCAGAAGTGAAGCGCGTCACCGTCATCGGCGGCGGCGGGGTTTGGTGTGGCCTGTCCAAGGCGGCCGTGCGAAGGCGGATTCGAAGACATCGGGGCAAGACTCAAGCGATGGCGGCCGCCGGCCGGAAGCATGCAGCCATCATACGCCACAGCAGGCGCCCTTCTTCGGCCAGGCGCAGCACGCGCGTATCCCAATGCGCCCAGCCACGTGCCAGCAACGGCGACAGCGCCGGCAGCTGTTCGGCGAAGCATTCCTCGAACGGCTCATCGTTGCGCCATTCGAAGGCGGCCGCATCGAGCGCGTGGTCGCAGGCGATGCTCTGCGCAACTTCGGCCACCAGCCGCTCGTCCTCGGACAGGATCAGCCCGGCAGCCACGCCCATGTGACCCGCCTGCAGCCGCGCACGCCATTCGCCCAGTTCGTCCTCCAGCCGGTAGAACACCTCACCGATCTGGCTGCAGGCGGAAAGGCCAAGGCCGATGAAATCACTGCGGTCGCGGCGCGGCACGCCGGCAAGATCGCAATGGCGCTGGCCATCGCCCGGGCCATGCGGGTTCGGCAGATCGCCACGCTGATAGTGATCGCCACCGATCGGTTCATAGCCCGCTGCGCGCAGCAGCCGCCAGCTCTGCAGCCATCGTGCCGCCGAGGGATGCTCCGGCAGCGCGCAAGGCGCCGGCAGCAGGATACGCTCGGGCGCTTCGGCCAGTACCTCATGCAGTCGTTCGATGAAGCCGGTGTCCTCGCTGCCAGGCACCCGCAACTGGTAGTAGCGCGCGGTGAAGCCCACCTGTCGCGCCTGCGCCAGCAGGGTCGGCCCCGGCGCATCGGCACGATCGATCACGTTCAAACGGGTACAGCCCACCGCGCGCAGCTGCGCCGGTGCCAACGCGCTGCCCGCATCCAGCCGCACCTCCACTTGGGGCCTTGCCACGGTGCGCAGGTGCTGCGGCACCGCATCCAGCAGCTGGCCCAGCTGTGGCGGTGGCAGCGTCTCGGCAAGCCCCAGCTGCAACACCATCGCCACCACTTCGCGATCCTCGGCCAGCACGCCGGCCTGCAGGCGCAGCGCCAGCAGCAGCGTGTCCAGGTATGCCTGCGGTGGCGCATCGCGTCCACCACGACCGGCCTGGAATCCGAGCGTCAGGCCACGCGGGATCAGGTGCTCGTTGCTGGCGCGCACGGCAGCGCGCCACCCGCTTTCGCCAAAGCCGGTACTGAACTGGTCAGCCGGCGGAAACAGCACGTGCCGGGGCTGCCGCAGCAATGCCGCCTGCAGCGCAGTGTCCTCGCTCTCGTCAACGTGGAAGCTCATGGCAGACATCTTCGGGCGTTCCTCTTCGCGTGGCCCTGATTGAAATCAAGCGCGGCGCATCTGTTGGTTCCTGCCGGCCAGCGGCCGGCACTACCCCTTCACCCGCCGCGCACCCGCTCGGCGGCGGCCGCATCGATGGCTTCGGGCAGATCGGTCTCGCGGTCGATCTGCGGGAAGTGGCGGCGTTCCATGCGGCGGATCGCAAAGTGCATCCACGCCAGTGCAGCCGACACCAGCACGAACAGCAGCATGAAGCAGCTGCTCCAGATGCCCACCGCATCGTTCAATGCGCCAAACACGATCGGCAGGATGAAGCCACCCAGGCCACCGATCATGCCGACCACGCCGCCCACCGCACCCACGTGCTTGGGGTAGTACACCGGAATGTGCTTGTAGACAGCGGCCTTGCCCAGCGACATGAAGAAGCCCAGCACGAACACCAGCACGGTGAACATCACCACGCCGATCGCCAGATGGAAGTGGATCGGGCCATGGATGCCCTTCACCACATACTCGGTATCCGGGTAGGCCAGCAGGAAAGTACAGATGGCCGACACGCCAAAGGTCCAGTACATCACCCGGCGCGCGCCCATCCGGTCCGACATCCAGCCACCGACCACGCGGAACAGGCTGGCCGGGATCGAATAGCACGCCGCCAGCATGCCGGCGTGGCCCACGTCCATGCCATAGGCGCCCACCAGATAGTGCGGCAGCCACAACGCCAGCGCCACGAAGCCGCCGAACACGAAGAAGTAGTACAGCGAGAACCGCCACACCTGCAGGTTCTTCAGCGGTGCCATCTGCTCGGCGAACGGCACCGGCTTCACGCCTTCGCGACGGCGCTGCTCCAGCGATGGGTCTTCCTTGCTGAAAAGGAAGAACAGCACCGCAGTGACGGCCAGCGCCACCGCCCAGACCTTGGCAACCATGGTCCAGCCGGCCGCCACCATCACCAGCGGCGCCAGCAGCTTGGTCACCGCCGAACCGATGTTGCCGGCACCGAAGATGCCCAGCGCGGTGCCCTGCTTGCTGGCCGGGAACCACTTGGAGACGTAGGCCACGCCCACCGAGAAGTTGCCGCCGGCGATTCCCACGCACAGCGCGGCAATCAGGAACTGGGTGTAGGTCTGTGCATAGGTCAGCATCCAGGTAGCGACTGCGCCACACAGCATCACCAGCACCATCACCTTGCGGCCACCGAACTGGTCGGACCAGATGCCGAGAAAGACCCGGCTGACCGAACCGGTCAGCACCGGCGTGGCGATCAACAGGCCAAACTGGGTGTCATTCAAGCCGAGCTGTTGACTGATCTGGATGCCGATGATCGAAAAGATCATCCACACGGCGAAGCACACGGTGAAGGCGAACGTGCTCAGCCACAGCGCACGTTGCTGCTGCCCGGCACTGGCGGGGGCAAGGGCCTGGTTCATGAATTCTCCTCGTTCAAGGGGGTTCAGCCGATATCCGCTTCGGCTTCGATCTCATCCAGCCCGCGCACCGGGTAGCGCTCCTGCAGCTGCAGCAGGTAGGCCTGCACTTCACGCTGGCGCACCTGCAGTTCCAGGTAGTCACGCAGCTGCGGCAGCACCGCCTCGAACGGTTGCGGCTGGCCTTCCTCGCGGGCATCAATGCAGACCACGTGGTAGCCCCAGCGTGATTCCACCGGAAAACCGGCCAGACCCTCGCGCAGGCGGAACACCTGGCGGTCGAACTCCGGCGTGGTCTGCCCGCGCTGCAGCCAGCCCAGGTCACCGCCCTCGCTGCTGGATGGGCAACGCGAATGGCGCAGGGCGAAATCGGCGAACAGGTGCGGCGACTCCTTCAGCAGCCCGACCAGCCGTTCGCCCTCGGTACGTGCGGTAAAGCGCCCGGCCACGTCGTCGGCCGGCGCGGCCAGCAGGATATGGCGCAGACGCACGCGGTCGGGGGAGCGGAAGCGCTCCGGGTTCTGCTCGAAGTAGCGCCGGCAGTCTTCATCGGTCGGCACGCGGTCTTCGATCGCGTCTTCCAGCAGCTGCTGGATCAGCACTTCCTCGTCGCTTACCCGGTTGCCGTCCGGCGCCTGCAGACCCAACCGCTGCGCTTCCAGGCGCAGCAGCTCGCGCACCACCAGTGCACGTGCCGCTTCGGCACGAGACTGCTCCGGGCGCATCGCCCGGTGGTGCTGCATCTCGCGGGCGATGTCGGCCTCGCTGATCGCGGTCTCGTCCACGAACAGCCGGCACGGTGCCGGCTGCCCGAGCGAACGCGGCCCCTGCGCTGCCGCGTCATGGTGGTGCGAATGCGCCTCGGCGGGAACCGGTGCGGCGGAGTCGATCACGGTGATCGGCAGGAACTTCGGCAGGCTGCCCATGGCGTTACTCCCGCGGACCGTAGCGCAGCGTGGCCTGGCGGCGGCGCACCACCTGGTAAGGCCTCCACAGGTAGCTGATCGGAATGCTCCATACGTGCACCAGGCGGGTGAACGGCGCGATCAGGAACAGGGTCAGGCCCAGGAAGATATGCATCTTGTAGACCCAGCTGACGCCCTCGATATAGTCGGCGGCACCGGCGCGGAAGGTCACGATGTGCTGCGCCCATTCGGCCAGCTGCACCATCACCCCACCGTCCAGGTGGCCGGACGAGACGCGGATGCTGTACAGGCCCAGGCACAGCTGGGCGAACAGCAGCACCAGTACCAGGGTGTCACCGAAGCTGCCGGTGGCCCGCACGCGTGCGTTGAACAGCCGGCGTACCAGCAGGATGCTGATGCCGATGAAGCACAGTGCGCCGAACACACCACCGATCACCATCGCCAGCATCTGCTTCTGCGACGAGGTGATGAAATGCTCGTACACCGCGTGCGGGGTCAGCAGGCCGACCAGGTGGCCACCGAGGATGGCCAGGATGCCGATGTGGAAGCAGTTGCTGCCGATCCGCATGCCCTTGTCCGACAGCATCTGGCTGGAGCCGGTCCGCCAGGTGTACATGGCCTTGTCATAACGGGCCCAGCTGCCGATCAGCAGCACCGCCACGGCGATGTACGGGTAGTACTGGAAGGCGAATTGATGCAGGGAGTAACTCATGGCTGGACCTCTCGATGCGAAGGACGGGCCGGTGAACGCACGGGCGGCTTGCAGTCTTCGGCGGGGGCTTCGGCACCGAAGCGCACTGCCTCCTCCTCCCACAAACGGTCCATGGCCTCGGCGGTATCGTCGCGGACTTCCTCGCTGGCACGCTGGCGCAGCGCCTGCAGATCGGCCTTGCCGTCACCGGCTTCGACCAGGATCTCGAACAGTACCCGGTGCGGCAGCTCACGCTCGGCGGCACGCGCCGCCAGCATCCCGGCGATATGGCCGATGTGATGCAGCCACTCGCGGGCCTCGCTGCCGGGGCGATGGGCCAGGAACTCCAGCAGCAGCGGCAGGTAATCCGGCAGCTCGCGTGCATCCAGTTCGAAGCCGTTGCGGCGGTAGGTTTCGACCAGATCGACCATGGCCTGGCCACGGTCGCGCGACTCGCCATGGATGTGCTCGAACAGCAGCAGGCTCATCGAGCGGCCGCGGTCGAAACTGGCCAGCCACGCCGCCTGCGCATCCAGCGCATCGGTGGCCAGCAGCTGCTGCACGAAGCTGCGCAACTGCAGGCGGCGGGCGGCGTTCAGCGCCGGGTCGTCACAGGCGGCGAGCAGTTCCTCGCCGTGCTCCCACAGTTCTTCACGGGGGTAGTCCAGCAACACTCCGACCAGCTTGAGCACGCTCATCACACCACCTCCTTGCGGCGGTGGTTCGGTCCCTTGTCCACCACGAAGGTGGTGCTCTTGCGCTGGCCGAACAGGTCGGCCGGGCTGTCACCATTGCAACCGTTGCCGAAGGTGAAGCCGCAGCCGCCGCGCTCGCCGAAGGCATCGTTGGCGTACTCGCGGTGGCCGGTCGGAATCACGAAACGGTCCTCGTAGTTGGCGATGGCCAGGTAGCGGTACATCTCTTCCACCTGGGCGATGCTCAGCCCGGTCTGCTCCAGTACCGCGGTGTCTTCCACGCCGTCCACGTTCTTCGCCCGGCGCCAGGCACGCATGGCCATCAGCCGCTCCAGCGCGCGTACCACCGGTGCCTCGTCACCGGCCGTCAGCAGGTTGGCCAGGTAGCGCATCGGGATGCGCAGCGACGCCACGTCCGGCAGCTCCCCGCTCATGCCCACCCGGCCACGCTCGGCGGCGGACTGGATCGGCGACAGCGGCGGCACGTACCAGACCATCGGCAACGTGCGGTATTCCGGGTGCAGCGGCAGCGCCAGCTTCCAGTCGATCGCCAGCTTGTACACCGGCGACTGCTTGGCAGACTCCAGCCAGCTGTCCGGGATACCCTCCTTGCGCGCGGCGGCGATCACCGCCGGATCGTTCGGGTCCAGGAAGATGTCCAGGTGGGCCTGGTACAGGTCCTTCTCGGCGGCCACCGAAGCGGCCTCGGCGATGCGGTCGGCGTCGTACAGCATCACGCCCAGGTAGCGGATGCGGCCCACGCAGGTTTCCGAGCACACGGTCGGCTCACCCATCTCGATGCGCGGGTAGCAGAAGATGCACTTCTCCGACTTGCCGCTCTTCCAGTTGTAGTAGATCTTCTTGTACGGGCACGCCGAGACGCACATGCGCCAGCCGCGGCACTTGTCCTGGTCGATCAGCACGATGCCGTCTTCCTCGCGCTTGTAGATCGCGCCCGAGGGGCACGCCGACACGCACGCCGGGTTCAGGCAGTGCTCGCACAGGCGCGGCAGGTACATCATGAAGGTCTTCTCGAAGGCGCCGTAGATCTCCTTCTGCACCTGGTCGAAGTTGTAGTCGCGCGAGCGCTTGCTGAACTCCGAACCGAGGATTTCCTCCCAGTTCGGGCCCCACTCGATCTTCTGCATGCGCTCGCCACTGATCAGCGAACGCGGGCGCGCGGTCGGCTGGTGCTGGCTGTCCTTGGCGGTATGCAGGTTCTGGTAGTCGAAATCGAACGGCTCGTAGTAGTCGTCGATCTGCGGCAGGTCCGGGTTGGCGAAGATCTTGGCCAGCATGCGCCAGCGGCCACCCGCGCGTGGCACCAGCTTGCCGGCGCGGGTGCGCACCCAGCCGCCGTTCCACTTGTCCTGGTTTTCCCATTCCTTCGGGTAGCCGATGCCCGGCTTGGTTTCCACGTTGTTGAACCAGGCGTACTCGACGCCCTCGCGCGAGGTCCAGACGTTCTTGCAGGTGATCGAGCAGGTATGGCAGCCGATGCACTTGTCCAGGTTCAGCACCATCGCGATCTGTGCACGGACCTTCATCACACCACCTCCTTGGCAGCGGCCGGTACGGCCTCGCTCGTCGCTCCTGCGCGTCCTGCGCCCGCGACACTCGAACTTCCTTGTTCATCGTCAAGCCAATCGATCTTGTCCATCTTGCGGACGATCACGAACTCGTCGCGGTTGGTGCCGCAGGTGCCGTAGTAGTTGAAGCCATAGGCCAGCTGCGCGTAGCCGCCGATCATGTGGGTGGGCTTGAGCACGATGCGGGTCACCGAGTTGTGGATGCCGCCGCGGGTGCCGGAAATCTCCGAGCCCGGCACGTTGATGATGCGTTCCTGGGCGTGGTACATCATCGCCATGCCCGGCATCACGCGCTGGCTGACCACCGCACGGGCGGCAATCGCGCCGTTGACGTTGAACAGCTCGATCCAGTCGTTGTCGACGATGCCGGCACTGCGCGCGTCGTCCTCGCTTATCCACACGATCGGGCCACCGCGCGACAGCGTCTGCATGATCAGGTTGTCGCTGTAGGTGCTGTGGATGCCCCACTTCTGGTGCGGGGTGATCCAGTTCAGCACGATCTCCTTGTTGCCGTTCGGGCGCTGGTTCAGCAGCGGCTCCACCGTGCGCGTGTTGACCGGCGGCCGGTAGCTCATGAAGGCCTCGCCGAAGTCGATCATCCACTCGTGGTCCTGGTAGAACTGCTGGCGACCGGTCACCGTGCGCCACGGAATCAGCTCGTGCACGTTGGTATAGCCGGCGTTGTAGCTGACGTTGTCGTCTTCCAGGCCCGACCAGATGGGCGAGGAGATGATCTTGCGTGGCTGCGCCTGGATGTCACGGAAGCGGATCGCCTCGTGCTCCTTGCCCACCGCCAGATGGGTATGCTCGCGGCCGGTGAAGGTACCCAGCGATTCCCAGGCCTTCACTGCCACGTGGCCGTTGGTTTCCGGCGCCAGGTGCAGGATCACCTCGGCTGCGTCGATCGCAGTCGAGATGGACGGGCGCCCCTGGCTTACGCCTTCTTCGTGCACGGTGTGGTTCAACTTGCCGAGGAACTCGACCTCGTGCTTCGTGTCCCAGCTCATGCCCTTGCCGCCGTTGCCCTGCTTGTCCAGCAGTGGGCCGAGCGAGGTGAACTTGCGGTACAGATTCGGGTAGTCACGCTCCACCACCGTCATCGACGGCATGGTCTGGCCCGGAATGGCCTCGCACTCGCCCTTCTTCCAGTCGGCCACGCCGAACGGCATGCCCAGCTCGTTGGGGGTGTCGTGCAGGGTCGGCACCAGCACCAGGTCCTTCTCCACACCCAGCACGCCCGGTGCCATCTCACTCACGGTGCGGGCCACCTCCTTGAAGATGTCCCAATCGCTGCGCGATTCCCATGCAGGGTCCACCGCCTTCGACAGCGGGTGGATGAACGGGTGCATGTCCGAGGTGTTGAGGTCGTCCTTCTCGTACCAGGTCGCGGTCGGCAGCACGATGTCCGAGTACAGCGCGGTGGTGCACATGCGGAAGTCGAGCGTGACCAGCAGGTCCAGCTTGCCTTCCGGCGCCTCGTCGCGCCACTTCACCTCCTGCGGCTTCACTGCGCCCATTTCGCCCAGGTCCTTGCCCTGCAGCCCGTGGCGCGTACCCAGCAGGTGCCGCAGCATGTACTCGTGGCCCTTGCCCGAGGAACCCAGCAGGTTCGAGCGCCAGATGAACATCATGCGCGGGTGGTTCTGGCTGGCGTCCGGGTCGGCGAAGGCGAAGTCCAGCGAGCCATCCTTGAACTTGCCCAGTGCGTAGTCCGCCGGGGCCACGCCGGCCGCTTCGGCCTCGCGTACCAGCTGCAGCGGGTTGCGGTCCAGCTGCGGCGCGCTGGGCAGCCAGCCCATGCGCACCGCGCGCAGGTTCAGGTCGGCCAGGCTGCCGCTGTACTTGCTGGCGTCGGCCAGCGGTGACAGCAGCTCGTCCACCTGCAGCTTCTCGTAGCGCCACTGCCCGGTATTGAAGTAGAAGAACGAGGTGCCGTTCATGTGGCGCGGCGGCTTGCTCCAGTCCAGGCCGAACGCCAGCGGCTGCCAGCCGGTCTGCGGGCGCAGCTTTTCCTGGCCCACGTAATGCGCCCAGCCGCCACCGGTCTGGCCCACGCAACCGCACATGATCAGCATGTTGATCAGGCCGCGGTAGTTCATGTCGTTGTGGAACCAGTGGTTCATGCCCGCGCCGACGATGATCATCGAGCGGCCGTGGGTCTTGTCGGCGGTACGCGCGAATTCGCGGGCGATCTCGATCACCTCGGCGCGCGACACGCCGGTGATGCGCTCCTGCCACGCCGGAGTGCCCGGCACCATGTCATCGAAGCTCGATGCCACGTTGCCGCCGCCAAAGCCACGGTCCACGCCGTACTGGGCCAGCAGCAGGTCGTAAACCGTGGCCACCAGCGTCTCGCCGCCGTCGGCCGTGGCCAGCCGGCGCACCGGAATGTTGCGATCCAGAACTTCTTCGGCCGGCGCGGCGGTCCAGCCGTCGCTTTCAATGCCACCGAAGTACGGGAAGCTCACTGCCTCGATGCCGTCGTTGGCATCGGACAAGCTCAGGCGCAGGCGTGTGTCGGCGCCATTGCTGGCCTTCTCTTCGATGTTCCAGCGGCCCTTCTCACCCCAGCGGAAGCCGATCGAGCCATTGGGCACCACGATCTGGCCGCTGTTCTCGTCGTAGGCCAGGGTCTTCCAATCCGGGTTGTTGGCTTCACCCAGCCCGCCCAGCTCACTGGCACGCAGGAAGCGGCCCGCCACCAGGCGGCCATCGTCACGACGCTCCAGGCGCACCAGCATCGGCATGTCCGAGTACTGACGGCAGTAGTCCTGGAAATACTGCGAGGGCGAATCGACATGGAACTCGCGCAGGATCACATGGCCGAAGGCAAAGGCCAGCGCCGCGTCGGTGCCCTGCTTGGGGTGCAGCCAGTGGTCGGTCAGCTTGGCCAGCTCGGAATAGTCCGGGCAGATCGCCACCGTCTTGGTGCCGTTGTAGCGCGCCTCGGTAAAGAAGTGCGCATCGGGCGTACGCGTCTGCGGCACGTTCGAGCCCCAGGCGATGATGTAGCGGCTGTTGTACCAGTCAGCCGATTCGGGCACGTCGGTCTGCTCGCCCCAGATCTGCGGCGAGGCCGGCGGCAGGTCGCAGTACCAGTCGTAGAACGACAGGCAGGCGCCACCCAGCAGCGACAGGTAACGCGCGCCGGCGGCGTAGGACACCATCGACATCGCCGGAATCGGCGAGAACCCGACCACGCGGTCCGGGCCGTACTGCTTCACCGTGTACAGGTTGGAGGCAGCGATGATCTCGTTGGCCTCTTCCCACTGCAGGCGCACGAAACCACCCATGCCGCGGCGGGTCTTGTACGAGCGCGCCTTCTCCTTGTCCTCCACGATGCTGGCCCAGGCATCGACCGGGGCCTTGCTCTTGCGGGCTTCGCGCCACAGGCGCAGCAGCGTGCCGCGGATCAGCGGGTACTTCAGCCGGTTGGCGCTGTACAGGTACCAGGAATAGCTGGCGCCACGCGGGCAGCCACGCGGCTCATGGTTGGGCAGGTCCGGGCGCGTGCGCGGGTAGTCGGTCTGCTGGGTTTCCCAGGTGACCAGGCCGTTCTTGACGTAGATCTTCCAGCTGCAGGAGCCGGTGCAGTTCACGCCATGGGTGGAACGCACGATCTTGTCGTACTGCCAGCGGGCGCGGTAACTGTTTTCCCAGTCGCGGCCCTCGCTCTTGGCAAATCCATGGCCATCGGCAAAGGTCTGGGGGTCACGCTTGAAGAACTGCAAGCGATCGAGGAAATAACTCATCGGGGATCTCCCTTTGCGGACATCGGCATCGTGGCTGTGTGTGTCATCTGGCTGCGGTGCGTTTTCATGTCGTCAGCAGGGTGTCTCGGCACCGCGCCGGTAGTACCACCACCAGGTCACGGCCAGGCAGGTGACATAGAAAACAACGAATCCGTACAGCGCCATGTCGGGGCTGCCGGTCAACGTAATGGACGAGCCGTAGCTCTTGGGAATGAAGAAGCCGCCGTAGGCGCCGATCGCACCGGAGAAGCCGACCACCGCGGCCGACTCGATGCTGGCCTGGTGCGCGGCCGTGGCCTTGCCTTCGGCGTTGTCGTTGGCCGACCAGCGCTCATGCAGGGTGCGGAAGATCACCGGGATCATGCGGAAGGTGGTGCCGTTGCCGATGCCACTGAGCACGAACAGCGCCATGAAGCTGAGCAGGAAGCCGTAGAAGTTGCCGCCCTGGCCATGGCTGGGCAGGAAGTGCAGCACGCCGAACACCGCGGCGATCATCAGCGCGAACACCCAGAAGGTCAGACGTGCGCCGCCCCAGCGGTCGGCCATGCTGCCACCCACCGAGCGCATCAGTGCGCCCAGCAGCGGGCCGATGAAGGCATAGGCCAGCGGGTTCACGTCCGGGAACTGGCTCTTCACCAGCATCGGGAAGCCGGCCGAGAAACCGATGTAGGAACCGAAGGTGCCGATGTACAACCAGCACATCAGCCAGTTGTGCTTGCGGCGGAAGATCACCGCCTGCTCGGAGAAGGACGACCGGGCGCTGGTCAGGTCGTTCATGCCAAACCACGCCGCGATGGCGCACAGCGCGATGGCCGGCACCCAGATGAAGCCGGCGTTCTGCAGGAACAGCGGTGCCCCACCCTCCACCGCGGGCTGCGGTGCACCACCCAGCGCACCGAACACGCCCACGGTGATGACCAGCGGAATCACCGCCTGCGCCACCGACACGCCCACGTTGCCCAGGCCGGCGTTCAGGCCCAGCGCCAGGCCCTGCTTCTGCTTGGGGTAGAAGAAGGAGATGTTGGACATCGACGACGAGAAGTTCGCGCCACCGAAGCCACACAGGATCGCGATGGCCACGAACACCCAGTACGGCGTGGCCGGGTTCTGCACCGCAAAGCCGAGCCAGAGCGTCGGCGCCAGCAGCGACGCGGTCGACAGCGCGGTCCAGCGACGGCCGCCGAAGATCGGGATCACGAACGAATAGAAGATGCGCAGGGTCGCGCCGGACAGGCTGGGCAGCGCCACCAGCCAGAACAGCTGGTCGGTGCTGAAGTTGAAGCCGATCTTCGGCAGGCTGATCGACACCGCCGAGAACAGCACCCAGACCGAGAAGGCCAGCAGCAGCGAGGGAATGGAAATGACCAGGTTGCGGGTGGCGACCCGCTTGCCGGTGCGCTCCCAATAGCCGGGATCTTCCGGCATCCAGTCGCTGATGACGCGACCGGGACTGGCAGTGCTGCGGACAACAGGATCGCTACCGACGGTCATACATGGCTCCAAGGCTGTGGAATGACGTGGGTACTGCTTTCAAGTTGTAACCCGTCGTCATGCAGCCATTAGGCCGTGCTGCACGGACGACGGGGTTGATCTGGATCAATCAGGGGCCGGTTTCCACCCTGCCCCTGACAAATGTCAAACCGATGAAGCGGTGCTGCGGCGGGTCACCCCGCGCTGGCGCACGCTGTCGCGCACGTCTACATCGAACTGCAGCTGCAGCGTGGTGCCGTCGTCCAGGTACAGTGCAAACGCCAGGCCATCGCGGCACGGTAGGCGCCCGGCAAGATCCTCCACCGGCGACCGTGGCAGCACCAGGCGGCAATCGGTGCCGCTGTCGAGCAACACCGCCGTTTCACCGCCATGCAGTGACACGGCCGTACCCCAACCGCCACTGCCACCGAACCGGGTCAGGTTTTCCACCGTTTCACCGGCCAGCAGCTGGGCCAATTCGGCCTCGTCCAGGCGCAGGCGCATTGTCTGTTCTTGCAACTGCACCTTCATGAGGCAACGTCCTCCCATTGGGCGGGGGTATTGCAGTTGACCAGGGCGCTTTCATCGGCATGGGCCAGGCGCAGCGTGTGTGCGTCCAGCCGGTGTTGCAGGGCCTGCAGGGAACGCGGGCCAAGGGGATCGTGGATCATGTTTTCGAGGATCGTGCGACTTTCATTGTCCACATTAAACAGCATCGGAAGCGGGTGTCCGTCAAAGATCGTGCAAGCGCTGCGATGACCGTCACGCAATTGTTGCAGCAGATCCGGGGCCAACCGCGGCGTATCCACCGGCACCACCCAGGCGGGGCCATCGGGCATCTGCATTGCCACGCTGAACAGGCCTCCCAGCGGACCGCACCGTGTGATCCGGTCGGGCACGCCGCCGAAGGCCGGGTAGCGGCCGCTTACCCAGACACGGTCTGCCCCGGCCAGACGCAACGTGCCGCGCATGTGCTCCAGCAGCGTGCGCCCTTGCCAGGGTAGCAGCGCCTTGTCGCGGCCCATCCGGCTGGACAGGCCACCGGCCAGCACGATGCCGGCGATGGTCATCGGTGACCGCCATCCACGCATGGCGTGGATCTACTGGGGTCAATGGTGGTGCTCATGTGCCGGTTCACTGTCGGTGTGGCACAAGGTGCAGCCCTCGCTCCATTCGCTGTCGCCGTCTTCGTAGTGCTCCTGCTTCCAGATCGGGCATTGGTGTTTCACCGCCTCGATCAGCTGCCGGCACGCCCTGAACGCTTCATCACGGTGCGGGCTGCCCGCAGCCACCACCACCGCCACATCGCCAATGCCCAAGCGACCCTTGGCATGTGCCACGTACACCTTCAGCTTCGGCCCGAACGCCGCCTCGATCTCCGCCGCCAAGCGCTGGATCTCGTTCAGCACCAGCGGTTCGAACAGGTCGTAGGTGATGCCGGTCACCGGCCGCCCCACATTGAAGTCGCGTACCTTGCCGATGAACACATCGATGCCGCCGAATGCCGGGTCGGACACCGCCGCGATGCCTTCGGCCGGATCGATGGCGCGCTGCGCGCGGTCCACCACTTTCGCAGTCACGTTGCTCATGGCTCAGCCCCCACTCACCGGCGGCAGGATCGCCACCTTGCCATCGGCGGGCAGCGCCTCGTGGTCACGCAGAACGCGCTGCTGGTCGGCAAAGGCCGAATAGTCCAGCAACCCGGCGCGGAACCCGGGAAAGCGCACCGGCAACAGCTCACGCAACGCCTGGCGCAGATCGGCCACGGTGCCACCGGCCACCTCCAGCGCGATCTCGCGGCTGGCATCCAGATCGGAAAACGCACCGAACAGCTGCAGATTCACCTGTTTCATCATGACTCCTGGTTCGCCAGCTGCAGCGGGTCCTGATGGCCCCAGCCCTGCACGCGCACCGGTGTGCCGGCCGTGGCCAGGTCACCCTCGCCCTCCAGCACCACCCAGGCGTTGGCCTGCAGCATGGATTTCAAACGGAACGATTCCTGGCCCGCCAGCACGCGCGCGCTCAAGCGCCCCTGCGCGTCCAGTTCCACCCGAGCCCGCGCGTGGAAGCGCAGGCCCGGCGGCTTGCGCACGTCGGCCTGCAACGGCAGCTGCAGCATCGGCTCGGCAGCCAGGCCCAGCAGGCACCGCAGCACCGGTTCAACGAAGAAACGCTGCCCCACCGCCGCCGACACCGGGTTGCCCGGCAGACCGAAATACAGCGCGCCGCCCGGAAGCACCGCAAACAGCAACGGCTTGCCCGGGCGGATCGCCACTTTGTGGAACACGATGCGGGCGCCACGCGCGCGCAGCGCATCGGGAATGAAGTCGTAGCGGCCGGCTGACACCGCGCCGGTACTCACCAGCACCTGTGCCCCTGCCGCCAGCGTGTCATCCAGCACGGCATCGAAGGCAGCCACTTCATCGCCCACCGTGCCCTGCCACACCACCTTGGCACCGGCGGCCTGCAGGCGGCCGATCAGATAGGGCCGGTTGCTGTCACGGATCTGTCCGGAGTCCAGCGCCTGCGCCGCTTCGGTCACCAGTTCCTTGCCGGTGGCAATGACAGCGACCTTCGGCCGTGCCACCACCGCCACCTCGGCCACGCCGATGGCATGCAGCAGGGTGCGCGCATTGATGTCCAGCGCCTGCCCGGCCTGCAGCACGCGCTCGCCTTCTTCCACGTCCTGCCCCCGCAGGCGCACGTTCTGGCCAGGCTTCACCGCGCTCTTCAACGCGATGCGGGTCGGTCGGCCCTCCTCGCTGGCGAGGATCTCCACGTTCTCGATCGGCACCACCGTATCCAGCCCGACCGGCATGCGCGCGCCGGTCATGATTTCCCAGGCACCTTCGCCGCCCTCGGCACCGGCATCGCCTGCCGCCTGCCAGCCCTGCACCGCAAACCCGGTACCGCTTTCGAAGGGCGTGCCGTTGGCGCGCAGCGCGAAGCCGTCCATCGCCGAATTGTCGAACGGCGGCAAAGACTGCCCGCTGATGATGTCCGTGGCCAGGATGCGACCCCCCGCCTCATGCAGCGCCAGCCGCTCGGCCGGCAGCGGTGTGGCTGCCTCCATCAAGTGCTGCAGCGCTTCGCTGTAGGCGATCATGCGTGGCCACCGCCATCGACCATCGCCAGCGCGTGGCCCAGCACCGGTGCCAGAATGTCCAGACACTGCGCGGCCGCACGCGGGCTGCCCGGCAGTGCAAATACCAGCATGTCATCCAGCTGCACCACCTCGGCACGGCTCAGCCAGGCCATCGGCGTGTGCTGCGCACTCAACGCGCGCACCATCTGCGCCAGGCCGTGCACCGGTCGCGCGTTCAACGAACGCAGCGCTTCCGGGGTCAGGTCGCGCGCGCCAAGCCCGGTGCCGCCGGTACACAGGCACAGGCGTACGCCCTCGCCCGCCAGCGCACGCAGGCGGCCCGCCAGCGGCTCGACGCCATCGGGCAGTACCTCGGCAGCCACCACCTCGCCACCGAGCGACTGCAGCCCGCTCACCAGCTTCGGCCCGGACTCGTCGGCATACGTGCCCTCGCTCGCGCGATCGCTCAGGGTGATCACCGCGCAGGCAGCACCGTTCAAGCCCTTCGGCGGGCGCGGCCTGAAGCGCTCGCGCTCACCATCGTCCATGCCATCCGGATGCAGCCACAGGCCACGCTTGCCGCCTTCCTTGAACAGCAGGCGGATGCCCTCGATGCGCAGCGCCGGCTCCACCGGCTTGCTCAGGTCGTACAGGGTCAGCAGTGCGGCGTTCACCCCGGCCAGTGCTTCCATTTCCACACCGGTGCGTGCCTCACTGGCGCATTCGCACCACACGCGGATCGACTGCCGTTCCGGCACCGGCGCGCAATACACCTGCACCAGTTCCAGCGGCAACGGGTGGCACAGCGGCATCAGCATCGAGGCCATCTTCGCCCCCTGCAGGCCTGCAATCTCGGCCATCACCAGCGCATCGCCCTTGGGCAGGCGGCGCTCGACAATCAGCGGGTAGGCCACCGGTCCAGCATGCAGCTCGCCCACCGCCACGGCGCGGCGGCGGGTAACGCGTTTGTCGCGCACATCGGCCATGTGGAAGGCCGCAGTCAATTCACCACTCATCGTGTTCCTCATCCTCCGATCGATGCCAGGTGCGGGGTCAGCCCGGTCTGGCCCTGGTGCAATCCGTGCCCGGCCGCTTTCAGGCCAAGCTGTGTGGTGATGCGTGCCAGCAGCGCGTCCTGGTCATCGTCGCTCTGCAGCAGCGGGCGCAGTGGCACGCCGAATTCGCCGAACAGGCACAGCCGCAGGTCGCCCTTGGCGGTCACCCGCAGGCGGTTGCAGCCCTTGCAGAAGTCACGCGAATACGGGGCGATGATGCCCACCGTTCCGCGATGCTGCGGGTGGCTGAATTCACGCGCCGGGCCGGCATCGGCCGCGCGCGGGCGCTCATGCCAACCAGCGGCATGCAGCTGGTCGATCACGTGTTCGGCACGCAGGTGGTGCCGCTGGAAATAGGCTTCGTTGTCGCCGGTACGCATCAGTTCGATGAAGCGCACGCTGAAGGGACGGTCACGCAGGAACTCCATCCACTGCGGCAGCTCGTCGTCGTTCAGGCCGCGCAGCAGCACCGCATTGAGCTTGATGGCCGGCAGGCCCAGTGCCTGCGCCATCTCCAGCCCTTGCTGGATTTCCGGCAGGCGGTCGTGGCCGGTGATGGTGCTGAAGCGCTCGCGCTGCAGGCTGTCCATGCTCACGTTCAGCGCGGTCAGGCCGGCGCGGTGCCAGCCCGGCAAGCGGCGCGGCAGCAGCGTGCCATTGGTGGTGATGGCCACCTTGCGGATGCCCGGCACGGCCGCCACCGTGGCGATGATCTCGTCCAGGTCCTTGCGCAGGCTGGGCTCACCACCGGTCAGGCGGATCTTGGTCATCCCCAGCATGGCAAACGCACGCACCAGGCGCGCGATCTCGTCCACCGCCAGGAAGCGCGGGCGGCCATCGGCCTGGTAGCCATCGGGCAGGCAGTAACTGCAACGGAAGTTGCAGGCCTCGGTCAACGACAGGCGCAGGTAGGGAAAGCTGCGCCCGAATCCGTCGGTGAGTTGGCTCATGGCTGGTCCACCTTGTTGTTCCACCGTCTTGCCTGTGCCCGGAACGGCCCGGATACCCTCGCCTGCTGAGACTGACGCCAGCCTACGCGGCACGCATTGGCAACGGGATGACTTAAATCAATCGCCACCGGCCACGCTGCGCGGGCGTTATGGCAGCATGCGGCTTTCCGTGCCATCTGCGTGTGACAGCCATCATGATGATGAACGATTTCCAGCAATTGCTGCAGGCCGCCAGCGAGCAGGCCGAACCGCAACGCCTGCTGTTCGTGTTCGCCCGCGCCGACCTGCCCGAATCGCCCACCGACGACCAGCGTGACCGGCACGACCGCCGCGAAGGCGGCACCCTGTCGCCGGTGTTGTGCGTGGACAAGCTGCCCGTTGAAGTCCCCAGCTTCCAGGCGTTGGCCAGCGAGTCCACCACCACCGGCGTGGAGTGGGACATGGTGTTCGTGGCAGCAATGGATGGACGTGCAGGCTTCGCCCCCACCACCGACGAGGCCACCCGTCCGCTGCGACTGATGGTCAACGCCATCAACGATGGCCAGATCGGCCGCTTCGCCGCCTTCGACCGCAGCGGCGAGCCGATCCAGTTCTATTGAGCCACCAGCTGCAGGGTCAGGAAGAAAATCACCAGTACCGTATTCAGGCCCCAGGCCACGGTCAGCCCGCGCGCGGCAACGCCCAGGTTCGGGGTGCGCGCGGTGGGTGCCGCTCGCCAGACCGCCGGAATGATCCAGCCGGTATAGAGCAGCAGCACGGCGAACGTCGCCAGCACCAGCGTGGTGCGCTGGTTGGCCAGGGCCCAGAGGGCAACGGCCCAGAGAATGTTGCTGGGAATGACCCCTTGCAGCCAGAAGACGTTCCAGAGGCGTGAACGGCCTTGGGTTTCGGGCGAGGGGTGCAGTGACGCGGTGGCTGTCATAAGTCTCCTTTGTGTTTAGGAAACGTGCTGGGCAAGCCTGCGCTCGGTGGCTGGGAACGTCAACAGGCGTCGCCCCCCCCTGTGGCCGGCGCTTGGGGAGTGTGGGACCTGGACGGGCGCGGACCTGGATGAGATTGGACCGTGGTGGGTGCGGGCCGTGGTCCGCACCAGTCCGTCCCGAAGGTCTCTCCCTGCCGCCATCGACTTACGATGCTCCATGCGTTGTTTACGCTTGCCAGCCGGCGTCACCTTCGTGGCACCGGCCGGCAATCCGTCTGCCGGCTATGGCGGGCCGTGCGTGGGGGCCCTGTGCCCGCCGGCTTGAGATCAACCCGGAGTTCGAACCTCGTACCGTCAGCCACCTCTTGTGCGGCGGCTACCGATTGCGTTGCACGGAGCCTTGCCATGAACGGATCTGATCATTCCTATCTGCACGCCTGGCATTGACCGAACAGGTGAGTGCGCGGATGCGGCCGGACGGTTGAGCGTGGCTCGCGCGGTGTACTCCGGTTGCTGGCAGTCGAAGGCCGGCGAGATGGAAGCTCGCCGGCGTGCACGATGCAAACACTCTTTGGTCCGATTGCGGATGGCTGGACTCAATCGACTTGATCGGTAGACATCAAATTGGCGCCAAACGAAGCTGACAACTCGACTCATCCTGATAGATGTCGGCAAATGCGAGAATTGTCGAAATCAAGACTCATGGATGCCATGGTGCTGCTGCAGATCGAGTACAAGGTGTATCCCCCGATAGGCCACTTTTTCGCGGCACGCTCTGCTGCCGCACTGGTGTCCGCTGCACATGACCTTATCCAGAACGTCCACTGCGAAGGGGAGCTCCCGCTTGACGTGGATACCCAGAGAGTCCTGGAATCGCTTGAGGCCAGCCGCGCCTGCATGGATCATGAGGGGCATTTGCATGGATCATGGGGGGCATTTGATTCATCCCGGTGTAGGCCAGATAGAGCCCAAGGATTGCAGATTGGAGCATTCCCCGTTCCAGCGAATCCCCGGAAGGCTTGGGCAGTTTTCCAAGCGCACCGATCAAGGCAGACTGGTCAAATGTGGACCAGACGTTACCGCTGAGGCCCTTGATTGCCGGCATTCCCAGATCCGAAATCGCAATCCCAGCCATGTTTGCTGCGCAAAGCATTTTGCATCAACTTCGCGGCGCGAACATGCGGAAGCACAGTTCCATATCGAACTTCACCCGCACGCCCGGTCTGTGCGCCAGACAGTGCGATGCAAGCAATCATGCCGAGAGAGAACAGTGAGAATAACCAGTGACCAGTACTCACCCATTGACCTGCTTGCCGAGATTGTGAGGCGTCGCGGCACGACCGCTGCCGACACCAGAAGGTTCTTCGTTGATGAGAAAGCCAAGCACGACTGGCTGGTTGAGGAGTGGACGAGCCGAATCGATGCAATGCTGGAATCCTTCAGGCGCTATGGGTTCGATGTACACGCGACCCAGCACATCAGGGACCAGGGCGTTGACATTCTGTTGCGCGCGGATGATCACCACGGCAAAAGCTGGAAGTTGGGCCTGCAAGTCAAGGGAGAGCTGGAAGCCCAACGCGACAAGAAGAAGAAAGCAGGTCAGGAATCAATGATTGGCACCCTCAAACGACAGGCTTTTGAGGCATCGTCGATTGTTGATGAATGGTGGGTCCTTTGTTGCTTCGATCAAACCGAGCACCAGGCATTGGTGCAGGGAATCAGCGCAGAGCTGATCGGGGCAAAGAAGCTGCTGCCCATCAAGGTCCTGGATTCGCGTGCCTGCGCTGCAGCACTTGGGCTCAGCGACGCCGAGGTTGACGCATTTTGTACACTGTTCCTGTGCAGAGACGACGAAATCCTGAAAGCCGCGCGCACGGAAGTGGTGGACTTGCACCCCGCAGCGTCATTGTTCGTCCTTAAGCACCTTGCCAGCGCGTTGTCCGACGGAGAACATATCTCCCGCGAAGAAGTTGCCGCAGCTCTTGAAGATTTCGTGCAGGACGTTGAAGAGGAGAATGAAGAGGACCACGCCTCGTCAGACGATGACGATGAGCATGACTCCGAACTCCTCGCGGTAGACCAGGAAGAAGATGCTGATGAAGACTTCTCCGAAGTCGAAGATGTGGATACCCGGGAACCAATGGAGGTTCATGACGTTTTGAACGAGCTGGAGTCCAGTGGCTTTCTCGAATGGATATCCAATCAGGACAGCTACCGCCTAGTACCCACCACCTTCCCTGGCCTGTGCGCCCTATTCTTCGAGGCTCGGGTCCGGCATGAGCTCCATCCGGTCGCTGCCTCGGAATACATGCGGTGGCTGGTCAGAAGCCACTGGTGATGTCTCCTCAAGTGCCGCGCATTGGCCGGCCCGTCGGCCTTCAACCGTCCGCTCAACAGCCGTGCCGGCCAGGAATCCGCAAAAGCCCTCCTCAGATGGCACTGCCCTGATAGGGTACGCGCTGCCGCAGATTGCCCGACGGGGTGTCGGGTGCGCCCACCTTCGCGCGCGCGGGCCGAAGGCATCGGCTGATCCAGGGCCCCGCCGAAGCAGCCGAGTGCAGGCCCGGCTGTTCAGCACGCCATCAATTGGCCAGGGCGAAATCCAACCCCGCACACACCGCTGCCACCTGGGCGTCGCTGCATTCCTGCGGATTGGTGCGCGGGCTGTCCGGGTACACCTCGGTGGTGGTGGCATACAGCGCATCGGTGAAGCCGGCACATGCACCGATGGAACGCGACTCGCCCCACACCACGCCCGGCGACTGCAGCGGCATGCCCACCAGATTGCCTTCGGCATCGGCCGGGGCAATGTGGGTGATCGGGGCCACGGCGGCGATCAGCGCCTTCTGGAAGTCGTGCTGCGGGTCTTCGCTGTTGCCGATCACATAGAAGCCATCGGGAATGGTGTCGCGCTCGAACGGCTTGCCATCGCGGGCGCAACGGGCCGGGTCGAACTCGTGCAGGTCACTGTCGGTGGTTTCGTGCAGGTCCAGGTGGACCCGGATGTTGGCCTTGCGTTCGGCCACCCAGCGCATCAGCGAGGCGGCCTCCTCGATCAAGCCGCCGTCACGGAAGCTGCGGTTGGGGTCGATGGCATTGGGATTCCAGCGCTGGATGCGCTCGTAGCCCCACGGGCTCACGCACGGGGCCACGATCAGGTTGAAGCGGCCCAGGTAACGCTCGGCATGCTGTTCCAGGAACTGCAGGGCGCCATGCACGCCGCTGGTTTCGTAGCCATGCACGCCGCCGGTGACCAGCGCGGTCGGCAGGGCCGGGTTCCAGTCGTGGTTCACCACCGCAAACAGCGGGTAGTGGTCCGGGGCATAGTCAAGCTGGCCGTACTGGACCACGTCGAAGCGCTCGTCCAGCCGTTCCAGCGCGGTCACCACGTCCTCGTGGTAGCTGCGCTGCCGCTGCTGGCGGGCCCGCCACTGCGCTCGTTCGGCGTCGCCCCAAGGCTGTCCGGGGGTGCCGATCGGGTAGAACTGCGCAACGGTCATCTCAAGCTCCAGAAGTCGGGGTACGGTGGTACAGCCGACCATTTTAAGCCTTGCGGCCCGATCCTTGCTGGGCATCCGCCCCGCCTTCATACGGACTGCCTCATCTGGTTGTAAAATCAACGGTTTTTGGCCCCCACCCCCTTGATGGCGAACGCAGCGCAGCCGGTCCTGGGTGGACCGGACTTCCTCCGTCTGCTCGCCCGTCTCAGCGACGGCGCGATGCCGGCCTCCAGTCCCGCCCTGACCGATCGCCTCGGCCAGTGGGTGGATTGGAGCCGTGCCGTGGCCCTGGCCGGGGCGCTGGATGGCCGCCTGGCTGAACCGGCCGAGGCCGCCGAAGCACTGGATGATCTGCTGGCCGACTGCGCCCAGGCCGAAGCGAGCCTGTTGGCCTCGCTGAGCGAGGATGCCGAGGCCGAGCGCCTGCTGGATCTGGCCGAGGCCGCGGCCGCGCCCAACTTCGCCTCGTTGCGGCAGCGCTACCGGGTGCTGCAACAGGCCATCCAGACGGCTGCCGGCCGCCTGCGTGGGCGCCTGCGCGACCAGCTGGCACTTGCGTCGCCGGAGCTGGCGCGACTGGCCGAGGTTGATGCAGTGATGGAACAGACCTTGAGCCCACGCGAGCACAGCCTGCTTGCCACTGCCCCAGCGGTGCTGGGCGCCCGATTCGAACGCGTACACGGCCAGCCCGGCTGGCGCGCATCCTTCCGCCACGACATGCGTACGCTGCTGCTCGCCGAGCTGCAACTGCGCTTCCACCCGATCCAGGGGCTGCTTGCTGCCCTGCGCTCACACTGACCGGAACACCATGTCCAGAACTGTTTTCCACGTCCTTGTTTTCCTTGCTGGCCTGCTGGCCGTGTGCTGGATCGGTGTCGGCTATGTCTCGGTGCACCCGCTGGGTGCCGCCGTGGCCGCGATCATTGCGGCCTGCTATATCGCTGGCGGCGTGGAGCTGTTCCGCTACCGGCAGGCCAGCAATGGCCTGCGTGCGGCGCTGAATGATGTTTCGCTGGCCCAGGACAGCCTGGCACCGTGGCTGGAGCGTGTGCCGCTGGGCCTGCGCAATGCCGTGCGCCTGCGCGTGGAAGGCGAGCGCACCGCCCTGCCCTCGCCGGTGCTGACACCCTATCTGGTGGGCCTGCTGGTGCTGCTGGGCATGCTCGGCACGCTGCTGGGCATGATGGACACCCTGCGCGGCACGGGCCTGGCCCTGCAGAGCGCTACCGACATGGCGGCCATCCGCGGTTCGCTGGCCTCGCCGGTACAGGGCCTGGCCGTCGCCTTCGGCACGTCCATCGCCGGTGTCGCCAGCTCGGCCATGCTGGGCCTGCTGTCGGCGCTGCTGCGCCGCGACCGCCTGCAGGTGGTGCAGCAGCTGGACCGTGCCATCGCCACTGACCTGCACCCGTATTCACAGGCATGGCAGCGTGCCGAGTCGCTGCGCCTGCTGCAGTCGCAGTCTGCGGCGCTGCCTGCGCTGGTCGATCGCCTGCAGGCGATGACCAGCAGCTTCGAACAGCACAGCATGGCCGCCAATGAGCGCCTGCTGGCCGGTCAGGCCGAGTTCCTGACGCAGAGCCAGGCATTGCAGGAACGCCTGGCCACCTCGCTGCAGCAGTCGCTGCGCGAGGGTGCCGAAGCCAGTGCCGCCGCCATCGGGGGCGCGCTGCAGCCGATGGCAGAAACCACTCTGGCGGGTCTGGCAAGCCACGGCCAGGCGCTGCATTCGCGCGTCGAACAGGCCGTACAGCAGCAGTTGAACGGCCTGGCTGAGGGCTTCGAGCGCAGCCGCGTGGCCACCGAGGCCAGCTGGGCCAAAGTGGTGTCCGAACAGACCGATGCACAACGGGCACTGGTTGCCGAACTGCGCCAGCATCTGCAGGCGTTCAGCGATGGCCAGAGTGCGCAGGGTGAAGCGCTGGTGGTGCGCATCGGCGAGCGCTTGCAGGCCGACGCCAGTGGCAACGCCGACGCCTGGCGCGCCGCTGCCGAACAGCAGCATGCGTTGAACAGTGAACTGGTCGAGCGTCAGCAGCAGGCACTGCAGCGTGCCAGCAGCCATCTGGACGAACGTGCGCAGACGCTGCTGCAGGCGCTGGATGAGCGCCACGCCGCCGGCCAGTCGTTGCTGCAGGAGCACGAACAGCAGCGCGTGCAGGGCTGGCAGGCCGCGCAGGCCGCCACCGCCACGGCGCATGCCGACCTGCAGGCGGGCCTGGATGCACGCGAACAGCAACGCCAGCTGCGTTGGGACGCGGTAAGTACCGAGCTGCAGCAGGCGCACGCGGCGTTGCAGGCCCAGCTGTTGGCAGGCGACGAACAGCGCCTGCAGCGCTGGAGCGACGTCTTGCAGGCCATTTCGACCGACCTTGCCGAACGCTTGCAGGCCGATGGCGAACGCCTGTCCACACAGCAACAGCAGGTGTGCGACACGCTGGCGCAGACCGCACAGCAGATCGGCGAGAACGGCCGCGCACAGGCCAGCGCCACGCTGGCCGAAGTATCCACCCTGCTGCAGACCGCGGCCGAGGCGCCGAAGGCCGCCGCCGAGGTCATCAACGAGCTGCGCAGCACCCTGTCCGAAAGTCTGGTGCGCGACAACGCGATGCTGGAAGAGCGTGGTCACCTGCTGGCCACCGTGCAGACCCTGCTGGAGGCGATCAACCACGCCTCGCACGAGCAGCGCACTGCCGTGGACGCGCTGGTCGGGGGTTCAGCTGAACTGCTGGAACGCGTCGGCAACCGCTTCACCGACCACATCACCGCCGAGACCGGCAAGCTCGATGGCATCGCCACCCTGCTCAACGGCAGTGCCGGCGAGGTGGGTCAGCTGGCCGGCACCTTCGGGTCCGCGGTCGAGCAGTTCGGCGCCGCCTCGGCGGAGTTGTCGGGACGCCTGGAACAGATCGGCGGTGCATTGGATGCCTCGCTGGCGCGCAGCGATGAGCAGCTGGCGTACTACGTGGCACAGGCGCGCGAGGTGGTCGACCTCAGCCTGCTGTCGCAGAAGCAGGTGATGGAAGAACTGCAGCAGCTGGCCACGCGCCGCGGCAAGGCCGGCAGCGCATGAGCGACGAGCTGGAGGTCGATGGCGGCTCGCATACCCCGATCTGGGCCGCCTTCGGCGATCTGATGTCGGTACTGCTGGGTGCGTTCGTGCTGATCCTGGTCGGTGTGGTGGCCGTGCAGCTGGAGCTGTCGCAGCGGCTGGACCAGGAGGTCAAGCAGCGCCAGGCCGAAGCCAAGCGCCTGCAGACGCTGGAACAGGCGTTGGCAGGCCCGCTGGCCGCCGGCCGTGTGACCCTGGTCGACGGTCGCATCGGCATCAGCGGTAGCGTGCTGTTCGCATTGAACTCGGATCAGTTGCAGCCGGAAGGCCAGGAGCTGCTGCGCAGCCTCGCCGCTCCGCTGGCTGCGTATCTGGGCACCCGCGAAGAGATCCTGATGGTCAGCGGCTTCACCGATGACGCGCCAGTACGCGAAGGCAACCGCCGCTTCGCCGACAACTGGGAATTGTCGGCACAGCGCTCGCTGACCGTGACCCGTACCCTGATCGCCGATGGCGTACCGGCCGATGCGGTGTTCGCCGCTGCGTTCGGCAGCGAGCAGCCGGTCAGTTCGAACGCCAACGAAGATGGCCGCGCGCGCAACCGTCGTGTGGAGATCGCGCCGATTCCCAAGCCCAAGGCCGCTGCGCCCGGCGAAAAGAGCGGCAATGGCAGCTGAGCCCTCGCCACTGGACGGATTGCGTGCGCTGGTGCGCGACCTCGACGACGGGTCGCGTTCGCTGCCGCACTACCCGCAGGTGCCGATGCTCAACGACGTGCGCCGCGAGTGGTCCGAGCTGCGCAGCGAACTGCAGGTGCGCCGCTCGCTGCGTACCGAGGCCCCGGCCGACGGCGGCCCGCTGAACTCGGCGGTGCTGGTACAGCGCATGCTGGACACGATGCAGGCGACCAGCCCTGGCTACCTGCGCCATTTCATCGACTACGTGGACACGCTGTCCTGGCTGCAGGCATTGCAGGATGGTGCAGCCAGCAGCGGTGACGCAGCAAAGCCCAAGCGCACACGCAAGCCACGCAACGCGGGTTGAGTGCACGTTGACGCCGACCTGGATCGGCGATTCTGGTACAGGCCAACCTTGGTTGGCGCTTCTCCATCAATGCGACACATCGACGATTCGGCGCCGCGCATGCCGACCAAGGTCGGCATCTACCTCGTCCGTGAAGCTCCTTGTAGAGCCGAGCCCATGCTCGGCTGCACCCGAAAGCAGCTGAGCAGGGGCTCGGCCCTACAGGTCTGCGCCTCACAACAACTGAACATGTCACCAGACAGTCATCTGTCTAGCGCACCATTTTCACGTTGATCGAACGGCGCCTCGGGCGCCCGTGATCGCATCGCGTGTTTCCCCTTTCACCTGCCTGAGCTCCGTGTCCACGCGGCGGCTCGCGCCTGCCTGAGTGCCTGCTCCATGACCAAGACCGTGTTGGCTGCTGCGTTGTCCCTTGCCCTTGCGCCGACCGCATGGGCGCAGCAGGCGCCTTCCGCCACCGACCTCGATGCCGTTTCAGTCATCGGCAGCGGTGAAGCGCGCCAGGTGCAGCGCATCACCCGCGAGAACCTGGACATCCTGCCGCCCGGCACCAGCCTGCAGAAAACGCTGAACCTGCTGCCCGGTGTCAACGCGCAGTCAGCCGATGCGCTGGGCACCAACGAGCAGTCGATGACGCTCAGCCTGCGTGGTTTCAACTCCACCCGTCTCGGTTACACGCTGGACGGCGTGCCGCTGGGCGACGGTGCATACAACAACTACAACGGCCTGACCATCAACCGTGCGCTGATCAGCGAGAACATGGCCGGCGCCGAGCTGGCCGTGGGCATCGGCAGCCTCGGCACGCCGTCCACCAGCAACCTCGGCGGCACCATCTCCTACACCTCCGACCGCCCGGCCAAGGAACTGGGTGGCCGCGTGGTGCAGACCTTCGGCAGCGATGCCAACCGCCGCACCTTCGTGCGCGTGGACAGCGGCGAGTACAACGGATTCTCCGGCTACGTGTCGGGCATGAACGCCGTCTCGGACCTGTGGAACGACCAGACCGCCTACAACAAATCCACCACCAAGCAGTTCAATGCCAAGGGCGTGTGGAACTTCGGCCGTGGCCAGATCACCGGATTCGTCGATACGTCGCGCACCACCCAGGCCGACTACTTCTACCTGTCCAAGGACGAGATGTCGCGCGGCCTCGGCTGGGACTGGGGCGGCTACGCGCCGGACTGGAACAAAGCCGTGGCCAAGGCCTACTGCAATACCGCCAGCTTCAACGCGAAGAAGTGCGACAACAGTGGCCCGGACAAGGATGCCGACGGCGCGTTCACCGCCGGACAGATCCTGCGCGACGACAACCTCTACTACCTGGCCGGTGACTTCTTCCTGGCCGATGGCTTCAGCCTGCGCGCCCTGGCCTACCACCACGATGATCGCGGCGAAGGCCACAACTGGAACAGCGGCGCGTGGTCGAACAAAGGTACGGCGCAGGAGATCCCGATCATCTTCCGCAACACCATCTACACCATCGACCGCGATGGCGGCACGCTGTCGTTCGACTGGGAACTGGGCGCGCATCGCATCGAGGGCGGCGTCTGGTACGAGCGCAACACCAGCAGCGCCGAGCGCTACCAGACCGCCGTGGATGGCCCGCGCGACCTGAGTGGCATGAACAGCCTGCCCTCCGACGTTGGCGTGTTCGCCCAGCGCACGCGCTGGAAGACCCATCAGTTCTTCCTGAAGGACACCTGGCGCCTGCTCGATGATCGCCTGACCCTGGAGTTCGGCGCCAAGAGCCCGCATGCCACCTCCGACGCACAGGCCCTGCCCGGTGACGCGAAGACGCCGATCTCGCCGACCTCGAACAACCAGTTCGCCACCGGTTCGCTGAAGGCCAGCAAGAACTTCCTGCCCAGCATCGGCGCCAACTTCCGCCTGGCCGAGCACCACGAAGTGTTCGCAAGCTACGCCGAGAACATCGCCATGTTCCAGGGCGGGTTCAAGCTGGGCCCACAGGCGGTCAGCCAGGCCACCTGGAATGCGCAGGGCAACCTGAAGCCGGAAGAGTCGCGCTCGCTTGAGGCCGGCTACCGCTTCGTCACCGACACCCTGCAGGCATCGCTTGCTGCATACAGCGTTCGCTTCGACAACCGTCTGCTGCAGTACAACCCATGCGACTCGCGGCAGCCGGTCGGACCGACCTGCGGCAACCGCTTCTACAACGTCGGTGGCGTCGACAGCCGCGGTGCCGAACTGACCGTGCTATGGACACCGAACGAGCACTTCAGCTGGTACACCTCGGCGTCGCTGAACCGCTCGACGTATGCCTCCAACTACGTCCAGGCTGGCGTCGAGCAGCAGATCAAGGGCAAGATCCAGACCGACACGCCCAAGCAGCTGCTGGCTACCGAGATCACCTGGCGCGACAACGGCTGGTTCGCCAGCCTGCGCGGCAAGTACACCGGCGAGCGCTTCTACACCTATACCAACGACCAGGGCTTCGGCGGCTTCACCGTGTTCGATCTGGCCGGTGGCTATGACTTCGGCCAGGTCGGCTTCGCCAAGGGCATGCGACTGTCGCTGAACGTGACCAACCTGGGCGACAAGCGTTACGCCAGCAACCTGGATTCGAGCGTGTTCGCACCCAGCGACCCGTCGGGCAAGCTGTATGTGTTCCATGCGTCGGCACCGCGCCAGGTGTTCGGTACCATCGACATCCGCTTCTGATCACCGGCCGAGGAGTCCATCCATGTCCGCTACCGCCCTGCTGCTGGCCGCACTTTCGGTCAGCGGCTACAACGCACCGCATGAAGCCCGCGGCGTGCCGCCACGCGCGGTGGACGTGGGCAGCTCCACCTACGTGGACAAGGGATTGGTCGCCGCCGGGCGATTGCCGGCGGGCACCGTGGACTTCCTCGGCGATACGCTGGGCTCGTTCTCGTCGTTGGAGGTGCAGCCGGGCACGTGGCGGCGCACCGCGCGGGGTTACGAGGGGGTGCTGTGGACCCTGCCGGACCGCGGCCGCAACGACCCGGATGCCGGGCTGTTCTACGACTATGCCGGCCGTCTGGAGCGCATGAAGCTACGCATCGACTGGCCGCAGGGAACGTCCAAGGGCTTCGGCGTGGTGACGATGACACCCGACAAGGGCCTGCTGCTGAAGGACTACAAGGGTCAGCCCTTCACCGGTGCCGACCCGGGTGATCACACAATCAACCAGCGTGGCGTGGTGCTGCCCTCGCCCGCCGTGGGCGCGGGAGCCGGCAAGGTCGCGCTCGATGCCGAATCCCTGCAGTTCACCGCCGATGGCCACTTCTACATCGGCGACGAGTACACCGCCAACGTCTACTACTTCGATGCACAGGGCCAGCTGCAGGGCGTGATCGTGCCGCCGCTGGCGATCCAGCCACAACGCGATGGCAAGCCTGCTTTTGGATCGTTGACCCCACCGCAGACCGGGCGCCGCAACAACCAGGGCGTGGAAGGCATGAGCCTGTCGCCCGACGGCACACGGCTGTTTGTTGCCCTGCAGAGTGCATTGGTCCAGGACAGCGCGGCGGGCAATGCCGCTGGCCGCATCAATACCCGCGTGCTGGTCTACGACGTGTCCAGCAACCCGACGCCGACGCAGCCCGTCGGCCATCACGTGATGATCCTGCCCGCCTATGCCCATGACGGCAAGGGCAAGCTCGACCGTACTGCTGCCCAGAGCGAGCTGCGTGCGCTGGACAACGAGCGATTCCTGATGCTGGCGCGCGATGGCAACGGTCTGGGCAAGGATGGCAACGACCCGATCGTCTACAAATCGGTGCTGCTGGTGAACGTGGCGCAGGCCGCAAATCTGGTTGAGACCGAGTATGAGACCGGCACCGCATCGGTGCTGGCCGACCCGGCTGACGCCATGTTGAAAACCGGCATCGTGCCTGCCCAGGTCAAAGAGGTGCTGAACCTGCTCGACCGGCAACAGCTGGCCTTGGCCGGGCTGGACCTGGATACAGGGCGTGGCCCGCACCCGGGGCTGCTGTCGGAGAAGTGGGAGGCGATGGACGTGTTGCCAGCGCTTGATCCAGAGCATCCGAGCGACGTACTGCTGCTGGTCGGCAACGACAACGACTTCATCGCACGCAGCTGCCGCATGCAGGGCGAGCACTGCGACAGCGCGTACGACAACGACAACCGGCTGCTGGTGTATCGGCTCACCCTGCCGTAGCCACTACCCATCAGGCCACGATAGATTCTGTAGAGCCGAGCCCATGCTCGGCTGCTCCGCACGGAATGTTCCCGCGTTGAGTAATAAGCCGAGCATGGGCTCGGCTCTACATAGTGCATTCCTACCCGCGCAGCGTGGCGCCACCGTCCACGTACAGGTCACTCATCGCCACGTGCCCGGCCTGCTCGGACAGCAGGAACATCACCGCCTGCGCGATGTCCTCCGGCGTGGCCAGCTTGCGCAACGGAATGCCCGCCTTGTAGGTCGCTGGATTGCCGGCAATCACCCGTGCCGCGCCCTGCTCGTCTTCCCACATGCCGGTCTGCATCGGGGTCAGCGTGGAGCCCGGTGCAACGATGTTGCAGCGGATGCCCTGCGGCGCAAGCTCCAGCCCCAGGCATCGGGTGAACATCGTCGCCGCCGCCTTCGAGGCCGCGTAAGCGGCCATGCCGTGCCGTGGCACGCCCCCCGCGTTGGAGCTGACAGTCACGATGGCACCTTGCCTGCGCGGCGACATCACCCGCGCCAATGCGCGACCGACATGGAACACACCGTCGGCATTGACCGCGAACACCCTGCGCCAATCCGCGTCGCTGGTGTCCACGACCTCGCCGACATGCAGCACACCGGCCACGCTGGCCGCCAGCATGATCGGCCCCGCCGTGGCTTCCACATGATCGACCAGGGCATCCACAGCCGCGCCGTCGGTAACGTCCAGTGCGAAGGCCTGCACGCGCCCATCGTCGGTCACCAGCGCGGGGCGCTCGCGATCGGTTGCCACCACACGGCACCCTGCGTCCAGCAGCTGCCCCACCAATGCGGCGCCGATACCTCCCGCTGCGCCGGTCACCAGCGCCACATTGCCTTCAAAACCCGTCAACTGCACGTTGCATTCTCCTGTTGCCTGTCCCATTGCTGCAGGCGCGCCGACAACCACGGTGCCAGCTGTGCCACGGCATCGCGACCGGTCAGTTCGGCGTGCAGGAACGGCAGCTCGATGGCATCCACCTGCAACGCATGGGCCTTCCACAGCGCGGACTGCAGCTGCGGCCGTGCCTGATGATCACGTCCGGCGCGCACATGCGCCAGCGTTCCCACGAAGGGTCGGTGCTGGTGTTCGCGGATCAGTCGATTGGTACCGGTCACCGCCCGCACCACGCCGTCTAGCACCACCTCGGGCAGGCTGCCCAGCGCGCTGCCGCCGCGCCGCAGGAAGGCGAGGATGCGCGCACGGTCGTCCAGCTCGGGATGCGCGTCAGGATCGTGCCCCGCGATGGCCAACAGCGCCCGGAGCGCCGCGATCGGGTCGGGCTCCGGTTCGGCACGCCAGCATTCGCTGGGATAGGCATCGAGCAGCACCAGTTCACCGACCTCGCGCCCGATGTCGTGCAGGCGCACGGCCATCGCCTGCGCGAGGATGCCGCCCACCGACCAGCCAAGCAGATGGACCGGCCCCTGCGGCTGCAGGGTGATCACCCGCTGCACATAGTCATTGGCCATGGCCTCGATGCTGCCTGGCAGGGGTTGCGTGGCATCGAGCGCGGGTGATTGCAGCCCGTACACCGCGCGCGTTGGCCGCAGCGCCCGCGCAAGCGCGCGATAGTTCCATGCAATGCCGCCCGCCGGGTGCAGCACGAACAAGGGCGCGACAGTTGGCTCGTCGGACGCAGACAGTGCAATCACCGGCCCCAACGCGTGGTCGGCACGTACGGGCGGCTCGGCGATGCGTGCCGCCAGCGCGGCAACGGTCGGCTGCGCGAACAGCGCGCCGAGGCCCAGCTCGCAACGCCAGCGCTGCTCGATGGCCAGCAGCAGGTGCACGGCCGAAAGCGAGTCGCCACCGAGACTGAAGAAATCCACATCGACAGCCACCGGCGATTCCCGCCCCAGCGCCTGCGCGAACAGGCCGGCCAGTTCCTGCTCCAGCGGCGTGCGCGGTGCCTGCCCAGCGATCTCCTGCTGCGACGGCTTCGGCAGCGCGGCCCGGTCCAGCTTGCCATTGGACGTCACCGGCCAGTGATCCACGCCCACGAACGCAGACGGCACCATGTAGTCCGGCACACGCGTCAGCAGATGACTGCGCAGCAGCGCTGCATCGTCCTGGGTCGACGGCACATAGGCGACCAGTCGTGCCTCGCCGGGAAGATCATCGCGCAACAGCACTTCCACCCGGTCCATGCCAGGCAGCTCGCGCAATGCCGCTTCGATCTCGCCAAGCTCGATGCGCAGGCCGCGCAGCTTCACCTGGTGGTCGCTGCGCCCGAGGTATTCGACAGCACCGTCGGCCCGCCAGCGCGCCACGTCGCCAGTACGATAGATGCGCTCCGCCGGCAGGAACGGATCGGCCAGAAAGCGCTCGGCAGTCAGATCGTCGCGGCCGAGATAGCCGCGCGCCAACTGCACACCGCCGAGGTAAAGGTCACCTGCCACGCCCACCGGCACGGGCTGCATCCGTGCGTCAAGCACATACAGGCGGGTGTTCCAGACCGGAAAACCGATCGGCACCGGGCGCGAGCGGTCATCGGCCGACGCCGGCCACCAGCTCACATCCACAGCAGCTTCGGTCGGCCCGTACAGGTTGTGCAGTTCGGCGTGCATTCTCGCGTGGAAGCGATCACGCAGGGCGGCATCCAGCGCCTCGCCACTGGTGAACACGCGCCGCAGCTGCAGGTCCCGGGAAGCCGGTGCCGCCAGGAACGCGTCCAGCATCGACGGCACGAAGTGAGCGGTGGTGATGCCATGCTCGCGGATCAATCGCGCCAGCTCGGTCGGGTCGCGGTGTGCGTCCGGCCCTGCCAGCACCAGCGTCGCGCCGCACAGCAGCGGCAGGAAGAACTCCCAGACCGATACGTCGAAGGTCGCCGGGGTCTTCTGCAGAATCCGGTCGTCGGCACCGATGCCATAGTGCTCGCGCATCCACAGCAGGCGATTGACGATGGCGCGGTGCTCGATCACCACGCCCTTGGGCTCGCCTGTCGAACCGGAGGTATAGATCACATAGGCCGCATCGTCGCCCATCGGGCCCGGCCACGGTGCGGCGAAGCTCAGATCGGTCCATTGATCCGGCGACAGCACCGGTACGTCTGCCAACCGGGATTGCACGCCGGCCTCTGCCAGCACACAGACCGGTTGCGCGGATGCCAGGATGCGCGCCAGGCGTTCAGCCGGATGGGCAAGGTCCAGTGGCAGGTACGCGCCGCCTGCGCGCAGTACCGCCAGCAGCGCCACCACCAGCTCCAGCGAACGCGGCATCGCTACGGCGACAACGGTGCCGGGACCAACGCCCAGCGAGCGCAGCTGCGCGGCCAGGGCGAAGCTGCGCGCCTCCAGCGTGGCGTGGTCCAGCGTCGTATCGCCGAACACCAGCGCCGGTGCCGACGGATCACGGTCCATGCCCTGCTGCAGCAGTTCGACCAGGGTGGTGTCAGGCAGCGGATGCGTGGTGGCATTGAAGCCCTGCACGACCTGCTTCGATTCTTCCGGCGTGGCCAGCGGCACCGCCGCGATGTGTTCGGCCTGCAGCGCCGCCGACACGAAATGCAGCAACCGCCGGGTATGCGCCTTCACGTCGTGCAGACCGTACAGCGCAGGGTTCGCTTCAATCTCCAGATCCAGCAGGGTCTGTCCATCGCCGCGGAAGCCCAGTGTCAGATCGTCGACCGGACCGGTACTCAGCACCTCAAGCGAGGCCTGCACACCCGGCAGCGCCAGCGGCTTGTAGAAGGGTTGCACGTTGATCAACGGCCCATGCAGGCGATGCTGTGCACCGACCAGCCCGAGGTCACGACGCAACTGCTCGCCACGGTAACGGCCATGCTTACGGCCCTGGCTCAGCTGGCGCCCGATGCGCCGGCAGAATTCCTCGACGCTCTCATCGCCGCCCGCCACCCGCAGCGGCAGCACGTTCATCACCATCGCCGGCACCCGCGCCGCAACGCTGCCCAGGCGCGCCATGTAGGGCATGCCGAGCACGACTTCCTCGGACGCGCTCATGCGGCGCACATACTCGGCGGCCAATGCGGCGAGCACATCCGGCCACGGCTGCAGCCACGACGCCGAAACCTGCAGCAGTCGCTCGCGCAAGGCGGGGTCCACCGGCTGTACCCAGCGCACGGCATCGTCACTGGCAGCGGCGGTGCCGGCAAGGCCGGTGGAGGCCGGCGCGCCCTGCAGTGCCTGCAGCCACCACTGCCTGTCGGCGTCTCGGCGCGCATCGCTGCGGTAGCTGGCATCGTCGGCCAGCACGCCCGCCAGCGCAGGCAACGCGCTACCCGTGCGGCCCGCGTACAGGGCGCAGACGCGGTCGCTGAACAACGCCATGCCGTAGCCATCGGTAGCCAGGTGATGCACGCGCAGGTACCAGGCCCAGCGCTGGCCACCCAGGTTGAACAGCACCTGCTGGCTCAGTCGGTCGCGGGTGGGATCGACCGCGCTGGAGCGATCAGCCTGCATCGCAGCGCGCGCCGCCTGCTGTGGATCGGCCGCCGCGGAGACATCGCGCAGCTGTAGTGATGGCACCCGTGTGGGTTCGTGCCATTGCACGGGCTGGCCGTCCTCGGTCTCGGCGAAACGCAGTGCCAGCGCTTCGGCCTCGGCGGCGGCCTGGTTGGCGGCAGCAGTGAACGCTGCCACATCCAACGGACCCTCGATCCACACCGCGTGCGCGGTGTTGAATGCAGGATTTTCGGGGGCCAGCCGCTGGGCAAACCACAGCCCGGCCTGCGCCTCGGTCAGCGGCAGCGGCGATCCGTTCATGCCGTCTGCGCGGCCTGCAGCTGCTGCACCATGGCCCACCACTGGCGCAGCGTGGTGTGTTCGGCCAGCTGCGAGAACTCCAGTGGCAGCCCGGTATTGCCCCAGGCCAGCACCAGCCCCAGCATGCGCATCGAATCCAGGTCCAGATCGATCAGGTTGTCATCGTCGCCGATGTCGGCCGCCTGGCAGTCCAGTACGCGGGCGACGTCGGTACGCATGCGCTCCAGGGTCAAGGTTTCGGTCGTCGCGTTCATCACAATGCTTCCAGCAGCTGGTCGGTGGTCATCGGTACGCCGCAGGTGCGGGCGATCCAGTGCAGTGCCTGATCATGGTCGGCACGCGAGAAGTCCGCCACGGCATCGGCGGCGATGAAGGTTTCGATGTCGCGCTGGAACGCTTCGACCGCCGTAGCGGTGCATCCGATGTGCGCGTAGACGCCGGTGATCAGCAGCTGGTCGCGGCCACGCACGCGCATCAGCGTCTCCAGGTTGCTGCGCTGGAATGCGCTGTAGCGGTGCTTGACCAGCACATGCTCACCCGCCGCCGGTGCCAGCGCGTCGATGATCGGCTCATGGTCGGCACGCCGGCCCATGCCCGGGCCCCACAGGTCTGCCTGCAGGCCGCGGTCACGCCGGTCCTGGTCACCGTGCTGGGCGGTGTAGAACACCGGAATGCCGTGCGTACGGCAATGCCCCAGCAGACGCGCGATGTTGTCCACCGCCGGACGCAGCGGCGCGTTGCCCGCATCGAAGGCGGCGAGGAAGTAGCGCTGCATGTCGTGCACCAGCAAGACAACACGATCACGCTGGGGACGCCAGTTACCGCGCGCCTGCGGCAGTTCCGCGGCGGTCGGAAGGGAATACGGGGCAATACGGGGCAGCGCCATCAGCGCGTTCCTCCTGTCTGTTGCAGATGACGCGCGCGCAGTTGCGCACGCAGTTCGCGGCGGCTGATCTTGCCAACCGCCGTGGTATCGAAGCTGTCCACGAAAACAATCTGATCGGGCACCTTGAACGCGGCGAGGCCACGTCCACGCATCCAGGCCTTCAGCGCCGGCGCCTTGATCACCTCGCCCTGCTGGATCACGAAGGCGCAGCTGCGCTCGCCCAGATAGTCGTCAGGAATGGAGACCACGGCGGCATCGAACACGCTGCCATGGGCCAGCAGATGGTCTTCGATCTCCTCGGCAGAGATCTTCTCGCCCGCTCGGTTGATGTGGTCGCCGGCACGGCCCTGCACCACCAGGTAGCCGCCGGGCAGCTGCTGCACGCGGTCACCGGTGCGATAAAAGCCATCGTCGGTGAACGAGCGTGCACTCGCCGCCGCATCGTTGTGGTAACCGCGGATGGTATACGGGCCCCGCGTGAGCAGATGGCCGACCTCGCCTTCTGCAACGGGATTATCGTGGTCATCGACCACGCGAACTTCATCATCGGCACTGATCGGCCGCCCTTGGCAGGCGACGATCAGTTCCTGCGGATCATCCAGCCGGGTGTAGTTGACCAGACCTTCGGCCATGCCGAACACCTGCTGCAACGTGCAACCCAGGCCATCGATGACCCGTCGTGCGGCTTCCGGCACCAGCTTCGCGCCACCGACCTGCAGGACCTGCAGGCTGGACAGATCGTGCTTGCTGGTCGCCGCCGCCTGTGCCCACAGCAGCGCCAGCGGCGGTACCAGGCCGCAGCAGGTCACCTGCTCGCGCGCGATCAACGGGAATGCCGCATCCGGGCCCGGGCCCGGGCTGAGCACCACGCGGGCACCGGCGTACAGCGCACCGAAGAAGCCGGGCGAACTCATCGGGAAGTTGTGTGCCGCCGGCAGCGCGACCAGGTACACGCTGTCGCGGTCGATGCCACAGATTTCGTTGCTGGCGCGGAACGAGTAGATGTAATCGTCGTGCGTGCGCGGAATCAGCTTTGACAGCCCGGTGCTGCCACCGGATATCTGCAGGAACGCTACCGACTGCGGATCTGGGTCGGCTGGCAGCTGGCCGCGGTCGCCCTGCAGCGATTCCAGCGCGACGAACTCGGCCGCTTCGCCATCGATCAGCACGTGGCGTACCGCCGGCACTTCATCCTGCAGCGCGCGCGCCAGGCCACGATGGTCGAAGCCCTCATGTACATCGGTGCTGATGTAGGCACTGGCCTCGGCCTTGCGGGCAAAGTGCGCCAGCTCGGTGATGCGGTGCGCCGGCAGCGCGTATACCGGCACCAGCCCGGCGCGGAACAGCCCGCAGACGGTACTGATGAAACTGGCGGTGTTGCCAAGCTGCACCAGCACGCGCTCACCGGGCTGCAGGCCCAGCGCCAGCAGGCCGGCACCGATGCGCCCGGCCTCATGCCAGAGCTGCGCATAGCTCAGCCGCACATCGCCGGCCACCACTGCGATGTCATCGGCATGGCGCTCGGCGCGTTCGCGCAGGAAGCCGGGGAAGGTCTCGCCACGCCAATGACCTGCAGCCCGATAGCGCGCGACCAGCGCTTCAGGCCATTGCTGCTGCAGCGGCAGGCGGGAGTCAACGGCGGACGGGATCATGCGGATACCTCGATCAGGGGCAGCGGGTCCTGCACGCCCAGCGCGTTCAACAGCGCAGCGAATTTGGCGGCGGTCTCGGCGACCTCGGCGGCGGGCTGCGAGTCGGCGACGATGCCTGCACCGGCATACAGTCGCAGTTGGGTGCCCTGCAGGCGCGCGCAACGGATCGCCACATACCAGTCGCCGTCACCCTGTGCATCCAGCCAGCCCACGGCGCCGGCGTAGAAGCCACGTGGTACCGGTTCCAGCGCACGGATGCGCTGCAGTGCGTCCAGCCGCGGTGTACCGCAGACGGCCGGGGTGGGATGCAGCTCGGCCAGCAGTGTCGCCGCCGAGGTGGCAGCGTCCTTCAGCGTGGCGTGGATGCGCGTGCCCAGATGCCACATGCTGGCGGTAGCGTGCAGCACCGGGCGCGGCTGCGCCTCGACGTGGCTGCACCAGGGCGACAGGCCATCGACGATGGCTTCAACCACATGGCGGTGCTCGTCGTGATCCTTTGCCGATGCCAGCAACGCCTGCGCGGCACGCTCGTCGGCCGCCGGATCAGCACTGCGCCGTGCCGAACCGGCAAGCGGGTGCGACAGTACCTGCGCACCGCGCTTGCGCAGCAGCAGCTCCGGCGTTGCGCCCACCAGCCACGCCGGTGCCTGGCCGACGTCCACCGGCAGCGGCACGGCGTAGGTCGCCACCGAAGGATCGGTACCCAGGCGGGCCAGCAGCATTTCCGGCGACAGCGCCTGCTGTGTGTGCGCCAACAGACTGCGCGCCAGCACCACCTTGTGCAGCGCCGGATTGGGCGCGCGCATGGTGCTGACCGCGTCGGCCACCGCCGCTGCGTAGTCCTGTGCGGACGGCTCGGCGGTCAGTGCGCCGGACAGCGCCGGTGCCGCCTGCGACTGCACGGGCAACGCCGGCAGCAACCGTTCGGGCTGGTACAACGCATCATCGGCGCGTGGCTCGAACGGCACCGCGCCGACCAGCAGGCCCGGGCCACCGCGCTGTTGCGCGAAGAACGTGGCCACGCGCTCGGCCAGTGTCGCCAGCGCCCCCGTCGGCAACGGTGCGCGGCAACCCCGCGCATGCATCTGCTGATCGGCCTGCCGCAACAGGAACAGCGAGGCTTCAGCGGTGGGTTCCGGCAGCATCGACGCAGCCTCCGGCCACGCACCCTGCATCAGGGAATCGTTCATGGGGTCTCCTTCATCCGATACGCTGCGGCCAGCACACACAACACCAGCAGCAGTACGCCGACCAGCAGGTAAGGCAGGCTGGCCCCACCGCGATACAACAGGGTGCCGAGCATCGGCCCGGCCACCATGCCCAGGCCCTGTGCCGCCGCGACCGTGCCGGCTGCCGCGCCCTGCTCGTGCGACTGCACCGCATCGGCGGCCAATGCCTGGAAGGAGGGAAACACAAAGCCCATGCCGAATGCCGCCAGCGCGTACGCTGCTGGCAATTGCCAGGCCTGCTGCACAGCGGCCACCGACGCGAAGCCGATACCGGCAATCAGGGCGCCGAGGATGATCCAGCGCCGGGGATGCACGTCCAGCTTCATCACCAGCCCCTGCGCGAGGATCAGGCCCACGCCCACCGCGGTCAGGGCGATGCCGGCCATGCGCGCGCCTTCGGCTGCGTCCAGACCGAGGCGGTCAATGGCGAAGAAGCCCACCGTGACTTGGGCGATGGTGACCGACACCATCGCCACGAAGGCCGCCATCTGCGGCAGGCGCAGGCGCGGGTCGAGGCGCGACAGTGGTACGCGCCTGCGGCTTTCTGCGGCCGCCATCGGTGGCGTGGAAGGCAAGCGCCACGCCAGCAGGCCCAGCGCGAGCAACGGCAACAGTGCTGCCACGTACAGTGCCAGCGGCAGGTTCTTGTAGGCCAGCCAGCCGGCGGCAGCCGGGCCCAGCACCATGCCCAGCGCATTGGCGCTGCCCAGCCGGGCCAGGAATTTGGTGCGTTGCCCGGGCGGGGCCTGGTCTGCGATCAGCGCAGCGGCGGTTGGCGGCACTGCTGCATAGAACAGGCCCACCAGCCCACGCGCGCCTACCAGCACCAGCACCGACACCAGCACCGGCGGTATCGTCTGCAGCGCGACATCGATGAACACCGCCAACGCGATGTAGACCAGCGTGTAGGCGCTCATGGCCAGCACCAGCACGCGCTTGCGGCCGATGCGATCGCTGAGCTGGCCCCAGGGGCGAGCGGCCAGCATCCACAACACACCCGCGGCCGTGACCGATAGACCGGCATGCCATTCAGACAGGCCCAGCAGGCGGACCACCGGGCCGATGACGGCGACGAAGGACATCATCGCCATGGTGCCGATCAGGGCAGCCAACACCAGCGCCGGCAAGCCGGGAACCACGGGACGTGCATGCATGGAACACCAACCGTAACCAAGGAGGGAACGCCGGGCGCCTCCGCACCCCGCGCGACGTCGCTTTGTCAGGCGGCGACGCCATCCTTAAATGATAACGGCTCGCATTTGCATTTGATACCCATTCGCTTAACGGGCATGCACCCGAGGGTGCATCACTGCCCTGCGCGTACCGACAGCAGGCCGCGACGCTTGAACCACCACTCCAGCGGCAGGGTCACCAGCGGCGGAATCGCGGCCAGCAAGGCCAGCCCTGTTGCCCACCACGGCCAGCGCAGACGCAGCGCCGCAAACAGGGTGACCGCCACGTAGACCATGAACGCCACGCCATGCAGCGGCCCGAACAGTTTCACCAGCGCGACGTTGGCCTGCGGGCCGTACTTGAGCCACATGCCGACCAGCAGGCCGGCCCAGGTGATGGCCTCGATGAAGGCGACGACTGCGAACAGGCGTCCGGTCGGGTGCATGGGGTTGGGTTGGGTCATGCGCGGCTCCGGCGACAGGATCAAACGCGAATGATACGCAGATGCGAACGTTCCGGACACCGAGGGTAGCGCCGGGCCATGACCGGCGAACCGTAGATCTGTGTCCACCAAGGTGGACAGCTATCGAAGCGTATCCGGCAGGACCTGTTCCCCGATCTCACGCAGTACGTCGTCCAGCGGCCGGCCGTTGTCCACAAGGTTGAACATCACATGCGCCACGCCCTGCGCGTGCACCCGCAACAGATAGTCGCGCAGGCCATCGCGGCCCACCTTCAGGCCCAGCGGCAGTGGCTCTGCCGGCGCAGCCGGGTCGGCCTGCAGGTCCAGCAGCATCGACTGCACGAACGGTTTGGGCGCACCGCCGCGCTGGGCCAGGGCCTGCTGCCACAGACCAATGCGCCCTTCCTGCGCGGTCTCTTCGCGGTGATAGGTCGCCCAGCCTTCGGCTTCGCGCGCGATCCACTGCAGGCTCTGCCGCGCAGTACCGACCACCAGCATCGGAATGCGCCTGGCCGGCGCGGGCAGTACGTCGTACCCACCGGTTGCCTGCAGCACCGATGCACGCTCTGAGGATTCGGGGGACAGCGCCGCACGCAGCAGCGACCAGCGTTCGCGGAAGGTCGTTGCCCTGCTTTCCAGATCCTCACCGAACACCGCGAACTCCTCAGGTCGATCACCCGACCCAAGGCCCAGCACGAAGCGCCCACTGCTGATCCGGTCCAGCGTCAGCGCCGACTTCGCCACCTGCAGCGGTTGCCGCAACGGCAGCACGATGGCCGCCGTGCCGATCACGATGCGTTCGGTCGCCGCAGCCAGCATTCCCAGCCACAGGAACGGATCATCCAGCGCGCTGGCAGTCGCGTCTGGCCCCTGCGGCACCATCAACGGCACATCCCGGGTCCACAGCGCCGCGAAACCGAGATCGTCGGCCAGCCTCGCGGTGCGTCGTGCCTCACGCGGATCGGCCAAGCCACGCGCGGCCACCGGCGTCATGAGGCCAAGGCTGAGGCCCTGCGTTGGAAACAGGCGTGCATGGGCGGGATTGAAATCAGTCATGCCGCCAGCTTAGCGTGGGGCATTGATGTCGTCCCGCCACTGGAAGTACAGCACATGACCAGGATCCGCCCCGCCCATGTCGATGACCTGCCCGCGATCAGCGCGGTGTGCATGGCGGCGTTCACTGCAGCCGTTGCGCCCATGCTCACCGTCGAGGGCATCGCCACCTTCGGCACGGTGGCCGCTGCCTCTGCGTTCGGCGAGCGGCTGCAGGGCGACAACCACATCCTCGTGGCCGAACAGGCAGGCCGGGTGGTCGGCGTGGTGGAACTGAAGGCCGGCCAGCATCTGGCAATGCTGTTCGTTGCGCCCGAACTGCAGGGGCAAGGCATTGGTCGTGCCCTGCTGCAGGCGGTGCTGCCGAAGGCGCGTGGCCCGCAGATGACCGTCCGCGCCTCGCTCAACGCGGTGCCCACCTATGAACACTATGGATTCGTGCTGGATGGTGACGTCGGCGAGTTCAACGGCCTGATCTACCAGCCGCTGGTGTTGATGGTGCCCGCTCTGGTGGGTGCAGACCCTGGTCCGCACTGATGTCCAGCCCACATGCCGTGCTGCGCATGCGACATAAGCAAACTGCATCAGCCAGTACCCCGGCCGTTCCTACAATGGCCCATCACCCTGTCCTTCGAGATGCTGCCGATGCGCGTCGCGCTTTCCCTGTTGCTGCTGGCCTCGGCCCTGAGCGCCTGCTCACCCGCTTCCGCCCCGGTGCCGCCGGCGCAGGCCGCAGCCACCGCCCCGGCCTCCGCCATCGCTTGGCGCCAGGGCGATGTGGATGATGCTTTCAACGAAGCCGCCGAGAGTGGTAAGCCGGTGCTGCTGTACTGGGGCGCGGTGTGGTGCCCACCGTGCAACCAGCTCAAGGCCGGCTTGTTCAAGGATCCGGCCTTCATCGCCCTGACCGGCAAGTTCGTGCCGGTGTACCTGGACGGCGACGAGGAAGGCGCACAGGCATGGGGCGAACGCTTCGGTGTACGCGGCTATCCGACCCTGATCGTGCTCGATCCGCAGCGCAACGAAATCACCCGCGTGGCCGGCGGCAACGACGCAGCCGAACTGACCCGGGCACTGACTGTCGCCGCCAGCCGGCGCAGCGCCGTCGCCGAGACCTTGGCCACCGCACTGGCGACACCGGCCAAGCTTGGCGCCGAAGACTGGCAGGTGCTGGGCGACTACGGCTGGGAGGTCGATGCCAACCGCCTGGCCGGCAAGCGCAGCACGCAGGACGTGCTGCAGCAGCTGGCAGGGGCCGCACCTGAACCTGCGCTGCAGCGTCGCTTCGCGCTGCTTGCGTTGGCGACGGCCGAGAAACCGGCAACAGCGCCCACCCAGGTACGCGAACTGTTGCAGGCCGTGCTGGCGCAACCGGCGGAAGTACGTCGCAACCGCGAGCTGCTGGGCTATGCCGGCGCCGGGCTGGTCAAGCAGGCCAGTGCCGGTCCGGCCAGCAGCAATGCCCTCGGTCAGCAGCTGCTGGTCGCGCTGGAACGCGCCGATGCCGCGCGTGGTGATCGCGCTGACGATGCCTTGTCACGCGCGTTGACCGAACTGGCGCTGGCCCGCCAGCAGCAGCCCGAAGGCGCACTGCCGGCAGCACTGGTTGAACGGGTAAAGCAACGCGTGGCAGCCGCCGATGCCGCCGCCACGGACGCGCATGCGCGCCAGGCCACCATCAGCAGTGCCGTCTACGCGCTGCGTCAGGTCGATGACGATGCCGGCGCCGAGGCCTTGCTGCTGGCGGAACTGAAGCGCAGCGAGCAGCCTTACTACTATATGCCGGAGCTGGCCGAACTGGCCGAGCAGCGCGGCGATACCGCCGGCGCCCTGGAGTGGTTGAAGCGTGCCTACGAGGGCGCGCAGGGGCCTGCCACCCGCGTGCAGTGGGGCGTGCTGTACGTGGAGGGGCTGTTGCGGTTGGCGCCCGATGATGCACCGCGCATCGAGCAGGCCACCGAGGCGTTGATCGCCGAGCTGGACAAGCAGCCGTCCGGCTACCACCAGCGCACGCGTCAGCGCTTCGAGCGGCTGGCCGGACAACTGCAGGCGTGGAGCGCCAAGCACAAGGGTGCGGAGACGCTGGCACGGTTGCAGCAGCGGATGCAGACCGCCTGTGGTGATCAGGTTGATAGCGCCTGCAAGGATTGGTTGAGCTGACGTCAGACGCAGGATTCGACGGATACCGGTAGTGCCGGCCGCTGGCCGGCAGCCCCGACCATCACCAGCTGCCGGCCAGCGGCCGGCACTACCCCTTCTCCTCTCGCCTTTGACGTCGCCTCCCCGCCCACGCGATCCCGGGACAGTCAACGCGCCCACAGCGCCCGCTTTTCAATCACTCCGCTTGACCTCAACCAATGTTGAGGTGCGATAACAGTCTCCCCACGGCCACACCACACCGCTGGCCTTCCCCACGGAGACTGTCTCGATGTCGTACTCGCTTCCCGCCCTCCCCTATGCCTATGACGCGCTCGAGCCGCACTTCGATGCGCGCACGATGGAGATCCACCACAGCAAGCACCATCAGGCCTACGTCAACAACCTCAATGCCGCGCTCGAACAAGCAGGCCTGCCGGCGCAGCCGGTGGAAGCCCTGATCGCCGACCTCGATGCCCTGCCCGAATCGATCCGCGGCGCCGTGCGCAACAACGGCGGCGGCCACGCCAACCACAGCCTGTTCTGGACCGTCCTCAGCGCCAATGGCGGCACGGCCGATGACGAGCTTGCGGCCGCCATCGATCGCGACCTCGGCGGCTATGACGCCTTCAAGGAAACCTTCAGCAAGGCCGCACAGACCCGCTTCGGCAGTGGCTGGGCGTGGTTGACCGTCGATCACGAGGGCCGCCTGCAGGTCGAAAGCAGCGCCAACCAGGACAGCCCGCTGATGGGCGCAGCGGCTGGCGCGTCCGGCAACACCCCGATCCTGGCTCTGGATGTGTGGGAACACGCCTACTACCTGCATTACCAGAACCGCCGCCCGGACTACATCGGCGCGTTCTTCAACCTCATCAACTGGGCCGAAGTCGGCCGGCGCTACCGCCAGGCCAGGGCCGCATGAACGGCGACACCGGTGCATATGCCGGGCCGTGGGCAGGGGTCTTCCCCGCTCCGGCGCCGGTGCCGTCAGCCAGCCTGCCGCCGCGTGCCCTGCGGCGGCTGCTCGGCCATTTCCCTACCGGTGTGGCGATCGTCTGCGCCCGTGATGCGCAGGGAAAGCCGCAGGGGCTGACCATCAACTCGTTCGTGCCGATCTCGCTGCAGCCGCCGCTGGTGCTGTGGAACCTGGCCCTGCATGCGCAGAGCCTGTCCACGTTCCAGCGCGCCACCCAGTTCGCGATCAGCGTGCTCGGTGCCGGGCAGGAGGCCCTGGCGCGCCGATTCGCCGACCCGCAGGTGCGCCATCGATTCACCGATGTGCTCTTGCTGGACGATGGTGAGGACGCGCCACCGCGGATCGCCGGTGCCGTCGTCCACCTCACCTGCACCCGCCACGCGCAGTGGCCGGTCGGCGATCACCTGCTGCTGGCCGGGCGCATCGTCGATGTGCAGGAGGAAGGCGGCGCACCGCTGCTGTTCCATCGCGGTCGCTTCCAGGCGGGGCCGCTGGAAACCCTGGTGGAGGTGCGCTGATGGACATCGAAACGCTGGAAAGGATGCTCGCCGCCGGCAAGGACAGCGCGCTGCTGCGCTTTGGCCTGGGCAAGGGCTGGCTGGACGCAGGCGATCCGGTGCGTGCAGCCACCCATCTGGGCCGCTGCGTGGTGCTGGACCCCGATTATTCGGCGGCCTGGAAGCTGCTGGGCAAGGCATGGCTGGCCGGTGGCCAGCCGCAGGCGGCGCGCGAGGCGTGGCAACGCGGGCTCAGCGTGGCCGGCAACAAAGGCGACCAGCAGGCCCGCAAGGAGATGCAGGTGTTCCTGCGCAGGCTCGACCGCCAGTCGCCTGCGCTGTTGGCGAAGGCCGGCTGAAACTCAGCCGGCGTTGGCCGATGCCGGTGCCGGCATGATGTCCGGCATCGGCAGGCGGCGCGGCTTGCTCGGGAATGCGTGGCGCAGGATGCGCCAGACCACCTGGGTGAACTGCCGCGGCAGCGAGCCGTTGTTGTAGTGCTGGCCGTAACGACGGCAGATGTCCTTCACTTCCTTGGCGATCGCCGCATAGCGGTTGGCCGGCAGGTCCGGGTAGAAGTGGTGCTCGATCTGGTGGCTGAGGTTGCCAGACAGCACGTTGATCACGAAACCGCCGCTGATGTTGGACGAACCGCGCAGCTGGCGCAGGTACCAGTGGCCGCGCGATTCATTGCGCAGGCATTCCTTCGGGAACGTTTCCGATTCGGCGGTGAAGTGACCACAGAAGATGATCACGTAGGTCCAGATGTTGCGCAGGCCGTTGGCCACCATGTTGCCCAGCAACACCGGCAGGAAGAACGGACCGGCCAGCAGCGGGAAGAACACATAGTCCTTCAGCACCTGGCGGATCATCTTGCGTGCCACCGGACGGGTCTGCAGCCACATCGCGCGGCTGCTGATGCGCCCCTTGAACCAGCGGCCCAGGCGCAAGTCCTGCGCAGCCACGCCCCACTGGAACAGCAGCGCGAAGATCGGTGCGATGATCGGCTGCAGCAGGTAGAACGGCTTCCAGCGCTGTTCCGGGAAGATGCGCAGCAGGCCATAGCCGATGTCATCGTCCATGCCACGCACGTTGGTGTAGGTGTGGTGGCGGAAATTATGGGTCTTGCGCCAGTTGTCGGCGGTGGCAACGATGTCCCATTCGTAGGTGTTGCCGTTGAGCTTGGGGTCGCCGGTCCAGTCGTACTGGCCATGCATCACGTTGTGGCCCAGCTCCATGTTTTCCAGGATCTTGGCCAGCGCCAGCAGCAGGGTGCCGGCGATGCAGGCCGGCCACAGCAGCGGCGCCCAGAACAACGGCGAGAACGCACCCAGGAACAGCAGGCTGCGGCCGAGCACGCCGGACCAGCGCACAGCCGCGGCGACACGGCGGATGTAGCGGGTATCGGACGCGCCGAGGCTGCCGATCACACGGTCGCGGATCGCATCGAGTTCCTCACCAAACGTCTGCATCTCGGCAGGGCTCAGGGCACGGTCGGTAGCGCGGGTCATGGCGGCGGGGTCCTCAGACATCCAGGGTCAGGTCGGTGGTCGGCGCGCTCACGCAGATCCGCACCGGCACGGCCGTTTCGGACTGGGTGTCGCCGGTGCGCAGGTGGCGGGTGGTGCCACTGACGCGTTCACAGGTGCAGCTGTTGCAGATGCCCATGCGGCAGCCGTGCTTGGGCGCGATGCCCTGCGCCTCCAGGCTTTCCAGCAGCGAGCGGCCACGCGGCACGATCAGCCGCCGGCCACTGCGGGCCAGGGTCAATGCGACCTCACCCAGGCTGTCGGCATCACTGAGTGCTACCGGTGGGGTAAAGGCTTCCGCCTGGAAACCGGCCACCTGCTGGGCCAACCGCGCGCGCGCAGCGGCAACGAAGCCGTCCGGGCCACAGGCCAGTACATGGCGCTGCGCCAACGGGGTGTCGTCACCGGCCACGGTCAACGTGTGGCTGTCGATACGCGCGGCCGGCACCTCGCCTTCGCGGGTGGTCAGCAAATGCACGCGCAGGTTCGGATGCGCCGCAGCCAGGGCCAGCAGTTCATCGCGGAACTGGAACGCCGCGGTGCTGCGCTCCCAGTAGAACAGGTCGACCGGGGCAGCCAGCGGGCGCTGGCAGGCGTCGCGCAGCAGGCTGCGCATGGGCGTGATGCCGCTGCCGGCTGCCAGCAGCAATACCGGCGCTGCGGCAGGCACGTGGAAATCACCGAAGGCCGCGTCCAGCCGGAACAGGTCGCCCGGCTTGGCATGTGCGACCAGATGCTGGCTGACCTTGCCGCCTTCCACCGCCTTGACGGTAATGGCCAGCTCGCGGCGGCCCAGGCGGGTCGGGCTGTAGCTGCGGCGCAATACACGCCCCTCAAGCTCAACGCCGAGGGTGACGTGCTGGCCGGCGCGCATCCCGGCCCAGTGCCGGTTGCAGCGCAGGACCAGGGTCGCGGCGCCCTCGCCGGCCGGCTCGCGACGTACCAGGCGGGCCATCGGCTCTCGCAGGGTCCACAACGGATTCAGCTGGCCCGCCCAGAAGTCGAACAGCGACGGCGACAGCCAGCGGTACGGAGAAAGCAGGGAAGGTCGGACGACAGCGCTCATGGGCGCACTATACGGCCGCACACACAGCTGTGTATACATGTGTATATTGCACCGGATTGGGTATGATTCAGCCTTGCCCCACCGGAAGTGCCATGGCCGCCGCCACCGTTCTGTCTCCGCCTGAAGATGCCAACAGCCCGGCCCGCCGTACGGTGAGCCGTGAGGATCTGTTGGCCGCCGCGTTGAAACTGATCGGCCCGCATCGCAGCCTGTCCACCCTCAGCCTGCGCGAAGTCGCGCGCGAGGCCGGCATCGCACCCAACAGCTTCTATCGACAGTTCCGCGACATGGACGAACTGGCCGTCGCCCTGATCGACGTGGCTGGGCGCTCACTGCGCACCATCATCGGCGAAGCCCGCCAGCGCGCTACGTCCAGCGCCACCAGCGTGGTGCGCGTGTCGGTGGAAACCTTCATGGAACAGCTGCGCGCCGACGACAAGCTGCTGCACGTGCTGTTGCGCGAAGGCGCGGTCGGCTCGGATGATTTCAAGCACGCGGTCGAACGCGAACTGCACTACTTCGAAGAAGAGCTGCAGCACGACCTGGTGCGCCTGGCCGCACTGGATGGCGCGGTGCTGTACAAGCCGGAACTGGTGTCGATGGCGATCACCCGGCTGGTGTTTGCAATGGGCGCTTCGGCCATGGACCAGCCTCCGGAGAACGACCCGGAACTGGTCGAACAGATCTCCACGATGATCCGCATGATCATCGTCGGCGCGCGCACTCCCGCCGCCTTCCGTCGCGGCTGACCCCTTCCGGTGCATGACCACCGGCACGCTTCCGTGCGCATTGTGTAATGTTATAACACTCGAATTCGAGTAAAGACCATGGTCCCGCCGCAAGCTGAAGCGACAATATAGCAATTGCTATATTGATGACCTTCTGCTTTCATGTGCGCCAGCCAGGTCGCCCTCGCCGCCCTCCCTCCCCAAGGACGACGCCCTCATGCGCATTGCTGCCCCCTTTCTCCGCCAACTGCCGCTGGCTGCCGGTATCGCCGCCGCGCTGCCACTGGCCGCAGTCGCTGCACCGCCCTCACCCACCGAGCTGGACCGGGTGCAGGTGAAGGTCAGCACCGCCACGCGCAGCGAACGCCTGCTGTCGGACGTGCCGATCCGCACCGAAGTGCTGCGCAAGGAAGACATCGCCCTGCGCGCGGCCACCGATTTCTCCCGCGCGGTGGAGCTGATCAATGGCCTGCGGGTGGAAAGCAACTGCCAGAACTGCAACACCAGTGAAGTGCAGCTGCTGGGACTTCCCGGTGCCTACAACCAGTTGCTGTTCGATGGCATTCCACTGCTGTCCACGCTTGGCAGCGTGTACGGACTGGAACAGATTCCGGCCGGGTTCGTCGATCGCATCGAAGTGGTCAAGGGCGGTGGTTCGTCGCTGTACGGGCCGGGTGCGGTGGCCGGTGTCATCAATCTGATTCCGCCGCTGCCCGCACGCAGCGGTGGCCATGTGCAGGCCGGCGTGGATGTGCTGAAGGGCACACCGCAGAAGAACGCCGACGTGCGCCTGGACATGGTCGCCAGCGAAGCCGATGCTGGACTGTCGGTGATCGCCCAGCGCAACTGGAACAGCGGCATCGACTACAACGGCGACGGCTATACCGAGATCACCCGCAAGAACCTCAAGGTGGGTGGCCTGCAGGCCTGGTATGCGCCGAATCCGGGCACGCGCCTGCGGCTGGACCTGCAGGTGACCGATGAGAGCCGTCGCGGTGGCAATCGCCTCGACCAGCCCGAACACCTGGCCAACATCGCCGAATCTCTGGACACCCACTACCGTCGCGGCAGTCTGTCATGGGACCAGGAAGTGAGCAGCAACGTCGACTTCCGGCTGGCCTATGCCTTCGCCGACATCGACCGCGACAGCTTCTACGGTGGCCTTGGTGACGTGGTCACCGATCCATCGGCACCCGGCTACGATCCTTCACAGCTGGACCCGAACGTACCCGGCAGCGCGGCGTCACGCTCGTGGCGCCAGTACGGGCGCACCCACAACCCGCTGCACTACGTCGACAGCCAGTTGAACTGGCGCTTGGGTGCACACACGCTTGCGTTCGGCGTGCAGTACAAGCACGAGGGCCTGCGTGACGACAATCGCGATGGCGCGGGCCAGCGCCTGGCCGTGCTTGAGGATGCGACCTTCCACAACGTCGGTGCGTTCGTGCAGGACGAATGGAGCGTACGCGATGACGTCGACCTGGTGCTGGGTGCGCGCGTGGACAAGAGCTCGGAACTGGACAGCGCGGTGTTCTCACCACGTGTCGCCCTCGCCTGGCAGGCGACGCCTCGGCTGAAATGGCGTGCGGGCATCGCCACCGGGTTCCGTGCACCGGAAATCTTCGTCGAGGATGTGCACGTCGATACCCTCGGCGGCGAACAGGTGCGCGTGCACAACACCGATGGCCTGAAGGAAGAGCGCGCGTTGACCACCCTCTTCGGCTTCGACTGGCGTTCGGATCCGGCCAATCCGGTGTGGAGCTGGGATGCCACCGCGTCCTACGCACGCATCCGTGACACCTTCGCGCTGGGCGAGATCCAGCGCGGCGATGATGGCCAGCTGACACAGCTGCGCTACAACGCGTCCGGCTCGAACGTGCTGGGCATGGAAACCAACGTCGGCTGGCAGCCCTCTCCGCAATGGCGGCTGACGACCGGTGCGTCGTGGTACCGCTCGCAGTTCCGCGAGGCGCAACGCATCTTCGATGACACCGGCGACGGCGGCGACAAGGTGATCGACAGCCGCGACTACCTGAAGACGCCGCGATGGACCGGCCTGGCCCAGCTCAGCTGGATGCCCGCCGAGCCGTGGGAAACCTTTGTCGCGCTGCGCCATACCGGACCGATGTCGGTGCTGAATAACCGGCTGGGCGAGTTGCACCGCACACGTTCGTTCCTGGTCACCGACCTTGGTGCGCGCTGGCACCGCCACCTCGGCGCGCAGGCACAGCAGGAAGTATCGGTGGCCGCGGGCGTCAAGAACGTGTTCGATCAGCGCCAGAAAGATCTGGAAGTGGGCGCGCTGCGAGACAGCGACTACGTGTATGGTCCACGTTTCGCCCGCTCGTGGTACGTGAACCTGCGCTATGCGTTCTAGCTGGCTGCCCGCACTGCTGCTGGCACTGGCATGGCCTGCTGCGGCGGCCGACCTGCACGCGCAGGTCGCGGCGTCGCTGATGCGGCCCGAGCCACGTGCCCTGCGGCCGATGCACTGGTCGCCACCACCGAAACTGATCGCGCTGTATTTCGGTGCCGACTGGTGCGCACCCTGCCATGCCTTCGTGCCGACCCTGCGCGGCGTGCGCGACGCGCTGCGCGAGGCCGGCGCCGATACCGAGGTGGTGTATGTCAGCCTGGATGAAAGCGAGGCGGCGTTGCGGCGCTACATGCAGCTGCAGGAGATGCCGTGGCCGGTGCTGGACCCGCGTCGCGCGAAGCGCATGCCGGCACTGCAGGCATTGGCGGGCCCGGCCCCGCCCAACCTGGTGCTGATTGATGCGCAGGGCACTGTGCTGGCCAATGGCTGGCAGGGGCGGCGCTACGGAGGCCTGCAGCCGGTATTGAAGGAATGGACGAAACGGGCGTGTGCGCAGGAACAGGCGCGCTGCCCCGATGACGGCATTCAACCCCGGTAGCGCCGGGCCATGCCCGGCAAAATGAGTGCCGCAGCAATGCGCCCGCCGGGCATGGCCCGGCGCTACCGCTACGGCGCCCCGCCCTCGGCCTTGCGCACGAATTCCTCGAACAGCGCCAAAGTCTGTTCACTGACATGGTGCTCGATACCTTCAGCATCACGCCGCGCGGTATCCGGGTCCACGCCCAGCGCCAGCAGGAAGCGCTCCACGGTCTGGTGGCGCTGGCGGCTGGCGTGGGCCAACGCCTCGCCCTCCGGGGTCAGGAACACGCCTCGGTACGGGCGCTGCACTACCCAGCCATCACGGGCCAAGCGCCGAAGCATCTTCGCCACGGTCGGCTGGGCCACGCCCAGGCGGGTGGCGATGTCGACCTGGCGGGCCTCGCCGCCGTCGGCCAGCAGGTCGGAGATCAGCTCGACATAGTCCTCCACCAGTTCCATCCGGTGTGCTTCGCGCACTTGCCGGAAGCTCTCGACCTGGCGCTCGGCCTCGATCAAGGGGGTGCTTTTCAGCGATGTCGACTCGTCCGTCTTGCCCACGCGTGTGCCTGTCCTGCAGTTGTCATCGGGTGCGAACCTGAATTCTGGACCAGTGACGCAGTAAAGACGATTGTTTCACATTGCTATGCGATATAGCAGTGGCTATATTGGCAGCCATGAACACCGTCGCACCCACCGATTCTGCCGCCTCCACTCCGGCCAGCCTGGGTGCGCTCAACGCCTCGATAGTCGTACCCGACAAAGGCCATTGGTGGTTCCGCCTGCTGGCCTTCCTGGGCCCGGGCTACATGGTGTCGGTCGGGTACATGGATCCGGGCAACTGGGCCACCGATCTGGCCGGCGGCTCGCGCTTCGGCTATCTGCTGCTGTCGGTCATCCTGATCTCCAACCTGATGGCGGTGATCCTGCAGGCGTTGTCGGCGCGGCTGGGCATCGCCACCGGCATGGACCTGGCGCAGGCCTGCCGTGCACGCTACCCCAAGCCGGTGAACCTGGCGCTGTGGGCGCTGTGCGAAGCGGCGATCATCGCCTGCGACCTGGCCGAAGTGATCGGCACGGCCATCGCCCTGAAACTGTTGTTCGACCTGCCACTGCTATGGGGCGCGGTGATCACCGCACTGGATACACTGCTTGTCCTGCTGCTGATGAACCGCGGTTTCCGCGCGCTGGAAGCCTTCGTGATCGCGCTGCTGCTGGTGATCTTCGGCTGCTTCATGGTGCAGATCGCGCTGGCCGCGCCACCGGTGATGCAGGTGCTGGGCGGTTTCATTCCGCGCGCGCAGGTGGTCACTGATCCGCATGCGCTGTACATCGCCATCGGCATCATCGGTGCCACGGTGATGCCGCACAACCTGTACCTGCATTCTTCCATCGTGCAGACCCGTGCCTATCCACGCACCGACGAAGGCCGTCGCAGTGCGCTGCGCTGGGCCGTCACCGACAGCACCGTTGCCTTGACCCTGGCACTGTTCATCAACGCCAGCATCCTGATCCTGGCGGCGGCGGTATTCCATGCCAACGGCCGCTTCGATGTGGAAGACATCGAGCAGGCACACCAGCTGCTGGCACCGATGCTGGGCGTGGGCCTGGCCTCAACCTTGTTCGCCGTGGCACTCCTGGCATCTGGCCTGAACTCCACCGTGACGGCGACCCTGGCCGGACAGATCGTGATGGAAGGGTTCCTGCGCCTGCGACTGCCGCCGTGGCTGCGGCGCTTGATCACCCGCGCGCTGGCCATCATCCCGGTGGTGGTGGTGATCATGCTGTTCGGCGACCAGGGCGCGGTGAAGCTGCTGGTACTGAGCCAGGTGGTGCTGTCGATGCAGCTGCCGTTCGCGATCATACCGCTGGTACGGATCGTGACCGACAAGATGACGATGGGTGCGCTGGTGGCGCCGCGCTGGCTGGGCAGCATCGCCTGGGTGATCGCGCTGGTGATCGTGGTGCTGAACGTGAAGCTGTTGGTGGATACCTTCGCCGGCGGTTGATGCCAAATGCCGGGGTCGGATTCCTTGCCGCAGGCAGGTGCTCTGACCCCAGTAGATCCACGCCATGCGTGGATGTGGCAATGGCGACCTGCAGTAGATCCACGCCATGCGTGGATGCGGCAATGGCGACCTGCAGTAGATCCACGCCATGCGTGGATGTGGCATGACCGGCGCTACAGGAACTCTGCGATCGCCGCTTCGATCTGCTGCGGCGACTGGAAGCCCGGCATGCGCATGCATTCGTCGCCGTCACGGAACAGCGACAGCGTGGGCGTCTGCCGCAGCCCCAGCTCGCGGAAGAACGCCTCGCCCACCACTTCCAGCTGCACCCGCAGCAGGGTCGTGCCCTGCCCCGCCGTGCCGCTGGCTACCCGCTGCAGCGACATGTCCAGCATCCGGCAACCGGGACACTGATCCTTGTGGAAGTCCACCAGCGCGCGCGGGTGTTCGGCCAGCAACTGCTGGAACTGCTCAGGCGTGGCGGCGTCGATGATCTGCATCGATGGTACTCCAGTAATGATCCAGGACCGCGTCGGTCCAGCGGTTGATGGCCGCGGCATGCCGCTGGCCATGGGGCATCTGTTCGATCTCCAGCGGCGGGTAGCCGCTGTGGAAATAGCGGATCAGCCGGTGCACGGCGCCGCAGTAGTACTCCTGCCCCCACTGCGTTTCGCCGGTCCCGAACACCGCCACCTGGCGCGGCCGCTGGCCGCGTTCGGCGATACCTGCCACCCAGGCCTTCATCTCCGACGGCGTGCGCCCGGCGTTGTCGGTCCAGCAACCCAGCAGCACCAGGTCGGCCTCGTCCACCGGCAGCGGCGGGCACTGGCGCAGGTCGTCGACGTCCTGCCAGTGCACGGCGTGGCCTGCGGCCCGGCATCGCTCGGCGATATGGCGGCCGAGCTCGCGGGTGTTGCCACTCAGCGACGCCACCACGATCAGGATGCGCAGCGCCGGGCCGCGCTCAGAGGTCGTCGAAGCCGTTGTCGACGTTGGTCTTCTTGTAGCTTGCATTGCGCATCTCGAAGAAGTCGGTCTTGGTCTCGGTGAAGTTGTCGGCGTAGGCCTTGATCCACGGCATCACGTTGTCGGTGGTGTCGCTGTACAGGCGCTCGATGCCGAGCATGCCGGCCATCTTGTTGGCGCGGTACTTCACGTAGCGCACCATCTCATCCACATCGATGCCGTCGATGCCATCCAGCACCTCCGCCGACCATTGGGTTTCCAGTTCGATGGCATGCTCGAACGACTGGTGCACATAGGCGGTCAGCTCGTTGGTCTGCAGCTCCGGGTTCTCGCCGATGATGGCGCGGATCAGCTCGCTGATGAACTTGGTGTGGGCCAGTTCGTCACGGTTGATGAAGCTGATGATCTTGCCGGTGCCGTTCATGCGGTTCTGCCGCACCATGTTGTAGAAGTACGCGAACCCGGAATAGAAGTTGATGCCTTCCAGGATTGACGACTGGATCAGCGACTTCAACAGGGTTTCGGCGGTTTTCTCGCGCATGAAATCGTCGTAGGCGCCCATGATCGGCGCGTTGCGCTTGATGATGGTCGGGTGGGTACGGGCGATCTCGAAGATGCGGTTCTGGTTCGGCAGGTCGGTGATCGAGGCCAGCACGTAGCTGTAGCTTTCGTTGTGGATCACTTCCTGCTGGCCGATGATCGCCGCGTTGGCGTGTGCGGCCGGGTCGGTGATGTACTCAGCGACGTTGTAGATGAAACGCGTCTGCGGCGAATCCAGCGTGGCCAGCAGGCCGATGATGGAATCGTAGGCGTTCTTCTCGCGCGCATTCAGCTCGCCGTACTGGCGTGCATCCACCTTCATGTCCACCTCGTCGGGGATCCAGAAGTTGGTCGACAGTTCCTTGTAGGCCCGATAGAACGACGGGTAGGGAATGTCGTTCCAGTTCAGGATGCCACTGGTGCGCCCGTTGATGATGCCGGTGCTGCGGTTGGGGTGGCGCGGTTCGAGGATCTTGATGCGGTCGAGCGGGGTTGCCATGGTCTTCTGCCTTCGTTCTTTTTCAGCGTGTTGCCGGCCAGCGGCCGGCACTACCATCTGTCATGTGTTGCCGGCCAGCGGCCGGCACTACCTGTGGTCAGCTCGAGCACCACTCGCATTCGCTGATGTCGATGTCGTTGGAGCGCACGTAGTAGGTGGTTTTCAGCCCTTCCCGCCAGGCACTCAGGTGCAGCTCCAGCAACGTACTGGCGCGGATCGTGCTCGGCACGTAGAGGTTGAAGCTGATCGACTGGTCGACATGGCGCTGGCGGCGCGCGTTCTGCCGCACGCTGGCGAACTGGTCGACCTTGTAGGCACCCTTCTCGTAGTACGGCCAGGTTTCCAGCGACAGCCCGGGCGCGGCCACTGGCCGCCGGAAGTCCTTCTTTTCCTCGTAGTAGAACGCGCTGTAGATCGGATCGATCGACGCGGTGGAACCGGCAATCTGTGCGGTGCTCATGTTCGGTGCCACTGCCAGCAGCCAGCCGTTGCGCAGGCCGTTGCTCGCCACCTCGCGCGCAAGACTGTCCCAGGCCGCGCCGCTGTAATCGCGGTCACGGAAGTAGTTGCCGTTGTGCCAGTCGCTGCCAACGAACATCGGGTAGCTGCCCTTCTCCCTGGCCAATTGCGCGCTGGCCTGGATGGTCAGGAAGTTGATGCGCTCGAACAGTCGATCGGACAGTTCCTCGGCCTCGGGCGATTCCCAGTGGATCGCCTGCTGTGCCAGCAGGTGGTGCCAGCCGAACGTGCCCAGGCCGATGGCGCGGTACTTGCGGTTGGTGATGGTGGCCTGCGGCACCGGCAGCGCATTGAGGTCGATCACGTTGTCGAGCATGCGCACCTGGATCGGAATCAACCGCTCCAGCACGTCCTTGGCCAGCAGATCCTCGGGGGCGGTGATGGCACGGCCGAGGTTGATCGACGAGAGGTTGCAGACCACGAAGTCACCGGCACGGCGGGTGGTAACGATCTGGTCGCCGCTGACGATCTCCTGGATCATCCGCGTCGGGCTCATGTTCTGCAGGATCTCGGTGCACAGATTGCTGGAATAGACCATGCCCACGTGCTTGTTCGGGTTCTTGCGGTTCACTTCGTCGCGGTAGAACAGGAACGGGTTACCGGTTTCCAGCTGGCTGAGCATGATCCGCTTGAACAGGTCGATCGCCTTCACCGTGCGACGACTGATGCGCTCGTCGGCGACCAGTTCGGCGTAGCGGTCGCGGAAGCTGCCCTCCCCGCGCTTCTCGTCGTAGAAGTCCTGCAGGTACCAGCCCTTGGCCTGCTTCACCTCGTGCGGATCGAACAGGTACCAGTCGGCGCGGCGCTCGACCGCCTCCATGAACAGATCAGGCACGCAGATGGCGGTGAACACATCGTGCGCACGCAGGCGCTGGTCGCCGTTGTTCAGGCGCAGATCCATGAAGGCTTCGATGTCGCGATGCCAGATGTCCAGGTACACCGCCACCGCACCCTTGCGCTGGCCGAGCTGATCGACCGACACCGCGGTGTTGTTGAGCTGCTTGATCCACGGCACGACGCCGCCGGACGAGTTGGGCACGCCGCGGATCGGCGCGCCACTGCTGCGCACGTACCCCAGGTACGCACCCACACCACCACCATGCTTGGACACACGGGCGATATCGGTGTTGGAGTCATAGATGCCCTGCAGGCTGTCATCGACCGTGTCGATGAAGCAGCTCGACAGCTGCCCGCCGACCTTGCCGGCGTTGGCCAGGGTCGGCGTGGCCACCGTCATGTACAGGTTGGACAGTGCCCAGTACGCCTCGCCCACCAGCTGCATGCGGCGTACGCGGCCGCTCTCACCCGGCCCGCCCTCGTTCTGCATCAGGTACAGCGCGATGGTCAACCAGCGCTCCTGCGGCAGCTCATACACCTCGCGGCTGCGGTCGGTGGCGAGATAGCGCGTGGCCAGCAGATACAGGCCGTTGTAGGCGAACAGCCGGTCGCGCTCGGGGTCGATCATCTCTCCGGCCTGCTGCAGCTCTTCCTTCGAATAGCAGCGCAGGATGTCGTTGCTGTAGACGCCGCGGTCGGCCAGGCTTTCCTGCAGGCCAACGAACGAGCCGTACTTCAGGCTGACGTCGTAGAAGCGGTTGCGGCTGGCGCGCTTGTACAGCCGGCGCAGGTACAGGCGTGCGGCGAACTGTTCCCACTCCGGCGCGACAAGATCGACGCGCGATTCCGCTTCGCGGATCAGCAGATCCACAAGGTCATCGGCACTGATGCTGGGCTTGCGCTCGACCATCGCCAGCACCACGCGGCGGTAGTCGGCCACATCCAGCTGCGGCAGCTCGGCGTGGATGGTGTCGATACTTCGCAGCAGGCGTGCCGCATCGTACGGCAGGCGACGATTGCCGGCTTCCTTGGTGATCCAGGTCGGCACGCGCTCGCCGCTGGCGCCCATGGCGTCGCCGGCGCCGGCCAGATCGGCCACGCGGAAGGTACTGTCGGTCATGGTGGTGAAACTCCAGGCTCGCACGCGCGTTGGCGATCGATGCCATGGCGGCCCTGCACGCGATACCGGCGCACGGGGCGAACGGGTGGATTGCCAAGGCACGGGAACGTAGGTCGTCGGCATCTGCCTGCGCCTGCGGCCGGTATCCGGGCCGTGGGGGCGACCTGCGTCCGCACGGTGGCGGCCGCGTCGACACGGCAAGCCTTCAGGGGCGGGCCGCGGGACGTTTGCTGCATGTCCGGCGGCGGCGGCTGACCGGGAGTGACGGCCACAACATAGTGGGGATACCCCTGTCCGTCAACACAAGATGCAGTAATCACGTCATGTCGCGACCATCGGTCGCAGGATGCCGTGTTGCACCTCCATCACCTTGTTGGTGCCACATGCGTCCCCAGTTCGGTACCACATCAACTTTTCCGGAACACCGCCCATGCGCGCTGCCCAGTACTCCTCCTTCGGCAACCCGGCCGACGTCCTCGCCGTTGCCAACGCCGCACTGCCCGAACCCGGCCCCGGCGAGGTGCGCATCCGCACCGTGCTGGCTTCGATCCACAACCACGACCTGCTGACCGTGCGTGGCCTGTACGGCTACAAGCCGACGCTGCCGGCGACTGGTGGCAGCGAAGCGCTGGGCGTGGTCGATGCACTCGGCGAGGGTGTTGATGGCCTGCAGATCGGCCAGCGTGTTGCCGCCGCCTCGGTGCACGGCACCTGGGCCGAAGCGTTCATCGCGCCGGCGCGGATGGCGATCCCGATGCCGGAGTCGATCCCCGACGAGATGGCCGCACAGCTGATCGCCATGCCGTTGAGCGCGCTGATGCTGCTGGAGTTCCTGCGCGTCGAGCAGGGCCAATGGATCGTGCAGAACACCGCCAACGGGGCCGTCGGCAAGTCGCTGGCGATGCTGGCAAAGGGACGCGGTGTGCACGTGGCCAACCTGGTGCGCAACGCAGAAGCGGTGGCTCAGCTGCAGGCGCTGGGCATCGATCACGTGTTCGATACGTCGGTGGACGGCTGGAAGGACCGCGTGCGCGAAGCCACCGGCGAAGCACAGGCCGCGGCCGCAGTCGATTCCATCGGTGGCGAAGCCAGCGGCGACCTGGTCGATCTGCTCGGCCACCACGGCACCCTGGTCTCGTTCGGCGTGATGAGCGGCGAGCCGATGCGCATACCCGCCGGTGGCCTGATCTACAAGGAAGCCACGGTGAAGGGCTTCTGGGGCAGCAAGGTCAGCCAGGCGATGGCGGTGGAGGACAAGCGCCGGCTTGTTGGCGAGCTGCTGACGCGTGCGGCCGGCGGCGAACTGACCTTGCCGGTGGAGCGGATCTTCGCCCTGGACGACATCGCCCAGGCCGCAACGGCCGGTGCGGGCTCGGGCCGCAATGGCAAGGTGCTGCTGCGGCCGTGATCGTCTGACATTGCGTTCTGTAGAGCCGAGCCATGCTCGGCTGCTTTCCGGCCAGTGTGTAGAGCCGAGCGTAGGCTCGGCTCTACAGGGGCGTGCGGACCAACGGTCCACACCCACCAAAGATCGGTCCGCACCTACCGGAGCACAGGCGAATCCACCAAGGGCGCTGACTTTCGTTAAGAACCTGTGATGTATAACTGAATGCGCTTTCGTCATTGGAAGGCGCACTGGCCCGCGTGCGGTACTGACGGCTCCTCCCCCGTTTGGCGCAGTCGCTTCCATGTATCGCACCACCCTGCTTTCCAGCGCGGTCGCGCTGGCCCTCGTCGCCGGCACTGCCGGCGCCGCTGAAACCGCCGACACCGGCAAGGACAGCACCACCCTCGGCACCGTGCTGGTGACCGGCTCGAACATCAAGCGCAGCGACACCGCCGGCCCCAACCCGGTGCAGATCGTCACCCGCGAGCAGATCCTGCAGACCGGCCGCTCCACCCTCACCGACGTGCTGCGCAACCTGTCGGCCAACGCCGGCAACAGTTTCGACGAGCAGTACACCGGCAGCTTCGCTGCAGGCTCGGCCTCGATCGGCCTGCGCGGCCTGTCGCCGAAAAACACGCTGGTGCTGGTCAACGGCTACCGCGTGGCCAACTTCGGCTTCGCGCTCAACACCCAGGACACCTTCGTCGATCTCAACGCGCTGCCGATCAGCGCGGTCGAGCGCATCGAAGTGCTGAAGGATGGCGCCTCCGCGGTGTACGGCTCTGACGCCATTGCCGGCGTCATCAACATCATCCTGCGCCGTGATTTCCAGGGCGTGGAGGTCGGCGGTGGCTTCGGCACCGCTACCCAGGGCGGCCTGAACGAGCGCAAGGCCAACCTGCTGGCCGGTTTCGGTGATCTTGAACAGCAGGGCTGGAACGTGCTGTTCGGGCTGGATCTGCTCAAGCGCGACCGCCTCGACGCCGACCAGCGCGCGTACACCCGCGACGGCGATTTCCGCGACAAGCCCGGTGGCCGCCTGGCCGGCTGGTCCACGGCCGGTGGCAACTGGCTGACCAACCCGCGCGCGCCGCAACCGTTCTCGCCCTGCCCCGATGGCAGCGAGCTGCGTCCCTACAGTGACTTCGGCAGCACCCTGCCCGGCCAGGCCTGCGCCTTCAACGCGCAGCCGTTCAAGACCCTGCAGCCCGGCGCCGAGCGCCTGCAGGCGTCGTTGAGCGCGACCTACCGCTTCAATGACAGCGTCGAAGCCTTCGCTGATGTGCTGTACAGCCACAACAAGGCCGACCAGATCTTCAGCGCACCGCTGACGGTCGGTCCCGGCCTGCGTGCCTACAATCCCGCCACCGGCACGTTGACCGATATCGCCGCCGTGCTGCCGGTCGGCCACCCGAACAATCCGGGCAACGCGCCGCTGCCGTTCGAATACACCTTCTTCGATCTCGGCCCGCGCCTGAAGGACAACACCCAGGTGTTCTACCGCGCCTTGGCCGGCGTGCGCGGTACCGGCGAGCGCTGGGACTGGGAAGTGGCCGCGCTGACCTCGCAGAGCGCGCAGCGCGAGTACGTGGACAACTTCGTGGACCGCTACGCTTTCCAGCAGGTCCTGCGCGATGGCAGCTACAACTTCCTGAATCCCGCCAGCACACCGGGCGCATTGGACGATCTACGCCTGCAGACCAAGCGTCCGGGCTGGTACAAGCTGCACTCGCTCAACATCAAGGCATCCACCTCGTTGTGGGAACTGCCGGCCGGTGCGATCGGTTTCGCCTGGGGCGCGGAGTTCCGCAAGGAATCGCTGGACGCGCGCACCAGCGCGCAGGTGTTGTCGGGCACCGAACTGCGCCCGGCCATCAATGTGGTCAACGGCGAACGCCAGGTCAGCGCCGCCTATGCCGAGTTCAGCGTGCCGCTGCATCGCACCCTGGAACTGCAGGTGGCCGGCCGTGGTGATCACTACGATGACTTCGGCAAGGCGTTCTCGCCGAAGTTCGCGCTGCGCTGGCAGCCGCTGGACAGCCTGCTGCTGCGCGGTTCGTTCTCGCGCGGCTTCCGTGCACCGTCGCTGCCGGAGATCGCACCGGGGCAGACCATCAGCTACGGCTCGGTGGTCGATCCGTTCGATCCGCTGCAGCCCGGCGGCAACCGTGGCGTGACCAACCTGCGCACCGGCAATCCGGACCTGAAGGCCGAACGCTCGCGCAATCTCAATGTCGGCGCAGTGTGGTCGCCGGATGCCGATTCCAGCATCGGCCTGGACTGGTACCGCATCGAACAGGACAACCTGGTCAAGCCGGACAGCGCGCAGTTCATCGTCAACAACCCGGACCTGTTCCCCGGCCGCGTGCAGCGCGATGCACAGGGTCGCATCCAGATCATCACCAACCAGTACGCCAACCAGGGCGAGCTGACCACCTCGGGCATCGACCTGGAAGCCAACCGCACCTTCCGCACCGATGGCTGGGGCAACTTCACCGTGGCCGGCAGCTGGACGCACCTGCTCAGCTTCAAGCAACCGCTGGTGGCCGGCCAGGCCCCGTATGACGGCGCCGGCAACAATCGCCATGGCGCGTTGCCACGGACCCGAGGCACCACCTCGTTGAACTGGGCAGTGGGTGACTGGAGCAGCACGCTGAGCCTGCAGTACGTGAGCGGCTATGACCAGCGCGTGGCGACGGCCACCAGCAATCCGGGCCTGCGCGACAAGGTCAAGCCCTACCAGCAGCTGGACCTGTACGTGGCCTACGAGGGCATCGCGAAGACCACGCTGTCGCTGTCGGTGCTGAACCTGACCGACAAGGATCCGCCGTTCGATCCAGCCGGCGGCTCCAGCGGCTTCGACATCAGCCAGTACAACCTGCGCGGTCAGTTCGTTTCGCTGGGGGCACGTTACCGGTTCTGACTACCGCTGTAGAGCCGAGCCCACGCTCGGCTGCTCTTCCGTCGGAGCCGAGCGTGGGCTCGGCTCTACAGGAGTGTGCGGACCAACGGTCCGCACCCACCGCATCAACGGCTCAGGTGCAGGAACTGCAGGTGCCGCTCGTACTGGCTGATGATGTCGTTGATGATCTGCTTGCGGCTGTAGCCGACCAGATCGTAGTCCTGGCTGCCTTCGTACAGATGCACTTCGGCGCGGTAGTAGCGCTGGTTGCGCAGCTGCTGCGCGGCGAAGGACGGGGTCAGGTAGCCACTGAGGATCACCCGGTACAGGAAGTCCTGCTGCTCGCCGTGGTTGACCGACAGTTCCATGTCGCCCGCTTCGAACCGCGTCTGCACGTCCCAGCCCTGCTCACGCAACTGCTCGGCCACCGCTTCCATCGCCGGCTTCACCGTGTCATCCATGAAGCGGTACACCTGGTCGCGTACCGGGAAGTGCATGGCCTGGGTCAGGCGCTGGCGCCAGCCCTGGTGGTGGCGATCATCGCCGATCAGCGGCGATGGCCTGAACTGCTGCGCGCGCTTGCGGTGCGACTCGTCACTGAAGGCGCGCGTCAGGCCCCACATCATCAACAGCAGCACCGCCGAGAACGGCAACGAGGCCAGCACCACCGCCGATTTCAGCGCATCGACGCTGCCCGCCAGCAGCAGGCCGGCGGTCAGCACCGCGATCACCGTGCCCCAGAACACACGCAGCCAGCGCGGGCCATCGTCCTCCGGCGCACCACCATGCGAGGACAGCGTGGACAGCACCACCGCCCCGGAATCGGCGGACGTCACGAAGAAGATGAAGCTGACCAGCACGGTCACGCCGATCACCGCCTTGCTCCACGGGTAGCCATCCAGCAACGCATACAGCACCGTCGGTGGATCATCCACCGCCAGCTGTGCCAACTGCTGCTGGCCATGGTGCAGCACCTGGTCCAGCGCGCTGTTGCCGAAGATCGACAGCCACGCCAGGGTGAAACCCAGCGGGATCAGCAGCACGCCGAACACGAATTCGCGGATGGTGCGGCCGCGCGAGATGCGCGCGATGAACAGACCGACGAACGGCGCCCAGCCGATCCACCAGGCCCAGTAGAACACCGTCCAGCCGCCCAGCCATTCCGGACGGCCACCATAGGCATACACGTCGAAACTCTTGCCGACCACGCTGCCCAGGTAGTCGCCGAGGTTCTGCATCAGCGTGCTGAGCAGGTACTGGGTGGGGCCGGCGCACAGCATGAACAGCACCAGCGCGATCGCCAGCAGCATGTTGATGTTGGCCATCCAGCGCACGCCCTTCTCCACCCCGGACACGGCCACCGCGACGGCCGCGCCCATCATCGCCACCACCAGCAGGATCTGCACCAGGTTGGAATGCGGGATGTTGAACAGGTGGGCCAAGCCGGCGTTGAGGTGCAGCACGCCGAAGCCCATGTCCGCACCGATGCCGAACACGGTGGCGACGATGCCCAAGGCATCGACGGTGTAACCAATGGGGCCGTTGATGCGCTTGCCGATCAGGGGATACAGCGCCGAGCGCAAGGCCAATGGCAGATTGTGCCGGTAGGCGAAATAGGCCATCGCCATCGCCGCCAGCGCGAACACGCCCCAGCCATGCAGGCCCCAGTGCAGGAACAGCAGCTGCATGGCCTGGCGCGCGCCCGCCTCACCCGCGGCAGGATCGCCCTGCGGTGGCTGCAGATAATGCGTCAGCGGCTCGGAAACGCAGAAGAAGAACAGGGTGATGCTGATGCCTGCAGCGAACAGCATGCCGGCCCAGGAGAGGTAACTGAACTCCGGTTCGTCATGGTCGGCACCGAGCTTGATGCCGCCGTACTTGGACAGCGCCACGCCGACCACGAACACCAGGTACAGGGTCATCGCCAGCAGGTAATACCAGCCGACGTTGAGCGCAGCCCAGTCCTGCGCCTTGACCAGCAGGCGACCGGCGCCGAGCGGAAACAGGCTGACGAACAGTGCGAAGGCAACGACGACGATCGCCGCGAAGGCGAAGACAGGCCGCAGGGTTCGCACCGGCTGATGTTGAGGCTCCAGTGCTTCCATGGGCAGCCATCTCCGGATCGATCAAAGAACAAGCCGGCGGATTCTGGCTGAATCGCAGTGGACACAGCATGAAGTCGTGGCATCGCGCAGCCACGATCCTGCATCCGCCCGTGTTATTCGCGCGCCTGCACGGCGCGCGCGAGGCTCCGGCCTTACTGCATCACATGCACGGCGCACAGCTTGTTGCCGTCCGGATCACGCAGGTAGGCCAGGTACAACTGGCGCCCTGCCTTCTGCCGCACGCCAGCCGGATCTTCCACTGCAGTACCGCCATGGGCGACCCCTGCTTCCTGCCAGGCATGCACCGCCTGCGGGTCTGCCAGCGCAAATCCGATGGTGCCGCCGTTGGCATGGCACGCCGCCTGGCCATCGATGGGCGGAATGACCATGAACATCCGTCCATCCTTGATGTAGACCAGCTTGCCCTCGTCATCGAACACACCTGCGCGGCCGCCGACGGCGGTGAACAAGGCATCGTAGAAGCGACGGGAGATCTCCATGTCGTTGGTTCCGACGGTGACGTGACTGAACATGCGGGCACTCCGTTGCGGGAAAGCCCAAGTGTCGGCCACTGCATCGACGACGGCAACGGCACCGGCCGCAGCAGGTTTGTGGTGGGCGCCTTCACGCGACTATAATGGGAATCATTCTCATTGACGACCGACGCTGATGGCCGTGCCCGCCACCTCCAGCTCCGTGCTGGCGGGGTTCTACCGCGAACACCACGGCTGGCTGCTGGGCTGGCTGCGGCGGCGCACCCACAACGCCGAGTGCGCAGCCGACCTGACCCAGGACACCTTCGTACGCCTGCTCAGCCGCCGGGTGGACCCTGCCGAGCTGCGCCTGCCGCGCGCCTACCTGACCACCATCGCCCACGCGCTGCTGGTCAACCACTGGCAGCGCGCCGATCTGGAACGGGCCTATCTGGCGGCGCTGGCGGCACAACCGGAGCCGGTGCATCCCTCCGCCGAAGAACGCACCCAGGCGCTGCAGCTGCTGCATGCCATCGCAGAGATGCTGCAGGGCCTGCCCGAGCGCCCGCGGCGCGCTTTCCTGATGGCACGCCTCTCCGGCATGGGCTATGCGCAGATCGGCCAGCAGCTGGGCGTTTCCGAACGGATGGTCAAGAAGTACATGGCGCAGGCGATGCTGCATTGCCTGCAGCTTTGCGGCGACCTCCCGGCATGAGCCACGGCATCGCCTCGCCGGCGCTGGAACAGGCCGCCGAATGGTTCGCAATGCGCCAGCAGGGCACCTGGAGTGGCGACGATCAGTGCCGCTGGGAAGCATGGCTGCGCGAGCATGCCGAGCACGCCCGGGCGTGGCAGCGGGTCGAATCCATCTGGACCTCGTTTGCTCCGCTGGCGCCGCATGCTGCCGCACAGGCCCTGGATGCAGCGGGTCGCCGTCGTCGTCGCGCCCTGCGCGGCATCGGTGGCGTACTGGGGCTGGGGGCCATCTCGCTGCTCGGCCTGCAGGGCCTGCACTCGCAGCGACAACGACTGCCGCTGCGCACGACGGCAGGAAATACCGGCGCGTGGACCCTGCGCGACGGCAGCCAGCTGTGGCTCAACGCCGACAGCGAAGTCGTCGTCGATTTCGCCGAAGGCCGTCGTGCGCTGTACCTGCTGCAGGGCGAACTGCTGCTGCAGACCGGGCACGCGCCTGCTTACGCCCAGCTGCCATTGACCGTACACACTGCTGGCGCCCGTCTGCAGCCGATCGGTACACGCTTTGCGGTCGGCCGCTGCGGACAGGACAGTCGGCTGGATGTATTCGAAGGCACCGTACGTTGCCTGCCCCTGCTGGGCGCTGCGCTGGACGTGGTTGCGGGTACCGGGGCGCGCATTGGCGCATTGGGTGCACTGCAGCCGGTGGCTTTGGATCCGTTGCGCGGTGATTGGACCGACGGCCGCCTGCAGGTGACCGACACACCCTTGGTCCGCGTGATCGATGAACTGGCACGCCACCATCGCGGCTATCTGGGCTGTGATCCACGCGTGGCAGCATTGAAGGTGACGGCGGTGCTGCCACGGCTGGACAGCCTGCAGGCACTGCCGTTGCTGGCGCGCGCCCTGCCGATCCGCATTGAACAACCGTGGCCCTGGTGGACCGTGCTGCGCCCCGCCTGATCGCACGGTTCCCTTTTCTGTCGCTCACCGGGCAGTACAGAAGAACCCCTTGCGGAACACCGCCCCATGACGTCCCCCCACCCCCTCCCCTGCCCTCGCCCGCTGGCACTCGCACTTTGCCTGGCCATCATCGGGCCAGCCCTCCTGCCCGTCAGTGCACACGCACAGAACGCCGCCGCGACGGCCGACCAGTGGCACATCGCTGCCGGTCCGCTCGACCAGGCCCTGACTGCCTTCGGCCAGCACTCTGGACTCAACGTGGCCGTCGATGCGCGCCTGACCCGTGGCCTGCGCAGCCCGGGCGTGCAGCGCCCGGAGTCGGTGGACGCGGCACTGTCGCAGCTGCTGGCCGACACCGGGCTCACCTTCCAGCGCGATGCCGAGGGTGTCGTGCTGCACCCCGCACCTGCGCGCGACAATGACGGCGTTCGCCAGATTGGCACCCTGCGTGTTGGCGGTGAGGCCAGCGAAGGCGCTTCACCGTGGGGCTTGGCCGATGCCGACGCGGTCTACCGTGACAGCGGCTCGCGCGTGCATCTGGACCACCAGCAGCTGGAGCGCTTCCGCGGGCAGTCCATCGGCGATGTGCTGGCCGGCGCGGTCGGCGTGCACACCGGCGATGTGCGCAACGGCGGCGCACTGGACGTGAACATCCGCGGCCTGCAGGGCCAGAACCGGGTGCCGGTGATCATCGACGGTGGTCAGCAGGCCATCGATGTCTATCGTGGCTATGCTGGCCTGCAGCAGCGCAGCTACCTCGACCCTGACCTGATCAGTTCAGTCAGCATCGAAAAGGGACCGAGCCTGGCCGCCAACGCCGCCAGCGCGATCGGCGGCGTGGTCTACATGGAAACGCTGAACGTCGATGACATCCTCGACGATGGCCAGAGCTGGGGCCTGCGCGTGCGCGGTGGCGTGGCCGACAACAGCATCGACCGCACCCGCTCGTTCAAGCAGGTGGCGCGCGGCAACGACAACCGCAACAGCCTGCGCGATCCACGTGACTGGAATGGCAGCGTGGCCTTCGCCCAGCGCGGCGAGGACTGGCAGTTCGTGGCGGCCTACGCACGGCGACGCCAGGGCAACTACTTCGCAGGCCGCAACGGCGCAGACCGCTACGACGACCAGCATCTGTCCAGCGGCGGCACCGGCATGTCCAGCCAGGCGGTCTCGGACATGTACCACCCGGGCGATGAGGTACTGAACACGCATACCGACAACGAATCGGCGCTGCTGAAGTTCACTTGGACACCCAACCCCGACCAGCGGCTTGAGCTGAGCCACCGTTACTTCAACTCAAGCTTCGGCGAGATCATGCCGTCGGCGATTGGCCGTGTCGGCGAGTCCAACGAATGGGTGACCTATGTGGACAAGGCCAACACCATGTTCCAGTTCGAGCCCGGGCAGATGCGGCTCAATGCCACCTCGCTGCGCCACCGCTACCGGCCTGAGGCGCACCCGTGGCTGGACCTGAGCAGCACGCTGTGGTTCACCACCGCCACCAGCCGCATGTTCAACAGCAACATCGCCAACACGCCGCTGTTCAAGGACGTGCCCAACGACCAGATGCCGGACACGCTGGGCGAGACCTACGGGCCTGGCCTGCAGTCGGACGTGAAGACCCGGCGCTGGGGCGTGGACAGCAGCAATACCACCCGCTTCAGCAACGGCCTGGGTGACTGGACCCTGCGCTATGGTGCCGCCTTCCAGCACGAGGACACGGCGCCGAACTCGCCGGTGCTGCCGGTGGACTACAACAACAACCGCTACCTGCGCTCGGGCACGCGGCGCGAGGCCAGCGCTGTCGCGTCGCTGCAATGGCAGCCGTGGGACTGGCTGTCACTGACCGCCGGCGGTCGTTTCATCGACTACCGCACCCGCGACCGCAACCGCGTCGCCTTCGTCAGTGAATCACGCGACCTGCGCTACACCTTCGCACGCCTTAGCAAGGGCGGCCAGCTGCTGCCGGGCTGGTACAAGGAGTGGTATCCGGACGCACAGGGCAACTACACCTACGACTCGCTGCGGGCCACGCCGTACGGCGACAGCACGCTGGGCCAGAGCTACGACTTCGATGGCTTCATTCCCGACCCGCGCGGCGCCAACGGCTTCTATACCAAGCAGATTCCCACCGCGTGGGGCTACAAGCCGGCGATCCGCCGTTCCGGCCATGGCTTCGCGCCGTATGCCGAGGCCCGCTTCAACCTCGACCAGGACATGTTCTTCTACGTGAAGTACGCACAGGGCTGGAAGATGCCCAGCCTGTTCGAATCGACACTGGGCAACAGCACCTCGGCACCGGTGGCCGACCTGAAGCCGGAGAAGAACCGCTCCTGGGACATCGGCTTCAGCCTGCTCAAGCAGGACCTGTGGCGCGACGGTGACCGCCTGGCGTTCAAGGTGGCCTGGTTCAAGAACGATATCGACAACGCAATCACCCGCCGCTTCGATTCCAGCAACTGGGCCTTCTATGTCGACAACGTCGACAACTACACGATCTCCGGTTACGAGCTGCAGTCCGGCTATGACGCCGGCATTGTGTACCTGGACCTGTCAGCCAGCTACTACCAGCGCGCACGCACCTGCGATGCGGCCACCGCCAAGCGCCTGCGCGACGACCCGTATGCGAAGTGGAGCAAGCTGGACACCACGCAGGACTGCGTGGACGGCGGCTTCGGTACGTCCTTCGTCAATGCGCAGAACCCGCCGAAGTACTCGATCCACAGCACGCTCGGATTCCGCCTGTTCGACAAGCGACTGGATACCGGCATCCGCCGCACCTACAACAGCGGCCCCACCCATGAGCTGGACAAGCCCTGGAACACCACCGGTTCGACCGGCCTGCAGAACATCTACCTGCCAACTGCGATCTACGACTTCTATGCGCGCTGGCAGTTCACCCCGAAGGCCGAGGTGGAGCTAGTGGTCAACAACCTGCGCAACACCTACTACATGGACACGCTGGCGATGAGCCTGATGCCCGGCCCGGGCCGAACCACCCGGCTGAGCTTCACCGCACGTTTCTAAGCCCCGCGGATGTGACAGCGCCCCGGAGAAATCATCCCCGGGGCGCTTGCTTGCGGCGGCTCACGCTCTGGCAGGTGCAAACCCTGGTTGGCACAGCAACGCGTTACTTCGCAGTACTCAGCAGCAGCACTGCAACAGTGACCAGACCGATGCCGACCCAGCCGACCGGGCGCAGGCGGTTGCCGAACAGCAGGCGCCCACAGGTGGCGGTACCGATCACGCCAATCGCACCCCACATCGCATAGGCGGTGGCCAGGTCCATGTAGCGCACGGCCTGGCCCAGCAGGGCGAAGGCGATCCAGACCAGCACGATGGCGCCGACACCCCAGCGCCAGCGGCGGAAGCCCTCCGACTTGGCCACCATCATGTTGGCGGCGACGTCGATCAAGGCGGAACAGATCACGAAAAACAGGGCCATCATGTTCATCAGTGCGCCTCCCCGAGGGTGACACAGACGATGCCGACCACCGCCAGCACCAGACCGGCCAGCTGCTGCAGCGACAGGCTCTCGCCGAAGACGGTGAGGCCGACCACGGTCAACAGGGTCAGGCCGAGGCCTTCCCACACCGCATAGGCCACGCCGACGGCGATACGGCGCACCGACAGCGCCAGGAAGTAATAGGACAACGCCAGCGCGCCGGCCATGATCAGGTAACCGGTCCAGCCGCCATCGCGGGCGGCCTGGGCCATGAACGAGGTGCCGACCACTTCGGCAACGATGGCCACGGTCAGGCAGGCCCAGGCGACCAGCGCGCCACGGGCGGGAACAGTACGGGACATGTGAAACTCCTTGCGGGATGGGGACAGCCCCCATCAGTAGGTCCACGCCATGCGTGGACAATCCGGAACACCCCCGCAGACAGGGGCGACGGCGGCCAGTATCATCGCCTTTTACGGTGGTATCAAAATGGAATCCATCGACAGGAGCGATGGATTAATGCCCTATTCTCCCGAATCCCTGCAGGCCTTCGTGGAAGCCGCGGCGCTGGGCTCGTTCTCGGCGGCCGCGCGCCGGCTGCGCAAGACGCAGTCCACGGTCAGTACCGCCATCGCCCATCTGGAGGCGGACCTGGGCATGGTCCTGTTCGACCGCGGCGGCCGTTACCCGCAGTTGACTGACGCCGGGCGGCAGGTGTTGGGCCACGCGCAGGAAATCCTCGCCGCCGACGCGCGCCTGCAGCAGCTCAGCGTACGCCTCGCAGCGCCGGTAGAGCCACGCCTGACCGTGGTGTTCTCCGATGTGTACCAGTTGGATCCGGCGCAACGCGTGCTGCAGCGGTTTGCCGAGGCGTTTCCCGAGATCGAGCTGGAATGGCTGGATGCCGAAGGGCGGGACGTGCTGGAACTGGTGGATGTCGGGCGCGCCGGGCTGGGACTGCTGCCGCGGCAGGCGCAGTACCCCGATGCGCTGGTGGCCCAGCCCCTGGCCCATCACAGCGAACTGGCGGTGTATGTGGCCAACGATCATCCGCTGGCGCAGGCTGGCGTGCGCGCAGCGGCACAACTGGCCCGGCACCGTCAGGTGCGGCTGAGCGCGCAGGTCGACCACGCACCGCCGATCAGCGGGCCGGCATGGACCGCGTCGGATTATCTGATGGTGATGGAGATGGCCGAGGACGGCATCGGCTGGGCCGAGCTGCCGCGTGCGCTGGTGCAGCGCTATGACCGTGGCCGCCTGCAGGAACTGCGCGTGCCCGGCTGGCCGCGCCGCATCCACAGTGACCTGGTATGGCGCCGCGATACGCCGCCGGGGCCGGCGGCGTTGTGGTGGGCCGAAGCGTTGGGGTGAAGTTTCAGCGGCACCCCATCCACGCATGGCGTGGATCTACTGCCCTCTGAAATCCACGCATGGCGTGGATCTACTGCACGCTGAAGTAGATCCACGCCATGCGTGGATGCACAGGACGTCAGCAGATCACGGGTTGGCCAGCGCGTAATCCAGCGCCGAACACACCGCCGCCACCTGCGCGTCGTTGCACTGCTGCGGCGTCGCCCGCGGGCTGTCCGGGTAGACCTCGGTGGTGGTGGTGTACTTCGCTCCAGTGATGCCGGCGCACAGGCCCAGCGGCACCAGCGCGTACTCGATCACGCCATGCGCAACCACCGGCGAACCGATGATCTCGCCCTTGTCGTCGGCCGGTGCGATATGGGTCACCTTCTCCACTTCGGCGACCACGGCCTGCTGGAACGCCGGCTGCGGATTCTCGCTGTCGTCCACCAGGTAGAAGCCATCGGGAATAAGGCCCGGTTCAAACGGCTTGCCATCGCGCGCGGCCAGTGCGGGACGGAACTCGCTCTCGTCGCTGTCGGTGGTTTCGTGCAGGTCGATATGCAGCACGAACTGGCCCTTGTACGGCGCGATCAGTTCGATGACGGCGGTCGATTCTCGTGCCGGACCTTCGGCGCGGAAATTGCGGTTCGGGTCGATCGCATCGAAGTTCCAACGGTTGATGCGCTCGAAGCCCCACGGATTCACGCACGGCGCGACCAGAACGTTGGCCTTGCCGGCATAGCGGGCGGCATGCTTTTCGAGGAACTCCAGCGCGCCCAGCACGCCACTGGTCTCGTAGCCATGCACACCGCCGGTTACCAGCGCGGCCGGCAAAGCCGGATTCCAGTCGCGGCTGCGCAGGGCGAACAGGGTGTAGGTCTCGCCTGCATAGTCGAGCTGGCCGTAGGCCACCTTGTCGAAGCGCTCGGCCAGCGCATCGATGCGCGGCAGCACCTCCTCGTCATAGCGGCGCAGGCGCTGCTGGCGCGCACGCCACTGCTCCCGTTCCGCCACGCCCCACGGCTGGCCAGGGGTTCCGACGGGGTAGAAAGCAGCAGTGGACATGGCAGATCTCAGCGGGTCAGGGAGCAATCAACCACTTTACCACCGGGCCAACGCGCTGAACCGCGCGCCGATTCCAATGGCGAATGGAATCAGCAATAATTCTCATTTACAACCTTCCACAGCCTGCACCGATGCCCATCCCTGCCCTGCAACCGGCCCGCCTGCCCCTGGCCGCCACCCTCGCCCTGTGCCTGATCCCGGCCGCCAACGCTTTCGCACAGGACAGCGCCACCACCCTCGACAGCATCCAGGTATCGGGCAGCTGGCTGGGCACCGGCCTGCACGACAGCGTCAAAAGCTTTGCCGGCGCGCGTACCGTGGTTGACCGCCAGCGCATCGAGGCCAGCGGCGCCGCCAGCCTGGGCGATGCCATGCGCCGCATTCCCGGCGTACAGGTCACCGACAACTCCGGCACTGCTGGCAGCTCAGTGTCGCTCAACATCGGCGTGCGTGGCCTGACCGGTCGCTACTCGCCGCGCTCGACCGTGCTGCTGGACGGCGTGCCGCTGGCGGTTGCACCGTACGGGCAGCCGCAACTGTCCTTCGCCCCGGCCAGCCTGGCCAACATCGAGTCGATCGACGTGGTGCGTGGTGGCGGCGCGGTGCGCTACGGGCCGCAGAACGTGGGCGGCATCATCAATTTCAGCACCCGCGCCATTCCCACCGAAGCCGGCCTGCACGGCGAAGCCGGCGTGCGCTACACCGCCTACGACCATGGCGGCGGCGACAGCACCCAGTACAACGCCTTCCTCGGTGGCACCGCTGACAACGGTCTGGGCGCAGCCCTGCTCTACTCCGGCCAGGACGGCCGCGGCTGGCGCCAGGGAAGCGATGATCGCTTCAACGATCTCGCGCTGAAGTTCGCCTATGCCATCGACGAACAGCAGGCGCTGCGCGCCAAGCTCTCCTACTACGACGTTCGCTCGCTGACGCCGGGCGGCCTGACCCGCGCGCAATACGAGACCGACCCGTTCCAGAACACCCGGCCCACCGACTTCTGGAAGGGCCATCGCACCGGCATCGACCTGGGCTACACCAACACGCTGTCGGAAAACAGCGAGTTCGAGGTGCTGGCCTATTACAACGAAAGCAACCGCGCCAGCTCGCTGATCAACGCCGCCAACACGCAGATCACGGTGCAGCCGCGCGATTACCGAGTGCTCGGCATCGAACCGCGCTACACCCAGCGCCTGCACTGGGGCAGCAGCGTGCACGACATCACTGCCGGCTACCGCTTCCTGCGCGAGCGCGGCAATGACCGCAGCTACACCGTGACCCGCCGTACCGGTGCGGCCGGCGTGACCACCCGCTTCGACAACGCCACCGATGCGCACGCGTTCTACGTGGATGACCGTATCGCCATCGGCAAGTGGCGGATCACGCCCGGCGTGCGCATGGAATGGATCGACATGGACCGCCAGCAGGCCGGTGGCGGCGCCAACTTCAGCAGCCGCAGCGACAAGGCCCTGCCCTCGCTCAACGTCGCCTACCTGCTGACCCCGCAGCTGACCGTGTTCGGCAACTACACCACCTCGTTCGGGCCGGTGCAGAACATCCAGCTGAATTCGCAGACCGCAACCAATCCGCTGAACCCGGAAATCGCCAAGACCACCGAACTGGGCGCGCGCTGGCAGGATGGCGCGCTGCGCGCGGAAGTGACCGTGTTCAAGATGCGCTTCGACAACCAGATCCTGCAGGTCCCGGGCATCACCCCACCCACCTTCCAGAACATCGGCGCCACGGACCACAAGGGCGTGGAAAGCGCGATCGAATACCGCTTCGCCGAGAGCAGCGCGCTGGCCGGGCTGGAGCTGTACGCGAACTACACCTGGACCAAGGCCATCCAGCAGTCCGGCGACAACCGCGGCCTGGATGTACCGTTCTATTCGCGCGACACCGACAGCATCGGCGCCCGTTATGCGCTTGCCGGCTGGACCTTCAACGTGTCCAGCACCCACCAGAGCGGCCAGTTCTCCGATGCCGCCAACACCTGGAACGAAACCGCCGATGCGCGCGTGGGACGTGTGCCGGGCGTACGCCTGTGGAACGCGCAGGCCGCCTGGCAGCTGCCGTGGCTGGCCGACAGCGAAGTTGCGGTGGGCGTGAACAACCTGGCCGACAAGCGCTGGTACACCCGCAACGTGGATGGCAACGCCGGGCGCATGGTGGCCGCACCGCGCACGTTCTACGTGCAGGGCCGCTACCGCTTCTGAGTGCAGTAACCGCCTGATGCGGTGACGGTGGCGCTCACGGGGGCGGCGTATCATGCCGCCACCATGTCGTCCGCCGCTTCGCCATCGCGCCTGCATCTGGCCTTCCAGGGCCTGCAGTTGCGCCTGCGCGGCAGCGACCTGTGGTTCATAGCCCTGGCCCTGCTGGTCGGGCTGATCGCCGGTGGCCTGACCCTGTTGCAGGCTGGGCTGGCACGCACCCTGCAGGCCGCGCTGTATGGCCTGGACGAGGGCATGCGCCTGAGCTCGTTGCCCGCATTGACCTGGACCGCGCTGCTGGTGCTGCCGCTGGGTGGCCTGGTGGTGGGCCTGGTCAGCCTTGCTGCGACGCGCCTCAAGCGCCCCTTGCTGGATGCCGTGGAAGCCAATGCGCTGCACGGCGGTCGCATGTCCATGCGCGACAACCTGATCGTGTTGACCCAGACCCTTGTCTCCAACGGCTGCGGCGCGTCGGTCGGACTGGAAGCGTCGTACACACAGATGGGCGCGGGTAGCGGCTCGCAGCTGGGGCGCGTGATGCGCCTGCGCCGCAACGATGTGCGCATCCTGGTCGGTGCAGGTGCGGCCGGTGCGATCGCCGCGGCCTTCGGCGCTCCGCTGGCCGGGGCGTTCTATGCCTTCGAGATCGTCATCGGTGCCTATACGCCGGCCGCACTGGCACCGGTGGCGGTGGCCGCGCTGGCCGGCGCCTTCGTTGCCGACCAGGCCGGCGTGGAAGCCTATCTGCTGCCGGCGGCATCCACCATCGACGTGCGCGCAGCCGATTATGCGATCTACGGCCTGCTTGGCTGCTGCTGTGCGATGGTCGGCATCGCGGTGATGCGCCTGATCGCCTCCATCGAGGGCACCGTCAAGCGCAGTCCGTTGCCGCTGTGGGGGCGCCCGGTGGTGGGCGGCCTGCTGCTGATTCCACTGGCACTGGCCAGTCCGCAGGTACTGTCGTCCGGCCACGGAGCGCTGCACCTGGACCTGACCACGCACCTGCCGTTGATCTGGATCGGCGGACTGCTGACCCTCAAATGCCTCGCGTCGGGCATCTCGCTCGGTTTTGGCTTCCGCGGCGGCCTGTTCTTCGCCTCGCTGTTCATGGGCACCCTGGTCGGCGCCCTGTTTGCCGGACTTCTGGCGATGGCCACCGGCGTACCGGTGATCGACGCCACCTCGGCGGCGCTGGCGGGCATGGCCGCACTGGCCGCGGCCGTGGTCGGCGCGCCGATGACCATGGCCATGCTGGTGCTGGAAGGCACCCACGACTTCCTGCTGACCAGCGTGGTGATGAGCGCGGTACTGGTGTCCAGCACCCTGGTACGGCAATGGTTCGGCTATTCCTTCTCGACCTGGCGCATGCATCTGCGCGGCGAAACCATCAAGAGCGCGCGTGACATCGGCTGGGTACACAACCTCAACGCCGGGCGGATGATGCGCAAGGGTATCGCTACTGCGCCGGCCGACCTCGATGCCGCCACGTTCCGTCAGCGCTTCCCGCTGGGCTCGGGCAGCCGGGTGATCCTGATCGACAGTGAAGGCCACTACGCCGGCATCGTGCAGATTCCGCGCCTGTTCGGTGACGGCGTGAAGCCCGAGGACGTGGTGGGTACGTTCGCCGAGAACCGCGATGTGGCGCTGGCCGCAAGCGCGGACGTGGTGAGCGTGATGCAGCGGTTCGACCAGACCCAGGCCGATGAACTGGCGGTGGTAGCTGGCGATGGCCAGGTACTGGGCGTGGTGTCTGAAGCATTCGTGCGCAAGCGCTATGCGGAGGAGCTGGACAAGCGCCAGCGCGAAATGATGGGCGAGCGCGTCGACGAGTAGATCCACGCCATGCGTGGATGATGTCCCGACGCCCCCCACCCATCCACGCATGGCGTGGATCTACTGTACAGCCAGCCCCCGACCGTGCGTCGACTGGTAGATCCACGCCATGCGTGGATGATGTCCCGGCGCCCGCGCCCATCCACGCATGGCGTGGATCTACTGTACAGCCAGGCCCCCGACCGCGCGTCGACTGGTAGATCCACGCCATGCGTGGATGATCTCCCGACGCCTCCGCCCGTTCACGCATGGCGTGGATCTACTGTACAGCCAGCCCCCCGACCGCGCGTCGACTGGTAGATCCACGCCATGCGTGGATGATCTCCCGACGCCCCCGCCCATCCACGCATGGCGTGGATCTACTGTACAGCCAGGCCCCCGGCCGCGCGTCGACTGGTAGATCTACGCCATGCGTCGATGATGTCCCGGCGCCCCCACCCATCCACGCATGGCGTGGCTCTACTGCACAGCCGGGCCCCCGACCGCGCGTCGACTGGTAGATCCACGCCATGCGTGGATGATCTCCCGACGCCCCCACCCATCCACGCATGGCGTGGATCTACTGTCACGTTGTGCGGGTAGACTGCGGCCATGCGCTTCATTGAAACCTTCCAGGCTGGCCCCTTCGCCGACACCGTGGTCAGCCTGCTGGCAGCGTTCGTATTGGGTACCCTGATCGGCGCCGAGCGCCAATATCGGCAGCGCACCGCCGGCCTGCGCACCAACGTGCTGGTGGCCGTGGGCGCCGCCGCCTTCGTCGACCTGGGCATGCGTATCGCTGGCAGCGCCGAAGCGGTGCGGGTGATCTCGTATGTGGTCTCTGGCGTCGGCTTCCTCGGCGCTGGTGTGATCATGAAGGAAGGCATGAACGTGCGCGGCCTGAACACTGCGGCGACGCTGTGGTGCTCAGCTGCCGTGGGCAGCTGCACCGGCGCCGACATGCTGGCCGAAGGCGTGCTGCTGACCGTACTGATCATCGCCGGCAATACCCTGCTGCGCCCGCTGGTGAACGCGATCAACCGCATTCCGATCAACGAAGCCACCAGCGAGGCGACCTACGAAGTGCGCCTGAGCGTGGACGCTGACGCGGTGCCGCGCGTGCGCGAGCGTCTGGTCGATGTGCTGGAAGCAGCGCAGTACCCGGTCGGCGACGTACAGCTGGTCGAGCACGCCGATGCGCCTACCGATGTGATCGCAGTGCTGGTCAGCACCGCGGTCAGCGCCGACGAACTGGACGTGGTGCTGGCTCGGATGGAGCAGGTGCCGGGCGTGCTGCACGCTACCTGGGAAGTCAGCACCCGCGATTGAGCGGGGGGTGGCGGTTCATCCACGCAGGGCGTGGATCTACTGCTCATGCACGCGCCACGCGCTGCTGCGCACGTAGCAATCTGCGGAAAGAGGCGCAGCGCCGTGCATCGTCTGCGTGTGGACAGGCTGCAGCCCGCCGCAGCCGATCCTGCACCCGCTGCAGTCCGCGTATCTGCCGCTGCAGCGCATCGGCCTGGGCCAGCAATGCCGTGCGGTCCAATGCGAGCCCTGCCCCCTGCGGCATCGCGGCGCCGATCTGCTGCAGCGACAGACCCGCAGACTGCCCCAGGCCGATCAGCGCCAGCCGTTCCAGCACCTGTTCGTGATACTGCCGGCGCAGGCCGCGCCGCCCCAGCACCTGCAGCAGGCCGAGCTGCTCGTAGTAGCGCAGGGTCGAGGCCGGCACGCCACTGCGGCGCACCACCTCACCGATATCCAGTTCCTGCATCGTGCTTGACCTCAAGTGGGCTTCAGGCGCCACCATGGTCGCACTCTCCGCGCAAGGCAAGCCCATGACCGATTCCCTCCCGCTTGATCAGAACGCGCTCTGGAACGGGCCCGCTGGCGAGAACTGGGTCGCGCAGCAGGCGCTGCTGGACAGCCTGTTCCACCCGATGGCCGATGCCCTGCGCGACGAACTGCCGGCTACTGTCACAGAACTACTGGACATCGGCTGTGGCACCGGCGCCAGCACCCTGACCGCCGCCACGGCGCGTCCTGACGCACATTGCACAGGCGTGGACATCTCGGCACCGATGCTGGCCCTCGCCCGCCAACGTGCCGCCACCCTCGGGCGCGACATCGACTTCATCGTTGCCGACGCGCAGCGCCATGCCTTCGCAACGGCGCACTACAACTGGCTCCAGTCACGCTTCGGGGTAATGTTCTTCGAGGACACGCCGGCCGCCTTCGCCAACCTGCACCGTGCCGCCCAAGCGGGCGCAGGCCTGCGCTTCATCGCCTGGCGCAGCGCGCAGGAAAATCCATTCATGACGACTGCCGAGCGCGCCCTTGCAGACCAGCTGACGCTGCCAGTGCGAGCGCCCGGTGCACCAGGACAGTTCGCCTTTGCCGACGGCGAGCGGGTGCGCCAGCTGCTGCAGCGTGCCGGATGGCAGGACGTGGACGTATCGCCGCTGGACCTGACCTGTTTCCTCACCCGTGACGGACTGGCCCGCTATGTCGGCCAGCTTGGGCCCGTGGGTCTGGCCCTGCGTGCGCTGCCCGCCGAACGCGCAGATGCGCTGCTGCAACAGGCACTGACCGCGTTCGCACCGTTCATCGAAGGTGATCGCGTGCGGGTAGAGACCGCCTGCTGGATGATCCGCGCCCGCGCCTAGCACCAGAAATGGGGACGTAGGGGATCAAGTCGTTCATGCTCCGACTGTGCGGGAAACGACTTGATCCCCGCCGTCCCCTCTTCTCTACAAGGCCTCGCCGGCATCGGCCAGGCGCGATTCGATCAACGCGTACCACTGCTCGAGCATGTCGACCAGCATGTCCAGCTCGGCATCGGCGCGCTGTGCGCGGCCGCTACGCAGACAAGCCTGCGCTTCCTGCAATTGAGTGAGGAAGCCGGCGACGGTATCGGCCTGCAGGATCAGGCCCGGCAGTCGGCGCCCGGGAATGCGCACCACCGCATGGTTGCCAAGCTGGCCGTACACGCTGAGAGTGGCTTCCGTCTTCATGGACAAGGGCAGGAATTGGGCATTCATCAGGTGCACCAGGGGAGAAACCTGCCCACCGGCAGGCGTGGAAAACGGGGGAGACGTTTCCACGTCCTGCCGGCAGAACAGGGGGGACACGGGATGCCGGAGCACGCCCCGGCGCGGGGATTCAGTGCGCTCGGGCCACGCCAGCGATCTGCACCCGGCGGTTGGGCGCCAGGCAGGCGATCAGTTCGCGCCGGTTGCGCTGGTCGCACTGCACCAGCGGTTCCGCCGCGCCCCGCCCCTCAGCGCTGATGCTCGCCGCTGATACACCGCCCTGTACCAGGGCCATGCGCACGGCCTCGGCGCGCCGCTGCGACAGTGTCTGGTTGTAGGCCGCGCTGCCGATGCGGTCGGTGTAGCCGACCACCTGGATCGACTGCACCTGGCTGGCCTCGCGCACCTGCGCCAGCACGCCCTGCACTGCCTGCTGGCCGCTGGCACTGAGCACAGCACTGTCGAACCCGAACAGCGCATCGGCAGCGAGTCGCAGCGGCTGCTCCGGCAGCGGCGCCGGTGACGGTGGCGGCGGTGGCGGACGTGGTGGGTCGAGGACTGCTGCGCAGGATTCAGGCTTCCAATAGCCGCCCTGGGCGATGCCCTTGTTGTCGAAGCGCACCTGGAACTGGCAGGTGAAGTATTCGGCGCCCTGCGCAGTGCGGAAGTTGAACAGGTAGTTCCACTCGCGCACGCCCCACATGCCTTCATTGAAATGCGGGGTACCGAGCAGCGTATAGAGCTGTCGCTTGCTCATGCCCGGCGCGAACCGGCGCAGGTCGGCGATATCCGGATAGATGCCTTCCTTCAGCGATGCCTTGCTGGCCTCCGGGAAGGTGACGGCAGTGCTGCCGGCGGGACCGTCTGCGGCCGGTGCGTGGCTGCGGCAGGCGACCAGCAGCCCCGCCGCCAGGATCAGCCCGAGCGTGGCGACGACGCGGCCGGTGCGAGCGATGCAATGCGATTTCATGTCATTCCCCCTGTAGACGTTGCCCTTTGCGCCGGGTCGCCGTTGCGACCCGGCGCGGGCGATCACCACTGGATGCCGGCACCGACGGCCACACCGGCCTCGCCACGGCTGTTGGTGGAACCACTGAACTTGTAGATCCAGCGCCCGCCCTCGGACACACCGGAGATGCCCAGGGCCACGCCGGACTCGCCGTTGTAGCTGCCGGCGGCGATCGAGGCCATGTTGCGACCGGCTTCACTGGGCTGCGGCAGCGAGGCCGTTGCCATCGCCGAGGCGATACCGGCCGAGGCACGGTTGTCGGTCTTGCGCAGGTCGCGTTCGAAGCCGCCCATGCGCTCATCGGTGTAGGCCTTGGACCAGTCCAGGGTCTGCGCCATGCCCGACTTCAGCTGGTCGACATTGACTGCGTCAGTACCGGCGGTGCCGGCGGCGACGTTGCGCACCGTGGTCGGGCCACTGTTGGTGCTGCCCAGTGTCACGCTGTTGTAGTTGGTGGTGCCGTTGGTGGTGGTGTCATAGCGGATCGTGCCCTGCTGCGACGCCTGCAACTGACGCACGTTGACCGCATCGGTTGCCTGCGAGCCATCGGCGACGTTGACCACCTGGCGCTCGGCACCAGCGGCTCCCACCGACACCGTATTGGCGCGGTTGGCGACCGAGCCTGCACCCAGCGCCACCGAGTTGTCGGCCTGCGCCTTCGATCCATTGCCCAGTGCAGTCGAGTTTGCCCCGGCAGCGGTGGAGCCGGCACCGCCCGCGGCGGAGTTGGCGCCACTGGCGGACGGATCGGCCAGGTTGTTGCTGTTGTTGGCGCGGAAGCTTCCGGCCACGTTGGTGATGTTCTGGATCTTCTGGTCGGTGTAGGACTTGGACTGATCGATGGCGTAATTCACGCCATTCTTCAGCTGGCCGACGTTGGTGGCGTCGTGGTCGTCGGAACCATCGGCAACATGGGTGATCTTGCGCTCACTGCCGCTGCTGCCGACCGACACTTCGCCGGCCGAGTTGCTGCCGCCAGCCGCACCGTAGGCACCGGTATAGCCGGTCTGCGCGCCAACGCTGGCCACCGAACCCGCGCCCAGCGCAACACTGTTGCCGGCGCTGGCATTCGCACCGTTGCCGACTGCCACGCTGCCCGCACCCGCTGCGCTTGCCTGAGGGCCGACCGCCAGTGCTTCAGCACCGGTGGCCGTGGCCGCCGCAGCAGTGGAGTTCACCGCCAGGTAGGGGCTGCCGCCGCCATTGGTGATGCGCTGGTTGAGCACCCGCAGCGAGCCATCCACCGCGGAGAACGCAGCGGTGACATTGCTGTAGTCGTTGCCGGTGATTGTGCCATCGGTGGCGATGGTGGAGATGTTGAAGGTCGGCGCGGTCCACAGCCCGGTGCTGCCGTTGTACACGGTGCTGCCACCGAAGTAACTGGCCACCGTCTGATGCGTGCTGAAGAGCTGGTCGCCGGTGATGGCGTCACTGCTGCCCGCCAGGATGCTGCCAGCGGCGACATTGGTGACTTTCACCGGTGCACCACCGGTACCGCTGAGGGTCACGGTATCGACCACGTTGCCACTCCCATCCACGTCGTACTTCACGGCGCGCTTGTCCAGGTCATCGGTCTGGTCGGCAACGTTGGCCAGCGAATTGCTGACTGCGTCGAAGGCGGTGCCGACGTCGTTGTAGCTGCCCTGGCTGACCGTTCCGTTGGCGGCAACGTTGTTGAGTGTGTAGGTCGGCGCGGTGACCACGCCATTTGCATCCACTGCAGCGCCACCCCCGAGGTGGGTCGCTACGGTCTGGTTGGCCGCGAACAACTGCGCGCCGTTGATCGCTTCGCTGCTGGCCGCACTGATCTGGCCCGGGCCGAGGTTGCGCAGCGTGGTGGCCGTGCCGGCCTGGCCGAGCGTGGCGCTGCCGTAGTTGACGCTGCCATCGCCGTTGACGTCGTAGCGCAATGCGCCTTCTTCCGAGGCCTGCAACTGACCCAGGTTGACCGCGTCAGTGGTGGCGGTACCGGCAGCGACGTTGGTGACCTGACGCTCGGCGCCCGCCGCACCGATCGACACGCTGTTGGCCCGATCAGCCAGGCTGCCGGCACCGACAGCGATGCTGTTGGCGGCGGTTGCGCTGGCACCGGCGCCGACGGCAATCGATTCGGCGCCGCTGGCTACGGCTTCGGCACCGGTCGAATTCACCCGCAGGTACTTGGTGCCGGTGTTGCGGATGTCGTTGATCTGCGTGTTGAGGTTGACCAGCGAGCCGTCCACCGCATCGAAGGCGTCGGTGACGTTGTCATACAGCCCCGAGGCCACCGCGCCACCGGTGGAGATGGTGCTGATCTCGAACAGCGGTGCGGTGAAGGTGCTGGTGAGCGGATCGAACGCTGCGCGTCCGCCAAAGAACTTCGCCATGGTGTCGTTGCTGGCGAACAGCTGTGCGCCGTTGACCGCTTCGCTGCTGGTGGCATTGACCGCGCCGGCGGCCAGATTGCCGATGGTGGTGGTGCCGGTGCCACCGCCGAGCGTGACACGGCGATAGTTGGGGTCGCCTGCACCGTCCAGGTCGTAGGTGACCGCCGCCGCGCTGACCGCATCGATCTGGCTGATTGCGCCCTTCAGCTGGGCGACGTTGACCGCGTCGGTGTTGGCGCTGCCGGCCGCGAGATTGGTGATCTGCCGCTCGCCGCCACCGGCGGTGCCTACCGACACTTCACCCGCCGACACCTGTGCAGTGGTCAGGCCATAGGCGCTGTAGCTGGCCTGGGCGCCGCGCAGCGCGGCCGAGCGGTAGCCCAGCGCCACCGAATTGGCCTGGTTGGAGGTGCTCTCCGCACCGAGCAGGGTCTGTCCGTTGGCGGTGCCACTGGCGCTGTCACCGACCACCACCGAGTGCCCCATGCGTGCCGCGTAGTCGGCAGTGGGAACACCGGTCGGATCGCTCGGATCGTTGGCGCCTGCGCCAGGGAAGGCCACATTGGCATCGACCTTCGGCAGCTCATGGCGGGCATTGGCGCCGATCACCACTTCCTTGGAACCGTTGGCATAAGCGCCATCGCCCATCAGCACCTGGTAGTCCTGTGCGGCGTTGACTGCCCAGCAGGAGATGTCGGCCAGCGCGATGTCCAGGCACTTGGCCGCCCACGCCGGCGAGTCCTTGGGCAGCAGCAGGCCCAGCAGGCCACCGGGATTGCCGTTGTTGATGTTGTAGATGTAGCTGTCGGAGGTGACACCGCCGATCAGGGTCAGGTGCGAGCTGCCGCCGGTGACCGCGCCCCCCAGGCCATTGAGCGTGGTACCCACCGGCGTGGCGTTGACCACCGGCAGACCAAGCACGTTGACCGTGGAATAGGTCTGCATGACGTTGGCGGTGCTGAGCTTGAGGTTGCCGTTGGACAGGTAGCCGGTACCGCCGAACAGGCTGGCGGTGGTCGGGCCAAGCAGTTCGGTGACACCGCCCACCAGGCCACCGGTGCCGATCACCAGGCCTGCATTCGGATCGGAAGCGGCCGGCGCCTTCGGGCTGGTCGGCGGAATGGCCGACGGCGAGGTCAGGCCGAGGCTGCCCAGGGTATTGCCGACCAGGCCGCCCACGGCCCCGCCGAGATTGTTGACGGTGCCGGACAGATCCCCGTTGAGCAGGCTGCCCACCGCAGTGCCAACACCATTCAGTGCAGTGCCAACACCATTGAGCAGGCCACCCAGGCCCAGCGCGCTGTTCTGCGCGCCGACCGTTGCGGTGCCAGCCAGCTTGAGGTTGCGATCAGCGACCAGTTCCTCGCCGTCCTTGCCCTGCACGCGCACCTTGCCCGCGACACCGGCATCGAACGCAGCGGTGACCGCACGGTCATCAGTGTCGCCCGGCAGCTCTTCCTTGGCGGGCAGCGTGACCCCGGCGGTAGCACCGACCTGGCCCTGCCCTTCGATGTGCTTGCCGGCCACGGCCAGCTGCGAATCAACCTTGCCGTCAACGGCCGCTTTCAGCCCGGACGGGGTTGCACTCACTGCTGCGCCAACGTGGGTACCGGCATCCACGCTGGTCACCGGTGTACCGGCGATGCCGACGTCGGCCTTCGCTGCCGCCTTGGCAGACAGGCCCAACGGTGCCTGCGCAGCCGGTGTGACGTTGGCGGCAAGCGAGGCATCGACATGGGTAGCGGCTGCATTGCCGGCGCCGACGCTGGCGCGCACGTCGGCAGCAAGGGTCGGTGCCGGTACCTGATTTGGCGTGGCGCCGGCCGCCAGCTTGACCTGCACGGTCGCCGGCAGCACATCGCGCACAATCGGCAGCGACGTCGTGCTCAGCTGCAGGCCGACGCGCGCATTCGCACTGATCGCCGGGTTCGCCTGTGCCTGTCGCGCGGCCGCCGCCAGCGCCACCTCGGCATCGACCTTCACCGGCATCGGCTGGGTGTACTTGGCTGCCAGCGCCTGCAGGTCGCGCAGTGACTGGTTGGACTCTGTTGCCGCCGCAGGTCCGCTGGCCAGCACACACAGCAGTGCCAGGGCCAGAGTGCTGGGCACCAGAAGGCTGGCACGACGGTCACGCGGTGCGGTGCCACCGCTATCGCCGGTGGCCAGTTCCGAGGCCACAACCAGAGCATTGAGCTGGCGGTTCCATACACGCCGGTAGATGCGGTTCATGAGCATTTCCCCCGTAGGCGGACAACTTGAAAGTCAGTGGACTTGCCGTTAGGCAGGTGACTGACATTTCGCGCCTTTCAACGAGGGCTGAGCACTTCATTCCGGCAGGGCAATCGCGCATTCCGGCAAATCCACGGCCGGATTCGGCAGCCGCATATGCAAAACCGGCAGGGAGGGCTGGCCGGGCTGCCGCCCGGCACCCGCAGAGGCCAGGTCAAAGGCAACAGCAACTGCAAAAGCTTGGTTTCTGAGGGATGGCGGGGTGGGTCCGGCTGCGGGGGACGCTGCAAGTACGTCCCTGTAAGCTCGGTCGCGCCATCCATGGCGCTCACGCCCCCGCAACCGGACCCACCCCGCCTTCTACAGTTTCCTGCACGCTTTCTTGTAGAGCCGGGCCATGCCCGGCTGAGGGAAAGTCGGATCATCAGCTTTTCATTTAGATCGAAATAATCACTGAAAATCAAAGATCGATCATGCAGACAGTGATTGCACGACGGTAGATCCAACCGTCACCGGGAAACTGTCAACGGCGGGGCGGTGTGGGCTTGCAGGACCGTTGGCGCCATGGATGGCGCCATCGAGCCCCCATGGATGGGTTTACGGCGTGTCCTGCAAGCCCACACCGCCCCGCCAACCCACAGAAAACCCAGAGCCGGCTGTTGCTTTGGCTTTGGCTTTGGCTGTTGCTTTGGCTTTGGCTTTGGCTTTGGCTTTGGCCTCTGCGGGAGCCGGGCGGCAGCCCGGCCGACACCCTCAGGCAGGCTGGCCGAGCTGCGCGGGCGCGCGCATGAGAGTGTCGCGTGGCAGTTCGCCAAATACCTTGCGGTAGTTGTCGGCAAAGCGCGACAGATCCCACAGCCCGCAGCTGAGGGCGATGGCCTTGACCGAGCGCCGGTTGGAATCGGCCATCGACAGGCTGCGGCAGGCCGCACACAGCCGCAGCATCGACAAGTAGCGATTGGGCGACGTACCGAACAGATCCTCGAACGCATAGCGCAGGCCACGTTCGCTGACACCGGCGGCGTCGCAGATTTCATTCATGTAGATATTGCGGCGCAGGTTGAGGCGCATGAAATTCTCCGCCCGCTGCGCGATCAGGTAGTGCGTGCGACGGGCACGGCTGCAGTTGGGCCGGTCTGCTGGGCCGGCACCCAGCAGTGCCTGGATATGCTCGTGCAGCAGGCGCTCGGTTTCTTCCGGCTGCAATCCACCGCCCTGCCCCAGCTGCGCATGCAGTTGCTGGTAATGGCGAGCCAGGGGCATTGCATCATCGCCAAGATTGAACAGCGAAAGTGCCTGCCCCGCCGGCGGCGTACTGCGCAGGCTCAGTTCGGTCAGCTTGCGCTGCACGCGTGCGACCGGCACCAGCATCAGCGTCATCTGCGTGCCGGGGCTGAGAGTAAATTCACTGATGCCCTCGGGCATCACAGCCAGCGCCATTCCCGGCGTCAGCGGCACGCCATGGCACCAGCTCAATGCATCATCGGTGGTGTGCAGGTAACCGAGCATTGCCCAGTCGGGGGGCAGCATGAATCGCCCGCGACAATGGAAACCGCAGCTGATGCTGCAGAACAGCGCTTCCTCATGGACACGCGAAGCGAACGCCGCGCGTGGGCCATTGCCATCCAGCAGCAACAGTTCCACATCGCACACGCGGAGCACGCCGCTCAGCGTGGCCAGATCGATCGACCTGAGATCGCCTTCGTCGTTGTCTTCCACCCCACCACCGACCATGACAGTGTCGTCCCCCCGTTTGGTCTGCTGCACGGCCCCGCCCCCACTGCCTGACAGGGCACACGCCGTTTCCAAGAGCATCGTCCGTTGCCGTGATGGCCGCTGCGAATCACGCGCGCCCATCCCTGAAAATGCAAAACCTTGAATGGGAGTATGCCCGATAATCCGCAGCCGTAAACAGCATGGCGCAACGCCGCTGCATTATCGGTCGCGTGAAGAAAATGTATGCGCGAATGGCACGGTTTTCGCATGCGCACAGATCGACCTCACATTATCTGCACGACCATGAATCGTTTTGCGCAGGAACGGATATACGTCACAGATCCGGCTCGGAATATTCAGGAATTCAGCGAATCTGCCGAATTTGCATATAGGTTCCGGTTGCAGGGAACTGCCATTCAGGCAAAGTCGATTACACGGTGATCGGGCACGCAGAAAAGCGGCCACACCCAGGGGAGCAGCATGACCATGCGCATACGGCATACCGACTCGACCACCGGCCTGGTGCCGAGTGGTTGCGGTTGCGCGGCCGCTGCCCAACCTGGGAGTGATCACCCTGCTTGAGCACAGCGGGATTACCCGCCGTGCCTCCTCCGCCAGGATGGTGGGGGCCTACGGACGGTCCCGGCGGAGCCGGGCCACCGACCATGCAGGTGTCCTGCAGAAACTGACAGGTAGAGGGAGACAACCGTCATGAACGCATCGATCCGCAAGTTCCTGAAAGAAGAAGATGGCGTGACCGCGCTCGAATACGGGCTGCTGGCCGCCGTGATCGCCGGCATCCTGATCGTGGTGGGCAGAACCCAGATCACCGCGTTCTTCACCACGCTGTTCACCCGCCTGCAGGCCATCGCCACCGACGCCACCACCACCTAGCCGTCGCGCGGGGTGCAGCACCAGCGGTCGCTTCGATGGCGACCGCGGTGGCCGATGAAGGGGGTATGCAGCTGTCCAATGACGGACGACGAGGGTGTGCGATGACACTGCTGGGATTGCTGGCCATGGGAGTGTGCCTGCGGGTCGCGATCAGCGATCTGTATGCCCGCCGCGTGCCCAACACCTGGCTGCTGGCCGCGTGCGCGATCGCCGCTTCACTGATCGTCGCCAGCCAGTTCAATGCACCGCGGATGGCATGGGCGCCACATCTGCTGGGCGCGGCGCTTGGCCTGTTGGCGCTGCTGCCGTTCTATGCGGTGCGCTGGATGGGCGCCGGCGATGTGAAGTTCTTCGCCGTGCTCGGCCTGCTGCTGGGCTGGAAGGCACTGCTGCCGGTATGGGTGCTGGCCAGCCTGGCCGCAGGCGCCCATGCCGTGGTGGTGATCGTCGGAAGGCAGTTGGCCAGTCACCTGCCGCTGCGGCTGCAGATGCAGGTCAATCGCGCCAGCACGCACTGGAATGGCCACCCTGCCCTGCGCGAACTGCACGCCGCGCGCGAGGGGCGCCAGGGAATCCCCTATGCGGCCTACCTGGCCTTCGCGGCGATTGGCTGGGTACTGGCAACCACCTATGGAGGCGTCGCATGAAAGCGTTCGCACGTCACCGCCAGCGCGGCGTGGCCAGCATTGAATTCGCGCTGATGCTGCTGCTCGGCCTGCTGCCGCTGTTGCTGCTCACCTTTTCCGGCGTGCTGATCATGGCCGCGCAGCAGACCCTGGCCACGGCCTCGGCCGAGGGCGCGCGCGCATCGCTGCGCTTTGGCAGCGCCGGCGAACGGCGCACCGCAGCCTGCGTGGCGGCCCGCCGCTCCATGCAGTGGCTGTTGCAGTTTTCCGGGCAGAACCCGGACTGCAGCGCTGGCGGCGCCGGCGCCATCGTGGTCTCACCGCAGGCGCCCTGCGCCGGCCTGGCAACGGTGCAATGCATGACGGTAACCGTGAGCTACGACTATGCCGCCCATCCCTTCCTGCCAGGCACCGCCACGCTCTATGGCTGGGTGATGCGGGCCCCCATACGCAGCGTCGCGGTTGCCCAGCTGGACCTTGGCAGCAACTGACGATCGGTACAGGAGACGTTTTCCATGCTCAAGTTGACCCGTATCGCCGCCATCGCCTTGATCGCGCTTGCCGTGCTGCTCGCCGTGGTCGCCTTCGTGATCGGTCGCAAGCCGGCGGCTTCGGCGGACAATCCGAGCACGATCGTGAAGGCCGATGCGCAGACTTTCAGTGTCGTTGAAGCCACCGCGCGGCTACCCGCCGGCGAGCCGATCAGCGCCAATGGCGTGCGGCTGACACAACGCACCACAGACGTGCCGGGCGCGCTGACCGACCTGGCAGCGGTGGTTGGCAAGGTGCCGGTGCAGGACATCAGCGAAGGCAGCGCAGTGGGCGCAGGCCTGCTCGCGCAGGGCTTCTCGCTGCAGCTGCGGCCGGGTGAACGGGCACTGGCAGTGCCGGTCGATGAGCTTGTCGCCGCAGGAAACCGCATCCTGCCCGGCGATTTCGTCGACGTCTTCCTCAACCTGCGCAGCGCCGCGACTGCCTACAACGGCCAGCAGGACATCGCACAGACCCGCTTGCTGCTGTCGCGCCTGCGCGTGCTCAGCTATGGCCAGCAGGACATCGCGGCGACGCCCAGCACTGGCCAGGGCGAGGCACCGGCCCCGGCCCCCAACGACTCACGCGCTGCGGATATCACCCGTGGTTCCAGCAGCACCCACAGCAGCGGAAACGGCAGCGATGCCACGCAACCGGCACGCACTGCAGTGCTGGCGGTGCCGGTGGCCGACGCCAATCGCCTGTTGCTCGGTGCGCAGCAGGGCAAGCTGTTCCTCGCCCTGCGTAATCCGGCCGATACCGGCCTGCCGGATCTGGCGCTGTTCCCGCAGGCGCGCGGTGTACTGGACCCGGTGCGCGGCCTGGACAACGAACAGCAACAGGCCCTGCAGCGACCGGAGAACAATGCTTATGCCGGCCTGGATGGCGACGCATTGGCCGGCCGCGGCAGCAGTGTGCAGCGCAGCGCACACGAAACACCCACGCGCGCAGCGGTGCAGCGTCGCTCGACACCGCGACCGCCGGGCATCGAGATCATCCGCGGCGACACTGCCGCCCCCCGTGGCTCCCTTTGACCCTTGCCGAGAGCGCACATGACTGAACGTCGCCACCGCCTACGCTCCACTGTCCGCCAGCGCTGGCTGGCCCTGCTGCTGGTGCTGCTGGCGCCGGGTGCGAGCGTGGCTGCCGACGATCTGCTGCTGCAGACCCGCGAGCAGCGGCCATGGACACTGCCAGCCGATCTGGAGCGGGTTGCCATTGCCGATCCCGGCGTGGCTGACATCGTAATGCTGCGCGGCGCGCGCCAAGCGCTGCTGGTCGGCAAGGCACCGGGCACCACCACCCTGCTGCTGTGGCATCGCAAGCAAAGCGAACCACAACGCGTGCAGGTACGCGTGCAGAGTGCCGTGCAGGGCGCTGCCGATGCCGGCGCCAGCGGACTGGTGTTCACCCAGCAGGACCATCAGGGGCTGCTGCAGGGAAGCAGCGACAGTGTGCTGGCGCACATGCAGGAACAGAAGACCGCAGTGATGGCACTGGGCAAGGACGGCAGCCTGGCCGATGCCTCCACCATCAGCAGCGGCGGCGTAGTGCAGGTCGAGGTCAAGGTGGTCGAATTCAACAAGACCGCACTGAAGCAGATCGGCATCAACTTCCAGAACCGCAACGGTGGCTTCGCCTATGGCTTCGCCCGGCCGGGCGGGCAGCTGCCAGGCAACACCGGCATCCTCCCGGGCATGAAGGAAGGCGAGTCCAGCAACGAAAGCGAGTCACCGATCTCTTCGGCGTTCCGGCTTGTGTTTGGCTCGACCAAGGGCCTGTGGAATGCCGACGTCGACCTGCTGCAGGCCAATGGCATGGCGCGCGTGCTGGCCGAGCCCACCCTCGTTGCGCTTTCCGGGCAGAGCGCCAGCTTCCTGGCCGGTGGCGAACTGCCGATCCTGGAGCCACAGGGACTTGGCACGACCACGGTCACCTACAAGCCCTTCGGCATCGGCCTGACCGTCACGCCCACCGTGCTCTCACCGAACCGCATTGCGTTGAAGGTTGCGCCGGAAGCCAGCGACCTCGACTACACCAACTCGATTGCACTGAACGGCGTGCAGATTCCTTCGATCACCACCCGCCGCGCCGACACCACCGTCGAGCTTGGTGATGGCGAGAGCTTCGTCATCGGTGGTCTGGTCAGTTCCACCGTGGCTTCCACGGTCAACAAGATTCCGCTGCTCGGCGACCTGCCGATCATCGGCACGTTCTTCCGCAACTTCGACTACAAGCGCCAGGACAAGGAACTGGTGATCATCGTCACGCCGCGGTTGGTACAGCCGATTGCCCGCAATACCGAACTGCCGCTGCCCGGCGATCGCGAAGCCAAGCCGAACATGCCCGAATGGGGTGCATGGCTGCTTGGCCCGATCAGCCGCGATCCGGTGCCCGGTTTCTCGCGCTGACCCACATGACGTCTCCGGTACCACGCCCATGCCCTACGCCACTGCCCTGCCGCTGTACCCGCAAGGACCACCGATGAATCTGGTCCTGTACGGGATCGACCGTGAACTGCTGCCGCGACTGGCTGCCAAGCTGCCGCCGGCCACGGCATTGCATTGGCAGGACAGCGGCGAGCCGACCTCGGCACAGGATCTGCAGCGCGGCCCACAGAGCCTGGTACTGCTCGACTTCCGGCCCGAGCACGCATCGGCATCGACGGTGTTGGCGCAGCAGTTGCAGCAGACCCAGCCCGACTTGACCCTGGTGGCGGTGGGCGCCACCAGCCCCGGCCAGGTTGAAGGCGTGGTGATGGCACTGCGCGCCGGACTGCGCGATGTCCTGGACCTGGACAGTGACAACACCGGCATCGAGGCCGCCCTGCGCCGCGCACTGTCACCGCGCCCTGCCGCAAGCGCCCAGCAGGCGCACAAGGCACGACTGATCGTGCTGCTGGGCGTGCGTGCCGGTGTTGGTACCAGCACCCTGGCCGCCCATCTGTCGGTGCTGGCACAACAGACCCACACGCTTGCCCAGGGCGATGCGGCCGTGCAGGACGGGCTGCTGATGGAGTTGGCGCAGCCAGCCGGTGATCTGGCGCTGTACCTCAACCTGGACAGCCGCTTCCATTACGAAGATGCATTGCGCAACGCCAGCCGCATCGACGCCACGCTGGCGCGCACGGCGATGGCACGCCATCCCAGCGGCCTGGTCCTGCTCGACCGCGCCAGCGGCAGCGACGCGTTGCCGCCCTCGGACCCTGGCGCGCTGCTGCAACGCCTGCGCGGCGTGTTCGCCAGCGTACTCTGCGACGCCGGCGGCTGCCCGCTGCGGCAGTTGCCGCCGTTGCTGCTGGACCAGGCCGATGAAATCTGGCTGGTCGCCGACGCCTCCATCGCCACCCTGGTGTCGCTGGACCACGCCCTGAAGCACCTTTCCGGCCAGCGTGACCGCGAAAAGCGGCTGCAGCTGCTGATCAACCGCCACGATGACAACAGTGGCATGAGCCCCGAACAGATCGCGCGCCGCTTCGAGCTGCCGCTGCTGGCCACACTGCCCGAGCGCCCGCGTGTACGCACGGCCGCCAGCCACGGTCATCTGCTGCTGCAGGATGCGCCGCGCGACCCCTACCTGCGTGCCCTCGCCCCGCTGGTGCAGCGCCTGGATCCGGCCGCCTGCCCGGTCCAGGCACACGGCCTGCGGGAAAGACTTGCCCTTGCCCTGGGTGGATCGCAATGGAAGACAAAGTGACCCCGTTCCCGCACGTTGTCGCCCGCAACTCGGTGCCGGAACATGCACCGGGCAGCTTGCCCTTCGCGCAGACCGAGCAGTACCAGAAGGTGCTGTCGGCCGCACACGAGCACCTGCTCAACAGCATCGAAGACGAGCGCATCGACATCGATTCCTGGGCCCCCGACACCATCGCCCGCTGGGTGGAGGTGCAGACGGTCAGTTTCATCCAGGAATGGCGCATTCCCATCAACGAGGAAGAAATGCAGGTGGTGGCCGAGGGCCTGGTCAAGGAGCTCACCGGGTTCGGCCCGCTTGATGACCTGCTGCATGACCCCAGCATCGAAGACATCCTGATCAACGGCTTCAAGGATGTGCATGTCTCCCAGGGCGGGCAGCTCAAGCGCGCGCCACAGCGGTTCACCGACGACACCCACCTGCTGCGCATCCTGCGCCGCATCATCGCCCCGCTCGGCCGCCGCCTGGATGATTCCAATCCGATGGTCGACGCACGCCTGCCCAACGGTGGCCGCCTCAATGCGATCATTTCGCCGTTGGCGGTGGATGGACCGATGGTGTCCATCCGCAAATTCCGCAAGGATCCCTTCACCCCCGACGAACTGCTGGCCAAGGGTACCTTCGACGCACCGATGCAGGCGCTGCTGAAGGCGATGGTGCTGGGCCGCTGCAACATCCTTGTGTCTGGTGGAACAAGTTCCGGCAAGACCTCGCTGCTCAATGCGCTCGCCAGCTATGTACCGGCCAACGAACGCGTCATCACCGTGGAAGACACTGCCGAGCTCTCGCTCAACCACCCGCACGTAGTACGCCTGGAGAGCCGCATCGGCGGTGCCGAGGGCCAGGGCGCGGTCAGCATCCGCGACCTGGTACGCAACAGCCTGCGCATGCGCCCGGATCGTATCGTGGTCGGCGAAGTGCGTGGCGCCGAGGTGCTGGAAATGCTGCAGGCGATGAATACAGGCCATGACGGATCGATGGCCACCATCCACGCCAATTCGCCGCGCGACTGCCTCTACCGCATCGAGATGCTGGCGGGCTTCGCCGGCTTCCAGGGCAGCGAAGACAGCCTGCGCCGGCAGATCGCCAGCGCGATCGATTTCATCGTGCAGATCTCGCGACTGGGCAGCGGCCGTCGCGTGCTGGTGTCGATCACCGAGATCACCGGCGTCAGCGACAACCTGATCACCACCCAGGAGATGTTCCGCCACGAAGTGCAGATCGATGGCAGCGGCAAGGAGATCGACCGCTGGATCGGGCTGGGCTTCCAGCCGCATTCGCACAAGCTGGAACCGTTCCGGCAGCAGTTGCGCGAATCCCTTTACGGAGACTTCTGAGCATGAGTACCGGCCTGCTGCTGGGTGTGCTGAGCATCGTGTCGGTGCTGTTGGCGCTGGCCGTGTGGCTGTGGGGGACGGCCAGCAACCGCGAACAGCGTCAAGCGTCCGTGCAGCATGCCGAACAGCAGCTGGCACGTGGCACCGGCCCTGCCAGCGCACCTGCCGATGCGGCACGGCAGGCACCGCTGCCTGCGCCGGGTCGCCGCACCCTGCCCTGGGACGGGCTGCTGCAACGGGCCGGCCTGGCACAGGGCTGGAAGCTGCCACTGCTGATGCTGCTGCCGGGCATCGGCCTGTCCGTTTTCGCGGTGCTGCGCCTGGGCACCTTCTGGATGTTCCCGCTGACCCTGCTGCTGTACCTGCTGGGCTGCTGGCTGTGGCTGATGCGCCGCACCGGCAAGCTGCAGGCGCAACTGCTGCACCAGCTTCCGGACTTCCTCGACAATCTGGTGCGCCTGACCGCACTCGGCAACAGCCTGCAGGCCGCCTTCCAGGTCGCCTCGATGCAGACCAACGCGCCGCTGCGCGGCCTGCTGGACACTACCGTGCGCTATGCACGTGGTGGCATGGACCTGGACCGCGCACTCAACCTGGCCGCACAGCCCTACCGCATGGACGTGCTGAAAGTGCTGGCCGTGGTGATGGGCGTAAGCATACGCATTGGCGGACGTGCCGATCAGATCCTGCAGCGCATGGGCGACTTCATGCGTGACCTGGAACAGGCGCAGCAGGAGCTGGCTGCAACCACCTCTGAAACCCGCATGTCGGCCTGGGTGCTGGGCCTGCTGCCACCGGCCAGCGCCGTGTTGATGGCCATCTCCAGTCCCGAGTTCTTCCAGCCCGTGCTGCACGACCCCCTCGGCCACAAGATCCTGCTGATCGCGCTGGGCATGGAGCTGACCGGCGCCTTCCTGCTGTACCGCCTGGCCAAATCGCTATGAACGTTGCCGTCCACGCAGGAGGCCTCCAATGAGCGCGAGCATCTGGTTCGTGGCAGCGCTGCTGGTGCTGGCTGCAGGGGTAGCCCTGCTGGGGCTCGGCAACTGGGTGCGCGGCCATCGCGAGGAGCGCAGTGCGGCCACATTGAAAACGGCGTTGCGGCCACGCGACAGCGAAGACGCCGCTGTCGACGCACGAAAGGATTCACTGGGGTGGCTGGAACGGTTCGGTCGTGGATTGAGCGGCGGACGCCTGGAAGCGGCGCTGCTGGCCGGTGAAGATCGACTGCTGCTGGACCTGGCCGGTTGGAACACCCGCCGCGGCACCGCCATCTACCTCGGCCTGCGCCTGCTGCTGGCGCTGCTGGTACTGGGTATTGCGCTGACGATCAGCGATGCCACGGGCCTGTCCAGGATCATGGTGGTGATCGGCGCGCTCGCTGCCGGCCTGCTGCTGCCGAAGTTCGGGCTCAGTGCCTGGGTCAAGCGGCGGCGCCGGGCGGTGAACAATGAACTGCCGTTGCTGATCGACCTGCTGCGCCTGCTGCAGGGCGTGGGCTTCAGCATGGACCAGAGCCTGCAGACACTGGGCGACAAGCTGCGCGACGCGCTGCCGGTGCTGGGCGGGGAAATCCAGGAAGCGAACGTGTCCTACACCCACGGACGCACCCGCGCGCAGTCGCTGCGGCGGTTGAGCGATGTATACGGTGACGACGACCTGTCCAGCCTCGTGCAGTTGATCCTGCAGGTGCATGCCCATGGCGGCGCCGTGCAGGAACCCCTTCGCCAGTTCAGCATCCGCCTGCGCGAGCAGCGTCGCAACGCGCTGAAGGAAAAGGTCGGCAAACTCTCGGTGAAGATGACCGTGGTGATGATGCTGACCCTGCTGCCTGCACTGATGCTGGTGCTGGCCGGACCGGCGCTGGTCGCGCTGGCCACCACCTTGTCGAAAATGGGATGACCTTCATGCCTGTCCTGCGCCCTGCCTGCCTGCTGCTCGCCCTGGTTGCCACCGCCGCCGGCTGCAGCTCCACCACGCCGAAGTACCTGCGTGCGCCGAGCCTCGCAGAGCCGACGCCGGCCCCGCAGGACAGCCGCAATGCTTACCTGGAACTGATCCAGCGCATGCAGCAGCAGGGTGCCTGGTACGCCTCGCTGGCGCACGTGGATGCCTTCCGCCAGCGCTACGGCGACACCCCGGCATTGCGCCTGCTGCAGGCCGATGCACTACGCCAGACCGGCCAGATCGATGCGGCGCTGGCGCTGTATCGCGACCTCGGCAATGGCCCGCAGGCGGCCGCCGCCGCGCATGGCATGGGTCTGATTGCTGCCCTGCGCGATGATGACGACGGCGGCGAGCAGGCACTGGCACGTGCCACCCAGCTGAACCCCCTGAACACCGATTACCTGGGCGACCTCGGCTATGCACGACTGCGCGCCGGGCGCTTCGAACAGGCACGCGAGCCGCTGGCCAAGGCACTGGAACTGTCGCCGGGCAACGCCAAGGCCACCGCCAATCTCGCCCTGTGGGCGCTGCTGCGTGGCGACACGGCCACTGTCGAACGATTGGCCCAGCAGGCGAGCTTCAGCGTGGAAACGCGCCGCAGCGTCGAACAGCAGGCACAGCAGATCCGCACGCGACTGCAGCAGCGCCAGGCAGCGGCCAGTGCTGCAGCGGCGGCAGCGACGCGACCGATTGCTTCCGTAGCCACCTGCCCGGCCGTCGCAGGCCCGCGCCTGGCGTCCGAACCTCGCCATGAGGGGCGTGACGAGCGCGAGCCAGCACGACTGCCGCCCTCGATGCTGGAACGCTTCGGCACCACCGACCATCCCACCGGGAACACACCATGACCTCGACGCCGCTGATCCGCTGCCTGCTGCCGATGCTTGCCGGCCTGTCTTTCGCCGCGGTTGCGCAGGCACAGACGCCGCAGCAGCCGTTGACCGGACAGATGCTGGGCGGTGCTGCGCCCGCGCCGACAGCCGCCCCCCTGCACAACGAGCCGTTGGCCACCGTGGACGTATCGCCGGAACAGGCTCCACCACCTCCGCCAGTCCCTGCAGCCAAGCCTGATTTCGGCGGCAAGCAACTGCGGCCCAACACCTCGCAGATCGGCGATACCACACGCAGCCTGTTCCGCCTGCAGGCGTCCGGCGAGCTGGCCGGCGCCCGCCTGCCGATCCTGGGCGACCAGGCCACGTCCAGCTACGCGCGTTACCTGAAGAGCTTCCAGTACGACATACCGCAGTTCTTTGAAACCGACGTCGCCAAGTCCGCAGGATCCTCCCGATCCGGACGCTGAGGTCTGCCATGAACCGAGCACGCCACATCAGCTTCAATCGCCCGCGCGGCGGTATGTCGGTCACCATGATGCTGGTGATGATCGCGCTGCTGGCCATGCTCGGCCTGGTCGAGATCGGCTTCCTGTTCTGGGCCCAGCGCGATGCACAGAAGGTGGCCGACCTGGCCGCGCTGGCAGGCGCACAACGGCTGGACCTGTGCAACGCCAGCAATGCCGACAACAGTGCTGCCCGGCAGAGCGCACTCGCGCAGAACCGCTTCCGCGGACAGGTGCAGATCCAGTGTGGCAACTGGAATGCCAGCCGCGGAACGGCTGACCACTTCAGCCCGAGCGTGGACGCCAGCAATCCTCGCAACGCCGTCCGGGTCGTTGCCGAACGCGGCGTTCTGCCGTTCTTCGGCCAGAACCGCACCCTGCCCACCCTGCGCGTGCAGGCAGTGGCCAAACGCTCGGAACCCACTGCGGTGTTCGCGGTGGGCTCGCAACTGCTGCGCACCAATGGCAATTCCCCGTTGATGGCGACCCTCCGCCTGGTCGGTCTGGACGTCACCAATGCCACCGTCTTGTCCTACGATGGCCTGGCGCAGGCCACCATCACCCCGTCGGGGTTGCTGGCTGCACTGGGCATCCCGGTCACCGCTGACCTCAGCGTGGCCGACTTCAACCGGCTGCTGTCGATCAACCGCGTCTCGCTGGCGCAGCTGGTCAATGCCACAGCCACGGTGGTTGGCCGCGAGACCGCTGTCGGCGTGCAACTGCAGGCGCTGTCCAACCTTGTCGGCACGCGGCTGGACATCAACCAGCTCAACATTCTTCTGGGCAGCCAGAGCGGCGGCGGCGGCCTGTTCGCGCAGGTGATCGCACCGGACGGCACCATCGGCAGCGCGCTGGAATCGAAGGTCAACGTGCTGGATCTTGTCACCGCCGCGATCTCCATCGCCAACGATGGCAATGGCGTGCAGGTACAGGGCTTGAACCTGCTGGGCATCGACGTCAAAGCCGGCGTGGTGGAACCGCCGTCGATCGCCATCGGCGGTGTCGGTGCACGTGCGTACAACGCGCAGGTGCGGCTGATGGTAGACGTCGACAGCGACCGCCTGTTCGCGATTGGCCCGTTGCTGAACCTGCTCGGTACGCGCCTGCATCTGCCACTACACGTGGATGTGGCCAATGCGATGGGGACCTTGACCAGCATCCAGTGCGGCGCGGCCCCGCCTACGGCCACCGTCCAGGTCGATTCCTCGGTCCTGCGTGCCTGTGTCGGCAAGGTCAACGCGGCCGATCGTTTCTCCAAGAGCAACGTCTGTGACGCGACCCTGCAGAACGAGCAATTGTTGAAGCTGCTGGGGCAGCCCTTGATCAACGACAAGATCACCCTGCCAGCGCTGACCAGCACGCAGAACCTGACCCTGGCCGCCGGCCAGACCGGCTCAACCTGGATCAACCCGCTGGCCGTCGGCACCGCCGTGTCGGATCTGGTCAACGAACTGCTGCGCGTACTGTCGAACATGCTGACCCCATCCTCCAAGGGCATGAGCGCGGGCGACACGGCCAAGGCACTTGCCGATCGCTACCTGGCGGCCGCCTATCCCACGGGTGGACGCTATGACATCAACAAGATCATTCCATTTCTGCGTGACGGCGACCCTGCCCAACAGCTCACCCCCTTGAACGACTGGACGGTGACCAACGGCGTGCCCTATGCCTGCGGCCTGTTGAACCTGGTTACCTGCCACCGCGACGGCTCGGTCTGGGATGGACTGAAGGTGACCGTCACCGGGCAGGGGCTGGGGGTGCTGGATGGCGCGCTGGGGGCGCTGCTGGGCGGCCTGCTGATCAACCGCTGCGACAGCCTCATCGGCAACCTGGCCAATTACAACGGCTGCATCCGCAACAACCTGGCGGCATACATCCAGACCGCACCCGCCGGATTCCTCGATGGCCAGAACGGCGGTGGCGTAACTACCCCGGGCAACAACGTGACCTGCAGCGGCCTGCTGTGTGCGCTGCTGAAGCCGGTGCTGGCCGCGCTCAAGCCGGTGCTCAACAGCGTCGGCACCCTGCTGACCAATACCCTGGCCAGCCTGCTCGGGCTGGAACTGGGCCGCACCGATGTCAGCATGCAGTCGATCCAGTGCAGCTCGGCGCAGCTGGTCTTCTGACCCGCGCGGGCGCGGGTTGGCGGCGTCCGTGCCCATGCTAGACTCGCGGCGGGGAACCACTTTCAACTCAACCCACACTACATCCGTGGATGGTCTAGACATGCGAGAAACTTCAGGGGGCACCGTCTTCGCCCGGTATCCGCGCGGCGCAGCACTGCTGGCCGTGGCCATGATCGTGGTGGCGCCGTCGGCGCTGGCCGCACGTGGCGATCGCACTGCCACCGTCGAGCCGGCCAAGGCCGCACCGGTGGTACGCAACACCGTCGACGAACTCAAGCAGTTGATGGATGCGCAGCAGCTCACCGAACTGCGTACCACCTACAACGGCAACTACGGCGCCAGCCTGCTGTTCAACGCCAACACCCTGACCTACTACGTAGCCCTGTTCCAGGAGAAGAACTTCTGGCGGGTGATCAAGACCGATGCCGTCGACAACGCCGAGCGTGTCTACCGCACCTTCGCGCAGCAGTCCGAACAGCTGGCGCAGGTCTACATCGACACCACCCGGCTGGAAGCCGGCAAGCGCTACACCGAGCGCCTGGTGGCCTACAACGAAGAACGCCTGCGCACCCTGCAGCAGGAAATGGAGCAGCAGCAGGCACAGTCGGCGCAGGTCAGCGCAGCGCTGCAGCAGGCCCAGCAGCAAGCGGTCAGCCTGAGCACCGACGTGCAGAGCACCAACAGCCAGCTGGATGCATTGCAGCGCCGGATCCAGATCCTGCAGGCCGAACAGGGCAACCCGGAGCTGAGCCTGCCCAAGCCGGATGCAGCAGCTGCGCCGGCTGCCGCCAGCGACGGCCGCTGAGGCTTACCCGGCTGTAGACCAGAACGGCACCTTCGGGTGCCGTTCTTCGTTGTGTTCAACGGCAGGCCTCGCGTACCGCATCATCCAACTGTCTGCGCTGCAGGTAGTCCAGCCTGCGCGGCTTCGCCAGCGCCGTCACCTGCCGCTGGCGCGCCCGCTCGCAACCTTGTGGGTCGGCGATGATCGGTATCAGTGCGCCTTGCGCACGCCCACGCCATGACGTCCGCGGGGTGCCGCTGCGGGCGGGTGATGGGGCTGCGGGTAGCGGCCCGCGTGCCTTCGACTCCACGGCAGGCACTTCCCAGCGCCACGCTGCCTGCCCCTGGCAGGGCGTCTGCTGGTAGACCGGATGCTCGCCATCGGTGCACTTGTAGACGTTGGTCTGCGCCGCTGCGGCAGCGGCCCACAGCAGTCCAGGCAGCATTCCCCACCTCGGCATCTTCATGGTTGGCCCTTGCGCGTCCGATGGCCATGGTTGCCATAAGCACGGCCCTGCCGCCAGAGCGAGTCGCGTCAACGCAACGAACCGGTCAATCCGCCACAGCCGTGCAATGCACACAGCGCATCGTGCGCTGTACTGCCACAGGCGCCCGCCAACCTGCGGGCGTCTTCCCTCCCTTCCGCCAAGGAACCTGCAATGAGCAATTTCGTGACCGTCAACGATGGCGCCCGCATCTTCTACAAGGACTGGGGCACCGGCCAGCCTGTCGTATTCGCCCATGGCTGGCCGCTGTCGTCCGATGCCTGGGACCCGCAGATGCTGTTCATGGGCCAGAACGGCTACCGGGTGATCGCCCATGATCGCCGCAGCCATGGCCGCTCCAGCCAGACCTGGGACGGCAACAACATGGACACCTACGCCGACGACCTCGCTGCAGTTCTGGATGCGCTGGATGTGAGGGACGCGATCCTGGTCGGCCATTCCACCGGCGGCGGCGAAGTGGCCCACTACATCGGCCGCCATGGCAGCGCGCGCGTGGCCAAGGTGGTGCTGGTCGGCGCGGTGCCACCGTTGATGCTGAAGACCGCCAGCAATCCGGCCGGCACGCCGCTGGAGGTCTTCGACGGCATCCGCAAAGGCACCGGTGGCGATCGTTCGCAGTTCTTCAAGGACCTGGCCATGCCGTTCTTCGGCGCCAATCGTGATGGCAACAGCGTCAGCGAAGGCATGCGTGATTCGTTCTGGCTGCAGGGCATGCTGGGCGGCGTGAAGGGCCAGTACGACTGCATCCATGAGTTCTCGGAAGTGGACTACACCGAAGACCTCAAGAAGATCGACGTACCGGCCCTGGTGGTCCACGGCGATGACGACCAGATCGTGCCGTTCGACGCCTCGGCCAAGCTGTCCTCGCAGATCATCAAGGACGCCGAATTGAGGGTGTATGCCGGGGCACCGCACGGCCTCACCCTTACCCATGCCGATCAGTTCAACGCCGACCTGCTGGCGTTCGCACGTAAGTGATGTAGCGCGGCGGCGCCCCGGCGCCGCCGCTCCTGCGGTAGTGCCGGCCGCTGGCCGGCCACCCGATCAACCCCGATCGAAACCGCAATCAGCCGGCCAGCGGCCGGCTCTCCCGCGGCACCCTCAGATGTCGCTGTGGTGATGCGGCGCCGCCGCCGGCAACGGATCATGGCCACCGACGAAATGACGAACCACCGGTGCGCGCTCACCGCGATGCAGCGCGCGCAGCGCCTCCTGGATCGCCTTGTCGTCGGCGGTGACGCGCTCGTGCTGGCGCAGGTGTTCCAACCACGACGCCGCGACGAAGTACTCCAGATGGATGCCCGGGGTCGCCACATCCTCGACCACACCCCAGACCACGGCGCCATCGCGCCGGCGGATCGTCCCCAGCGTTCGCATCTGCGCCTGGAATGCGGCACGGTCGGCGGCGTCGATGCGATATTCGATGGTTACCAGCACCGGTCCACGATCATTCGAGACCGGCACCGACAGCTCCGGCGCTGGCCAGTGGCCGGCCGGGCTCAGATTCAGATCCTCGGCGCCAGCAATGCGCACGCGCCACACCAGCAGGCCGCCGATGACCGCGCCTGCTGCGGCCACCAGCAATGCCAACTCCGGCGATGTGCGCTGCGCCAGCGCGCCCCAGCTCAGGCCGCCCGCCGCCATGCCGGCAGAAAACACCATGATGTACAGGGCCAGCGCACGTGCCCTTACCCACGCCGGCACCGCCGTCTGTGCTGCGATCTGCAACGAAGACAGCACGGTGATCCAGGCAAAGCCGTTGACCAGCATCACCAGCGGCAACACGTACCAGTTGCGGGTCAGCGCCAGGCCGGCCAGGCTTGCAGCCAGCGACAAGGTAGCCAACAGCACCAGCAGGTCACGATCGAGCCTCGCCCGCAGCTTCGGCAGCAGCAGTGCACCGCCCACCGCACCGATGCCGATGCAGCCCAGCAATACGCCGTACTGCCCTGCCCCACCCTGCATCTGTCCGCGCACCACCACCGGCAGCATCGCGTTCATCGCTGCGGCAAAGAAGAAGAAGCCGGCCGACTTGATCAGTACCGCCTGCAGGCGTCCGGCACGGCTGGCGTAGCGCAGGCCTGCTTTCAGGCCAGCACCGAACTCTTCCGGAGGCAGGCTGGAGGCCTTCGGATCACGCTTCCAGCCCCACACCACCCACAGCATTGCCGCAAAGGTGATGGCGTTGAACCCGAATGCCCATACCGCACCCAGCTGGGCCACGATCACGCCGCCGATGGCTGGGCCGATGGAACGGGCGATGTTGATGCCGATGGAATTGAGTGCCACCGCTGACGCCAGCATCGGTTGCGGCACCAGCTCGGAGACGATCGCGGCCTGTGCCGGCATCGCCATCGCCGCGCCGCAGCCCATGCAGAAGGTCAGCAGCACCAGCAGTTGTGGCGTCAGCAGGTCCATCGCCGTAAGCACCGCCATCACTGCTGCCACCAGCAGCATCCAGCCCTGGGTGAACAGCAGGTATTTCCGGCGGTCCACAATGTCGGCCAACGTGCCCGCAGCCAGCGCCAGCAGCACGATCGGCACGGTGGTAGCCGACTGCACCAGCGCCACCATCAATGCCGAGCCGGTACGTTCGGCCATCACCCATGCGGCGGCAACGTCGTTGACCCAGGTGCCGATGTTGCTGGCCAGGATCGCCAGCCAGATCGAACGGAACATGCGGATCTTCAGCGGCGACCAGGCGCCATCGGCCTGTGGGGAGTGTTGTGACGCGGATGCGTTCACCATTGCCATGCTCCAACGATTGAGGCGAACAGCGTGTCCTGGCCACCGGCCTGCTTCAGTGCAGGGCCCGCGTCGACCCAGGCCAGCTGAAGCTGCCATTGCCAGCGGTCACTGACCTGCCAGCGGGTTTCGGATTTGTATTGGGTACCGATGCGGCGTGCGCCACCGGCACTGCCGGGCAACGCTGCCAACGGTGCCGGCGTGGTGTAGACCGCATCGGCGCGCCGCTGCTTCCAGGCCAGCTGTACACCCAGCTCGGTGGTCACCGCGTCATGCAGGCGCAGCGCCAGTGTCGGTTGCAGATCCATCAGGTTGGCCGGTGCCAACAGGCTGGCCTCGCTGAAATAGGCGGACTTGGGAAACAACGCGTTGAACGTACCGAGCCGACCATCACGCAGATCGCCATCGCCGCTGGCGATATCGGCCTTCAGGCCCAGGCGCGGTTGCAGCGGCAGCCCGGCCCAGCGCCAGCCGGTATCAGTGGCGAGGGTCCATGCGCGGATATCCAGATCGCCGGTCACGGCCCTCAGTTCACCGCCCTGCATCACCAGTTCGGTATTCCAGTCCAGCGCACCGGACTGGCCGAACCAGCGCGCGCCCAGGGTCTGCCGCCGCTCGGTACCGTTGCCCGCGGCGAAGCGCGCGCCCTCGCGACGATAGTCCAGCAGATAGAGATCCCACTGGCTGCTGCCTGCGCCCTTCGCCGTCGTGGCATACACGCCGATCAGGTGGGCACCGCGCTCACCGCGGTCATCGAACGCACCCGGGCGGTTCTCGACCGGACGCAACGCCAACAGATCGAGCGCGCCCAGCCGTCCCTGCCAACCTACACGTGCACCATCGAAGGCCAGGCGGATGTTCGGCCCATCGCGCACCGACAGCAGGCGCGAGCTGCCATAGCCCGCCTCCTGCCGACCCAGCTGCACGTGCATCCCATCGCCATTCCAGCGCCAGTACGCCTGTTGTACGTCCAACGCACCGCGATCGGTACGACCTGGACCACCAGCCTTGCCGCGCTCGGCATGCGCACCCAGCTGCAGCTTCGCCTGCCAGTCATCGCGGGCGAAGGTGGCCGAGGCCAGCGCGCGCAGCAGGCCGAAGCCATCCTCGCCGCCACCGACGCCGAACCGGGTCGGGTCGTAGTACATGCCCCGCAGGCGCAGGGATGCGTCCCACTGCAACTGGCCATCGCCAACCGTGGTACAGGCGCCGCCATCGCAGGCCAGTGCCAACGAGGGCAATGCCAGCGATGCCAGGGTCAGAACGCGAAGCACGAACACCCCATCGCGCCCCAGAACGCGGTCAGGTCATCGGATGGCGCGGCATGGCGGGCCGCATGTCCGTGCGCCCCATGGGTGCTGCAGGCGGCACCGTGATGGTGATGATGGGCCGCCGCCAGGCCGGTGGCGGCGCCGCCGACGTGGTAGCCGCCGAACCGGTTCACCGGCGACCAGTCCGGCATCGCTGGCGGCAGCTGCGGCGCCAACCCGGCGTAGTCGCCGTCGCCATGCACGATGCGCCCGCCGACCACGGTCAACAGGCTGGTGATGTCGGCGATCTGCGCCTCATCAATGCGGAAGAAGTCGGCCGACAACAGGATGAAGTCGGCCAACTGGCCTGCCTTCAGCGTGCCCTTCACCGCTTCGTCGCCGGAGAACCAGGCGCTGCCCTGGGTCCACAGGCGCAGGGCCTGCTCGCGTTCCAGCAGGTTCTCATCGCCGTACAGGGCCAGGCCACCGACCGTGCGTCCAGTCACCAGCCACGACAGCGCCACCCAGGGGTTGTAGCTGGCCACGCGGGTGGCGTCGGTACCGGCGCCGACCGGTACGCCTTCGGCCAGCATCCGCTTCACCGGTGGCGTGTGTCGCGCAGCCTGTACGCCATAGCGCTGCACGAACGCCTCGCCCTGGTAGGCCATGCGGTGCTGCACGGCGATGCCGCCGTTCAGTGCGCGGATACGCTCGATGTTGCGCGGGGTGATGGTCTCGGCGTGGTCGATGAACCAGTGCAGGCCGTCGAACGGCACCTCACGGTTGACCTGCTCGTAGACATCGAGGATGCGGCTGATGCTCTCGTCGTAGGTCGCATGGATGCGGAACGGCCAGCGCTTCTCCACCAGCAGCTTCACCACATCGTGCAGTTCCGGCTCCAGCTCGGGCGGCAGCTCCGGTCGCGGCTCGTTGAACAGTTCGAAGTCAGCTGCGGAGAACACCAACATCTCGCCGGCACCGTTGTGGCGAAGCAGGTCATCACCTTGTCGTGGCTGCAGCATCTCGCTCCAGCCGCGGAAATCGCTGACCTCGCTGCCCTTGTTCTGGGTGAACAGGTTGTAGGCGATGCGCACGGTCAACTGCTGGTCGCGGTGCAGCTGCTCGATGACCTGGTAGTCCTCGGGGTAGTTCTGGAAACCACCGCCGGCGTCGATCACCGAGGTGATGCCCAAGCGGTTCAGCTCGCGCATGAAATGGCGGGTGGAATTGGCCTGGTATTCGACCGGCAACTTCGGTCCCTTGGCCAGGGTCGCATACAGGATCAGTGCGTTCGGCTTGGCCAGCAGCAGGCCGGTGGGATTGCCCAGCGAATCGCGCACGATCTGCCCGCCGGGCGGGTCCGGCGTCTCCTTGGTATAGCCGCAGGCACGCAGGGCGGCGCGGTTCAGCAGCGCGCGGTCGTACAGGTGCAGCAGGAACACCGGCGTGTCCGGGGCGATGTCGTTGAGCTCCTGCAGGCTCGGCAGGCGCTTCTCGGTGAACTGGGTGGCGGTGAATCCACCGACTACCCGCACCCACTGCGGTGCGGGCGTGCGGTCCACCTGCGCCTTCAGCATGGCCATCGCATCGGACAGTGATCGCAGACCGTCCCAGCGCAGTTCCAGGTTGTAGTTCAAGCCACCGCGGATCAGGTGCGTATGACTGTCATTGAGGCCCGGCACCAGCCGCCGTCCCTGCGCATCGATCAGGGTGGCTTCGTTACCCCAGTCGCGCATGATCTGTTCATCGCTGCCGACGGCGACGATGCGACCCTCCTGCACGGCCAGTGCCTGCGCGTGCGGCTGCTGCGGGTCGAGGGTGGTGATACGTGCGTTGCGGATGACCAGCGTGCTCATGCGACGCTCCTTGGAAGGGAATTCGATGGCTGCGGCGGAGCCGCCAGCCAGGCCCAGCGCCAGCGCGGCACCGGTGGCCAGCACCACGTTGCGGCGGCCAGCATCTTGAGGTTCGTTGCTCATGCGATGTCTCCAGAAAGAACCAGGCCATCCACCGCCCATGCACCGGGGCCGGCCAGGGCGATGGCCAGCAAGGCCAGCGTCCACAACAGCGGATATTCGGCACCACCGCGCATCCAGAACCACCCTTTGGGGAGCGCCAGCAGTGCGGTGAAGGCGATGAACGCCGCAGCGACAAGCGCGGCGATCCGGGTCTGCCAGCCCAGCATCACCGCGGTGCCGGACGCCACCTGCAACAAGGCCAGCAGCAGTGGCAGGGGGGCCGCCGCAGGCAGGCCGAAGCCACGCAGTTCGCCAGCAAAACCCGCCAGGCCCGGCCCGTTGAACCAGCCGAACAGTTTTCCCAGCGCGTGCGGCAGCAGGAATCCTCCCGTCGCCACCCGCAGGATCAGCAAGGCCAGGTCGAGGCCATGGCCGTCGCGCACGCTCAGTGCCCGCCTTCCTGCGCGCCGAACATGGTCTTGGCGTACTGGATGCCGACGCCATAGCCGCCGGCATGGTCGCGGGCGATGCCGGTGGTCAGGTCGTAGGTTTCACCACGCGCCCAGTCGCGTTGCAGTTCCAGCAGGTACTGCACGCTGGTGATCGGCACTGCACCGGCCTGCAGCATGCGGGTGATCGCGCGTTCATGCGCCTCTTCGCTCACATCGCCGCAGGCATCGGTGATCACGTAGACCTCGAACCCCTGCTCCAGTGCCGACAGCGCCGGGCCGACGATGCAGACGCTGGTCCACAGGCCGGCCAACACCAGCCGCCGCTTGCCGATACGGTTCACCTCTTCGATCACCGGCTGGTCCTCCCAGGTGTTCATCGAGGTGCGATCGAACACCGCTTGGCCCGGGAAGATCGCCGGCAGCTCCGGAAACATCGGGCCGGAGAACGACTTCTCGGCCACCGTGGTCAACAGCACCGGTACGTTGAAGCCCTTCGCGCCCTTGCTGATCAGCGACACGTTGTTGCGCAGCGCGGAGATGTCGATGGTGTGGGTGGCGAACGCCATCTGCGACTGGTAGTCGATCAGGATCAGCGCGTGGTCGGTGGGTGACAGCAGTGCTTTGGCGGGGGTGGCGGTGGCGAGGCTCATGGGCGGACTCCAGTAGAAGAAACAACAAGGGGACGTGCGAGCGCCGCATCGCCGGCCAGATACTGGCCGGGGCTGCAGCCGGTCTCGGCGCGGAAACTGCGGACGAAATGGCTCTGGTCGAAGAAGCCCAGATGCTGGGCCAGGCAGGTCATCGACTGCCCGTGAGTCGCCAGCAGCTGTCGTGCACGTTCAATGCGCCGTCGACGTACGTAGCGCAGCGGGCTGGCACCGGTGCCGCTGCGGAACAGGCGCACCAGATGGAAACGGCTCACGCAGGCGACCCCGGCCAGTTCAGTGACGCGCAGCGGCTGCGACAGGTGCTCATCGATGTAGCGCAGCGCACGCTGCAGGGCGGCCGACTGCTGGGGCGCCAGCATGGGCATCGGCTGAGCGGGCGAAAGGACAGTAGCCATGTTCGGGCGCCGCAGCGGGGGTGGCCCATGGTGCAGCGCCAATCCCCGACGCCCTACCCCCAACGGTCGAGGTCAACACTCACCCGATCGGGGGAGGCGGCCGCCGCAACCGTCGTCGGCCGAACAGTCGCGCGTCCAACGAATAGGCGCCCGGCCCCAGCAGCAACAGCGCCAACGGCAGCAGCGACCATGGCAGTGCCGCGCCATCCCAATAGAGTCCCAGCACCGCCAGCGCGACCGCCAACGGTGTCAACAGGCCGGGCAGCAGCAAGCCCGTTGCCGCCAGGCACAGCCACCACGACCCACCTAGCGCAGTGGTTGGCAGCAACAGCGCGCTGGCCACGCACACTCTCAGCCACAACAATCCCAGGCCCGGGCCGCGATCGGGAAACATCACATACAAGCGCTGCATCGCCGGTCTCCATCTTCCATGTCGGCGTGATAGCCGACCGGGCTGCATCACGCCTACCCCATTCGGGTCACCTGCGCCTGCCCCGCACCTGCCAGAATGAGCGCCATGCGTGGCCACATCCTCCCTCTCCCGCGTCGCCTGCCGGCGCTGCTGTCGTGCCTGCTGTTGCTGATCGCCCTGCCCGTGCGAGCTGCGCAGCACCCGGTGATCAGCGAGGGCATGCCCGGTTACCAGCACACTGCATGGCGGGTGGGTCAAGGGGCACCCGGCGATATCTGGGACATCGCCCAGGATCGTGAGGGCATGCTGTGGCTGGCAACCGGCTCGGGCCTGTACCGCTTCGACGGTCGCCGTTTCGAACGCCAGGCGGCACCGGCTGGCACCCGATTCCCCTCCACCAACATGGTCACGCTCGGCCTCGACAGCGACAACGACGACCTGTGGATCGGCTATTTCCAGGCAGGCATCAGCCAGTTCTCCGAGCAGCGACTGCGCAGCTTCGGGCGTGCGCAGGGCGTACCGGTGGGCGTGGTCCCACGCTTTGCGCATGACCGCAACGGACGCCTGTGGGCGGCCGTCAATGGCGGCCTGCGCTGGTTCGACGGGCAGCGCTGGCAGGTTCCGGCGGCCGATGCAGGCGTGCCACAACGTCGTGTGCAATGGGTACTGCAGGACAGCCACGGCACCTTCTGGGTGCTGGCCGACCTGCATATCTGGAAACGCCCAGCGGGAAAGACCGCCTTTGAAAACACCGGCATCATGGTCTCGCAGATGGCGACCCTGGCGGAAAGCCCACAGGGCGAGATATGGCTGGCCGACCGCATCCGCGGCACCTCGCCATTGGCCAACGCGAAGGGGCTGCTGCCCCCCAGCGACCGTGAAGCCCGCCGCTTGCCAGACCTGGTGGCCTCGCGGCTGCAGTTCACCGCCGATGGCGCACTGTGGGCCACGATGAGCCCTAACGGTGGCGTCACCCGCGTCACCTTCGATAGCCAGCAGGCCGTGCGCATCGAACGCTTCGACACCCCACAGGGCCTCACCGCGACCTCGGCGGTGCCGGTCATCGCCGACCGCGAAGGCAATCTGTGGGTCGGCACCAATCTCGGCCTCAACCGTTTCCGCGCGCGCAGCGTGCAGACACTTGCCGTCGGCCCCAGCGATCCTTACCGCTCCCTGGTACGCGGCAGCGACGGCCGCGTGTACGGCTATGGCGAAGACTTGAAGCTGTTCGACCTGCAGCGCCCGCTGCTTGCCGAAAGCGCGGCGCAGTTGCAGGCGGCCGCCCAACGAGCACCCACTCCCGTCTGGCAGTTCGACTGGATCAACCTGGCGCGCACGGTCGGCGGCCACACCACGCGCATTCCCCTGCCCGCACCCTTCACCGGCCAGCCCCTGCATGCCCTGCTGCTTGCCGGTGACGACCAGGCCTGGGTATGCGCCGGTGAGCAGGCGGTGCTGCAGTATGCGCATGACCGCTGGCGACGCGAGACTCGGCTGCCCGAACAGGCCTGTTCATCGCTGGCGCGCGACGGCAATGGAGCGCTGCTGCTGGGCTATTCCGACGGCACGCTGCGCCGCCTGGATAGTGCATCGATCACCACCTTCGGCGCGGCACAGGGCCTGTCGGTCGGCCCGATAACCGCGCTGCTGCAGCATGATGATCTACTGCTTGTTGCCGGTGAGGCGGGGCTGGCCGCGCGCATCGGCAACGGCCGCTTCCTGCCCGTGCGCACCAACACCACCGGCATCCTCGAAGGCATTACCGGCATGGTCGCCGATGCCCAGGGGCGGCTCTGGCTCAACGGCAGCCGCGGCTTGGTGCGGCTCGAGATCGCCACCCTTCGCAGTGCGCTGCGCGACGGTCAGCCGATCGCTCCGCGCCTGTTCGATGCCGTCGATGGCATGCCTGGCATTGCCCTGCAGAGCGGCCCCATCCCGACCGCCGTGCTGGCCGCCGACGGCCTGCTGTGGCTGGCCACCAACCAGGGCCTGGCGTGGCTGGACACTCTGCAGCCGCACATCGACACCATGGCCCCGGGGGTGCGCATCGGCGACGTGCTGTATGGCACCACCCAGGTCCCGTTGCGGGAGGGAATGCGCTTGCCAGCCGGAACTTCCCAGTTGCAGATCGACTATGTCGCGCTGTCGCTGGCGCGGCCTGAGCGCAACCGCTACCGCTACCGCCTGTCCGGCGTGGACGAAGGCTGGCAGGACGCCGGTGGCAGTACGCGTGCGTACTACACCAATCTGGCCCCAGGTCATTACCGTTTCGAGGTGGAGGCCGCCAATGAAGACGGTATCTGGAGCCGCGCGCCAGCCAGCCGCACCTTCCGCATCGCGCCCACGTTCCTGCAGAGCGTCTGGTTCAAGCTGTTGTGCGTAGTGCTGGTGCTCACCGTGCTGATGTTGGCCATCCGCATCCGCAGCAGCCAGCTCGCGATGCTGTTCCGCGCGCGCCTGCAGGAGCGCAACGGCGAACGCGAACGCATCGCCCGCGACCTGCACGACACCCTGCTGCAGGGCAGCCAGGGGCTCATCCTGCGGCTGCACGCCATCAGCCAGTCCATACAGACACCTGAGCCGGTGCGTACCCAGCTGGAGGCGGCGATGCAGCTGGCCGAGCGGAATCTTGCCGAAGGCCGGGAACGGGTCAACGCACTACGCGACGGATCGTTTGCCGGTCGCGACCTTGCCTCGGCGCTGGCCGATGTGCACGCCGAATACGCCGGCCAAGGCACCAACCCCCTGCGCCTGACCATGGAAGGCAGCCCCCCGACGCTGCGGACCGATGCCGCTGAAGAAGTGTTCCTGATCGGACGCGAGGCCATCCGCAACGCGCTGCGGCACGCCCAGGCCAGCGCCATCGAAGTGGAGCTGTCCTACGGCACCCGCTGCTTCCTGCTGCATGTACGAGATGATGGCGTCGGCATTGCAGACGAGGATGCCGGCCGCGGTCATTGGGGCATGCAGGGCATGCGCGAGCGCGCACAGCGGCTCGGCGCGGAACTGCAGTTGTGGACCCGCCCGGGCCTGGGCACCGAAGTTGCGCTGTCCGTACCGGCCCGTCGCCTGTATCACCGCCCTCCATCGCGCTGGCGGTGGCCCTGGAGCAGACCCACCCATGACTGAACCCCTTCCTCCCATCGGCGTGCTGGTGGTTGATGACCACCCCCTGCTGCGCGATGGCCTGGCGGCATTGCTGGGCACACACGCAGACCTGCGCCTGCTGGGTGAGGCCGCCGACGGCGAAGAGGCACTCGCCCGCTACCAACAGCTGCAACCGGATGTAGTGCTGATGGACCTGCAGATGCCGCGCATGGACGGCGTGGAAGCGATCGTGCGGATCCGCGCGCTTGATCCACGGGCCCGCATCATCGTGCTGACGACCTATCGTGGCGATGTACGCGCGGTGCGTGCGCTGCAGGCTGGCGCCAGCGCCTACCTGTTGAAGGACACGCTTCGCCACGAGCTGGTGGACACCATACGCATGGTGGCCAGCGGCCGGCGCGCACCGATACCGGCAGAGGTGGCGGCCAGCATCGCCGCGCATGTCGTGGAAGACCGGCTGTCGCCGCGCGAAACCGAAGTGCTGCGCCACGTAGCCAGCGGTCTATCGAACAAGCGCATCGGCGAACGCATGCAGATTTCCGAGCAGACGGTGAAGGCGCACATGAAGAGCCTGATGGACAAGCTGGGTGTCGGCGATCGCACCCACGCCGTCACCCAGGCCCTGCGCCGCGGGATCATCAGCCTGGATGACACCGGCCAGGAGTGAAGGGGGTTCGGCCGGGCTGCGCCCGGCACCCGCCGAAGCAACGGCCGAAGCAACGGCAACGTCAACGTCAACGTCAACGTCAGAAGCGTGCTACCCGTGGGATGGCGAGGTGGGTCCGGTTGCGGGGGACGCCGTAAACCCGTCCTTGGGGGCTTGGCCGCGGCATCCATGCCGCGGACACCCCCGCAACCGGACCCACCCCGCCTTCGACAGATCTCCGCAATCTGTCTGGATGGCATGACCTGCTGTTGGTGGGTGTCGACCTTGGTCGACACGTAGATCCACGCCATGCGTGGATGCTCTTCGTTCAATTGTCGAAATATTCGATTTCGATGGAGATTCATCCAGCATGGGATGGGTCCATCAGACACCGGAAAACCGTCGAAGGTGGGGCGGTGTCGGATTGCGGGGTGTCCGCGCCATGGATGGCGCGGCCAAGCCTACAAGGACGTACTTGCGGCGTCCCCGCAATCCGACACCGCCCCGCCCTCCCACGGAATCCAGCTTCTGCCGTTGACGTTGCCGTTGTTTCGGCAGGTGCAGGGCGCAGCCCTGCCGAACACACCTTCAACGCAGCCGGATCAGCAGGCTGCCACCGGCACAGATCGTCGCCAGCCACGCCACGCCCTGCCACCCCCACTGCGCCAACGCCAGGCTGCCCAATGCACCGCCTGCCGCCATGCCGATGAACATGCCGGTGAACAACAACGCGTTGAGGCGGCTGCGTGCCGGCGGCACCAGACCGTAGACCAGGGTCTGGTGCGCGACCAGCGCCGACTGGAAACCGAAATCGAACAGCAACGCGCTGACCACCAGCAACGGCAGCAGCGCGGCGGACGGTAGCCACGACTCGGCCAGCAACAGGGCAAAGCCTGCCAGCGCAACCGCAATCGCCAACCGTGCTACCGCGGGGCTGCCCAAGCGATCGGCGAAGCGGCCAGCAACGGGCGCAGCCAACGCGCCGGCAGCACCGGCGATGCCGAACGCACCCGCGGCAGCACTGCCCAGGCCCAGCCGTGCATGCAACATCAACGCCAGCGTCGACCAGAACGCACTGAAGCCCACCGCCAGCAGCGACTGGCTGGCCACGGCGCGGCGCAACTGCGGCTGCTCGCGCCAGAGCGCCAGCAACGAGCCCAGCAACGCGGGGTAGCGCAGCGTGCTGGTCGCGACGAAGTGCGGCAGTGCCCGTGCCATCACCGCGCCCATCGCCAGCACCGAGAGTGCCGCCAGGCCGAACTGCACGCGCCAGCCCCAGGTTTCGGCCACCACGCCGCTGACCACGCGCGACAGCAGGATGCCGAGCAGCAGGCCGGTCATTACCCTGCCCACTACCTGCCCGCGCTGTGCATCCGGCGCCAGCACCGCAGCGGCCGGCACGATGTCCTGCGCCAGCGTGGCCATCAGCCCCACCAGCAGGCTGGCAACAAGGAGCCCCGGCAACTGGCCGGCCAGGGCCGCCGCACCCAGGGCCAACGCCAGCAGCACCGACTTCAGCAGGATCAGGTTGCGCCGGTCGAAGCGGTCGCCCAGTGGAGCCAGCAACAGGATGCCCAGCGCATAGCCCAGTTGGGTCAGGGTCGGCACCAGGCCTACGGCGCGCTCGCCGGCCCCCAGATCCTGGGCGATCAGGCCCAGCATCGGCTGGCTGTAGTAGAGCGAGGCGACCGCGAAGCCCGCGCCAGCGGCCATGGCCAGCACCAGCGATGGAGCGGGCGCAGCGCTGGGCGCAGCGGTGATGGTTGAGAGCGAGGGCGTGGACATGGGGGCATCCAGGAGAGAAGTGGAGCGTAGCGTGCCTATATTCGCAGCACGTCTGTAGTAGGCTCGCCCACATACTTCCCATACGCCATGCGCATGAATGATCTTGCCTCGGGCGGCGACCGCCTGGACCTGCTGCGCACTTTCCTGCGTATCGTGGACAGCGGCAGCCTTTCTGCGGCTGCCCTGCAACTGGGTACCACCCAGCCCACCGTCAGCCGTCGGCTTCAAGCCCTGGAGCGGCAGCTGGGCCTGCGCCTGCTGCAACGGTCCACCCACGGCCTGCTGCTGACCGAGGACGGCCAGCGCTGCCAACGCCATGCGCAGCGGGTAGTGGACGAATGGGAAGCGCTGCAGGCCGAGCTGCACGGCCAGACCCAGATGCTCAGCGGGCGCCTGCGGGTGATGGTGCCGCATGCATTCGGCCAGGCACAGCTGCTGCCGACCATGCTCGATTTCCTGGCCCAGCACCCACAGTTGAGCCTGGAGTGGATCCTTGAGGACCGCCGCCCGGACTTCATCGCCGAAGGCATCGACTGCGCGGTGCGGGTCGGCGCGGTCGATGAACCGCGCATGGTCGCCTTGCCGCTGGCCGAAGTACCGCGCATCGTGGTGGCCGCACCGTCGCTGGCCGATGCGCGTTCGATCACCACGCCCGAACAGGCGCAGGCCTTGCCGTGGATCTCGCTGGTCACCTACTACCGCGAACGTCTGTTGCTGCACGACGCGCAAGGCCGCGCACACACGCTGTCGATCACGCCACGCCTGCTCAGCGACAACCTGTTCGTGGTGCAGCAGGCCGCACGTGCTGGCCTGGGTGCGGCGGTGGTTTCGGCCTGGCTGGTGGCCAAAGACCTGACCGAAGGACGGCTGGTGCAGCTGCTGCCGGACTGGCAGGCGCCACCGCTGCCGGTGCACTTGGTGTTCCCTGCTGCGCGACAGCAACCCCTGCGCCTGCGCGCTTTCATCGACGCCATGAAGGCCGCGCTGCCGCAGCTGCATGGCATGCGGCCGGCACCACGCTAGGCGCTGCCGGACACATCAACGCGGGCGTGGTTCTACTTCGCCGCAGCATTCCAGCCAGCGACCTTGGCCTTGGTGTCGGCCAGCATCCTGTCCAGCGCCGCGCGATCGTACACATCACCGCGCAGGATCACGCTGTCGATCTTTTCGGTGGCGGCGATGTCCTGCAGGGGATTGGCGGTCAGCAGCACCAGATCGGCGGCCTTGCCCGTGGCGACACCGCCGTAGCGCTGCATCTGGCCGAACCAGGCCGGGCCGGAGCGGGTCGCGGCGGACAGCGCCTGCGGTGCGCTCAGGCCTTCCTTCACGAACAACTGCAACTCCTGGTGCAGGCCGATACCCGGGTAGTTGAACGAATTGAGGAAACCCGCATCGGTGCCGGCAATGATCGTCACCCCCGCTTCCTGCAGCAATGGCAGCACCGCAGCCACCTGGTGGTACTGCGCATGGCGCGCCTCGATCTGCGCGGGCGTCGCCTTTGCAGCGCGCTCCACGCGCCAGGCATAGGTCGCACGCAGGCCCGGGCCGATATAGGCCAGATACGGATCGTTGGCATGGTCGTCCTGGTCGAGGAAGTCGAGGATACGACCGCCGTTGAGCGTGGGCGTCACGAATACGCCGCGCTTGGCGAAATCACGATACGCATGCAATGCGGTTTCGCGATCAAAGCTGGCATCGAGCCGGCGGTTGGCTTCAGCGCGGTCGATGCGCCCGGCGCCGAAGTCGGCGGCGATCCGTGCTTCATCCTTGCTGCCAGCCTTGAAGGCATAATCCAGATGTTCGATCGAGGCCAGGCCTGCATCCACTGCCTGCTCCACCGTCAACGCCATCGGGATATGGCCTGAGGCCTTGAAACCCGCCTTGCGCGCCGCGCTGGCCGAGTACAGGAACAGTTCCGGGGTCAGCGTGCTGTCGGTGATCTTCACGAAGTCGACCTTGTCGTGCTGCAGGCGCTCGATCGCCTTGTCCGCGTCGGCCTTGCTGCCCACCTCGATCGTGCCCTTCCAGACCGGCTTGATGCCTTCGATCTTCGCACCCGACGTCAGCAGGCGCGGGCCGAACAGCGTGCCGTTGGCGATTTCGCCGCGCCACTGCAGCACCTGCTGCGGAAGATCACCGGAGCAGTCACGGATCGTGGTGATGCCATGGGCGATGTACAGCGGCAGCAGCGCCTTGTTCTCTTCCACCAGCGCCGGGCCACCACCGAAGTGCACGTGCATGTCCCACAGGCCCGGAATCAGGTACTTGCCCTTGGCGTCGATCTGGCGATGGGTGCTCCACTGGCTGCGTACCTGCGCATCGGGGCCGACGGCGACGATGTCCTCGCCACGGATGACAACGCTCTGACCGGGCACGCTGCGTGCGTGCTCGACATCGACGACCGTGGCGTTGCGGATCAGCAGATCGGCGCGTTCGGCCGCAGATGCCGACAGCGGAGCAACAACAAGAAGGATGGCAAGGGACAACGGACGGGAACGGAACATGGACAGCATCCTGGTGGGCACGCCAGCGTGCGGGTGGAAGGGGCGGTTGTCAGCGCGTCGCGCCGTGTTGGCGCAGCAATGTTTCGATGTTGGTGTAACCGCGTTGGCGGGCATGTGCCAGCGGCGTTACGCCGTCGCCATCGGCAAGCTCGGGGTTGGCACCGGCGTCCAGCAGCAGCTGCACGATCTGCACGTGGCGCGCGCCGCCATCGCCGAGCAGGATCGCCTCCAGCAGTGCCGTCCAGTGCAGGCGATTGACATGATCAACGGCCACGCCGGCGCGCAGCAGCGCATGCACGGTGGCGACATGGCCGCGTTCGGCAGCAGGAATGAGCGCGGTACCGCCATAGCGGTTGGTGCTGCGCAGGTCTGCACCGTGCGCGAGCGTCAGCGCCAGGATCTCATCCAGGCCGCGCGCGCCGGCGTACAGATAGGCGCTGTCCTGCATCGCGTCCTTGGCATTGACGTCGGCGCCAGCCTCGATCAGCTCACGCGCCGCATCCACGTTGTTGCCGTGGGTGGCCAGCAGCAGGGCCGTACGGCCCTGGACATCACGCGCCTCCAGATCGGCACCCGCGTCCAGCGCCTCGCGCACGGCATCGACATCGCCGCGGCTGGCGGCATCGCGCAGCTGCGCATCGGCGTCGCTTCGGGAAGTCGCCGTGCACGCCGGGATCACCATGACCAACAGGAACAGCAACAGCATGCGACCCAATGCCGAACGAGGTTGCAGGGAGCGAGGGTGGTGCATCGTGACTCTCCTCATGCGCGATGGCGCCGACCATTGCCGGCCCCTGCCCTGCATGGTAGAAGTCGGCATGGGTATCCAGAAGTGAAATGTTCAAATGCAAGACAGTGCCAAATCGAATAGAACAGTGTTCGAACTGGACCTGCTGCGGGCCCTGGTGATGGTCGCCGACTGTGGCAGCTTCACCACCGCGGCCACGCGCCTGCATTCAACCCAATCCACGGTCAGCCAGAAAATCCGTCGTCTGGAGGAGCTTGCCGGCCATCGCCTGCTTGAGCGCGGCCACCGCGACGTGCATCCCACCGATGCGGGACACACCCTGCTGGGCTATGCCAGGCGCATGCTGGATCTGAACGAGGAGCTGGCCCAGGCCTTGGCCGGCGCAACCGTGGAGACCGCAGTGCGCATCGGCGTTCCCGAAGACTTCGTCAATGCGCAGACCACGCGCATGCTCGCCGCCTTCAGCCGCCGCCACCCGCAGGTCAAGCTGGAAATCAGCAGCGGCCTCAGCCGTGATCTGGCCCATGGATTCGACCATGGCGAGCTGGACCTGGTACTGGTCAAGCAACGTCGCAACACCCGCCAGGCCGTTCAGTGCCGGCGCGAACCGATGCACTGGATCGACAGCCTGCGCAGCAGCAGCCTGCAGCAGGACCCCCTGCCACTGGTCACCTTCCCGCCCCGCGGACTGTACCGCGACGAGATGATCCAGGCCGTCGAGGCACTGGGCCTGCGCTGGCGCATCGCGTTCACCAGTTCTTCGCTGAGCGGCATCCAGGGCGCGGTGGCCGACGGCATCGGCATCAGCCTGCTGCCACGTCGCGCGGTCAACCGTGAGCACCGCGTCATCGATGGCGAGCGCGACCTGCCGGTGGTCGACAACTACGAGATCGGTCTGCTGCATCGCGCCGATGCCGATGATGCGGTGCGTGCGCTGGCCGCTGAGCTCTGGCGGCAGGTACAGCGCGAGCCGGAGTGAAAGGTTGGCAGGGCTGCGCCCTGCACCTGCAGAGGCCAGAGCAACGGCCGAAGCAACAGCAGAAGCGGGTTTCCTGAGGGTAGGCGGGGTGGGTCCGGTTGCGGGGGACGCTGCAAGTACGTCCATGTAAGCTCGGTCGCGCCATCCATGGCGCTCACGCCCCCGCAACCGGACCCACCCCGCCTTCGACAGATCTCCGCGATCTGTCGGAATGGCATGGCGTGCTCTTGGTGGGTGTCGACCTTGATCGACAGTAGATCCACGCCATGCGTGGATATTATTCATCCCGATTTCGAAATATTCGATTTCGATGGAGATTCATCCACGCATGGCGTGGATCTACCAGACATCGGGGAACTGTCGAAGGCGGGGCGGTGTCGGATTGCGGGGTGTCCGCGGCATGGGCCCGAGGCATGCCTCGGGCGGGTTGGGCAGGACGCCCAACCCCGGTCTTGCCGTGTGCGCAGGACAGCGCACACGAGCAAGCCGCGGCCAAGCCTACAGGGGTGAGGGCGCTTTGCTTGCGAAGCACTGCTTCGCAAGCGTCCGAACGCACAGCCGCCAGCGGCTGGGCCGGGCCCCGGAGGGGGACTTGCGGCGTCCCCGCAATCCGACACCGCCCCGCCCTCCCACGGGCTGCACGCCTTTGCTGTTGCTGTTGCTTCTGAGCTTGCCGGCCAGCGGCCGGCACTACCAATGGGGGCCGGGCGCAGCCCGGCCGCTACAGCCAGCGGCCGTCAACCACCACACGGCGCTCGCCCGGCACTGCTGCCACCGCCGCGGGCCCGTGGTCGGCACGCACCGCCACGAAGGTGGCCGGAAGACCTTCGGCAATACCGTATTGCGGCAACCCGATCACCTCCGCTGCATGGGTGGTGACCATGTCCAACGCCAGCATCAGGTCCGCATCGGTGTAGAAGCCTGATCGATAGCCCAGCAGCATTGCCCGCTGCAGCAGGTCGCCATTGCCATACGGCCACCAGCAGTCACGGATGTTGTCGTTGCCCGCGAACACACGCACACCCGCGTCGTGCAGGGCGCGCAGCGGTGGGAACGGATGGTCACCCGGCGCATTGCTCATGATCGCCACGCCTGCGGCAGCCAATGCGTCACCCACCTGCAGCGCCCGCGCCAACGGCACCTCACCCAGCGCATAGGCATGACTGACCGCCACCCTGCCCTGCAGGCACGACGCACGCGTGCGCGCCGCGATCCGCAACAGCTGCGCCAGCCCGGTCTCGCCCGGCTCATGCAGGTGGATGTCCAGGCGCACGCCATAACGCTCGGCCAGCCCAAACAACAGACCTAGCTGGCCTTCGGCATCCCCGTCCAGTGTGCTCGGGTCGATGCCACCGAGCACTTCCACCCCTGCGGCGATCGCCTGTTCCAGAACTGCCGCCGTACCTGGGCACGACATCACGCCCGCCTGCGGGAACGCCACAAGCTGGATGCGCATGATGTCGGCACAGCACAGTGCCGCCTCGCGCACGGCCTGCAGATGGTCCAGGCCGGTGCTTCCGTCGATGTCGACGTGGCAACGCATTGCCACCGTACCGAATGCGCTGCACTGGCGGATCAGGGCCTCGGCTCGCTCCGCCATCGGTGCGGCGGCGGCCATCGCGGTCTTCTCCACCGCCAAGCGCTCGCGCAGGCTGTTCACCGGCTGATGCGGATGCCAGCGGTCGCCCACGAAACTCTTGTCCAGATGGATATGGCCGTCGACCAGTCCCGGCAGGACGGTAAAGCCGGCCAGATCGACGCATTGAGCCCCCTCTGCTGCCGCGTCATCGCCATTGATGCCGTCGAAACGGCCATCACGGAGGTGGAAATGCAGGGGGGTACCGTCGCGATCGACGCCACCATGGACAAACTGCAGGGTCATCTGGATCTCCCGGAAAGCCAACACTGGCGTCATCCTGCCCACCGCCATTGCCATCGGCCAACGAAATATCTGCATACCACGCATTCACCAACACGATGAATCCCACCCGCGACCCTGCGTCACAGGCACGCCGGATACACGCCTGAACGGGTAACATGGGCGCCTGTTTCCGCTGTGATGCCGCATGGGCCCGTCCGACCGCCACGATCGTATTCGCCGCTGGCAGGCCGCGTCCCTGTTGGCCGCCGCCCCGATCGCCAGCCTGTCCGCCACCGATGCCGGCGCCAGCACGCCTCTGCAGGCGCCGCCGGGCCAGCAGCGGATCGCCTCGGCTGCGCTGGTCGAGGTGCTGCACCAGCGCGTGCTGAACGGCCAAAGCGCTACCGCCACGCTGGAAAGCTGGTGCGCCGAGCATGGGCTGGCCGAGCAGGCCCGGGTCCGCGCGGTGCGCGTGCATGGCCAGGACAAGCCCGCACCGGCCGATGTACTGCAGGCCCTGGGCGCAACGGCCTCCACGCCGCTGCGTTACCGTCGCGTGCAGCTGGCCTGCGGCAGCCGCGTGCTGTCCGAGGCCGACAACTGGTACCTGCCCGACCATCTCAGCCCGGCCATGAACCAGGTGCTCGACACGACCGACGAGCCGTTCGGCCGCGTGGTCGGCCCGCTCGGCTTCCAGCGCCAGACCGTGACCGACCAGACCTTCTGGCCGCCGCGCGGCGAAGGCGACCACGGCGTGATCCTGGAAGTGCGCGCCCTGCTGCGCGACCGCCAACAGCAGCCCTTCAGCTACGTCATCGAGTCGTATCTGGTGCAGGCACTGCCGTAGCGGTTCATCCGCCCAGCATGCCTTGGCCTATTGGGTGGTAATGCCGTTGGCAGCCGGATCGGTGGAGAACACGAAGCGGCCCGAATGCAGGTTCCGGCCCAGGGTGTACTCGGCCGTTGCGAATGCATAGACGGGGGGCGTATTGCCGTCACCGAAGGAGCGTGCCCAAGCGCTGAAGCCGTCGTCGGTCCGGCTGCGGATCTCGCCCAGGCACAGGCTGTAACCGCACGCGAACGAGACAAGGTCCGTATTTCCGTCCAGTGCGGCGGTCACCGCTGACCTGTACAGCGCGGTCAGATCCTGCGCTTCCGGGTTGCGCGCCACGTCCTGCTCGAACTGGCTGACCGCCTGCGCGAATGCCCTGTTCGAACCGACCACTGCCTGGAATCTTTCGACGGACATCGCCCCCTCGCTCAACAGGCTCCTTTCGCCAGAGAGAAAAGCCTCACCTGATTGAGTGGGCGCCGGAGCAACGACTGCAAGCCCTGGCGAAGCGGCGGCAGTGCCTGCGGATGCAGCAACGGAACGTGCCGGTGTCGCTGCCTCAACCCGATCGGAAGGCGCCATCGTGGCATCCTTGTCAGCGACAGCAGGTGCTTCTTCCTTGCTGCTACAGCCCGCAACTGCAAGTACCACAACCATCAGATGACGAACGTCCATGCGCTGCTTCCTCCCTGGTGACCTTGTGAGCATGCCACTCCATGACGCTGGAAGCGAAGTGCCAGACAAAGAAAAGCCCGGCATTGCCGGGCCTTTCGTTTACCGCTGTGATCAACGGAACCGGTAATCCAGCTCCACCCAGAACTGGCGGCCATACGGGTCGTAGTTGCCGACCGGATAGAACGGCCACCCCCCGCCATTCCTGTCCGCCGGCGGCCGGCTGTCGCGCAGGTTGTTGACGATCACACCCAGTGTCAGGTTCTCGCCGAACTGGCGGAACACACTGGCGTTGTAAGTCATGTACGGGGCGATACGGCCGGTGCCATCGCTCTTCGGCAACGAGCCATAGCGGTTGCCATAGATCGTCGCAGTCCAGTCGCCCTGGTTCCAGGTGATGCTGCCATTGGCCTTGCTGCGCCACTGCCAGTCATCCAGCGAATTGCGGATGTCGCGCACTTCGTCATCGGCAAACTGCTTGTACTCGTGCTCCAGCACCAGGGTGTAGGCCAGACGCGTTGTGAAGCGGCCGTAGCGGCCCGCATCGAAGCGCCAGTTGCCCTTCAGGTCGATGCCGCGCACCGATTCCGACGCCGCATTGATCGGGTTGATCAGTACGCGGGTCACCTGGTCCGGCTGCACGGTGGCGTTGGAGGGGTTGCGGATCACCCGCGACAGCGCGTCCTGGCACAGCGGCGAGCCGATGTCGCGCGCTTCGCCACCGAGGGTGCGACCCAGTCGGCAATCGGCCTCATCACGCAGGATGCGGCTGGTGTCGAGGCTGGTCACCTCGTTGTCGATGCGGATGTCGTAGTAATCGGCACTGAAATCCAGCCCGGACAGCGGTGACCAGACCACACCGAAGCCATACGACTTGGCCGACTCCGGCTGCAGTTGCGGGTTGGCGCGGTTGCTGTAGTCGATCGACAGGCCGTTGTAGTCGCAGTTGTCATACGACTGGCCGGCGGTGCGGCAGCGCCAGTAGTCGGTCATGCCCGGGTTGTAGCCACGGGTCTCGGTGGCGAACACATAGTTCATGTCCGGCGCACGGAAGCTGGTGGCGGCGGTGCCACGGATCAGCAGGCTTTCGATCGGGCGGAATTCAACACCGAAACTCCAGGTGGCCTTGCCGATGTGCTCGCCAGCGGCGCGGTACTGGTCGTAGCGACCCGCCAGGGTGGTGGTCAACGACTGCAGCAACGGCAGCTGCAATTCAACGCCCGCCGCGTAGCGGTCACGCTCACCACCGGCACCGATGCCGGCGCTGGTGTTCCAGAATTCACCGGTGCCCAGCCGCGGGTCCGGTCGGTTGCGGTAGCCCTGGCTGCCCGCCTCGACCACCGCGGCCAACGCGGCATCGCCACCCGGCAATGCGAACAGGCGACCATTGACCGTCGCACTGAATGTCTGCAGCCACGCGGCGTTGCGACTTTCCTGATAATCGGACAGGCGACCGTACTCATCGGGCGTCAGCGGCCGGAACAGGCGCGACGGATCCGGTGCGTAGACCTCCACGCCGTTGCGCACGCCCAGTTGTGGGCCCAGCAGGTACTCGTTGATGCCGGCCAGCAGCACCGGGCGGCGCGTACGGTTCTCGTAGCGCGAGCGGCTGTAGACCGCTTCGTAGTCCCAGCCACTGTCACCGATCTGGCCGCGCGCACCGACGTTGAACGACCAGGAGTTTTCCAGGAAGCGGTTGGCGTTGCGCGGCAGCCCACCAATCTCCTCTGGCGCGAACCGGCGATACCAGCTCTCCAGGTTGCCCGTGTTCTGGTTGTAGAAGTAGTTGCGCGACGAGGTCCAGGTGGGCGCGCGCGTATTGTTGTGGATCCGTGCGCTGCCCACGGCGACATCGGCGAACAGGTCGGTGGTGTCGTTGACGTGGAAGGTCAGCAGACCGTAGCCGTTGAGGTTGCGCTTCTCGGTCTGCACGGTCCAGTAGCTGGCAGCGGCTTCGTTGCTGCCGCAATACCAGCCCTGGCGCGGATTGTTGGCGCGGAACACGCTGCCGCCGTAGATGGCCGAAGCCGCATCGCAGCCAGCCGCGCCCGGATCGATGTTACGGCCAGTGGCGGCGTTGCGACGATAGGCAACTGCCGTCGGCTGCGGCGCCTTGCCGGTGGGATCATCGTCCAGCGAATCCATGAAGTCGCGCTGCCGCGCGTGGATCGCCTTGCGTACATCCAGTTCGAAGCCAAACAGGCCTTCCCAGCGTTCGCCCGAGCTGCCGCCGACCACCTGCACGCGCTGGTTGTCACCACCGCCCTGCTGGGTGCCGCCGGCACGCACGTTGACGTCCACGCCGTCGAAGCGGTCCTTGAGGATGATGTTGACCACGCCGGCAATAGCATCGGAGCCGTACACCGCCGATGCACCGGCGGCCAGCACCTCGATGCGCTCGATCAGCGCGCTCGGGATGTTGGCCAGGTTGACCACGTTCACCGAGCCTTCGTAGGCCAGCGGATAATCGGCCTGGCGTCGGCCGTTGACCAGCACCAGCGTGCGGTTCGGGCCCAGGCCACGCAGGTTGATGGTGTTCGCCGCAGGGGTGAAGGTATTGCCGAAGTCCTCGCCCTGCACGTTGCCGGTGTTTTCGGTAAGCGCACTCAACGCATCGAATGCGTTGCGATAACCCTGCGCATCGATCTGCTCGCGGCTGATCACCGTGACCGGCGATGGCCCCTCGACACTGGCGCGCGGAATGCGCGAACCGGTGACCTTCACTTCCTGCAATGAGGTGGGTGCGCTTTCCTGCGCGAAGGCCGGCAACGAGGCCAGCATCAGGGACGACAAGGCAAGCACCAGCGGACGCGGGCGCAGCGCCAGGGAAGAGGCGGACATGGGCTTCCTGGGGGAGTTGGGCGGGTGGTCCGGGGCGCTGGCGACGGTGCGCGCATAACGATCCCGTAACGAAAGTGTCCTGAACGGATGGTTGCAACGGAAATGACCAGCCCTGATGGCCTTATGCCTGAACCGAATCAGACCGCAAGCCGCAACGGTGCTGCGTTTGCAACTTCTTTTATTGTTCCCGCTCGCCGCTGTGCGTCATCGTCCCACCCCATGAACCGGCATTCCCCTACTCCCCTGCCACCGCTGCGACCCGTGCTGCGCCGCCACCTCCTGCTGCTTCAGCACGGTCCCGTCGTGCTGCGCGCGCTGCAGCGCTCGGACCTCGTGGCCTGGCGTCGTCACTATCGTCAGGTTGAACGCACCTGCAGCCCGCCTGCCCACCTCGATGCCGAGGCGCGCTTCCTCTGCGGTGTGCAGCGATCGCAGTTGCAGCACGACAACGATCATCTGCTGCTGGGCAGCTTCGATGCAGCGGGTGAGCTGCTGGACGAGCTGAACCTGCGGCTGCAGTGCGCACATGCGCGCAGCGTTGAACTGCGCTGGCTGCATACCGGCGGCTGCCCCCGGCAACGGCAGCTGGCCCCTTCATTGCAGGCGCTGTGCACGTTCCTGTTCGAACAGGTGGGGATCCACCGCTTGTTCGTCCTGCTGCCGCCCGATGCAGGCAGCGCGCTGGTTGCCACCTTGCAGGCGATCGGCTTCGAACGCGAAGGACTTCTGCGCGATCACCACCTGGATCACGAGGGCTGGCAGGACCGCCAGTTGTACGCGCTGACGGCCCCCCTCTGGCGGCAACGGCAGTCGGCAGGAAACTAGCGCACCCGCTCCAGCGAAGCATCGGCGCCGGTCAACACGCTGCAGGCATGGTCCTGCAGCTCCTCGGCACTGGCATCATTGTCGCTGCCGGGATCCAGCTGCGTGGCCAGCAGGATGAAGCCCGGTGCACCGTGCACGTACTCGTGCCCCGCCACCAGCAGGCTCCACTGGCCAACCTCGCCCACACCGCTCAGGTCATAGGCCAGCAGGTTGAGCGGGTTGGCGGTCAACGCTTCGCCCGGCAACAGTCGCGCCTGGTATCGATGGCCGCGCAGCAGCACCGGCAGCGGCGCCCACTGCGTACCGAGCGTCGTGCGGTTGTCTTCCAGCGCCTGCAGCACGTCAGCGCGCAGGCAGTCGACGTGGATGTGCAGCTGATGCTGCGAACGGCCATGCGGTGAATTCAATGCCAGGCTGGCGACGCTGCGCGGCAGCGGTTGGCCCAGCGCCTGTTCGGTGCGCACGCGGGCCTGCCAGGCGGCGGCGAAGTAATTGGGTGCACCACGTCGGTACAGCGCGGGGCTTTCGATGCCACTGACCTTGTCCAGCGGCATCAGCAGGAACTGATAGTGGCCGTGCGCGTCCTTGACCAGCACATCGCGGTGGTCGACCGCCGGACGCACCTGCAGGCAGTCACCACGGGGCGACTGTGCGCCCTGGCAGTCACGCTCGATCAGGCGCCACAGCGCATCTGAATGGGCCGGCGGCGGCGTGGCAGGCACACTGGCACAGCCGGCCAGCAACATCAGGGGAAGCAGCAGGAATCGCACGGCAACAACTCGCGGGATCAGGCGCGACAGGAAGCGCCGCGCGCCATTCTAGCCAACAGGATGTGGCAATCAGTAGGTGCCGAACGGCACTTCAACCACGACCGGGACACCGGCGGGCAACACCTGCAGGGTATAGCGGTCCAGTGCGCCATCATCATCGGCCAGCGGCTGGCGGTGGAACTGCAGGCGATAATGGGCCTCGCCCAGGCGCACCTCGCTGCCGTCAGCGGCCAGCCCGGCGGCGTCAGGCAGCAGCAGCCCACCCAGATCGCTGTAGGCACCGGCAACATCGGCGAAACGATAGTCGGCCAGTTCATCCACCCGCTGCATCGCATAGACATGCGGCAGGTACGGGCGCGCCGGGCTGCGGCCATTGCTCAGATCGGTCACACCGGCCTGCGGCAGGTGGAACTGCTCGCGCAGCGCGGCAACACCCAGCGACTCGCTGGCCACCTGCAGGCAGCACACCGCGCGCTTGCCTTCACGGTCAAGGATGACGAAGCGATCACCCCGGGTGGCGGCCTGCGGCAGCATCGCGAACGCCAGATTGCGCTGGGGCGGCTGGTAACCGGCTTCGGTCTGCAGGTTGCGCCAGGCACCGAACACAGGTGCGTCGGCGTCGGGCGCGATGATCGGCTCGGCAGCCACGACCGTTGCTGCCATGCAAAGCAGCGACAGCACAGCCACCGACTTCACTGTGTTCTGCCTGCCACGGATACTGCCTGCCGTCATACTGGACCCAACACCTGTACCGGAGTGGCCCGGCCTGCCCGCCGGCACGCTGCCGGCAACGTCGGCCACTATGCAGTGCGGCGGCCGCACGGGCAATGACCCGAACGCTGCCGGGTTTCGCGCGGTCAGTGCTATCGTGCCGCCAATCCCCTGCGCAGGAGCGCCCGCATGACCATCCGCCTGACTCTGTTGCTGCCCGCCTCGGCCCTGTTGCTGTCGGCCTGTGTCAGCACGCCCGGCCCGGAGGTCCAAGGCAGTGGCCGCTGCGATGCCAGCCAGCTGGGCTGGGCCATCGGCCAGCCCGCCAACGAGCCGAACATCCGCCGCTTGTCCCGCGAAAGCGGTGCCGGCATGGTCAACCCCATCGGCCCGGCCACCATCACCACCAAGGACATCCGCCAGGACCGCCTGCGCGTGTTCGTGGACAAGGACAACATCATCACCGCCACCCGCTGCGAGTAAACGCCGCCACAGTTTTTGTAGAGCCGAGCCCACGCTCGGCTGCTCTTCCGTGACAGCCGAGCGCAGGCTCGGCTCTATGTGGCTCAGGGTTCGGTATAGCCGGCACAGTCCGGCAGCGCCTGGTCGGGGTGGAACACCCCATCGCTGAAGTGGAACTGCCGCGTATAGCTGCATTCCGCGTCCTGTTCGGTACGCAGGTCCTTTTTCTTCAATCGCCCCTTGGCCAACGAGTCCCGCTGCGGTGATACCCCGGCCGGATAATTGCTGGCCTCGGTCTGGTAGCGCAGCACGGGCATGTCCTGCCCTTCGGTTGCCAGTGCAAGTTGCGCATCAAAGCTGTATTCGTCGTGGCAGGCACCGGCGCGTTGATCGAAATCGCGCTCGCTGAAACAGGCCCGGATCATCTTGTTGGCCGACAACGCAACCGACAGCACGTCGGCGTCCACCTGGATGCCCTCGTCGAGATGGCGGATGCGCGCCAGTTGCAGGGTCGTTGCGCTGGCGCCACCGCCGGAATACATCGTGCGGACCTCCACCAGACCGCCGACGAGCACGTTCTGCAGTGCCGCCTGCTGCGGATCGGCCACGGCCTGGCCTGCACCCGTACCGGCGGCCAGGCGCACGATGAAGGGCCAGACCCGCAGGTCGCCGTCGTCAACCACGTCGATGGGGACGTAGCGCATCTGCGGTTCAGCTGCATCACCTGCGCGCTCGGCAACTTCCAGCGATGCCGGCTGGTCGTCGCCCGGTGAAGGCAGCGCCCGCACGCACCATTGGCCGTCGGCAGTGCAGTAGCGCTCGGGCTCGTCCGCTCCCTGCTCGCCCTGCTGCAGCAGCGCTTCAAGCCGGTTGCCTGCGGCATCCTGTTGAACGGGTGCAACGTCCGCCGCGGCCGGCAGCGACGATGCCAGCAGCAGTGCAGACAACAGAGCGTATGCAATACGCGTGCAATTCATGATCATCCTGGGCGCACCGGCGCGTCCTTGCGAGGGGCCGATGGTAGCGCAGGCGTCGCGTTGCGGCTCAGTGCGCGTCGCAGTCGCAGTTGCCCCAGTGCCTTGCCTTCGACGTCTGGCCAATGCCAGGATTGAAGGTATTGCTCGGGTCCAGCGTGCGGTAGAAGTCGGCCAGCGCCGGCTTGGCCGGATACAGATGACCGACATTGTGTTCGGCCGGATACTCGGCACCGCGCTGGTCCAGCAACGCCCACATCGCGTGCTCGATGGCCATCGGGTCTTCGCCCTTGCGCGCGATGTAGTCCTGGTGGAACACGTGGCACAGGAAGTGGCCGTAGTACAGCTTGTGCAGCAGGCGGCCATCGATATCGGCCGGCAGCTGCTCGAACCAGTCGGCATCGTCGCGGCGCAGCGCGATGTCCAGCGCCACGATGTCCTGCACCTGCCCGCGGTGCACTTCGCGATAACGCACGGCGGCACCGGCCACGGCGAAGCGGTGCAGGAACGCCTTGCGCCCTTCGTCCGCCGTGCAGTGGAAGTAACCACCTTCATGGTCGTTGAAGAAGCTGCGCAGCCACGCCTCGGTGGCGGCCGCATCCTGTGCGGAAACCTTCAGCAGCAGGTGATGCTCGTACCGCTGGCGGAACTCGCCCATGCGCTTGGGCAGGTGCGAAGGCAGCAGACCGGTCAGCGCCTGCATCACCCGGTCGGTGACACCACGCAGGCCAAGACGTTCGAACCAGCCATCGACCCGGCTCTTCAGCGCGAATGCCGCCGGTACGCGCGCGGTGCCGAGCGTGTCGATCAGCAGGAAACTGTCCTTGCCGTAGCGCTCGCCGATGTCATAGGCATCGCGGTGGATGTATTCACCGGCGATCGGCAGGCGCTCGAAGCCGGACAGCAGCTGGCGGCGGATCGCGGTCAGGCTGTCGGTGCGGTTGCTGCCGATATAGAAGACCTCGGCGGCCTCCTTCTCGAAGGTATCCAGGCGCACCGCGAACACGGCCAGCTTGCCGGCCGAACCGGCCGCCTCGAAATGGCGGCTGGGATCGGCATTGAAGCGTGCCGGGGTATCGGCGTCGACCTTGCGTACTTCCTCGGCGTAACGCGGATCGGAGGCGGCGCGGCCATCTCCATTGCTGACATCTGCGGCGCGGTAGTCGCCATCCTGCAAGCGTTGCAGGATCTGTTCGGGCGTATCGCCCAGCGCGATGCCCAGATGGTTGACCAGTTGCAGTTCGCCCTGTGCGTCGACCTGCGCATACAGCGCCAGCTCGGTATAGGCCGGGCCGCGGCGCACCAGCGCGCCGCCGGAGTTGTTGCAGATACCGCCCAGCACCGAGGCACCGATGCAGGACGAGCCGATCACCGAGTGCGGCTCACGGCCGAGCGGTGCCAGCGTCTGCTCCAGACGGTCCAGCGTCGCGCCGGGCAGGCACAGCACCTGCCGCCCCTCGTTCAACAGCTGGATGCCGGTCAGGCGCAGGGTGCTGACCAGCACGATCGGCCGGCCATAATCGTCGCCATCCGGGGTGGAACCGCCGGTCAGGCCGGTATTGGCTGCCTGCAGGATGACCGCCGCGCCGCCCTGCACCGCCGCCTGCAGCACACGCCACAGCTGCAGCAGCGTACCCGGGCGCACCACCGCCAGTACCGGGCCGTCGCCGAAGCGATAGCCGCGACGGAAGCGACGGGTGGCCTTGTCACCGGTCAGTACGTGGCGGTCCCCCACCGCGGCACGCAACTGTTCCAGCACCGTATTGCGATCACTCATGGCAGGCGCACCAGCGAATCACGGCCGATATCGGCGATGCAGTGCGCGCCGGTCAATGTCATCGCCACGCGCATTTCCTTGGCGATCAGGTCCAGCAGGTTGGCCACGCCGGCCTCGCCCTGCGCGGCAAGCGCGTAGACGAAGGCGCGACCCAGCAGCACGGTATCGGCACCCAGCGCCAGCATGCGCACCACGTCCAGACCGGTGCGGATACCCGAATCGGCGAGGATCTTCAGGTCGCCCTGCACCGCGTCGGCAATGGCTGGCAAGGCGCGCGCAGTGGACAACACACCATCGAGCTGGCGGCCGCCGTGGTTGGAGACCACGATGCCATCGGCGCCGAAGGCGACCGCGTCACGCGCATCGTCCGGGTCGAGGATGCCCTTGATCACCATCGGACCCTTCCAGAACTCGCGGATCCATTCCAGATCCTTCCACGAAATGGACGGATCGAAGTTGCTGCCCAGCCAACCGATGTAGTCCTCCAGGCCCGTAGGGTTGCCACGGTAGGTGGAAATGTTGCCGAGGTCATGCGGGCGTCCGCGCAGGCCCACGTCCCACGCCCAGCGCGGATGGGTGATGGCCTGGCCGATGCGGCGCATTGCAGCGTTCGGACCACTCATGCCCGAGTGTGCGTCGCGATAGCGCGCACCGGGTACCGGCATGTCCACGGTGAACACCAGCGTGGTCACGCCCGCCGCCTGTGCGCGCTCCAGTGCATTGCGCATGAAACCACGGTCGCGCAGCACGTACAGCTGGAACCACATCGGGCGCTGGATCGCCGGCGCGACTTCTTCGATCGGGCACACCGACACGGTGGACAGGGTGAACGGAATGCCGCGGCTGTCGGCCGCGCGTGCAGCCTGTACCTCGCCACGGCGGGCGTACATGCCGGTCAGGCCAACCGGGGCCAGCGCCACCGGCATTGCCAGCTTCTCGCCGAACAGCTCGGTTTCCAGGCTCAGGTCAGACATGTTGCGCAGGATGCGCTGGCGCAGCGCGATGTCGGACAGGTCGGACACGTTTCGCTTCAGCGTGTGCTCGGCATAGGCGCCGCCATCGATGTAGTGGAACAGGAACGGCGGCAGGCGACGTTCGGCTGCTGCACGGTAGTCGGTGGAGGCGGAAATGATCATGGGGTCAACCGTGTGGGGAAGGTAGACGCGAAGCCCGCGTACGCCGGGCTTCGTTGTCATCGAGGGTGCGCAGCGTGGTGTGCACGAACTCGAGGTGGGCATGCGCGGCGGCGCGCGCACGTTCGGGGTCGCCGGCCAGCACCGCATCCATCATCTCGCGGTGCTGGTCTGACAACGGCGAGAAGGTCCTGGCCGAGGTGTACAGCTTTTCACGGCTCTGCGAGATGTTGGTCTGCAGCAGCTCGAACAGGCCACGCATCACCTGCAGCAGCACCAGATTGTGTGACGCCTCGGCGATGGACAGATGGAAGGCCGCATCCGCCTCGGCCTCGCCGGTGGGATCGTCCTTTCCGTGCGCGTCCATCATGGTCTGGAACGCCTGGGCGATACGCGCGCGGTCCTCGTCGGTCGCGCGCAACGCCGCGTGCCAGGCCGTAGCGCCTTCCAGCGCGTGGCGGATCTCCAGCACGTCGAATCGATATTCCGGGTCGCCCTGGAACAACGGCAGGTACGGCACCAGCGGCTCATCCAGTGCCTGCCGTGCCCGTGCGGCGGGCTCGCTCACATAGGTGCCACCGCCCACCCGCGCGGTCAGCAGGCCGTGGCTGGCCAACTGCGCGATGGCCTCGCGCAGCGCGGTGCGCGAGACCCCCAGCTGCACCGACAGCGTGCGCTCGGCCGGCAGCCTGTCGCCCGGCTGCAGCTGCCGCTCCTGAACCAGCGCACGCAGCTGCGCGGCCACCTTGTCCGAAACCCGTTGTGTACTCATGGCGTCATTGTGGCCCGAAGCCCGCCGCTGTTGGTCGGCCTGTTGTGCATGCTCAGGGAATCATCCAGGTCAGCCAGTAGGCCTGGGCCAGGGTGATCAGGCCGACCATCGTGGTGAAGATCAGGCTGTGCTTGACGGTGAAGCGGAACAGGTCCGATTCCTTGCCGGCCAGGCCCACCGCTGCGCAGGCAATGGCAATGGACTGCGGCGAGATCATCTTGCCGGTGACGCCGCCGGTGGTGTTGGCCGCCACCAGCAGCACGTCGGACACGCCGATCTGCTGCGCGGTGGTGGCCTGCAGCGCCGAGAACAGCGCATTGGACGAGGTATCCGAACCGGTCAGGAACACGCCCAGCCAGCCCAGGAACGGCGAGAAGAACGGGAACGCCTTGCCGGTGTGCGCCAATGCCAGCGCCAGCGTGGCCGACAGGCCCGAATAGTTGGCGATGAAGGCGAAGGCCAGCACCATGCCGATGGAGAAGATCGGCATGCGCAGCTCGCGCACGGTTTCGCCGAAGGTCTGCAGCGCTGCCTTGGCCGGCATCCGCAGCGCGATGATCGCGATCACCGCAGCGAGAATGATCGAGGTACCGGTGGCCGAGAACCAGTCGAACTTGTAGACCGCCTCATAGCTCAGCGGCGCATCGACGATCGGCGGCATCTTCTGCACCAGCTGGTCCAGGCCCGGCACCGGGATCTTCAGCACCCAGCTCTCCAACGGGCCACCAGCTGCGAACAACGACTTGAACGGCTTGATGCTCCACACGGTGACCATCGCGGTGAGGATCAGGAACGGCGACCATGCCTTGGCGATCTGGCCGACGCTATGGCGCGGCGCTTCCAGCGCCTGTGCAGCCGCCTCGGCGCTGGTTTCGGTATCGAAGCGGAAGATCCGCACCGGCTTCCAACGGCGCAGGAACAGGGTCAGGCAGACCAGCGACGCCAGCGAGGCGGTGATGTCCGGCAGTTCCGGGCCGATGAAGTTGGAGGTCAGGTACTGGGCGATGGCGAACGAGCCACCGGCCACCAGCACCGCCGGCCAGGTTTCCTTGATGCCACGCCAGCCATCCATGATCGCCATGATCCAGAACAGCACGATGATGGTCAGGAACGGCAGCTGGCGACCCGCCATCTGGCCGATCTCGAACGCATCCAGTCCCGTCACCTGCCCCGCCACGATGATCGGAATGCCCATCGCGCCGAACGCCACCGGCGCGGTGTTGACGATCAGGCACAGCCCGGCCGCATACAACGGCTTGAAGCCCAGCCCGACCAGCAGCGCGGCGGTGATCGCCACCGGCGCACCGAACCCGGCCGCGCCTTCCAGGAAGGCTCCGAAGGCAAAGCCGACCATCAGCATCTGCAACCGCTGGTCCTCGGTGACCGACAGGATCGAGGCGCGGATGATGTCGAACTGGCCGGTCTTGACCGAAACCTTGTACAGGAACACCGCGCCGATGATGATCCACGCAATCGGCCACAGGCCATAGACGAAGCCGAAGCCGGCCGCGCCCAGCGCCTGCGCCACGGGCATGCGATAGAACAGCAGCGCCACGCCAAGCGCGATGGCCACGGTGAGGGTGCCGGCGATCCAGCCCTTCATGCGCAGCACGGCCAGGGCAATGAAGAAGAAGGCGATCGGCAGCAGCGCGATCAGGCTCGACAACCACAGGTTGCCAGCGGGGTCGTACACGTGTTGCCAGGGCTGCATGAGGGCTCTCGACAGGAACAGGAGGTTCCCCACCGCGTGGGGGCGTCGTGTCCGCCACCATTGGTCGTACCACTTTGACCAATGATCGGACCACAGGCGCGAATTGAACCGCCAATCCTGCGAAGAGCCTATTAGACCATAGGGCTATACGCAATTATTGGTAGTACCATTTTTCGGCTTACAGCTTCCTCTCCACCCGTCGGATCAGGGCGAGCACCAGCACGCACAGCACGCTGACGCCGAGCGCGATCACGTACTTGCCGATGCCCACGGCAATGCCGATGGCAGCGGCCATGACCAGCGAACTGGCGGTGGTGAGCCCGCTGACCTGGTCCTCGCGATTGCCACGCAGGATGGTGCCTGCGGCAACGAAACCGACGCAGGCCACCACCGCTTCGATCAGGCGCACCGGGTCGACCTGCAGCAGGTCGCGATAGCGCTCCTGCTGGAAATGTTCTGCCACCGAATCACCGAGCCCGACGATCAGCGCCGCAGCACCGGCAATCAGCATGTGCGTGCGCAGGCCGGCAGCATGCTTGCCCATCTCGCGCTCGACGCCCAGCACGCCGCCAAAGAGCATGGCGGCGGCCACGCGCAGCAGAATGGACATGTCCTGGGTCAGTTCCATAGCGAGGCTCCGGAGGTTTCCCGGAGCGTTGCTCGGCGGCCGTGGGACGGGGGTGAAGGCGGTGGCACGCCCTCTTCACCGCACGGAATCGTCCACGCATGGCGTGGATCCAGTGATCACCGCCATGCGCACCTCTGTTGCATCCGGTTACTGCGCCAGATAGCCACCATCGATGGCGTAATACGTGCCCGTGGCGAACGAGGCGTCGTCGCTGGCCAGCCAGGCGACAAGCGCGGCCACTTCCTGCGGTGTTCCCAAGCGCTTGAGCGCATGCCGCCCTTCCAGCGTTGCACGTACCTTGGCGTCCATCTTTTCAAGCAACGGCGTATTGATGAAGCCGGGGCCCACCGCATTGATGCGGATGCCATCGGCGGCGTGCTCCCACGCAGCCGTCTGGGTCAGGCCGACCACGCCATGCTTGGCCGCTGCATATGCGGTCGAGCCGGCATACCCCACCTGGCCCAGGATGGAGGCCATGTTGATGATGCTGCCGCCGCTGCCCGCCGCACGCATCGCCTGGATCTGCGCCCGTTGGCACAGGAAAACACTGGTCAGGTTCACATCGACCACGCGTTTCCAGCCATCGATCGGATAGTCACCGCTGCTTGCCGCTGGCCCGCCGATGCCCGCATTGTTCACCGCGATGTGCACGCCGCCCAGTTCCTTCACCGTGCGCTGCACGGCCGCTTCCACCGCAGCCTCGTCGGTGACATCCAGGGCAATGCCGATGGCCTCAGCCCCTTGGCTGCGCAGTGCGGCTACCGTTGCATCCACCGCCTCCTGCTTCAGGTCCCACACCGAAATGCGTGCACCGGATGCAGCGAGCGTTTCCGCTACCGCCAGGCCGATGCCGGAAACACCGCCGGTTACGATCGCGGTTTTTCCGTTGAGCCGATAATCAATCATCTGTGATCTCCATCTGTTGGGAACCGATTCGGACAAAATAGTCCGACCACACAGACACTACGCCCTTCTTCGTGACGAAAGCGCTTCATGCGCGATACTTGCGCGCATGCCCGCCACAGAAGCGCCGATGCGTACAGCCTGCGTTCCGCTTTCCAGCGATGCCGAACGGCGGCTGGATACCGATTCCTGCCTGCCCGGCGACCTGTACGAGGTGATGCTCAGCGATGCCACGGTCGACCTTCTGTTCGACAGCGGCTTCCTTGCCACGCTCAATGCCCGGCTCGGCCTGCTCTTTGACCACTACGAAGACGAGTCGATCACCCAACCCGAGCAGTTGCAGTACGCCCGCGCATTGCTGCGCGACCTTCAACTTGGCCGTAAATGCCAATCGATTGACCCGCTGGATATCGCATTCGGGCTGGCATTGGAGAAAATGACAGGGATCTATTTCTACCTCTGAAAGCGCAGGACCGATCCGCGCTGCAGGTGCACGATGGAACGTGCGGGCCACTGGTCGCCGGCACCCATCTTCTATGGTTGAGCGCCGAGCGATGTCCCGATATTTCACGTTTGCCGATTACCGCCGTTTTGGCCAGCGCCACGGCTATGACTACCGCGCCGATCCAAGCGACCTGAGCGAAGAACAATGGGCCGGTCACGGCGACCTGCACGAACAGACCCTGCGCGGGGGCATGAGCCTGCTGGCATCGGATGTGCACAACCGCATCGCCTATACCGCCACCGCGCATGAACGGCCCGGCCTGGTCATCCGCGTGATGCTGCAGGGCCAGGTCGACGTGCAGGTTCCCAACCGCAGTGACTTCTGCCTGCGCGCAGGCACCGCAGTGACCACCAGCCACCGCGATCATGTGGCAATGGTTGGCGTCCATCCGGGCAATACGCGCCTGCGTGGCATCAGCCTGCTGGTGCCCGCCGATATGGATCCGGACCTGTTCCAGCAACCGCAGCTGCAGCAGGCGTTGCGCGCGCCACTGGAATGCCGCCACTGGGCCGTCCCGCACGCGATGTTGCCGACCCTCTCGCAGCTGTTCAAAAGCCCTTGGCAGGGCGACCTGGATGCACTCTGGCGCGAAGGCGTGGCGCTGCAGATGCTGACGGTGGGCCTGCAAGCCGAGGACCTGCACGTTGACGGCACACGCATGCTGCGCAGCGGCCAGCGCAGCCGGCTGGAGCGCGTGCGGACCTTCCTGCATGACGATCCCGGCCATGCGCACAGCCTGGTCGAGCTGGCCCAGCTGGCCTGCATGAGCCCCAGCGCGCTGCGCCGCCACTTCGTCCAGGTATACGGCTGCTCGGTATTCGACTACCTGCACGAGCAACGCATGCGACACGCCGAGCAGGGCCTTCGCCAATCGGGCTGGAGCGTGGAGCAGGCTGCTGCGGAAACCGGTTATCGGCATCCCAGCAACTTCGCTGCGGCATTCCGCAAGCGCTTTGGGCTGGTGCCCAGCCGCTGGCGCACCGGTCCTTCGAAGGTCGGCTGAAGCTCTGGGGTGTTCCTGCCCGCGCTGGACCCTGCAGGGCCCAGCGCCGCATGAAACACTAGTGGATGCCGCTATCCTGCGCCGCCTGCATTACCGTCGCAGGTACCTGGCAAGGCCGCTTTGGATCGCTGTCCACACGCCAGCCTCGGCCCAGCAGGACCCCTGAGTCGCCCTCGCCCCCACGCTGTTCCTCGCTGCAGTGAATGGCACTGGCCAGTACCTGGCCGTCAGGCCCAAGCCACTGGCGCACTCCATAGTTGGTGTCGTCCACGGCAATATCCAGCGACAGGGCGAGGATCCCAGGCACGCGATCGCCGCCTTCGCGCACAGGCACCCTGCCCATTGCACCGGATTCGAACCGGCGGCGTACCAGCACGTGCTGGTTGCCATCGAACAGGGTGATCTCGCTTTTCCAGTCGCCATCGCGCCCGACGTGCTGGCGTGTCCAGACCCGCTCGGCCGACATCGGCAGGATCTGCGCATGGATCGGCGGCAACACCTCGCGACCATCGGCCAGCATCATTCCGTAGCCGCCGTCACGCAGGAAGATCAGATGCGCGGCAGTCAGCGCTTCGACCGAGCCGAAGGATGTCGCCACGACCTTCCCCTGCTGCGTGTTGTAGAGGTGCGCGTTGCCTTCGTCATCGCCCAGCACCAGCAGCGGTGGAGCGATGTAGTCTTCCTGCAGGCGCAGGCCTGCGGGCATCAGGTGCGGCCGCAGATCGCCGCCAATCCACAGGCGCGGTGATCGTTCGCCCGCCAGCGTGCCCAGTACACCAGCATCGGTCGCGCGATAGTCGACCACGTCTGCCTGCTCGAACAGCACCCTGCCATCACAATCGAGGATCGCCGCACCGACACCGTCATAGGCATTGCGCAGCCGCCAAGGAAACTGCGGGTGGTCGTTGGAACCCAATGAGCGCGCCTGCGCGACCACCGTTCCCTGCGCGTCCACGATCGAATCGACCTCGCCTTCGGCACGCAGCAGCCAGCGTCCCGGACAATAGTCCATCATCGAGCCGGTGGCGCTCGCAGGCAGGGCGACGAAGCGGCCATCCTGCAGCAACCAGCCACGCTCCGGCGCGTCGCTCTCAAGGCCGTTGGCATGGCGAGTCATCTCCAGTGGCCTGTCTGCAGCACGATCGAACCTGACGCTGCTGCGATAACGCGGCCATCGCGCCACGCCCTGGTACAGCGCCCGGTCAACGCGCGTGCCCGCCGCATCGACACGCGCCCAGGTGTCCAGCTGACGCAGCCACCAGCCGTCGTCGCCCGCTGGACGCGCCTCGTCGAAGATGGCGCTCAACAGCACCGCGCCCTTCTCATCCTGCACGCGACACGGGGCGATGTCGTAGTCACCACAGATCACGTAGGCCTTCCGATCTGCGAAGGGTCCGCCTACCCAGATCTCCTGCGCATCGATGCGCAGGACTTCCCGCCCATCGGGGCTGAAGATGCGTGCCCCGCCATCGCGCCCCTGCCAAGCGATCCGGTCCGGCGCGATCACCACCCAATCACCGGCCTCGCGCATCGGCGGGAACGGCACCGTTCCCTGGGCATCGGCCAGCCCGGACCCCTGATAACGGCCCTGCTCATCGCGCAGCTCGACTTTCCAGAGAAGATCGCTGCCTTCAAGACGGTCGCCGTAGCGGATGCCTCGCGTGGACGCGTGCAGCAGCCGTCCTTCATCATCGAACCACTGCGAGCGCTGCGCTTTGCCGTTGCCTGTCTGCTGGTACCAGTCGCTGCGGTACCAGCGATCCGGTCCCAGCGGAATGATGCTCGAGCCATCTGGTGCCACCCGCAGGCGACCGTCCGCACCCAGCAGTGGGTCGCCTTCAAAACCGCTCAGCTGCGGTGCGAAGGCACCAGGAGCGGCCATCGCCACACCGCAGGCCGAGAGCGCGCAGCAGAGAAACATCCTTTTCATCGTTCACACCATCCAGAGCAGCGCTGCACGCTATGCGATGCAGGTGGACGATGCAATCACTGCGTCGCCGTTGCAGAAACGGATGCCGACCTTTGGCCGGCATCCCTCCCGGCACAGCTCAGTACACCGGCAGTTCGATGAAGCTGGCCTGTGCGGCGCTGTGCCATACCCGCTGCGTGGCCTTCTGGTAGTCAGCCGGCTTGGCCAGGTAGATGTTGGGCACGTAGCTCTGCGGATTGCGGTCGTACAGCGGGAACAGGCTGGACTGCACCTGCACCATCACCCGGTGCCCTTTCTGGAAGGTGTGGTTGGCATTGGGCAGGTCGAAGCGGTACGGCAGTACCTGGTTGGCCGCCAATGCCTTCGGATCGCTGAAGCTTTCACGGTAGCGACCGCGGAAGATCGCCAGCGACACCGGCAGCTCATAGCCGCCCATCTCCGGCGTCGATGCCTCCTGGTCCGGATACACGTCGATCAGCTTCACCACCCAGTCGCTGTCGGTGCCGCTGGTGGACGCCTGCAGGTTCACCACCGGCGTGCCACCGATGCGCAGCGGTGCGGTCAACGGCTCGGTGATGAAGGTCAGCACATCAGGCCGGCCATCGACGAAGCGCTGGTCCTTGACCAGCCAGGTGGTCCACATGTCGCGGTCGCCAAAGCGCACCGGACGCGGCACGAACGGCACCGGCTTGGCCGGATCGGACACGTACTCCTCGTAGTCGCCCTCGCCCGCTGCCGGCGCCTGGAACGCCAACTTGCCACCCGCACGCAGGTACAGCGGCTTGCTGCTGGCAGCACACGCTTTTTCACAGCTGCGCGGCCAGTCCTGCAGGCGGTCCCAGTGGTTTTCACCGGTGTTGTAGACCAGTACTGGTGGCGTATCGGCCTTCGGTGCGCCGTCCACCAGGTACTGGTCGAAGAACGGCTTGAGCACGTCGCGGCGGAACTGCAGCGCGGTATCGCCATCGAACTTCAGCGCCCCGAGTTGGCTGCCGTCATAGTTCACCTGGCTGTGCCGCCACGGCCCCATCACCAGGTAGTTGTGGGTGTTGCCGGTATCGCGTCCTTCCATCGCTTGGTAGGCATGGTTGGCGCCCCACATGTCCTCCTGGTCCCACAGGCCCTGCAGCCACATGGTCGGCACCTTCAGCGGCGTCTTCGCCATCACCGCATCCAGCGCCTGGCCCTGCCAGAACGCGTCGTAGGTTGGGTGTTGTACCAACTTTTTCCACCAGGTCAGCTGGTCCACGCCGGTGAAGCGCGCGTAGTCGCCGGCCGAGCCGATGCGCAGGAAGGTGCTGTAATCGTCGTAGCCCAGGGACGGCAACGGCGCGCCCTTGCCACGCTTCTCGGTCTGCATCGCGAAGTAGTTGAAATTGACCTGGCGGAATGCGCCGTAGTTGAGCCAGTCGTCGCCCATCCAGCCATCCACCATCGGGCTCTGCGGCGCCGCCACTTTCAATGCCGGGTGCGGATCTGTCAGCGCCATCACCACGGTGAAGCCTTCATACGATGAACCGAGCATGCCGACCTTGCCATTGCTTTCCGGCACATGCTTGACCAGCCAATCGATGGTGTCCCACGCATCGGTGGAGTGATCCACCTTGGTGCCGTTCAGCGGCCCGCGCAGCGGCCGGGTCATCACGTAATCGCCTTCGGAGCCGTACTTGCCACGGATGTCCTGGAACACACGGATGTAGCCGCCATCGACGAACACTTCATCGCCCTGCGGCAACAGATCGCGCATGCGCGGTGAGTCGCTGCGGTTGGCGCGGCCTGCGGCGTCGTACGGTGTGCGGGTCAACAGGATCGGCGCGTTGTGGGCGCCCTTGGGCACCACGATCACCGTATACAGCTTGGTGCCATCGCGCATCGGCACCATCACCACGCGCTTGTCGTAGTCGCGGCCAACATCGGGAGCGACGAAAGGTTTTCCGCTGATGTCCGGGGTCATCGGCGGCGTGTCGGCGGCCAGCACTGTGCTGGACAGACTCAAGGCTACGGCAACAGCAACGGCACGCACACGCATGGACATCACCTCCCGGCAGGAAAGACCCCAGCCTACTCCCGTAGCCCCCGGCAAAGCGTGTGCCGGCTTTGCATTCTGCGGCGTTTACAGGCAGGACTGATGGCACATGTGCGGGCTGCTGCCGCTGCGCTCGCCGGGCATGGCCCGGCGCTACCCGTTCACGGCCAACCACGGTAGCGCCGGGCCATGCCCGGCGGATCCATCAGGCTGCCGCCACCTCATGCAGCGCCAACCAGCGCCAGCGGCCGCCTTCCTGCCGCAGCACCGCCAGCGACTCCCGCCATGCGCTTTCTCCCTCGTCAACGGCATGTCCCTCGCGGTAGCGCAGCACTGCCAGCGGCGACGGCGCCTCCACCGTCTGCACGGCCTCAATGGCGATCCGCAGCTCCGGTCGGGCACCGTGCCCACCTGCGAACAGTGCCTGCACGGCAGCGCGGTCCAGCCTGCGGCCCGAGATGCCGACCATGCTGAAGTCCGCGCAGAAGTGCGTCATCAGATCGTCCAGCGCATCGGCCGCGGCCTCTGCGCGGAACCAAGCCTGCAGTTTGTCATGCAGAAGGTGGATCTCGTGTTCGGCGGTGATGTCCATCAAGCAATCTCCGGAGGGGAAAGGGAATGCAGCTGCGTCCGGCGCAGCAGCGCCAACGGGAGCAAGGTGAGAACGGCAGCCATGCCCAGCGCTGCGCCGGTGGCATGCGCCGGCCACCACTGCATGGCCAAGGCAAGCAGCAAGGCGATGGCGGCGGTACCCAGGCAGAAGCTGAGCTGGCGGTTGAGGTTCCACAGCGCACTGGCATCGCCCAGCGCCTCAGCGTCCACACCATGGAACGCCAGCGTCTGCGCGGTGCTGCTGCACAGGCTGCCGCCTGCGCCCATCAAGGCGAACAGCATGGCGGCCAGCAAAAACGGGGGCTGCGATTGCAGCGCCATCAGCAGCAGACCGCTGGCCTGCAGGACCATGCCCAGCCGCAGCACCGTGCCCGGCCCGAAGCGCGCCAGCAATCGCCGGCTGCCGCTGATCGCCAGTGCCGAAGCCAGCGCCCACGGCAGCATCAGTGCGCCGATCTGCGCGGCGCTGTAACCGGCATGATTCAACTGCAGGGTACTGGCCAGCTGGCTGCCGATGAACACCCCCGGCACCGCCAGATAGACCAGCATCGCCATGCGCAGGCCTCGATGGGACAGCAGCGACCAGCGCAGCAGCGGCTGCGGCTGCCGGCGCGCATGGCGCAGATGGGCGATGCCCAGCACCACCGCCAGCAGCAGCAACCCCGCACCGGTGAAGCGATGCCCGGACTCACCCAGCCAGGTCAGCGCCAGCAGCAACGCGCCCAGCGCAGACATTGCGGTAGTCAACGCATAGCCCTGCAGTCGCGGCGCACTGCGCCGGCCATCAGCCGGCATCCACGTCAGCACCAGGGTGATCGCCAGCGCCACCAGCGGCAGGCTGGCCCACAGCACGCCGCGCCAGGACAACCATTGCACCAGCAGGCCGCCGAGTGCAGGCGCCAGTGCTGGCACCAGCAACGCCACCAGCAGGATGCGCCGGGTCAGGGCACCGCGTTGTTCAGGCGTGCACTGCCGGTACGCAGCCGCCTGCGCCACCGGAATCAGCAGGCCACCGGCCAGCCCCTGCAGCAACCGCCAGCCCAGCAACCAGCCAATGGATGGCGCAGCGCCGGCCAGGGCCGCAGCCACTGCGAACAGCAGCAGGGCCGTGAGCAGCAGGCGCCGTTCGCCACAGCGCGCGGCCAGCCACGGCGCCAGCGGAATCACCACGCCCAGGCCCAGCATGTACGCGGTGCCCACCCAGGCCAGAGTACCGACGTCGGCATGCAGCTCGGCCGCCAGCGCCGGATAGGCCACCGTGGCGATGAACATGTTGACCAGGTCCAGTGCGAACACCAGCAGGAAGATCGCCTCATGGCGCAGGTGCGGGGAAGGCATCAGCAGGCTCCAGCAACGAAGGCGCCAGCATGGCGGACCGGCGTTGTTGGAAAAACACGACAACAGCTGCAACACTGTCAAATCTGTTTTGACAATAAGCCACCATGGTCAGCCTCGATCGCTTCGATATCTTCCGCGCCGTGGTCGAGGCCGGCAGCCTGACCGCCGCCGCCGAGCGCCTTGGCCTGAGCCGTGCGGTGGTCAGCTTCAACCTGAAGCGGCTGGAGCAGGAGCTGGGCGTGACCCTGCTTTTGCGCAGTACCCGCCACCTGGCGCTGACCGAGGCCGGCGAACAGTTCCTGCAGCACTGCGTGCAGGCGCTGGACGCCGCACAGGTGGCGATCGATGCCGCACGCCGCGACCAGCATCAGCTGCAGGGCGTACTGCGCCTGACCACCACCCCGGAATACGCGCAGCTGCGGCTGATTCCAGCACTGGAAGCCTTCCGCACCCAGCATCCGGCGCTGGTACTGCACCTGTCGACGTCGCCGGCACCGGCCGATCTGATTCCCGAACGCTTCGACCTGGCCATCCGCCTCGGCCGCCTGCCCGATTCGCAGCTGCACGCCACTGAACTGGAGCGGCACCCGTTGTGCGCAGTCGCCGCTCCGGCATTGCTGGCGCGTCTGGAGTCAGCGGAGGGTGTAGATGATCCAGTGCAGCTGGGCACCCTGCCCCGCCTCGGCTATCCGCGCCTGGCCGATGTACCGGTGGTCGCATCGGACGGCAGCGATGCCCTGTTCGCCACCAACCCCGGCAATGCGGTGGTGCGCGTGGATGGTGCCAGCAGCCTTCGCGCATTCGCCGTATCCGGCGCCGGCGTCACGGTACTGCCGCGCTGGCTGATCGAGGACGACCTCGCCCACGACCGCCTGCGGCCGGTGCTGCGCCACCATCGCTTCCCGCAGCAGAGCGTGTACGCGGTGTACCCGCACAGCACGCAGCCGTCGCCCAAGGTGCGGCAGCTGATCGATTTCCTGCGCGGGTGGTTTGGCAGCGCGCCTGTGTAGAGCCGAGCCCATGCTCGGCTGCTCGCCTGCTCGGCCTTGGCCGTTCATCAGCCGAGCGTGGGCTCGGCTCTACAGAAACACCTTAAACAAATACGGCCCCTTCCGGGGCCGTGTCTTCAGGCATCAGCGCAGCATCTGCTCCACCAACTGCACATCCACGCTCTGCAGCGGCTCGGCCGCGTTGCGCGACAGCTGCACCTGATAGGTACCACCGTCGATCTTCCACTGGCGGGCCTGCGCATCGTAGTGGGCCAGGGTCTTCGGCTCGGCTTCGATGCGGATGCGGCGCTGCTCACCCGGCTGCAGCTCGACCTTGTCGTAGCCGATCAGGCGGATCGGCGTGATGCTGCCGGCCGGCAGCTTCAGGTACAGCTGGGCGACGTCGGCACCGGCACGCTTGCCGGTGTTGCGGATGTCGACGCTGGCAACCAGACGCGAACCTTCCACGCTGACCTTCAGGTTTTCATAGGCGAACGAGGTGTAGGACAGGCCGTGGCCGAAGGCGAAGGTCGGGGTCAGGCCCTTGGCCGCCATCCACTTGTAGCCGACGTTGGCGCCTTCGATATCGAAATCGAACACATCGCCGAACGGCTTGGCCGGCTTGAAGCCGAGGCCGTCGATGTGCGGACGCGGCAACTGCGACTCGTCCACCACCCAGGTCACCGGCAGGCGGCCGGACGGATTGGCCTGGCCGGTCAGCAGTGCGGCAATGCCTTCACCGCCACGAATGCCCGGGTACCAGGCCTGCAGCACCGCCGGCACCTGCGCCAGCCACGGCGTGCGCACCGGGCCGTTGGTCTCCAGCACCAGCACGGTCTTCGGGTTGGCCTTGGCCACCGCCGAAATCAGCGCATCCTGGTTGTCCGGCAGCTGCATGTCCGGCAGGTCCACCGATTCGGCCGCCCACTGGGTGGCGAACACGATGGCCACATCCGCCTGCGCGGCAGCCTTGGCCGCAGCGACGGCGTTGGTCCCGTCCACATAGGTGATGGTGGCATCCGGACGCGCCGCTCGCAGCGATTCCAACGGCGAGGACGGGTGGAAGATCACCGGACCCGGCCAGGTGGTCGGCAGCACGCCCGGCACCGCGTTGGTACCCTTGGCGGTGACGCCCACCATCGACGAACCACCGCCGCCGATCACGCCCTTGTCGGCATGGCCGCCGATGATGACGATGCGCTTGGCGCTGTCAGCCAGCGGCAGCAGGCTGCCTTCATTGCGCAGCAGCACGCTGCCTTCTTCCACCGTGCGCTGGGCCACGGCAAAACCGGCCTCGGCATCGACCTTCTGGTGCTGCGGCGGGTTGTCGAAGTTGCCGTGCAGGAACATCGTGCGCAGGATGCGCGCCACCATGTCGTTCAGGCGCGCCTGCGGCACCACGCCACCGTGGACCGCCAGACGCAGCGGTTCGTCGAAGAACACCGCTGCATCGAACACTTCACCGGCCGACTGCTGGTCCAGGCCGGCCAGCGCCGCCTTCGAACCGCTGTGCACGCCACCCCAGTCGGACATCACGAAGCCGGGGAACTTCCATTCCTGCTTCAGCACCTGGTTCATCAGGTAGCCGTTCTCGCAGCCGTAGGTGCCGTTGATCTTGTTGTACGAGCACATCGCCACGCCCGGGCGACCGGCTTCCAGTGCGATCTCAAACGCCAGCAGATCCGATTCGTGCATGGCCTGTTCGCCGATACGCACGTCATGGAAGTTGCGTCGGGTCTCCATGTCGTTCAGCGCAAAGTGCTTCATCGAGGAGATAACGTGCTGGCTCTGCACGCCCTGGATCACCGCGCCGACCATCGAACCGGCCAGCAGCGGGTCTTCGCCGGCGTATTCGAAGTTGCGGCCGTTGCGCGGGTCACGCTGCAGGTTGACGCTGCCGGACAGCAGGATGTTGAAGCGCTGCTGCCAGGCTTCGCGGCCCATCGTGGCGCCACCGGCAAAGGCAACACCGCGGTTCCAGGTCGACGCCGTGGACGGGCCCGACGGCATCGCCGTGGCGAAATCACCCGGGCGGATACCACCGGGATTGGTCACGCCCACACCGGCGTCGGCCGACTGCTGCGACGGAATGCCCAGGCGCGCCACGCCCGGCACGAAACCGGCCGAGCCCACTGCACCTTCCGGCAGTTTGCCGCCGTCCTTGCCCAGCCCGAAGTAGCTGTGCAGCATCTGGAACTTCTCGTCCTCGGTCATCGCCTTCAGCAACAGCGCAGCGCGCGCATCGGCGGTGAGCGTGGTGTCCATCCACGGCTGCTCGCCGCCCTTGTCGGCGGCATAGGCCAGGGTCAGCAGGGTCGCACGCAGCGTGCTGCCTTCCACCTTGAACGGCGCACTGCTGGCGGCCTGGAAACCATCGCTGAAATAGCTGGCGTCGGCTTCCAGGGCCACGCGCGCCGGGTCGAAGCCGGCCGCCTTGGCCGATTCACCGGCTACCGCACCGAGCAGCACCGCGGGTGCGCCAAGCCGCGAACGCGACACCAGCGCCGGCAACTGCGTGGCACCGGCGCCAGCGTCGGTGTAGACCGCCACCGTATGGCGACCGTCATCCAGGCGCAGGTAGTTCAGGCCCGGCTGGTCCGGGCCGGATTCGGCGGCGATCGGCAGCCGGGTCAACACGGCCTGGCCCCGCTGGGTCTGGCCATCGTCCTTGCCGGCAGCGATGAAGCGGTACTGGTAGCCCAGGCCATCGGCCAGCAGCTGCAGCGGATCGACCTGGCCGATGCCGCGCTGTACCTGGCGAACGCTGACCGCGTCCACCTGCAGGGTCTTCAACTGGGCGGCCAGGGCCGGCATCGCGTCCGCTGTCGGCGCCTGCTCCAGGGTCAGCACGGTGAAGGCGGCGGAGTCGGCCCAGGCCGGGGTGGCCAGTGCGGCAGAGAGGGCCAGGGACAGGGCGAGCGGCTTTGTAAACGTTTTCATCGGCAGGCGTAATTCCGTTGCCAAGGCAATCGGTCCAGGGAAAGTGCCGCCGAAGGGTGCAGCGTCATGCCGCGCACGCGTTGCCGGGCAACGCCTTGCAGGCCAGAGGACGGACCGGTCTGCGCGCGGGACCCTCCTCCCGTGCGTGACAACCTGCCTGTCCGGGCCGCGCAGGGCGACCCATCATGTGAAGAGTGTGCGAGGGCGTTCACACCTGTCAACAGGACCTAAGTCACAGACGCCACCTGCACTGTGGTTATCAGCCCATCACCGGCGGTCATCAGCAGGCCGCGCGAGGCTGCCGATAATGGATCTCCCCGGCGACGAATCGAGCCCATGACCGTACATCGCGACTTCGACCATCTCTGGCGCGACCGCTGTGACACCTCCAGCCAGCGCAGTCCGCGCGTGCTGATCCGGGTATTCGTCGCCCCCGGCGAGCTGGAACGCAGCGTGGCCTTCTACGAGCAGTTGCAGGGTGTGGTCGCCGATGCCGGCTTTCCGTTTCCCGAGGCGGGCCTGCGCCTGGCGATGGTCGGTGCGTTCCTGCTGATCGAAGGCTGCGACGAGGCGCTGGCGCCGTTCACGTCAACCACGGGCACGTTGCTGGTCGACGACGTCCGGCCCTATCACGACAAGCTGGTGGCCGCTGGTGCCGAGATCATCTTCCCGCTGCAGGTGGTACCCACCGGTGCGGCGTTCAATGCGGTGCATCCGGACGGTACCGTGGTCGAGTACGTGCACCATCGGCCAGACCCACACGGGCGGTGAGGTGACGGCCGGGCTGCGCCCGGCACCTGCCGAGGCAACGGCCAAGGCAACAGCAGAATCAAATGCCGCATTCCGTGGGATGGCGGGGCACTGTGGGCCTGCGGGGACGCCGTAAACCCTTCCATGGGGGCTTGGTCGCCGCATCCATGCGGCTCACACCCCGCACACCCACAGTGCCCCGCCTTGGACAGTTGGCTGGTGGTCAGTAGATCCACGCCATGCGTGGATGCTTTTCCAGTTCAATTCGAGCTATCCGATTTCGATGGAGATCCATCCACACATGGCGTGGATCTACAATGCGACCATGCCCCACAACGCTCTACCCTGGAATGGCACTCTGCTGCTGGATGCACACGTGGCGGTGCTGCACGGCCACGCCGGTGACAGCGCTGCGCATGCGCATTACGCCCATCAACTGCTGCTGAGCGAAACCGCTGCCTGGCACATCGAGATCGGTGGCGTGCGGCAGCAGGGCCAGCGGTTTTGGCTGCCCTCCTTCCAGCCACACACGATCCTGTCAGCACCCGCTGACGGCTGCACGGTGTTCCTCGAACCGGCACATGCCGATCTCGAACAGATCCAGCAGCATCTGCAGTCGTTGCCAGGCAATGCGGCGCAGCTGCACGAGTGGCTGCCACGGCTGAGCCGCCCGCAGCCTTTGGACCGTCGCGTGCAGGCGGCGCTGGCCCGCATCACCCAGCACCTGCCCGGCCCGGTGCCGGCCACCGATATCGCCGAGGCCGCGCATCTGTCGACCAGCCAACTGCATCGGCGCTTCCAGTCCGAGCTGGCGGTGACCCTGCGCGGCTGGGTGCTGTGGCAACGGCTGCGCAGCGCGCTGGCGCATCATCTGCGCGGGCACAGCCTGACCGACAGCGCGCATGCCGCCGGTTTCGCCGACCTGGCCCACCTGTCGCGCAGCCTGCGCCGCATGTTCGGCATCGGTGCCGCGCAACTGCAGGGCCTGCAGCTGCATACGGCCTGACGCACCAATCAACCGCGCCTGCGCAGACCTTCAGGCACCTCCGGCACCTCGCCATGGGGCAGCTCCCGGAACGGCGCCAGCAGTTGTGCGGAATACGCCTGCGGATAGTCCGGCTGGCTGCCGATGCCCAGATCACGCTGCCCCAACCGATAACCCGGTGCATCGAATGCCGTCCCCAGCAGGTGGTCCCACACGGTCAGGAACAAGCCGAAATTGACATCGCCTGCAGTGCCATAGCGGATGTGGTGGAAGCGATGCAGCGGCGCCCATGCCATCACCCTGCCCAGCACACCGGGACGCATGTCCACGTTGGAATGCTGCAGCAGCAACTGGATCGCGATGGCGAACGCCAGCACTGCGGCCACCGGCATCGGCATGCCCAACAGCAGCAGCGGCAGTACGCCGCCCACTGCTTCGGCGGCCTGGTGCAGCGGGTGCTTCATCAATCCATTGAAACCGTACATGCGGGTCACGCTGTGATGCACCGCATGCAGCCGCCACAACCAGCCGATGCGATGGCTGGCGTAGTGGACCAGGGTGATGCCAAGGTCAGCCGCGATGATCGCCACCAGCACCTGCAGCGCGAATGGCCACTGCATCGGCCAGATGTGCCAGGGCACGGTCGCCGCCAGCAGCGGTACCGTGGCGATCGACAGCAGGTTCAGGCCTTCATTGACCAGTGCATGCAGGACGTCGCGCAGGCGGTCGCCATGGTGGTGGTTGAACGCCGGATCGTATGGCCACCTCCGCTCGGCAGCGAACGACACCGCGATGGCGACAGCCAGCAAGGCAAGCAGCCACAACGGGTCGCCGTGGTAGTGACCGACCCATACGATGGCGGCAGTGACAAAGCCCAGCAGGAACAACGGGGCATACAAGCGGAGCATCCAGTGCTTCATGGGCAACCCGGGAAGTGAGGGGCCTGCATGTTTGCGGGGCGTGCAGGCTGCCGACTTGAACAAACGGCGCAACCACGCGTCGTCCATCCGCGCGCGGCGTGGTTCTACAATGGCGACCTCATCGCGGCCGGGACCGGCATGGACTCCTTCACCTTGATGCGCGCCTTCCGCCGCATCGTCGAACGCGGCAGCCTGGCCCGTGCCGCCGAAGACCTGGGCCTGTCGCCAGCCGGGCTGAGCAAGCAGCTGCGCACGCTGGAAACGCACCTGGGCGTAGTGCTGCTGCAGCGGACCACCCGCCGCATGAGCCTGACCGAAACCGGCCATGCCTATTACCGCGAATGCTGCCGCCTGCTTGATGAGCTGGACGCACTGGAGCGCGGCATCGCCCAGCAGCGCGGTGAAGTGAGCGGACGCCTGCGCGTCAACGCACCGCAGTCGTTCGCACTGAGCACGCTGTCGCCGCTGCTGCCACGTTTCCTGCAGCAGCATCCGCAGCTTGCACTGGACCTGGTAATGGAAGACCGGCTGCTCGATGCGGTCGGCGAAGGTTTCGATGTCTCCCTGCGCATCCGTGCCGAGCTGGAAGATTCGCGACTGGTCGCACGCCGCCTGGCGTCGCTGCAGCAGGTGTTGTGCGCGGCGCCGTCGTACCTGCAGCACCATCCGGCACCGCAGGCGGTGGAAGACCTGCAGGCGCACAGCGTGCTCGGCTACAGCCTGTCCGATTCGCCCGGCAGCTGGCCGCTGCTCGGCCCCGATGGCCAGGTGACGGTGACCTTGCCGACACGGGTCACCGCCAACAACAGCCTGCTGCTGCGTGACCTGCTGGTCGCCGGCGTCGGTATCGGTGCGCTGCCCTCGTTCCTGGCCGCACCGGCGCTGGCCAGCGGTGAGCTGCAGCAGGTGCTGCCCGACCATCGCTATCCGCCGCGATTCGTGTACGCGGTCTACCCCACCGCGCGCCACCTGCAATCGAAGGTACGCGCCTTCATCGATTTCCTGCACGCCGAGCTGCCCGCCTGCGCCGGCCTGGATTCGTAACCGCCAGCGAAAACTGAGCTGCCCGCCGCGTGCTGTTTCGGCCCGGCGGCGCCACCTACTCTGCCGCCTCCCCTCTCACGGACGGCAGGCCGATGATCGCCTCTCCTTCGCTGACCACCACTGCACCGGTGGTCGATTTCTTCCATGACGTGGTCTGCGGCTGGTGCTTCGTGCTGGCCCCGCGCCTGCAGCAGGTCTCGGCCGAACTCGGCATCCAGGTCCGCCACCGCAGCTTCGTGCTGCAGGACTCGCGCGAACAGATGATCGAGGTGTTCGGCTCGATGCCGCGTGCCAAGGCCATCATCCTGGGTCACTGGGCCGACTGCGCCGCACATGACGACAGCGCGCGCATCGATATCGACGGCATGCGTGCCCAGGACTTCGAGTATCCCTCCGGCTGGCTCGGCGCATTGGCCTGCCAGGCGGCCGGCATGCTCGGCGGCAACGACGCGCACGGCGCAATGTTCGATGCCGTGCAATGGGCGCACCTGCACCAGCACCGCAACATCGGCGATGCCGAGGTGCTGCTGGACATCGCCGAAGCGCTGGGACATCCCCGCGGCACCTTCGCTGACGCCATGCGCAGCGACCACGTGCACCAGCGCGTGCAGGCCGATCGTGCCGAAGCCGCTGCCCTCGGTATCCGCTCCATTCCTACCGTGATCGGCGGCAACGGCCTGCGCCTGCAGACCCTGCCGCTGCCACACCTGCGCCAGGCCCTGGCGCACCTGGTCGCGGCCTGAGCCGCACCGTCCCCCACCCCGCAAGGAGATACCCCATGACCCCACGTACCCTGACCACCGCGCTGGCCCTGCTGTTGGCCGCCGCTTCCACCACCGTGTCCGCGCACGAACGCGTTCCTTCCGGCCAGCAGGTCGGTACCAGCCCCTGGGGGCCGAAGGACGAGATCGGCCGCCTCAACCTGATCACCGAGGCCTCGCGCGCGGCGATCCTGTCGCGGGTCAGCGGCGGCAAGGCCTATGACCTGGCGACCGAGTACTACGTCGGCATGCCCAGCTGGCAGGATGCCGGTGACCCGCACTACCAGTTCTGGATGACCCACACCCCGCGCGGCACGGTGATGGACGACCCGATGGGCGTGGGCGAGACGATGAACCTTACCCGCAGCTACACCGGCACCGCTTTCTCGATGTACAGCCACACCGGCACCCATATCGATGCGCTGAACCACTTCGGCATCCACGGAAAGATCTGGAATGGCTTCGAGGCCGACAAGCACCTCGGCGATCGCGGCTGGAACGTCACCGGCATCGAAAAATTCCCGCCGCTGATCGCGCGTGGCGTGCTGATCGACGTGGCTGGCGCCAAGGGCATGGACATGCTTCCCGACAGCTACCGTGTCACCCGCCAGGACCTGAAGGATGCGCTGGCACGCCAGCACATGCAGCTGCAGCAGGGCGACATCGTGCTGATCCGCACCGGTCGCATGCGCCTGTTCGAACAGCCGAAGGCCTACATGGCCAATCCGCCGGGCATGGGCCTGGATGCGGCGCGTTTCCTGGTCGAGGACAGCGGCGCGATGATCGTCGGCGCCGACAATCTCAGCTTCGAGACCTTCCCCTCCGAAGTGTCCGACGACTACGTGCCGTTGCACACCTACCTGCTGGCCCAGCAGGGCGCGCCGATCATCGAACTGGTGGCGCTGGATGAACTGGCCCGTGACAAGGTCTACGAGTTCGCCTTCATCGGTGGCCCGCTGAAGATCCGCGGTGGCGACGCCGCACCGCTGCGCCCGGTGGCGTTGCCGGTCCGCCCGTAACCGGGGCCTGTGGGTGCCGACCTTGGTCGGCACCGTTCTCCCATCCACGCATGGCGTGGATCTACCGCGGGAAGGTCACTCCATTCCCACCTTCCCATCCACGCATGGTGTGGATCTACTGCGGGAAGGTCACTCCATTCCCACCTTCCCATCCACGCATGGCGTGGATCTACCGGGGCTCTGTCCAGTAGATCCACGCCATGCGTGGATGCTTTACCCCCTTCAGCAACCTGAAACCCCACCCTCCGATTTCATTAGTAATATTACTCACAAGCCGAGTAGCATGTCCGGTCTCAGCCCTTGATATCGGCCTGTCGATACTCGCTCCATGCCTGCCGTTCCCACCCACTCCTGCCGCTGCCCATCAGCCCGGCACCTCCCCTGGAGGACCGGCTGATGGGTGCCGTCGTCGCCCTCGACCGCCTGCTGGACAGCCGCCAGGTCTGGCGCGGGCCGGCACGCCAGGGGCAGGCCAGCGACCATCTGGCCAGTGGCCACCCGGCGCTGGACGCGCGCCTGCCCGGCGGTGGCTGGCCGGCCAGCGGGCTGTGCGAAGTGCTGCAGGCCGCGCCCGGGGTCGGCGAACTGGCCCTGGTCTGGCCGGCGCTGGCAACGCTGAGCCAGCGCGAACGGCCGATCGTGCTGGTCGCCCCGCCCTACCGCCCCCATGCGCCGGCATGGGCCGCCGCCGGGCTCGACCTGGCCCAGCTGCAGATCATCCACGCCGCACCGAAGCAAGCGTTGTGGGCGACCGAGCAGTGCCTGCGTTCTGCTGCCTGTGCCGCCGTGCTGTGCTGGCCGCAACAGGCCGACGATCGCGCCCTGCGCCGCCTGCAGGTTGCCGCCGACAGCGGCCAGTGCCTGGGTTTCGTGTTCCGCGAGGCCCGCGCCGCCCGCAATCCCTCCCCGGCCAGCCTGCGCCTGCAGCTCGACCACGGCCAGGTGCGGGTGTTGAAGTGCCGTGGCGGGCTGCCACCGGCGCAGCCGCTGCCGCTGGCCATCGCCCACTGAGGCCCCGCCATGCACTGGGCCTGCCTGTTGTTGCCGCAGCTGGCGCTGGACAGCGTGCTGCGCCTGCAGCCGGATCCGCAGCGGCCACTGGTGCTGCTGCAGGGGCCGGCGCAGCGTCGTGTGCTGCGTGCGGTCAGTCCTGCCGCACGGGCCGCCGGACTGCGCCCGGGCATGCTGTTGTCGGCGGCGCAGGTACTGGTGCAGGACCTGCAGCTGCACGACTACGATCCCAGCGCCGAACAGCACACCCGGCAGTTGCTGGCCAGCTGGCTGTATGCCACCAGTTCGCTGGTCAGCCTCGATTTTCCGCATGCGCTGGTGCTGGAAATCGGTGCCAGCCGTGCCCTGTTCGGCGATTGGCTGACGATCGAACAACGCCTGCGCCACGGCCTGCACGAACTGGGCTTCCGCCATCGCCTGGTCGCCGCCCCCAACCCGCATGCCGCGCGCGTGCTGGCCAATGTGCACGATGGCCTGGGCATCGACGCGCAGCAACTGCCCGCCGCACTGGCGCAGCTGCCACTGGCGCGTAGTGGCCTGCCCGTTGATGCGGTGACCGTGCTGGCACGCTCCGGCCTGCGCACGCTGGGTGCAGCTTTCGACCTGCCACGCGAGAGCCTGGCCCGCCGTTTCGCCCCCGAAGTACTGCAGCAGCTGGATGCCGTGCGCGGCCTGGGCAACGCGCCGCTGCGCTATTACCAACCGCCGGACCGGTTCGATGCGCGCATCGAGTTCGAATACGAAATCGAATCCAGCCAGGCCCTGCTGTTTCCGCTGCGGCGCCTGCTGTTGGACCTGGCCGCGTTCCTGTGTTCACGCGATGGCGGCGTGCAGCGTTTCGACCTGCATTTCGAACACGACCTGCTGCCAGCCAGCGTGCTGACCATCGGCCTGCTGGCCCCCGAACGCGACGCGGCGCTGCTGTTCGAGATCGCACGCAACCGCATGGAAGCGTTCGCCCTGCCCGCCGGCAGCCGTGCGTTGCGTCTGCAGGCCGAGCAGCTACCGCCGTTCGTGCCGGCCGCGCGCGATCTGTTCGACACGCGCCCGGCGCAGGCGATGCCATGGAACCAGTTGCGCGAGCGCCTGCGTGCCCGCCTTGGCGATGATGCCGTGCAGCCGCTGGCCGTGCAGGCCGATCATCGCCCCGAACGTGCCAGCGGCACCCAGACACCGGCCAAGCCACCCGCCTGGTGGCCGCTGCGCCCCGGCTGGTTGCTGGATACGCCGCAGCCACTGCGCGATCCGCGCCTGCGCATCGTCGCCGGGCCGGAGCGGATCGAATCGGGCTGGTGGGACCAGGCCGACGCACGCCGCGACTATTACGTGGTGGAAACCGCGCAGGGCCAACGCGGTTGGGCCTTCCGCACGCGCAATGATCCGCATGCGCCGTGGATGCTGCACGGCTGGTTCGGTTGATTCCCATGCACACCGACCTGCCCGGGTACGCCGAGCTGCATTGCCTGTCGGCCTTCAGTTTCCAGCGTGGCGCCTCGATCGCCGAGGAACTGTTCGCGCGCGCGGCCGGCCAGGGCTATCGCGCGTTGGCGATCACCGACGAATGCTCGTTGGCCGGCATCGTGCGCGCGTGGCAGGCGGCGAAGACACACGGCGTGGCCCTGATCGTCGGCGCCGAGTTCCAGGTTGAAGACGGGCCGAAACTGGCCCTGCTGTGCACCGACCAGGAGGCCTATGCCAGCCTGTGCCAGCTGATCACTACCTGCCGGCGGCGCGCAGGCAAGGGCGAATACCGCTGCCTGCGCGAAGATCTGCACGCCCTGGCCGACGGCCTGCTGTGCCTGTGGCTGGACCGGCAACCCGATGCCGGCCATCTGCAACTGCTGCGCGCAGCGTTCAACGACCGCCTGTGGCTGGCGGTGGAGCTGCACCACGAACACGACGACACGCGCCGGCTGCAGCAGTCGCAGGCTTTCGGCGAACGCCACCAGTTGCCACTGGTGGCCAGCGGCGATGTGCACATGCACGTGCGCCGACGCCGCGCCCTGCAGGACACGCTGACCGCGATCCGCCACCGCTGCAGCGTGGCCGAAGCCGGCTGGCGCCTGTTCCCCAACGGTGAGCGCCACCTGCGCCCGCGCACCTCCCTGGCCCAGCTGTATCCCCCCGCGCTGCTGGCCGAGACCCTGCGCATCGCCGAACGCTGCCACTTCACCCTGGACCAGTTGAAGTACACCTATCCCCGCGAACTGGTGCCCGAAGGCCACGACCCGGACAGCTGGCTGCGCGTGCTGGTCGAGCGCGGCATTCCGTGGCGCTGGAAGAAGGGCATCGAGCCAGCCCAGCGCAAGCAGATCGAACACGAACTGGCGCTGATCAAACAGAAGAACTACGCCTCCTATTTCCTCACCGTGCAGGACATCGTGCGCTTCGCCCGCAGCCGGGACATCCTCTGCCAGGGCCGTGGCTCGGCTGCCAATTCGGCGGTGTGTTTCGTGCTGGGCGTGACCGAGATCGACCCGGCGCGCAGCAACCTGCTGTTCGAACGCTTCATCTCCGCCGAGCGTGATGAACCACCGGATATCGACATCGACTTCGAACACGAGCGCCGCGAGGAAGTGCTGCAGTACGTGTTCAACCGCTATGGCCGCGAGCGTGCCGCGTTGACGGCTGTGGCGATCAGCTACCGTGGCCGCAGCGCGATCCGCGATGTCGCCCGTGCGCTGGGCCTGCCGATGGACCAGGTCAACGAACTGGGCGCGGCGATGGACCATTGGGGCGGCAACATCCCGCTGCCGGAAACCCTGCGCGAGCGCGGTTTCGATCCGGAAACACCGTTGATGCGCCGGTTGCTGGCATTGACCGCCGAGCTGATCGATTTCCCCCGCCACCTGTCGCAGCATCCGGGCGGCTTCGTGATTTCCGAACACCCGCTGTCGACGCTGGTGCCGGTGGAGAACGCGGCAATGGCCGACCGCACCGTCATCCAGTGGGACAAGGATGACCTGGACGCCACCGGCCTGATGAAGGTCGACTGCCTGGCGCTGGGCATGCTCACCGCCATCCGCAAATGCCTGGCCATGCTGCACCAGCACGGGCTTCACAGTGGGCGCATGGATGCGATCCCCGATGAAGACAAACCGACCTACGACATGATCTGCGCCGCCGACACCATCGGCGTGTTCCAGATCGAGTCGCGCGCGCAGATGGCGATGCTGCCACGCATGCAGCCGCGCGAATTCTACGATCTGGTGATCGAAGTCGCGATCGTGCGCCCAGGCCCGATCCAGGGCGACATGGTCCATCCCTACCTGGAGCGTCGGCGGATCCTGCGCGAACAGGGCCCGGAAGCGTTGAACGATCCAGAAAATCCACTCTATCCCGCGCGGTTGGAGCGCGTATTTGCCCGCACGCTCGGTGTGCCCTTGTTCCAGGAACAGGTGATGCAGCTGGCGGTGGATGCAGCGGGCTACACTGCAGGCGAAGCCGACGCACTGCGCCGCTCGATGGCCGCCTGGAAGCGCCGTGGCGGCCTGGAACCGCACCGCGAAAAACTGCTGACCGGCATGCTGAAAAACAACTTCAGCCTGGAATATGGCGAACACCTGTTCGAGCAGATCAAGGGCTTCGGCGATTACGGCTTCCCGGAAAGCCACGCCGCCAGCTTCGCCCTGCTTACCTATGCCAGCTGCTGGCTGAAGTGCCATCACCCAGCCGCGTTCGCCGCCAGCCTGATCAACAGCCAGCCGCTGGGTTTCTACAGCCCCGACCAGCTGCTGCAGGATGCGCGCCGGCATGGCATCACGGTATTGCCGGTGGACGTGCGCCACAGCGACTGGGACTGCACGCTGGACTTCAGCAAAGGCGCGGCGGCAATCCGCCTCGGCCTGCGCCTGGTTGATGGCTGCAGCGAACCGGCCGCGCAGGTCATCATGCGCGAACGCGCGCGGCGTCCGTTCGACGATGTCGGCGACCTCTGCCAGCGCACCGCACTGGATCGCCGCCAGCAGGGCCTGCTCGCCGATGCCGGCGCCCTGCGTGGTCTCAGCGGCCATCGTCATCGTGCGCGCTGGGATATTTCCGGCGTGGAAAATCGCCTGCCATTGTTCGACCAGGCCCGCGCCACCGCCGAAGCGCGCGTAGCCCTGCCCCTGCCCAGTGCCTGGGAAGACATGCAGGCCGATTACCGCAGCACCGGCACCACCCTTGGCCGCCATCCGATGTCGTTCCTGCGTGCGCAACTGCGGACCCGCGGTTGCCTGGATGCCGCGCAACTGGCCAACCACAGCCATGGCCGGCGCGTACGCATCGCCGGCCTGGTACGCATGCGCCAGCGCCCGCAGACCGCCAGCGGCGTCACCTTCCTTACCCTGGAAGATGAAACCGGCATGGTCAATGCCGTGGTCTGGCGACATCTGGCCGACCGCCAGCACCACATCCTGGTAGACACGCAGCTGATGCAGATCGATGGCCGGCTGGAACGCGTGGATGGCGTGCAGCATGTGATCGTGCAACGCATGCACTGCCTGGATGAACTGCTGCAGGGACTGCGCAGCCACAGCCGCGATTTCCATTGACGATACACACCGTCACACAATGGACTGGTCACGACCAACCGGATTCCGCTATCGTCAGTCACGTCCAAGGAAGGAATACACAATGGCTCGTGCCCTGACCCTGACCACCCTGGTGGTCGCCATACTCGCGTTGCTCGTTTCCGGCTGGACCGCCTGGAACCTGCATCGCAGCCAGTCACCGCAACGCGTGATCGAAGCGCGCGGCCTGATCATCCACGATGCCAGCGGCCAGCCGCGGGTGATCCTCGGTGCGCCGGTCCCCGATCCTCTCAGCCAGGGCCGCCCGCAAGGGCCGCGTGCCGCCGCGCTGTCCGGCCTGATCCTGCTCGGCCCCGATGGTTCCGAGCGCGGCGGCTACGGCACCAGCGACCGGGGTGGCGAAGCCCTGCTGACTCTTGATGATGCCACCGGCACCACCGAAGTCTTCAAAGTGGTCGCCAACCCGGATCGCGGCGCCAGCCTGATGGTCAAGCACCAGAACAACACCGGCGCCATGCTGAGCTCCTGGCAGGGCAAGCCGGAACTGGTTTTCCTCGATGACAGCGGCCAGTCCTACTACGTGCGACCCGGTGCGAACGCCGCGCCGTGATCTGCTTCTTCAGCGTCGAGCCATGCTCGACTGCTTCCACCAACAGCAGCCGAGCATGGCTCGGCTCTACAAAGGCGAAACAAAGTCGAGCCCAGCTCGACGCTACACCCCGCATACCGCCGCCAGGTCATCAGCCAATCGCCGTTGCTGCGGCGGGCCGAGTGCCGCACAGGTGATGCGCAGCCCATGCGCAGGTGCAGACACGGCAAACACCTCGCCCCCACGCACATGCCAGCCACGCGCCGCCAGCGCCAGCACCTGCGGCGTACTGTCGGCCGACAGTGGCAGCCACAGATTCAAGCCTTCCATCGGCATGGGTGTCGGCAACCCACGCGCCCGCAGAAGCGCCTGCAGCCCCTGCAGCCGCTGCTGGTAGCGCTCACCGGCCGCCGTGACCTTCGCCCGTTGCTGCGCCGACTCCAATACCGCACTGGCCGCATCCTGCAACAGATGGCTGACCCAGCCGGTGCCCGCTGCCAATCGCAGCCGCAGGCGCGCGGCGGTCTGCCCATCGCAGGCCAACCAGGCCACGCGCAGGTCCGGGCCCAGCGCCTTGGACAACGAACGCAGCAGCGCCCAACGCCGACCATCCATCGGCAATGCCGAGTGATAGGCCTGTTGCGAAAGCAGCGCGTAGTGGTCGTCAATCAACACCGCCACCTGCGGATAGCCGGACAGCAACTGACGCAGCGCACGCGCACGCTTCGCATCCAGGCTGGCGCCGGTGGGATTGTGTGCGCGTGGGGTCAGCAGCACCGCACGTGCGCCTGCATCCAGCGCCTGCCGCAGCGATTCCACCTGCATGCCGTGCGCATCCACCGCCACCGGCAACGGCGCATGCCCGGCCGCCCCGAGCACATTGAGGCTGCCCAGGAAGCAGGGGTCCTCCACTGCAATGCGGTCCCCCGGCAGCAGCCACGCCGACAGCAGGCGCTCGATGCCATCGACCGCGCCGTGGGTCAGTTCCAGCGCATAGCCCGGCGGGCAATCGGCATCCAGCGAGGCTCGTGCCAGGCGTTGCATGCGGATATCAACCGTCTCCACCCCATACAGGCGCGAGGCCGTCGCAGCCACGCGCAGGCTGGGCAGGCAGCGCGGATCCGGATTACCACCGGCCAGGTCGTGCAGCGCCAGGCCCGGTGCACTGCCCTCGCGCGCCATCGTCGCTGGCAGGCCGCGCACCACGGTGCCGCGACGTCCCGCCGTACTGGCCAGGCCTGCCGCATCCAGCCGCTTGTAGGCGGCGGCCACGGTATTGCGGTTGACCCCCAGCTGATCGGCCAGATCCCGCACCGGCGGCAGTACGCTGCCCGCCACCAGGTGGCCACTGCCGATGCCCTCTCGGATGCTGTCGAAGATCGCCTCGGCGCTGCTCCCGGTGATTTTCATTTTGTCCTATGCCAAACTATCTCTTGTCCTGTGCCAGTGTATCCCACCCTGGCCACCCCGCACCGGAGGTGCCCCATGTCCCTCGCCCCCGCCGACTGGCCCGTCGCCCAGTCCGTCGAACAGATCGCCGCCAACCTCGCCATCGTGCGACAACGCATCGCCAGCGCCTGTACCCGCGCCGGTCGTGATCCGGCCAGCGTGCGCCTGCTGCCGGTCAGCAAGACCGTCGATGAAGCGCGCATCCGCATGGCGGTCGCCGCCGGTTGCCACGAACTGGGCGAGAACAAGGTACAGGAGGCGCAGCGCAAGGCCGAGTCAATGGCAGACCTGGGTGTGCATTGGTCGGTCATTGGCCACCTGCAGACCAACAAGGCCCGCTACGTCGCACGCTTCGCCAGTGAGTTCCAGGCGCTGGACAGCCTGCGCGTGGCCGAGGCACTGCAGCAACGGCTGCTGCTGGAGAGCCGTACGCTGGACGTGTTCGTACAGGTCAACACCTCGGCCGAGCCCAGCAAATACGGCCTGGAGCCGGCCGCAGTGGCCGACTTCGTGCAGCACCTGCCGGCCTTCGACCGCCTGCGCGTGCGCGGCCTGATGACCCTGGCCATCTTCACTCCGGAGGTGGAACGCGTGCGCGCCTGCTTCGTGCGCCTGCGCGAGCTGCGCGATCAGCTGCAGCAGACGGCACCGGCTGGCCTCGATCTGTCGCAGCTGTCGATGGGCATGTCCGGCGACTTTGAAGTCGCCATCGAGGAGGGCGCCACTGTCGTCCGCGTCGGCCAGGCGATCTTCGGTGCGCGCTCCACGCCCGACAGTTTCTACTGGCCCACCCCGGGAGCACCGGCATGAAGCGCGCTGTTGCCCTGCAGCACGTCGCCTTTGAAGATCTCGGCACCCTGTATCCGCTGCTGCTCGCGCAGGGATGGCAGGTGCAGGTCCTGCAGGCCGGCGTGGATGCACTCGATGCCGCCGAAGATGCCGATCTGCTGGTGGTGCTGGGGGGCCCGATCAGCGTCAATGATGAAGCGGCCTATCCGTTCCTTGCCGACAGCATCGCGTTGCTGCAGCGTCGGCTGCAGCAGCAGCGACCAACACTCGGCATCTGTCTCGGCGCTCAGTTGATCGCGCGCGCACTACACGCTGGCGTCGCCCCCACCGGTGGCAAGGAAATCGGTTTCGCACCGCTGCTGCTCACCGATGAAGGGCAGCGCTCGCCATTGCAGGCATTGCAGGGCATCCCGGTGCTGCATTGGCATGGCGAAGCCTTCGAACTGCCGGTGGGCGCGCGGCGCCTTGCCAGCACGCCCGCCTGCCGCCACCAGGCATTCTCCATCGGCCACCACGCCCTCGCCCTGCAATGCCATCCCGAACTGGACGCGCGTCAGTTCGAGCGCTGGTTGATCGGCCACGCGCTGGAACTGGCCGAGGCTGGCATCGACCCCATCGACCTGCGTGCGCAGGCCCGGCGCTATGGCGGGCCTCTGGCCGCCGCGGCGACCGCGATGTTCCATCAGTGGCTGCACGACCTGCCGGAGACCCGCCCATGCACTACCGCCTGACCATCCAGCACAACGGCATCCATTGGGGCCATGTCGACTGCGACGGCCCCAATGCGCTGCAACGCATCGATGCCATCGCCGCACGCCTGCCCGCTGCCGAAGGCTTCACCCTGCAGCGGCAGAAGGGCATCGGCGAGGAACGCATCCTCTCCAGCACCGCCGAGGGCCTGCGCGTGCTGGCCGCACAGATCCAGTACCGCGATCTTTGACCATCGTCATGGTAGTGCCGGTCGCTGGCCGGCACCCGGCGCGAGAACACGTTTGCCGGCCAGCGGCCGACACTATCCGGCTCCCCACTCCCATGCGAAGCTTCACGCATGCTGAAACTGCCACGCGGCACCATCGACGGCCTGCGCATTGCCCCGCGCTGGCCCGCGTCACAGGTCGTCCTCGAGGCCGAGGTCCTGCAGCGCCTGCTCGATGCGCAGGCACTGCTGCCGCCAACGTTGCGTCTGCTGATCACCCGCGGCTTCGAATGCAGCCAGGGAACACTGGGGGGCTTCCGGCGCATGGTCCGGCGGCTGGGCATCGCCGTGTTCCGCTGCTGCTATCGGCACCGCCATGATGAGATCGACGCCATCTTCGGCGCCAATGGCCACGACCTGGACGGGCGTCATGTAGATGTCTCGCTGGTCCTGCATGGTCAGCGCCTGCGCCTGCTTCCGCTGGGCGTGTTCACTCCACTGCGCTGGCAGCAGCACCGCGTCAGCCGCCATGCCGACGCCGTTGCCGCGGCCGGGGATGCGCTGCAGCGGTGCGGCTTTGATCTGCACCCCAACGCCACGGAGCGCCTGCAGATCCACTGCGACTATCGCGGCAGCACGCTGGCGGAACCATCGCAGTGATCGATGTTCCACGCGCATTGCGGGCAACCTGTACCGACCTTCAGCAACGGCTGGGCCGGATCGACAACCTGTCGGCCAATGGTGAACGCAGCCTCATCCTCGGCGGAGAGCTGCTGCGGTTCCCCTATCGCATCTACGCTGACGCCACTGACCTGTTCCGACTCGCATCCCAACTGCAGGGCGATACACGTGCCCTCTGCCTCTGCCTGCTCTCGCGTCACTGCGACGGACATGTACGGCAACGTGCGATCGAGACGCTGGGGCCCTCGCCGATGCCCTGGGTGCATGCCTTCCACATCGCGTTGCTGGGTGAGTACGTGGATGAGATCGCATCGGCCGTGGCGATCCAGGTGCAGCAGACCGGCCTGCAGCGCTATGCGGCGCTCATCGGCGAGAACCGCGCCTTCGTCGACCTCTGCCGACAACGCGCCACCAGCTACTGGGATGCCTACCATCGCTCCCGCTACCCCAGCTTGCGTTTGTTCCCTGCGCACCGCTTGCTGCTGCAGATGGCACATGCCGCGCGCTCGACCTGACGCGCTCTGCACGCACCCTCGCACGTCCGCGGGCTAGTACAGCAAGGCATGCGCGCCAAGCAATCATCGCCCCTAGATGCAAATGATTCTCTTTTGCTGTAAGGTGACGCCGCTGCCCTTGCCGCCGCGGGCTGTTCCCTTCCCCAGCCTTCGTCCGCCCCGTGCCCACGCCTGTCGAATCGACGGATGTCGCGCAGCTGTGCGCCGCCCACTACCGGCCGCTGCACGCCCACGTCCGTCGCAAACTCCCGCAACGCAGTGACGCCGATGATGTCGTCCAGGAAACCTGGCTGCGTGTCGTCAAAGTTGCCGCCAGCGGCCTGCTCAGCAATGGCCGCGCCTATCTGTATCGCGTCGCCCACAACCTGATTGCCGACCACTATCGCCTGATCCAACGGCGTCGCGAAGAGGCCCTGGATGACGCGCAGCTGCAGGCCATCGCCGATCCCGCCCCGTTGCCCGAGCAATGCCTGCTCGATGCCGAACAACTGCGTCACCTCGATGCGATCATCGCCGCCCTGCCGCCGCGCTCGCGCGAGGTGTTCCTGCTGGCGCGCATCGAGCAGTGCAGCCTGGCCGACATTGGCCGCCAGCTCGGCATCAGCCGGCAGACCGCACATGGCCATCTGCTGCGCGCGCTGGTGGCCCTGCAGCAGGTGCCGACCGCATGAGCCAGGATCCGATCGCCCGCGAAGCTGCACGCTGGTGGCTGCATGCACACGACGAACAGCGTGACGAAGTCGCCTTCACCCAGTGGTATGAGGCCGATCCGCGCCACGCGGCCCAGTACCAGCATCTGTTGCAGCTGTGGCAGGCCGGCGCAGCGCTGCCGAGCGTGCAACGGCAGCAACAGCGTCGACAACGCCGGCGCCTGCGCGAAGCCGGCATCGCCGTGCTGCTGCTGTGCGCACTCGGCATCTATACCCGGCACAGCGCCCCCCTGCCGGAACAGACACTGCGCACGGCATCCGGCGAGATCGAAGAGGTGCGCCTGGAAGACGGTTCACGCCTGCAGCTCTCGCCCGACAGCGAACTGGGCGTGCGTATCGATGCCAACCGGCGTGCGTTGCAGCTGCGGCACGGCCAAGCCTGGTTCCAGGTCGCACCTGATCGTGACCGTCCGTTCCAGGTACATACGCCGCACGGTACGGTCACGGCGCTGGGTACTGCCTTCGACATCGCGGTCAGTGGTGATGCGAGCGTAGTGACCGTCACCGAACACCAGGTGCGCGTGGACAGTGGCACGGGCAGCCGCGAAGCGGCCGCCGGCCAGCAGCTGCGCTTCGATGGCACTGCGCCCGCGCCCGCACTTGCAGCAACCCCAGCGCAGCTGGCATGGCGCGAACGCCGGCTGGCCTGGATCTCCGCGCCACTGGCTGACGTCGTGCAGGATCTGGATCGCTGGCACGGCGGCCGCACCTGGATCGCCGGCGACGCACTGCGGCAGCAACCGGTCACGGTGCTGGCCGACGCCGATGCGGCAGCGCGCAGCCGCGACCAGCTGGCCGTCGCGCTGCACGTGCGCGTTGTCCGTATCGGGCCCAACCTGCAGGTGTGGCTGCCGGCGAAGGCATCGTCCGATGCGCGCTGAACGCATCGACCCTGACATCCGGGCCACTGCTGCGTCTTCCCAGGGTGACGACGCACTGCGTCACTCCCTGGAGCCCCCGATGCTGTCCCACCGCCCCCTTGTCCTCGCGCTGTCTCTTGCCTGCGCCGGTATCGCCCCCGTGCTTGCTGCCACCGCGCCGGCACAGACCAGCGCAACCCGCCACTACGATATTCCTGCCCAGCCGCTGGTCACCGCACTCGACGCTTACAGCCGCCTCAGCGGTGTCGACCTGGTGATCGGCCGTGCCCTTCCTGCCAGCCAGAGCGCGCCCGCCCTGCAGGGTGACTTCGACGACGCCCAGGCATTGGCACGGCTGCTGGCCGGCAGTGGCCTGCGCGCGCGCTTCATCGATGCGCGCCGTGCCACTCTCGAACCGGCCCCGGCCAGCACCGACGATGGCAGCCGCCAGACCGGCCCGCTGCGCGTGCAGGGGCGCAGCGCCCATGCCATTGCACCGGGTGCCGGGGCGAGCCAGTACGTTCCGGCCACGCAGGACGGCTTCGCACCGACGGTCGGCAGCGAGCGCGTTGCCATGGCCGAACGGCAGGATGGCAACAGCCTGCTGCGCTCGATGCCCGGCACGCACAGCTTCCACTCGCGCAGCCAGCCCGGCCTGCAGGTCAACATCCGCGGCATGGCCGGCGCAGGCCGGGTCAACACCATGATCGACGGCGTCACCCAGACCTTCCGCAACAACGCCGGCCATGGCTCGGGCGGTCCGTTCGCCTACGTGGACCCGTTCCTGCTGGCAGGCGTCGACGTACAGCGCGGCGCGGTCAGCGGTGGTGATGGTGCCGGCACGCTGGCCGGCAGCGCCAACTTCCGCACCCTGGACATCGAAGACCTGGTCTCCGACGGCCGCGAGTGGGGCCTGCGCGCAGGCTATCGGCATGGCAACAACGGCTATGGCAGCGGACGTACCTTCGCCGGTGCCTGGCGTCACAGCGAAGACGGTGGCGATCGTCAGTTCGGCCTGTTGGCCGCCGCCAGCAGCAGCCGCAGCAGTGAATACGCCACTTCCCACGGCCAGAAGAACACCGCCGACCCAGGCAGCCAGCAGCCCAGCAGCTGGCTGTTGAAAGCGCGCCTGCAACCCAGCGACCAGCACCGCCTGGACCTGAGCCACATGCACTATGAAAACGACTTCTACCACAACTACCCGTGGCAGATTTCCGCTCGCAACCAGCGGGCCAGCTACCACTACACGCCCTACTCGCCGTGGATCGACCTGCGCGCCAGCTTCGCCGCCAACAAGACCCGCCTGTTCTATCCGCCCGTGGAAGATTCCAGCTACATCGGCCGGCGTACCCACAGCAGCCTGAGCAGCTGGACCGTGGACAACACAAGCCGTTTCGACATCGGCGCCGTACAGGCTCGCTGGAACACCGGCATCAAGCACCAGTCGGACATCTTCGTTGCCGATACCCCGACCCTGCGTGGTGCCAACCCACAAGGGCGCAGCCAACTCGACAGTGTGTTCACCACGCTGCAGCTGCAGTACGACATCTACGCGCTGTCGGCGGGCCTGCGCCAGGACCGCTACAACATCCGCGGCCACGTCCCCACCTGTTCGGATGTGCCTGGGCAATGCCTGGAGATCGGCGGCGGTGGCATCGACGTCGATCGCACCCAGCATGCGCTCAGCCCCAGCCTCTCGCTGTCGGTGCAGGCCACCGACTGGCTGCAGCTGTTTGCCGAAGTCTCGCGCACCTCGCGGCCGCCGCGCGTGCAGGAAATGTTCTTCGAGAAGATCCCGCTGGAAGGCATGAGCGATGCCGACGGCGTCGGCGCCAACCCCTTCCTGCGCCGCGAACGTTCGCGCAACCTGCAGTTCGGCGCCAACCTCAGCGCCAGCTCGCTGCTGGTCGACGGCGACCTGGCGCAGCTGCGCCTGACCCGCTTCGACAACCGCATCCGCGACTACATCAAGCCGCAGTACCTGCTGATCGTGCATCCGCCGGAAGTCGAACCGTTCGTGGTGCCGATCGACAGCGACCCGCAGCTCAACGCGTGGACCGACAGCCTGGAGGTGGACGACTTCAGCACCACCACGCGCTGGATGAACCATCCCGGCGTGGTGCGCATGCGCGGCCTGGAACTGGAAGCGCACTACGCCAGCGAGCACTACCACGCCACCCTCAGCTGGACCCGCTCGCATACCAGCGCGCCAGCCATCGAATTCGTCAACCTGGAAGACATCACCGCCCTGCCCGACCGTTACTGGACGCTGGATGTCGGCGGCCGCTGGTGGCAGCAACGCCTGCAGGCAGGGGTGCGCGCCGAGTACTCCGGCCCCACCGAAGAGGGCTACGACTTCTTCCAGACCCGCAAGACCGGCGGCACCGGCGTGCTGCTGGATTTCTACGCCAGCTTCAAGCCACAGGCCAACACCACGCTGTGGCTGAACATCGAAAACCTGCAGAACAAGGCCTATGACAACAACGCCTCCATCGACAGCATCTTCAGCCCGGTGCTGGATCGCGGCAACGGCCGTGGCCGGACCGTTTCGGTGGGCGTCAATGTGGCGTTCTGACCGACGCTGGCTGGCGCTGGGGTTGATCGCGCTGGCGGCAGCAGCCAGCGCGCAGCCGATGCCCGGCAAAGTGATCGATCTGGCCAGTGGCACAGAACTGGATCAGGCTGACTTCGCGCAGCGGGTTGCCGCCGCCGAGCGCGTGCTGCTCGGCGAACGTCACGATGTCGATGCCGACCATGCAGCCGAACGCTGGCTGCTGCAGGCACTGCAGCAGCAGCGTCCGCAGGGTGCGCTGGTGCTGGAGATGATCGCCAGCGACCGCCAGCCGCGACTGCAGCGCGTGCAGCGCTGGCTGGACAAGGGCCGTCAGGTCGAACCGCAGCGCCTGGCCGAACTGCTGGACTGGGATCCCCGCTGGCCATGGACACGCTATGGCGGATTGGTGCGGATCGCCGCCGATAGCAGCATCCGCCTGCACGGCGGCAACCTGTCGCGCCCTGAAGTCAACGCACTGCTGGCGTCATCGCCCGCCGTCGTGTTCCCGGTCGACGGCGCACGGCAGCGGTTGTCAGCGGTGGTACTGGCCCAGCACGCCGGCGCCGCGCCCATGCTCGACGGCATGCTTGCGGTTCAGCACGCACGCGACACGCGGATGGCACAGGTGTTGATGCAGTCGACGCCCCCTGCCCTGCTGGTCGCCGGCCGCTGGCATGTGCTGCGTGGCACCGGCGTGCCCGGCTATCTGCCAGCATCTGCGCCATCGTTGGTGATCGCGCTGGCATCAGCCGGCGAAGCGGTGGCGGGCGATGATGCCGACCTGATGTGGGTGGTCAGCGATGAGTGAGCGTCGGCAGCACTGGCAAGCGGTGACGATCAGCATCGGGCTGCACCTGCTGCCGTTGCTGCTGTTCGTCCATTGGGTGTCCACCCCGCCGCCGCTGCCGCCTCCCGAACAGGACGTGCGCATCAGCCTGCGCCTGCTGGCACCGGCCACGCCCCCGCAGCCGGTGGAAGAGCTGCAGGCCGAGCGCCCCAGCCAGGCGCAGCAATCGCGGGCGGCCGAAGCGCGCAAAGCACCCCCGCCGCCACGGGCTACGGCGGCCCCCGAAGGCAACCTCGCCGCCAGCGAGAAGAATGGCGACGGCCACCAGCCCTTGCCCGTGGCCCCGCCTGCGGCCGCGACCGATGCCCGTTCCGCACCGGCATCGATCACGGCCGCACCGCCCGCCCCGGACGCACCACCGGCGGACTTCCAGGCCGGCGCCGCCAGCGACCAGTGGGAAGCCCGCCTGATGGCGCGGCTGGAGCGTTACCGCTACTACCCCGCCGTAGCGAGGTCGCGGCGCCAGCAGGGCACCGCATGGGTCAGGGCCAGCATCAGCCGCGACGGCCACCTGCTGGCATTGCGCCTGGAGCAGCCCAGCGGACAGCCGATGCTGGATGAAAGCGCGCTGCAGACATTCCGACGCGCGCAGCCCCTGCCGCGGATTCCAGAAGAATTGCCGGCTCCGCAGGAACTGGTGGTGCCGGTGGAGTACTACCTGCGCTAGGCGCTGTAGGCCTCGGCCTCGATCTCGAACAGCATTCCGTCCAACGCCAGCCGCGGCACCGGAATCAGCGTGCAGGTCGGTGCCGGGCGATTGGCCCAGCGCCGCCGCACCTGGCGGGCGATGATGCCCAGGCGGTCCTCATCGTGGTCGACCACCAGGATCCGCAGTCGCGCAACATCGGTCAGGTCCGCATGGGCCGAGCGCAGCGCGGTCTGCAGATTGTCCAGTGCCTGCGACACCTGCTCCTCGAAGCTCGGCGACAGGTTTCCCTGGTCATCTTCGCCACCCTGCCCGGCGATATGGATCACACGCGCTGGCAGTCGTACCACCGCCACGTGCGAATATCCGTTGGCACTGGGATCGTGCAGGCCAGGGGGATCGAACAGGTCCAGCAGGCCATGGCTGAAGTCTGGAGTGGTCAGCAGGTTCATACCGCATGCCTCGTGGGGAATGCGAGGCAGTCTGCGACCTCAACTGCTGTTGAGGTCAAACCCATTGCATGCAACAGAGCGGCCCACCGCACGCAACGATCGGCGGCAACAACATCAGGTCCACGCCGGGTCCGCAGTGAAATCGATCGTCAGCCAGAACGTGCTGCTTCGCGCGTCCATCCGCACCGCGATCTCATCGCGCATCGCATCCACCTCGCCCACCGTGCCCAGCGGCGTCGACGGCGAGGTCAGGATGTGGATTTCGATGAACCGCATCCGCCCCATCTTCGCGACATGGCTGGTGAAGCCGGCATAGCCATGCTCGGCCACGAATGCCTGCATCACCTGCTGCACGCGCTCGTCCAGGTCATCGGGTGCCACCTGCAGCACTTCCCGCATGGCCTTCCACGCACTGCGCGCCGGCACCGGCAACACCGCCAGGCTGATCAACGCCAGCACGATCGAATCCAGATAGGGCACCCAGTGGTGCCACTGCCCACCGTGCAGCGCCAGCGCCAACACGAACGCCAGCACCACCGCCAGGCTCATCAACCCACCCAGCAGCCAGCCGCGCACATCCAGCCACAGCAATGCCGACTGCAACCTGCGCGCACGCTGCGCCACGAACGCGGCCATGCCCAGGTTGCTGGCGCTCAGCAACGCCGCCCACCACAGCGCAGGCCCGAACTTCACTTCGTGCCCGCCGGTGGTCAATCCAATGACTGCGTTGGCCAGCGCATACACGCAGGCCAACGACAGGATCACCCCACCCAGCGCCTCGACCATCGGCTCCAGGTGCCAATAGCCATACTGGAAGCGCGGGCTGTGTTCCCGCGCCACCAGCCGCAGCACCGACAACGACACCAGGGTCAGGGCGACGTCGACCAGGCTGTAGATGCCGTCGAACAGGATGGCCTGCGATCCCACCAGCAGGCCACCGATGAAGCCGACCGCGCTGACCGCCACGGTGACCCCGATCGAGAACTTCAGGATGCGTTGCTCACGCGCGGTATCCATCGTTCGCCGAAGGGCCGACCGTACCGGCTCAGGCCTTCAGCACCTCCACCTTGTAGGACGGCACGTCGCCATCGCGCTCGATGATAAGGCCATGCACGTCCGACTCGAAGCCCGGGAAGCGCGCGTTCTGCTCGCGGGCGATGCGCAGCGACTGGATGATCGGCTCGTCGCGGTCGCCGAAGCGCTCGCCCGGCATGATCGTCGGGATGCCCGGCGGGTACGGCACCAGCATCGTCGCAGCGATACGACCGCTGATCTGCTCGATGTCGACCCGCTCGATCTCGCCCTTCACCAGGTGGTTGTAGGCATCAGCCGGGGTCATCACCGGTGTCGGCAGGTCCACGTACATCTCACGCATCACCTTGGCCACCGCAAATTCCTGGTTGAACGCATGCAATGCGTCGCACAGGTCGCGCAGGCCCCAGCCGGCATACGCAGCAGGGTAATCGGCGGCAAGCGACGGCAAAGCCTGGCTCAGCGGCGCGTTGCGGTCATACAGCTCCTTGAACGCCATCAGTTCAGTAACCAGCGTGCTCCACTTGCCCTTGGTGATGCCCATCGAGAACAGGAACAGCACCGAGTACAGATTGGTCTTCTCCACGGTGATGCCGCGGCCCCACAGGAACTTGCTCAGCACCGCTGCCGGGATGCCCAGCTTGCCCATGCTGCCGTCCATCGACAGACCCGGGGTCAACAGGGTCACCTTGATCGGATCGATCAGCACATAGTCGTCGACCAGGTTTTCGAACCCATGCCAATGCGCATCGGGCTGCAGGTACCACTCCTCGCGCTTGGCGACCAGCGGCGCCGGCGTATCCCCCTTGTCCAGGCTGCGCTCGACCTGGGTCGGCTGCCATACACTGAACCACCAGTCATCGCGACCCAGATCGTCGCGCACGTGCAGCATCGCCCGGCGGAAGGCAATCGCCTCGTCGTGCATTTCCTGCACCAGCGATCGACCGGCATCGCCCTCCATCATCTTCGAAGCCACATCGCACGCGGCGATCACCCCGTAGTGCGGGCTGGTCGAGGTGTGCATCATGAACGCTTCGTTGAAGCGTTCGGCGTCCAGGTCGCGGCTGGCCGAGTTGCGCACATGGATCATCGACGCCTGCGAGAACGCCGCCAGCAGCTTGTGGGTCGAATGCGTGGTGAAGATGATCGCATCCTGCTCGCGCGGCTTGCCCTTGGCCATGCCGTAGTGGTTCTCGTAGAACGGATGGAATGCGGCATAGGCATACCAGGCTTCATCGAAATGCAGGAAGTCGACCGCGCTGCCGATCTCATCGGCGATCTTCTCGGCGTTGTAGCACAGGCCGTCGTAGGTCGAGTTGGTCACCACCGCGATGCGCGGCTTGGAGCCGGCGTGGTAGGCCTGGCTGGCCAGCGGATTGGCGGCGATGCGCTGCTGCAGTGCTTCCGGGGTGAACTGGTCCAGGCTGATCGGACCGATGATGCCGTGCGCGTTACGGCTGGGCGTGAAATACACCGGCACCGCGCCGGTCATGATCAACGAATGCAGCAGCGACTTGTGGCAGTTGCGGTCGACGAACACCACGTCGCCGCGGGCCACGGTGCCGTGCCACACGATCTTGTTGGCCGTCGACGTACCGTTGGTGACGAAGAAGGTATGGTCGGCACCGAAGTTGCGGGCCGCCTCGTTCTCGGCGTCCTTGATCGGGCCGGTGTGGTCAAGCAGCGAGCCCAGCTCCGGCACCGAGATCGACAGATCGCTGCGCAGCGTGTTCTCACCATAGAACTGGTGGAAGGCGCGCCCGACCGGTGACTTGGTGAAGGCCACGCCGCCGGCATGGCCCGGCGTATGCCAGGAGTAATTCGACTCGGCCGCGTGATGGATCAACGCCTTGAAGAATGGCGGCAGCAGGTTCTGCATGTAGTCTTCGGCCGCACGCATCACCTGCCGCGAGATGAAGCTCTTGGTGTCTTCGAACAGGAAGATGAAGCCGTGGATGTACTTGAGCAGCTTGCTCGGCACCTTCTCGATGGTGCGGCGCTCACCGTACAGGAACACCGGCAGGTTGGCGCGGCGCGCGCTCTGCTCGCGCAGGAAGGCGGTCAGGCGCTGGAACTCACCATCGACCTCCTCGCTACCGTCGATCGAGATCAGCACCGCCGACGCGGCCACATAGGTACGGGCGCCGGCGCGGGCGTCGTCCAGGTTCAGGCCGCACAGCACGCGCTGGTCGCCGCTGCGCAGCTCTTCCACCAGCGCGCGGATGAGAATGCCGCCGATGCGCGGTGAATCGTAGTCGCCGTCAATGACGATGACCGGATAATCCAGGGACTTGAAATACACGTTGTTTCTCCTTGTCTAACTCAGGAACGCTGGGCGCCGGACGAAATCGCCGCCGCCTCGCGGGAACGCTGCCGCTGCTGGCGACGCTCCTCGCTGAAGAAGGGATAGAACACGGTGATGAACAGCACGAACAGGAAGGCGTACTGAACGATCGTTCCCGACGAGCCGTAGATCGCCCACAGGCAGTACACGACGGTCAGGCTGGTCAAGGTCCAGAACGCGCCGGTGTGGATGATGGTGTGCGAGCGCTCGACCACGAAGTAGCAGGCCACGCAGGAATAGATGTAGGGCAGCAGGGTGAGCACCACCGCGGCCGAGGTGATCACATCGAACTGGGCCGAGGCGGTCTTCGAGGTGGAGGTCACCAGCACCGCCAGGGTCATCAGCACCGCCACGATCAGCACGCCCTTGACCGGCACATCGTCCTTGTTGGTCTTGCTGAAGATGCTCGGGAACAGGCCATCGTCGGAGGCCGCCTTGGCGCTCTGCGCGGTCAGCAGGATCCAGCCGCCCAGCGAGCCAGCGGCGCCGATGAACGCACACAGACTGACCAGCGCACCACCCCAGCCACCGACTGCCTTGGCCGCGGCCAGCGCGAACGGTGCATCGGAGGTCTGCAGTTCGCCGTTGGGCACCATGCCCATGATCACCGACGAACTGGCGATGTAGGCGATGGCGGCCAGGAACACACCGGCCAGGGTGGCACGGGCCACGTTCTTTTCCGGGTTCTCCACCACGCCAGCGGTGACCGAAGCGGATTCAACGCCGATGAAGGCCCACAGGGTCAGCGCCGCAGCGCTGGAGATCGCACCGAAGTTCGATTCGCCGGATACGTTGTAGGCACCCTTGAAGATGTCGGCGTCGAAGAAGAACCAGCCGAAGATGGCGATGCCCAGGATCGGCACCAGCGCGAAGCTGGTGGTGACCGTCTGCACGCGGCTGACGAAGGCCGGGCCGATCATGTTGGCAAAGCTCAACGCCCACACCAGGATCAGCACCGCGATGCAGCGCACCAGCGGCTCGGACAGGATCGGGAAGAAGTAACTGAAGTACCCGACCGCCGCGATGGGAATGGCGACGTTGCCGATCCAGTTGGCAAACCAGTAGATGGTGTTGGTCTGGAAGCCCATGTAGGGGCCGAACCAATCACGGGCATACGCGTACGGGCCGCCCGCCTTGGGCGCCAGCTTGCCGAGCTTGGCGAACACGAAGGCCAGCAGCAGCGCACCGGCCGTGGTGATCAGCCACCCCCAGATCGAGGCGGTACCAATCTTGGCCAGGCTGGAGGGCAACAGGAACACGCCTGAGCCCATCATGTTGCCGGCGACGAGGAAGGTGGCTCCGACCACCCCGATTTTCTTTGCTTCTGCCATGACAATCTCCTGTACCTGGCATGGGCCCGGTGAATCCGGGCGTGGGGAATGGCTACGCTGGCGTGCTGCCGCTGGCGCCTATTTGATGAAGTTGTATTGCAGGCTGCCCTGCACCCGGACCGTGTCGCCGCGTGCTCCGTCCTGCTGCTGCAGACGGCCGTACAGCAGCTCCATGCCCATTGTCCACGTCGGTGCCGGACTCCAGATCAGGTTGAACACGCCGTAGCGGCTTTGCCGGAATGCATCGGTCGGCAGCGCTGCATTGCGCTCCAGGGTCAGCTGGCCGTAGATCAGGTTCGAGCGCCACAGATCCGACCAGTAATGGGTGTAGCCGACGAAGCCGCCGTGCAGGTCCAGTGCATCGATGCGCCCATCGGCACCCACCACGGCATCCAGACCGGAGCCGGTGAGGTCGGCCGTGTAGCGGCTCAGGCCACGGCCGCCCAACGCGCCGAACAGCAGCAGATCGCGTTCCCCCACCGAGGCGGAGCCACTGAGCTGCGCGCCACCGGCAAAGACACGGTCACGACGGGCATCGCCGTCGTAGGCCAGATTGCGCGCCACGACGCCCAGTTGCAGATGGCCCCAGTCGCGCTCCATGCGCGCGATGGCACTCACATCCGGCAATCGATTGACTGCCGCCAGCGTATCGCTGGCACCGGCCAGCTCGGTGTCCGGGTCTTCGGCGGCCAGCGTCAGGGTGTTGCCCTTGCCCAGCGCAAAGCTGTGATGGATGCCAGCCACGAGCAGATAGCCGGCGCCACCGGGGCCAGCAAAATCCAGCGTATCGGGCAGGCTGTCCGGATCCATGAAGCTGGAATAGCCATAGCCTGCGTAGGTGTTGCCCAGCTGGCCATAGGCATGGCGCAGGCGGAATTCATAGCCATCGCTGCTGCCGAAGAAATCATTCTCCAGATAGAAGCGCAGGTTGCCGCGCGTCGTCGGCCGCCGCGCCTCGAAGCTGAAGCGCGTCTGCTTGGCGTGGATGTTGAAGTTGGAGACGTCGCGATGATCGCCGCCCACCGGCATCGACGAAGGAATGAACTGATCCTCGTCCCCCGCGCCGCGCGAATCTGCAATCGCATCGAGCTTGGCGTAGCCACCGATACGGATCACGGTGTCGGTACCGGGGATGGCAAAGAAGCCTTTCAGGTCGGGATCGGTGGGGCCGGCGGCACTGTCTGGACGCGAGGCTGCCGTTGAAGGATCGGCCACCGATTCACGCTGTGGCAGCACCGGCGGCGCCACGCCATGCACCTGGGTGGGGTGCAGGACGCCAGTGATTGGCGCCAACACGGTCGCCTGCGATGCAGCGGGCACCGCCGACGGCACCGCAGAAGGAGGCACCGCCGCAGCCGCATGCTCCCCACGTCGTTCAAGCTGGTCAAGCCGCTGCTGCATGCCTTCCAGCGTCCGCCGCATCGCGTCGATCTCCCGACGCAACGCCTGCGCATCCTCCTGTGCATGCAACGGCATCGCTGCCATCGCCGTCAGACACCCCAGACTCAGTACCGCCAAGCGCATTGCATCCTCCCCGGACTGGAACGCCCGCTGTTCGGCCATGCAGCGCGCGTGCGCCGCCCCGACCTCAACGAGCCGTTGCTGGAAATGCAGGTACTGCGTGGACGACCGTCGCCAGCCTGCGCGTTGCAGGCAACAGGGCGATGACACTGCCCCGAATGCCCAGGCTGCGCCGCAGCCGTTACCACTGCGGCAGTGCTGCCGAAGGGGTGGCGACCGCAGCGGTCTGGGTAGCAAGCGTTGGGTGAGAATGTCGTGAATGGCACGGCACACTGCCCCGCGCGAGGGCGTGACATATGCGGCATCCATCGCGCAGTGACGCTGTATTCCATGCGCCAAGGCTAGTTCAAATGTCGTTTTTGGCCTTGATTGGGATCAAGGCGAAATGCTTGATGTCAGTCACGATTCAGAGGTGACATCTGTTCATGAGGTGCGCAGCCCTCATCGCCGCGATTGTCGCAGAAAGCAACAGGCCCGCACGTTGCCATGCGGGCCTGTCGATCAGTACAGCATGACGGAGGCCTCAGCGCGGACCGAGTACCGCCTGCAGATCGTTGCCCTGCGGAAGGCCGGCACGTCGCTGCACCTGACCCTGAGCATCCTGGAACAGGATGCCAGGCGTGCCCTGGAAGCCCATCTCAACCATCAGCACCTGGTTGGCATCCAGTTTGGCTGCGATCTCCCGGCTGATGCTGGGCAGCGGCTTGATGCCACCACGGTCGAACTGATGCTCGTTCTCCAGCAGTGCCGCACTGGGATCGCGTGCGGCCATGATCGCCGCCGCCTTGGCCGGGCTGTCCTCACGGATCACACCGACCATGATGTGCCGCAACTGCACCTTTCCTGCGTCCACCCAGGGACGTGCCGCCTCCCAGAACTTGTGGCAGTAAGGGCAGTTGGCATCACTGAAGGTGTACACCACACGCGGTGCATCCGCCTTGCCATCGCGTACCCAGGCACTGGATTCCAGCTTGCTCCACATCTTGGCCGACATCGGCGCAGCAACCAGCTTCTCCAGCGTCTCGGCCGCAACCTCGTTGCCTTCGGCGTCGAACAGGCTGCCCACCAGCACATGCTTGCCATCGGCGGTCACGTAGGCCGCCGCCGGCTGCTGCCCGCCAACCATGCCGGCAAAACCGCGCAGGCCACCCGGGGCGTCGAATTCGGAGACCACCTCGAAGCCATGCTTCTCGATGCCCTTCAGGACAGCCGGCAACTCACCCTTCTTGGCCGCTGCCGAGGCCGAAGCTGTTGCCGGTGCAGCAGCATCCTTGCCCGGCGGGGTCTGTGCCTGGCTGCAGGCAGCCAGCGCCAGCATGGCGGGCAGCATCAGCGTATGCGCGATGCGCGGGGAAATCGACAACATGGAAACTCCGTAGTGAGATGCCAGCGCAGGCTACCGCAGCCGGCGCAGTTTGTGTTCAAGACCGGCCTGGGTCAGTTCGCCGAGATGCAGTTCCTGCAATCGTCCCTGCGCATCGAAGAACAGCGTGGAAGGAAAAGCCCGGACGTCCAGCGTGGACGACGCAGCCGACGCCTCATCCAGCAGCACATTGCCCAGCGCGATGTGTTCAGCGGCAAGAAAGGTCTGGACCTCCGCAAGGGTCTCGCCCTGGTTGAGGAAGACGAACTGGACGTCGGCATGTTTCTGCTGGGCCGTCGCCAGTACCGGCATCTCCCGGCGACACGGGCCACACCAGCTGGCCCACAGATTCAGCACCAGTGGCTTGCCACGAAAGTGCTCCAGGTCAATCGCCCTACCCTGCAGGTCGACCACCTGCAGCGCGGGCAGTGGCATCTGCTGTGCCTGCCAGTACGCCAGCCCCTGGCTTGCGCCACCCCACAACAACACCCCAACCAGCGCACCCGCCAGCACCGGCACCCGCAACGGGCGCCGCCTGCGCAGCCGCCACAGCGCCCAGACAAATCCAGCGCCAATGACAACGGGCAGGTGATACCCACCATCGGCAATCTGCAGCACGCTCCAGGGTGCTTCACGATAGAGGCTGAAATGCGCTGCGACAAAGGACAACCGGCCGCACAGCAGGCCAACCAGCAGCATGTCCAGCACCATTCCAGCTGCCGGCGGCCGGTCCTGACCAGGCGCAGCACGCGACCAGATTCGCGCAATGGCCATCGCCAGCAGCAGGAAGATCAGAATCAACACCACCGGCATCGGCACCGGTCCAACACTCGACATCAGCTCACCCGCTTTCGCCTGCACAGACCCGCATGGTCAAAGCGCCGTGCCCGCGTTGCAAGTGCGGCGCATTCAACGTCGTTCATCAAGCGGCGTTGCGACCCAGTTGTGCGCCCGGTGAGGCGCTCAGTCCACGCAGGCTGCCGGCCACGGCAGACGTCAGCGGTCGATCGCGGCGCTTGCTGCTTACGTGGCGACGATAGTTGGCGGGTGTCATGCCGACGATGCGCAGGAACAGCCGGCGGAATGCGCTCTGATCCGCGTAACCCACACCCCAGGCAACTTCATCGATGCTGGCGCCCTGCTGCAGCAGCGTCTGCGCCTTGGCCACCCGCAGTCGCTGGCAGTATTCGATGGGCCGCAACCCGGTCGCTTTCAGGAAGCGGCGCTGCAGGGTTCGCGGCTCCAATCCGGAAATCTCACAGATCGCCCCCAGCGTGGCCCCACGCGCAGCCGTGGTGTGCAGCCAACGCTGCGCCTTCAGCACGTCACGGTCGCCGTGGGCAAAATTGGCACTGAATCGCTCGAGATCCTGCTGGATCCCCACCGGCACCACGATCCCCAGCTGCTGCGCCACCGCGCTGGCAACGCCCTGGCCATGCAGCCGGTAAAGCAGCCGCAGGCCAAGGAAGCGCCACGCCTGTGCGCCGCCTACGGTAAGCAGATCGCCATCATCGACGAGCGCGCGTTCACTGGGCGCCCAGCCGCCGACCTGCACCTGCAACGCCGGATGACGATTGAGGTCAGGGCCGGATACCGTACGCCCCGTCAGCAGCCCGGCCCGCGCCAGCACACTGACCCCATCGCCCGCAGCGGCCAGCAGGCTGCCGCCGTCGTAGTGCGCCCGCAGCCAATCCAGCAGGACATCCTCGGCACGCACCGAGGCGCTGGAACTGACCTGACCCGGCAAAGCGATCACCGCAGGAATGGCCGCATCCAGCATCTCGGCACCGGCAATGCGATGCACCCCGGTATTGCTGGCCGGCACAATCCAGCGGGTGACCAGCACCCGTTTGCAGGGCCGCCGCTGCTGTTGAGCCAGGCGATTGGCGACGTGCGCCATTTCGGCAAGCACCGACGCAGCCGACGGGTCACCTCCCGGGTATTCAACCACCGCAACCTCGACGAATCCTTCGCTCCTGATTCCCTCCACTCCCCACCTCCTCTTCCGGTTCAGGCCGTCGAGCGGCCAGTTCAGGCGAAGGGTAGGAAGTGCTTGCCCCCGGGGGCTATGAAGAAAGTTGCAAAGTGTGCTGAATAGGGGACGCCGACAAAGCCTTGACTCTGGACCAGACTCAAGGGATGACTATGCACGGCAGGTCCCAAGGAGTCCGCCGTGAACATTGGTCAGTTGGCACGCCAGGCTGGCGTCCCCATCGACACCGTCCGCTACTACGAACGTCAGCAGCTGCTGCCCACCGCGGCGCGCTCGGCAGGCGGCTACCGCATCTTCGGTGAGCAGGATCTGCGACGTCTTCGCTTCATCCGTCGGGCAAAGGCATTGGGCTTCAGTCTCGACGAGATCGGTGAACTGCTTTCTCTCAGCGACCATCCTCCGCAGGACATGGGCAGCGTGCGTGACACCGCACGGATTCGACTGCAGGACATTGAACTGCGGATGGCGGAGCTGCAGCGCATGCATGGCGCGCTCTCCCAGCTGGTCGATGCCTGCCCTGGACACGGCACGCTCGACCAGTGCCCGATCCTGGCCGCGCTGACCGGTGAAGAGCGCTGAACCCTGGGTGTCGGTGACAACGCATGTGCTGTCCCATCTGCGGAAAACGCAGCTGCGCCATCGCGCGCACTGCGTGAAGAAAAGTGCAACAAAGCGCTTGCCAACCCCCGGGGGCACAGCTATTATTTCGCTCCTCAGCGACGTGGGGCCATAGCTCAGCTGGGAGAGCGCCTGCATGGCATGCAGGAGGTCAGCGGTTCGATCCCGCTTGGCTCCACCATACTTTCGGCATTAGGCCGTCGAAAGGTCGCAAAGAACATTGATGAGATCTGCGTCCCCATCGTCTAGAGGCCTAGGACATCACCCTTTCACGGTGGCGACCGGGGTTCGAATCCCCGTGGGGACGCCACTCATCATGAACAACGAGGACCCGGCCGATAACCGGGTCTTTTTTGTTCACCGCCCACCGGCATTCAGGTTGTGGCGTCGAAACGCTCCCTGCCCTTGCGGCAATGAACGATTCGATGAAAAAGCTTTAAAAAAAGCTTCCACAAATGTGAACAGGCAGGTATGATAGGCGGCTCGGTAACACGGGGCCATAGCTCAGCTGGGAGAGCGCCTGCATGGCATGCAGGAGGTCAGCGGTTCGATCCCGCTTGGCTCCACCACTTTCGACATTAGGCCGTCGAGAGTTCTACAACTTGAAGTTTTTCGTGCGTCCCCATCGTCTAGAGGCCTAGGACATCACCCTTTCACGGTGGCGACCGGGGTTCGAATCCCCGTGGGGACGCCAGTTTCAAAGAGGACCCTGCTCCCAGCAGGAATCCGAAGTTTCATGGGGCCATAGCTCAGCTGGGAGAGCGCCTGCATGGCATGCAGGAGGTCAGCGGTTCGATCCCGCTTGGCTCCACCACTTTCGGCATTAGGCCGTCGAAAGTTCTACAACTTGAAGTTTTTCGTGCGTCCCCATCGTCTAGAGGCCTAGGACATCACCCTTTCACGGTGGCGACCGGGGTTCGAATCCCCGTGGGGACGCCAATCTTTGAAACCCCGGCTTCGGCCGGGGTTTTTCTTTGCCTGCGATTCTGCGGTGACAGCATCTCAGAACCGGCGATACATGCCGATCGATGCGGGCGCAGTCGGCGCAAAGCCAAACTGCGCATATAGCCGATGCGCTTCGCCATCGGCCAACAGACTCACATACGCCGACGGCGGCAGGTTGCCCTGCATCCAGTCGCTCAGACGCTGCATCACCGCCTTGCCAAGACCCTGACCCTGCAGGCGGGGCAACACGGCGATATCGCAGACCTGCAGGTGGCAACCGCCATCGCCGATGATCCGGCCCATCGCTACCAGTTCGCTGCCCTGGTAAGCGCAGACACCGAAGATGGTGTTGGGCAACGCCCGCGTCGCCGCCTCACGGGTCTTTGCGCTGAGGCCCGCCACTGCGCGCAGCTGGCAGTAGTCTTCGACCGTCGGCACCGCCTCGCGGAACTGGATCGTCTCTGGATCATTCATGCAACGTCTCCTGGAAGGTCGAGCTATCCTGCCGCATCCTCGTCGCAGCCGCTGCGACCCATCTTCCGGCAGAGTCCCATGTGCTATTCCGCTCTGATCCGCGCCGACTACGCCAAGCTGGTGCGTGAGTTCGGCGCCGTCCTCTCCCTGGAGGAATTCGCCGAACTCTATGCGCATGATCCCGGCAAGAAACGGCCGAAAACGCCGAAGGCCATGGACGACGGATTTGCAGGCGCGCGCACCGAACTGGGCCGCGACATCGTGGCGAAGATCCAGCAATGGCATGCACAGGAGCGGCAGCAGCTGCAGGCCGAGCTGGAGCGGCAGCTTGAACGTCGCGACATTGCCAATGCGACCCTGGCCACCCGGCCCACGCAGAAGGCACGCAATGACCTGCGTGTTGCCGGCAACCGCATCGACCGCGCGCAGGCCCGGCTGGACGACCTGCATCGGGAACAGCTGCTGCCACGCGACAACCGTATTTTTCCCGGCACCTATGCTCCGGTGATGGTCAGCGAAAATGGTCGGCGCGTGATCAAGCCCATGCGCTATCAATGCCGGCTGCCGGACAAGCCCGCCCGCAACGATGTGCTCTACCCGGGCACCTACAATGCGCGGCGGGACAGCCTGGAAGGCTATTGGCGCGGCGCTTTCGGGCTGCGCCATGGCGTGGTGGTGGTACAGGCTTTCTACGAGCACGTACCTCGCCACGCCATTGCCGGCCGCACCCTGCACAATGACGAGAAGGTACAGGATGTCGTGCTGGAGTTCCGGCCGGATCCACCGCGCGACCTGTTGCTGGCCTGCCTGTGGGCCGAATGGGAGGGTCCGGAAGGGCGCCTGCTGTCTTTCGCCACCATCACCGATGGACCGTCAATCGATGTCGCCGCTGCCGGCCATGATCGTGGCGTACTACCGATCCGCGCCGAGCATCTGGACACCTGGCTCAACCCGGACCCCGACAATCTGGCGGCGCAGTACGCCATCCTCGACGATCGCGAGGACATCCATTACGTCCATGAGGAAGCCGCCTGAGCGGTTGGATCAGGCGTTGGCGCTGGAACGCCCGACAGCGCGAACCAGGGCCTTGGACAGTTCCGCCGACAGATACGGCTTGATCAGCAGCACACCCAACTGCATCGCGACCGGCAGTTGTTCAGCGGCCATGCCGGTGGCGAGCACGAACGGCACACCACGCGCGGTCAGTGCCGCCGCAACCGGTTCACTGGTTTCGTTATGGGCCAACCGGTAATCCAGCAGGGCCACGTCAGGGGCGGCCTCTTCCAGCAGGCGCAGCGCCTCGGCAACGGTCGCGGCCAAGCCAACGACCAGAGCGCCGGACTGCACCAGCTGCATCTGCAGCAAGGCCGCACTCATCTCGTCGTTTTCAACTACCAGCACCCGCAGGTCCTGCAACGCTGACATAGGCTATCGCTCCCGTGCCTGTTAAGCCTTCACAGTATAGCCAGCAGCTGGCCGATGCCGACAATTTCAAGCCATTTCAGCTCCGTTCGTGCGCACCTCTATGAACACCGGCCGAGCTCGGGTACACTAGCCCGCTGCTGCCGGTGTGGCGGAATGGTATACGCAGCTGACTCAAAATCAGCCGGGGGTGACCCCATGAAGGTTCGAGTCCTTTCACCGGCACCACGATCAAAGGCCAGGTCTACGACCCGGCCTTTGTCGTTTCCGGACTTGCCCTGCTCGACCGCCGCCGCCGCCGACACTCACCCGCAGCTGCATGGCGACCAAGGCGAAAACCGCGCCGCCCCATAGGCCGGCGCGGTTCGGCGCGCTACACCACCCGCAGCGCCGGCGCATGCACGCCATGGCTATGCCCTGCACCGGGCCCCGCATGCACACGGAACCCAGCCACTGTCTGCAGCAGCTGCGAGGACTGCTCCTCCATGCTGCGTGCGGCCGCTGAGGCCTCTTCCACCAGCGCCGCATTCTGCTGCGTGCCCTGGTCGATCAGATCCACCGCGTGGTTCATCTGCTGGATGTCGTCGCTCTGCTGTTGCGCAGCGGCGCTGATCTCGGTCATCAGATCACTGACCCGGCGCACGTCGACCACGATCTCGTCCATGGTCCGCCCTGCACTCTCGACCTGCGCCGTCCCGGCGCCGACGTTGGCAACCGACGCATCGATCAGCTGCTTGATTTCCTTCGCCGCACCCGCCGAGCGCTGCGAGAGTTCGCGGATCTCGGTGGCGACCACGGCGAAACCACGCCCATGCTCACCGGCACGCGCCGCTTCCACGGCCGCGTTCAGTGCCAGGATGTTGGTCTGGAACGCAATGCCATCGATTACACCGATGATGTCGACGATGCGACGCGAGGAGGCGTTGATCACCGCCATCGTCGAAACCACTTCGTGCACCACCTGGCCACCGCGTGCGGCCACATCGGCGGCGCCACCCGCCAGCTGGCTGGCCTGGCGCGCGTTGGTCGCGGTGCGCTGCACAGTCTCGGCCAGACCCTTCATCGACACTGCGGTTTCTTCCAGGGATGCCGCCTGCTGTTCGGTGCGCTGGGACAGGTCGTTGTTGCCTTCGGCGATCTCGCTCGCGCCGACCGCAATGGTGTCCGCTGCGAACTTGATCTGGCCAATGATTCCGGCCATTGCTTCGACCAGCGCGTTGACGCCACCGCACAACTCGGCGATCAGGCCAGTCTTGTCGGCCATGGCGATGCTCCGGGTCAGGTCGCCCTCCTTCGCCGACGCCACCACCTCGCGCGTCTGTGCCACGGCGCGCTGCATGGCCTGGCTTTCATGCACCTGCGCGGTGATGTCGGTGGCGTACTTGACGACCTTGAACGGCCGTCCGCCGGCATCGAGAATCGGGTTGTACGATGCTTGGATCCATACTTCGCGCCCCCCTTTGCCCAGCCGCCGATACTGGCCTGCGTCGTACTCGCCGGCACCGAGCTTTTCCCAGAACCGGCGATACTCGGCACTGGCCCGGTAGTCGGTCTCGACGAACAGCGAATGATGCTGGCCACGCACCTCTTCCAACGTATAGCCGGTGGCGGCCAGGAAGTTCGCATTGGCCGTCAGGATGCGGCCATCCATGCTGAACTCGATCACCGCCTGCGATTTGTCGATGGCCGCCAGTTGCCCCGCCGACTCGGCCGCCTGCTGCTTCTGCGCGGTGATGTCGGTTGCAAACTTGACCACCTTGTACGGTCTCCCGTGCTGGTCAAGCACCGGGTTGTAGGACGCCTGGATCCATATCTCGCGCCCACCCTTGCCGAAGCGCTGGTACTGCCCTGCATCGAATTCACCGCGACCCAACCGCGCCCAGAAGTCACGGTATCCGTTACTGCGCGCGTGTTCGGGATCGACGAACAGGGAGTGATGCCGGCCCTGGATCTCATCCAGGCGATAGCCCACTGCCTGCAGGAAGTTGTCATTGGCCTGCAGAATGGTGCCGTCGAGGGCGAACTCGATGACCGCCTGCACCCGATGCAGTGCGGCAACCTGGGCCTCGAGCTCGACGTGCCGCCGGTGCTGTTCGGCCACCTCGGTGGCGCGACGCTGCCTGCCCAACACTCCCTGCAGCGCGCGCAAGGGAGACCAACGGGTGAGCACTTCGGCCGGCGCGTGAGCACCTTCCATGGAGCCTGAAATAAGCATCGTCTGATCCTCGGTGTCCGGGTAGCGGTTGCGACCCGCCGGGCGGGATGCCCGGCGGCAACTTCGATTGCCTGGGACGTGCAGACGCCGGAAGGCGTCACTCGAGCGACTGGCAGAAACAGTAAGGCAGCTGCGATCATCATCAAACAGCGGCGGAGCACACAGCACGGGCCGCCTATCGGAGGCAGCCTCGGGTCCGGCAGCAGGAGCCAGCAGCGGGCTCCAGAGATGGTAGCGGCAGGGTTGCCGGCAACTTTAGGGGGCCAACCCCTGGTCGGCAGCGCGCCGCAGAAGCCAGCGCAGCAGCAGGGTGGCCAGCACCGCCGGCAGGTAGCCCAGACTGCCGCAGACGACCAGCAGGGAGGGTTCCACCAGTGGCCCGCCGCCACCGAGGAACCAGTTGCGGGTCGCCAGGATGTACAACGCGAACGGCACCAGCAGCAACGGCGCCAGCCGCAACAACAGCCATCGCCATCTGGCCGGCCCGACCCAGCCGGCCACGGCACCCAACACGGCACCTGCGGCTACGATGGTGGCGATTTCATCCATGGCGCGCTTCCAAAAGTCTTCCAGACACCATTCTGGACCAGCGCCGGCGGAAAGGGATGCAGCAGGCGCGCAGAAGGTTGAAATGACCATCGGGACATCCTTTGCCGACACACTGCCGGCAGCATGCGCTGCACTGACTGGATTTTCCTTTGGAGGCACCATGTCTCGACGCCTGAGCGCCATCATCTTCCTCAGTCTGTGCAGTGCCGGCGCAGTGGCCAGCGACGCAGGGTTCCGTCCCAGCTTCCATCCCGACCAGCTGAAGGGACCGCCCGCCGGTCGTCGCAATGAAGTGCTGGTGCTTGGGACGGCACATCTGTCAGGGCTGCCAAAGACCTTCGAGCCGGCCATGCTTGAGCCGTTGCTGCAGCGTTTGGCCGGTTGGCGCCCGGAGGCGATTGCCACCGAGGACCTGTCCGGCCTGCAATGCGACTTCATGCGTCGCAATCCCGGCCGCTATGCCGAAAGCGTTGAAACCTACTGCTTCGACACCCATGCGGCCCACATGGCCACCGGCCTCGACGTGCCCAGCGCCAACGTCGAGATGGGGCGCCTGCTGTCGGCGTGGCCGGCAAGCCCGACCGCAGCGCAGCGTCGGCACCTGGCCGCGGTGTTCCTGGCCGCTGGTGAGCGCGGATCGGCACAGGTGCAATGGCTGCGTCTGCCTGTGCAGGACCGGATCGCCGACGATGGCCTCGATGCCGCGCTGGTCGAGATTCTCGACAAGAGCCTGACCCGCCGCAATGAAACCAACCTGGTCGCGGCAGTCCTCGCTGCCCGGCTGGGGCTGGAACGCCTGTGGGCGGTGGACGACCACACCGCCGATTCGCCCACCCCGCCGGAGGACGAGAAGGCGGCAGGCGAAGCGATCATGAAGGCCTGGGACAACCCGCAGGCAAACGCACGGCGGGAAGCCGACAAGCCGCTGTATGCCAACCTCGGCAAGGCCGATGGTGTGCTGGACCTGTACCGCGCCTACAACCGCCCCGGCGTCGGGCTGCAGGCCTACCAGGCGGACTTCGGCGCCGCGCTGGCAGAGCCCTCCCCGCAGGGCTTTGGTCGCAACTACGTGGGCTACTGGGAAACCCGCAACCTGCGCATGGTCGCCAACATCCGCGAAGTGCTGGGTCAGCAGCCGGGAACGCGCCTGCTGGCCATCGTTGGCGCTTCGCACAAAGGCTATTACGAGGCCTACCTCAACATGATGCACGACGTGCAACTGGTGGATGCCGAGGTGGTGCTGCGCTGAGGCCCGCACCTGATCACTGTGGCAGTACCGCTACCGGCGTTGCTGCGCATCACGACGCGCGGCTCGCCAGATCGTCACGCTGGCAGCGACGATGCAGCCCAGCGTGACCAGCAGCATCACCACCACGCCCCACTGCACCACGGGGACCAGCATCCGGGCCTGCTGATCGCTGCGCAGCTGCTCCAGCCGCAGCCAGCCGGAGAGCGCCAGGGACCAGCCAACAATGGCCGGCGCATAGGCACGAACTGCACTCAGGTTCCAGGACGTCATTTCGTTTGCCTGCGAAGGTGGGGCGTTGGCGCAGTATTCGCCGCGCCCCTCTCACAGGCTGAGATCAGCCGTCGCTGCCGTCCGTCGGGGGACCGCCGGGCAGTTCACTGGCTTCGCCCTGCACCTGCACGTTGTTGCGGCCCATCGCCTTGGCCCGATAGCACTGGGCATCCGCGGCGGCAACGGCCTGGTCCACGCTCATGCCGGCGGCAAGCGGCGCAATGCCGATGCTGGCACCGATCCGCAGCCGGTGCTGGTCCCACGGAATGGACAGGTTGGACAGGGTATGCAGCAGCTCACCACCGATGCGGGCCGCTCGCCGCGGGCTGCAGCCGGACAGGATCACCGCGAATTCGTCACCGCCCAGGCGCGCCACCACATCCGAATCGCGGACACCATGACGCAGCACGCTGGCCACGGCCCACAGCACTGCATCGCCGGCCAGATGGCCAAAGGTATCGTTGATCGGCTTGAACCGGTCCAGGTCGATGTACATCAGCGAAGCCGCCTGGCCCGTCCGCTCGACCCGGGTGATCGCCTGTTGCAGGTGCGCCTCGAAGCCACGCCGGTTGCCCAGTTCGGTCAACGGATCCATCTCGGCCAGGTGCCGCGCCTCACGCTGTCGGGCGCGCTGTTGCGTGTCATCGCGCAGTACCCACACGGCGCCGCGCACATGCCCCTCGTCGTCACGCAGCCAGGCCCGGGTCAGGTCCACCGGTACTGTCGTCGCGCCCATCCGCAGCAGCAGATCAGCATGCAGATCCACCGCATTGCCGTCCGGATCCAGCAGCACCGCGACATCCAGCAACGACTGCGGGGCATATTCGGTGGTCAGCGCCAACACATCCTGCACGTTGTGGCCGGCAAGCGACAGCGCGCCATCGCCGGCAAGCAGGCGCACCGCAGCCGCATTGGCATATTCAATACGGCCATCCAACGCGACGCTGAGGACCAGGTCGGCGACGGCATCGAGGGTGATGCGGCTGCGCTGCTCGCTTTCGAACAAGCGCTGCTCGCTGCTGCGCTGGGCGCTGACATCCTGGATCTGCGACACGAAATGCAGCGGCTCACCGCGCTCATTGCGTACCAGCGATACCGACAGCCGCGCCCAGATGGTGTTGCCATCACGGCCCACGTAGCGCTTTTCAAGGTGATAGTGGGTGCGTCGCCCCGCCAGCAGATCCTGCACCAGGGCCAGGTCGGTCTGCAGATCGGCCGGATGGGTCAACCGCTGGAAATCGACCTGCAGCAGCTCCTCACGCGGATAGCCCAGAATGCGGCACAGCGCATCGTTGACGTCCAGCCAGCGCCCTTCCAGCGACACCAGCGCCATGCCCAGCGCCGCCGAAGTGAAGGCACCGGCGAACTTGTCTGCCGCAAGGCGGGCCTCGGCGCGTGCCTGCAGGATCTCGGTGATGTCGATGGCCATGCCGACGTAGCCGATGCGCTCGCCATCTGTGCCATCCATGCGGCTGATCGACAGGCGCACCTGGCGGCGCTGCCCATCCTTGCGCAGGAACGTCCATTGCCGCGAAAACGTCTGTCCCTGTGCCTGCGCGGTCAATGCCTGGAAGATGGTTGGCGCCCTGCCTTGTGCATCAGCCAGCGGCGCCAGATAGGCAGCCATTTCATCTGGATCATGGAAGATGCCGGGATTGGCGTGTCCCAACACCTCTTCGGCGCGGTAGCCGAGCAGGCGCTCGGCGCCGGTATTGAACAATGTGATGATGCCGTCGGTGTCGGTAGCGATCACCGCCACTTCGTCGGATGCATCCACCACCGCCTGCAGGCGCTGCCGCATCTCGGCCGCATCCTGGCGCGCCTGCTGCAGTTCGGTGACGTCGGCATGGGCGCCGGCCATCCATAGCGGCCTGCCCTGCCCGTCCCACTCGAATACCCGGCCGCGATCGTGGATCCAGATCCATTCACCGTTCTTGTGGCGCATCCGCAACAGGCAGACGTAGTGGTCACTGCGGCCATCGAAGTGGTCCTGCAGGGCTGCATCGGACAGCGCCAGATCATCTGGATGGACCAGCGCGATGAAGGTCTTCTGGCAGATGGGTTCCAGCTCGTCCAGCCGGTAGCCGACGATCTCGGCCCAGCGTTCGTTGACCCGCATCTGTCCGCTCTGGACGTTCCATTCCCAGGTGCCGGCCGCAGTGCCCTCGATGATCATCGCCAGACGACGACGCTCCTCGGCCAGTTCCTGCAGCCGGCGTTCCAGCAGTGCGTTGGCGCTGTTGCCGTGATCGGCCATCAGCCGCCTCCCCTGCAGACGCAGCTGCCCGCAGGCCGTGGCGCGGTGCCACAGCGGTCACGGAACAAGGCAGACGGTGCTGACGGCATGGCCTCCCCAGCGGCAGCGGGGCCCCAAGCCCCCCTTCCAGCGCAAGTGTGCGCATTGCCGGGGAACATCGACAAGTCCCCCATCCGGGCCGCGCCGGGAGGGGGACGGCAGACTCAGCTGCGCTTGGCCCGGGCGAACGCCTCGGCCAGGGCATTGTTGGCGGGCGGCGAAGCCTGTGCCGGGCGCCCACCACTGCCCTGGTTGCGGCCTTGGCCACGCCCCTGCCCGGGGTTGCCAGCGTCGCGACGCGGCGGCTGACCCTGGCTGCGTTCGTCACGGCTGCCCGGGCGGCTGGTGGCCTGGCCGGGCGTATCGTCCAGACGACGGGTCAGGGCGATCCGCTTGCGCGGCACATCCACCTCCAGCACCTTCACCTTGACGATGTCGCCGGCCTTGACCACGTCGCGCGGATCTTTCACGTAGGTGTCCGACAGCGCCGAGATGTGGATCAGGCCATCCTGGTGCACGCCGATATCGACGAACGCACCGAATGCGGCCACGTTGCTGACCACTCCCTCCAGCACCATGCCCTCGCGCAGGTCCTTGATGTCCTCGACGCCATCGGCGAAACGGGCGGCCTTGAATTCCGGGCGCGGATCACGGCCAGGCTTTTCCAGTTCCTTGAGGATGTCGCGCACAGTCGGCACACCGAATGTCTCGTCGGTGAACTGCTCGGCCTTCAACCCGCGCAGGAAACTGCCGTCGCCGATCAACGCCTTGATCGGACGCGCGGTGCTGGCCACGATGCGCTCGACCACCGGGTAGGCTTCCGGATGCACCGACGACGCATCCAGCGGCTGATCGCCATCGGCGATACGCAGGAAGCCCGCACATTGTTCGAACGTCTTCTCGCCCAATCGCGACACCTTCAAGAGGTCCTTGCGACGCTTGAACGGACCGTTGTCATCGCGGTGGCGCACGATGTTCTCGGCCACCGTCGACGACAGGCCCGACACGCGCGACAGCAGTGCCGCCGACGCCGTGTTGACGTACACGCCAACGGCGTTCACGCAGTCCTCCACGCGCGCATCCAGCGCACGCGCCAGGCGGTACTGATCCACATCGTGCTGGTACTGCCCCACGCCGATCGCTTTCGGCTCGATCTTCACCAGCTCGGCCAGCGGGTCCTGCAGACGGCGGGCAATCGATACTGCGCCACGAATCGACACGTCCAGGTCAGGGAACTCTTTGGCCGCCGTTTCCGACGCCGAGTACACCGACGCCCCGGCTTCACTGACCACGATTTTCTGCGGTGCGTTGTCGCCCAGGGCCTTGATGGCTTCACCCGCCAGCTTGTCGGTCTCGCGGCTGGCAGTACCGTTGCCGATCGCGATCAGCTGTACGTTGTGCTTGGCACACAGCTGCTTGATCGTCTGCAGCGACTGATCCCACTGCCGGCGGGGTTCATGCGGGTAGATGGTATCGGTGGCGACCAGCTTGCCGGTGGCGTCGACCACGGCGATCTTGCAGCCGGTGCGGATGCCCGGGTCCAGTCCCAGCACGCTTTTCGGGCCGGCCGGCGCGGCCAGCAGCAGATCCTTGAGGTTGTCGCCGAACACTGCGATGGCTTCGGCCTCAGCCTTCTCGCGGGCCTGGTTGAACAGGTCCAGCAGCAGATGCATATGCAGCTTGGCCCGCCAGGTCAGGCGGCAGGCATCCAGCAGCCAGCGATCACCCGGACGCCCCGCATCGCGAATGCCGGCGTTGTGCGCCACCCGCCCTTCGGCGTACTGATGTCCCGCCTCCGCATCCTTGCCCGGGTCCAGTTCCAGGAACAGGATCTCCTCGCGGCGCGCGCGGAACAGCGCCAGCAACCGGTGCGAGGGGATCTTCGCCAGCGACTCGGCGTGTTCGAAATAATCGCGGTACTTGGCGCCCTCGGTTTCCTTGCCTTCGGCAACGCGGGCACGGATCACGCCCTGCTCGCTCAACCAGCTGCGCAGTTCACCCACCAGCGTGGCGTCCTCACCCCAGCGCTCCATCAGGATCGCGCGGGCCCCTTCCAGCGCGGCCTTGGTATCGGCTACGCCCTTGTCGGCATCCACGAAGGTGGCGGCAAAGACCTGAGGGTCCTGCGTCGGATCGCCCAGCAGGCCGTCGGCCAGCGGCTCCAGCCCGGCTTCACGCGCGATCTGCGCGCGGGTGCGACGCTTGGGCTTGTACGGCAGGTACAGATCTTCCAGCCGGCTCTTGGTGTCGGCAGCGAGGATCTCGTTGCGCAGCTCGTCGCTGAGCTTGCCCTGCTCGCCGATGCTGGTCAGCACCGCAGCACGGCGGTCTTCCAGCTCGCGCAGGTAGGTCAGGCGTGTTTCCAGGTTGCGCAGCTGGGTGTCGTCCAGACCGCCGGTGACTTCCTTGCGGTAGCGGGCGATGAACGGAACGCTGGCGCCTTCATCGAGCAGACCGACGGCGGCGCTGACCTGGGCGGTCTGGGCACCGATTTCATCGGCGATGGTCTGGGCGATCTGCTGAGCGATCTGGCGCTGGGCGTGCTTGGCGTCGTGCATTGTTTCCGGCCTGGGCCGCATTGCGGGAAAGGCTCATTCTTGCAATGCGCGGGCGGCAGGGACAAGGCGTTGACAGAACGGCGGTTCAGGCGGCGGGTCCGGATCGGACGCCGGCATCCTGGCAAGGGGGGCTCGGACGGGCCCCGGGCTGGGATGCCGGCGCGGACGCGCGATGGTGGGGCGCGTCCTGCCGCGTAGTGCGAAGGTCAGCGGTAGTGGCGGGCGGCACGCTGCATGACGATGTCGTCACGCAGGCTCTCCAGCGCCATCAAGCGGACCTTGCCGACACCCTGCAGTTCCATGAACCGCTCCGTGTAGAACTCCGGCCCCAGCGCGGTATCGGCGCGGGATTTGCTGAAGCCGTAGGGCACCACGCCCTTCTCGCCATCCTTGCTACCACCGACATAAAGAACGATTGCCATGTGATGTATTCCTCCAAATTGCTACTGCGTACTGCACACGATGAGCGGTACTTGCGAGCTCATCAGGGTAGAGCTTACCGCGACCAAGCTGACTGGAACGTCACGAAGACTAATGACGATCGGTTGCATGCAGATGACTGCGGGATCGCAGCAGAATGCTTACGGATCTTTAACTTCCGGCTAACGAATGGAGGGATTTCCAGCCAACGGCGCAGCCCCTCGTGGGTGGGTGTGGTTGGTCGCGGAATGCAACAGCCGGATTGCTGGGGGCTGGCCGGGTGGGTAGGCATTGCGGGGACGCCGTGAACCCATCCTTGGGGGCTTGGCCGCGGCATCCATGCCGCGGACACCCCGCAATGCCTACCCACCCGGCCGCTGACAGGTTCCTGGTGCCTGCCGCCACCCACGGAGAAGAAAAAGAAGATCAAAAGCAAAAGCGGCCTGGCTGGCCGCTTCCTGTAGAGCCGAGCCCACGCTCGGCTGCGTTCAAGCCAGTCCGCGAAGCCGAGCGCAGGCTCGGCTCTACACGAGCAAGCGCAGCGCGCGACCTGCTTCTGCTGTTCTTTTTCTTTTCCGTGGCTGGACGCGCCGAGAAACTGTCAGGGGTCGGGCGGGGTGGGTTCGCGGGACCGTTGGCGCCATGGATGGCGCCATCGAGCCCCCAGGGATGGGTTTACGGCGTGTCCCGCGAACCCACCCCGCCCGGCCCAATCACATGAATCGCTCTACGCGACCACCCACGAGGGGCTGCGCCGTTGGCTGGAAACTACGGCCACCAGCCATGCCCGAACCGCGCGTAATGATCCGCCGCGCGCTCGAACGGATTGCGTGCACTCACCCCACCACACAGCAGGTACACCGGCAGGTACAACGGCCCCAGCACCAGGTACTGGTACACGTGTGCGCGCTCATGGTCATCCAGCCGGATCAACGGCTCCACGCCCCACCCCGCCTGATGCGCGTAGGTACGGCAGCACATGCCCAGGTCGTGACCGGTGTGCAGGATCACGTTGCCCAGGGTGATCGCTCCGCCCGGGCCCCACGGCCAATGGTCGAAAACCACCGCGCAGTCTCGACCGCTCCAGCGCATCTTCGCGCCCCCCAGCAGCCCGGCCAGACCGCCAAGCAGGCCGATCAGGGTATTGGGCACAGTCCACAGCGCGCCCAGCACCTGCAGCGCGCGCAGCCAGATCGGCCAGGGCCGGGACGCGGCGTTCAATCGGCCTCGTTGGGGATCAGCAGCCACAGCAGCAGGTAGACCAGGATGCCCGGGAAGGCGGCCGACGCCAGCGAGATCACCACGTACAGCACCCGTACCAAGGTGGGGTTCCAGCCGAAACGATGGGCGATGCCGCCCATCACCCCGGCAATCATGCGGTCGTTCAGCGAACGCGACAGGGTGCGCGGCACAGCGTTCATGGCGGCGTCTCCTCGGGAATCAGAAAGAGCAGTCGAGCGTGGCTCGACTCTACACCCGGCTCATGTCTACGGCGTGCGTTGGCGCAACGCCTGCAGGCGGGCGCCGAACCAGGCCGCAGAGGTCTGCTCGGACTGGCCGGGGCAGCGGATCCGGTACGCCTTGCCACTCATGCTGCTCTGGCTCGCCGCACGCTCGATGAACTGCTCAGCGGTGTCCACCATGTCCTTCTTCAGCAGGTAGTCGTACTTGCGCTGCAGGTGGGCGCGCGCATCGGCGGGACCGTACCAGCTGCCATTGCGCTGGAACTGGCACTGGGAGCCGTCAAGGCTGCCGATCAGCTGCGCGATCTCGCGGCGCGCATCGGCGCTCGGCGCGGCGCCTGCAATGCCCGGAGCAAAGGCCAGCGCGAGCGCGACCAGGGGGAAGTACTTCACGGCGTGCGTTCCTTCAGCCAGTTGTCGATGGTCGCCGGCACTTCGCGCTGCGCGCGGCCGGAGACGTAGATACCAATATGCCCACCGCGGAAACTGGATTCGGTGTAGTCCTGCGTACCCAGCCGGACGCGCATCGCGCGTGATGCATCCGGTGGCACCAGATGGTCCTGCTCGGCATAGATGTTCAGCACCGGCAGCGTCACTTGCGACAGATCCACCGCCTCTTCGCCTATCTTCACCGTGCCGTTCATCAGGCCATTGCCCTGGTAGAACTGCTTGATGAACTCACGGAAGGCCTCGCCCGCCAGATCGGGTGAGTCGAAGATCCACTTTTCCATGCGAAGGAAATCTTCCAGCGCGGCCTTGTCATCGAGGATGTCGAGCAGACCCACGTACTTCTGCACGTTCAGGCGGAACGGCTTGAGCATCAGGTAGCTGGCATTCATCAGGTCGGCCGGAATGTTGCCCAGCGTGTCCACCAGCAGATCCACGTCCACCTGCTGCGCCCAGTGCGACAACATGTTGTCGGCGGTCTGGAAATCGACCGGGGTGACCATGGTGATCAGATTGCCCAGCTTCTGCCGGCGCAGCGCGGCGTAGCACAGCGCGAACACGCCGCCCTGGCAGATGCCCAGCATGTCGACCGGGCCTCCACTGCGTGCGCGCAGCGCATCCACCGCACCATCGATGTAGCGCAGCAGGTAATCCTCAAGCGTCTGGTAGCGCTCGGAACGATCCGGATAGCCCCAGTCCAGCACGTACACGTCCTGGCCCAGCGCAAGCAGCTTCTGCACCAGTGAGCGATCGGCCTGCAGGTCGACCATGTATGGGCGGTTGACCAGTGCGTAAACGATCAGCAGCGGCGTGCGCCGGACCGGTGCGCTCTCGCCGACGAAGCGATACAGCACCACCTTGCCATCGCGCCAGACTTCCTCGCGGGCGGTAGCGCCGTAGTCGACATCCTCCACCTGCGGCAACAGCTTCAACCCTTCCATCAGCTTGCGCTGCATGGCCAGGGTCTCCTGCATCAGGTCATCGGCATTGAAGCCCAGCGGTCCTTTCATGGCTTACGACCTCCGCGTGGTGGTGCGGGAGGTGGCCTTCTTCGCTGGCGCCTTCTTCGCGGCAGTTTTCTTCGCTGGCGCCTTCTTCGCAGCTGTTTTCTTCGCAGCAGGCTTGCGCGCCACGGGCTTCACCCTGGCAGGCGCGGGCTGCGCCACCGGATCAACCGCGTCGGTACCCGCAAGCGCCGCCACCTGGGCCTGCAGCCGGCGCAGATTGCGCTCAAGCTCGGCGATACGGCGGTGGGCGGCATCCATCTCGGTGCGGGTCGGCAGGCCGATGCGTTCACTCATCTGTTCCACCTCGCGTTGCAGCCCCGCGCGCAGGCGCATCTGCGCATTGCCCAGCGCGGCATAGATCTGCTGGAAAGGGGCAGACATGGCGACCTTGGCGTAAGCCTCCTCGGCCACTTCGATCCACAGATCGAACATCGCCCGCGCGCTGGTCAGCTGGCTGCCCGGTTGCTCATGCTCGGCCAGACGCTGCTCGAACAGGTCGAACGCTTCTTCCAGCGCCTGCTTGATCTGCTCGACATAGGCCTGCGAGTGATACTGGTACTCCTCCTGGGCGCGCAGCAGGGCCTGCCACCGCGCCTGGTGCTCGCGGCCGGGCCCGAACGCCGGGCTCTGCAGCCAAGGACCGGCCAGCGTCTGCAACTGCTGGAACCACGCGGTGAACTCTGGCGGAGCAGCGCCGGCATGGGTGCTGCCTCGGGCTCCCTGCAGCATCCATCGCAGCATGCCGTCACCCTGCCCCTTCACTGCTTCACGCCAGGCCTGGGCCACCTCGGCACTGCTGGCATCGCGGCCGGCAAAGCGTGCAGCCACTTCCTGCATGGTGCCGTACCAGCTGCCTGCCTGTTCGCGGAACCGCCGCACGGCCTCTTCCGGCGCGACCGCACCGGTCTCGGGCAGCAGTTGCCCCCACCAGTCGAACAGGCGCTTCCAGCTGCCCGGGTCGTCGCCAGCAGGCGCTCCCGGCACAGTCGCATGGCGCAGCGCATCACCCCAGGCGCCGAAATACTGCCGGGCGAGGTTTTCGAAATCGCTGCTGCCGGCGTCGTTGGCCGAGTTGGTCATCGCGCTCCTCCGCAGGACGGGGTCATGGCTTGGGAATGCGCAGAGTCTTGCTGATCATCAGCGACCCGGACAAGGCGAACAGCAGCACCAGCGGGTGCAGCTGCCAAGGGCCGATCTGCCACTGGCCCAGCCACAGGTCGTGGCCGATGGCATCGGTGCCGGCAGCGATCGCCAGCACGATCACCAGCGCCAGGCTGGTGGGAATCGGCGTTCCCTCGAAGTACTTCACCTTGCCTTCGTCACCGCTCATGGCCTCGGCGGTCACGTTGTAGCGGGCCAGGCGGCTGACGCCGCAGCAGACGAAGTAGCTCAGCACCAGCCAATCCCAGCCCCCCTGCATGCCACAGGCATAGGCCAGCGCGGCGGGTGCGACACCGAAGGAAATCACGTCCGACAACGAGTCGAGCTCGCGGCCCAAGGTCGAACTGGACTTGCGCCAGCGCGCGATGCGCCCGTCCAGTGCATCGAAAATGAAAGCCAGCGGGATCAGCGCCATGCCGAACAGCAGATAGCCGCGCTCGCCATCCTGCAGGAATCGCATCGCGGCAAACACCGCGCCGGTGCCGCAGAAAGCGTTGGCGAGGGTAAACCAGTCCGCCAGATGGAACTCGCGCAGCATCGAGAAGTGACGTTTCATGAAGTCTCACGGGGCATCAAGGCCCACAGGGTACCGCGAGCGCTGCCAACGGCAACAGCGTGGGCTGCCCCTGTCCTTCACCCGTCACTCACCGATCCTCACCAGCGGTGAATTTTTCGCCACCCATCTTGACAGCCTAGGGGGGTGGCGCCTGTCAGCGCTTATCCACAAAGTTGCCCACGCGTAATCCACACCCCCTGTGGACAAGTGGTTCTCACCGACTGCGACGGTGGACATTTCCTCATCACCTCAAGCCGGGGTTTCCCTACTTCCCAAGCTGATCGGCTGGCGCTATGGTCTGCGGCGGACCCGCCGCCGCCACGTCCGACTCCTTACCGACGGACGATGTTGATGCTGGATGCACGCACCCTGGCCGCGCAGCTGCGGCAGCCCCATGGCGATGCCGCGCTGGCCGTGGGCGAATCTATGAACCGCAGCAACGGCGCCCTGAACCTGGCCGCGATCGGCCTGCTGGCGGTGAAGGCGGGCGAACGGATTCTGGAGATCGGCCCCGGCAATGCAGCATTCGCGCCCGAACTGCTGCGGGCCGCGGGCAGCCATTACCTCGGTGTCGAGCTTTCCCTTGCCATGGTTGAAGCCGGCAACCGGCGGCTGGCCAGCGCTGGCTTGACCGATCGCGCCATGATGCGCCACGGCGATGCCCACGCCCTGCCAGCCGGCGATGCCTCGGTGGATGCGGCGTTGGCGGTCAACACCCTGTACTTCTGGCCCAATCTTGCCCCGGTGCTGGATGAACTGGCACGGGTGCTGCACCGCGGTGGCCGCCTTTGCCTTGCCTTTGGCGATGCGACCTTCATGCGCAGCCTGCCCTTTGCCGCCGATTTCCAGCTGCATGAACTGGACGCCGTGGAGCTGGCACTGCGCGTATCCGGGTTCAGCCTCTCGGCCTGGCGCAGCCATCTGGAAACCGCGCCCGGCAATGATGGGCAGGCGCGGGAGAAACATTTCCATCTGTTGCTGGCGCATCGGCGCTGATTTTCGCCGGATGCAATCCGACCACGTGGTAGAGCCGGCCGCAGGCAGGCTTGCCACGGCCGTTCCGGTTTGCCGACCAGCGGCCGGTACTACCCACCTTGCGTCCGTCGCCGCCAACGCGCGAAACAGAGCACCTGCAGCACCAGCATCGCCAGCAATCCCAGCGGCCACGCCCACCACACTCCGGCCAGCCCGTGGCGCGCCTGCAGCCACATCGCCAGCGGCAGCTCCAGCAGCAACACGGCCGCCATGCCCAGCAAGGCCGGCAGCAGCACGGTCCCGCTGCCCCGCATTACCCCGACCAGCACCGCGGTACCTCCCATCGCCAGCACGCCCCACACCACCGTGCGCAACTGCAGCGTGGCCAACCCGCGTACTTCTGGCGCGGCCAGGATCAGGCCGGTCAACCAGGGCGCCAGCAGTGTCACCAGCACTACCACAACCGTCAGCACCGCCAGCCCAAGCAACACACCGGTGCGGGCGATGGCCGGCAACCGCGCCGTACGTCCAGCGCCCATCGCATGCGCGGCCAGGATGGTGGCGGTGATGCCCAGTGACATCGCCGGCAACTGCACCCAGCTCATCAGCTGGTTGACCGCGCCATAGGCCGCCGTGGCCGTGTAGCCGTAACGGTTGATCCAGCCCAGCAGCACGATCTCGGCAATGGCCAGGCTGAGCATCTGCAGTGATGACGGTACGCCGATGCGCAGCATCGAACGAATGATCTTGCCATCGAAGCGGATTGCACCCCACAGTTCATGGCCCGGTGCCAGCGGATGCCCCAGACGATGCCAGCGCCACAGCAGCCAGGCCAGTGCCAGCAGTGAGGCGAACGCCGCCGACATTGCGGCACTGGACGCGCCCAACTGTGGCAGGCCACCCCAGCCCAGGATCAGCAGCGGTGTGCACAGCAGGCCGATCACGGTGGCCAGCAACAACGCCTGCAGTGGCGTCTTCGCATCGCCCACCGCGCGGCTCACGGCGGTGGCCAGCCACAGCAGGAAGAACGCTGGCGCCCCCAGCAGCAGCACGCGTGCGTAGACGATGGACTCGGCGAGGATCGGCGCTGGTGTGCCCAGTGCCGCCAGCAGCTGCGGCGTAAAGATGCCGCCCAGCGCCATTACCAGCAGTGACAGCAGCAGCGACAGCGCCACCGCACTGCCGGCCACGGCGCGCACCTGTTGCGGCCGGCCTGCACCCCAGGCCTGGCCGATCAGCACCATCGCGCCCGTCGCCAGGCCCATGACCAGGGCCAGCAGCAGGAAGAAGACCGGGAAGAACGCGGCGGCCGCCGCCACCGCCTGCGTACCCAGCAGATGGCCGAGATAGACATTGTCCAGTGTTCCGGCGGCCAGCTGCAGCGCATTGGTCAGCAGCATCGGCAGCAGCAGGGCCAGATAGGTACGCCACAGCGCTGGGGCAGCCGGAGGTGTCGAGTGTGCAGGAGTGCTCATGGAATTCTCTGGGCAACGCGCCGCCCTGCCCGGCATTTCCGCCAGCAAAGCAAGCACAAGGGGAACGGGCCATGGCCCGCGATCAGATGACGCTGTCGCTCAGCGACGGTGTGGGTCAGTCGTCCGTACGATCTGGCGGCACGTCAAACGCCAGTCGCAGGGCATGCTCGCGCACGTGCTCGGGCCAGCGCTGCAACGCTGTTTCCAGGCCAGCGCGGTCGTGCGCGAACAGCATACGGATAGCCTCCTCGAAGCCCGGCAGGTCACCGGCGATGGTCTGCAGGAAGTGATAGGCGCGCTCGGCATCACGACGCTGCCGGTCCTTCTGGGCACCGGTGCGGCCGGCCGCTTCCACCAGCCTGCGCAGAACCACGGAAGCTCCACCCGGCTGTTCGGCCAACCACGTCCAGTGGCGTGGCAGCAGCGTTACTTCTCGTGCGACCACGCCCAGCTTCGGGCGGCCGCGGCCACGCGGGGCTGCAGGCGCATCTTCAACAATCGCTTCGGCGTCCGCCTCCACGGCCGTTGGATACCCTTCGGCCACGCGTGCCAGCAACTGCGCGTCACTGCCACGGGTATCGAAATCCCGGGTACGGCCGGTGGCGTTGTCGAACACCAGCAGCGGACCTCCGGCGTTGTCGGCGCGCAGCTGTTTGAGTGCCAGCGCGGCGATCTCCGCAGTGCCGGAAGCAACCAGGCGATAGCCGTCGAAACAGCTGAAGGGGGGCAGTCGGGACACGGGCATGGCAATGGCATCAGGGGCGATGCGCGAATATTGCCCGGGTAATTTGTCTTCGTCAATATTACCCGGGCATTAATTCATCGGGAGAGTGCGCCAATCCCGGGTGTCACCCACCCAGTGCCCCGGGTCACAGCCGGCTGTAAGACCAGCTCACCATGCGCCCGTCCTTGTACGGCATCACCCCGTGAAACGGGCGCGGGTCGGCATCGAACACCAGCGGCAGGAAGTTGCGGTCGCCCTCCCACATCGGCAGCTGGTCCAGCTTGTCCACGTCCACCCACTCCAGGGTGCCTTCGTGATTGCCACCGTGCGGGGCACCTTCGAAGCTGTCGATGACAAAGACGAAGCCCAGCCAGTCTTCCCCGTGCTTGCCGAAGCCCGGCCAGCTGAGGGTGCCGCGCAGGCGCATGGCGGTGCAGTCGATGCCGGCCTCTTCCTGGATCTCGCGACGCATGCTGGCGGCCACGTCCTCGTCCGCCTCGATCTTGCCGCCCAGCCCGTTGTACTTGCCCAGATGGTGGTCACCGGGACGGGTGTTGCGGTGGATCATCAGCACCTGGCGACGATCGGGCGAGAGCACATAGCCCAGGGTGGCGACGATCGGGGTATACGGCATGTGCGAATCCGGCGGCGGGTCAGCCGTGGATTATGGCCGATCAGCGCACCAGCGACAGGCGACGGTCACCGGCACCCGCGGCGTTGCCGTCAGGGTCACGGCGCAGGGTGGCCACGCCATGGCCGCGCTCGGCCAGATATTCCAGCCACTTGCCCAGGAAGGTGTTCATCCGCATGCGATGGCTGATCAGCTCGGCCGGCGGCGGGTACAGGCCCATGGTGTCCTGCCAGCGGCGACCGACGTAGCAGTGGGTGGTCTCGGCCTGGCGCGCGTCGCGGTACAGGCGGACGAAGGCCGATGGATCCGGTTCACCGGTCACGGGGTCGGCGAGGTCATAGGTCAGGCGCAGTTCCACCGTGTAGCGGTGGCACTCGATCACATCCAGGCGCACGTCCAGGCCATCGCCCACCGAAGATACGTAGCTCCCCGCCACCAGTTCGGCTGGAGCGAACAAGCGCACCAGGTGGCGGTAGTTCTCTGCGTACAGCCCCATCAGCCAGCTCAACCGGCTGAGGCGGGGAATGCGCTCGGTACGGGGCAATGCTCGGGCCATGGGCTGATCCTACACGTTGGTGCTTCAACGTGGGGACGGTTCAACCCCCAGCCAAGCCGCCAACGGCGCCGCCCCTTGTAGAGCCGAGCCCATGCTCGGCTGCACTTCGGACAGAACCCGGTGGCCCAGCCGAGCGTGGGCTCGGCTCTACAGGGCGCAGTTGAAGCGCCCATTGGCAGTGCCGGCTGCTGGCCGGCAGCGCGGCGCGGCGCGGCGCGAAGGAAAATATCAGTACAGCTCGCGCTGCAGCCCCAGCGTACCCAGCACCTTGCTGGAGATCTCCTCGATCGAGGTATGGGTGGTGCTGAGGGTCGGGATGCGCTCCATCTGGAACATGACCTCCGCTGCGGCCACCTCGCGCTTGCAGGTGTCCAGATTGGCGTAGCGCGAATTGGGCCGGCGCTCCTGGCGGATCTGCTGCAGGCGGTCCGGGTCGATGGTCAGGCCGAACAGCTTGCGCCGGTAGTTGCGCAGCCGTGGCGGCAGGCGGTCGCTCTCCAGATCCTCGTCGGTCAACGGGTAGTTGGCCGCGCGCACCCCGTAATGCAGAGCCAGGTAGATGCAGGTCGGCGTCTTGCCCGCCCGCGACACCGCCACCAGGATCACGTCGGCATCGTCGTAATTCACCGCGATGCCATCGTCATGGGTCAGCGCGAAGTTCATCGCGTTGATGCGCCGGTGGTAGGTGTCGAAGTCGACCATGCCGTGGGCCTGGCCGACCCGGTTCAGCCGCGAGCTGGACAGTTCGCGCTCCAACGGCTCGATGAACGGGGCGAACACATCCAGCATCAGCGCCCCGCTTTCGGACAGGATCACGCTCAGGCTCTGGTCCACGCAGGAGTTCACCACGATCGGCCGGACCTGGTACCGCTCCCCCGCCGCCTGGATCCGGGCACACGCTTCCCGGGCTTTTTCGGGGTCATCGACAAATGACATCCGGTCGGTAATGAAGCTGAACCCAGAGAACTGGGTCAGCAGGCTATGCCCAATGGTTTCAGCGGTGATACCGGTTCCATCGGAAACGTAGAACACCGGACGGATGGTCGACATGCGCGCTTTTACCCCCTACGAAGCCTAAAAGGGCCGCCAACACAAGCTTGTGCCGACAGCGGTCTGCCCGGCATCATATCGGCTTCTTCCTACGGACGCGGCCATCCAAGCCCGCCTCGGGCGATGGCCAAACGGAGCATCGCGCTTGAACGAGAACATCCTGTGGTTGCACGAACTGCGTCTGGCCGACCTGGCCCGCGTAGGCGGCAAGAATTCCTCGCTGGGCGAGATGATCGGCAACCTGGCCGGTCTGGGCGTCTCCGTTCCTGGAGGTTATGCGACCACGTCTGAAGCCTTCAAGGACTTCATCGCGCACAACGACCTGTCCAAGCGCATCTTCGACAAGCTGGCCACGCTGGACGTCGAAGACGTCACCGCGCTGACCGCGGCCGGCAAGGAAATCCGTAGCTGGGTGATCGATGCCCCGCTGCAGCCGCAGCTGGACCAGGACATCCGCAGCGCCTACGCCAAGCTCAGCGCCGACAACGGCGGTGGCGATGTGGCCGTGGCCGTGCGCTCTTCGGCCACTGCCGAAGATCTGCCCGATGCCTCCTTCGCCGGTCAGCAGGAAACCTTCCTCAACGTCACCGGTGCCGACGATGTCGTGCACAAGGTCAAGGAAGTGTTCGCCTCGCTGTACAACGACCGTGCCATCGCCTACCGCGTGCACCACGGCTTCAAGCACGAGGACGTGTTCCTGTCGGCCGGCGTGCAGCTGATGGTGCGTTCGGGTGTCGGCTCGTCCGGCGTGCTGTTCACCCTGGACACCGAATCCGGCTTCCGCGACGTGGTGTTCGTCACCTCCTCGTTCGGCCTCGGCGAAATGGTCGTGCAGGGCGCGGTCAACCCCGACGAGTTCTACGTCTACAAGCCCACCCTGCAGGCCGGCAAGCCGGCGATCCTGCGCCGTTCGCTCGGCAGCAAGGCGATCCGCATGGTGTATTCGGATGTCCCCGGCGAGCGCGTCAGGATCGAAGACACCCCGGCTGAACTGCGCACCACCTTCTCGATCAACGATGAAGACGTGGCCGAACTGTCGCGCCAGGCGCTGACCATCGAAAAGCACTACGGCCGCCCGATGGACATCGAGTGGGCCAAGGACGGTGTCAGCGGCAAGCTGTTCATCGTGCAGGCGCGTCCGGAGACCGTGAAGTCGCGCAGCCATGCCACCCAGATCGAGCGTTTCGCGCTGACCGAAAAGGGCGGCAACGTGCTGGCCGAAGGCCGCGCCGTCGGTGCCAAGATCGGTGCCGGCGTGGCCCGCGTGGTGAAGACGCTGGAAGACATGAACCGCGTGCAGCCGGGCGACGTGCTGATCGCCGACATGACCGACCCCGATTGGGAGCCGGTGATGAAGCGCGCTTCGGCGATCGTCACCAACCGCGGTGGCCGTACCTGCCACGCAGCGATCATCGCGCGTGAGCTGGGCGTGCCGGCCGTGGTCGGTTCGGGCAACGCGACCAAGGTCATCGAAGATGGCCAGCTGGTCACCGTCAGCTGCGCTGAAGGCGATACCGGCTTCATCTACGAAGGCAAGCTCGGTTTCGAGCGCACCACCACCGATCTGGGCAACATGCCGCCGGCACCGTTGAAGATCATGATGAACGTGGCCAACCCGGAACGTGCCTTCGACTTCGGCCAGCTGCCGAACGCCGGCATCGGCCTGGCACGCCTGGAAATGATCATCGCCAGCCACATCGGCATCCACCCCAACGCCCTGCTGGAGTACGACCGCCAGGACGCCGCGACGAAGAAGAAGATCGACGAGAAGATCGCCGGTTATTCCGATCCGGTCGGCTTCTACGTGGACCGTCTGGCCGAAGGCATCGCCACCCTGACCGCTTCGGTCGCTCCGAATCCGGTGATCGTGCGTCTGTCGGACTTCAAGTCCAACGAGTACGCCAACCTGATCGGCGGCAGCGGCTACGAGCCGCACGAAGAGAACCCGATGATCGGCTTCCGCGGCGCCAGCCGTTACGTCGACCCGAGCTTCTCGGCCGCCTTCGCGCTGGAGTGCAAGGCCGTGCTGCGCGTGCGCAACGAAATGGGCCTGGACAACCTGTGGGTCATGATTCCGTTCGTGCGCACCCTGGAAGAAGGCCGCAAGGTCGTCGAGGTACTGGCCCAGAATGGCCTGAAGCAGGGCGAAAACGGCCTGAAGATCATCATGATGTGCGAAGTGCCGTCCAACGCATTGCTCGCCGATGAGTTCCTGGAAATCTTCGACGGCTTCTCGATCGGCTCCAACGACCTGACCCAGCTGACCCTGGGCCTGGATCGCGACTCGTCGATCGTCGCGCACCTGTTCGACGAACGTAACCCCGCGGTGAAGAAGCTGCTGTCGATGGCGATCAAGTCGGCACGTGCCAAGGGCAAGTACGTCGGCATCTGCGGCCAGGGCCCGTCCGATCATCCGGATCTGGCTGAGTGGCTGATGCAGGAAGGCATCGAGTCGGTGTCGCTGAATCCCGATACCGTGGTCGACACCTGGCTGCGACTGGCCAAGCTGAAGGCCAACGGTTGATCCGCTGACACGTGATGGCTGACGTCGCTTTCATCGACGCCAGCCCATAATGAAGTGCACGCAAGCCCCGCTTCTGCGGGGCTTGCTGTTTCTGGCGTCCGCGCACGCCATGTTCCTGTCGCACCTGTTCCCGTCGCAAAGGAGTCCGCATGATCGCCACTGCCCCACCCGCCCCCGCAACGACATCCTGGTTCCACTCGCTCGACTGGGAGCGCCTGCTGGAAACCTACGGCGTGCCGTTGCTGGCCGCCATCGTCGTGCTGCTGGTCGGCATGTGGGTGGCACGTCGCCTGTCCAATGCGATGCCACGCGCGACCGCGCGCATGGGTGTGGACCCGATGCTGGGCAGCTTCCTGCGCAATGTGGTCTACGCGGCCTCGCTGGTGATCGTGGTGATCCTGGCCATCGGTACGCTGGGCGTGCAGATCACTCCGCTGCTGGCCGTACTCGGCACCGCGGGCCTGGCCGTTGGCCTGGCACTGAAGGATTCGCTGTCCAACATCGCCTCGGGCGTGATGCTGGTGACCCTGCGCCCGTTCCGCGTGGGCGATGTGGTAACCATCGCAGGCCAGACCGGCACGGTGCGCGAGGTACGCATTTTCCAGACCGTGATCACCGGTGCCGACAACCAGCACACCACCATCCCCAACACGCTGATCACTGCCGCGCCGATCATCAACCTGACGGCAGAGCCCACCCGCCGCGTCGAACTGGTGGTGGGCATCGGTTACGAAGACAACATCCAGCTGGCCCGCGATACCGCCCTGGCGCTGATGAAGGCCGACCCACGCGTGCTGCAGACACCGGCACCGGACGTGGTGGTGTACGAGCTGGGGGCGCACGCGATCAATCTGGGCATCCGCTGCTATGTGAAGTCGGCCGATCACTTCGGCACCAAGGTCACCCTGCTGGAGCAGATCAAGCTGGGCTACGACAAGGCCGGCATCAACATTCCGTATCCGCAGCAGGACATGCACCTGTACCTGCATGGCAAGGATGGCGGCGTGATCGAGGCGGACGCGCTGGTGCGCGACAAGCCCTGATGCGGAGTGCCGACCAACGGTCGGCACCCACCCACCGGCATCGGTAGCGCCGGGCCATGCCCGGCAACCTCCATGATGTGGATTCCCTGGGATGCCGGCCAGCGGCCGGCACTACCGCATCAGGCGAGCGCAGCCTCTTCCAACGCCGGGTAATCGGTGTAACCGCCCTCTCCTCCACCAAAGTAGGTCGCACGGTCCGGTGCGTTCAACGCCGCACCGGTGCGCAGGCGCTCGGGCAGATCCGGGTTGGCGATGAACGGCCGACCGAAGCCGATCAGATCGGCCCAGCCTTCCGTCAATGCCTGCCCGGCGCGCTCGGCGCTGTACTTGCCGGCATAGATCAACGTGCCCGGATAGATCATCCGCAGCGCCTGCTTGAACGCCACCGGCATCAACGGCGCGTCCTCCCAATCGGCCTCTGCGATGTGCAGGTAGCCAACGCCCAGCTCGCCGAGCAAGTGCGCAGCGGCCAGATAGGTCGCCTGCGGCGTGTCGTCCACCGCGCCCTGCAGCGTGGTCAGCGGCGCCAGGCGCACGCCAACACGATCACCACCCGCCACCGCCACCACCGCCTGCACCACCTCGCGCAGGAAACGCAGCCGGTTCTGCAGCGAACCGCCGTAGCCATCGGTACGCTGGTTGGCCTGCGAGTCGATGAACTGATTGATCAGGTAGCCGTTGGCGCCGTGCAGTTCGACGCCATCGAAGCCGGCGGCCAGTGCATTGCGGGTGGCCTGCGCATAGTCGGCCACGATGCCGGGAATCTCCTCCTCGGCCAGCGCGCGCGGCATCGAGTGCTGGAGCATTTCGCCCACGCCGGATTCCGGGCCAGCGCCGGTCGGATCGACGAAGACCTTCACGCCTTCGGCCAGCAGTGCCGAGGCAGACACCGGGGCCGCACCGTCCGGCTGCAAGGCCACATGGGACACCCGGCCCACATGCCAGAGCTGGGCATAGATGCGCCCACCGGCCGCGTGTACGGCATCGGTGACCCTGCGCCAGCCCTGCACCTGCGCCTGGCTGTGAATGCCCGGAGTCCAGGCATAGCCCTGCCCCTGCGGGCTGATCTGGGTGCCTTCGCTGACGATCAGGCCGGCACCGGCGCGCTGGGCGTAGTACTCGGCCATCTGTGCAGTGGCGACATTGCCGGCAGCCGCACGCGAGCGGGTCATCGGCGGCATCACGATACGGTTGGGCAGCGTCAGCGCGCCCAGGCGGTGGGGGGTGAACAACATGGCGGCATTCTCTTGCGGGGGATTGCCAGCAAGGATGGGGATGGCGCTCGGTGCGCAACAGGCGCATCCACGCAAAACAGTTGTGCCGCCAGGGCAACGATGCCGCATCCACCCAGTGCGTGGATTACAACGTCGGTTCGATCAACGCCCCGCCGTGCGCGATGCGGTCATAGCAGCTGCGCACCACGTCCTCGCCGTACTTCAGCTCCAGCCGGCGCACGATGAAATGGCCGCGCGCCATGTCCTGGTAGTAGTCAGTGAACATGGTATTGAGCGTCGCGCCGGCTGCCGCACCGACGATCGGCACCGCCTGCGCGGCGAACTTCTCGGTGATCACCACGCCGAAGCGGGCGGCGACCTTTTCCACCAGCTTGGCCAACAGCTTGCCGGCTTCCTTGGGTGCCACGCCCAAGGTCAGGTCGCGCCCGGTCACCACGCGCCCGGCCAGCTCGGCCGAGAGATGGCGCATGACATCGGTGGTGAAGCCACGGGCAAGGTAGTAGCCGGTCTCGCTGGCATCATCACGTGGCGAATTGCCGCCCAACGCAAATACCTCCAGGCAGGCCTGGCGGGTGCCGAAATCGGACAGATCGAAGCCCTCGCTGCGCGCCACGTCGGCCACCGCACGCATCATGATCGTGGTCGACACCGGCAGCTCGATGAACAGCGCGGCGAAGCCGAACGCACCACCGACCGCGCCGGACGTCGCCGCCGCCAGCTTGTGCCAACGTGTCGAGGCACCCTTGCCCGGCGTGTTGTCCATGCTCCACAGCGCGGCCTGCACGGATTTGGACAACGCCGCCTGCACCGCACCGTGGATGCGGTTGGACACCGAGGTGGGAAGCGCCTTCACCGCGAACTCCAGCGGCGTCCCTACCAGGTTGGCCATGCGCGCGGTGATCGTGGGCGCTTCCAGCAGGGCTACCGCCCGCTGCAGGTCAGACCAGTCGCCAGCGTCGTGGGCGATATCACGGGGCAGCAGGATGGGCTCGTTCATGGGCCGATCTTAGCGCTGGAGAGTTGAACGGTTCGTGGTGGCCCGTTCGGAAGGGGGCTATGATCCCGGCAGCCGCCCTGTACGCCAGGCGGCATGGATGAACCACTACAAGGACGCGCCATGTACGCACGAGTGCTGTTGATCGGAACCCTCCTTCTTGCCAGCCTCGGCTGGGCAGGCAACGTGAACGCCGAAGGCCGCTGCCCGCCCGGCTCCTACCCCATCGGCAGCGAGACGGGGGTAATGGGGTGCGCTCCGATTCCTGGCGCTGGTGGTGGCGAATACGCGCCTTCATCAATCGGCAGCTCAAAAAGAGTACCGCAGTGGATCGCCTATGCACGTTCGCCGGACGGTCTGGTGCTTGGCTGGAGTGTTTTCCAGCACAAACAGAAGGGGGCCAACAAGCAGGCGCTGAAAACCTGCAACGCGCGCAGCGGACAGAAGTGCGCGATTGTTGCCTCGTTCACCGGAAAGTGTTCCACCGCACTGCTGCGCAACGACAACGCCCAGCTTGAAGTGGTGCTTCGCGATTTCACCGAGGCATTCAATCAGGACAGCGAGGACGTATCCCGGATCTGTTCCAATGGCTTCCAGAGGATCACTTCCGATTGCGCCCGCGATTTCCATGCAGGTGTAGGCGGCCCCGACCGTGGGCCGAACTGGTTCCCCTGAGGCTGCAGACCACGACGTGGCGCTCGCCGGGCATGGCCCGGCGCCGGCATGATCGTCAGACGCCCGGCAGGCCCGACAGCGCGCCCATGAACTGGCGGTAATGGCGCAGTTCGTTGATCGAATCATGCACATCGCTCAGCGCGGTGTGGTTGCTGTTCTTGCCCACCCCAGCGGCCACGGTGGGCGCCCAGCGCTTGGCCAGCTCCTTCACCGTGGATACGTCCAGGTTGCGGTAGTGGAAGTACTTCTCCAACCGCGGCATCTGCCGGTGCAGGAAGCGACGGTCCTGACAGATGGAGTTGCCCGACATCGGCGACGCGCCGGCCGGAATCCACTGCGCCAGGAAGGCCACGGTCTGCGCTTCAGCCTGGCCAAGCGTCGTGGTGCTGTCGATGACGCGCTGCCACAGGCCCGAACGACGATGCTGGTTGCGGTTCCATTCGTCCATCGCTTCCAGTGTTTCCAGCGGATGGTGGATGGCGAACTCCGGGCCCTCGGCCAGCACGTTGAGCTGGGCATCGGTCACCACGGTGGCGATCTCGATGATCGAATCGTTGTCGGTATCCAACCCGGTCATTTCCAGGTCGATCCAGATCAGTCGCTCGTTGGCCGCGCCGTTCTCTGCCATCGTGTCGCCTCGTTGCTGGGCAGGCACGAGGCCTGCCGGTAAAGGAAAGTGGCGGCCATCATACCCTTTCGCCACTCAGCCCTCGCCAGCGTGGTCCTCCAGCAGCAGCGGCGGCTTGCCGCGCTTGGCCCGGAAATAATTGGTGAGACGGTTGCTGGCCTCCTTGGCCAATACCCCAGCATGTACCTCGACCCGGTGATTGTGGCGGGCATCACCCACCAGATCGAACACGCTGCCACAGGCACCCGTCTTGGGATCACTGGCACCGTAGACCAGACGCGCCACCCGTGCATGTACGATCGCCATCGCACACATCGCGCAGGGCTCCAGCGTGACATACAGGGTGCTGCCGATCAGACGGTGATTGGCCAGCACCCGCCCGCCCTCGCGCATGGCAACGATCTCGGCATGCGCGCTCGGATCGTGCGAGGCGATGTTGAGGTTCCAGCCCTCGCCCAGCAGCTGGCCGTCGGCACCCACCAGCACTGCGCCAACCGGGATCTCATCGAACTCGCGCTGCGCGCGTTCGGCCAATGCCAGTGCGTGGCGCATCCAGCTCTCATCAACGTCGTGCACCGGCACGCCCAAGGCATCAGTCATGGCGTTTCTCGGATTCAAGGAGTGAGCGCACGGCTAGTGTAACGCAGGCTTTTTGGCGCTTCCGCTGCCTGGATGTGAAGCATCGCGCCACGCCAACACTGCATCGCGACTTGATCTTGCGTGAAGACTCCTTCACGCTTCGCCAGCGCTTTCGACACTTGACGACGGTGCACTGCCGTTTACCGGCAACGATTTCACCTTTCGATCTCTACAGGGGGTAGTTTTGAACGCAGTTGCAGATACCACCGTGCAGGCCACCAGCCCTGCCGGAAAAGCCGCATGGATCACGCTGGCGATCGCTTGGTTGTGCTTCCTCGTGCCGTTCCCCGGCCTGGGCCTGTTCCTGGGCTGGCCGTTGAACCTGGTGGCCTTCATCCTTGCCATCGTCGCAATGGCCAAGGGCGGCGCCATGAAGGGCCTGTTCCAGCTGCTGGGCTCGATCATCGTTTCGCCGATCGTGTACTTCGTCGGCCTGGCGATCTTTGCCGGCACCATGAGCGGCATCAGCGCACAGAGCAAGGGCCAGTACGATGCGGCCGTTGCCGAAGCCAGCGTCTCGTCCGCCGCCGCGGAGGCAGATGCTGCCGCCAAGGCCGCGGAAACCGCAACCACCGACATCGCCAGCGATGCCGCAGTGGCCGCCGCCTCGGCTCTGGAAGTGACCGCCACCACGATGTTCAGCGATTACCAGGACAACGAGATCGCTGCTGACGGCAAGTACAAGGGCAAGGCGCTGTTGGTTTCCGGCACGGTCGATTCGATCAGCTCGGACTTCATGGACAAGCCGGTCGTGCAGCTGACCGCCAAGCCGTTCGGCTTCGTACAGGCCAGCGACCTGCCGAAGGACGTGGCTGCCAGCCTGAAGAAGGGGCAGAAGGTCACCCTGGCCTGCACCGGCAATGGCGAAGTCATCGGCTTCCCGGCAGTGTCCGGCTGCACCGTGCAGTAAAGCGCACCACATCGTGATACCCCAAGCCCCGCTTCGGCGGGGCTTTTTGTTGGTGCTTGGCACATCGGTACAATCCGGATACTCCAAAGCACCTTGGCCGATCCCATGACCACCCTGCGCCCTTCCCGCGCCACTGATGGCGACGCGCTCGTCGATCTCTGGCGCAGGGCCGTCGACGCCACCCATGACTTCCTCAGTGCCGAGGACCGCCAGGCCATCGATGCCGAAGTCGCTGGCTTCCTGCCGCAGGCGCCGATGGTCGTCGCTGTCGATGCGCAGGATCGGCCCTTGGGTTTCATGCTGATCGACGGCACCCACATGGAAGCACTGTTCATCGATCCGGACGTACGGGGCACCGGTATCGGCCGGCAGCTGTTACAGCACGCGCTGGCTCTGCATCCGCACCTGAGCACTGACGTCAACGCGCAGAATGCGCAGGCCGTGGGCTTCTATCGGCGCATGGGCTTCGTGGAAACCAGCCGCTCGCCAGTGGATTCGCAGGGTCGTCCCTATCCCCTCATCCACCTGCGCCATCACGGCTGACCGGCGACCGGGGCGCCGGCCGCCGCCCCCGATCAGCCCACCGCGTCGAAGGCCGGCGAGTAACGCACCACGCCCTGCGCCATCGGCGGCTGCAGGCACAGCGTCTGGAAGTACTCCGCCGGCACGCCCGGCAGCACCAGATCCGGTACGGCACGGAAACCAAAACGCCCGTAATAGCCTGGCTCACCCAACAACACGCAGCCCCGTGCGCCCTGCGTGCGCAGGGCCTCGATCGCTGCATTCATCAACGCCGTACCCACGCCCTTTCCCTGCTGTTCCGGCAGCACCGAGATCGGCCCCAGCCCGAACCAGCCCTGGCTACCGTCCTGTACGTTGACCGGAGACAGCGCGACATGACCGATCAGTTGGCCCGCATCCTCTGCCACCAGCGAGATGCTCAACTCGCCGCGCTCGCGCAATGCATCGACGATGTGCTGTTCGGTGTGGCTGCTGTGGACAGCATCGCGGAACGCCATTTCGGTGAGCTTGTGAATGGCGGCATGGTCGCCGACGGATTCCGGGCGGATTGCAAGGTTCATGGCAGGCATTTTGTCAGGGTAAGGAAGGTGTGAATTCATGATTCAAGTCACAAATTGATAGTCAGAGCCGATTGCGACATTGAAACGCCTTTGCACCATCGAATCGCCTGTGCCGCAGTCGATTCACTGGCTTCACCCCTCGCCGAATGCGTCAATAAATCGGCACGCTTGTCCAGAGGCAGCTGGCGCCGGCTTTCCCGGGCACTCCATAATCGCAGGACCTGTCACCAGGGAAGGATATATGGACATGGATGTACCACGCCGTATCACGCCAAAGGGAGCGCATGAACGTCGAATCACTTCTGATGCAGGTCCCCCACGCACCGAAGAGAGATTCTCAACCATGATCGCTGCGCAGAATCCCGCGCGGTGAGTGGCCTGCTCCACATATCCCTCTATGCCCCAGGGAGGCCGACATTGCGCCCCAGGATGCTTCCGTGCCTTGCTCTGCTTCTATTGACTGCCTGCAATCCGGAGACCGCCATGAACCAGGAACGTGCCGCTGCCGAAGCCGATGTCGCCCAGGGTGGGCGTGGCCTCGCCAAGCTCAACCCCAGCCCGCGCAAGGCCTATGAACTGGTGCTGCGCTTGAAGGATGCCCCCGGTGATTTCGCGGTGGTCGAGGGCGTTGCGCAGTACGACGTCACCAACGAAGACCAGTGCGGCCATATCGAGCCGGCCACCGGCACCGCTGCGCGCATCACCAGCCAGGAGCCGGTGGAGCTGCGCAAGGTGGCCGATGGCGAGTACCGCGGCACCGTTTACGTCGATCGCATGCTGGATGAGGACTACTACGGTCGCGGCGTCTGCACCTGGGAATTCATCGGCGCGGGCGCAATGCTCAAGGCCACGGGTGCTGAAGGCGAAACGCGGTTCCTGACGTTCGTCGACGCCAAACCCTTGACCGATGGCAGCGCGCATACGCTCTTCTATCCCGAAACGGCCTACCCGCGAGCACCACTCGCTGCCAATTACCCAGCGACTGGCAAGGCCAATCCTGCCGACTACGTTGCTGAACTCCAGGGCAAGTTGTTCACGATGAGTCTCAGCGCCAGTGAGGTCACCCAATGACCATTACTTCGCAGGACTACGCCGCGCTGTCCGATGATGCCTACAAGGATCGCGCAGTGGGGCGCCGCGCACCTGGCCAGGAAGAGAAAGTCACGCTCAATGGACACCAGTACAAGATCCTTGAGCACGTCAACAATCGCCTCAATGGTTATCAAGGCACGGTCTACCAGCGAACCGACACTGACGAAATCGTCGTCGCCCATCGCGGGACCGAACAGATTGGCCGCGATGCGATCCTGACTGACGGAGGCATGGTCGTCGCGCGCACAAATGTGCAGGCGCCCGATGCAATCGCTTTGACCCGAAGCGCTTTGGACATCGCAGCGCAGGACGCCGCATTTGGAGGCCGGGCTCCCCAGGTCACCGTCACCGGCCACTCCCTCGGCGGCGCCCTGGCCCAGATCACCTCGCACCACTTCAATGTCAAGGGCGAGACCTTCAACGCCTATGGCGCGGTCAGCCTCAGCTACCGCATCCCCGAAGGCGGCAACACCATGATCAACCACGTCATGGCGTCCGATCCAGTCAGTGCTGCTTCGCCCCACTTCGGCCAGGTACGCATCTACGCCAACCCGGATGAGATCAAGAGGCTGTCAGCGGCCGGCTTCAGCAACCACCCACTGCGCGACCTGATCCCGGATCGTCCAATCCTTGCAGCAGGCAGCTCGTTCGGCGCGCACAAGCTGGGCAACTTCCTCGGCGACGGCTCGGTGCTGAAGCATCCGGAAACGCAGCAGTTGGCGAAAGACAACGCCAAGATGATCGAGGAGTACCGCGACGACGTGGAATCCCTGCGCAGTGGCGTTACCCGTGGAGCGCGCGGCATTCCCGGCGGCGCCATCGATCTGTACGACCACATCCGCGGCCCGTTGCAGCCGGGTGAACCGGCGCGCCGCGAAGCGGAGAAGAACGGCCATCACACCAGCATGCTGCGCATGGACGATGCCAACCATCTGGGCAACCCGCTGTTCAACGACGCGATCCGTGGCGTGCATGCCCAGGACGTGCGGGCCGGGCGCGTGCCGGACGTGATGAGCACGCAGCTGGCTGGCAGCCTTGCCGCCGAGATGCATGCTGCAGGCGGCAAGCGCATCGACGACGTGGTGATGAATGCCGATGCCTCCCGCAGCTTCGCGGTGCAGGGCCAGGGCGGTGACCCGGCACATCTGCGCGTGTCGGTGGACACTGCCGTGGCGATGAACACACCACTGGAGCAGAGCAGCCAACGGATTGACCAGCAGGCCACGGGGCAGCGCCTGGCTCAAGACCGTGAGCAGCAACTGGAACAACAGCAGAACCAGGCCCGCAGCATGCAGGCCTGATTGAAGCCACGGGAGCCGGTTGATCGGCTCCCGCTGCTTTCGTCCTGCTATCAGGGGCTGGAAACCGCCGAGCTCACTGCCGGCCCTGCCAGCACGTACGCATCTGGACCCGAGTCCGGGAAACCGCCACAGGCCTTGTCCCCCGGCGCCACCGGATCACACGGCCACTGCGCGCGCGTCACGGTATCGCGCAGCTCGAAGCCCGTGCCGTTCCAGACGACGAAGGCCAGATGTTCACGGTTCCAGTCGCTGAAACTGTGCGGACCGGTCTTCTGCGGCGATTCCGGGTACTGCACGAACCAGCGCATGGCCGGCCCGTACTGCAACTTGCTGTGATCCAGGCTCACCTTGCCTTGGCGGGCGCGGTGCCGCGCACGATCGGCCTCAGCGATCGACGGTGCCGCTGGCATTGCCTTTGCGGTGACGTCCTGCGGCACACCATCGCTGCCCACCTGGTACACGCGCTGGCGGACGTAGGCCTGCCCGCAACCGCCGGCCGCAAGACGGACCGGTTCTGCGGTGTTCTCGTTGGGCAGCGCGCCGTCAGCACAGTCGAACGGCGCCGACACCAGGTAGGTGGTCGTCGACGCATTCGCGCCTTCAAACGAACGCACCCAGATGTCGCCCAGGCGGGCGATGAAGTCCGGGCGCTGGCCCATGCCGGCCACGGCCTTGAACCATGCTTTCTGGCGCACGTCGCGCTCGCGCCAGGCGCGCGGCAGGTGGATGTCCTGCTCGGGCAAGGCAACCAGCAGCGCCGCCAGGTGCGGCGGCAGTGTGCCCTGGCAGGCGCCGATCATCAGATCGCCCTGCGGTGCCAGCCGACCGGCCAGATCGACAGGGCAGCGCGCACCGAGCTGCCGCTCGGCGGCCTGGTCGGGCGCCAGCGGAATGATCGGTGGTGCGACGGGGGCCGGGGCTGGCGGCGGGACGGGTGCGGGAGCCGGCGCGGTGTCGGGCACCTGTGCAGCGGCGACAACGGAGGGTGACGCCGGCACGGGAGTCGGCTGCGGTGCTGCAGCAGCGCCTGCTGCAACAGCGGTAGCCGGCGCAGCATTGGCGGTAGCAGCGTCGGCCACAGGTGCCACCAGCGCAGCCGCAGGTGCGGATGCGATCGCGGGTTCGGCGGAGACGGCTTCCGGAGCGACGTCCGTTGTCGGTACTGGCTGCGGTGCGGGTGCCGGCGGCACGGACGGCTCCGCCGCGGGAACAGGTGCAGCAACCACTGCAGGCGCCGGCTCAGGCGCTGCGACGGGAGCCGGGGCAGTGGCGACATCCGTTGCGCTGTCCGCAGGCGCCTGCGCGCTTGTCGTGGCCACTGACACCGCCTCCTCGACTGCGGGAACCGCCGGAGCGTCCGGGGCTTGTTGCGCGTGGGCCATGGCGGAGGCCAGTCCGAGCGGCAGCAGCCACAGTGCCGGACCGCGACCGCGCTGGGCCGCCTTGGAAATCAGGGAAGTGTTTCGCATGTTGTGTCCTTACAAAGAGATCCATGTAGGCACCCGAGGGTGCTCGGTGTCGTGCGATGGGCCCGCCGGTCTCCGACCTGCAGGCGGTGCCCAGATTACAGCGATCGCGAGCGGTTCTGCTCCTGCTCGCGGGAAACCGCAGCGGCCTGTTCCTGGCGGGAAGAGGCTTCGGCGGCCAACTGCTGGCTGCTCTGCTCCAACGGCAGCTGGGCGGCGGCCTCACGCTCCACCATCGAGCGCTGCATCGCCGGGTCCCCCATGGCGCCCTGCACCGCGAACAGCGCCCTGCCATCGGTGCCCGCCACCACGTGGTCGATGCGGCTCATGCCGGCCTTCTGCGCGCTCAGCGCCAGCGCGCCGGCCGCATTGTCCAACTCCTGTTGGCTGCGCAGACCGCTCTGCGGCCCCAACTGCTGCAGGTGGCCACGCGCGTCGGTGAACAGCCGGCTGCCGGCATGGGCCGGATCGGACATATCGCGCGCCGGCTCGGGCAGCTGCGCGCGCTCCCCCACTTCGCCGCGGGCAAGCCGGTCCATCACGTCGGGGGTCAGCTTCTGCTGCCACGCCTCGAAACGCTTGAGCCGGTCTTCCACCCCGTTGACGGCGCCGTTGATGGCGTAGGTCGCTTCACGCACGTCCTCGCGTGCCTGTTCCGGCACACGGTTCTGCCATTGCCACACGGCGATGCGTCCAGCGTGTTCCGGCTGCGACGCCAGTTCGGGCTGATTGACCAGGTCCAGATCCAGCGCACTGCCGGCGCGCTCATAGCTTTCCTTGCCGGTCAGCGGCAGATAACCGCGCCCGTGGTACTTCAGCGCGTCACCGGGCGCATCGTTGCCCATCCGGCCGCCATACATCAGCTCGGCCAGGTCACCCGGACGCCCGCGCAGGGCTTCCTGGCGCGCGGATTCCAGCGCCTCGGTGCCATTGCGCCATGCCGCTTCCACCGGGATCTGCGAGATGCCCCGGGTGTAGTTGAAGCTCTCGTTGAGCCGGCTCAAGCCGCGTGACTCGTGCCCTGCCTGGGCCATGAAATTGGCCAGTTCAAGGGGGGAGTCGATGCCGGCGTTGGTCGCCTGCCGCAGCAGTTGCGACTCTCTATCGGTCGACACAGTGCAACTCCTGGATGTTCATCAGCGCGGATTCCTTTCCGCCGGTTGGAGCTTGGCTCATGGAAGCGACACCTCGGCGACACTGGACGGGTCGAAGTCCTCGAACCGCACCCTGCCCAGTTCCGCCACCGAGAAGTCCCGGATGTTGGTCGCTTCGGTCTCGATGTCCACGACCTTGCGTCTCACCCCATCCACCCAACAGGATTTGTCCGCCGAGGCATAGCGGAAGCGGTACGTGCTGCTCCAGCGCTCGCGGCTGCCGCCGTTGGTGATCACGCTGAAGGTGTCTTCCTCAACCATTGCATACGCAAAAGGGTCGCCAGCCAGGCCACCGCGGGTGGAACACGGCACCAGCTTGTCGTTGCGCGCGGCCAGCTGCCAGCGCCCGCGCCCGTCACCGCGCAGCAACAGCAGCACCCGGTTGGGTCCGTGCTGGCCGGGCACCAGCCCTTCCGGCGTCGGTTGGTCGATGACCAGCAACTGGTACTCGATGCCATCGCCGTTGAGCTCGCCCCTGACGGCTTCCAGCAGGTTCGCACCGGACGGAACAAATGCCAGAGCATCGTCCATGAGTGCGCCAACCCTGTCTTCCATCCCCTCCCACTCCTTCAAATTCGTCTCGCCGATGCTCGCGTTGTAGGCCGGCCGGAAGGTGGTGTTCCGGCTCGCCCTCGCCTGCGCAGACGCCGATCATAGCCCCGCGCACGGCATGGCCGCGATAGTGGCAAGCGTCACCCGTCGGGCGGGCAGACAGAGTCCTCATTGGACGGAAAAGCTCCTGCGTTCGGTGGCACTGGCGCGTCATTTTTATGACGCGCGGGGAGCTTACCGCGAGGAGCTTTGCCGCGTCGAAGGTCGGGAGAAGCGAAAAGCGGAATTGATCACATAAAAATTGGGCTTAACGTGAATGGTGCCCTACCTGACGAACAGATCCGCCGTGCAGGCCGTGTTGGCGATCCTGCATTGATCCTGTTGCATCTGCTTCCATGCGACCTTCGCGCTGCATTGCTGCATCGCGACAATGACCGCGCCCTGTTCGGACATGGCTGCGACGACGCTGGTGGTCTCAGTGCCCAGACCCGCATGGGCGACCACCACGCATTGGGCTTGGGACAGGGTCGCCAACGTGCATTCGCCCTTGCCGAATTCCCTGCACTCCTTCATGGACGCGCGCTTGGCCCTGCCCCGCGAACGCATCGAGTTGCTGATGAAAGTGTCGCCGCGGGCATCCATCGCCACGCCGCGCACGGTCTGCGCCCAGTTGGGACGATTGCTGTGCGGCGAGCCTGTGCTACTCACGGGGATGGGCGCGCAACCCTGCACACCCTGGCCACCGACTACTCCTTGGATATCTACTCCCTGGATACTCCACGCACATCATTGCTCCACCATCCTCTCCGTGCTGAGCAATATGTCCCGGGCGTCACATCATTGCTTCTGGTCGGAGCACAATCAGGTCAAAGACATGAGCATCACACCTACCCACCATGCTCTATAAGCCATTTAGAAAGAGCACCTGAGATCAACCAACCTACAAGGCCGGGCGTCGATGCTCGTGCAGGCCAGCCGAAGAGGACGCATAGTGCAATCAGAAGGCCTTGAATTCGGACATACTGCAACCGGAATACACCACGTTACATATCTGCCCGCTTCCATAGGCTTGGCATTGACTAAGCGCTATTTCCTTTGCCTTATCTTCAGTCTCAGCAGTGACGGCCATCGACTGACCAGAGGAGCGAGCGAGCGATTGAGCTGATGGGTCGGCAATCGCTACGCACTGATTGTGATAGGCGAGCCTGAGCTTGCACTGTTTACCTCCCAGGCGACTACATTCCGCGATCGCGGCACTTACTGCACGCCGCTTCGACTTCATCGAAAATGCTGCACCGGTGGTGAGTGTGCCCGAATCCTCTGCAATCGCCCCCCACCTCGTCTCCCATTTCCCCGTCGCTACTGGCCCCTGCTGAAGGTCGGAGCCTCCACCATCAGGAATCGGAGCACAGCCAGGCGCACGACTATCCCCTATTGGGTACTGGCCCGGAGGACAGCGGCCCTCGGCAAGAGCACCCTCGCAGAAACAAAAAAAGAGAAACAGCAGAAGTGACGCCAACAGCAAGCGTCCTGAGAACGACCTGTATCCCATCATTCGCTTGCCGCCTCTCCCAATGACCATGTGTGCGCACCCAACTGAGCTGGCCATTTGCACATCCAACGCAGTGACATTGTGTTTGCTCAGCGATCAGCGGCGAAGCATGATCCTAGGAGTGATTAGCCTCAAATATGCTCCGCCAGTGCGCCCTGATTCGCCAGAGGCGAACGCGTCAACTACGACGCCTTCTAGGCCTACAGTCTCGTGGTGTTCAAAACGCTGTAGCCATCGATGCTCGATAGGGTCAACCGCGTCGCGCCCTTACTTGGCCTGCTCTCCATCTGACCTTGGCGCCCCTCATCTCTACCCATCAAGACAGGATCATCAGACTTTGGTGAACTTATGCGATTAGAACGCCTCGAACTTTGGTTCTGTGCAAGCTGAGTACACCACGTCACAACCCTGCCCCCCTCGATTGCGGCAGAGGTCAATCGCGAGCGTCTTCGCAATGTCTACAGTCGCAGCTCTGCCAAAGGTCGTGCCCTGCGTACCCGAAGCAGCAGTCGCAGCAGCAGCGCATTGATTCTTATATGTAAACGCAATTTCGCAGTCACGGGCACCAGTTCCTACACATTCAGCCATCGCAGCCTTCTCAGCGTCGCTCTTTTTTACCTTCCCGACCGAGACTCCCGACGCCCCGGAATTGGACATTGCAATCGCGCCCCAAGTTTTGATCCACCGACCAGTTGCCCTGGGGCCGGCGTCCGCTGCGCTTCCGCCAGCCGGAATTGGCGCACATCCCGGAGCACGACTATCGCCTATTGGATACTGACCGGGCGGACAGCGCCCCTCGGCAATAGCAGATCCAGCGGAGCAGAGAAACACTGAAAAGAAGAAGAGCTTGATTACTACTTTTTCAACTGATTTCTTGCTCATGGTTCCCACCCCTTCGGCAATCATCCCAATCGCCATCATTCATTTGACCTAGCAGCACCCAGCGTACTGGGCGCAACTCGCTGCTCACTGGAAGATCTCTGAGGCATCGAATTTCGCATCATGCTTCCAGCATGAGCGTCCCCGCTCCGCGAATCACCCTTCTCCGGTGCCGGCGGCGTATACGAACCCGGCGGCTGCCCTGTGGACCCGGCTGGCCAGCAGCCGAGCCACCGATCTGGGAGTATGGCGCGAAACCACCCAGGGTCCCCAGGAAGAACATGGCCGCCATTGGGGGCGCAGTCAGAATCAGGGTCGTGAGGATCAAGCCCATGCCGCCCTGCTGCATGGCCTGGCTGGTCATGCCGTCGCTGGAGGCACCATCGAGCAGGAATCTATTGACCAACGCAGGCGATCAGCGCGCTGCCGAGACACCATGTACAGCGAGATTGAGATCATCGCTGCCAGCCAGGAAGAAGATCGCCATTATTGGCGCTGCAGCCAGCGCCACCATCGCGATGCCAGCTATCGATGCGTCAAAACGCTTCGAATTTTGGCTCTGTGCAGGCTGAGTAAACAACATCACAGCCACGTCCGCCGCGGGAATCGCACAATTTAGTAGCTACGCCTTTGGCAAGCTCTTCCGTAGCTGCACTGCCAAAGCTAGTCCCAGGGGTTCCAGAGCTAGGAACAGCCGCCGCAGCGCACTGATTCTTGTAGGTAAACGAAACTCGGCAATCACGCGCCCCTGAGCTAGCACATTCAGAAACTGCATTCTTCGCGGCGTCTGATTTCTTAACCTCACCAGTGACTGTTCCTGAGGCGCCGGTAGAGGAAGTTGCAATCGCTCCCCATGTCTTTATCCAACGGCCAGTGGCACGCGGCCCTTCCGCAGCTCCGCCACCACCAGCAGGGATTGGAGCGCAGCCTGGAGCGCGGCTGTCCCCTATTGGATACTGGCCAGGAGGACATCTACCCTCCGCGTTCACTTCTCCTGAGAATGCAAAGGCTACACAGACCAAGACAGGCACCATCAGTGAACTTCTGTATGAAATAGGCATCAGTACCTCTTAATTTGAGACTAAAACTAATACTAAAAATCACTTACTCCTCGCCGCACCAAGGTGATCCGGCGCGAGCCCTGGATTAGGAGATGAGCCTTGCGACGACGAACTCCTTACCATCTGATTCGTTTCAACGGTACTGCTCTGAGCCTCAGTCTTGACAGGTGCTGCCGGCGTATACGAACCCGGCGGCTGACCCTGCGGACCCGGCTGGCCCGCTGCCGATCCACCGATCTGGGAGTATGGCGCGAAACCACCCAAGGTCCCCTGGAAGAACATCGCCGCCATTGGGGGCGCAGTCAGAATCAGGGTCGTGAGGATCAGGCCCATGCCGCCCTGCTGCATCGCCTGGCTGGTCATGCCGTCGCTGGAGGCGCCGTCGAGCAGGAACTTGTTGACCAGGGCGGTGGACCAGAACGCGGCTGAGACACGGATCACCATGTCCAGCGCGATCGATACCATCGCTGCCAGTACCGCCATCGAGAACATCGTGCCGATGCCGTAGAACAGCCATCGCTGGAACAGCTGCTTGGTCTGGTCGAACAGCAGACACAGAATGAACAAGGGACCCAGGCCGATGAACAGCGCCAGCGCGACCTCGTAGAGCAGCAACATCGCACCAGCGGTGACCGCCGGACCGCCCGTGCCCATGCCGATGAACCACAGCGCCCGGGTCTTGTCCGCCTGCAGCCCTGGATCGTTCAGGATCTTGATGCCATCAATGCTCGACAGCGCCACCTGCATCCATGCCAGGCTCTTGTCGATCTGGTCTTCCGGCTGCTGGTCCTTGCCGGTCACCACGTGGGTGATCAGGCCTTTGACGTCCTCGTTGAGGAATTTCTGCAGGTTGCTGCCGAACATCGCCATGCTGGTGGCAACGCTCACAATCAACGCCGCGCGCGCCATGTTGGTCACCAGCACCATCATGGAGTCGCGGCTGCGGCCGGTGACGATCCGGAAGCCCTGGATCAATACCCACAGCGTCATCAGCACCAGGGCTATACCACCGACCCAGGACATCATGCGCCCCATCAGGTCGATGCCATAGTCACTGATCCTGTCGCGCAGGTAATCCATGATCAGCTTGAAGAAGACGAAATCGCCGATCGACTGGACACGCACCGCGTAGCCCAGCAGATCCTGCAATCCGCCTGAGAAATCAAAGTTGGCCAGCCACCTGATCGTCATTTCCACAATCCCTTGGTAATTCCGTTACTGCAAAAAACGCCGCATCGCTTTGCAGCGCCTGTCTACGTACTAGCGGCCTGCAATCATTTGACGCTGAGCGCGCCCTTCAGCGCGGTGGTCTTGACCATGTCGCTGATCAGCTGCTTGGTCGGGTCCCCCTTCAATGCGGCCTGTGCCACCACCTTCTGGTTGGCCTCCATGACCTCGATATAGGCATCATAGGATTTCATCCGTGCTTCCCAGCTCTGGGCAAGTGCGGCAATGTCATTGGCGGTGCGGATCGATTCGCTGTCGGCACCCTGGACGGTGCCCTGATCGTTGTTGGTCAGGCGGATCTTGAGGATGCGGGTCAAGGAGTTGTTGATGCGCGGAACGGTCTGGGTCAGGAAATCGATCGCGTCGTTGTACTTGCGGTTCTGCATCATCCGGATGTTGACGCAGATCTGCATCTGCTGCTCCTTCACATCCGCCTGCGGATTGAACACGAACACCTTGAAGGCGGACTCCAGGCTGAAGTCCAGCGCCTTGCCGCAGGTTTCGGCAACCAGATAGTTCGGCGCCACCGGCACCAGCGGCGCGCTGTCGGGCATGCCGAAGCTGTTCACCGCCGCCTGCACCTGGATCAGCGCCTGGCGATACTGCTCCAGCGTGCGGATCCAGCGGGTGTTCTGCTCGGCGTACTCGACCGCGTCCTGCGCTTTGGCCGCGTAGGCGGTCGCCTCGGTCTTGTAGGTGTTGATCTGATTGAGCAGGTGCTGGATAAGGCTGGTACCGGTCTCCTGCACGGGAATCCAGGCGCTGACATTGGCGGTGCTGAGCGCCATCATGGCTGCCACGGTCATCGCTGCAAGACGGGGCGCGCGGCGGCGGGGCGAGGAAGCTTGCTTGGTATTGTTCATATCAGTCTCCATTGATCGGAACTCGTAGTCTTCGGGCAGGCCGTCTCGCGGATCAGGTAACAGTGTCGCGCTCTGCGACAGCCGCCTTGCCCGAGCCCTTTCGATTCTTGTAGAAATCTTCAAGCCACTGTTCCGGCGTCAGCTCATCCACCGTCACCCGTGCGCGTACCGCAGCCGTCTGCAATACGCGATGCATGATGTCGATGTTGTCAGTGGACGCCGAGATCACCGACAGAATGTCGTCCATCCCGCGCAGGTTGAGCTGGCATACGCTGGACGCGTGACCCTGCTTGACCAGGAAACAGCGCGAGCGCTCATCCAAGGCGGTGACCACCTTGAACTCGGCCTCGGTCAGCTTCAGGCCGTCCATGTAGTCGCTCTTGCTGGCGTTCGGGTTCGGAAGCAGGATCAACGTGGCAGTCTGCTCGATAAGCGCCGCGGAGATATCGCTCTTCAGCGCGTCCTCCGGGCTCTGCGTCGCGAAAATGCCCAGGCCATTCTGCTTACGGATGGTCTTCTGCTTGTTCTTGGCGAATTCCTTCAGGCCACCCTCACCGTCCAGAATCTTCCAGAATTCGTCCATTACGTAGATCAACGGACGACCGTCGATCAGCGACTCCAGACGGTGCAGCAGGTAGTTGATGACCGGCACGCGCACTTCGGGGTTGTCGATGATGTCGGTGTAGTCGAAACCGATGATGTTGGCCTTGCTCAGGTCCACGGTATCCACCGGGTTGTCGAATACCCAGCCCAGCGAGTTGCCCGAGGTCCAGCGGCGCATGCGCGCGTACAGGCCGTCGTCGCCCATGTTGGGCAGGCTCTTCTGGAAATTGGTCATGCTGCGCAGATGCATCGGCGTATCGAGCATGCTCTCCACCGCGCGGTAGATATCCTCTTCTTCGCGGGAGCTGTATTCGCGCTTGCCTGCCAGCACCTTGATCAGGTCGGCCAGGAACTGCACATTGCTTTCGTTGTTCTCGCACTGGAACGGATTGAAGCCGGTCGGCGCGCCGTTCTCCAGGGCCAGATAGTTGCCACCACAAGCGCGAACGAAGATCTCCGCGCCGCGGTCCTTGTCGAAGAAGAAGATGGTCGGCGACGGTTCGTACTTCTGCACCTGGCTGAGCAGGAAGTTGATCAGTGCGGTCTTACCGGTACCCGACTTACCGATCACCATGGTGTTGGCGATCGCCTTTTCACCCAGCGAGTTTTCCGACGGGTGGGTGGCATGGAAGTTGAAGTAGTACGGCTGGCCGTTGGTCGTCTGCAGCGTGGTGACGCAGTCGCCCCACGGATTGTTGTGCTGCTTGCCGGTGGCGAAGTTGTGCAGCGGCGACAGGCCGAGGAAGTTCAGCGAGCTGACGTTGGCCAGACGGGTACGGAAGCGCCAGTTGGCCGGAATCTGCGAATAGAACGACGAGGTGACAGCCAAGTCTTCCTTGGTGGTCACGAAGCCGGCATTGGACAGCTCGGCACGGGTGGTAGCCACGTTCTGCGACAGCTTGGCCTGGCTGTCACCATAGACCGCCATGATGAAGTGGTACTCGCCCAGTACGAAGTTGCCCGAAGACAGATGATCCATCGCCTGGTCAAGCTCGACGATCTGGCTGACGGCCTTGTCGCCGGAGGAAATCATCATGCCTTTGGTGCGGTCGAGCACCTTCAGCGCGTCCTGGCGCCCCATCGGGCTGAACGAATGGGTGATGACGTACTCGAAGTCCAGATACTTCAGTCCGTTGAGGATGCCCGGGTAGGTGCCCTCGGCATACTCCTTGATGTTGAGGATAGCGCCGAAGTGATTGACGCCGTTGGGCGTGTTGATCACGAAGTCACCGGTCTTGGCCGAGAACATGTGCCGGCTGACCGGCAGGTAGTCCTTCACTGGTGCCGACAGCACCGGCACGGGCTCATCGATGCGATTGATCAAGTAGCCGAAGAGCTCCAGGGTCTCGGAGAACACCACGCCGTTCTTGGCTTCGTACATGCCCAGGCGGTACGGCGCGTAGTCGCGGATGACGGCTTCGACGTTGCCAGCCAGTTCCATCAGCTTCTCGACGGCCTGTTCCTGCTCGGCGCGGAGCTTGTCGACGTTGGCCGACTTCTCCACGAAGCGCTTGCCGGCCACTACCGGCCGGTAGAGCATGGTCAGGTACAGCTCGTTCTGCATGATGCGCTGCGAGGAAAGCATGCCCATGTACTGGTCGGACACGTCCTGGTTGAAGCGCTGCTTGTAGCTGCTCTTGCCCTTCAACGTGCGGCGACGGCGGATGTCATGCACCCAGAAGGCGACGTTGACGAAATCCGGCGCGCGCAGCGTCTGCAGCAACCGATTGAAGGTGTTGTGCCGATGCTCCAGCTCCCATTCTTCGCGCCCCACGAACGGCAACCCTTCCAGGTGCCAGGTCAACAGATAATCGCCGCCCGTGGTCTTCACCACGTTCGGGGCTACATGCGAGGACAGAGGAATGAATTCGCTGATGGACGTATCTGGGCTGAACATGCGACTGCTTCCAAAGGGTACTGCCGACGAAGATTCGGAGTGGACGAGGTGGGCGTCTGACGCCCACCTTGTCCGATCCAGCCCTCAATCCATTCGGGCTGGCTTGTTGCGGTAGTGATTCGGGTTGAACACCCACATTCCTTCGTGTTCCTGCACGTTGCGAACCCGGAGCTTGAACATCAGCCTCAGGCCCAGCAGCCGGAAGATCATTTCGTCACGCTTGGCCATCTGACGCATGATGAAGATGGCCACCGGAATGGTCAGCAGGAACCAGAAGTTCGTGTACATGCTCAAGAGCAGCAACCCGCCGGCCACCATAAAGAACGGCAGGTAGGGAACGCCCAGAAACATCGCTGGGCGTGTGCAACCCCGGAACAGAACGTTCTTATGCACTGTAGTACTGGATGGCGTTCTGGATGTGGAGGGCCATGCCGCCGGCCGCACCGCCACCGCACTTACCGTCGCTGCCTTCACCCAACAGCATGCGCGCGATCTGACCAGCGGCACCGATCAGGACGCCACCGATCAGGATTGACGCGACGTCAGAGATGCGCTTGTGCGCGAACGCAATCTGGTAGCCGGCGAAGATGACCGCGATGGTCACTACGGCGATCGAGGCGATATTCAGTAGGCCATTGATGTTGCTGAAGAAGCCGCAGACCTTTTCGTCGGTGCCACCGAAATCGGTGGGACCGGACGCAAACACCTGCGGAGCAAACACGGCGCCAGCAAAGAAGGTGGCCATCAGCAGGGTCTTCAGCGTGCGCTGGGCCTGGACGAGGTCGAGATTGGATCGCTTCATGGATTGATTTCCTTGTTGATGGACTAACACAACTGAATCGACCAGCCGGGGGACTGGCCGTACCACGACTTCGTCAGAACACGAAGGCCGCATCCCCTGCGGGAATCTGTTGCACCGGCGCTGCCGCTGGCGCGTTGTATGCGTTGCCGTTTCCGGCCACAGGTGCGTTCCGCTCGCTCCATGGGCGCAGCATGACCGGGGCATCGTCGCCGGCGACGGCTCCAGGAAGCTGCTGCGGCATGACAGGCCCACCCTGCCCCTGCCTGACCTGCGGATTCTGCTGCGGAATCTGCTGCGGCGACTGCGGATAGCCTGCGCCTGCCGGGCCTTCCGGCTGCATCATTCGGTCCACCGAACCCAGCACAACGCGGGACAGCGCCTGATCGGCAAGATTGACCAGACTGCTGCGCGCCATCGCACCGGCGGATGGATAGACGGTATAGGCTCGCGCCGGATCGTTGGACGGCACATACACCGGGGTACTGGCCTGGGCGACGATACGTGCCTGTGCCGGAGACGCCAGTTGCGGGTGATGCTCCACCTTGACGGTACGGCGCTCACCACGATTGATCACGTCGATCGGCGCAACGCCATTGGAGGCAACCTGCTGTCCACGACGGATCGAGTCATACACTTTCTGCACATAACCATGGCGGAAGCCGGTTTCGAAGTTGCCCGAGTAGTAGCAACTGAATGACTTGCCCCAATCCTTGCCCGAGCGCTTGTAGCACTCGGCCAGGATGCGGGAACCCGCCTGCAGGTTCGGGCACTGCTGGAAGGCCTTTTCGTACGAATCCAGGCCGTACTTGGCCAGGTTGTAGCGATTGACCTGGGCCAGGCCGATGGAGAAGTTGTACCCCTTTTCCTCCAGCATGCGCACGGTGGCAAGCGCTTCGTCCAGCGCCTTGGGCTGGCGCGCAAGCGCACCACCGACCACGCCGATGGCGTAGGGGTTGCGCGAGGATTCCACATTGATGACGTGCTGCATGACGTCCATCGAGACGGCCATCTCCGGGCACGCCATCATTTCAAGTCCTGGCAACATCGCTCAGCCCTCCTGCCCCTGGGCGCGCCCAGGATTGAAATCGATACCGGTGATATAGCGCGAGCCTGCATGCGCCTTGATATGCACGACGATGTCGATGGTCATCATCAGCAGACGCTTGATGACGTTGAACTCCAGACCCGAACCTTCGGTCGACGCCTTCACCATCAGCGCCAGCTGGTCCCAGGTCTGCTCCGGGCTGCCGGCGTGGCAGCTGGTGATCGAGCCGGGGTGACCAGACGCGCAGTTACGGATGAAGTAGAACGCCTCATCGCCACGCAGCTCGGCGAGGATGATGCGTTCGGGCTTCATGCGCAGGCAGGCTTCCATGCAGCTTTTGGCCGTCACGTTGCTGGCACTCTGCCCGCCCTTGGAATACAGCAGGTGCACGACGTTGGGTTGGGTCAGAAACAGTTCGCGCGCATCTTCGATGGTGACCAGGCGCTCGCTGTCCGGGATATGGTTGACCAACGCCTTCATGAAGGTGGTCTTGCCGCTACCGGTGGCGCCAGAGACGACGATGTTCTTGCGGTACATCACCGCACGCCGGAAAAATTCAGCGTACTCGCGGGAATGCCGCAGTTCCAGCAGTTCGCGATCCTGCTCGCTGACCCCACCATCCTGCTCGAGGATCTGGTTGAAGAAGCCATCCTCGTGGTACTGGGTGAGCGACTTGGTGTGTTTGGACGGCAGACGGATCGTGATCGACACCTTGCCTGCGTCGCAGGCCGGCGGAATCACGAACTGCGCACGCTGTCCGGTCGGGAAGGTCAGCGACACAACCGGGTCGGCATCGGTAATGCGCTGACCAGTGTTGCTCTCGTTGACCACCGCGGTGCAGAACTGCCGGGCCCGTTCGAAGGTCAGGCTCGGCACGCTCACGTGCTGCCACCCTGCCCGCGTCTCCAGGTACAGCTCGCCCGGACGGTTGATGCAGATTTCCGTCACGTCAGGCGAAGTCATGTACTCGGCGATGCCCAGCACTTCGTACTGATAGCGCAGGAAATCGCTGGAGACGAGGGCGAGGGGCGACACTTCGGCGTCCATGATCGTTCTGGTTTACCGGCGCGGGTTCAGCACGCTGGTGAAATCAACGTCCTTTGCGACGTAGACATTCACGATCGTGCCCTGGTTGATGGTGACAGTCGGCGGACGACGACCTTCGCTGAGGGCCTCATTGGCCAGACGCTCCATGGTGCGTGCGGTGGCGCTCTCATAGGGCGAGCGGACAGCGAAGCCATTGCTGGCGACGGTGGTCGACTCCGGACCGTGCTCTGCGGCAGCGTATTTGAAGGCGTCAGCGATCAGGCTGATCATCAGGGCCGACGCGATGCGACTACCCCAGTGAGCGCTGTACTGACCCGGATGACCGGCGCCACCCAGCTGGTCCACGCCAGGACTCGACATGGCCACGTCGATGCCGTTCGGGGTCGTGATGCGATCCCAGATGACTTCCACGCGCTTCCCGGTTGGGCCGCCACCGTATGCACCATAGATCTTCGAACCCTTCGGCAGCAGCAGGTTGCGGCCGTTGATCGAATAGACCGGCTCGGTCACCAGGCAGGAGGTATAGCCGGCGATATCGGTGATGATGCGGGTTTCCAGCACGCAGCGCAGATAGGTGCCGCGCACCAGCAGCGCATCCGGGCTGCGGATGTAGCTGGCGTTGGACACGTCTTCCACGTCCGGTCCGCGACGGACCTTTGCCGGCGCCGCCTGGTTGTTGGGCAGCTGGGCCAGCATGGCACGGGTGTACTCATCCATGCCGCGGCCGCCATTGCCCCCGTTGCCATCCTGTCCATCACCACCACCCATCCCGCTCCCGGAGCCGATGCGGCGGTCCAGCAACGTCGGGCCACGGTCCATCTCGCGTGCCGAATCTGACTGGGGAACGAACAGCGGGGTGGAATCCATCGGCGGCGGCGGCGGTAGCGGCGGCACCATCTGGATCGGATCGGCAGCAGCCTGCGGCGGTGGTGTAGCCGTCGGCAGCTCAGGCGTCACTGCGCGCGCGGTTTTGTTGACGTCCGCCGGGGCATCCTTGTCTTCCTGCCCCTTGCGGAACAGCAGGAAGCCCATGGCCACCAGCAGCACCACGATACCGCCCAGGAACAGCAGCGCCTTGCGGTTCAGGCGCTGTTCTTCAGACGAGCGCAGCTGCGGTGCACCGGCGTCCAGATCCGGCGCAGGGCCGGCCTGGGTGTTGCCGAAATACGGATTGGACGACGCCTCGGGCGCAGCGCCAGAAACGTTGCCGTAGGGGCTCTGAGCGTCGTCGCGCCCGTTGTTTGGATCGCTTCCGGGAGTGTTCTGCTGGCTCATTTCTTCACGTTCCTTCGCAGACCAACGACGAAATCGCCGTGGCGGATGACCAGGTACGGGTAGGTCCCGTGGACGATCAAGGTGTTGCCTTCAACGGTGGTGTTGACCACGAAATCCTCGCCGTACTCTTTCTCACGGCCGAACACGGCCGGGAAAATGCCGGTCTTGTACTCCGGCGAGTTCGGAAGTTTCAGGTAGGTGAAACGACCATCGTCGTACGCGTTGACCGGAATCAGCCACCCCATCTTCTTCGCCTTGCTGGTCGAATAGGAGTAGTTGAAGTTGTACTGGCGATCCTTGGCCAACTCCGTGCTCAACAGCGGCTGTGCCTCTTCCTCCACGGCCTCCTGGGCAACACCGAACACGGTGTCGTTCGGGTAGCTGAAGGCGATCTTGTACTGCACGCCGGCACGACGGGCCTGCTCGAGCTGGCGCCAATCGGTCGCCACCACCTTCAGTTCGAAGATGTACGAATGGGTTTCGGTGCGCACCATCATGTTGGTGTCGACATCGACGTTTTTCGGCTTGATGTAGAACACGTTCTCGCGGCGGGTCAGCTCCCAGCCGCTGCTGAAGCCGGTGCTGTAGTCGAGGATCTTTTCGTTCGGGCTCAGCTCGATCTGGGTGGTCAGACCCAGGCCGGTGCGAACCGGATAGATGCGGTCCTTCTCATACTCGTAATGGTCTACCGCCTGTGCCATCGCCGCGGTGGAAAACACCAGCGACAGCAACGACAGCAGCGCCAATGCGCTCCCCCTGACTTTTCGACTACTCATCGGTTGCTTGCTCCATCAGCATTTCCGGTGGAATTGTTCGGCGCCGGCGGCATGGCCTGCCCCTGCTGCATCGGTTGCCCCTGCATCGGCTGGCCCTGCATCGGCTGGCCTTGCATCGGTTGCCCCTGCATGGGCTGGCCTTGCATCGGCTGCCCCTGCTCATTGACTGGCACTGCCACAGGTTGGCCCGTTGCAGGATCAATCATGGTTGCCGCGGCAGGGTTGTTCGGATCATAGATGCCCTGTGCCTGCTGCGCGGCCTGCTGCGCGGCCTGCTGCGCCTGCGCCTGCATCGCGCCATCGTCCGGCACCGGCACGCCACGTGCGTAATCGTTGTCGACGCGGTATTCGGTGACCTGGAAGGCCAGCGGATTGAGTACACGATCCTGTTCGGACAACGCCAGGTTCTGGTTGTACTCGAAGCGCATCGTCACCAGCTGGTTGTCCAGATAGGTCGCCGCGCCACTACGCTTGTCGAGCAGGCTGCGCTGGATGCGCACCGAAGCGCCGCGGAAACTGCCGTTTGCCTCGGTACCCAGCGGGGTGATGCTGAGGATCTTGACCCGGATCGCTTTCTCGCGACCGTACATCACGAACGGGTTCTGCGGATTGTTGCCGGCATAGCGCTGACGCATGCTCTGGGCGACAGGACCGCTGGACATCACAAACACCAGCTCCCAGTCGCGCAGGCCCATCACCGCCGAGTCGTACGACTCACGTGCCAGCACGTACTGGGCGACGTTGCTGCGGTTGACCGCTTCGTTGCTGGTGATCGTCTCGCCCTGGAACGTGCCGCGCAAGCGCGCAACCGTCGCCGTACCCGTATAGGCATCGGCCATCACCAGGAACGGCACTTTCTCCTTCAGCGGCAGCATGTAGTAGTAGCCACCGGCCAGCGCCAGCGACATCAGCAACGAGCCGGTGGCGACCCACCAGGCACGACGCTCGCTGCGCCGGGCCATGTCGGCCACGGTGATCTCGTAGCTGACCGCTTTGGCGACCGACTGCTCGACCTTGGGGCTGTTGCCTGCATCCTTCTTGCGGAACATGGGTTCTTCCGTACTGCTGAAACATCAATGGGCGTGGCGCCCCTGCGCCAGGCGCGGGGTGCGGCACGTTCGATGATTTCGACGCGGTCTCAGGTGCCGCTGCTGGCTTCAGGATCCTGGGCCGACGCGGTCGGCGTCGATCCAGCGCTCTGCACGACGATCTGGTTGCCGACGATGGAGACGGAAACGCCCTGCGCCGCATAGGCCGCCGTGAGATCGATCACGGCCTGCTGTGCGTTGGTGGTGTCGATCTCCGACACCGCGCCATACAGGGTGAAATCCGAACTGAGGCGATAGTCCAGCGTGCGACCGGAATCCTTGGCCCAGCGCTCGAGCATGGCCTTCAACGTGCGATCCATCGGCGACGCCTGATAGACGTAGCTGGAGTACAGCGGAATCTCGGTCGGAGCCGTCGCAAAACGGTTGACCGGCTTCCAGCGCCCTCCGAAGTCGGGTGCGGGCTTGGTAGCACAACCTGCCACCATCAACGCCGCCACTGCGGCGATGGACATTTTTGCGATAAACGCCTGATTCATACGGGCTTCACTTTGACGTACGAAAAAGCAGTCCCGATGTTGGTCCCTTGGTCGTCCGGCACTGCGCGATGCACGCCGGAAACGCGACAAATGCACTGCTTAACAGCACATGGGCACGGTTCCCCTGCAGCTCGAAAGCTGCCAACCAAGTCGCGTGCAGCAACCTCATCCGAGGCCACCATCACGCACCCTCACCAACGTCGGAACCATCCCTGTTCCCATGGCTGAAACTCCTGGCCACTCTGAAAGCATGACGAATCACACAGATTCGCAAGCCATGCATAGAGTCGCACATCTACGCGTCAATTCGATGTCAGACAAATCTGAATTTTGACCAACGTATGGCGCTTCTTTGACGCAATTCACTAATTCACTTCCATGAATGCGTGCATTCGTCACACTTTCAAGCCTGCAAGTTAGACATCAAGCATCGGCACGTCAACCTTTGGCAGTAGACGTGACGTGAAATAGCGATCCTTGTAATAGCGAATCTTGTCGCACTTGACCGGATGCGGGATGCCTTCGTAAAGGAAAACCTCATGGTCTGGCCCCATCGCCTTGAGTTCCTGCGGCAGCATCAGCGCGCGGCGCTCCTCGGTGAAGCTATGGGTCTTTTCACGCGCGTGGGTAACGTTCTTCTTGCGGATGGTGGTGTAACCCAGCATGTCCGAATAGTCGTTGGCATCCTGCTGTTCGCGCGGGGCGTACAGGATCTGCAGCGCGTGGTTGGTGATGATCGTGCGCGAGACTTCGCGGCCATAGGTGGCATCGAGCTGCGACATGCTCTGGATGATCGGCAGCAGGCGCACGTTGTAACCAGCCATGTAGGACACCGCCGAGGCGATGATTTCGACCTTGCCGATCGAGGTGAATTCGTCCATCAACAGCAGGCACTGGTACTTCAGGTCCGGATTGGACTTGGGCAGTTCCTTGGTATTGAGGTTGATCAGCTGGCTGAAGAACAGGTTGATGATCAATCGGCTTTCGGCCAGTTTGTTGGGCTGGATGCCGATATAGATGGTCATCTTCTTCTTGCGCACGTCGGTCAGCAGGAAGTCGTTGGTGCTGGTGGCCTTGTCCAGCACAGGGTTGATCCAGGGATTCAACGGCTCCTTGAAGGTGCCCAGGATCGAAGCAAAGGTCTCGTCGGCCTGGGACAGCATGTTGGCGAACGCCGAACGCGCGTTGCTGCTCAGGAACGGGCGCTCGGACAGGCCCTTGAGGAACTTCTTCAGGTCACTGCCATCGCCGGAGGAAAGGCGATAGACCGCGCCCAGGGTCGGTGTGCCCTGCCCACCCGGGAAGCCGCTGCTGCGCTCGTCATCCCAGTTCTCGAACAGATACAGCGTGAAGGCGATGAAGGCATTGCGCGCCTGGCTGATCCAGAATTTCTGGTCTTCCGAGCCATCCGGGTAAAGCATCGCGCCGATGCTCATCAGGTCCGAGACACGGAACGCCGGGTCATCCGAGACGTAGCTGAGCGGGTTCCAGCGATGGGTGCGGCGGTCTTCGGCGAAGGGGTTGAACAGGTAGATCTCCTGCCCCTGGCTGGCGCGCCAACCACTGGTCAGGTCGAAGTTTTCCTGTTTGATGTCCAGCACCACCAGCGATTCGCCGTACTCCAGCAGGTTCGGAATAACCACGCCGACACCCTTGCCCGAACGGGTCGGCGCAGCCAGGATGACGAACTGCTGGCCATCCAGGCGCACCAGCTTGCCGCCATGGCTGCCGACCACGATGCTCTGGCCGCTCTTCTTGAACATGCCGTGCTTGGCCAGATCAGCGCCGGTGGCAAAGCGCGCGTCACCGTGCAGCGAGCGCTTGTCTTTCTTCAGCAGCACGACCAGGCCGACGATGGCCAGCACCAGCAGCGGCAGGCCGAAGCCGAGATAACCGCCCCATTTGATCTTGCCCACGAACGGGGCAACCTGCGGCTGGCCGATGGCGTGGAAATACTGGTAATAGGTATTCCAGGTGAGCAGCTTGGTATCCAGACCAAGCAGCAGCAGTGTCAGGTAACCGGAAAACACGAACCCGAGCAGCAGGGTCGCCAGCGTGATGATGGCGATAAGCAGATACTTCTTACTGGACAACACCCGAATCCTCCATGATGCGCCTCATGGGCGCGACGGCTTAGCGGCGACGTCGCTGGGACGCCTTCTTCCGCAGGTTGACTTCATTCTCCAGCCCGGGCTCCACGCCCTCTTCCCGCACCAGTTCCTGAAGGTACCGGCGCGCATCGGCCAACGACATCAGGTCGGTCAGACGCTCCCCATCGTCGACAATGACCGCATGGCCGACCACATCGCCGGGAGCGTACACCGGCTCGTGGGTCACCGCTACCAGACGGAAGCGGCCGCGTAATTCCAGCTGATGGGTGTATTCCTGCATGTCTCATCTCCGTGATGGAATCCAGATGCCATTCCTGCAGCGTCCGATGATGCCTGCATGGCCGTGGTGGCGGCATGCAGACGACCCGTCGACAATACACGCTTGAGCCGGGGAGATCGCAATGGACCGGGTGGCACGCGCACGAACGCTGGCGATGGAGGCCCATGCGGATAGCGACAGATCCGCTGGCACTGAAGGTCAAGCTGGCCGATATCGCCGACAACGCCGACAACGCCGATGAAACGCGGTTGGCGTCACAGGATGTCGCCACCGCCCAGCGCCTGCGTGATAAATACCGAGACGCCTTGGCGGCGCTTGGCCAGGAGGCCACGCGGGCAGCATCACCCATCAAACACTGATTTACCCCTAGACCGGCTGATGCCTGCTGCAATGCAGCAGTACAATGGAGCGCTTCCCCGCCCCTTTGCGCCCCCGCATGAGCCCCAATTCCTCTCTGGCCGCTCGGCTGACGCCGCGCCAGCGCACCCTCATCATCCTTGCCCTGTCACTGGGCGGCTTCGCCATCGGCACCAGCGAATTCGCCAGCATGGGCCTGATGCTGGAGATCAGCCGCGGCCTTTCGATCAGCGAAACCCAGGTCGGCCACCTGATCAGCGCTTACGCCATCGGCGTAGTGGTCGGTGCACCGATCCTGGCCTTCGTCGGCGCCAGCTTCCCCCGCCGCAAGCTTCTACTGGCGCTGATGGGCTTCTATGCCGTCGGCAATCTGGCCAGCGCGTTGGCTCCGAACTACGGCACGATGCTGGTGGCACGCTTCGTCGCCGGCCTGCCGCATGGCGCCTACTTCGGCGTGGCGATGCTGGTGGCGGCAGCGATCAGCCCGGCCGGCCAGCGTGGTCAAGCGATGTCGCGCGTCCTGCTCGGCCTGTCCGTGGCGATCCTGATCGGCAATCCGCTGACCACCTGGCTGGGTCAGCAGCTGAGCTGGCGCACGGCCTTCGCCCTGGTCAGCGTGCTGGCCATCGCCACGGTGGCGATGATCGCGCGCTTCCTGCTGCCCGACCCGGATGAGGTGCGGACCTCGCCGATGCGCGAGCTGCGCGCGTTCAACACCACCCAGGTGTGGCTGGCGTTGTCGATCGGTGCGGTGGGCTTTGCCGGCATGTTCTGCGTGTTCACCTATCTGGCACCGACCCTGGTGCAGGTGACCGGCGTGGCCGAGTCATGGATGCCGCTGGCAGTGGGCGTGTTCGGTGTCGGCGCGATCATCGGCAACATCGCCGGTGGCTGGCTGGTCGACAAGTTCCACTTCAAGGCCGCCGCGGTGGTGCTGGTGTGGTCGATCGTGATGCTGCTGCTGTACCCGCTGGCTGCCGAATCGGTGTGGACCATCGGCCCGATGATCATCACCGTGGGCACGATGGGCGCCCTCGCTGCGGTGCTGCAGACCCGCCTGATGGACGTGGCCGGCGAAGCGCAGACCCTGGCCGCCGCCTCCAACCATGCGGCGTTCAACACCGCCAATGCACTCGGCCCGTGGCTGGGCGGCATGGCGATCAGCGCCGGCTTCAGCCCGGCCACCACCGGTTACGTAGGCGCGGCGACGGCGGTCGGCGGCCTGCTGCTGTGGTGCGTGTCGGTGATGCTGGAGAAGAATCGCAAGGCTGCTGTCGCCAGCAGCCGCTGAAACCCGCGACGGGTTGCAGCCGTCTCCGGCTTCTCATCGCGTGGGTGATGCCCCACCATCGGCGCAGATCGGCCGCAAGCGGCGGCCGAGGATCTTGCTCAAGGATGCTCCGTGCCAGTCACTCCCCATAAACGCGAAAAGCTGCTCGATGACCTGCTTTCGCTGGGCCGCAACTGGGCGTTGGCAATTGCCATCGCCGGTGCCGGCGCGGCGGTGCACTACAGCGAATCGGTCTACGAAGCGGGACTCTGGCGCGGGCTGCTGCCAACACTCTGCTTCCTCGTCAGCGTGGTCTGGATCGTGCTGAGCATCATCCGCTTCGACCTGACGCTGCAACAGCACGTCGAGCGCAAGCGCTCACGCTGGCTCAGCCGCCTGCTGTACGTGGTGCTGCTGGGCACTGGCATCACTGCGGTGTTCTTCGTCATGCAGTTGGCTGAGAACAACCATATCGCCAAGATGTGCGACTCGGTGGCGAACGAGCCTGGCAGCCGCATCCATCGGTCAGAGGAGTGCCAGCGGCTGTTCAAGCACCGGGCCGAGTACCGTCGACGCCTGGAAGCGGCGGACGGCGAGTTCGACTGAGGCGGCAGCATTTCGCACGCGGCAACCACACAGCAGGTTGACGAACACGCGGCGTAGATCCGCCTTGCTGCAGAGTTACGCACGCCAGCTTTCCACGCGCGACACAGCCCTCATGCACCGCCAGATATCCCCTGCCTGCCACGATGCGATTGCCCTGCGGGCCGGCGCGCTGGGCAGCGTGCTGGGCGTGGCGCTGTTCAAGGCTTCTGCATTGTCCGCCGCAGCGGCCGGCTCGATGATGACGGTCGGGCTGTGGCTGCTGGGATGTGTCCTGTTGGCGGCATGGGCACTGGCAGCCTGCCTGACCTGCCTGGCCTTGAGCCGGCGCGTGTTCGTGTTGATGCTCGCGCTGTCGACGGTGTTCCTGATCTGCATTGCCTGATCGGTAGCCGGCAACTGTCGAGTATTTCCATAATTGTTATCCTGTAACAAGTGCCGTCAGTCGGATTGCGTGTGTGCCCGGTCACGGATTGAATTCGATAGCCAGACCGGCCCCCTCTCGAGCTCCCCATGCGCCTCCTGCAGCCCCTGTTTCGCTCCGCCCTCGGTGTCCTTGCACTCACGTCGATCAGCGCCTGTGCCACCTATGATGACTCCGCCATGCACGCCGCCTGCCAGGAGTCGCCGCATGTGAAGGACCTGCCGCCTGAAGTTGCCGCCCGCGAAAGCCGCTGCAGCAAGAGCATCGAGGTCTGGTCGAGCGAGCGCAAAGGCAGTGACCAGCCGCTGGACCTGAGCGGCAAGAAGAAGGACCTCTGAATGAGGGCGGCGCAGCCCTGCACGGGCTGCGCCGGCGTTCAGGCAACCGCTTCGTTGCCCATTGACCCCATCCATTCCCGTACCGCCTGCGCCAAGCCTGCCGCATCGGCTCCATCACTGGCCCAGGCGACAATGCCATCCGGACGAACCAGCAGCGCGGACAGGCCCAGCGAATCGACGGCCGGCTGCGCGATGTACAGAATGCGGGCCCGTTCGGCATCAGCCGCCCCGCACAACGCGGCAGCGGCATCGAACACCAGCAGCACCGCCTGCCCTGCGCGCAGCAGTTCACCCATGCGGCGACCGTCGGCCAGCACGAAATCCGGCGCGCTGCGGCCGACCAACGGGTGAGCCTGCCCCAGATCCAGCCGCTGGCCCACACCCCACACGCGCTCGGCGAGATAGGTGGCGCCATCCTGCGTTTCCGCCAGATCGGCCACGATCGCAGCCAGTGCACGAGAGCCCGCACTTGGCCGCATCAGTGCGACCTGCGCGCGCGACCACTCCAGCACGCGAGCACCGATCGGATGGCGTTCGGCCTGATAGGTGTCCAACAGCGCTTCACCTGCCTCGCCGCGCACGACGGCAGCCAGCTTCCAGCCCAGGTTCATTGCATCCCCCAGGCCCAGGTTCAAGCCCTGCCCGCCCAGCGGCGAATGCACATGCGCGGCATCGCCTGCCAACAGCACCCGGCCACGACGATAGGCGGTGGCCTGCCGTGCGCCATCGGTCCAGGTGGTGGCCAGGTGCAGTGTGGTGATCGTTGCGTCGCGGCCGGAGATACGGCGCAGCAGCGCCTGTGCCGTATCGCGGTCGAGTGGCTGGCGATGGCCGGCGCCGCCGTCGAAATCGGCCAGGGCGATGGTGCCTGGCGGATTGAAATTGCACATGCCCTGCGCGGTGGTGTGACGCCCCGGGCTGAGCACCGTCGGATCTTCCAGCTCAACGCTGAGCGAGTGGCCGGTGAACTCCGGATCGGTGCCGGCGAAGGCAAAGCCACACTGCTTGCGCACGGTGCTGCGGCCACCATCGCAGCCGACCAGCCAGCGCCCGCGGAAGGATTGCCCGCCTGCCTCGACCTGGACCTGATCGGTACCCGAGCGCACGTCCTGCACGCCCGCACCACGCAGGATCAGCACGCCCAGCGCCTGTGCGCGCTCGGCCAGCACGGCCTCCAGCGCCTGCAGCTCCACCGCCATCTGCGTGCCGACCGGGGTGGGCAGGCGCCAAGGCCAGCGACCGCTGTCGACGTTGTCCAGCGCGAACGGGATACCGGCGAAGTGCCCACCCAGCCTGCGCGGCTGCGACAACCAATGTGCGGTGCCCGGCGGCGGCGGGCCTTTCTCCGGCTTCAGCACCTGGCCGGCAGCCACGGCATCCAGCAGGCCGCGCCGGTCGAGTGCCTCCAGTGTGGGGGCATTCAATCCACGCAGGCCGAACGGCAGGCGCTTCAGCGGCGACTCCGGCGAGGCCGCCTGCTCCAGCACCAGCACCGAGCATCCGGACCGGCCCAGCTCGCAGGCCAGGAACAGCCCAACCGGGCCAGCCCCGGCAATGACGACGTCGTACCGCATTGAAAATCCTCGTGAGCACCGGGTCGGCGCTCTGGCGGTGACAATGTTACACTCGGTGCACTTTTCCACAAGTGAACCACCCATGACCCCGCCGCCCGGCCGCCGTGAACAACGTAAAGCCGAGACCCGACAGGCGATTTCCGACGTCGCCACCCGGCTGATCATCGAGCGCGGCTTCGAGGCAGTGTCGATGAGCGAGATCGCCGACGCCGCCGGGGTGTCGCGCAAGACGGTGTTCAACTACTTCGCCAGCAAGGAACAGCTGGTGTTCGACCGCGATGAGGAAGCGCGACAGCTGCTGCGTGACGGCATGGCCGCGCGCGCATCCATGACGCCGCTGGCCGCCTTCCAGGCGCTGGTGCGGGAACTGCTGGACACCGGCCATCCGTTGCTGCGGATCAATGCCGGTGCAGCGTCGTTCTGGAAAACCGTGGCGCAGAGCGCGGTATTGGTGGCCCATGCGCGGCAGCTGCAGGCGCTGCTGACCGATGACCTGGCACAGTTGATGGCTGAGTCTGCGGGGCGACCCGTCGAGGATGCCGACGCGCGACTGGGTGCATCGATGCTGATGGCGTCGATGGTGACCGCCTACGAACAGGGACTGCGCGTGCTGTCGGACGGCGGCGATCCGCGGCAGGCGATGGTGCCGCTGATCGTGCGCGGCGCCACGGGGACGCTGGTGGCACTGGCCGGTACGCCCTATACGGACCCGTCCTCGTGTCCATAGCGCAATCGGGGGATGGGTACCGGGCCGTCGCAAATGCTAATCTTTCTCATTTGCAGCCACATCGACAACGCCCATGCCCCACCTCCTGCCCCGCCAGAGCATTCTGTGCCTCACCACGACACTGGCCTTCGCTGCTACAGGCTATGCCGCCGACGCTCCGTCGAGGAGCGTGCAGGAGCTGGACAAGGTGGAGGTGCGCGGGCGCGCTCAGACGCTGTACCGGGTAGATGATGCCGCTGTCGGCACCCGTACCGATACCCCGCTGGAACTCGTGCCGCAGTCCATCCAGGTGCTGCCGCGCGAGCTGATCGACGACCAGGCCGCACGCCAGGTGACCGATCTCTATCGCAGCATCAGCGGCATCAGCTACTTCAGCTATGCCGGGGTGACCCTGCGTGGGTTCCGTCAGGAGAACGTGCTGTATGACGGCCTCCGCGGCGATCCCTACGCGGGCTTCTCGGTACCGCAGTTGTTCAACATCGAGCGGGTGGAGGTGCTGAAGGGGCCGGCCGGCGCGTTGTACGGTGGTGGCGACGCTGGCGGCGTCATCAACTACGTGACCCGCAAGCCAAAGGCCACTGCCGAACGCCGCGTTGAACTGCAGGTGGGAAACAGGGATTTCCGCGCCGGCTCGATCGAAGGTACCGGGCCGTTGAACGCAGCCGGCACGGTGCGCTACCGCGCCGGCCTGTATGGCGACAACGAGCAGGGCGTGCGCTGGAACACCGACAGTGAAAGCGTGATCGGCGATGCCTCGCTGGCCTTCGATGTGGGCGACACCGGCGAGCTGGTGCTGCAGTTCACCGACATTGCCCAGAATCTGGGCGGCAACCGCCTGCGCGGTGTGCCGGTCGATGACAAGGGCAATTTCCTGACCGACCGCCGCTGGAACCACAACGAGGACAGCGATTTCCTGGACATGCGGGCCAAGGTTGCGCTGGCGCAGTACCGCTTCGCGCCGCGCGACGACCTGGACGTGGACGTCGCCGCACGCTGGTTCAGCAACAACGAGCACCAGATGTATCACGAGCCGATGGGCCTGATCGACCGCGACCGCGATGGCGTGGCCGAATGGATGACCCGCCAGCTGCGCAACCAGATCCGCGACAACGAGGCGTTCACCGCCAACGCCAACGCGGTGTGGCGGGCAAGCACCGGTGCGATCGAACACAAGGTGCTGTTCGGCGCGGACGTGTACCAGCTGGATGCGGATTTCACCGCGCAGACGGCCAACAGCGCCGACCTCGCCCGCGGCGCCGGCCCGGTGCGTGGCATTGATCTGTTCAACCCGGTGTACGGCGCCAGTACCTGGCACGACTACAACCTGTCGGCGCTGCCCTGGCGCAGCACCAGCACACGCAGCAAGCGCTATGGCGGGTATCTGCAGGATGAGCTTGCCTTGACACCGCGCTGGCACGTGCTGGCCGGCCTGCGCTGGGATGGGTTCAAGGATGATGACCGCATCGCCGGCAGCAGCGTGGACGGCAACGACATCAGCTGGCGGCTCGGCAGTACCTTCACCGTGCGCGATGGTCTGAACCTGTATGCCAACGTGGCCAGCGGCTTCGTACCGCAGTCAGCAGCAAACCAGAACTCCGCGACAGGCGGACCGTTCGATGCAGAGCGCAGCAGGCAATGGGAAGTGGGCATGAAATCGCTGCTGGCCGAACGCGTGAGCCTGAACCTGGCGGCCTACCGCATCGACCGCAGCAACATCGTGCAGGCCACTGGCGAGGTCATCAATGGCGTGAACCAGCTGGCGGCGTTGGGCCTGGTGCGCAGCACCGGCATGGAACTGGATCTTCTGGCCGACGTGACCGAGCGCTGGGTGCTGAACCTGACCTACGCCTACAACGATGCGCGGGTGAAAGACGCGGGGCCCAACGGCATCACCAATGCCTCTGGCGACCGCTTCGCCAATGCACCGCGCAACAAGCTGGGCCTGTGGACACGCTACGATCTGCCCGCGATCCGTTCGGCCATCGGCTTTGGTGCCGACTACGTGGATGAGCGCATCAGCCTGGATGGCCAACGGGTGAAGCCCTACACGGTGTTCGATATGAGCTGGAAAACCACGTGGAAGCAGTGGCAGTTCCAGGCCAACATCAAGAACCTGTTCGACAAGGTGTACGCGGCCAGCGGCTTCATCGAGCGCAACGGCCATTTCCCGGGCGAGCCGCGCCGGGTGTATGTGCAGGCTGGCTACAGCTTCTAGTTCTAGGCCAGCGCCTTTGAGCAACGCGCCAGGGAGGTGCAATGGCCACCTCCCCGGCCGGCATCAGCCCGAGCAGGACACCAGCATCGAACGCGTGGCCATCTGCGTGGAGGTGAAGCCGTTCTTGTTGCCCACCGCAATGGCGTTGCCCTCATCGCCATCCTTGCTGAAGACCACGTAGCCACCCGGGCACATCTGCCCGGCCTTCTCGTAGCACCCGCTCCAGGAGCTGGAGCCACTGCAGTCGATGGAAACGCCACGGCGGCCGTCGGGGGTGACGGTCATCTTGGCGGTGGTGCAACCGGTGAGCGCGGCGAGGAACAGCAGCGGAACAAACAACTTCATGGTGACTCCAGGGGATGAGAACTACGAAGGGCGCCAAGGCTGGAGCGCCTGGATTGCGTGAACCTTGCGCCGGGCCCTCGTCTTCTTTGCCGCCCGCCATTGGCCTTCCGGCAGATGCGCAGGAACGCCATGTTCACGCAATGTTCCTGTAATACGGTGCCGGCGCGTGCCGAACCGCCCTCTGTGGCCCCTCCCTGCCCCAAGCCCTGCTGATGCACATCCTGCTGATCGAAGACGAAGCCGAACTAGCCGCCACCCTCAAGTCTGCCCTGCAGCGTGAGCGCTATGTAGTGGACCTGGCCAACACGCTGGCATTGGCCCGGGAGGCGGCTCTGTGCGGGCTGCACGATCTGGTGCTATTGGACCGGACCCTGCCCGATGGCGATGGCCTGGCGTTGATTTCCCTGCTGCGCGAGCACAATCCCGGGGTGCCGATCATCGTGCTGAGCGCGCTGGGCCAGTTGCCGGACCGGATTGCCGGTCTGGATGAAGGGGCCGATGACTACCTGGCCAAGCCCTTCGCGCTGGAGGAACTGTTCGCGCGCATCCGCGCTGCGGGCCGGCGCCCAAGTGGTCTGCAGGTAGAGACCCTCAGCATCGGCCGGCTGGTGTTCGACCCCGCCTCGGGCGAGGCCAGTGTCGGCGGCCAGCGGCTGGAGCTGCCGCGCCGCGAGATCCGGGTGCTGGCCGCCCTCGCTCGACGCCTGGGCCGCACCGTGCTGCGCGAATCCATCGAGATGGCGGTGTATGGCTTCGACGACGGCATCCATTCCAACACGCTGGATTCGCACGTCTCGCGCCTGCGCCGCAAGCTGGCCGATGCCGATGCCGGTGTGGAGATCCACGCCATTCGCGGGGTTGGCTATCTGATGCGGGAAAGCAAGTGATGGCGCGTCGCCCGTCGTTGAAGCGCCCGCTGATCGTCAAGACGCTGATCTACCAGCTGCTGGCCTTGCTGGTGGCCTTCTTCGCCCTGTTGATGGTGCTGGTTCGTGCCGACAGCGGTGGCTACTACACCATCCAGACCTTCGCGCCAGTAGCCGCCGAGGCGGTGCACCGCGACCGCAATGGCGAACTGTACGTAGCGCACACACCGGAGCTGGCCGAGCTGCTGAAGATCGTCCCCGGTGCGTGGTTCATCGCCGAGGACGAGCATGGACACCATGTCACCTTCGGACATGTGCCACCGGCCTATGCCTCGCTGGTTGGCGCCCTCGATGGCATCCCCTATGGCGACCTGCGCGGCCGTGATCGCAGCGATGGCCTGGCGGTGGTGGTGCGCCAGCACAGTGGGCCGGCCGGCAAGCTGACCATCATGGCCCATGGCGAAACCGATTCGCTGACCATGCAGATGGCGTTGGCCGCGCACATCATCACCCTGCCGATTTTCCTGCTTCTGGCACTGGCCACCATCATCCTGACGCCGATCATCGTGCGGCGCGCACTGGCCGGTGTCGAGCGCATCGCGGAGGAAGCCCGCAACATTTCGGCCAGCCGTCGCGGCATCCGCCTGACCGAAACCGCCGTGCCAGTGGAGATCGCGCCGCTGGTGACAGCCGTCAACGACGCATTGGGCCGGCTGGATGAAGGACACGAGCGGCAGCGCCGATTCATCGCCGCAGCGGCGCACGAGCTACGCACGCCGATCGCGATCCTGCGGCTTAAGATCGACACCGCAGACGATTCGACCTCGCGCAGTCTGGCCGTGGAAGTCGCGCGGCTGGCGACGCTGGCCGAGCAGCTGCTGGACCTTCACCGCATGGAAGAGGATGGCCCGAAGGAAACCCTCAACCTGGCGCGGGTGGCCAAACGCGTTGCGGCCGATCTGGCGCCCCTGCTGATCCAGTCGGACAAGACCGTGGCGGTAGCGGTGGAACCACACTTCCCGGTACTGGGCGAAGCGGGCGCGGTGGAGCGGGTGATCTCCAACCTTGTGTTGAATGCCGCCGAGCATGGCGGACGCCAGATCATCGTGCGCGTGCAGGGCAGTTGCCTGGAAGTGGAAGACGATGGCCCCGGCATTCCGCTGGACCAGCGCGAACGCGTGTTCGAGCCGTTCCAGCGGCTGCGACCACGTCAGACCGGCGCGGGCCTGGGACTGAACCTGGTGCGGCAGGTCATCGACCGTCACGGCGGCCACGTCACGATTCTGGATGCTCCCGGCGGCGGCGCATTGATCCGCGTGGAATTCCCGCTGCATCCGGGCGTCGCCGCTGCGTCACCGTAGAACACTGAAGACGTCCCCACATCCGTGACTGCCGCCTGTCCACGCGCAGCAGATGGCAATGGCAGGCAAGGTTGCGGCAATGTTTGCTGCGCAGCATCGAACCGATGGCATCTTCGGTGCCATCGCGTTCCGTCCTGACAGGAAGCCTGCGCGTGACCGAAGGAACTCCTCCCCCCTCCTCTGCTGCCCGAACCCATGCGACACCGGCTGCATCCGGCCTGACGGCAGCGGCGTGGAATCGAGGCCCGCGCACCGCTCGTGCGCGCGGGTTGCCGCATTGGCCGCAGTGGCTGCGTGCGATACCCGAGACCACGCGTCCGGACGTTCTCATGCGTCTATTTGCCGCGCTGTTCCTGTTGCTGCCTGGCAGCGCGATGGTGATTTCCACGCACCGCCATGCATACGTGTCCATGACCAGCGCTGTGCTGTTCTTCATCGTCGTGCATGGCGCGCTGCACGCGCTGTCCGCATGGCAATCAACATCATCGCGACCAATCCCGGCTCCTCTGCGCAACATCGATAAGCATGCCGCCTGGATGATGTTGGCAAGTGCGTCGGCACCTGCGGTGGTACAAGGCGTGCACCCGCACTCCACCAGCACACTCGCTGTCACGGGGCTGGCGGTGGGTGCGCTATGCCAGGTCTGCAGCGTGCGCATGACGTCCGAGCGCCTGCGCAGCACGCTGCTGGTGCTGGCAAGCGCCCTGCAGTTCATCGCCGTGGCGCTGCTCAGTGCCAAGGCTGCGGGCTGACATCCACGGCAGCGCCGCAAGGTTCACGCAACCCAACGCATCGAGACTCGACGGCCATCCACGCCCGCATCCGGCGCGTGCATCTCTTTCGCCGCGAGGACCACCGATGACCGCCCTCTTCTGGATGCTGTGCCGATGAGCACTGCACCGCGCAAACACCGCCGATTGCTGATGATTGCTGGCGCCATATCGTGCGCCACCATTGCCGCTTGGCTGTGGCTGCGACCCGCACCGCCGCCACCGTTGCAGCTAGCGCCGGTGGTGCGTGGAAACATCGAACAGGTGGTGGAAGCCACCGGCACCCTGAAGCCATCGCGGCTGGTGAGCGTGGGCGCGCAGGTCTCTGGCCGCATCGAAAGCCTGCACGTGAAACTGGGTGACAAGGTGAAAGCCGGTGACCCGATTGCCGACATCGATTCACGTACCCAGCGCAATGCGCTGCTGAGTGCGCAGGCGGCGCAACGCACCGCACGGGCCAACCGCGATGCACTGGCCACTGATCTGCGCCAGTACGAGCTGACCCTGCAGCGGCAGCGACGACTGGTGGAGTCCCAGCTGGTGGCGCGTGCCGACTTCGACGCTGCAAAGGCCAAGGTGGACGCGACCCGCGAACAGATCACCGCACTGGACGGTGAGATCGTGCAGCGGCAGACCGACGTGGACATCGCGCAGACCAACCTGGAATACACCCGCATCACCGCCCCCACCGATGGCACGGTACTGGCGGTCGTCGCCCGCGAAGGACAGACGGTGAACGCGGTACAGAGCGCACCGACCATCGTCATGCTGGGCAACCAGGACGTGATGACCGTCTATGCCGAGATCTCCGAGGCCGATGTCGTGCACACCACGATCGGCCAGGAGGCCTTCTTCACCATCCTGGGCGATGCAGGCCGCCGCTACAGCAGCACCCTGCGCGACATCGCGCCGGCGCCCGAATCAATCACCAACGAAGACACGTCCAGCCTCGCGTCACCCGCACTGTCCGCTGGCAGCCGCACCGCCATGTACTACAACGGCCAGTTCGACGTGGACAACACCGACGGACGCCTGCGCAGCTACATGACCGCACAGGTGCGCATCGTGCTGGGCCGCGCCCACAACGTGCTGACCATCCCCTCCGCTGCGCTGGGCGCGCGGGCGGGCGACGGCAGCTACACCGTGCAGGTGCGTGCTGCAGACGGGCGCGCCGTGGCGCGGCGTATCACCATCGGGCTGGATGACCAGATCCAGGCGCAGGTGCGCAGCGGCTTGAAGGAAGGCGAGCAGGTGGTGCTGGCGCAGGCCAGCGACGAGGCGGCCACCGCGCCCGCGCAGCCCCGATGAGTGCAACGATGAGCGAGCCACTGCTGAGCGTACGCGGGGTGCGCCGTGAATTCGCCGCCGGTGAACAGACCCTGGTGGTACTGGACGGCGTGGACCTGGACATCCGCGCCGGTGAACTGGTCGCCATCGTGGGCCAGTCGGGCTCGGGCAAGTCCACGCTGATGAACATCCTCGGCTGCCTGGATCGGCCCTCTGCCGGTACCTACCAGATCGACGGGCGCGAAACCGCGCAGATGTCGCCCGACGAACTGGCCGAACTGCGCCGCGAGCACTTCGGCTTCATCTTCCAGCGCTACCATCTGCTGACCGACCTGACCGCGCTGTCCAATGTCGAAGTGCCCGCGATCTATGCCGGCATGGCCGCCGCTGAGCGCCACGCACGGGCCGCTGGACTGCTGGCGCGGCTGGGCCTGGGTGAACGCATGCAGCATCTGCCCGGCGAGCTGTCCGGTGGCCAGCAGCAGCGCGTGTCGATTGCCCGCGCACTGATGAATGGCGGTGCGGTGATCTTTGCCGACGAACCTACCGGCGCGCTGGATACACAGTCGGGCAAGGAAGTGATGAAGATCCTCGGCGAGCTGCATGCCGAAGGCCACACGGTGGTGCTGGTAACCCACGACATGGCCGTGGCCGAGCACGCCCAGCGCATCATCGAGATACGCGATGGGCGGATTGTCGATGATCGTGCCACGGCTACTGCGTCGGCAGCGGGTGCGGCGCCGACCGTGCTCCCGCAGCGCAGCGATGGCAGCGGCTGGCAGGCCGTGCGTGATCGCTTCGCCGAAGCCTTCCGCATGGCCCTGCGCGCCATGAACGCACATCGCATGCGTACCTTCCTGACCATGCTCGGCATCATCATCGGCATTGCCTCGGTGGTGTCGGTGGTCGCGCTCGGTACGGGCGCACGGCAGGCCATCCTGTCCAACATCTCTTCGCTGGGCACCAGCACCATCGAGATCTACCCAGGCTCAGGCTTTGGCGACCTGCACGCAGCGCGGGTGGAGACGCTCACGCCGGGCGACAGCGTGGCCCTGGCTGGGCAACCCTTCGTGGACAGCGCCACCCCTGGCGTCGCCACCACCGGTACCGCCCTGCGCGGCAACCGCTCGGCGAATGTGCAGATACAGGGCGTCAGTGAACAGTACTTCCGCGTGCACGGATTGAAGCTGGGTGAAGGCATCTTCTTCGGCGCACCGGGCGTGGCGGGCTACCAGCAGGTGGCGATCATCGATGCCAACACCCGCGCGCGCTTCTTCGCCGCAGCCGAGAACCCCATCGGGCAGACCCTGCTGCTGGGCAACGTACCGGTGCGCGTGGTGGGTGTAGTGAAGAAGGATGCCGGTGCGGCCGGCGACACGTCGCTGCTACGGGTGTGGATGCCCTACACCACGGCGATGGCGCGGATGCTGGGGCAGAGCCATGTGTCCAGCGTCACCGTGCGCGTATCCGATGCGATCAGCATGGACGCGGCCGAGCAGGCCATTGCGCGGTTGCTGACGCGCCGTCATGGCAGCGCCGACTTCTACATGAGCAACAACGCGCAGATCCGCCAGTCGATCGAACAGACCACCGGCATCCTCACCATGATGATCAGCTCCATTGCCGCCATCGCGCTGGTGGTAGGCGGTATCGGGGTGATGAACATCATGCTGGTATCGGTGACCGAGCGCACCCGCGAGATCGGCGTACGCATGGCCGTGGGCGCGCGTCGCAGCGACATCCTGCAGCAGTTCCTGATCGAGTCGGTGCTGGTGTGCCTGCTTGGCGGCATGCTGGGCATTGCTGTGGCCTTGCTGCTGGGCGCGGTGCTGGCACTGGCCGACGTAGGCTTCAGCCTGGTGTTCTCGGCGGGCTCGATCATTGCGGCATTCGCGTGCTCCAGCCTGATCGGTATCGGCTTCGGCTTCCTTCCTGCACGTCGCGCGGCGCAGCTGGACCCGGTGGAAGCGCTGGTCCGGTAGTCGTTGCAATTGCCTGCGAGGACGGCAGGTTCGCGCAATGTCTGCGGGGTGTACTGCAGCTACCAACAATGTCCGCACAGGAGCTGGACGATGTTTCTGAAAACAGGAAGGACTGCGCTGCTGCTTGCAGCCGCCGCACAACTGCTGGTGCTGATGCCCTACTCCGGCGATGCCCATGCCCAGCGTGGCGACCGCTACAACCCGCAGTGGAACCAGGACTATCGCGACCGCGAACGCGATGACTGGCAGCGCCGCGAACGTGAGCGGGAGCGTGATCGCGAACGTGAGCGCCGCCACGACGCCAAGACCACAGGCGTAGTGGTGGGCGTAGTGGGTGCGGCCGTGGTGGCTGGCGTGATCGCTGCTGCCGCCAAACGCGAACGCGAAACCCGCGAACGTGCCGACTACTGCATGAACCGCTACGGCAACTACGACCGCCGTACCGACAGCTATCGCGATCGTAATGGCTACACCTCCCCCTGCCGCTGATCCCCCCCTCATTCACGGACAACATGCATATGAACAAGAACATCCTGCTGGTCGCGCTGTGCGCTGCCCCGCTGCTTGCACAGGCCGCTCCCGCCGACCCGAAACAGGCCTATATCGATTCCACGTTCACCGCGATGGACAGCAACAAGGATGGTCACGTCGAAAAGGCCGAATTCAGCGCTTATCAGCAGGCGCGCTTCAGCAAGCAGGCAGACTCGATCGATGCCGCGTTCACTGCGATGGACAAGAACAAGGACGGGAAGATCAGCAAGGAAGAAGCGACCGTGGTACCGGAAATTGCGAAGTACTTCACGGGGCTGGATACCGATGGTGACGGCTATCTGTCACTGAGGGAGATGCAGCAGGCGATGGTGGCGGCGCAGACAGCGGACGCACCCGGCAAGTGACCGGTGCGGGGCAATGGAAACCCCCCATTGCTCCGCCCTGCTGCGCACTACGCCATGCGCATCTGCGGATGCTCGCGCACCTGGTTGTCCAGCTCCTGCTGCTGGCGCTGCGACAACGCCTCCTGCCGTTCCGCGCTGGCCAGTTCCAGCCGCTGCAAGGACTGCTCCACCGGCGTCTGCACCGCCACATCGGTGGGCATGGAAGCCCTCAGGTGCGCCGGGTCGTTCATATCACCCTGCACGACGAACACGTTGCGACCAGCCGGGCTGTCCGCCGTCTGCGCGCTGAGCAGCACATGGTCGGCACGCTCCAGGTTGTTTTGCCGGGCCAGGGCCATCACGCTGGCAGTCAGTCGTTCACTGCTTTCATCCGGCGTGCGCCCTGCTTTTGCGTCGATGCCGGCGACATGCCCGCTGACCTGCTGCAACAGACCGTAATCGGCGTGGCCCGGCCCGATATCCGCCAGACGCGACGCGCCGCGCTGGAGGTCGGGCACGCCGTCAACCGATGCAGTGAGCGGGCTGCGTGTGATGGTTCGATACGGGTCTTCCGGGTGGAACTGGGTAGCCTTCTGCTGCCGCTCCAGGCGGACGTCGCGGGCATCGTTGAGTTCGGCGATGCGGGTCGGATTGGTGATCTCGCGCAGCGACATGTGGCCGCCACTCGCGCTGACACTTGCCCACTTCCTGTCCGCTTCGAAGTACATCGCGTAGTAGCTGTTGCCACCGATGATGTTCGGATCGACTGCTGAACGCCCCTCCAGTGCCTGGGTAGCCTCCAGCACGCTCAACCGGGTGAGGTACTGCCCACCCTTCGCCCATCCCATCTGGCTGATGGCATCGACGCTGGTGTTGCCTACGCGCGGGCCTCCGGCATAGTCATTGTTGAGCATGTTGGTCCAGATCTGTTCCAGCTTTTCGGGACCGCTCTTGTCCGAGGCGGCTTGCAGGAGCACTCGAGGAGTCCAGCAATTCGGATCCAGTCTGTGCTGCTCGAAAGCGCGGTCATGAGCGAGCATGACGTCGGCACCAGGCAGATTCAGCGCGAGATCCGCACGTCCGTTTCCCATCCACGCCTGTCGAAGCTGCAGATCTTCCAGCAGCAGCGTCCGCCCGAATGCTTCCCACTGGCGCTCGCTCAGCTCGGCATTGGGAAAACGCGAACCTTCGTCAGTCTGAGATCTGGCATGGCTTTGCGCGTAGGCATTGGCCACGCGCCCAGGCAAGCTGTCATTGCGTACTACGCCCAGTGCAAGCGTACCGTAGCCGTCCGCACCCGGCAGTTGCGACAGGTAGTTCCAGTACAGCTCACGATTACCGGCATCCGCATAATCGTTGAGGATTCTGACGTCCTTCTGGGTCAGGCCGCTCATTGCTTTCTCCTTGAGCCTCGTCGCTTATCGTGTCCGTGATGTCGCAAGAACACTACGAACAGCATCTTCCATGCGCTTCCAGTCCTTCAAGAAAGCTCTCTTGTAATGCAGGGAGATGGAGAGACTGTCAGAGATATCGACAAAGTAATGAACGCATCCGGCAGCCACAGGATCGTCCAGATCAACGACCTGATCTTGCGTCAGGCGAACTCCGTCCCCCAGGAACATTGCGCTGTCGCACTTGATGAAGCTGGTCAGATTCCCGGCACCGTCTCGTGCAACATACCAGTCGCGTTCGGATGCCGGATTGCGGACAGGCGGCTTCCCATACCGCGCCTCATACTTCTTCGCGTACAGCACCATCTTCGCTTCGTCGATTGCATAGGGCGTCAGCCCCAAGGCCTCGGGCTGTGCAACGCGTTGATCGAGACGGTCCCTGGGATCCCCCCTTTCCACAGAGCTTTCCTCCGTGATGGCTTCATTTGAGGAAAGCCTTGAAAGCGAAGTTTCAATTGGAATGCGATCGATGTAGTTGATACGGACGGCAATCTCCTTGCGGAAATCATTCGTACGCGGATTGGCACGGGCACCGGGCGGCGTCGGCTTCATGTCCGGCCATTCGATCACCAGCGTCACACCCTCCCCCGGCCATGGCGCGATCTGGCTGTCCAGATAGTTGGCGGGGATGCGGAAGGTATTCTGCCCCAGCTTCACGTCCACGGGCGCGTCGGAATAGGTGTGGCCGTTGAGCGTGCGGCCGGTCTGTGTTGCGCCAGACATGGCGGGATTCCTTTCGTTTTCGGTGGACGGCGGCCGTGCGCAGGCACTGGCGCTAACGGCGATTGCGATTGCGAGTGCAAGGCACCGCCCGGAGGACATCGGGTGCATCGGGCCATTCCATTGGGGGGCTGGACCCACTATAGGAAGATTGACGTCGGTGGAACAGGCCCCGGGAATATCTCTTCAGGCATTTCGAACACTTCCGAAGTCGTCGTGACCTTGGTCTACCACTTCACAGGCAGCTCAACCATCGAGCGAACCGGGATCCAGATTCCGATGAATGAATCGACCAGCTTCATCCCACTCGGGCGGCGAAAGGTCCATTGATTCCGGATCGACAGCGTATTGATCCTCCGTCAGCGCCTGCAGGCTCTGCTGAATCGCTGTACGGAATGAGGAGACGTCAAAGTCCTTCGGCCTGCGTGATTGGCCACTCCAATTGCCGACCGCATGCAGCAAAGTGGAGCTATAGGCGCCCCATTGAGCAGCTGCATCGAGATGGCGGACCTGCGTCCATTCAAGCTGACCGACCGCCAGCAACGCGCGCTTGGATCGGTAGTAGCGTGTGAGATCGCGTGTCGCCGCCATGGATTGCAGAACGGTTTCATCGTCCAGCACGCCGCCCAGGCGATGCATCTCAAATCCGAAAATGAAACGGGCGACGGAATTGCCGAACTGCTGGGCGGCCAGATCCTGCTGCAGGTGTGCTTCTACCCGGTTGATGTCGATCCGCCAAAGTCCTTGACTGACATCGAAACGCCATCCCTGCTTAAGGGCAGTGGCCTCGAAACATCCGGGTGACCAGGTTATCCAGTGCTCGAATTCCATTCGAGAATGTTCCTTTGCGATCCGTGCAACAGGGACAAGAGGCAGCGGGCCGGCTTTGCCGGGAACGCTGCCCCCAGCTTACTGATCTCGCGTCAGACGAAGATTGCCATCGGAGGGAATCAGCACGCGATACACCTGACGCTCGCCCGCGCCCAGCGTCATATTCTGCGAAGTGGAAATGTTCGGGCAGAGACCACCGCCTGTTTCCAGTTTGAGGAAGTAGGCCCCCGGAACAACATGGAGCGTGGCCGCCTCGGACTGCCTGATCGCCATCACCTTCTCGTTGTTGAGATAGATGTCATGCGAGCAGCCGGAGCCAGAGTAACCTTTGTCACGGCTGATATAGATGGTTGCTGATCGCTCAGCAGACTTCTGGAAGTACTGCGGCAGGTAGACCCGCTCGGAAGGGACCGGCTTGGCCTGGGCCTCCGTCACTGGCACCGTAGAGCATCCGGCCAGCGAAAGAACAGCGGCTGCAATGGCCAGCGCTGCGACGTTCTTCATTCATTTCCCCCAGGTTGTTTTTCCGGAGTCTACCTGAGAGTACCGAGGATCAGAGGATGGGGAGCACCGGGCTACCCCCTCATCCTGTTCGTGGCAATACGCCGGCAAGTCAAGGGACGAGACAGCGCTCTACCTGCAGCGACAATGCTTCGCAGGCATCAAACAGACCATCCACCAGTGCCGCCGACGGATAGAAGCCTGGCTCGTCGTTCTCCCGCGCCACGTGTGCGGCGTGCAACATGGCAGTGAGCGCGGTGATGCCTGATGCGCTGCGGGTGGCCAAGGCCAGATCGAAGGCGCGGCCGGGTGTAAGGCGGGTTTCGGTCCAAGGCACGCCATCAACGCGACGGCCCTTGCCGTGACCTTGCAGGAACGTGAAGAACGCCGAGGTAGGCGCAGACTCGGCGGCATCACTGAGGGCGTCTTCCATCTTTTCGGCAAGAGCATTGGGGAGATCGCGCGCGGCATCGCCGAGCAGCGCGTGCAGGCGGGGATAGTCGGGAAGCAGGTCAGGCATAGCGGCAACCTCACGGTGTGGCCACCTGCAGATGCGAGGTGGCGGACGGTGCGGGTTGGCGTGCCGGATACGAGATACGAAAGCCGGCGGATCGACTGATCCCCACGCACCGTCCGCCATGAGCTGGCAAGCGGTGCATTGTCGGTACTGCAAATTCAACTGCAAGCCCGACACCGTGTATCTCGTAAGTTCGGGACGCCAATCCCGGCCAAGGCTTGTGCCTTGGCCGGGCCATGATTCGCGCGCCTTCCGGTTCTGAAAAGAGGCAGAAACAGCATTGCGTGCAGCGTGCGACAGCGGGAGCCTTCTGCGTACTGGAGCCGTGACGTAGCGCACGCATCGAAGCGGTCGACCGTCACCAACGGCCTAGCCGATTACGACGATCGAATCAGCTAAAGCGCCGCCATTATGCAGATCTCGACGGGAGTCCTCGTGCTGCGCATCGACCGTAGAGGCATTGTTTTGCAACTTGTTGCATAGCCGCCACGGCATGACTGCTGCAAGCTCCCAGGCGGGGTTCATCCAGGACGGCGCGCCCTGCGCAGCGTCCTCGCTGCCATCGGCACCTATGAACCTCAACGATCACACCCCGAGGTCCAAATGATCAGTCTGAACCGCTTGGCCATTCTCTTTGCAGCCGTGTTCTTCCCTGCGGCGATGGCCAGCGCTGCCGAGGAGGACCCGGCGCCGCAGACCCAACAGAAGCGATATGAGCAGCTAGCAGTACATGCAGTACGCCAGCTCCTGTTCGACGATGCCGAGAGCGCGCGCACCCTCAGTAGTTACTACGGCCATTCAGAGAGCGAGTCGAAAGCCGAAATGTCTGCCTTGGTGGAATCGCGTTCCGACAGCCGCCGGTGGCGTCGCGACACCTACTCCGCCATGAAAACAGCGGAGCTGGAAAACATCCGCGCCCGATACTTCCGCAGCATTGATGCGGTCATGGCGAATGGCAAGTGCGACGTTTCAGGCAGTGGCACCCTTCCCGCGCCCGGCACCGGCGTCGCCCGGCGGGAAGTCACGGTAAGCTGCAGCTTTGCCGACATCACGATTCCTGAGGAAACCAAACAGACCACGCGGTCCCGGCGCGAGCGGCTCACCCTGCTGGCCGACGCTGCGGCGCTAGCGGCGACGTCAGAGCCAGTTCGCCGCTTCGAGTCGTGGGTTGAACTCTATCGGCCCAGAGTACCTGAGACAGCCAAGTGGAAGGTTGACAGCGGCTCGCTTGTGCGCCTCGCAAGTGTGATGCACAAGAAAGCGTTCAAGGAAATCGAGGAGCGCGCATTCTATCTGACTCGCGACAGCGTGCATCCAGACGACATGGGTGGCTTGTCGGTGCAGGCCGTAGGTCAGCTGATTCTGGACAGCACCGTTCGGCAGAACAAGCACAGCTACCTCACCCTGACCACCTATCACGGAAGCGGGAAAGAGGAGTCATTCGAGGCCGCATTTGAGCATTTAATGAACTCCGGACAGAAAGAGCTCATGCTGCTGTCCGAAGGCTTTGCCCAATCCGCTTATGCGCCCTTACCAGTCCTGGCGGCCCTTCCTCAACGCGTGCGGGAGGCCCGCTGCACCGTCACCGGTGAGGAGCCCACCGAGTTGGGATCGCCCGCATTTCCCGTGATCAAGGCCACTGCCACATGCCTGGTCCCCATGCCCGTCGCGCTCACGGAACAGGACAGCGCCCGACTACGCGGCATCGATCCTGAGGCACGAATGGCCGCGTTCATTGCGCGATATACACAGCCGACCGAACGCGTTGAACCTCGCGCAATTACCGTCTCCGTCGTACTACGCGCGGGCGAGGACCGCTGGGAACTACGCAATGGCATCAATACGTCGGCTGCCGAGTTGATGGTTACGTTGATCAAACATGTGAAAACAGAGCTTGACAGCCTGTTCGACAACTATGACGCCTGCGACTGCGAGGGGATGGGAACTTGAGGATGAATTACAGCAGCGTGCGCACGTGTTCCTGGCTGACGGCTGCCTGGCTTGCGGCTGTGCCTGGTCTTGGCAACGCGAGCGAGGCGGGCCCCGAGGAGGTCGCGGCACTTGGAATGCGCGTGATCCTCCAGCAAGACGATGAATCGATTGTTCGATTTCACTCATTGGTGACAGGCAGCACCGAAGAAGAAGTGCGCGATGAGTACCTCAGCACATATCGCGACGGATTGGACGGCGTCATGGCCGCAGCGATCGAGGACGCTCAGGGCGGGCGGGTGCTCTACAAGGTGATGACCGAAGCGCAGCGCCGCATTCGCTGCGCTCCCGTGCTGCCAAGCCCTCCCACAGCACTTAACGCGGATGGGAGCGAGCTGGCTATCGTGCGCATGCGCTGCATGATTCCCGAGATTCAGCACATGGAGGCGGATGAACCGGCCTATGCAAGTCAGGGTGATTTGATACCAGACACCAAGCGGAGCTGGAAAAGCTACCTGACAGACCTGCAGAAACCAGCCACGGTACCCGTCCACTTCACCTGGGCCCTGCAACGCGATCCCGACAACGATGCTCCAGGCTGGGTGCCGTACCCGTACGTCTTCCAAACCAACATGACGATGGCGGCCTTGGCACTTTCGCCCGAATCGCTGCCTGGAGGAACAGCCAACTACATCAATTCGATGGCGGACGCAGCTGCGGAGGATGACGACGTCGACCCCCAGGATGCGCAGGACGAGCGATGATCAAGGCAGCAAGTCGGGAGCGGATTCGAAAGCACACCCCTTCCATCAGAAGCATCGGCGCACTGATGCTTGTAATGGCCCTCGCGGGGTGCCCTCAGCAGACGTACCACGTGCGTATCACGCTGAAGAATCACTGCGATCATTCCATTCGCGCCACAACGACGCATGCATCCAATATCAGCAGCTACGATCGATCATCGGTGATTGGCCCGTCGCAGTCTGAATGGGTGGCCCACTACATATCCTACAAGCGTGATATCCGCGCTGCGTTGAGGGATGGCTACACGTTGACTCTCGACGGAGAGGGTGGCTCTCAGACACTCGGGCGCTCGGAAATGCTCGCGATGCTGGATCACGCGAAACTAGAGAAGGATGGCCGTCACTTCTCTACATACGAGGTTTCGTACGACCCGGTGTGCAAACCGCCTGCGCGTTGAGGTGTGGTCGCCGGCATTCGAGAGGAAATCTTCATGCGCCGGAGTATGCATCCCGCCAAGGTCATCACATCCCATCCGCGCGTCTTCCGCCTACATAAGGCGCCGCGCCCGCTCACGTAACACTGGGAGCTCACCTCAGCGACAGCTCCCGCCCGGTAGAACTGCCGCAACTGCCGAGCACTCAGCGGAAACGAAATCGGAGCCCCCCCTGCATGAAACCCTCACCACGCACTACAGCGCTTGGAATTGCCGCGGCGGTCTGGATTGGCCTCACTGTGCTCTACATCACGACCGGCTTTCAGCCGGATCAATGGATCAGCAGCCACGGAATTTCCCGGCAAGATCAGTCTTATCCCGGCGATCTGGTAGTAAGGTTCTCATCGATATCCGCTGCAGAGATTGTCGTCCTCCTCTTGCTCACGCGCCCCTGGCACTTTCGCGACCTTCCCTGGCGCCTACTGGTCAGTCTTATCATTTTTTCGATCTGGACCATTGCCTGGGTACTGGCACAACTGCATCAACCACCGGTCCAAGGCGTCCACGCTGCATCGCTTCTCACCCTGGTTCCGATCTTGTTGGTGGCGCTGATATGGGTTTCGGTCGTCACATGGGTTCGCGATCGGCGCACCCGATCGCCGGGCGAAAGAACCGGCGAAGATGCGCCTGTTGCCACCGGCGGGACATCCCGGGCGCATGCTCAGGAACCGACCAGCGCAGACGGAGCACCAATGCTGGAAAACGCGCGGGCGGAGCTGGTATCACCACTACAGGACACCTGCATCTACCTCAATCCAGCCGAGGTGCCATCGGACATAACCTACCCTTCTGGCTGGAACGACCCAGGGCTGTACCTCTCCCCCAACGGTGAAGCCGCGCGGACAGTAACTGCAGGAAACACCACAGTATTCATGGGAGAGGAAGGCCACTGGCGAGTCAGCAGCCCGCTAAACACGTACAGTCTGATCAGCGCCGATGACTTTGTGCGCGCGCTCATCTTACTTGAACAGCCACTTAGGGACGTTGAGGCGATTCTCGGACCAGATTTCCCGTATATACAAACCATTACGGCGGGGCTTCAGTGCGAATCAGACTATTGGACTGCATTGGCACTTGGGTGGGTGGCAGATTCGCCAAGCGATGCTTACGACAAGGTGCGCGATCATCTACGCACAGTCTCGATGAGCAGAAGTCTCTCGCAAAAGAACAGGCAAGCCGCGTTCCGCCTGATTAGGCAGCGCGACGGACGGGCAACGGACTCTGGGATCGCCCCACAAACGGAAAGCCCCGTCTAGACGCCGCCAGCCATGCTTGGTCGTCGGCCGTTTTCCAGCAGCCAACATCCGCAATTCTGGAGCTAAGCTCTGCATCGGCTTCTGCTTCGAATCGCCTGACCAATCTGAACCGGATGCAGCTCGCAGGCCCACGCCAACATCGTCTTGCCGCAGAACTCCTTGCCGTTGTTGGTCCGGATCAACTGCGGCAGGCCTCGCGTCAGTGCCAGCCGGTCCAGCACCCGTGCCACGCCGTAGCCGGAGCCCGCTCGACCACGACCGCCACCGCCTCTTGCGTGGCATCGTCGACGATGGTCAGCGCCTTGATTACACGAACGTCCATAAGGGCGCCTGGTGCAACATCAATGCTGACGCCTATCGGCCGGGCGCTGGATATGCGTGGCGAGATGCCTAGATAGCTTAATAGGGCACAGTAGCGATCAGCGGTACTAGCCGCCGATCGCCGTTCAGGTGCACGGGCTCGTCGAGATTGACCACTACTTAAGCTTCCACTCCAACTGTGTCCGAGCCATCGAGATCACATCCAAGAAAGATGTACCTACAACATCGGGTTCTAGATGAGCCGTAGGGAATTCCCCTCGATCTCCGCCAATCACAAACACCCGGATCCGCTTGGGAGTAAACGGCACCAAGTGATGCCTGTAGCCGGTCGCCTGCTGGTAGTCACCGATGGTCAGAGCATGCGAAGGACGCTTGAACTCGATCAACAGGTACTCTCCGAAAAAGTTCTGCTGCAGCATCAGATCAGGACGATCCGAGGTGCTTCTACCTGCGTACTTTTTATCAAGAAACTCTTCAATAATTCGCTTCAGCGTCGTGTTGGAGGAGAACAAAGTGAACTCTGGCCCGAAGATCCAGAGATTATGCCCCATCGCCTTGTGTAGGTCGGCTTCCAACGTACGCTTATCCCTCGATAGCGTGATCGTAGTACCTTGCGCGCGCGGATCTTCCACCGAAACCGAATAAGGAATTTCCAGCTCCTCGATCCCTTCAACATACTTCAGTTGCTCGAGTGTTTCCCGGCATACCTGCCACCAATGCGCAGATCGACGCAATCTGCCCCATGCGCGCTCGGCGATTCGATCCGTCCGGGCGTCGTGGATTCCGGCGGAAAACGCTTCCACTGCAAGGGCTAACTGGCCGCCAAGTGGCGCGCGCACTCCATGCCCATCAAGCCCATTGGATTGGACGCAATCGCGCGGGCCAGTAAGGTCGCCCGCTTCAGTCGAACTGGGAGCTGATCGTGAATTTCACTTCTTGGCGCAACATTCTCGTTGCCGCGGGTGTGGCTATCGCACTTTCCGTGGTGGCCTACAAAGACCATCATCGCCATGCCCTCACCGACGGACTCGACGGGCGGGATGCCGTGGGCCTGGTAACCGAAGTCACCTGGGATGAGCGAAAGGGTCGAGAGAACAATTTCGTCCTGAATGTCGAGTTCGAAACTGAAGACGGCCAGGAGCGGGTGGAGAAGATTGCAGTATCCAACAGCCTGGGCAATCAGATGCGTGCTTCCGACGAAGCCGAGGAGATTGATATCCGCTACTACCTCCACGATCCGTCCGTGGCGGTGGCCACTGGAGATACTGACAATTCGCTTCTGATGCTATGGCTGGCCATTGCCTCAGGTCTGGTAGCTCTGGGCCTGGTTACGGCGCGGCTCCTCAGGGCGCGGAAGGTTCAAGCAGCCTGACCCAACGCTCTTGACTCGTCAGCGACCGCTCGCTGGTCGCTGCGACAGGTGGGCTCTCCCCCCAACTCACGGACGTCCTGTCCAAGACCGCCAAGCGCACGAAGTCTGCGACAAGGCCACGCCGCCAGCAAGCGAGGCACAACGCTGGTGAAGAGACACCGCATGATGATCGAATGGGCCAACGTCTGCCGGTACGCATTGCCGTGGGCACCCGGATGGCGCCGAAGGCTCCCACATCTCAACCCTCTGCGCCGTCATCGGAAAATTGCCATGGGGTGAGGCATTCTGAACGTGTGATCCAGCGCTCTTACCGTGGCGTGAAGAGCCGAGACCGTGGAGCCCAGCTGAAGCGGGCCGTATAGTCAGATGACACAGAGCAATGGAGCGCCGGTGAACGCGATCACGCAAGGCTCCGCATCACGGAGCCGCAAGGATAGAGACTATGGGATCGTGCGTTCCGCAAGGCGCACGCTGTCGCATCTGCCCCAAAATGCCCGGCATGACACGACCTCCCATGACCGAATTCAATGCCCAACGGGGCAACGATCAGGGCGGCCCTATCTGCTGCTTCACGCATCGACAACGATGCTCCGTAGTAGCCCTGTGCAGGCGCACTCCCGCAGCACCTCAATCAGCGACATGGACCGATCATGCTGAAATTTATCCCCGCCCTTCCTCATGTTGCGCTGATCACGTTGATTACACTGGCCTCTGCAGGATGCCAAAAGGAACGCTCATATCCGGTTTACCGCGAGAATCCCGCACCCAAGGACGCGTTGCCGATTGTGATCCGTGTCAACGATGCACCTGTGGATGTCCCCATTCCCAAGGTCTTCGTCTCATACGAGATTGACCCACTCTGCCTCCCGCCCATCAACAATTACGAAGGTGTGCAGTACGCCCCGCAGCAGCAATCGGTTGAGTTCCCGGTACAACGCATCAGCGAGACCGAGTTCACCACCACAGTGTTCAAGGATGGGATGGCGATTGCTGACTACTATGGCCGCGGTCCTTGCACCTGGAGTCCAAGCCTGGTGAAAACGTCTTTCACCTTTGCAATAGAAGAGCGCAGGATCAACGCTGCAGCCTCGGCTCCGGTTCGAAAGATCGAAGGTGACAGAGGCTCTACCACATATGTGGAAAAGGTGTTGACCCCCAGGATTCCCGGGCAGAACCCTGAATGGGCATGGACACTGTCTCAAACCATGTTCGAAAAACTCCCAGCGACCGACCGTCAAAGTTACTTCCCTATAGATATCTCCCAAAGGATTGAAGGAGAGGCCTTATGAACCCGATCACCAGCGCCGCCATTGCGGACAACGCATACAAATTACCTAACAAAAGCAATCCAGACGAACCTGAACGAACCATCATCAACGGAGTGGAGTACGAGGTGTTGGCCCGGAGGGATTCCGCCACCGGTTACCAAGGTGCCGTCTATCAGAACCTGGAAACCAACGAAATCATCGTCGCCCATCGAGGCACCGAGTTTGACCGTCAGGCCATGCTTGATGGCGGCGTCGATGCTGCAATGGTCACCGCCAGAATCAACGCTCAACTCAGCGACGCTCTCGCGCTGACCAAGCAAGCAATCAAGCTGGCTGAAGAACGGGGATCTGGACCAGTACACGTCACCGGCCACTCCTTGGGCGGCGCACATTCCCAGATCACCGCACACCACTACAACCTCCCCGGCGACGCCTTCAATCCGTATGGCGCCGCCGGGTTGGCCTACCGCATACCCGAAGGACAACCTGCCAATGCGGCCCCCTTCACCAACCACGTGATGGCAGGCGATCTGGTCAGTGCAGGTGGCCCGCACTACGGCAAGGTGGAGATGTACGCGCTTCCCAAGGAACTGGAGGCTCTGCGCACTGCCGAGCAGGGCCAGCGCGTCGCGTCCCTCATGGCGCCCGGATTGAGGAGCGGCCACGCGATCTCCGCCGCCGTGGCTGTGCAGTTGGGCGACTCCCATCGATTGGTTCACTTCCTTGACCACATGACCGACAAGGGGGTGGCGCACTCTGTGCTGGACGACCCCAACGCCCGGGTCAAAGATCCTGAAGACCTGCGCAGAATCGCCGAGTACCGTAACGATATCCATCAACTGCGTGTGGGAGCGACGGTGCTTGTCGGCGGCGGCCCCGGACTTCTGCGTGATGGCGTCAACTATCTGCGCGGCACCGAGGACGCGGGCGCCTACGCTCGCCGCGAGGCCGAAGCGGGGCAACAGGCCCGCAATGCGCTCAAACCCGGCGAGCGACTGATCCAGGACGTAACCGACAAGGGCTCGCCTTCCCTGAGCAATCCGGGCTTCTCTCCCAAGAGCCCGTTGCAGCAAAGCATCGAATCCACCTTGGACAAGGCACATCTGGATCCCAGGAAGGAAGGCCACCCTGACCATTCGCTCTACCAGCAGATCCGCGATGGCGTATCGGCCGTGGACGCCAAGCACGGGCGCAGCTTCGACGAAACCAGTGAGCGGGTAACGGCCAGCCTCCTGGCGACCGCCAAGAGCAATGGCCTGGAGCGTGTCGATCACGTCGTGCTGGGCAACCCGCCTGCCAACGGCTCGAGCCCACGCATGTTCGCTGTACAGGGCGAGCTCGACAACCCGGCGCACCTGCGGGCGTCGGTGGCGATCAGCGAGGCGATCAATACGCCCGTAGAGCATTCGCTTGCCAAGGTCGAACAACATTCGCAGGCACAGCAAGTTGCCCAGCACGATCACGCCCAGGAGCAGACGCGGGCCGCGATGCGCACGGGCTAAACGCAGCCAATCGACGGTGGTGTGGGTCAGTAGTCCCCTCGCAGAATTCATCAGCGAAACGCCCATCTGATAGACAGATTCAGAGCTACTTGTGGCGACCTGCGGGCGAAAGCCGACGTCCCGGCAGAGCCATGGACGAGGTCACTCCCGCTTCCTGTAAAGTCGCGCCAACAGACCATGCTGTCGCGCTGGAACATTTTTTCCTACAGGGAGGGAAGCATGTATCGCAGAACCGTCAAGATCATCATGCGCATCACGATGTGCTCCGTTCCACTACTGGCCGCGAGTTGTGCCTTACCCACCCGACAACCCGAGGCGGCGGACGTCAGACCGGTGCCCACTGAACGGGTATTCGCACTTGCTGATCAGGGGCCTTCAACCGGCAATGTCGTGGTGACACGCGACGTAGGTGCGATCAACGGAAAGTGCGCCGTGGGCGTCATGGTTGACGAAAGAATGGCCGCTCACCTCAACACTGCTGAAACGGTGACGTTTGCGTTGAAGCCGGGGCGGCATCTGATGACTGCGACTGTGCTGGAAGCCACGGGCTTGTGCGCGCTGGGCGTTACCAAGGCCGCAATGGCCAGGCGACGCTCCATCGAGATCCTGGTGGATGCGGACACCACGCGGAAGTATCGACTTTCCTACCCGACAGTTGATTCTTCTCCGGTGATCGAGCCTGCGTTTTGACCGCACTTTTTCGTTGCCGCACAAATGCAAACGCCCCTTTCGGGGCGTTTTTGCATTCTTGGCGGAGAGAGTGGGATTCGAACCCACGGAAGGTTTAACCCTTCGCCGGTTTTCAAGACCGGTGCCTTAAACCGCTCGGCCATCTCTCCGTATCGGCCCAGCCTGCTGGCCGGGCACGCATTCTCGCACGGCTGGGCGATTTGCCCAAGACCGTCGTTCCATCGGATCTCGGCCTCAGCCCGCGTCCACCGCCAACGCACCCAGCGCACTGGCCTTGATGCGCTCCTTGGCCTTTTCGCAGGCGCCACCGCAATCCAGGCGCGAGGCCTCCAGCTGCGGCGGCAGGTGCTCGGCCAGGAAGTCGATGAACACCCGCACCGCCGGCAGCAGGCCGCGGCGCGAGGCGAACACGGCATGGCACACGCCCTGCGGCAGCGACCAGTCCGGCAGCACTACTTCCAGCTCGCCATTGCGCACGGCATCGGCGCAGACGGTTTCCGGCAGCATGGTGATGCCGAAGCCGTCCTTCACCATGCTCTGCAGCAGCGGGAAGTCGAAACCGGCCACGCGCGGCTGCAGGTCTACCCGGCGCACGGCGCCTTCCGGTCCGTGCAGCTCCCAGCGCTGGCGCGCCTCGTCTTCGCTGATGCTCAGGGTGACGTGGTTGGCCAGTTCTTCCGGATCTTTCGGGCGGCCGGCGCGGTCCAGGTACTTCGGGCTGGCCACCAGCAGTTCCTGCACCTGGCCGAAGCTGCGCATCACCAGGCTGCCGTCGTCGTCCAGGCGCGAACGCACGCGCAGGGCCACGTCGTAGCCTTCGTTGATGATGTCCACGCGGCGGTTGCTGATGTTCAGCTGCAGCCGCACCTTCGGGTACTGCTCCAGGAACTTGGGCAGCAGCTTGGGCAGCTGCATCTGCGCCAGCGAGACCGGCACGCTGGCGCGCACCAGGCCGCGCGGCTCTGCGCTGAGGCGGTCCACCACCTCGCGCGCGGCTTGGGCCTCGGCCAGCATGGTCTGGGCGTGGCGGTGCACGCTGGTGCCGACGTCGGTAACGGCAAAGCGCCGCGTGGAGCGCTGCAGCAGGCGCACGCCCAGGTCGGTTTCCAGCTGGCTGATGCGGCGGCTCAGGCGCGACTTGGGGATGCCCAGTGCGCGCTCGGCGGCGGCGAAACCGCCGTGGTCGACCACCATCGCAAAGTAGTACAGATCATTCAGGTCATGCATACCCGAGTTCCATTAGTAGAACAATACGTGGCATTCAACCACCTTTATCCCGCCCTTGCAACAACCTATCGTTCTCTCCGTCGGCGGCAAGCCCGCCACCTCTCCCGAACATAGGTACTGCCATGAAGCTTCTGCACATCGACGCCAGCGTGCTTGGCGACAACTCCGTCTCCCGCCACCTGACCGCCGCCGTGGTGGCCCAGTTCAAGCAGCAGATCGACGGCCTGCAGGTTGATTATCGCGATCTTGACGCCAATCCGGTACCGCATCTGCGCAGTGGTTCGCTGGCCAAGACCGACGCCGCTGAAGCGGCCGATGCTGAACAGGTGCTCGAGCAGTTCCTCGCGGCTGACATCGTGGTGATCGGCGCGCCGATGTACAACTTCAGCGTGCCCTCCACCCTGAAGGCCTGGATCGACCGCGTGGCGGTGGCTGGGCGCACCTTCAAGTACACCGAGAACGGCCCGGTGGGCCTGGCCGGTGGCAAGCGGGTGATCGTGGTCAGCAGCCGTGGCGGCATCTACACCGATTCGCCGGCGGACTTCCAGGAGCCCTTCCTGCGCCAGACGTTCGCCTTCTGGGGCATCAACGACATCGAGTTCGTGCGTGCCGAGGGCATCGCCTATTCACCGCAGCATCGCGAAGACGCGATTGCCGGTGCACTGGCAGCGCTGCCGTCGCATGAAACGGCGGAAGTGGCTGCGGCGTAACGCGTTCCAGCGTTCGGCGCCTCTCTCCCTCGTCTGGGCGCTGAACGCGGGCCGGGATTCCCTCCCCCATCCCGGCCCACCCTACCCTGGCGGCCCTGCTTCTTGCAGGGCCGTCTTTTTTTGCCACCATGGTGCGATGAACTACATCGTGACGGCTGCGCACCGCAGCGAATTCCCACACCCGATCACCCTGCTCCGTGGACAGGCACTGGTGGTAGGCGAGCGTTATGAGGGGCCCGAGGGCTGGGACGATTGGTTTCTGTGCGAGGCCAAGGGGCAGCAGCCGGGGTTCGTGCCGGCGCCAGTGATCGGTCGCGATGCGCAGGGTGGCGCATTCGCCACGGAGGACTACTGCGCGCGGGAACTGGATGTGGACCCGGGCCAGCCATTGCGCGGCGTGCGCACGCTCAATGGTTGGGCGTGGTGTGTGCCGGAGAATGGGGAGGCGGGTTGGGTGCCGCTGGAGAAGCTGCGCGTTGCGGGTTGATGGATTGCGCTATCCACGCATGGCGTGGATCTACTGTAGAGCCCCAAACGTCCCGCACGGCGGATCCAAGTCCCCGGCGCCGGGATGCCACACCGCATCGGTAGATCCACGCCATGCGTGGATGCCGCACCGCGTCGGTAGATCCTCGCCATGCGTGGATGCCGCACCGCGTCGGTAGATCCTCGCCATGCGTGGATGCCGCACCGCGTCGGTAGATCCTCGCCATGCGTGGATGCCGCACCGCGTCGGTAGATCCTCGCCATGCGTGGATGCCGCACCGCGTCGGTAGATCCACGCCATGCGTGGATGCCGCACCGCGTCGGTAGATCCTCGCCATGCGTGGATGCCGCACCGCGTCGGTAGATCCTCGCCATGCGTGGATGCCGCACCGCGTCGGTAGATCCTCGCCATGCGTGGATGCCGCACCGCGTCGGTAGATCCTCGCCATGCGTGGATGCCGCACCGCGTCGGTAGATCCTCGCCATGCGTGGATGGGGTGCCATGCAAGCATGGCACCCACCAGATTCAACCGATGGTTTCGATACCGCCCATGTACGGGCGCAGGGCCTCGGGCACGGTGATGCTGCCATCGGCGTTCTGGTAGTTCTCCATCACTGCGATCATCGCGCGGCCGACGGCCACGCCCGAACCGTTCAGCGTGTGCGCCAGCTCCGGCTTGCCAGTGGCCGGGTTGCGCCAGCGGGCCTGCATGCGACGGGCCTGGAAGTCGCCACAGTTCGAGCACGAGGAAATCTCGCGGTAGGTGTCCTGCGACGGCAGCCAGACTTCCAGGTCGTAGGTCTTGATGGCCGAGAAGCCCATGTCGCCGGTGCACAGCAGCACCTTGCGGTACGGCAGACCCAGCTTTTCCAGCACCACTTCGGCACAACGGGTCATGCGCTGGTGCTCGGCGTCGCTGTCTTCCGGGCGGCAGATCGAGACCAGCTCGACCTTCTCGAACTGGTGCTGGCGGATCATGCCGCGCACGTCACGACCACCGCTGCCGGCTTCGGAACGGAAGCACAGCGAGTGGGCGGTCATGCGCAGCGGCAGGCGCTCGGCGTCGAGGATCTCGTCTCGGGCGATGTTGGTCAGCGAGATCTCCGAGGTCGAGATCAGGTAACGCTTCTGCTCACCCAGCTGGGTGATGAACATGTCTTCTTCGAACTTGGGCAGCTGACCGGTGCCGTACAGGCTGTCAGCATTGACGATCACCGGTACGTTGGTTTCCTGGTACTCGTGCTCGCCGCTGTGCAGGTCGAGCATGAATTGGGCCAGGGCACGGTGCAGGCGCGCGATCGGGCCACGCAGCACGGTGAAGCGCGAACCGGACAGCTTGGCGGCGGTTTCGCCGTCCAGCCACTTGTTGCGTGCGCCCAGTTCGACGTGGTCGAGCACCTTGAAATCGAACTGGCGCGGGGTACCCCAGCGCGACTGCTCGACGTTCTCGCTCTCGTCGGCACCGGCCGGCACGTCATCGGCCGGAAGGTTCGGGATGCCCATCGAGATCGTGTCGATCTTCTCGCGCAGCTCGTCCAGGGCCACTTCCGAGGCCTTCAGCTCATCGGCGAAGGCGGCCACCTCGGCCATGATGGCCGAAACGTCCTCACCCTTGGCCTTGGCCTGGCCGATGGCCTTGGAGCGACTGTTGCGCAGGCTCTGCAGCTCCTGGGTACGCACCTGGATGCGCTTGCGATCCGCCTCCAGTGACTCCAGGGCAGACACGTCGAGCTCGAAGCCGCGGCTGGTGCGCAGGCGTTCGGCGAGGTCGGCGGGCTGGTGGCGGAGCAGGGCTGGATCAAGCATGGCGGGCGTCGTGGTGGGTAACAGGAACGGGATTATCGCCTGTTATACGGATTTCTGCCGCCCGGTTCATTCCGGGCGTGGCAGAATCGAGGCATTCCGTACTGGTCTGGTCCATGTCTGCTCCCCGTCCGTCGCCTGCCAAGTCGTTCACCGTGCATATCCCGCGCAACGCCCTGAAGATCGCTGGCATCGCCTTCGGCGTGGGCATCCTGCTGTTCGTGCTGGTCTGGCTGACCGGACGCGACAAGGAATTCTTCCGCGCCGACCCGGCCGCACAGACCCCACAGGAAACCGCGCAGGTGGAACCGCTGCCCGAGCCGCTGGCCGCGGCCGCAGGTTCCAGCGACATGCCCGATGCCAAGCCGGTCCCGGTGCCTGACGCAGAAGATGCGCCGAAGCTGGTGGAAACCGCCCCGCCGCCGCCCCCAGCCACGGTTGAAGCGGCGCCGGCCACGCCGGGTACTGCGGCACCGGCAACCGCCAATGCGCAGCCGATGCCGATTGCCGGCCAGTCACCGCCGCCGGCCTACCCGGCCGCTGCCCTGCGCCGCGGCGAGGCGGGCAGCGTGGTGGTACGGGTGGACGTGGACGCCACCGGCTATCCGAACAACGTGACGGTGATCCAGCGCAGCGGCTCGCGTGAACTGGACCGCGCGGCAACCGATGCCGTGCGCCGCTGGCGCTTCAGCCCAGCGGTCAGCAATGGCCAACCGGTGCCGGGCAGCATTGAAGTGCCGTTCGATTTCAAGCCTCAGTAACTGAACGCTTCCCGGCAGAAAAACTGAACCTTGCAGGTCGCGTTGACGCAACGCTGACACGCTGCGACGCCGCCCCGGGCAACACTCTGGGCGTCGTTACTGACGCGAGGAGTTTGCGATGACTGCCACCACCCACGAAAACCTCCATTCCCCGCAACTGCAGCAGGATGGGGCGCTTGAGCCGCGCTCGACCTCTCCCTGGCTGTGGTTGGCCCTGATCGTGGCGATGTTCGCAGCCGCACTGGTCTGGCTGCGCTTTTCCAATCATGACGAAGCTGCGCCTGCGCCGGTAAGCGAGCGCTTGCTGCCGGCCACCGAAACGCCGGTTGCCACCACGCCTGCCGCCGCGACGCGCCAGGCCGCGCCCGCGCAGAGCGAGCGCAAGGCCGCTCCGGCCGTACGCAACCGCGAGGCGCGTCCGCTGGCCAGCAATACCAAGCCGAGTTACCCGGCCGCTGCGCTGCGTAGTGGCGTGCAGGGCAGCGTGGTTGCGAGCTTGAACGTGGATACCCGCGGCAACGTGACCGATGCGGCGATCGTGTCGCGCAGCGGCGAACGCAGCCGTGACCTGGACCGCGCCGTGTTGAACACGGTGCAGGGCTGGAAGTTCGAGCCGGCCGTGCACCAGGGCCGCGCCGTGGCCAGCGTGGTGCGGGTGCCGGTGGATTTCCGTACCGAGCAGCGTTGATCGCGGACGAGGGGTTCGTGATGTTTCGACGGAGGCTTCGGCCTCCGTTTTTTTATGGGGAGAAGCGTGCCGACCAAGGTCGGCACCTACCGGGCGATGTGATCCGCCGGGCGTGGCCCGGCGGTTGCGACGCCGATCAGGCCAGGTTGAAGCCCGCGCTGCGGGCCAGTCCATCGAAGTCCGGGAACGACGTTACGACGTTGGCGATGTCGTTGACACGCACTTCGCCATGGCTGATCTGGCCAGCAATGGCGAAGGCCATCGCAATACGATGGTCGCCGTGGCTTTCGATGGTGCCGCTGCCCAGCGCTACGCCGCCGTGCAGGGTGGCGCCGTCTTCGGTTTCATCCACCTGCATGCCCAGTGCGCGCAGGCCGGTCGCCATCGCCGCCAGACGATCGGATTCCTTCACCCGCAGCTCGGCGGCGCCGGTCACCACGGTTTGGCCTTCGGCAGCGGCAGCGGCAACGAACAACGCCGGGAATTCGTCGATCATGTCCGGCACCAGCTCCTCCGGAATCCGCGCACCCTTCAGCGGCGCGTAGCGCACCACCAGGTCGGCCACCGGTTCGCCGCCCTGCTCTGCCGGATTCTCTTCGGTGATGTCCGCGCCCATCAGGCGCAGCGCGTGCAGCAGGCCGGTACGGCGCGGATTGAGGCCGACCTGCTTCAGCCGCAGCTCGGAACCGGGAATGATGCTGGCCGCGACCAGGAAGAACGCGGCCGAGGAGAAGTCGGCCGGTACCACGATGTCGGTCGCGCGCAAGCGCTGGCCGCCACGCAGGCGCGCCTTGCCCGGCGAGAATTCGATGTCCACGCCGAACGCGGACAGCATGCGCTCGGTGTAGTCACGGGTCGGGTGCGGTTCGGTCACGCTGGTCTCGCCATGCGCGTACAGGCCGGCCAACAGCACCGCAGATTTGATCTGCGCGCTGGCCACCGGCGAGGCAAAGTCGATGCCGTGCAGCGACTGCCCGCCATGCACGTGCAGCGGCGGCGTGCCGTCTTCCTCGGTGTCGATCTTCGCGCCCATCTGCGACAGTGGGCCGGTGACACGGCGCATCGGGCGGCCGGACAGTGATTCGTCGCCGATCAGCGTGCAGTCGAACGCCTGGCCCGCCAGCAGGCCGGCCAGCAGGCGCATGCCGGTACCGGCGTTGCCGCAATCCAGCGGTGCGCTGGGTGCCTGCAGGCCGTCGATCCCGACGCCATGCACGATGCGCTGCGACGGGCTGGGCGTTTCGATGCGCACGCCGAGCTGGCTGAAGATGCGCGCCGTGGCGCGGGTGTCTTCACCTTCCAGGAAGCCTTCGATATGCGAGGTGCCATCAGCCAGCGCGGCGAACATCACCGAACGGTGCGAGACCGACTTGTCGCCGGGAATGGTCAGGCTGCCCTGCAGCGGCTGGCCCTTGCGGGCGATCCAGTGTTGCGCGTTGCTCATCGTTCGATCATTCCGTAAACACCGGCAGCGCCGGCGATGCATCAGGGGGCGGCGGCCATGGCCACCGCAACAGCAGCACTCAGGGCACGGCGACCGGATAGGAGCCAAGCACCTTGATCTGCGCCGAGTGCGCTTCCAGTTCGGCCAATGCGGCCTGCATCGGTGCGTCGTCGATGTGGCCGGCCAGGTCGATGAAGAAGCCGTATTCCCACTTGCCGTGGTGCGAGGGTCGCGACTCGATGCGGTTCATGCTGATGCCATGGCGCGCGAACGGGCTGAGCACGTCGAACAGCGCGCCGGGCTTGTCATGGATGAACACCAGCACCGAGGTACGGTCGTGGCCGGAGGTCGGGAAGATGTTGCGGCCCACCACCAGGAAACGGGTGGTGTTGTCGGCATCGTTCTGGATCGGCTTGGTGACCACCTTCTTCAGGCCGTACACGTGGCCGGCGCTCTCGCCGCCAATGGCCGCGGCATCATCGGCATTGCGTGCACGGCGCGCGCCTTCGGCGTTGCTGGCCACCGGGATCTTCTCGGCCTTGGGCAGGTTGGCGCGCATCCATGCCGAGGTCTGCATGAACGACTGCGGATGGCCGTAGACGCGTTCGATGTCCTCGATGCGACCACTGCGCGACATCAGGTACTGCTGCACGCGCAGTTCCACTTCGCCGCAGATCTTCAGGTTGGAGGTCAGGAACATGTCCAGGGTGATCTGGATGGTGCCCTGCCCCGAGTTCTCCACCGGCACCACGCCGAAGTCGGCATTGCCGGCTTCCACTTCCTGGAACACTTCTTCGATGCTGGCCATCGGCAGGCCCAGTGCCGAGCGGCCGAAGTGCTTGAGCACAGCCTGCTGGCTGAAGGTGCCTTCCGGGCCGAGGTAGCCGATCTTCAGCGGCTCCTGCTGGGCCAGGCAGGCCGACATGATTTCGCGGTAGACATGCACCAGCACTTCGTCGCTGAGCGGGCCTTCGTTACGGTCCACCACCATGCGCAGCACCTGCGCTTCGCGCTCGGGGCGGTAGTAATCGACGGCGGCGGCGAGCTTGCCCTTGGCCTTGCCGACCTGGTGGGCGAAGTTGGCGCGCTCGGCGATCAGGCTCTGGATGTCACGGTCGATCTGGTCGATCTTCGAACGCACATCGGCCAGCGCCAGTGGCGCCAGGGTGGGTACTGCGGTTGCCTTCGACTTGCCCTTGGGCTTGGAGGTGGCGCTGTCCTTGGCCGGTTCGGCCTTCTTCGACGCCTTCTTGCTGGGTTTGCTTGCCATCGGAATTCCTTGTTGCGGGGCGCGCACCCGACGATGCGCGCCGTTCATTGCTCAGCCGTGACGCTGCTGGAAATCGGCCATGAAGGCGACCAGCGCCTCAGCTCCGGCCAGCGGCATGGCGTTGTAAAGCGAGGCGCGGATGCCACCCACCACCTTGTGGCCCTTCAGCGCCAGCAGGCCGGCGGCCTTGGCATCGGCGACGAAGCGTGCATCGAGATCGGTATTGGGCAGGAAGAACGGGATGTTCATCCGCGAGCGCGCCGAATGCGCGACTTCGTTGCGGTAGAACCCGCCGGACGCGTCGATGGCGCCATACACCAGCGCGGCCTTGGCGGCGTTGCGCTTGGCGAACTCGACCACACCGCCTTCGGCCAGCATCCACTTGAACACCAGGCCGGCCAGGTACCAGTTCCAGGTAGGCGGCGTGTTGAGCATGGAATCGCGGGCGACATGCGAGCGATAGTCGAAGATGTCCGCGCGCGGCTGGCCACTGCGCTCCAGCAGGTCGCGACGGATGATCATCACCGCGATGCCGACCGGACCCAGGTTCTTCTGCGCACCGGCGTAAATGACGCCGTAGCGGCGTACATCCAGCGGCTCGCTGGCGATGGACGAACTGAAATCGGCCACCAGCGGCACGTTGCCGGTCTCGGGCACATCACGGAACTCGACGCCGTGGATGGTCTCGTTGGCGGTGATGTGCACGTAAGCGGCATCGGGCGAGAGCTGCCAACTGCTGCGCTCGGGCAGTGCGCGGTAGCCGTTGGCCTCGCTGCTGGCGGCGATGTTGACGTCCACATAAGGACCGGCCTGCTTGACCGCAGTCTTTCCCCAGTGGCCGCTGACCACGTAGTCGGCACGCTGTCCGGGGCTGGCGAAGTTGAGCGGGATCAACGCCTGCTGGGTAGTGGCGCCACCGGGCAGGAACAGCACCGCATAGTCTTCGGGGATGTCGAGCAGGCGACGCAGGTCTGCCTCGGCTTCGGCGGCCACGGACATGAATTCCGGTCCGCGATGGCTCATTTCCACGATGGAGGCACCGCTACCGTGCCAGTCCAGCATTTCCGCCTGCGCCTGGCGCAGGACCGATTCCGGCAACGTTGCAGGGCCGGCACTGAAGTTGAACGCGCGCGTCATGGCACACCTGTGGGGCAAGACCCCTAGTATGCCGCACTGCACCAGCCTTGCGGCCTTGTGGCGCAAGGGAAATTTGGTTTCATTGGAATCCATTTCGCCGCGCCGGGGGAGGCTGATGTCCTGGTACCCGCCAACCTTGGTTGGCGTACGCCGGAAGGCGTCATGAGCGCGGAGGGAATGTGCCAACCACGGCTGGCACCTGCCAGAGCAGGGCACGTCGCGCGTCAGGGGTAGCGCCGGGCCATATCCGGCGAACGCAGATCAGCGCGCGCCGAACCAGAGCAGCAGGCTGAGCACCGCGGCCAAGAGCAACGCACTGCCCAGCAGCCACGGCCAGCGACGGACCCGACGCGGGGCGACCGGCACCACCGGCGCCTGCTCGGCTTCGTCGCTTTCTTCGTCATCGGCCAGCGGCGGGCGCCGACGCGGGTCATGCGGTACCTCCAGCACGAACCGGTGCTGGCCATCGAACACGACCTGGTCGCCGGCCTGCAGCCAGCAGTGGCGCACGGCGACGCCGTTGACCCGGGTGCCATCGGCACTCCCCAGATCACGCAGCAATACCCGCTCGCCGTGTACTTCCACTCGCGCGTGCTGGTCGGCGAAGGCGGGCTCGTCGATCTCGATGTCGACATCGCTGCCACGGCCGATCACCCGCGCGCGCGACAGGGGGTAACTGCGGCCATGATGCAGGCCACCCACACCGCGCAGCAGGCGCTGCTCGTCACCGTTGCCTTCGACGCTGGCTGCCGGTGCCGGTGCCTGCAACAAGGTGTCGACCTCGCCCTGCAGGACCATCTCCACACCGTCCACGTAGACCGCGTCACCCGCCCGCAGCAGGGCCATGCGCCGTACCGGGCGACCATTCACATGGATGCCGCGGATACCGTTGCCGACCTGCAGCCAAAGGCCGCGATCATCCATGCAGAACTGCGCAAGCAGCAGCGCGCCATTGCCGGCATCACCCAGGCGTACGCTGCCGTTTGCCTGGCGCACGATGCGCTGCACCCCGGGCCGCAGGGGCTGGTCGGGCTGTTGTTGTTGACTGAAGTGAACTAGCAGGTTCTGCACGCGGCGCAGCCTAGCAGGTTGGCCGCCCACGAAGAAGAACCTGCGATGAGCGCTTGGCGTGGGCGCTGTCGATGCGCACAATGCTCGCCCTCTCAATTGATCCCCGCCCTGCGCCAGGAGCCTGCATGTCCACCATCGATGTCCGCCACGCCCACAGCCTGCCCGACACCCAGGCACGTGAAGCGATCGAACAGGTTGCCGCCAAGCTGGGCGAACGCTTCGGCCTGAAATCCTCGTGGGCTGCAGACGTGTTGAACTTCTCCGGCAGTGGCGTGGACGGTGCGATCGAACTGCAGCCGGGCGCAGTGCGGGTAACGGCCAAGCTGGGCTTCCTGCTGTCGGCGATGAAGGGCATGGTCGAAAGCGAGATCCAGCGTGTGCTGAAGGAAAAGCTGGGCTGAACCTGCGCTGCGGCCATCACGGCCCAGCAACGTCGGCGCGCGCTACTCTCGGGGGCAGGCCCAACTCCCCCGGGGAATGCGATGAACCGTTACGAGAATGATGACCGCCGCGACGACGATGCCGGCTTCGGCGACCAGGCAGAGCGCTTTTCGCGCAGGCTGAGCGATTCGGCACAGCAGGTCTGGCTGGCCGGGCTGGGCGCCCTGGGGCGCGCGCAGGCAGAGGGAGGCCGCTTCTTCGATGGCCTGGTGAAGGAAGGCGAAGCCTGGGAGGCCCGCCGCCGTGAGCGCAACGGCGAGCAGGAGCCGGGCTGGCGCGACAACGTCGAACACTCCCTGGACGAAGCCCGCGAGAGGGCCTCCGGCACCTGGGACAAGGTCAACAAGGCGTTCGACGACCAGGTCCAGGGCGTGCTCAAGCGCCTGCACGTGCCGACCGCCGATCAAGTGACCGCACTGGAAGCGCGCATCGATGCCCTGACCGCCCGCTTGGCCAAGCTGGAACATCGCGCTGCTACCGATGTCGATGCACCCTCGCCAGGCAGCCACCAGTCGCCGGGCAGCACGCCCTGAACCGACTTTGTTGCAACGCAATAAATTTTCGTTGACAATCGCGTAGAACCCGCCAATCGCTTCGGCTGCCGTTTGTTCCCTCCCCTCACGGCTTCAGGATTGGCGGGTTTTTCGTGTCTGGCGCGTGCGGATCTGCGGGCTGCATCACGCTTGTTGTCGGGGATACCCTGACGCAATCGACCGGTCGGCCCTTTACACTGTGGGCTTCCGTTTTCGCCCCTTCCGTCGTCGCCCTGCATGCTTCCCTGGATTCTGGCCCTGCTGTCGGCCCTGTTTACCTGTGCCCTGGCCACCGTCTACCTCTGGTGGTTCAAGCGCCGACGTACCGAAATGCAACTGGGCCTGCAGGCCTTGGCGGGCATGCACTGGCGCGAGTTCTCGACCCTGATCAAGCGCATGCTGCGCGAGCAGCGCGGCCTGCGCGAGCTGCAGGACCCGAACGAGGAAAGCCGTGAGCCGAGCAGCGACTTCCTGCTCAGCGATGGCCCGAACACCTGGCGGGTGTCGTGCAAGCACGGCCTGGCCTACCGCATCGGCACCGCTGCGGTGAACGAACTGGGCGCTGCCGCGCGACTGGCGGGCGCCAAGGGCGGCATGTTGATCACTGAAGGCCGGGTTGAGCGTGATGGCCTGGCCGCTGCTGAGAAGCAGGCGGTGGAAGTGATCGATGGTCCGCGCCTGTGGCCGCTGCTGCAGCCCTACCTGCCAACCGATGTTGACACCCGCGTGCGCGCCATCGCCCGCCATGAAGCGCTGCGCCGCATCGCCATCGCCGCACTGGCTTCAGTGACGCTGGGCCTGCTGGTCGGGCTTGGCCTGCAAGGCCTGCGCAGCGAGAAGGCGGAGCCAACGCCGGCACCCATCATCGCACCCGTCGTGCCCCCGGCTGCACAGCCCCTGCCGACGCCCGAAGGGCCGGACAAGGCCGCAGACGCACCTGCCACCGTGGCCGCCGCGCCCGCGCCCGCGCCGAAAAACTCGGACGACGCGCGCAGCAATCCCAACCCCGACGCTGCCACGCTGGACCGTTACCAGGCTGAACTGGCCCGCGCGCTGGCCGGGCAATCCGGCATCGCCAGCGGTGTTTGGCTGACCCGGCAGACGCTGGCCATCAACCGTACCGGCGAGCTGGAAACGGTGTGGCCACGCGTGTGCCAGGAAGTGCTGCGCTACCCCGCCCTGCGCAACGTACGTGTGCAGCTCAACGCCCGCCCCGGCGTGGATGAGCCGGTGCGCTGGCGGCAGTGCGCGACGTATTGATGGGATGAGGGGTCTCGCGCCGGGCACAAGCTCGGCCGCCGCGTCGTCAGCCCTGTGCCGCCAGATGCGCGATGTAACTTGAGCGCGACTCGCCTGCCGCCTTGGCCTGCGCATCCAGGCGCGCAAGGATGCGGCGCGGCAGGCTGATATTGACCCGCTCGATGGTGTCGTCCAGCAAAGAAGGATCGATGCAGATGTAAGCGAGGATCCACGCTGTTGTTTCATCGGCCTCGGCAACAACCTTCTGCGGCGATGAAGGGCGCGGAATCGGGCGGCCTGCATCCAACGCGGCATCGATCCATCCCAGTGCCGCCTCCTCAGCAGACGTCAACGCATCGTCAAGCGTGTCGGCAGCCGAGAAGCAGCCGGGCAGATCCGGCACGATCACGCTCCACGCGGTACGTTCATCGCCGGCCTCGATCAAGACTGGATATCGCATGAGGGCTTCCTACGTCAGTCCCGCAAGCTTCCGCAATGCCTGTACCAACCCTTTTCCCAGATCCTTTTTGGGATGCGGAACGGTGATGATGTGAGGCCGGTGCGGATGCACGAATACATGATGGGATCCGCGGATACGGCGGCAGGACCAGCCCGCCGCTTCCAGCTCCCGGATAAGGTCCCCGCTCTTGATGCAGGAACCATACACATCGTACACACGCAACGACAGAGCGCAAGACGACAGCGCCGGTACCGCCTCGGAGAACGGTGTCTTCGCCCCTATCGCGCGCCCGGCGCGAAGCGGGCGACCAGATCCCAGGCATCCCCCAGGAACATCTGACGCACGCGGGTGATCGGCTGTTCGCCGCGCCAGGTCAGGCGCTCGATCACCAGGCAGGCGGTACCGGGCTTCACGTCCAGCAGCTTGGCGGTGGACGCGTCGGCGCCCCAGGCGCTGATGCGGTGCTGGGCGCGTGTCCACGACACGTTCTGCAGCAGCCAGCTGCCCGGTGCGGTGGTACTGAAGTCCACTTCCAGCACCTCGGGCACGCCGACCGGGCTGATCAAGCGATGCTCCAGCGCCAGCGGCCGGCCGTCGGCCAGATGCAGGCAGCGCATCGCCAGCAGCTGTTCACTGCCGGCCAGTTCCACTTCACCGACATTGGCTGACTCGGCCAGGCGCAGTTCGCGCTGCAGCAGGCGGTAGCCGTACTGATGCCCGCGCGAACCAACCTCCATCGCGATGTCCGGGATTTCCAGCGCCACCTGCTCCAGGTGCGGTGGCTGCCGAGCAACAAAAGAACCCGCTCGTCGGCGGCGCTCGATCATGCCGCTCTCGGCCAGCGCCGTCAGCACCTTGTTCACCGTCATCCGCGAGCAACCGTACTGCTCCATCAGCTCGTGCTCGTACGGAATACGGAAGCCCGGCGCCCACTCCCCGCTGAGGATGCGGCTTTCCAGGTCGCTGCGGATGCGCTGGTTGAGCGTGGCGGACTTGCTGGCCTTCACGTAGTGGGGTCTCGATGGTGGGAGGCGATCAGCCCAGCACGCCACGCAGGGCAGCGGCGAAGGCGGTGGTGATCGCCTCGCGCTGCACGTGGCGGCCGTCGGCCACGCACTGGCGGCCATGGCGCCAGACCGATCGCAGCGCGCCATTACGTGCGGCGAACACCCAGCTGTCAAGCCATGCGTCACCGTGTCGCGCCTGCAACGCGGGGTGCGCAGCATCCAGTTCAACCATGTCAGCGCTGGCACCCACCTGCAGGCCGGCAGCCACGCCAAGCGCCTGTGCACCGCCCTGCAGCGCCCCTTCAAACAGGAAGCGCCCGGTGCTGCGGCCGGCATCCGGGGCCAGCACGTTGCGACCGCGCAGGGTCAGGCGCTGGCCGTATTCCAGCAGGCGCAGTTCTTCTGCGGCATCGATCAGCACATTGGAATCGGAGCCGACGCCGAAGCGCCCACCCTCGCGCGCAAACGCTTGCATCGGGAACAGGCCGTCGCCCAGGTTGGCTTCGGTAATCGGACACAGGCCGGCCACGGCTTTGCTGGCGACCATCTGCGCACGCTCGTCGTCGGTGATGTGGGTGGCGTGCACCAGGCACCAACGCGCATCGACCGGGGCATGTTCGTACAGCCACTGCACCGGGCGCCTGCCACTCCACGCCAGGCAGGCCTCGACCTCGCGCACCTGCTCGGCGATATGGATATGAACCGGGCCGTCGGTCAGCGGCAGCAGCGCGCTCAGCTCGTCGCCGGTCACCGCGCGCAGGCTGTGCGGGGCAATGCCGAGCACCGCATCGGGCAGCGTGGTCAGCGCGGTGCGGGCGCCATCGAGCAGCTGCGCGAACCCGTCCACGTCGTGAATCAGGCGGCGCTGTGCCGGGTTCGGCGGCGCGCCACCGAAATCGGCGTGTGCGTAGAACACCGGCAGCAGGGTCAGGCCGATGCCAGTCTGCTCGGCCGCCGCGGCAATCTGCACGCTCATTTCGGCGCGGTTGGCGTAGGGGCGGCCATCGGCATCGTGGTGCAGGTAGTGGAATTCGCCGACGCGGGTGAAGCCGCTTTCCAGCATCTCCATGTAGGCCTGGGCGGCGATGGCCTGCACTGCGTCCGGACGCAGATGGGCCAGGAAGCGGTACATCAGTTCGCGCCAGCTCCAGAAGCTGTCACCGTCGCCGCCCCCGATCTCGGTCAGCCCCGCCATGCCGCGCTGGAAGGCGTGGCTGTGCAGGTTCGGCAGGCCCGGCACCAGGATGCCCACGCGGGTATCGCCATCCTGCGCCGCCTGCCCGCGCGTGATCGCGGCGATGCGCCCCTCCTGCACCTGCAGGCGGACATCGGCGGCCCAGCCGTCAGCCAGCAAGGCGTGGGCGGCATGGAAGGAGTGCGGGGAACGCGAATCGGACATGGCTGGACAACCCGAATTGGACGCCTATATTGTATAGACATATAAGCACAGCCGCGTTGTGGATGCCATGCACGTCGATACCCTCTGGTCCAACGTCCACCTGATGACCCTCGATGGCGAGGGGTTGGGTGTCCTTCGCGATGCAGTACTGGCCGCCACCGATGGCCGCATCGTGCATGTCGGCCCCGCCGGCAGCGATGCCCACCTGCAGCCGACCACCCGCATCGACGGCGAAGGCCGCTGGGTGTCGCCGGGGCTGATCGACTGCCACACCCACCTGGTCTACGCCGGCAACCGCGCCAACGAATTCGAGCAGCGCCTGCAGGGCGTGAGCTATGCCGAGATCGCCCGTGCCGGCGGCGGCATTGTCTCCACGGTACGCGCTACCCGCGCTGCCTCGCCAGAGCAGTTGGCACACGAGAGCCGCCCTCGCCTGCTGGCGATGCGCGCCGAAGGCGTGACCACCATCGAGATCAAATCCGGCTACGGCCTGACCCTGCAGGACGAGCGCAAGCAGCTGCAGGTGGCCCGTGCGCTGGGCGAAGAATGCCGGGTGAACGTGGTGCCGACCTTCTTGGGGGCACACGCGGTTCCGCCGGGCCGCGAGGCACAGGAATACACCGACGAGGTGTGCGAGGTGATGATCCCCGCCATCGCTGCCGAAGGCCTGGCCGAGGCCGTGGACATCTTCTGCGAGAACATCGCGTTTTCGCCGGCACAGGCCCGTCAGGTCTTCGAAGCAGCGCGCGCGCACGGGCTGGCGATCAAGATCCATGCCGAACAGTTGAGCAACCAGCATGGTGCCGAACTGGCGGCCGGCTTCGGTGCGCTGTCGGCTGACCACATCGAGCATCTGGACGACGCCGGCATTGCCGCGATGGCCGCCGCCGGTACCGTCGCCGTGCTGCTGCCCGGCGCGTTCTATTTCACCCGCGACACCAGCCTGCCGCCGATCGCTGCGCTGCGCGCGGCCGGCGTGCCGCTGGCGCTGGCCACCGACAGCAACCCGGGCACCTCGCCGCTGACCAGCCCGCTGCTGGCGATGAACTTGGGCGCCACCCTGTTCCGCCTGACCGTGGACGAATGCATCGCCGGCTTCACTCGCGAAGCGGCGCGCGCGCTGGGCCATGGCGAACGCATCGGCCGCCTCGCCGTCGGTATGGACTGCGACCTGGCGATCTGGGACATCGACGCGCCCGCCGACCTGGTCTATCGCATTGGATTCAACCCGCTGCACGCGCGCGTACTGCGCGGACAGCCCGACCTGCCTGTCTCCTGGAGCAACACATGAGCAACACCCTGGTTCTTCGCCCCGGCCATGTCACCCTTGCCCAGTGGCGGCAGGTCTATCGCGGTGCGCCGCTGTCGCTAGATCCGGCCGCGTTGCCGGCGGTGCGCGCGAGCGCCGCAACGGTGGCCGCCATCGTCGCCAAGGGCGCGCCGGTGTATGGCATCAACACCGGTTTCGGCAAGCTGGCCAGCGTGCGCATCGAGCGCGAGGACCTGGCCACCCTGCAGCGGAATATCGTGCTTTCGCACGCCGCGGGGGTGGGCGAGCCGATGCCGGCGAATGTAGTGCGGCTGATGATGGCGTTGAAGCTGGTCAGCCTGGCCCAGGGTGCTTCCGGCGTACGCGAAGAAACGCTGTTGCTGCTGGAAGCGATGCTGGTGAAGGGCGTGCTGCCGGTGGTGCCGGCACAGGGATCGGTCGGTGCTTCGGGCGACCTCGCGCCGCTCTCGCACCTGGCCAGCGTGATGATCGGCGTAGGCGAGGCCTTCGTTGGCGATGAGCGCCTGCCCGCCGCGGAAGCACTGGCACGTGCCGGCCTGCAGCCGGTGGAACTGGGCGCGAAGGAAGGCCTGGCCCTGCTCAACGGCACCCAGTTCTCCACCGCCTACGCACTGGCCGGTCTGTTTGAAATCGAAACCGTGTTCCAGGCCGCACTGGTCACCGGCGCGCTGTCAGTGGAAGCAGCCAAGGGCTCGGACACGCCGTTCGATCCGCGCATCCATGCCCTGCGTGGCCAGCGCGGGCAGATCGCCACCGCTGCCGCCCTGCGTACGCTGATGCTGGACTCGGGCATCCGCGAATCGCACCGCGACAACGACGTGCGCGTGCAGGACCCGTACTGCCTGCGCTGCCAACCGCAGGTGATGGGCGCGGCGCTGGACATCCTGCGCCAGGCTGCGACCACGCTGGAAATCGAAGCCAATGGCGTGTCCGACAATCCGCTGGTGTTCACCGATACCGGTGAGGCGCTGTCCGGCGGCAACTTCCACGCCGAGCCGGTGGCCTTTGCCGCCGACATGCTGGCGATGGCGGTGTGCGAGATCGGCTCGATCAGCGAGCGCCGCCTGGCGATGCTGGTGGACCCGGCACTGTCCGGCCTGCCCGCGTTCCTGACCCCGCGACCGGGCCTGAATTCCGGCTTCATGATTCCGCAGGTGACCGCTGCGGCGCTGGTTTCGGAAAACAAGCAGCGCGCCTACCCGGCCAGCGTCGATTCGATCCCGACATCGGCCAACCAGGAAGACCATGTGTCGATGGCCGCGCATGGCGCACGCCGGCTGATGCAGATGGCCGAGAACGCGGCCAACGTGATCGGCATCGAGCTGCTGGCTGCCGCGCAGGGCTGCGATTTCCATGCGCCGCTGCGCTCCAGTGCCGCGCTGGAATCCGTGCGCGCCACCCTGCGCGCGCAGGTGCCGACGCTGGAAGAAGACCGCTACTTCCATCCGGACATGGTGACCGCCACGAACCTGGTGCGCAGCGGCGCGCTGGCACAGGGCTTGGATGAGCTGCTGCCAACCGTGGAACCGCAGGTATGAATACCCATCCCGAATGGCTGACGGTACACGAGGGCGACGCCCCCCTCATCGTCAGCTTCCCGCATACCGGCAGCGAGCTGCCGCATGACCTGATCGGCGATTACCACTCGCCGTGGCTGGCGCGTCGCGATGCCGACTGGTGGGTGCATGAGCTGTATGACTTCGTACGTGGCATGGGTGCGACCACGGTGCGCTCAGCGATCTCGCGTTCGGTGATCGACCTCAATCGCGATCCCAGCGGCGTGTCGCTGTACCCGGGCCAGAACACCACCGGCCTGTGCCCGCTGACCACCTTCGACAACCAGCCGCTCTATCACGCTGGACGCGAGCCGGATGAAGCCGAGATTGCTCGGCGCCGCGACACGTATTTCCTGCCCTACCACGATGCGCTGGCCGCACAGATCACCCGCCTGCGCGCGCAGCACGGTACGGTGGTGGTGTACGACGCGCATTCGATCCGCTCGCATATTCCGCACCTGTTCGATGGCGAGCTGCCGCAGTTCAACCTCGGCACTGCCGGACCGTCCGGTGCACCGGACACGTCGTGCGACAACGCACTGAGTGATGTGGTGGAAAACCTGCTGAAGATCAGCGGCATGAGCCACGTGCGCAACGGCCGCTTCAAGGGTGGCTGGATCACCCGCCACTACAGCAACGTCGCCGGCGGCGTGCACAGCCTGCAGATGGAACTGGCCTGCCGCGGCTACATGCACGAGCCCCTGCCCGACCAGGTGGACGAGCACAGCTGGCCCACCCCGCTCGACCCCGACCACGCCGCACCGCTGCGCCACACCCTGGCGCAGGTGCTCAATGCCTGCCTTGAATTCGCTACGAACCGGAGCGCCGCATGACCCGCAACGACCCGTCCCGCACCATCACCGCACCGACCGGCACCACGCTGAACGCCAAGAGCTGGCTGACCGAAGCGCCGTTGCGCATGCTGATGAACAACCTGCACCCGGACGTGGCCGAGCGGCCGCAGGAACTGGTGGTGTACGGGGGCATCGGCCGCGCCGCGCGCGACTGGGAAAGCTTTGACGCCATCGTCGAAACGCTCAAGCGCCTGGACGATGACCAGACCCTGCTGGTGCAGTCGGGCAAGCCGGTGGGCGTGTTCCGCACCCATGCCGATGCACCGCGCGTGCTGATCGCCAATTCCAACCTGGTGCCGCGCTGGGCCAACTGGGACCACTTCAACGAACTGGATAAGAAGGGCCTGGCGATGTACGGCCAGATGACCGCCGGCAGCTGGATCTACATCGGCGCGCAGGGCATCGTGCAGGGCACCTACGAAACCTTCGTGGAAATGGGCCGCCAGCACTTCGGTGGCGACCTGACCGGCAAGTGGCTGTTCACCGGCGGCCTCGGTGGCATGGGCGGCGCACAGCCGCTGGCCGCCGTGATGGCCGGTGCTTCCTGCCTGGCCGTCGAGTGCCGCAAAAGCAGCATCGACATGCGCCTGCGCACCGGCTACCTGGACACCTGGACCGACAACCTGGACGAAGCGCTGCGGTTGATCGACGAATCGTGCAAGGCTGGCACCCCGAAGTCGGTGGGCCTGCTGGGCAATGTGGCGGACGTGCTGGCCGAACTGCTCAAGCGCGGCGTGAAGCCGGACCTGCTGACCGACCAGACCTCCGCGCATGACCCGGTGAACGGCTACCTGCCGCAGGGCTGGACGGTCGAGCAATGGGACGACAAGCGCGTGTCTGCGCCGAAGGAAGTGGAGAAGGCTGCGCGCGCGTCGATGGCCAACCACATCCGCGCCATGCTCGGCTTCCACGCGCTGGGCGTGCCCACCGTGGACTACGGCAACAACCTGCGGCAGATGGCGCTGGAAGAAGGCGTGGCCAACGCGTTCGACTTCCCCGGCTTCGTACCGGCGTATATCCGTCCGCTGTTCTGCCGCGGCATCGGCCCGTTCCGCTGGGCGGCGCTGAGTGGCGACCCGGAAGACATCGCCAAGACCGATGCCAAGGTAAAGGAACTGATTCCGGACAACCCGCACCTGCATCGCTGGCTGGACATGGCCGCCGAGAAGATCAAGTTCCAGGGCCTGCCGGCGCGCATCTGCTGGGTCGGCTTGGGCGACCGTGATCGCCTGGGCCTGGCCTTCAACGAGATGGTCGCCAACGGCGAACTGAAAGCGCCGGTGGTGATCGGCCGCGACCATCTGGATTCTGGCAGCGTGGCTTCGCCGAACCGCGAAACCGAAGCGATGGCCGATGGTTCCGATGCGGTCTCCGACTGGCCGCTGCTGAACGCCCTGCTCAACACCGCCAGTGGCGCGACCTGGGTGTCGCTGCATCACGGCGGCGGCGTGGGCATGGGCTTCTCGCAGCACGCCGGCATGGTGATCGTCTGCGACGGCACCGAGGCGGCAGCAAAGCGTATTGCACGCGTGCTGTGGAATGACCCGGCCACCGGCGTGATGCGCCATGCCGATGCGGGTTATGAGATCGCGATTGAGTGCGCGAAGGAAAAGGGATTGGATCTGCCAGGAATTCTTGGCTGATGCGGGGTTGCCGGCCTGAGGCCGGCACTTCCGGAACATGTGGTAGTGCCGGCCGCTGGCCGGCACCTCCCTGCGACGCAACCCCGCCGTCGGTCGGTACCGCGCTGCTGCCGCCGATAATGTGACCAACCTCGCGTATGGCGGGCGTTTGGGTATGATGCACTCGGCCCGCCCCACGCAGGCCAGGGGAAACATCGATCACAGCGGATGTTGTCGACACGCAGGGGGCGCGTTGTCCGATGCGGCGGCGGTCCGCACCAGGGGGATACATGTTCGGATTCTTCGAACGGAACGGCGCAGGCGCGCTGGGCCGCAAGTCAGTCGTGGTGCCGTTGCTGGCGCTGGTGTTCCTGATCCTGTGCAGTCTGGCACCAGCCAGCAGCCAGGCGGCCGTGCCCGATGCGCCAACCGTCACCAGCGTAAGCACGTCAGGCGGCAGCGCGGCCACACCCGCCTCGGTAGTCGTGGGCTTCAGCGCACCGGGCAACACAGGGGGAAGCCAGATCCTCGATTACACCGTCACTTCCAGTCCCGAGGGCCTGATCGCGACCGGTGCCGCCAGTCCGATAACGGTCAACGGCCTGACCCGCGGCACCACCTACACCTTCACCGTCACCGCACGCAATGCCGATGGCGATAGTCCGGCATCGATGCCCTCGCCCCCAATCACACCGCAGATCACGCAGTACATCACCTTCAACAATCCCGGTTCGCTGAACTTCGGCACCACTACACCGCTGGTCGCAAGCAGCACGTCCGGCCTGCCGGTGCAACTGGACTCACAGACGGTGAACATCTGCGACATCGTCAATGGCAACCAGTTGCGTGCCAAAGCTCCTGGCAGCTGCACGGTCGTTGCACGCCAGGCAGGCAACGGCACATATCACCCTGCCATGGATGTGACGCAGTCATTCCAGATCACCATTCCCGGCGGCGCGGTGACCATTGCCACCACGTCACTGCCCAGTCCGACGCGTGGCGTGCCGTATTCGCAGACCCTGATCGCACAGGGCGGCGCGCAGCCGTACACCTTCACCATCACCGGCGGCGCGCTGCCCAACGGGCTGGTACTGAACCCTGCCGGGTTGATCAGCGGCACAACCACGGGGTCCGGCACCTACCCCTTCACCGTGCAGGTTCAAGACCAGGCCGGGCAGACCGCTACCCGGACTTTCGTTCTCAACATCATCACTCCGTCCTTCGTGTTCACTCCGCTCACCCTGTCCAACGGGCAGGTCGGCGCGGCCTACCCATCGACGACGCTGAGCGTGACCGGTGGCATCAACCCGTACAGCTTCGCCATCACCGGCGGCAGCCTGCCCGCCGGCCTGGTGTTGTCGACGACCGGTGTACTGTCCGGCACGCCGACAAGCGCAGGCCCGGCTACTTTCACCGTCACAGCGACCGACAGTTTCGGCGCAACCGGCCAGCAGGCCTACACCATCAACCTGGCCCAACCGGTACCGATCGCGGTGGACGATGCGGCTACCGTCGCCGCCAACGGCAGCGTCACGCTGGATGTGACCGGCAATGACAGCGGGCCGATCAGCCAGCTCGCGATCACCCAGGCGCCCGCCCACGGCAGCGCCGTGGTCGCAGGCACTCGGATCACCTACACGCCGACGCAGAACTACTTCGGCACCGACACGCTGCAGTACACCGCGACCGGTCCGGGCGGCACCTCCACGCCGGCCACGGTGACCGTGACCGTCAGCGCAGGGCCAGCGCCGGTAGCCGCCACACAGACCGCCACCGTGCTGGCGGGCACGACCGTCACCCTCAAGGCCGCCGACGGTGCCAGCAATGGCCCCTTCACCGCAGCCGCCATCGTCACTGCGCCTGCCACCGGCAGCGTGCAGGTGCAGGGCACCGATCTGCGCTACACCGCTGCGGCCGATTTCAACGGTGTGGTCACCTTCGATTACACCCTTAGCAACGCCTTTGGCGCCTCGCAGCCGGCGCGGGTAACCCTGACCGTCAACCCGGCCCCGGTGGTTGCCGCGGTGGCGGCCAGTGCACTGGCCGGACAGAGCGTGCAGATCAACCTCAGCCGCACCGCCCGCGGTGGGCCCTTCACCGCAGCCAATGTGCTGTCGGTCGCGCCGGCCACGGCGGGCAGCGCACGCGTGCAGTCCACGCCGGACGGCTACGTGCTGAGCTTCGAAGCCGCTTCCTCCTTCGGCGGTACCGCACTGATCAGCTACACGCTGAGCAATGCCTACGCGACCTCGGCCGCCGGCACGGTCACCGTCACCGTGACCCCGCGCAGCGACCCCAGCCAGGACGCGGAGGTGCGAGGCATCCTGTCGGCGCAGGCCGACGCCACCCGACGCATGGCGCTGGGCCAGATCAACAACTTCCAGCGCCGCCTGGAGCAACTGCACAGCGGCGACGGCACCGGTTTCAGCAACGGCATCACCCTGGGCTCGGCCCGTGCCGCACGCCAGCCGGCCCGCAACACGATGCCCCAGGATCTGCAGGACGCCAGCCGCCGCTATCTGCTGCAGGCCGATGCGCAATCACCGGCCACGCCGTTCGCAGCCGGCCTGCCGCCCGATGGCCTGCTCGGCGAATGGTCGCTATGGACCGGCGGCGCACTGAACTTCGGCACGGCAGGCGGTGGCGGACGTGACAGCGGCACCGACTTCACCACCTCCGGGCTGAGCTTGGGCGCGGACCGCGCCATCAGCGGCCAACTGTCGGTGGGCGGTGGCATCGGCTACGGCCATGACAGTTCGGATATCGGCAACAAGGGCAGCCGCAGCACGGTGGACAGCTACAGCGCCGCGTTGTACGCCAGCTACCGGCCTTCCGATGCGGTGTTCATCGATGCGTTGCTGGGCTACCAGTGGCTGTCGCTGGATTCACGCCGCCATGTAACCGACAGCGGCGGCCAGGTGCAGGGCAGCCGCGATGGCACGCAGTGGTTCGGCTCGCTGTCCACTGGCTACCGCTTCATCGGCAAGGCACTGGTGTTCACACCCTACGCGCGGCTGGATGCGGCACGTGCACGGCTGGATGGCTTCACCGAACAGGGCGACGCGGTGTACGTGCTGGCCTACCAGGCGCAGACGGTGACCTTGTCCACCGCCACCGTGGGTGCGCTGGCACGCTGGGCCATCAAGCGCGACGAGGCGGTGTGGTCGCCGCAACTGCGCGCCGAATTCGGCCATGACCTGCAGGGCGCGCAGGACGCGCGGCTGGGTTACGCCGATCTGCCCGGCGGCCCGTTGTACCGCACCACGTTGTATGGGCAGTCACGCAACCATGGCCTGCTCGGCGCGGGTATCGGCCTGCGTACGGCCAGCGACTGGATGCTGCGCGCCGAGTACCAGGTGCGCCTGGACAACAGCAGCGGCAACGACCAGTCGGTGCTGCTGGGCGTGGAGAAGGCGTTCGGTCGCTGACCCGCGGCCGGCATCGCACACCCCACCGATGGCCCTTGACCGGCCACGGTGGGATTTCCATAGTGCGGCCTCACCCTCGGGTTGATGTGCCATGAACCGACTGCTTCGCCACACCGTCGCCCTGCTCTGCCTGCTGCCGGGCGCCGCGTTCGCCGCCCCATCCGACGTGGCCAGCCGGTTGGACGCGCAGCTGCAGACCAACCGTGATCGGTACGGCATCGCGGGGCAGGCGGTGCTGGTCGCGCACAACGGCCAGGTGCTGTACCAGGGCGCCAGCGGCGAGCGTGACCCGGCCACCCACGCGCCGGCCACCGTCGATTCCGTTTTCACTGCGCAGTCGATGGCCAAACTGCTGACCAGCACGCTGGTGATGCAGCTGGTGGATCAAGGCAAGGTGGATCTGGATGCGCCGGCCAGCCGCTATGTGCCGGATCTGCCGGCCGTCTGGCAGGTGATCGCCGTGCGCGACTTTCTCAATCACAGTTCGGGCATCGGCGAGTACTACGATCGGGCGGACAATCGTCTGCTCAGCAAGGGCTACACCGGTGTGGCTCCGGATCTTGCTGCTGCGCTGAAGGTGGCCGCTGCCGCGCCGATGCAGTTCGCCACCGGCAGCCGCGTGCAGTACACCCAGGCCAACTACCTGGTGCTGACCGCATTGCTGGAAGCGCATTACCGCAAGCCCTACCCCGCCATCGCGCGCGAACGCATCCTGCAGCCTTTGAAGATGACCCGCACTTCCTGGGGCGTGGCGAGCGTGCCAGGCCAACACGCGGCGGTGCCGTACATCGGCAAGGACGGCACATTGCAGCCCGCCAACGAAGATCCGTGGCCGAACTACGGCTGGGGCCATGCCGACCTGCAGACCACCGTGGGTGACATGAATCGTTTCCTGCAGGCCCTGGCGACCGGCAAATTGTTACGCACGGCAACGCTGGAAACACTGTGGCAACCGCAGAAGCTGAGCAGTGGTGGCAGCAATTTCTTCTCCACCGGCTGGGACACCACCCGCAGCGACGGCTACACCCAGGTCGGTCACGATGGCGGCACCCGCGTGCGTGCACGACTGGCCTACAAGGGCACGCTGGCCAATGGCTACTGGGTGTTCGTGTACCTGACCAACGGCAGTGCCCGCAATGTCTGGTCGAGCACACTGGTGGAAAGCACGATGGCGGTGGCTGCACCGAACGAGTTCCCCCATGCAGTGCTGGCCGAGCGGCTGATCGCTTATGCGCTGGATGATGATGCAGGCGCTGCACCAGCCCTGCGCAGGTGGTTGCGCGACAGCAGCGGCATGGCAGCCAACGAACTGGAACGCGCGATCAATACCGATGGCTATGCCATCCGCGAGAGCCTTGGTGCACGCAGGGCGTTGAAGGTGTTCGCCCTCAACACCGAGCTGTATCCGGATTCGGCCAATGTGTGGGACAGCCTGGCCGAGTGTCATGCCGTGCTGGGTGAGAAGGAAACCGCTGAGCGGCTGTATGCGAAGTCGAAGGCGCTGGCGAAGCCTTCGCCGTAGACCCTGCTGTAGCGCCGAGCCCATGCACGGCTGCTCTTCGTTGCGATGGCAGAAAGCCCGCGCTGCGCGCGATAGCCGAGCATAGGCTCGGCTCTACATGGATGCTGCGGGCGGCCCATACGCGGCCGATGGGTGACGTGACGCCCTCGACCTGTTAACTTGCGCGCCACTTTTGTGGTTTACAGCATTCCCGTATGTCGCTCTCGTCGTACCGCCCCACCCCCTCGCTGCTGTTCCTGGCCGTTTCCCTCGGCCTCTCCTCCACCGCCGCTGCGGCCCCGCAGGCCACCACGCTGGATGCCGTACGGGTCACCGCTGCCGCCGATGCCAGCGCACAGGCGCGCGAAGCGCTGAAGCGCGTGCCGGGCGCCAGCAACGTCATCGATGTGGCCAAGGCTGACAGCCGCCTGTCCAGCAGTGCCGATGTGCTGGCCTACCAGCCCGGCATCAGCGCGCAGTCGCCAGGCAACGAGGGCACCAAGATCTCGATCCGCGGCTCCGGCATCAACCGTGGCCCGGGCGCGCATGCTTCCGGCATCGCGGTATCGGTCGACGGCCTGCCGCTGACCGGTCCAGGCGGCACGCCTTACGAACTGCTGGAACCGCTGTGGCTGTCGCGGGTGGAAGTGCTGCGCGGCGCCAACGGTTTCGAGCGCGGCGCGTTGGCACTTGGCGGTGCCATCGACTACATCAGCCGCAGCGGTCGCGACTCGTCTGGCGTGCAGCTGCATTACGAAGCCGGCAGCCGTGGCTACCAGAAGCGCGGCCTCAGCTGGGGCGGCGTCAGTGGCGACGTCGACTACTTCCTGGCCTATACCGATACCGAATTCGACGGCTACCAACGGCATGCCTCTGGCGATGGCAAGGGCGCGATGGCCAACATCGGCTGGCAGATCACCCCGGATCTGCAGACCCGCTTCTTCGTGCGCTACCGCGAAACCAACCACGAAACGCCCGGGCGCCTGACCCGCGAACAGATCCGCAACGATCCGCGCGCGGCGAACCCTGCCAACCTCGCCATCGATGCGCGCCGCCCGCAGCCCGGCAGCACCTGGGTGGGCAACGTCACCACCCTGCAGATCGATGAGAATTCCTCGCTGCAGGCCGGGCTGGTCTATCACAAGTACCCGATGGACTTGAACGAAAGCCTGTACCGCCAACAGCTGGACTACGCCAACCTCAACGCCACGCTGGACTACCGCCGCCGCCATGCGCTGTTCGGTTTGGACAGCGAGACCACCATCGGCCTGCGCGTCACCCACGACCTGGATGCCGATGTGCGGGAGTCGCTGCGCTTTGCCAACAACGGCTATGCCGCCGGTACCCGTACCCGCGATTTCCGCCATCACGGTACCGACAGCACGCTGCATATCGGCAACAACCTGGCGCTGAATGATCGGCTGCGCGTGCAGACCGGGCTGGCGCTGATCAACACCCGCCGCGATGTGCAGGTGACCTGGCCGAGCAGTGGTGGCCGCCTGCGCGACCACGACTGGGACTACGCGCCGCGGCTGGGCTTCACCTGGCAGCAGACGCCGCAGATGCAGTGGTTCGGCAACCTCAGCCGCTCGGTTGAGGCGCCGCATCCGTGGTCGATGATCTGGGGCTCGAACCAGTACTTCGGGCCTGGCAATGGCCCGTCCACCGGCCGCCAGCGCGCGCCGGTTCCGATGCAGAACCAGACCGCCACGACGCTGGAACTGGGTGCGCGGGGCGACGCCGCGCTGGGCCGTTGGGAACTGACTGGCTACTACGCGCACGTGAAGCACGAACTGCTGAGCGTGGAGCTGCAGCCGGTGCCGAACCTGTTCATCGCCGAGAACAACGCCAGTCCCACCGTGCACCGTGGCATCGAGGCGGGTCTGGACAGCACCGTGTGGCAGGCCGCGCCGGGCCGCTTGTCGCTGCGCCAGGCCTATACCTTCAGCGACTTCCGCTATCGCCATGACGCGCGCTTCGGCCGCAATCGCTTGCCTGGCCTACCGCGCCATGCCTACCAGGCCGAGCTGCGCTTCGACCACGCCTCGGGCGCGTATGCCGCACTGAACACCGAGTACGCCTCGCGCATCGCGGTGGACTATGCCAACAGCTACTGGTCCGACAGCCACGTCATCTTCGGCAGTCGCATCGGTTACGACGCACCGGGCGGCCGCTGGCAACTGTGGGCGGAGATGCGCAACATCGGTGACCGCCACTACGCCGCCACCGTCACCCCCGGTTACAACGATGCCGGCAAGGACGTGGCACGCTCCACGCCCGGCGAAGGCCGCGGCGTGTATGCGGGCGTGCGCTGGCGCTTCGACTGATTCCAGCAGGCGGCGCCGGACATGATCCGGCGCCGCTGATCCCAGGTCAGCCGATACGCCACGCTGGCAGTCGTTCGCTGCGCTTCCAGATGGCTGGCGCAAAAGCGATCAGCACCATTGCCGCCAGCCACTTCGGCGACGTGCTGAGCAGTGTGGAGGTCAACGCTGAATCCAGCGGAGCGGCGTCCTCCTGCCAAGGGTTGTAGCCGAGGTAGATGATGCTGCCTGCCCACCACAGCAGCGCCACCCCCAGTCCCACCAGCAGCAGCGCCATGGTGCGACAGGTCCAGCGCTGCGACGTCGTGCCCCACTCGCGGGAAATGGCCACCAGCAGCGCAACCACCAGCAAAGACACCAGCGCCACCAGGCCGATGTCCATCTTGTGCCCAATGCGTTCATAGGCGCAGGCGCGGCACTGGGCTTCTTCTGCGGCCGCCTCCGCTGTGGGCGGGTTCGATGTAGGCCCGGACTGAGCCATCACCGCGAAGGGCATCAACAGGGCAAACATCGCCACCATCAACCAACGAACGAACTTCCTGTTACCGCGTGCAGCGACATCCATGCGCTTCTCCTTGCGTGTGATTGAAACTCAACGTCGGGGCCGTTCCTGCTACAACGCCTTGAACACCTGCATCAGACTGATCGCACCGGGCGCCAGCTCCTGCGCAAGCCAGCCCAGCCCGGCGAAAAACACCAGCAGGCCCAGCAGCGGCCAGATCGTATGGGACAAACACAGCCGCCACCAGCCCTGCGCCTGCATGCCCTGCATACGCTTGTACAGACCACCGGCGATGGCCGCATCCACCAACAGTTCGGCCATCAGTACCGGCGCCGACCAGACCACCCAGACACTGGCCAAGAGCACCGTAGCCACCAGCGCAACGATGCCGAGAACGGCCAGCAGCGGCAGGCCTGCCTCGCCGTCGGCTACGTCCAACAACGACGTGCTGTCGGCACTCGTGCTGGAGGACGCTGCAGCGTCGCCCCAGGAGGCGGACGCGCCGCCCCCGCCGGAGTGCCCACCGCTGCCGCTCCACGGCGATCCCTGGCTGCCATTGCCATCAGGCCCGGAACCCAGTCCGTCGGCCACGGCATCCCAGCGCCAACGGATCCAGATCCACATCAGCAGCAGGAACACGCCATAGGCCAGCAGAACGGCCAGGGGATAGCGCAGCAGCATCGCGTCGATGCCCGCCAGCCGCAGCAGGTGCGATGCAAGGAATCCGGCGGCTCCAGTCAACGCAACGATCAAGGCCATCTGCAGCCGCGGCCAGCCACGATGCTGCAGCTGTCGGCGTGCACGCATCGCTTCGGTGCTGCGGCTGCTCGGCAGGGAAACGGGCGGGCGTCGGTTGCTCATATCGCCGCCTTGGTCACTGCCTCGATGCGATGGCCATCAGGATCGATCACGAAGGCGGCGTAGTAATGGTCGCCGTAATCCGGGCGCATGCCCGCAGTTCCATTGTCCTGGCCTCCGGTTGCCAGGGCCGCACGATGGAAGTCATCAACGGCTGCACGCGTGGTTGCCGCCAGCGCCAGATGAAAGCCAGGTCCCGGCGCAGCCGCATCGTCGCGCAGCTTCAGGCAGAGCAGGTCTTCATCATCGACCAAGCCATAGCCGATTGCGGTGTCGTCTTCGAAGACGCGGCGATAGCCAAGGGCTGCGAGCACCGCATCGTAGAAGCAGCCGGCAGCGTCCAGATCGCGGACACCCAGCGAGAGGTGATGCAGCATGCAGACATCCTTGCCAAGCACGCGCGGGCTGCGCTGGCAGGATTCTACCCTGCCGTGGCGGCGCGTCTACAGTCCTCATCCAATCGCATTCCCGCAGGCCCCAAGGCAACCGCAGCATGGTGTAGATCCTATATTCTGGGCAGCCACGGAATGGATCGGCCCCAGCATGCAAGCGTCCCAGTTCACCCGCCCTGTCGCCAGCGTGATGTTCCTGCCGATGATCGGCCTGGCGGGCTGGGGATCGTGGTTCGGCACCTATTGTTTCAGTGACGGCTGCCTGGGCGTATTTGCGCTGTGGCTTGCCGCACTGGCGGCCTTCGTTCTGCAGGCCCTGCTGATCTTGCCCCTGCACGCCTGGGCACTGAAAAGGCAAGGTGGCGACGCAGCCCGCCGTTATGCGCGCTGGCTGGGTGCATCGATGATCGCCGTGCTGTTACCGATGTTTGCAGGTTGGGCCTACATGCTCTTCAAGTAGACCGTGCAACCCTCAGCGGTGTGATGCAGCCCGCAGCAGCTGCTCTGCCACCTGGTCGAACGGGGCGATGTCCTGCCGTGCGCGACTCATCGCCACCGCCCCTTCCACGCTGGCGATCACCAGACTGGCCAAGCCTGCCGCATCGGCATGCGCGCGTCCTTCGGCAACGAACGCTTCGGTCAGGTGGCCCTGCCAGCGCGCGAATACCTCGGCGGCGGCTGCGCGCGGTTGGCTGGGCGCAGCTTCCACCGGCTCTTCAACCGCCGCCGCCAGCACCGGGCAGCCGGCGCGAAAACCGCTGCGCAGCAGGCGCTCGCGCCATAGCGCCAGGAACTGCTGCAATCCCTGCACCGCGCCTTCCTTCAGCAGCTCGATCAGCAGGGTCTCCACCTTGTCGCCAGCCATCGTGGTGGCCCGTGCCAGCAGTTCCTGCTTGCCGCCCGGGAAGTGGTGGTACGTGGAGCCCAGTGGCGCTTCAGCCAGCTTGGTCACTTCGCGGATGCTGGTGGCATTGAGGCCCACCCGCGCGAGCATCTGCGCCGCGGCATCGATCACACGCTGGGGGGCATCGGACGAGCGCGGGCTCATGGCAGGCTCCTTGCTAAGACAGTCGTCATAGACTAGCGTATTGACCGTTCTATAACAGTCGTCATAGTCATGAATCTCTGGTTCCGCCTGCTCCACCTGCTGCTGTGCAGCCTGTTCCGACCGAAGCTCGACGCGCCATTCGCGGTCTCGCGCCTGTCATTCCGGGTGCTGCCCAATGACCTGGACAGCAACCTGCACATGACCAACGGCCGCTACTGGAACATCTTCGACCTGGGCCGGCTGGACCTGATCCTGCGCATGGGCCTGGGCAAAGTGGCGCTGCGCGAGAAGTGGGCGCCGATCGTTGGCGCCGGCACCATCCAGTTCCGCCGTGAGCTGAAGCCGTTCCAGCGCTTCACCCTGGAAACGCGGCTGGTCGGCTGGGTCGGCTCACGCGGCATCATGGAGCAGCGCGTGCTGATCGGTCCGGAGCAGAAAACCGCCACGCGCGCGCTGCTGATCACCGGCATCTACGACCGCCGCGCACGTCAGTTCGTCGGCATGCCGCAGATGATGGAATCGATCGGCGTGGTTGCCCCGCCCTCGCCGGCCCTGAGTGCAGCAGCCGAGGCACTGCTGGCGGCCGATCTGGCGTTGAAACAGGACCATGATTGAGCCCTGCCGCGAATTTCAGGGTGCAGACGCCTCCATCATCGCGGGGGGCGCGACAAGGGTAATCTGCGTGCGGCCACCCACATGCAGCACATACTCGAAGGTCTGCCGCATCTGGCTGTACGCGCCACCTTCAGGCGCGCCGTAGTTGGCGCCGACGCTCACGGTGTGCCGACCCGGCGTCAGTGGCTTGAGCATCAGCCAGTAGCCATCGGCCGCCGCCAATCGCGAATCGTCGTCGTCCGGATCCATGCGGAAACAACCATCGCTCTTCACCCGGTGCAGGCGCATGTCACCCAGCGGCTGCCCGTCCAGCAGCACCACCGCACTGACCAGATAGTCGTTGTTGATCGCCGCACCGGCCTGCAACTCCTCGCAGGTTACGTCTTCCCCGGTCTGGTAACTGGCCATGTTGATGATGGGCAGCAACAGGTGTCTGCCCTCGGGCACCACGCACTGCCTGCGCGGCTGGAAGCGGCCATTGGTCCCTGCCAGGTTCCAGACCGGTCCCTCCTGTCCCAGTTCGCAGAGGCGACCGTCCGGATCCATGTAGGGTGCCACCCTCTGCGCATTGGCCCAGCGCCACCAACGGGCGGTCCATTCGCTCAGCGAAACGCCATCCACCGCTTCCCGCGTGACCGCTGACGTTGCAGGCGAATCAATGGCGCTCGCCTGACCTGCAAGCATCAGTACCGTGGCCACGCTGGCCACGCGCAGCCTGCTGCCGATTCCCTTCCGCATTCCCTGCCTCGTCGTCCCTGGCGGCCACCGTGCGCGGCCGGCTCGGCAGACACTGTATCGCAGCCTCGCCGCGCCGACGCATTACACCCGCGGCATGTTCTTGGTCACGCAATGGATGCCGCCGCCGCCACCGGCAATCGCATCGATATCCACCTGCTCGATGGTGCGGCCGGGATACAGGTCTTCCAGCAGTTCACGACAGTAACCATCGGCCTTCGCGTCACCAAACTGCGGTGCGATCACCGCACCGTTGATCGGCAGGTAATTGATGTAGCCCCGGGCAAGATCGTCATTGTCGCGGGTGTGCACATTGTCGCGCCCGCCCAGCGGCGGCGGCAGCGTGCGCACCTGCAGCCTGCGACCGTCGGCATCGGTGGCCTCGCGCAGGATCTGCAGATGCTCGCGGGTCAGATCGTAATCGTACGATTCCGGATCATTGTCCAGGTTGGCGATCACCACGCCGGGGCGCACGAAGCGTGCGTAGAAATCCACATGCGCATCGGTGATGTCTTCGCCAGCGATGCCGGGCAACCAGACCACCTTGCGCAGGCCCAGGTGGTGCTTCAACTCCGCTTCGATATCCGCGCGTGACCAGCCCGGATTGCGGTTGCGGTTTACCCAGCAGCTTTCGGTCAGGATCGCGGTGCCGTGGCCATCGACTTCGATGCCACCGCCCTCGCCCACCAGATCGCTTTCCAGCAGCGTCGCGCCGGTCATCTGCGCCAGCCATGGTGCTACTGCACCGTCGTTGCGCGCGCTCTGCTTGCCGCCCCAGCCATTGAAGTTGAAGTCGACCAAGCCGAGCCCGCCGTTGTCGTTGGTGACGAAACAGCCGCCGTAGTCGCGCACCCAGATATCGTCCAGCGGCACGTCGAGGAATTCGATGTTGTCACTGCCGCAGCGCTCCTGCGCCTGCCGGCGCTGTGCAGGACGGCACAGCACGCTGACCGGCTGATGGCGGGCGATGGTGCGCGCCAGACGGGCGACAGCATTGTTCACTGCATCGGCCTGCGCGCCCCATACCCGCGGCTGTGCGGCGAAGGCCAGGAACACGCGCTCCTGCGGACCGTGCTCATCGGGCATCTGCCACCCGGCCGGTGCAGCGGCACGGGCGCGGGCGGGTAGTCCGGTCAGACCCAGCGCGGCCAAGCCGCCCAGGCCGGCGGTTGCGGCGAGTTGGGTGATGAAATGACGACGGGTAGGCATGACAGGCTCCAGAGGCGGACCGTGAAGTCCAGCTGATCGGTTCAGGCGCACCGGCTGATGCGCGACAAGCCCATGCTGCACTTGCAGATTGACAAGAACAAACGATAGATTCAGCGGAAAAATGATCAGCCAGGCTTATCAATTATGCTCAAGCATTGGCCCCCACTGAACGCCCTGCGCGGCTTCGAGGCTGCCGCTCGGCTCGGCAGCTTCCATCGTGCCGCCGAAGAACTGCACCTCAGTCAGTCTGCCATCAGCCAGCAGATCCGCGGGCTGGAAGACTCCCTGGAACAGCCGTTGTTCTTCCGCCAGGGCCGCAGCGTAACCCTGACCGATGCAGGCATCGACCTGCTGGAAACCACGCAGTCGCTGCTGCGGCAGCTGGCCAGTGGCATCCGCCGGCTCGACCAGTACCGCAAGCCGAATCAACTGATCGTCAACACCAGCCCCGCCTTCGCGCGCCACTGGCTGGTACCGCGGCTGGGCGACTTCCGCCGCCAGCATCCGCAGGCCGACCTGTGGCTGTTGACCAGCGAAGAGGCACCGGACATGACCGCACAGACGCTGGACATCAGCGTTCGCGATGATCTGCAGGCACAGGCGCATTGCGAGCATCGCGTGCTGCTGCAGGACCGCCTGTATCCGGCCTGCCACCCCGGTGTGCTGGCGCTACCTGTTGCCGAGCGCAGCACCCTGCACGGCGAGCGCGAGATGGACTGGAGCCAGTGGCAGGTGCAGGGCGGCGCCGACGTCGGCCAGCAGCGCGAAGGCCTGAATTTCTCCGAGCCAGGACAACTGCTGGATGCCGCGTGCCAGGGCCTGGGCATCGCACTGGTCAGCGAACTATTGGCCGCACCCGCGCGCGCGCAGGGCCTGCTGCAGCCGCTGGACGAGGCCTATGTACGAGGACCGCGCTGGAGTTGGTTGCTGCATGAGGACAGCGCCCGCGATCCGCTGGTGATGCGGTTCTGTGAGTGGCTGCTGGTCGAGCTTCCGATCGGGTAGTGCCGGCCGCTGGCCGGCAACCTCCATGTGCATGCCGAACAGGTTACCGGCCAGCGGCCGGCACGAGCCAGGCTCAGCGCTTGGGCACGTTCGCCTGCGCGCGCTTGATCGCGGCCTCGGCCAGCGGTGCCATCAGCGCATAGCCCCTCGCCGTCGGGTGCACGCCATCGGTTGCCAACTGCGCATCCAGCCCACCGGCACGGTTGGCCATCGCCGCGTAATAGTCCAGATAGACCAGACCCCGTGCATCGGCTTCGCGCTTCAGCGCGGCATTCAATGCACGCACCTTGGGCGCAGGTGCGATGCCCGGCATCCACGGGTACTCGCTGACCGGCAACACCGACGCCAGCACCACCGCAATGCCATGCGCTTTCGCCAGGTCCAGCATGGCCTGCAGGTTGTCCTCGATCATCGCCTGCGTCGCCGGGCCGGTATTGCCGGCGATGTCATTGGTGCCGGCCAGTATCACTACCACGTTCGGGCGCAGCGCCAGCACATCCTGCGAAAAGCGCACCAGCATCTGTGCGGTGGTCTGCCCGCTGATGCCACGATTGATGTAGCCCTTGCCTGGGAAGAAGGTACTGCTGCCGTCCGCGCCCCAGCCTTCGGTGATCGAATCGCCGAAAAACACCACGCGTGGGTGGCCGCCCCGTGGCGCTGGCAGTGCGGTGTTGGCGGCGCGGTACTTCTGCAGTTGCGCGAAATCAGCGACGGTTCGCTGCAGATAGCTCACCTCATCCCTGCTGAGTTGATCGACAGGTGTCACCAGCAACCTCGACACAGCAGCACCTTGATCTGCACGAACACCGCCGCTGGCGACAAGCAGGCCAAGCAGAAACCCCAGATACTTCCCAATTCCCATCATGAATTCTCCTTCAGAGTAGCGGCGGACGGATCGGAAGCGGAACACGTCCAAGTCCGGCACGTCCCGTATCGCGTCCTGTCAGGCCAACTCTATGCGGGAACGCATCGAGCGTATCCGTTTTCAATCCGCCTCTGATGATGATCAGGTCGAATTTCTCGTTGCCCGAGGTAAGCTGCAGCGTCCCGCCGCGTTGCATCATGGCATGTCCGGCGACGCTGAAATTCTTCACAGGTCCACGCCTGAAAAGCAGACCAGGTGCGCTACCTGCCGCGGTGTTCTTCAACACCATGTACAGAAGGATCACCAGAAAACGGTTCAGCGCGTATGCCTTGCTGAAATATCCTGAGTGGGTGATCAACACCACTTCCTTGACATCGGATCGAAGCATCCCCAGCACGGCCGAGGCAACAGCTGCGCCCACTGCGGCTGACGCCAGCAACTTCTTTGCGACCTTGGCAAAGCGAAGGTCCAAGCGCTTGAAGAGCCGGGGCGAGGCACTCCATGTGGCTGCCACCGTCGCATGCATGTCGAATGTTGCCAGCTCACGCAGCGCCTGGCTTATCTCGACGGACGCGGCTACCGCCGGGTTGGCAATGATCTTGTTCCAAGCGTGAAGCGGATGATCGGCCTTCAACAGGCACCGCAAGGCATCCTGCAAAGCGCCGTCACCAGAACCCAGAATCGCAACCCGCGGGGAGTGCGTGAACCCCAGCGAAGGCTGCAGAATCTTGTCGCACTCCCAGAATCCGGCATTCGAGTAGGCGACTGGGCAATCCTTTCCATCCGCGTACTGGTTCTTCTCTTTCGCATAGCCCATGGCGTAGACCACGAAGCGGAAGCGGTGCGCCTCCGTCCTCCCTCCAGACGTCACGCACAGAGCGGGAAGCGAGCGAAATTTCAGCGGTAGGCCGTGCACGCTCACCCGACTGCTGGTCATCTCCTGCAGGCGCCTTTTGGACCACGATTCAAGCTTTGCATCCCGCACGAAGCACGACTCGCCGCGGACGTAGGATTGCGCGCCCCAGTTCAACGCACGCTGGGTCCAGTTCGTCACTTCCGTGTTGTAGGCAGCATTGATTGCACTGCCAACCTGCGCTGCCTGCAAGGGCGCGACCATGTCCAGCTGCAGTGCTACTTTCGAAACGCCGAATGCGGTCGAGCGGAGCGGATAACGGTGGTTTTCATGGTTGCTGTGCGGCCATTCGTACATGGCCGCACTGACGTACCTGGCAGCAGGGGAACGCAGCACACCCCCCACTCCCGCCCGGGCATCGGTATCCATGAGGACGAAGCGCAGACCCAGCCGCTCCGCTTCCAGCGCCGCAGCCAGACCCGCCGCACCGGCGCCGCAGATCAGCAGATCGAATGACGGGCGTGGATCAGACCTGTCCGCATCAGCACCCACTGCACCGAGCTGTTTAAGCTGCTGGATAAGCATCTGTGCTCGCACGATCTGGTCACGGATGCTGATGTTGGAGAACCGATAGCTCAAGTCGAACTGCCGCGGCGCGATCTTCAGCGAAAGCAAGGTCAGCACATCCAGCGCATCATCAGGTTCAGAAGCAGAGATGACCGTGCTCATCACAGATCCCCCAGGATGTTGGACAACAGCAGTGGATCGGCTGAAAACAGAATCGGGTGGTCAAGCACTTCCATCACGCCGCCCCGACCCGACGCCGGTTCACCGCGATCGTCGGGGCCTCGCGGACCTTCGCCGTCTCCACCGCGTCCGCCGCCGGAACCTCCGTGGCGACCTCGACCGTCGTCTGTGTCGGCACGCGGAGGATCGTACTCGTGATGCTCCCAAGCGCCCACATCTTCGTCAGAGTCATCGCGCCAGTAGGCGTCCCGCGCCGCAGCACCATCGAGCGGTACAACACGTCCCTCTTCATCAGCGACAAGGTCCAACACAGCGGACAGCGCGGGATGGCGGATCCATGACCGCAAGACACGGTGGGATTCGATCCCAAGGCGAATGGCCAGTTCACGCAGCTGTTGGCGCAACACGTGGCGTCGACCGCTGAAGAGCTCTGTCACACCTTCGGTACCGACATGGACAAGAATCAATCGTGTGCGGTCCGGCGGAGAATCACGCACGTGCTCTTGGCGAATCCACCCGCCAACCTCGCGTATCGACAGGTCATCCCCATCCAGCATCACACGGATACTGCAGCGCACTGGAGCTTCCGACTGTCCGCGCAAGTCCTGCAGGAAGCCAGCTGGATCCACGCCATACAACCTTGAAACATAGACCCGGGCCAGCGCGCGCATGTGCCCCTGGGAGAACCGCCCCCTCGCCGAGTCAAGCAGGCGCAGGAGGTCATCCACGAATGGATTTTCATTCGGATCAAATTGGTGCATGGGCAGTATCCTTCCACGTTCCTGCGATCATGGTTTCTTTCCTATGGAACAGATCATCGGGCAGCCCTCGCCGCCACGCCCGTCACCTTGGCCGGCATCCACATGCCCGGCGTCCAGCCGCTGGCCTCCAGGATCGTCTTCGGGTTGTCCTGCTGGATCAGCGCCCGCACCGCATCGCGCTTGTTGTCGGCCTGCAGGTAATACGCCTTGGCGATGCGATAGCCCACCCAGTAGCCCAGGTCGTAGGGTTCCTTCGAACCCGGCGTGTAGTTGTACAGCCAGGGCTTAAGATCGGTGTTATCCATATCCAGCGCGAACGCGCTTTCGATATGCACTTCCCTGCCCCGCGTCCATCCAGCGTGCCGACCATTGCCGACGTCGCCGGAAATCAGCTCGGCGATGAACTCGGCGATACCTTCGCCCAGCGACTCACGCAACACCGTCGCCTGTGGGTCGCCCGGTTCGTACTCGCTCACGCCGGTCTGCTGGATATGCACGTACTCATGCGCGATGACGTGTACGAAGCGATCCTGCGCGTTCGCGCTCATGAAATCTGCCGCGCACAGCGCTTCCAGGCCGATCACCACCCCGTCGGGATACGTCATGCCAACCGGCTTGCCGCGCCCCACCACGATCGCCACCGGCGGAAACTTCGCCTGCGGGTAGATTGCCTGCAGGTTGGCAAACACCTGCACCAGTCGCTGCCGGACTGCGGGCAGTTCCGCCAGGCAGGTCCGTCCATTGGCATACACCGCAGGTTCGCGCGCCATCGCTTCGGCCATGCGCTCGGCGGTCACCCGGCGCAGCTTCGCAAACTGCGCCAGGCTCGGCGTGCCCTGTGCCAGATACTGCTCCAGCTGGGCCACGCTGGGTTTGCCGCCAGCCGACTCATACAACGCGTAGAAGCGGGTGGCATCGGTAATCAGTATTTCTGGTCCCGACACCGCCGCCTGGGACGTCGCGATCGACCCGCCGAGGGCCAGGGCAAGCAGGCAACGCAACAACACGAACATGGCCCCGTCCTTGGTGGAGTGCACGCGAAGCGCGCAATCTATCACTGTGGCAGCGCATGCGCTGCCGTATCGTGCAACCCCCTCCTCTCCTGTGCCAGACTCCCGGCGACCGGCGGCCATGGAAGCAAGGGGAAGACAGGATGATGATCGTGCCAGCGTACTGGGCCGAAGCCCGCCTGCAGGACAGGTACCGGGGCCGGCCGGTGGTGGTTCGCCGATTCGGCTGGTCCGACGACGGCCCCGAGGCGGCACAGGCCCATGCCGATGCGCGTGCACGCGAAGCGCTCGATGCCATCCTCAGCGGCCAGACCGTGCCGCGTCGCGAGCGACGGACCAACTACGGTGTCGACGGCATCCCGATCCGCGAGCAGATCGTGCAACGCAGCGATGATGTCATCGTCACCCGCAACAGCTACGGCGCGCTGTGCCTGAATACCCCCGATGTGCTGTTTGCCGATATCGACCACGTACCCACCCCGTCAGGCTGTGCCTTGCCGCTGCTCGGTGCAGTGGGGCTGCTGGCGGCCGGTGCACTGATCGGTGGGGCCTTGGGCAACTTCAACATCGGCCTGGGGGCCGGCGGTATCGCCATGGTCCTGGTCAACGCGATCATGTCGCAGCGGCGCAAGCGCCGGCTCGCCCGCTCCGGTGGCGCCGAAGGCATTGCGCTGCAGGGCGTGCAGGCGTTCGTCGCGCGTCACCCCGACTGGCATCTGCGTGCCTACCGCACCCCAGCCGGGCTGCGCGTGCTGGCAATGCACGCCACATTCGAACCACAGGATGCGCAGGTGCATGCCTTCTTCAAGGCGTTGGGTACCGACGCGTTGTATGCACGCATGTGCACACTGCAGCATTGCTTCCGTGCGCGGCTGACACCCAAACCGTGGCGGCTTGGCATCATCGCCCGCATCCGTCCGCCGGTGGCGGCCTGGTCGGCCGAGCAGGCCAGCAACCCCGACCGCCTGGCGTGGATTGCCGAATACGAAAGGGAAAGTGCCGGTTTCGCCGCATGCGCCTATGTCCGCAGTTTTGGCGACGAGCGTCGTGTGGATGCCAAGGCCGAACGCGTACGCGACCTGCATGATCGGATGTCGCGTGCGCTGGAGAACCTCCCGCTGGGATAAGCGCGCGTCGCGCTCAGCGACCGCCCTGCACGAAGGGCTGACCCGCCAGCGTGGTTCCCACCTGCATAGCGACCTGCTGCCCATCCTTGGCGAAGGTACTGCTGCAGTTGCTGCCGCCCTTCTGGCAGCCGACTTCCGGGAAGCCCTCCAGTGCTTCGGGCGCGTCGCGTGGCGGGCTCGCCTGCCATCCTGCGGCATCAAGCAGCCGCTTGGCCTTGGTATAGGGCATGCCGGGGGTGATGCCCAGCGCAGCCAGCTCACCGGGCAGCGGCTGGCCCAATGCAGCGACCGGGACAACGGACATCGACAGCGATACGGCGAGGATGAAGGCCTTCATGGAGCGAACCCGTAGCGGACATCAGATTCGCAGCGTACCGCAGCTTTGTGGCCGGTTCGCGCCTGCATCACAGATGGTTACGCAACACGCACAGGGGGATACCTGGACAGGGCGCCAGAATCAAAAAGGCCGCCCCGAAGGGCGGCCTTTCCGGATCACTTCGCGTTCTTCACGTAAGTATCGAACCAGTTGAGCATTTCATGGACCAGCTGTTCGTTCGACTCCAGCGCGGTGTACCAGTGCGGCTCGTTCGGCAGCATCACCAGGCGGGTGGTGCCGCCATTGCCACGGATCGCCTGGTACAGCTTGCGCGACTGGAACGGCTCGGTGCCCGGGTTGGCATCGTCCTCGCCGTGGACCAGCAGCAGCGGCAGCTTGATCTTGTCGGCGTAGAAGAACGGCGAGGCCTTCAGGTACACATCCTGCGCCTGCCACACCGAGCGGCGTTCGTTCTGGAAACCGAACGGGGTGAACGTCTTGTTGTACGAGCCACTGGTTGCCACGCCGGCCTTGAACAGATTCGTGTGGGCGATCAGGTTGGCGGTCATCAGGCCGCCATGGCTGTGGCCGGTCACGCCGATGCGATTGCGGTCGACCACGCCCAGTTCCACCGCCTTGTCCACCGCCGCCTTGGCGTCGGCTTCCAGCTGTTCCAGATAGGTGTCGTAGGCGTTCTTCGGGTCACCCACGATCGGGAACGAGGCGTTGTCGATGATCGCGTAACCGGCCAGCAGCATCAGGCGGTACGGCTGCAGACGGGTGAAGGTCTGCTGCGAACCGGATACCTGGCCGGCCTGTGCGGCGTTGGCGAAGTCGGCCGGGTACGCGTACAGGATCGCCGGCACGCGCTGACCTTCCTTGTAGCCCGGCGGCGTGTACAGGGTGAACGACAGGTCCACGCCATCGGCGCGCTTGTAGGTCACCAGGCGTTTCTGGATCTTCCGCACCTCCGGGGTGGGGTCGGCCAGCGTGGTCAACGCGGTCGCGGTGGACGCGAACTGCGCCTCACCGGTCTTCGCATCGGCCACCGCCTCACCCTGCTGGCGGATGAAGGCATTCGGCGGATCGATCACCGACTGGTGCCACGTCAGGTAGCGGCCCGGCGCGTTGCTGAAGCCGAGGAACTGCTCGTAGGCGTCGGCACTGCTGCGGAACAGGCGCTCGCTCTTCAACGAGCCCAGGTCCAGGCGATCCAGGAACGGACGGTCGCCCTGTGGCGATGCGCCACGGCCGCTGAGGAACACGAAGTTGCCTTCCTGGCGCACGACCTGTGCACCATTGGGAAGACGCTTGTAAACCAGGTTGCCCGGGTTGCCGTACAGCTCGTCACTGGACATGTCCCACAGCAGACGGCCTTCCTTCTTGGGCTGGTCCACATCGACGATGCGGGTCTGCATCCAGTGACGGTTCTCGTCGTTCTCGTACTGGAACGCCACAGCCGGGTCAGCGGTCCACGCGAAACCTTCGAAGCGCTGCGCGGTGCGGGTGATCTCGACCGGCTTGCCAGTGAACGGTGCCTTCAGCGTCAGCACGCGGTCGCGGTGCGGCACGCTGACCTTCCAGTCGCCCTTGTCCAGCGCTTCGGCATAGATCAGGGTGGCCGGGTCGGTGGCGCGCCAGTCGAAGCCACGCGGACCTTCCGGTACGCCGTGCACCGGCACGCGGTCGGCCAGCGGCAGGCTGGCAATCGGCGTGCTGCGGCCATTGCTGGCGTCCAGCACCGCCACGTCATTGGCGAAGCGCTGGTAGGTCACCGCATGCGAGTACGGCGCCTTGATCGTTTCGGTCAGCACGTGCACGCCATCGGGGGCGGCACTGACTTCGTTGAACAGTGCCGGCTGCCCGACCGGGCGCACGCTGCCGGCGGCGGTATCGACCACGGCCAGTTGCGAGGCGCCGTAGTAGGCAAACAGCGTTTCGTCATGCACGCTGGTCAGCGTGTCGCGGGCTTCATAAGTGCTGCTCTCGCCGCTGCTGCCCAGCGATTCCTGCGCATCCGGACCGGTCGGCACACCACCGTTGGACGGCGCCGGACCCTGGTTGGCGGGGACCATCTTCACCAGCAGGCGCTGGCTGCCGCCCAGCCACTGCACGGTGTAGCCGAAGATCGGGTTCAGCTGCACATTCGGCACCTGCTTCACCTGGCCGGTGGCGGCGTCACCCACCCACAGCTGCACGCTGGTATCGACCGCGTTCTGGAAGGCGAAATGGCTGCCGTCGGCCGACCACAGCGCGCCGGTGGCGCAGCCCTGCGGCAGGTTGACCTTGGTGCTCTTGCCGCTGACGATCTCGACCAGGGTGAAGTCGGCCACGCAGGCCGGAATACCGTACCCGCCAGGGGTGTCGTGGCGGCTGCGGTTCTTCGGCTCCAGGCGCACACCGGCCAGCTTCAGGTACGGCTGCGCCACGCGGGTGATGGACGGATAGGTCTGCGCGGTGGTCAGCAGCAGGCGCTGGCCGCTGGGATCGATGTTCGGTGCTGGCGGCGGCGGGGCCTTGAGCACCTTCAGCAGGTGCTCGGGCGGCTTGGCATAGTCGGCAAGCGCCGGGCCGGCGGCCAGCAGGCCGAGCGTGGCAACGGCAACGGCCGCCGCCAGAGAGGTACGACGGATGAGCATCCTTATCCCCTGGGAGTGAGTTGGATACCCGCACTGCGGGCATGGGCCGAATCTAGCACCCCCTGCCCATCGGCAAATGGGCCGGAAGGACTAGTCGCCCCATCCTGCAAAGCTATGGCCACACCTGGCCTGCCCCCACCCCGGATGCCCCTCGCCTACTGCCGTGCGTGCAGTTCCCAGGTGGACAGATAATCGGGATCGATCACCGTCACGCCACTGGACCGCAACTGGTACTCACCCGGCGCGGCCGGCAGGTACTGGTCCAGCATCGGCGGCAGGTAGCGCTCATGCCCGTCATCACCATCGGCCAGCACCAGTCCCTCTTCGGCGCTGACCCGCAGCACGGTGCCAGCAAACTGTTCCAGCCCCTGCACCTGGCCATCGCCACCAAAACGGGTGACGCCCACCAGTACCAGCTTGCCAATCATCTGCTCGGCCTTGGCATCATCCAGATCCAGGGGCGGCAGGGCTCCTCTCGATTCGTTGCTCATCGTGCACCTCGGAAGCCTGCGTGGACATCGTGGACGAGATGCGCGCCCAGTGCTGCGAACGAAACAGCATCGTGGGGCGACTCGCATGCATGTAGCGGCTCTGCGCACGGCGGGATGCAGAGCCGACCATCGGTGCTCAACTCACGGAAGAATTCTGTCTGAGGCTGCATGAACCGCAGCAGCGGTTTCAGCAAATTCGTAAACACCCGCACCCGCTGCCTGTGCCACAGGCCGGTCCCTGATGCGGTGGGTATACGCGTGAACAGGACTGTGCATCGCGGGCCTCCTTGCCGGGGGAGTGGCCTCGCAGGGCCACGTTCAACGCTGCGCAATGTGCCGGAAACTGGTTGCGGAGTGCCGGTCGCGGGAAAGCGGCAGGGACACCCGCTACGCAAGGCCACGCCTGCGCTTGATCGTCTACACGGTTGGATGCTGCCACCGCTGACGGAATGGCGAAGTGAAGAAAATTCCGTGGCTTCCGGGCCCGGCCACTCCGCTTGCAGCAACTACCTGAGCCGAATGCATCCTGCCCCGATTCCAGCAATCGTCAATTGCATTTAACCTGTGATTCACCTGACCCACTCTAGGGTCAGCGCTCAACATGCAGGGAACGCTTATGTTTGGGTACGCATTCACACGGCCGTGGGCAATCGCCCTATGTTCGGCCTCGCTCTGCGCCTGCACACATGCGACTGATCGTTCGTCGACTTCTCAAGGACCCGTTACCATGGCATCGACCGCCTCCGACGCCGCAACGCCGTCTGCGCTCACCGCAGACCAACTCCTGTTGCGTCTGCTGGATCTGATCAAGGACACCACCTCCACCCGTGAACTGACCCTTGAACGGGTATCGCACGCCATGCAGGCACCTGCGCAGAGTTTCGGCCCGGGTCATTTCGGCTACGGCGGCACACTGACGCCGGAATGGAGCTACGGCCTCGAAATCAGGAAGGCTGGCGCCGCCGATGCGCGCCTGGATCTCAATTTCATCGATACCACCGCCGAGCGCAAAGCCAACGCAACGGCGATCTGCCAGGTCGACTTCGATCAGTTCGCCTCGGGCCTGCAGGCAGCGGGCTTCAAGCGCGAAACAACGCGCGGCGAGCACGGCCGCGTCATCCATGACCGTTTCGATCGCCCGAACCTGATCATCAAGGTCGACACGATGGCCGAGAATCCGACCCCGTCTGGCGAGCCGGCGCATGCCTGCGTCCGCCTTGTCACCGTGCAGTAAGGAGCACCGCACCATGCCTACGCTTTCAGCGGATACGGAACGCCTGCTGACCGAATTTGCAGGAAAACCCGATGTAACGACCGATCAGGTCGACAACCTTCGCAGGGCCATTGCCAATTCTCCGGCGCTGGCAACCCAGGTCGACGCGGCCATCGCCGCCGGTCATCTGCAGCGCTTTGAGCTGCTGCCTGCCGACAGCAGCGTGGGCGGCGAGTACGACGGCGGCGCAAAGACGATCAGCCTGCCAGCATCCAGTCTGTCCACCCCAACAGCCCCGGATAGGCACGACGCTGCAGAGCTGACCTTCGTGCTGGGCCATGAGCTGCAGCATGGGTTCAATGATGCAGCGACCGAACTTGCCTATAAGCAGTTTGATGCCGATATTGCAGACATTGCCGCACGCGACTCGACCCACGACTACACCCAGGCCATCGGCACCCTGCTCGCAGCCAACCGGCGCGATGAGGCATCGGCGAACATCGAGGGCTGGAACGCATTGGTAGGCATGGTCAAGACCGCCAACCCGGACGCCACGCTGCAGGATGTCTACGGAGCAAGTACCCGTGCCAAGGAATTCGTGCGCGTGCAGCCTGGCCCACCGATGACCTATACCGCGCATCCGGACCTCACACTCAATGAAGACCTGAGCATGACCGCCACTGCCGCCAACATCGAGGGCATGGGCAAGCACTACTACGACGAAGGCGTGTCGTCGCGGCTGGGTCCCAACGGCAATTCGGATTACCAGAACTACTACGCCACCGATGCCATCGGCCGCGCCTGCGAGGAAGAAGCCAAGAACCCCGCACCTGATGGCATCAGCCGGATGTCGGTGAACATGGCGCAGCTGGGCCTGCAGGAAAGCCTGCTGGAACAGAACGGCCTCTCTCTGGGTAAAGGCGCGCCACCACGGCAGCCCTACTTCGACACCAGCACCTCGCCGTCCACGCTGCACTATTTCGATCACACCGTGGGCACCTACGCCCACGTGCCGATCACGGCGCAGACAGCACCGCTGGCGGGCGGCAACGACCGCGCCCTGCACGATCAGATCCGCGGCAAGGTGGCAGAGTTGGATGCCGCCAACGGCCGCAGCTTTGACGCCTCCAGTGAACGCCTGAGCGCGAGCCTGCTGGTGCTGGCCCGCGAGAACGGCCTGGACCGCGTGGATCATGTGGTGCTCAGCCGACAGTCGGGGGATATCGCCGCGGCGCAGAATGTGTTCGTGGTGAAGGGCGCGCTGGATGATCCTGCGTCGCTGCGCGCATCGGCAGCCACCGCTGAAGCCGTACAGCGGCCGGTGCAGGAAAGCCTGGACAGCCTCGCTATCGTCAACCAGCGCCAGGCCGACCACGCCTCGCAAGAGCAGACGCGCCAGCAGGTGCAGGAACAGCAGCGCAGCGCGCTGTCGCACTGAGGTCAAGGATGGCGCCGGGCATCGCCCGGCGCACCCCACCCATGGGCCACGCTAGAATGCGCCCATGCGTACTGTCCATGCCCTCCGCTACATCACCCCCTTGCGGGAAGGTGGCTCACTGCCCGCCGTGGTCGAGACCGACGACGACGGCATGGCGGTGCTCAAGTTCCGTGGTGCCGGCCAAGGGCCAAAGGCGCTGATTGCCGAACTGATCGCGGGCGAGATGGCACGCGCGGTGGGCCTGCCGATTCCGGAAATCCTGTTTGTGGAGCTGGACAGCGAGTTCGCCCGCACCGAACCCGACCCGGAGATCCAGGACCTGATCCGCGCCAGCGAGGGCCTGAACCTGGGTATGGATTACCTGCCCGGCGCGATCAACTATGACCCGGCGGCGATGCCGGTGGACGCTGACCTGGCCTCGCGCATCGTCTGGTTCGATGCGTTCACCAGCAACGTCGACCGCACCACGCGCAATCCGAACCTGATGGTCTGGCACCGCAAGCTGTATCTGATCGACCACGGCGCGGCGATGTACTTCCATCACGACTGGGCCAATGCCGGCGATGCCTGCGAAAAACCCTTCGTGCTGATTCGTGACCACGTGCTGCTGTCGTTCGCAAGCCGCATCGCCGAAGTGGATGCCGAGCTGGCCGCGCGCCTGCCGGATGCCGAAATCGAACGCATCGTCGGCCAGGTGCCGGACAGCTGGCTGGTGGATGAGCCAGCGTTCGACAGTCCCCAGGCCTACCGGCAGGGCTACATCAACTATCTGAAGCATCGCCTGAAGGTGCGGGCGGTGTTCGTGCAGGAGGCCATCCGTGCCCACGCTGCACACGTATGACTATGCGGTCATCCGCGTGGTACCGCGGGTGGAGCGCGAGGAGTTCATCAACGTCGGCGTGATCGTGTCCTGCCCGGGGGCACGTCACCTGGAAGCGGCGATCGAGATCGATGCCGCGCGCCTGCAGGCCTTCGCGCCCGCGCTGGATATTGAAGCCCTGCAGCCGTGGCTGGATGCCATCGTGGCGATCTGCCGGGGCGATGCCAGCGCCGGCCCCATCGCGCAGCTGCCCGCGCGCGCGCGCTTCCATTTCCTGACCGCCAAGCGCAGCTCGGTGGTGCAGATGTCCAGCACGCATGTGGGCCGCACGGCGGACCCAGCGGGCGTGGTTGAACACCTGATGGCGAAGATGGTGCGGGTACCGACCTGACGCGCTACTTGCTGCTGCCGCCCCAGCGTGCGGTCATTTCGCTGCGGATCGGCGTACGCTCGGTGTTGCTGTCCGTTGCAGTGAAGCGCATCGCCTTGACCGCATTCAACGCCCAGCCGCTGAAGGCCGTCGATGGCTTGGCATCCACCACCTTCACGTCATAGGTCCGGCCGCGCTTGTTGACCGAATAGGCCACGGTCACCTCCTCTGCGAACTGCACGCGCCCGGGATCGGCATTCAGTCGTGGGCGGAAAGTGCCCTCCACCGGCTTCCAGTACGTCAGCGCTTCGGCCTGCTGCAACTGCAGCGGTTCAGCGGTGGCGGCGATGGCCATCGGACTCATCGCCAGGGTGAGCGTGATGGCAGCAACGCGGAGCAGCATCGGAGGCATGTTCGTCATTCCATGTACGCCAGTGGTCGGTGCCCAAGCGTACGCCATCACGGGCTTTTCCGGTTCACCGCAACGGTCACCGCGAAGTAGGGAATCGCACTCCACTGCCCGCGCGGATGATGCAGCGATTCCACGCCCATGCCGATCTGGTAATTGACGCTGCCCGGCCGCTGGCGCCAGAAATAGGGTGCGCCGTTGCTCCAGCCACAGCAGACATACGTTAATGGCGGCATGCCGAAGGTCTGCTGCAGGTAGGCTTCAATCCTCGCCGCCGATGCGCCGCTGACGCGATACCGCGCTTCCATCGGCTGCAGGTATGAGGCGTCGTCCTGCGTGCAGCCGATGTACTCCAGTTCGGCAGGTTTTCGCCCCATCGCTTGGAGGAAATCCTGGCAGACGGTGTCCGGCCGGGCCAGGCCTTCCGCGCGCCCGTGCAATTCCCACTCTGCGATCGCGGCGGCGGGCGTCTGTGCGTTGGCAGTGACGGCGCTGCCGATCAGCAGCAGCAATCCAACGCCGCATCCGAGGCGGACAGAACAGGACGCGGAAAGATGCAACACGGTGATGGCAGATCCTCTGCAGATGGAGCGAGACGTCATCGTAAACGACCGAGGCCTCCGCTCGCTGCGCATGCTTCAATCAACACACGCGCGCCATGCTCCGTTCGGTGAAGCGCGCCACGCAGAAGTCCAGGAAGCTGCGCAGCTTCGGCGTCACCTGGCGGTCGCGGGGATACAGCAGGTTGATCGAGGTGGATACGGGCACGAACCGAGGCAGCACCTCCACCAGTCCGCCGCTGGCCAGGGCAGCAGACATCATCTCGAACGGCTGCAGGATCAGTCCCAGCCCACCGACCGCAGCGGTCAGCAACGGCTCGGCCTGGTTGACCATGAAGCGACTGGAGACCGGCACGGTCAACACCCCGCCCTGCGGGTCATGGAAGCTCCACCGCGTACGGATCATCGAGTGGGCGAAGCCCAGGCATTCGTGCCGGCTCAGGTCCTGCGGGTGGACGATCGGCGGCCGTGCGGCCAGATAGCCGGGCGCGGCGCACAGGGCCAGCGGGTACGGCCCCAGCCGCCGCGCGACCAGGCCGCTGTCGGCAAGGTCACCGGTGCGGAACACCAGGTCGTAGCCGTCTTCAACCACGTTGACCAGGCTGTTGGACAGGTTCAGATCCACCTGCACGTCGGGATACTGCTGCATGTAGGCCACCACCGCCGGCCCCAGCGCGTGCACGCCGAAGGTGACCGGCGCACTGATCCGCAGCCGGCCCATCGGTCGACCGCGCGCGATTTCGGCCAACTGCTCGGCACTCTCCACTTCCTCCAGGATGACCCGGGCGCGGGCCAGGTACGCCTGCCCGAAGTCGGTCAGGCTCTGCTTGCGTGTGGTGCGGTTGAGCAGGCGCACGCCCAGATGCTGTTCCAGCGTCTGCACATGCTTGCCGACCAGTTGCGGCGACAGGTCCAATGCGTCGGCAGCGGCGGCGAACGAGCCCACCTCGGCCACCTTGGCGAAGCTGCGCAGGGGTACGATCAGGTCCATTGCAAACTATTGTTTTCCAATGAAACGCCAGATTACCCCTTCTATCGTTCGTCGGCCACGCGCACAGTAGCGCTCTGTTCCCCCTGCCCGGCCACCAGCCGGCGTTCCCTTTGGAGACCCCCATGACCCAGGTTGTCCGCATCCACGCCTATGGCGACGCCGATGTGCTGCGCGTTGACGATATCGACGTACCCGCTCCTGCCACCGATGAGATCCAGATCCGGGTCAAGGCCATCGGCCTGAACCGCGCCGAGGTGATGTTCCGCAACGGCGCCTATCTGCAGCAGGCCGAGTTCCCGAGCCGCCTCGGCTATGAAGCGGCGGGCGTGGTTGAAGCCGTGGGCAGCGCGCTGACCGGCTTCGCTGCAGGCGATGCGGTCAGCGTGGTGCCGCCGTTGGACATCGCCCGTTGGGGCACCTACGGCGAGCTGGCCAACATACCGGCGCGGCTGGTGGTGAAGCATCCAACGTCACTGGGCTTCGAGCAGGCCGCTGCGGTGTGGATGCAGTACGTCACCGCCTGGGGCGCGCTGCTGGAGCAGGCCAAGCTGGCTGCCGGCGATTTCGTGATCATCACCGCAGCGTCAAGCAGCGTTGGCCTGGCCGCCATCCAGATCGCCAATGCGGTGGGCGCGACGCCGATTGCGGTAACCCGTGGCCCAGGCAAGCGCCAGGCGCTGCTCGATGCCGGCGCCGCCCATGTCATCGCCACCCAGGAACAGGACCTGGTGGCCGAAGTTGCACGCATCACCGCAGGTGCGGGCGCGCGCGTGGTATTCGATCCCATCGGCGGCCCTCAGTTCGTGCCGCTCACCGAGGCGATGGCACGCGGCGGCATCCTGCTGGAGTATGGCGCGCTGAGCAGCGAGCCGACGCCGTTCCCGCTGTTCAACGTACTGGGCAAGTCGCTGACGCTGAAGGGCTACCTGTACTCGGAAATCGTGTCTGACGACGCAGCGCTGGCGCGTGCGAAGGCGTTCATTGTCGACGGCCTGGAAAAGGGCGTGCTGGCGCCGCTGATCGCCAAGGTGTTTACGTTCGCACAGATCCAGGACGCGCACCGCTACCTGGAATCGAACGAGCAGATCGGCAAGGTGGTGGTGACGGTTTGATCAACCGTCGCAGAACGGAGGCGACCGTTGGTCGCCTCTACTTGGGCAATGCATAGGCCATCACGTAGTCACCCTTCGGGGTCTCCATGAAGTGATGCCCGGCTGCGACGATTACCACGTACTGGCGCCCACCCTGCTCATACACCATCGGATTGGCCTGGCCACCGGCCGGCAGCTTCGCGTGCCACAGTTCCTTGCCGGTCTTCAGGTCGATCGCGCGCAGCAGGTCGTCGGTTGCTGCGGCGATGAAGATCAGTCCGCTGGCGGTGATCACCGAACCACCATTGTTAGGCGTGCCGATCTCGATCGGCAGGCCGGAGCGGATGCCGAACGGTCCGTTGCCGCGCGCACTGCCGAATGGACGGTCCCACAGCAACTTGCCGGTACGCAGGTCGATGGCACGGATACCGCCATAGGGAGGCTGCTTGCACAGCAGGCCGGTGAACGGCAGCCGCCAACCAGCGTTGACCTGGATGCCATACGGCGTGCCCACCTGCGGGTCGCCCGCGCCTTCTGCACCACCCTTGTCGAACCGGATCTTCTCGCGCGGCAGCCAGCCCTTGCGGTCGGCCTCGGCGCGCGGCACCAGCCGGTTGTAGTTGGGCATGTCGTTGTAGTTGGCCACGATCACGCCGCGCCGCGTATCGATGGCCACGCTGCCCCAGTCCGAGCCGCCGTTGTAGCCGGGGTATTCGATGGAATGGTGATCGCTGCTGGGCGGCGTGTAGAACCCTTCGTAATGCGCCTTGCGGAACTGGATGCGGCAGACCAGCTGGTCGATGGGGGTGATGCCCCACATGTCGCGCTCGGTCAGCGCCTCGTCGCGCCGCAGCGTGTGGTACAGCGAGAACAGCTGGGTAGCGGCACGCTGCTCGGGCTCTACGCCGCCTTGCGGCACTTTGCGCTCTTCGGCCGGAGTCAGCAGCTGGCCGTTGCGACGGTCGAGGACGTACAGGTCGCCCTGCTTGGTGGGCAGCAGGATCGCCGGCACCTTGCCCGATGCTGTCGGATACTCAATCAGGCTGGCCTGTGAACCGAGGTCGTAATCCCAGACGTCCTTGCGCACCGCCTGGAAATGCCAGACCGGCTTGCCGCTGGCTACATCAATGGCGACCAGCGAGGTCGCGTACGTGTTCTGGTTTTCCGTGCGCGAGCCACTCCAGTAATCGCCCGCTGAATTGCCCATCGGCAGGTACACCAGGCCCAGTGCTTCATCACCGGTCGCAGTGGTCCACATGTTCGGTGTGCCACGCGTGTAGGTCTGCTCGCGCGGTGGCAGACCGCTGCGCTCGGGCTGATCCATATCCCATGCCCAGCGCAGCTTGCCGCTGACTGCGTCATAGGCCTGGATCACGCCGGAGGGCGCGTCACGGCGCTGGCCATCCAGCACCTGGTGACCGGTGACGATGACCCCGCGGACGATCGCCGGCGGCGAGGTGATCGATACGTAGCCCGGCGGCACGTCGCCCATGCCCAGGGTGATGTCGACCTGGCCGTTGTTGCCGAAACCGGCGCAGGGACGGCCACTGTCGGCGTCCACCGCGATCAGGCGTCCGTCCAGCGTGCCTTCGATGATGCGTGCGCTGCAGGCGGGACGACTGCCGGGCGCTGCGCTGCGACCGGATGGCGTCGGCGGTGGTGCTGGCAGGGCAAGATCGGCGGCGGCATCGGCCAACGCTGCATCGGCATAGGTGGGTGCGCTGGGCTGTTCGTAATAGGACACGCCACGGCAGGCGGCCGTGTACGGGATCGAGGCATCCTTCACCTTCGGATCGAAACGCCACAGTTCCTTCCCGCTTCCTGCATCAAGGGCGATCAGCTGGTTGCGGGCGGTGCACAGGTACAGTCGGTCGCCGATCTTCAAGGGCGTGGTTTCCGCACCCCAGCGCTTCTTCGGCAGGTCACCGGTGCGGAACTGCCAGGCCAGTTGCAGGGTGCCGACGTTTTCAGGCGTGACCTGCTGCAGCGGCGAATAGCGCGTTGCCGCATTGCTGCGCCCCCACGCAGGCCAATCGCCCTCCGCCGGCTGATCGGCCGGCTGCAAGCCAGTGGTGTCACGGGTCGGATCGAGGCCGGCGCTGACGGCAGGCTCCGGGAACGGCTGGTGACCATCGACCAGGCCATGGGGGGCAAACGCGAGGCCGAAGGCGGCCACGAAGATCAGCATCAGCGCGGCAGCCACGCTGCGCGACAGGCGCTTGGATACCGGTGCCTGCAGGGTCGGCGCCAGCAATGCCAGGACGATGCCGAGCGCGGTCACCAGGCCCAGGCGTGGCACCCAGCGCCAGTAGTCGCTGCCCGATTCCCACCAGGTCCACAGCAGGCTGCCGAGGAAGACCAGTGCATACAGCAGTGCACCGCTGCGGCGATTGCCCCACAGCAGGATGCCGCAGACCAGCAGGCCGAGGCCGGCGATGGCGTAGTACCAAGAGCCGCCGAGGCTGGCCAGCCAGCCACCCAGCCCGCCGATGATCAGGCCGAGCACGATCAGCAACAAGGCCAGGACGGTGATCAGCGGGTGGCGGGAGGTGGGCGTTGCGACGGAAGCGGACTGCGGCGTGGCGGACATCGACGATCTCCGGGGGCAGCATGCGCCCTTATGCCATCGTCACCGTGAAGTGCGTGCGTATTTTCGACGGCAGACACGACGACGCCGGCGCAAGGCCGGCGTCGTCGGGTACCTCGGTGTCGCGACAGGATCACTCCTGCGCGGCGTCCTCGCTGCTGGCAGCAGCCGGTGCGCCGTCGGTCGCGGCCGCGGCAGCAACAGCCACCTCGTCCTCGTCCTCGTCGATCGAGGCATCCATGCGCTCCACCGCCTGCAGCTTCTCGTCCTTGGACAGACGGATCAGGGTCACGCCCTGGGTATTGCGGCCGACGCGGCTGATTTCCGAGCCACGGGTACGCACCAGGGTGCCGCCATCGGAGATCAGCAGGACTTCATCGTCGGTGCCCATCAGCACCGCGGCGACCAGCTTGCCATTGCGCTCGGTGGTCTGGATGCCGATGACGCCCTGCGTGCCACGACCCTTGCGCGGGTAGTCCGGCAGCGGGGTGCGCTTGCCGTAGCCGTTTTCGGTGGCGGTGAGGATATAACGCAGGTTGGCGTCGTCGGCACCTTCGATCAACGCATCGCCGGTGGCGATGGCTTCCTCGACACCGTTGTCGTCCTCGTTCTCATCCTCGATGCCGCCAGCACTCTCGGCCACGATCAGGCTGACCACTTCTTCGCCGGCCGGCATCTTGATGCCGCGCACGCCGGTAGCGGTACGACCCATCGAGCGGACCTTGTCTTCACCGAAGCGCACGGTCTTGCCGTTGGACGCGAACAGCAGGATGTCGCGCTCGCCGTCAGTCAGGCCAACGCCGACCAGGGCATCGCCCTCGTCGAGGTTGATCGCGATCTTGCCGCGGGCCAGACGGAAGGCGAACTCGCCCAGCGGGGTCTTCTTGACCGTACCGTTCTTCGTGGCGAAGAACACGAACTGGCCATCGGCGTACTCCCGCACCGGCAGCACGGCCTGCACGCGTTCACCCGGCTCCAGCGGAATCCAGTTGATGATCGGACGGCCGCGGGCGTTGGAACCGGCTTCGGGCAGCTGGTACACCGGCAGCCAGAACACCTTGCCCGAACTGGTGAAGGTCAACAGCGTGTCGTGCGTATTGACCAGCCACAGCTGCTCGATGAAATCCTCTTCCTTGGTCGACGCCGCGCTGCGGCCACGGCCGCCACGACGCTGGGCACGGTAGGCGCTGACCGGCTGGCGCTTCACGTAACCAGCGTGCGACAGGGTGACCACCACGTCTTCCGGGGCGATCAGGTCGAGGATGTCCAGGTCTTCTTCGCTGTGACGGATTTCGGTACGGCGCTCGTCACCGAACTCGGCACGCACGTTGATCAGCTCTTCGCGGATCACCTGCAGCAGGCGGTCGGGATCTTCCAGGATATGGATCAGCCCGGCGATCACTTCCAGCAGCTGCTTGTATTCCTCGGTCAGGCGATCCTGCTCCAGCCCGGTCAGGCGGTGCAGGCGCATTTCCAGGATCTGGGTCGCCTGGATCTCGGTCAGCTGGTAGCCGCCTTCGATCAGGCCCACACCCTTGGGCAGGTCATCGGGACGCGAGGCTTCGGCACCGGCGGCGCCGAGCATCGAACCCACCAGGCCCGGTTCCCACAGGCGCGCAAGCATGCGCTCGCGTGCTTCACCCGGGTTCGGCGAGGTCTTGATCAGTTCGATCATCTCGTCGATGTTGGCCAGCGCAACGGTCAGGCCTTCCAGCACGTGGGCACGGGCACGCGCCTTGCGCAGCTCGAACACGGTGCGGCGGGTGACCACTTCGCGACGGTGGCGGACGAAGGCCTCCAGCATCTGCTTCAGGTTCAGCAGCTGCGGGCGGCCGTCGACCAGCGCCACCATGTTGATGCCGAACACCGATTCCATCTGGGTCTGCTGGTAGAGGTTGTTGAGCACAACCTCGGCCGACTCGCCGCGCTTGATTTCGATGTAGATGCGCATGCCGTCCTTGTCGGACTCATCGCGCAGCTCGCTGATGCCCTCGATCTTCTTTTCCTTGACCAGCTCGGCGATCTTCTCGATCAGACGCGCCTTGTTCACCTGGTAAGGAATTTCAGTGACGATGATCGATTCGCGGCCGTTGTCGGCCACTTCGACATCCGCCTTGGCACGGATGCGCACGCGGCCACGGCCGGTGCGGTAACCGGCGATGATGCCGGCGGTGCCGTTGATGATGCCTGCAGTCGGGAAATCCGGGCCCGGGATGAACTCCATCAGGCCGTCGATATCGATGTCAGGATTGTCGATCAGCGCGATGCAGGCATTGATCGATTCGGTGAGGTTGTGCGGCGGAATGTTGGTCGCCATGCCCACCGCGATACCGGCCGAACCATTGACCAGCAGGTTCGGGAACCGGGTCGGCATGACCGTCGGCTCCAGTTCCTTTTCGTCGTAGTTGGGCTGGAAATCGACGGTTTCCTTGTCGATGTCCGCCATCAGCTCATGCGCGAGCCGCGACATGCGCGCCTCGGTGTATCGCATCGCTGCGGCGGAGTCGCCGTCGACCGAACCGAAGTTACCCTGGCCATCGACCAGCATGTAGCGCAGCGAGAACGGCTGTGCCAATCGCACCAGCGTGTCGTACACCGACTGGTCGCCATGCGGGTGGTACTTACCGATGACGTCACCGACGATACGTGCCGACTTGAAGTAGGGCTTGTTGCTGTGCGCGTTGAGTTCATTCATCGCAAACAGCACACGACGATGCACCGGCTTGAGGCCATCGCGCGCATCTGGCAGCGCGCGGCCCACGATCACGCTCATGGCGTAATCGAGGTAGCTCTTGCGCATCTCGTCTTCCAGGTTGACCTGGATGATTTCCTTGGCGGTTTCTGCCATTCGGGTTCCGTTGTCTGGTAGCGGTCCAGTCCGGCGCATCCACCCGGGGGCGGTCGTGCCGGAACCTCGATTCAACCGCTGGATTCTACCACACGGGGCCGTTTTCCGCCTGCTTTTACGGTGATTTTACCGGCACAAATCAGGAACTTAGGGACTGCCGGCCAGTGGCCGGCACTACCAGGGACGAAGGTCGGTAGATCCACGCCATGCATGGATGGGACCCGTCAGGGGTTAGAGCCCCTTCCTGCGGAAAGGGAGCCGCCCCCGCCCGCGTCAGCCGCCGAAGGCGGCGCGCATGTTTTCCGCGGTCGGGTTCAGGATCACCCCGCGCTCGGTCACGATGGCATCGATCAGCTCGCCCGGGGTGACATCGAACACCGGATTCCAGGCCGCGATGCCCTCGGCCACGGTGCGGGTGCCGCCCACGCCGTACAGTTCACCCGGATCGCGCTGTTCGATCTCGATCTGGCTGCCGTCCACGGTATCCATGTCCACCGTCGAGGACGGCGCCACGACCATGAACTTCACCCCGTGATGGCGGGCCGCGATGGCCAGCTGGTAGGTGCCGATCTTGTTGGCGGTATCGCCGTTGGCGCAGATCCGGTCGGCGCCCACGATCACCCATTGCACGGCACCGGTCTTCATCAGGTGCGAGGCGGCCGAGTCGGCGATCAGGGTCGCGTCGATGCCGTCCTGCTGCAGCTCCCATACGGTCAGGCGCGCCCCCTGCAGCCACGGCCGGGTCTCACCGGCGAACACGCGGGCGATGCGGTCCTGGGCCATACCGGCGCGGATCACGCCCAGCGCCGTACCAAAGCCAGCGGTGGCCAGCGAACCGGTATTGCAGTGGGTCAACACGCCGCTACCGGCCTCGATCAGGCCGGCACCGAGCGCGCCCATATGGCGGTTGGCGGCCAGGTCTTCCTCGGCAATGGCCTGTGCTTCAGCCTCCAGCAGCGCCTTCCAATCGGCACCGGCAGCACTCAGGCAACGTCGCATGCGTGCCAGCGCCCAGGCCAGGTTCACTGCGGTCGGGCGCGAGGCGTTCAGCCGCTGCAGCGCGGGTTCCAGCTGCTGCAGGGCATGCGCTCCGTCGGCCGCCTGCACATCTCGCGCGGCCAGTACCACACCCCAGGCAGCGGCAATGCCGATGGCCGGCGCACCGCGCACGGTCAGGGCGTGGATGGCAGCGGCGACCTCATCGCTGTCATGGCAGGCGACATGCTCGACCACGAACGGCAGCTTGCGCTGGTCAAGCAGTTGCAGGGCATCGCCGGTCCACAGAATCGGGCGGATGTGGTCGTAGCGGGCGTAGTCGAGGTCGGAGGCAGTGTTCATGGCCCCATTGTAGGGCCACGCCACGCGCGGATGGACCCCGCCGGGATTCAATTCACCGAGAATTCGGCGCGGCAGCCGCCGTCGACCCAGATGCCGTTGCGGTTCCAGCCCCAGGTACTGCCTTCCTCGCACGGGGTACTGGAAAGCTGGTTGGAGATGGTAGCGCTGGTGGAGATGCTGGCACCGCAGAAGCGGCGCTTCTTGGACTTGGATTCGCAGGTCAGCCGGCGCGGCATGTCGACGAAACGGCCCTGCTCGTCGGCCACCTCGAAATCACCCTGACAACCCCGGGTGGTCCATACCTCGTTGCGCTTGTAGCCCCAGCCCTGCCCTTCCCGGCACGGCAGCACGGACAGCTGCCGCAGCAACCTCACCGGCGCACCATCCAGGCGTACCGGGCAGCTCTGCGGACGACCATTGGACTCACAGCGCACCACCCGCCGCACCAGGCGCTTGCGCCCCTCGGCCGATGGCGCGGCGGCATTTTCTGCAGGGCGCGCGCGGAACTCGGCACGGCAGCCCAGGGTCACCCACACGCCACTGCGGTCAGTACCCCACTCGCTGCCACGGATGCAGCTGTTGCTGGACAACTGGCGGATCAGGTCGACGCCGTTGCTGACGTCGATATCGCAGTGCACCCAGCCCATGTCGCGGGATTCGCAGGTCACCACTTCGCCGTCATAGCCAATCGACTGCGCCGATGCGGCCGACGGAAGCAGAGCACCCCATATCGCCATGGAGTACATCGGTGCAGCCACGACCGCAAACCACTTGACCAAAGCCTTCCCCATGAATGGATGAACCACGACGCAAGTGTGCGGTATCGACTGTGATAAGAGCATCATCGTGCTTGCTGAATCAAGCGCGAGAAAGCCCATTTTCGTTCAGCCTGCAAGGTCCATGGGAAATCATCAGGTCATGCGTGGGCGAAATCGAATGCAAGCACGTCGGCGATGCGCGGCGTACGGTGCATCGCCATCAACAGGCGATCAACGCCAACGGCAACGCCGGCGCAGGACGGCATTGAGGGCAGCACCTGCAACAACGCTTCATCCAGTGCGGGCTGCACCTGTCCCCGTGCGTGGCGGCGCTGCAGATCATGCTGGAAACGCGCGCGCTGTTCCGTCGCATCGTTCAGTTCGTGATAACCATTGGCCAGTTCCACCGGGCCCAGGTACAACTCGAAACGCTCGGCCAACGGCGGTGTGCCAGCGCGGATGCGCGCCAGCGCCGCCTGGCTGGCGGGCCAGTCGTGGACGACGGTCATGACCGCGTCATCGAAATGCGGTTGGATACGGTGCGTCATCAACAGATCCAGCCAGTCATCGCGGGTCAGGCCCACCGGATCGATATGCACTTCGCCCAGCGCGGCCCGCAGTTCTGCCTCGTCGGCATCGAACGGGTCCACGCCGGCCTGTTGCTGGAACAGTTCGCGATAGCTCAACACATGCAACCTCGCGCTGCGGCCAACCAGCGCCAGCGCCTGCGCAACCAGCTCTGCGGTTTCCTGCAGCAGCCGATGATGGTCCCAGCCAAGCCGATACCACTCCAGCATGGTGAACTCGGGATTGTGGCGGCCGCCGGCTTCGCCATTGCGGAACACCCGGCCCAGCTCATAGCAATCGCCAACGCCGGCGGCGAGCAGGCGTTTGAGCGGAAACTCCGGCGAGGTGCGCAGCCAGCGGCGGCGACCACCCGCATCGACGTGGCCGCTGAAATCGGTGTGGAAGCTGTCGATGTTCGGCTCGGTGTTGCCCGCCACCGACAGGATCGGCGTTTCCACTTCCAGCACGCCACGCTCGGCGAAGAAGCGCCGCACCAGCGCATTGAGGGTGGCTCGCTGTTGCAGGTTGCGCAGCAGTGCCTCGCTCACAGGATGCCCTCCGGGCGCGGATGGTCCAGCGGCAGGGTCAGCAGATCGCGGGTGTCATCGATGTAGCCGCTGGCCAGGTACAGGCGGCGCGCCAGTTCGTTGTGATGGTTGACCTCCAGACGCAGCCGGCTGACCCCGCGCCCACGCGCACGTTGTTCGCAGATGGCCAGTGCCCGCTTGCCACGGCCACGACCACGCGCGCGATGGCTGAGGTAGAGCTCGTCCAGCAGCATGAAATGACCGCCCTGCTCCAGGCTGAAGCCCATCGCGATCACCGCATAGCCCACCACGGCCGCAACTTCGTCCAGCCACAGCAGTACCTCGCCGTTGCGCGGATCAGCCAGCAGTGCATCGACACCACGGCGCACGCGCGCATCGTCGAATTCGATCTTGTCTTCGGCGTAGAAATCGCGCATCAGCGCGATCAGCAGTTCCTCGTCAGCACGGGTGGCCAGGCGGAAATCCAGCGGGGCGGTCTGCATCAGTGTTCCTTTGAGGTTGCGTGCCGGGCGCCTGCGCGCCCGGCCGGTTCGTCATTCGTGTTCGGCGAGGTAGGCCAGCAGACGCTCTTCATCCCACACCGGAACGCCCAGCGATTGCGCCTTGTCCAGTTTGGAACCCGCCTCGGTGCCGGCAACCACGAAGCTGGTCTTCTTCGATACGCTGCCGGACACCTTGGCGCCCAGCGCCTCCAGGCGCTCCTTGGCGGTATCGCGATTGAGCTGGGCCAGGGTGCCGGTGAGCACCACCGTCTGCCCGTCCAGCGGGCCGGCCACCACGTCGGCCAGTGTCGGTGCAGTAGCCAGGATGTGCTTCATCTCCGCTTCGGCCGCCAGCAGCATCGCGCCATGGCCATCGCTGTCCAGCCAGTCAGCGACGCCTCGGGCGGTATCGTCGGGCAACCCGGCGTTGACGAACTGACCGTGCTCGGCGTCCAGCACCGACTGTGCGCTGGGCAATGCGGCGACCAGCTTCTCCGCACGCAGGCGGGTGATACCGGGAATCTCCGCTTCAACCAGCAGCTGGGCCAGGTCAAGGCCTTCGCGCAGCTTGGCGCTTGGCGGATGCACGTCGCTGATGCGTACCTGCCCCACCTGCAGCAGCGCATCGATGGCCTGCTGGTTGCCTTCCTGTTCGAAGAAGTGGCCCAGCGAGCGCGCCACTTCGCCACCGATATCCGGCACGCGCTTGAACAGCGGCCACGGCAGACGGCGGATCAACGCCAGATCGCCAAACCACTGCGCCAGCGCCTTGGCGGTGCTCTCGCCAACGTGCTCGATGCCCAGCGCGAACAGCAGTCGTTCCAGCGTTGCGTCACGGCTGGCATCGATCGCGGCAATCAGGTTGTCCGCCCACTTGGTGGCGATCTTTTTCGTGTTCCATTCGAAGGCTGCCGGCTGCGCCAATGCCTGCGCACGCCATCCTGCATCGCTGCCATCCAGCTTCAACACCGCGTTGAGCACCGCGCCGCTGCCTTCGGCCGGCAGGTGCAGTTTCAGGCTGGCAGCGAGTGCGGAAGGATCTTCAGCATCCAGCACCAGCTTCAGGTGCAGCAGTTGATCACGGGTGAGGCGATACAGATCGGCCACGCTCTTGACGATGCCGGCGTCCACCAGGGTTTCGATGTACTTGTCACCGAGACCGTCGATATCCATCGCCCGTCGTGAGGCAAAGTGGGCGATGGCCTCCTTGCGCTGTGCCGGGCAGGACAGCTCGCCCGAGCAGCGCCATGCGGCAGCACCTTCTTCGCGCACGATCTCCGAACCACACACCGGACAGCTGGTCGGCATCTGCCAGGGCATGGTGCCCGCAGGGCGGCGGTCGAGGATGACGCTGACCACTTCCGGGATCACATCGCCGGCACGGCGCACGATCACGCTGTCGCCCACCCGCACGTCCAGGCGCGCGATCTGATCGGCGTTGTGCAGGGTGGCGTTGGAGACGATCACCCCCGCCACTGCGACCGGCGCAAGACGCGCCACCGGGGTGGCAGCACCTGTACGGCCGATCTGGATTTCGATGGCTTCCAGCGTGGTGCTCTGCTCCTGCGCCGGGAACTTGTGCGCGATGGCCCAGCGTGGTGCGCGCGAAACGAAGCCCATGGTCTGCTGACCGGCGCGGTCATCGAGCTTGTAGACCACACCATCGATATCGAATGCCAGGCTGTCGCGACGCTCGCCGATGTCGCGGTAATACGCCAGGAGTCCGTCGCTGCCTTCCACCACCTTGCACAGGTCGCTGACCGGAAAGCCCCATTCGCGCAGCTGCGCCAGCGTGCCCGAATGCGTATCGGGCAGCTCACCGGCCTGCACGTCACCGGTGCCGTAGGTGAAGAAACTGAGCCTGCGCTGCGCACTGATCTTCGGGTCAAGCTGGCGCAGCGAACCGGCGGCGGCATTTCGCGGATTGGCCAGTACCTTGCCGCCATGCAGGCGCGCGCGCTCGTTGTAGGCCTCGAAGTCGGCACGGGCCATGTAGACCTCGCCACGCACTTCCAGCACATCCGGCCAGTCCTTGCCTTTCAGGCGCTTGGGGATGTCGCCGATCTCGCGCAGATTGGCGGTCACATCCTCACCGGTGCTGCCATCGCCACGGGTGGCGCCCAGCACGAAATGGCCGTCCTCGTAACGCAGGCTGATCGCCAGGCCGTCCATCTTCGGTTCGGCGGAGAAACGCAGGGTGCCGCGGCGCAGGCGCTCATCGATGCGGCGCACGAAGTCGGCCACTTCCTCATCGCTGAAGGCATTGGACAGCGACAGCATCGGCACCGCATGGGTGACTTCGGCAAAGCGACCCGACGGGCGGGCGCCCACTTGCTGGGTCGGGCTGTCGGCACGGGCGAGGTCGGGATGCTCGCGTTCCAGTGCCTCCAGCTCACGCACCAAGCGGTCGTAGTCGACGTCGGGGATCTCCGGCGCATCCAGCTCGTGATAGGCACGATTGGCCTGGGCGATCTGCCGGCGCAGGACTTCGGCACGTTCGGCGGGGCTGATGCTCATCGGAATCTGCGGGTTCTGGGATGGCCGGGAATTCTACCGCGCCTGCGCGTCAGGCCCTGTCTGCAGCGTCGAACCAGGCTCAACGGACGGCGAACAACAGTCGAGCCTGGCAGCGGCTCTACACAACTACTTGCCGGCCAACACTGCCGGCGCTAGCGTGCGTCGGTCGCCCTTCCGGAACCGTGCCTGTGACCCTGCCCGCCTCCCGTCGCCACTTCCTGCAACTGGCCGGCGCCGGCCTCGCGCTCGCCAGCAGCGGCCTGCCTCGGCCGGCCCATGCACAGCCGGCGACCGTGGCCCCGCCCAACGCCGATACGGGCGCGGTGCTGCTCAACTTCAACGAATGCCCCTACGGCCCCTCGCCTGCTGCCCAGCAGGCGGCGCGCGACAGCATCGCCAGCTGCGGCCGTTACCGCTTCGCCTTGGCCGGTGAAGTGCGCGACGCCTTCATCGCCCAGGCCGGCATCCCCGCCGACCATGTGCGCCTGTATCCGGGCTCGAGCGAACCGCTGAACCGTGCGGCGACCCTGTGGACTGGCCCGCAGGCGGGCCTGGTGGTGGCCGACCCGACCTTCGAGACGCTGGGCGAGAAGGCAGCCGCACGCGGCGCCCATGTGCAGAAGGTGCCACTGCGCAGCGATGGCGCACATGACCTGCGCGCGATGGCAGCCGCCGCGCACGCGCGACCGACCGGCCTGCTGTACGTGTGCAATCCCAATAATCCTACCGGCTCGATCAGTCCCGCCGACGAACTGGCCTGGCTGCTGGCCAACAAGCCGGCCAGTACCCGCGTGCTGCTGGACGAGGCCTATCTGCAGTACAGCGAACAGCCCAGCCTGATTGCACAGGTGGCCCGGCGCGATGATCTGATCGTGCTGCGCACCTTCTCCAAGCTGTACGGCATGGCCGGCCTGCGCCTTGGCGTGGCGGCGGCGCATCCCGAGCGCCTGCGCGAGCTGGCCAGCCTGGGCGAGAATCCGCTGCCGGTGCCTGCCCTGGCGGCGGCACTGGCCAGCCTGCGCGACCTGCAGCTGATCCCGCAGCGACGCCTGCAGAATGCCAAGGCACGGCAGGCCACCATCGCCTGGTTGGGCAAGCGTGGCTTCCATTGCCTGCCAACGGAAGCGAACTGCTTCGTGGTGGATGTGCAGCGCGATGGAGCCGCCTTCGCCAAGGCCATGGCGGACAACGGCGTAGTGATCGGCCGCAGCTGGCCGATCTGGCCGCAGCGCGTGCGCGTGACCGTGGGTACCGAGGAAGAGATGGCGGCGTTCCGCAAAGCGTTCGCGAAAGTGGCGGGCGTACCGGCCTGACCGAATCCACGCATGGCGTGGATCTACTGGTCTGGTGGGTGCCGACCGTTGGTCGGCACGCCAGGACCTGCTGTGCCTACCAGCGTGGGGTCTTGGTCAACGGCGGGGCCTGGTGCTGACGGTCGTAGGCGCGCAGTTCGTCGCGGATGTGGGCGATGCGCTGGCGACCGAGCGCGTTGCGGCTGTCGTCCAACACCACGCCATCCAACAGCTCGGCCATGCGCTGCACGGTCGGCAGCATCTTCTCCCATGCATCCAGCGCGGTCAGCGGCGCCGGCAGGGTCAGGAAGAAGGCGATGGCCGGGGTTTCCATTGCGCGGATGTTGCCCATGTCGAAGCTGCCCGGCTTCATGATGCTGGCCATCGAGAAGATCGGGCCGCGTTCGGGATGACCCTCGACCAGCCGGTGGAAGACATTCATGTGGCCAAACACCAGGCCGGTCTTTTCCGCGGCCACGACGATGTCTTCGCCGCGCAGTTGCTCGCCAGCGCGGGCGGCGACGAACAGCGACACGATCTTGTCGAAATCCTGCGTCGCACGCTTGCCCAGGTCGTTGGCCGCGCCATCGACATCGGGCAGGCCCAGTTCGGCCTGCTCGACCGCATCGCCCATGCCAGGCTCGACGCGGGCGTCGGCCACAGGCACGCCATCCTCGCCCAGCACCGGCTCGCGGCGCTCGCCGGCGGTCGGCTCGGCGCTGTCCAAGCGACGGCCCTGGGGCTTCTTCTTGGGACGGCCAAACAGGAAGATCGCAGCGACCAACAGCAGGCCGGCGGCCAGGATGCCGATGCGCAACAGTGCCGTGTCGGACATTCGTTAGGTTCTCCGGCTAGTTCATTCAGGTAACTAGGATGGCACGTCAGGCCGCGCCCGCCAATCGCGCGGCTTCTTCCAGGTCCACGCTGACCAGGCGGCTGACACCCGGTTCGCGCATCGTCACGCCCGACAACTGGTGCGCCGCTTCCATCGTGGCCTTGTTGTGGCTGACGAACAAGAACTGCACCTTTTCGCTCATTTCCTTGACCATGTTGGCCAGGCGGCCGACGTTGGCTTCGTCCAGCGGCGCGTCCACCTCGTCCAGCAGGCAGAACGGCGCGGGGTTGAGCTGGAAGATGGCAAACACCAGCGCCACCGCGGTCATCGCCTTTTCGCCACCGGACAGCAGCGAAATGCTCGACACCCGCTTGCCCGGGGGGCGCGCCATGATGGTCACACCGGTGTCGAGCAGGTCTTCGCCGGTCAGTTCCAGGTAGGCGTGACCGCCGCCGAACAGGCGCGGATACAACGCCTGGACCCCGGCGTTGACGCGATCGAAAGTGTCCTTGAAGCGGCCACGGGTCTCACGGTCGATCTTGCGGATCGCATCTTCCAGAGTCTCCAGCGCGGTGGTCAGATCCACGTGCTGGGCATCCAGATACTCCGAGCGCTGCGAGGCTTCGCCATATTCGTGGATCGCCGCCAGGTTGACCGGCTCCAGCCGGCGCATGCGGCCATCGATCTGGTGCACGGCCTGCTCCCAGTCGCCCAGGCGTGCCTCTTCCGGCAGCGCGTTGATCACATCCTGCAGCACGAAACCGGCCTTCTCCACTGCACCCTGCAGGGTTTCTGCACTCAGCACCAATGCCTGCTGATCCAGCTTGCGCTGCGAAATACGCTCGCGCTGGGACAACGCCTGCTCGTCGCGCTGGTGGCGGGTCTGCTCGTAATTGCGCAGTTCGGCGTCGATGCCATCCAGCAGCGTGCGTGCTTCGGTCAGCACGCGATCGGCACGCACCCGCTCTTCCAGCGCGTTCTGGTGCTCGGCCTGCAGCGACTCGACCGGTGTATCGCCTTCGTCCAGCTGCGAATGCAGTTCGCCCAAGCGCGAATCCAGCTGGCCGCGCTGGGTACTCATGCGTTCCAGCGCCTGGCTCAACGAGGCCACCTGGGCGCGCTGCGATTCCAGGGTCAGGGCCAAGGCGTGCGAACGCTCGCGTACTGCGCGGGCGGCGTCGCGGGCCAGATCGCGCGCCTCGGTCAGCTGACGGCGCTCGCCCTCCAGGCCCTGCCGGTTCGACTCCAGGTCGCCCATGCTGTTGACCGCATTCTCCAGCCGCGAACGCGCTTCACGCGCCTGCTCGCGGTTGATGTCCAGGGTCTCCAGCAACTGGCTCAGCTCGCCTTCGATACGGTCGATGCGCGTACGTGCAGCCTCGACCTTGCCCTGCTGGCCCTGCAGCTGGCCCGCCAGTTCGGACACCGCGCGGTGCGCCAGGTACAGCGCCCGCTGCGCATCCTCGCGCTGCTGTTCGGCCGCCAGCAGATGCTCACGGAAACCGGCCAGCTGTTCTTCCAGTTCGGCTTCGCGCGATTGCAGCTGCTCGATCTGCTCGCGCAGCTCGTTGATTTCGCGTTCGCGCAGCAGCGCGCCCTGCTTGGCGGCACCGGAGCGCGACACGCGCACCCAGCCCTCGCCCAGACGCTCACCGCCCTGGGTGATGATGGAATCGCCCTCAGGCAGGCTGGCCTGCAATGCATTGGCTTCGGCAAGGTCGCGCGCGCCGTGCAGGCGCGCCAGCAGGCGACGGATCGGTGCCGGGCCACGCACACGCGCAGCCAGCGAGGTCGGTGCGACCTTCAGGTCCGCGCCGTCATTGGCAACCAGCGCGATGCGGCCTTCGCCCAGCTCGCCCAACGCATCGACCAGGCTGGCCGGGTCGTCGACCAGCACGCCTTCGATCAACTGGCCGAGGGCGCTTTCCACTGCGTTTTCCCAGCCGGCATCGACATCCAGGCGTTCACCCACGCGTGCGGCCGAATCCAGGCCACGCGACTTCAGCCATGCCACCGCCGCGCCCTGCTCCTGGCCAAGCGCGGCCTGTTGCAGGGTTTCCAGCGAGGACAGGCGCCCGCGCAGACCATTGACCTGCTTGCGCAGTTCAGCCAGTTCGTTCTGGCCATTGCGCTGCTGCTCCTGCACCGCAGCAACACCGTGCTTGCGCTCCTCGACCTGTTCGGTCAGCTCATCCAGCGCGGTCTTCTGAGTCTCGTGCTGCAGGTGCAGCTGCTCGAAGACCTCGTCCAGCGCATCCACGTCGAGGCCAGCGCGCTCGGCCGCCAGTGCTTCGCGGCGACGATCGGCATCAAGAATCTGCTTGTCCAGGTAGTCCACGCGGGTGCGCTCAACCTCACCGGCACGCGAGGCCTCCGAACTCTGCGACGTGTGCTGCTCCCAACGCTGCTGCCAATCGGACAGCCGCGTTTCGGCCTCACGCAGGCCCTCCTGCTTGATCTCGTTTTCTTCCTGCAGTTCTTCCAGCTGCGGGGTGGCCGCATCGACCGCCTCGCGCAGCACCATCAACTTGGCTTCGTCACCACTGATGTGCTGGCCCAGTTCGGCCAGTGCCTGGCGGGTTTCATCGCGCGCCTTGTGCAGGCGTTGCGACAGTTCGCGCTGGTGCTGGATCTGCTGTTCGAGACGGGCCAACGTGCTGCCCACCTGATAGACCTCGGCCTGCGCGGCGTTGAGCGCGTCGGCAGCCTCCTCGCGGCGAACGCGCGAGGTCTCGATCCGGGCCTCGGCGTCACGCTGATCGGCAATCAGCTGCTGCAGGCGGGTTTCTTCCTGCGACAGCCCTTCGCGCAGCTTGGACAGGCGACCGTCCAGGCCACGATATTCCAAGGCCTTCCACTCCGCGTCCTTGACCCGGCGCTCTTCCTGCAGCGCCTGGTACTGCTCGGCCTGTTTTGCCTGCCGCTTGAGGTGTTCCAGCTGCTTGGTGATTTCCTCGCGCAGGTCGCCAAGGCGATCCAGGTTCTCGCGCGTGTGGCGGATGCGGGTCTCGGTTTCCTTGCGGCGCTCCTTGTACTTGGAGATGCCTGCAGCCTCTTCCAGGTACACGCGCAGGTCTTCCGGACGCGCCTCGATGATCTGGCTGATCATGCCCTGCTCGATGATCGAGTAGCTGCGTGGCCCCAGGCCGGTGCCGAGGAACAGGTCGGTGATGTCGCGGCGGCGGCACTTGGTGCCGTTGAGGTAGTAGTTGCTGCTGCCGTCGCGGCTGACGGTGCGCTTGACCGAGATCTCGTTGAACGAGGCGTACTCGCCGGAAATCGTGTGATCGGAGTTGTCGAAGATCAGCTCGACAGTGGCCTGCGAAACCGGCTTGCGGGCATTGGAACCAGAGAAGATAACGTCGGTGAGCGAGTCACCACGCAGGCGGCTGGCCGAACTCTCGCCCATGACCCAGCGCACGGCGTCGATGATGTTCGACTTGCCGCAGCCATTGGGGCCCACCACGCCGGTCATGTTGGTCGGCAGGTGCAGCGTGGTCGGATCGACGAAGGACTTGAAGCCGGACAGCTTGATCGTGGAAAGACGCATGGCGTGATTGGGTTCCGGGCAAGGGCCTTACGGCCGCCACCATAGTGGATGTCAGGTCAGCCAGCACCTCAAGCCGTTGATTTCAAAAGAATTCAACAAGGCCAAGGGTGACGCAATGGAATGAGTATAGCGGGGCGAATGTTCCACGGGCGGGATGACCGGGGAGGAGGCTCCACGCTCGACCTCCTTTTCCGCTACCCGGTCTCGCCTGAGGCACTTCAGAACACCCGTCAGCGCCCTGAGACTGAACGCAACGCGTTGATATCAATGGATTCATGCTGAATCAACAAGGGGCGGATCGACGTTCCCTCTCGGGCCGATCGCGCATGGCTCGACGCTACGTGCCGGGGCGCGCGACAAGCGCCGGGGCGCCATTGCCCAAAACAAAACGGGCACCCTTGCGGGCGCCCGTTCTGGTGATACCAGGCCTTGCGGCGTGGGATCAGGCCTTTTCGGCTTCGACCACAACCTTGACGGTGGTTTCCACGTCAGCGTGCAGGTGCACCAGGACGTCGTACTCACCAATGTTGCGGAAGGCGCCTTCGCCCAGGATGACTTCGCTCTTGCTCAGCGGCAGGCCGGCAGCGGTGAAGGCATCGGCGATTTCGCGGGCGCCGACCGAGCCGTACAGCTTGCCTTCGGTCGAAGCGTTGGCGGCGACGGTCACGCTCGCGCCTTCCAGCTTGGCCTTGCGGGCTTCGGCTTCGGCGTGGATGGACTGGGCCTTGGCTTCGTAATCAGCGCGCTTGGCTTCGAACTCGGCCTTGTTGCTCTCGGTGGCCGGAACGGCCTTGCCCTGCGGCACGAGGAAGTTACGGCCATAGCCCGGCTTCACGTCGACCAGGTCGCCCAGGTTGCCGAGGTTGGTGACTTTCTGCAGGAGGATCAGCTGCATGGTATTGCTCCAGATAAGTTATTCGTTAGCGAGGCGCGTGCCCCGCAACAAAGGCTGTCCGAATAGCTGGCACAGCGGGGGCAGCGCGAAGCTGCCCCGCCGGCATCAGACGTCGTGGTTGTCGGTGTACGGAATCAGGGCCAGGAAGCGAGCGCGCTTGACGGCGGTCGCCAGCTGACGCTGGTACTTCGACTTGGTACCGGTGACGCGGCTCGGCACGATCTTGCCGTTCTCGGTCAGGTACTGGCGCAGGGTGTTGAGATCCTTGTAGTCGATCTCCTTGACACCTTCGGCCGTGAACTTGCAGAACTTGCGGCGACGGAAGAACTTGGACATGTCAGTGCTCCTTAGGCGGCCGAAGCGGCGTCGTCGCCGGCATCGTTGTCAGCGGCGGGGGTGGTTTCGCCTTCTTCGTCATCACGACGACGACGCTCACCACGCTCGGGCTTGTCGCCCTTCTCGTCCTTGCTCTTCATGATCAGCGACTGCTCGGTGTCAGCCTCGTCACGCTTGATGACCAGGTTGCGCAGCACGGCGTCGTTGAAGCGGAAGCTCTCGGTCAGTTCGGTCAGCACGGCCTGGTCGACTTCGATGTTCAGCAGCACGTAGTGCGCCTTCACCAGGTTCTGGATCGGGTACGCCAGCTGGCGGCGGCCCCAGTCTTCCAGACGGTGGATGGTGCCGTTGCCGTTCTCGACCAGCGACTTGTAACGCTCGATCATGGCCGGGACCTGCTCGCTCTGGTCCGGGTGGACCATGAACACGATTTCGTAATGACGACTCATGTTTCTTCTACCTTTCGGATGTGGCCTTGCGGCCGGACAGCCCCCCGCCGTTGATACCGCGGTGGGGCAAGGGATCCTGCCAGGGAGGCAGGAAGCCGCGCATTATGGCGCAGATGGGGGCGGATGGGCAACCGGCGGGGGCCAAGCAACCTGAACCGGGCGGCGGCGAACCCTGAAACCGCCCTGGGCTACTCCAGATCGACATGAAGGCGATGCTGGCCGCATTCCAGGCACTGGAACAGGCACCCGACCATCGGGCCATCGCGGCTCAGATGTTCCAGCACCCAGTCGGCGTCGCGCGGGTTGGCCTCGGCCACGTCCGGCCGGACCTCGTGGAGGATGGGCTGGAGGTCCTCGTTGCCGGCATAGCCGAGGAAGGCGCAGGGCCGTTCGCAGTGGGTGAGCCAGACCGACTGCTGCCAGCAGGCATAGCCCGGCGTGCGCTCGCAGATTTCCAGCAGCAGCGGGCGGGCAATGCTCGGCGGCGGGTCGGCCGGGTCCGGCGACACCCCCTCGATATCACTCCATCCAGTGAACTCGCCGTCGTAACTGGCTGCGGCCCTGCCATCGGCAATGCACCATGGGCACAGGTAATCCGGGGCCAAGCAGGTGTAGAACGGTCCCCGGTAGCGCAGTGTCCGCGGCTCGCCACAGCAGTCGCAGACCCCGCCGATGTCCTCGAAGGACAGTGCGTAGGCGTTGGGGTGATAGGTGAAAACCGGGCGTTCCATCCGTGGGTCCTTTCGTGCCGACCAAGGTCGGCACCTGCCAGGCGGTAGCGCCGGGCCATGCCCGGCGGGCGCCAAAACCGCGCGTCAGGCCTTGTCGGCGTCGGTGGTGAAGCTCTCGCCGCAGCCGCACTCGGCGGTGGCATTGGGGTTGCTGAACGTGAAGGTCTCGCTCAGGCCCTGCTTGCCGAAGTCGATCACGGTGCCGTCCACCAGGGCCAGGCTCTTGGCGTCGACGTAGATCTTCACCCCGTCCTGTTCGAACACGGTGTCGTCCGCGCGCTCGTCGCGGGCCAGGTCGGTGATGTGGCCCCAGCCCGAGCAACCGGTCTTGGTCACGCCAAAACGCAGGCCCAGCGCGCCGGGGGTCTGGGCAACAAAGCGCTGCACGCGCTCGAAGGCGATGGGGGTCAGGCTGACGGCCATGAGGCTCACTCCAAGGATACGGGGACATTATAAGGATCCGAGCGGCGCAGAAATGCCTCGCAAGCAGAACGCTGCAACCGGTAAACTCCCGTGTTCACAGATCGAGTCGATCAGCAGAGGATTCAAGTCATGACGGTGGTCAGCGTTGAACATGCGCTTGCCGGGAAGATCCCGGAAGGTGGCGAAGTCACGGTACGCGGATGGGTGCGCACGGTGCGCGGTTCAGCGAATCTGGCCTTCGTCAATGTGAGCGACGGTTCCTGCTTCGCGCCGATCCAGGTCGTGGCCAACGACACCCTGGGCAATTTCGACGAGATCAAGCGCCTGACCAGCGGCTGCTCGGTCATCGCCACCGGCACCCTGGTGAAGTCGCAGGGCAAGGGCCAGTCGTTCGAGATCCAGGCCAGCGCGCTGGAGGTGGTCGGCTGGGTCGAAGACCCGCTCACCTACCCGATCCAGCCCAAACCGATGTCGCCGGAGTTCCTGCGTGAAGTGGCGCACCTGCGCCCGCGCACCAACCTGTTCGGCGCGGTTACCCGCATCCGCAACTGCCTGGCCCAGGCCGTGCACCGTTTCTTCCACGAGAACGGCTTCAACTGGATCAGCACCCCGATCATCACCACATCCGACGCTGAAGGCGCCGGCCAGATGTTCCGCGTGTCCACCCTGGACATGGTGAACCTGCCGCGCGACGAGAAGGGCGCGATCGATTTCAGCCGCGACTTCTTCGGCAAGGAAACCTTCCTGACCGTGTCCGGCCAGTTGAACGTCGAGGCCTACTGCCTGGCGCTGAGCAAGGTCTACACCTTCGGCCCGACCTTCCGCGCCGAGAACAGCCACACCACCCGCCACCTGGCGGAGTTCTGGATGATCGAGCCGGAAATCGCCTTCGCCGACCTGGCTGAAGACGCGCGCCTGGCCGAAGAATTCCTGAAGTACCTGTTCCGTGCGGTGCTCAACGAGCGCGGTGACGACCTGGCCTTCATCGCCGAGCGCGTGGACAAGAACGCGATCACCAAGCTGGAAGACTTCATCAACGCGCCGTTCGAGCGCATCGACTACACCGATGCGGTCAGCCTGCTGCAGAAGTCCGGCAAGAAGTTCGACTTCCCGGTCGAATGGGGCCTGGATCTGCAGACCGAGCACGAGCGCTGGCTGACCGAGGAACATGTCGGCCGCCCGGTGGTGGTGACCAACTACCCCGAGCACATCAAGGCCTTCTACATGCGCCTGAACGATGACGGCAGGACCGTCGCTGCGATGGACGTGCTGGCCCCGGGCATCGGCGAGATCATCGGCGGTAGCCAGCGCGAAGAGCGTCTGGATGTACTGGACGCGCGCATGGCGCAGTTCGGCCTGGATCGCGAGCATTACAGTTGGTATCGCGATTTCCGCCGTTACGGTTCGGTGCCGCACGCCGGCTTCGGCCTGGGCTTCGAGCGCCTGGTGGTCTACGTCTGCGGCCTGTCCAACATCCGCGATGCGATCCCCTACCCGCGCGCCCCGGGCAGCGCGGACTTCTAAGCCCACACCCACGACCACGGAGGTACTGCCCCCATGACCCTGTTCTTCGCCCTGTGTTTCGTCGGCGTTGCAGTGGCCGGGTTCAGTGCCTTCGTGATCTTCTGGCCGCTGACCCTGGTGCATGTGCGCGATCGCCATCCGGCGCTGGCGCAGCGCTTCGGCAGTGGCGCCTTCCTCAAGCCCGATGCGCTGGGCTGGCTGCTGCGGCGCGAATACCGCACCCAGCCGGACCGGTCGCTGTCCGGGTTGGCGACGCCCGCCTGGGTATCGCTGCTGACCCTGCTGGCCGGACTGGGCATGGCTGCCCTGCTCTGGCTGGCCTCGCTCTGGTAAGACACACATGAACGACCTTTCCCACGTCCGCGACAGCTGGTGGCTGGCCAGCCTCGGCAACACCCTGATCTGGGCGCGCCTGCGCATCCGCGAGGCCGGCACCGCCGAGGTGCTCGACAGCGACGGCAATACGCTGAGCTACGACAGCGAGGACACCGCCCGCTCGCAGCTGTTCGATGCCGAGTTCGTCGAGTACGACGGCCTGGACGAAGAAGATGCGCTGGTACGCGGCTTCTCGCTGCATGAAGTGCAGCCACCGCAGGCGGGCAGCGACGAAGGCCTGCGCGGGCGCATGGTGCAGTCGCTCGGCAGCCGCGCCTGAGGCCAGCCAATGTTCACCCCACGCGCCTTTGCCGAGACCGACCTGCTGTGGCTGGATCGCCTGCTGGCGCGTGATCCATTCGTCACCGTGCTTACCGCCGGTGGCGATGGCCTGCCGGAACTGACCCGGCTGCCCGTGCTGTACCAGCGCGACGGCGACCACGTCGAGCTGCGCGGCCATTGGGCCCGCGCCAACCCGCAGGCACGCCACAGCGGTGCGGCCAAGGTGCTGGTGGACGGGCCGCATGGCTATGTCTCGGCCAGCTGGTACCCGGACAAGGAGCCAGCGGCGCGGGTGCCTACCTGGAACTACGCCGCCGCCGAGCTGCACGGCCAGCTGCAGACCTTCGACGATACCGATGCCCTGGCCCAGCTGGTCAGCGATACCGGCGACCGTTTCGAAGCCAGCGTCGGCCAGGCGTGGCGGTTCGAGCCCGAACGTGATGATCACCGTCGCCAGCTGCGCGGCATCGTCGGCTTCCGCTTCACCGTCGAACAGGTGCAGCTGAAGTTGAAGCTGAGCCAGAACCACCCCGAGGCCAACCAGCAGGCGGTGATTACCGAGCTGGAAAGCCTGGACAATGCCCATTCAACCGAACTGGCGCAGTGGATGCGCCGGTATCGCGACGAAGCCGCCGCAGGCAGCTGAGCGCGCTGTTTCCCGCGACGACGCGACCAGATCGGCCGCGCCTTGCCCCCACCCGACGTCAGGGACCCCGAACATGAAAGACATCCACAAGCTGCTGCAGAACAACCGCGACTGGGCGGACCGGATCGAGAAGGAAGACCCGGACTTCTTCCATCAGCTGGCCAAGCAGCAGCATCCGGAATACCTGTGGATCGGCTGTTCCGACTCGCGCGTTCCGGCCAACCAGATCATCGGCATGGCCCCGGGTGAGGTGTTCGTGCACCGCAATGTCGCCAACGTGGTCGCCCACACCGATCTGAACTGCCTGAGCGTAGTGCAGTACGCGGTGGACCAGCTGAAGGTGAAGCACATCCTGATCGTCGGCCACTACGGTTGCGGCGGCGTGCATGCCTGCCTGCACAACACCCGCGTCGGCCTGGCCGACAACTGGCTGCGCCACGTCGGCGACGTGATGCAGAAGCACACAGCCATTCTCGATGCCATCGAGACCGACGAACTCAAGCACGCGCGCCTGTGCGAACTGAACGTGATCGAACAGGTCGCCAACCTGTGCCGCTCGACCATCGTGCAGGATGCCTGGGCCCGCGGCCAGAAACTGATGGTGCATGGCTGGGTGTACAGCCTGAAGGACGGCCGCGTTCGCGAAATGGGCATCGACGTGGGTTCGCAGGAAGAGCTGCAGCCGGCCTATGAGAAGGCCCTGTCCTACGTCCCGCGCAAAGGCAAGCGCGACTGATTCCCTACGGAAGACAACCATGCTCGCATCGCCGATCAACCTGCATGCCTGGATCGAAGAACACCGCCACCTGCTGAAACCGCCGGTGGGCAACAAGATGATCGACAACGGTGATTTCATCGTGATGGTGGTCGGCGGCCCGAACAGCCGCACCGATTTCCACTACGACGAGGGCCCGGAGTGGTTTTATCAGCTGGAAGGCGAGATGGTACTGAAGGTGCAGGAGGACGGCGCGGTGCGCGATATTCCGATCCGCGCCGGCGAGATCTTCCTGCTGCCGGGCAAGGTGCCGCACTCACCGCGGCGCCCACCCGGCGGCGTCGGCCTGGTGGTGGAGCGCAAGCGCCTGCCGCATGAGCGCGATGGCGTGATCTGGCATTGCGAACGCTGCAACCACAAGCTGTACGAAGAGTACTTCACGCTGCAGAACATCGAGACCGACCTGCCGAAGGTGTTTGCGCGCTACCAGGCCAGCCTGGAACTGCGTACCTGCAGTGAATGCGGCCATGTGGATCCGTTGCCGGCACCGGCGGCGGGCTGAACGTTCGCCGGGCATCGCGACGCCTGATGCGTCCGCCGGGCATGGCCCGACGCTACCGGTGTGCGTGATTCCCAGGTAGCGCCGGGCCATGCCCGGCGAGCGCGCCGCGCGGCATCACGCTGGCCCCAGGCGCTACACTGGCAACCCCGTTGCAGCCTGTTGCCCGACCATGTCCGACCTGCTCAGCCGCACCCACGCCATTGCCCTTGATGCCGCCGATCCGCTGCGGCCGCTGCGGCAGGAATTCCTGATTCCGCGCCATGGCGGCGGTGAACAGACCTACTTCGTCGGCAACTCACTGGGCCTGCAACCGCGCGGTGCGCAAGCGGCAGTGCAGGAAGTGATGAAGCAGTGGGGTGAACTGGCGGTGGAAGGGCACTTCACCGGGCCGACCCAATGGCTGTCGTATCACCGACTGGTCAGCGCGCAGCTGGCGCGCGTGGTCGGTGCACTGCCCAGCGAAGTGGTGGCGATGAACACGTTGAGCGTGAACCTGCACCTGATGATGGTCAGTTTCTACCGGCCAACAGCCGAGCGCCCGGTGATCCTGATGGAAGCCGGTGCATTCCCCACCGACCGCCATGCAGTGGAAGCACAGATCCGCTTCCACGGTTTCGACCCGGCCGACTGCCTGGTGGAAGTGCAGCCGGATGAAGCCAACGGCACGATCTCGATGGCCGCCATCGAACGCGCGATCGCCGCGCACGGTCCGCGGCTGGCGCTGGTGCTGTGGCCTGGCGTGCAGTACCGCAGCGGCCAGGCCTTCGACCTGGATGCGATCACCCGCGCGGCACGCCTGCAGGGTGCGCGCATCGGCTTCGACCTGGCGCACTCGGTCGGCAACCTGCCGCTGCACCTGCATGACGTCGCCCCGGACTTCGCCGTGTGGTGCCACTACAAATACCTCAACAGCGGCCCGGGCGCCGTGGCCGGTGCCTTCGTGCACGAGCGCCATCATCGCGACACCACGCTGCCACGCTTTGCCGGCTGGTGGGGCCATGAAGAAGCCACCCGCTTCCAGATGGCCCCGCAGTTCCAGCCCGCGGTCGGCGCCGAGGGCTGGCAGCTGAGCAACCCACCGATCCTCGGCCTGGCGCCGCTGCGTGCGTCACTGGACCTGTTTGAACGCGCTGGCATGGAATCGCTGCGTAGCAAGTCGCTGGCACTGACCGGCATGCTCGACGCGCTGGTACGTTCGCGCTTGCCGCAGGTGCTGGAGATCGTCACCCCGGCCGAGCCAGAGCGGCGCGGCTGCCAGCTGTCGCTGCGCGTGATCGGCGGCCGCGAGCGAGGGCGCGCCCTGTTCGAACATCTACGCGCCATCGGCGTGCTGGGTGACTGGCGCGAGCCGGACGTGATCCGCATCTCGCCCACTCCGCTCTACAACCGCTACCTCGACGTGCACCACTTCGTCGAGGAAGTGGAAGCCTGGGCCGGCCTGTAAGCCGCCCTCCCCTTACTGCTGGACAGTTCGTTGATCGCACATGCATCCCGCTCGCTGAGCATTGTCGGCGCTGGCCTGGCCGGCTCCCTGCTGGCCATCCTGCTGTCACGGCAGGGCTGGCGCATCACCCTGTACGAACGCCGTGGCGATCCGCGCATTGCCGACTATGAAAGCGGCCGCTCGATCAACCTGGCCCTGGCCGAGCGCGGACGCAATGCATTGCGCCAGGCCGGTGTGGAAGAGGAAGTGATGGCGCGCGCGGTGATGATGCGCGGACGCATGGTGCACCCGCGCGAGGGCGAGCCACAGCTGCAGCGTTACGGTCGCGACGACAGCGAAGTGATCTGGTCGATCCATCGCAGCGACCTGAACACCACGCTGCTGGAGCTGGCCGAGCAGGCTGGTGCCACTGTGCATTTCCACCGCCGCCTGCACACGGTCGATTTCGATGCCGGCTACGCGCGCTTCATCGATGATCGTGACGACAGTCCGCACGATATCCGCTTCGATACGCTGGTGGGTGCCGACGGCGCAGGCTCGGCACTGCGTGCGGCGATGAACCGGCGCGAGCCGCTGGGCGAGGACATTGCCTTCCTCGACCATTCCTACAAGGAACTGGAGATCCCGCCGACCGACGATGGCGGCTTCCGCATCGAGCGCAATGCCCTGCACATCTGGCCGCGCGGCCACTACATGTGCATCGCCCTGCCCAACCACGAGGGCACGTTCACCGTGACCCTGTTCCTGCCCAACCAGGGCGATCCGAGCTTTGCTACGGTCAACAGCGGCGTCCAGGCTGAAGCACTGTTCGCGCGTGAGTTCGCCGATACCCTGCCGCTGATTCCCAACCTGCGTGCGGACTGGGAGCAGCATCCGCCCGGCCTGCTCGGCACGCTCACCCTGGAACGTTGGCACCAGCAGGACCGCGCCGTGCTTATTGGCGATGCCGCGCACGCGATGGTGCCGTTCCACGGCCAGGGCATGAACTGTGCGTTCGAGGACTGCGTGGCATTGGCCCGTCATCTGATGGACGCGGACGACCTGCAGAGTGCCTTCGCCGGGTTCGAAGCCGAGCGCAAACCGAATGCGCGTGCGATCCAGCAGATGGCGCTGGAGAACTATCTGGAGATGCGCGACCGGGTAGCCGATCCGGCCTTCCTGCTGCAGCGTGAGCTGGAACAGGAACTGCAGCGGCGCTGGCCGACGCGCTTCGTACCGCACTACACGATGGTCACGTTCCTGCACACGCCCTATGCCGAGGCGCTGCGCCGCACCGACATCCAGCGCGGAATGCTGATCGCCGCCACCGCTGGCCACCACACCCTGGACAACATCGACTGGGCCGCACTGGAAGCGCAGATCCATGCGCGGTTGCCGGTGCTGGAGGGCGCGCACTGATGGCCGACACCTTCCTGTTCTACGATCTGGAAACCTTCGGCCAGGATCCGCGCCGTACCCGCATTGCGCAGTACGCGGCGATCCGTACCGACAGCGACCTCAACGAGATCGACACGCCGGTCAGCTTCTTTGTTCGCCCGGCCGACGATCTGCTGCCCTCGCCGATGGCCACGATGGTCACCGGCATCACCCCGCAGCAGGCGCTGGCCGAAGGCATCAGCGAAGCCGAAGCGTTCGATCGCATCAACGAGCAGCTGTCGCGTCCCGGCACCTGCGCGCTGGGTTACAACACCCTGCGCTTCGACGACGAATTCATCCGCTACGGCCTGTTCCGCAACTTCCACGACCCGTACGAACGCGAGTGGCGCAATGGCAACTCGCGCTGGGACCTGCTGGACATGCTGCGGCTGATGCATGCCATCCGACCGGAGGGCATCCACTGGCCCAAGCGCGAGGACGGCGCCACGTCGTTCAAGCTTGAGCACCTGGCCGAGGCCAACGGCGTACGCGAGGGCGATGCCCACGAAGCATTGTCGGACGTGCGCGCGACGATCGGCATGGCCCGCCTGTTCAAGCAGTCGCAGCCGCGCCTGTGGGACTACGCGCTGAAGCTGCGCGACAAGCGTTTCGTCGGCAGCCTGCTCGACATCCCCGCACTGAAGCCGGTGCTGCATATCTCGATGCGTTACCCGGCCAGCCGCCTGTGCGCGGCACCGGTGCTGCCGCTGGCGGTACACCCGACCATCAACAACCGGGTGATCGTGTTCGACCTCGATGGCGACATCGATGACCTGCTGGAACTGCCCGCCGAGGTGATCGCCCAGCGCCTGTACCTGCGCGCCAGCGAACTGCCTGAAGGCGTCGCCCGGGTGCCGTTGAAGGAAGTGCACCTGAACAAAGTGCCGGCGCTGGTGGCCTGGAACCACCTGCGCGCCGATGATCACGCACGACTCGGGTTGGACGTTGCCGCGATCGAAGCCAAGGTGGAACGACTGCGCGCGTTCGCACCGCAGTTGGCCGAGAAGGCACGCCAGGTCTACAACCAGCCGCGCACGGCGAGCGTGTCCGATGTGGATGCTTCGCTGTACGACGGCTTCCTCGGCGCCGGCGACAAGCCGCTGCTGGCACTCGCGCGCACCACCCAACCGGAGCAGCTGGCAGCGCTGGAAGGCCGCTTCCGTGACCCGCGCCTGCCCGAGCTGCTGTTCCGCTATCGCGCCCGCAATCATCCCGGAAGCCTCTCACCGGACGAACGCGAGCGTTGGAAGGCCTACCGCCGCCAGCGCCTGTTCGGCGAGGAAGGCATGGGCGAACTCAACCTGGACCAGTACCAGCAGCAGCTGGATGCGCTGGCAGCCGATGCACCCGACGATGCCCGCCGCGCTGCGTTGCTTCAATCGCTGCGTGACTGGGGCCAGCACCTGCAGGAGGATCTGTGAGCACCTATTTCTCTGATGCCAGTTTCAAGTTCCTGCGCAGCCTGGCGCTGCACAACGACAAGACCTGGTTCAACGACCATCGCCAGCAGTACGAAGACCACGTGCGGCAGCCGTTCCTGCGCCTGCTGGGCGACCTGCAGCCGGCACTGACCGAAGTGAGCGACCACTTCCGTGCAGACACCCGTGGCGTAGGCGGTTCGTTGTTCCGCATCCACCGTGACGCGCGTTTCTCCAACGACAAGTCGCCTTATAAAACCTGGCAGGGTGCGCGCCTGTTCCATGAGCGCCGGCGTGAAGTGGCCGCACCCTCGTTCTACGTGCACCTGCAACCGGGCGAGAGCTTCGTCGGTGCGGGACTGTGGCATCCCGAACCGGAAACCCAGCGCCGCGTCCGCCACTTCATCCTAGACAACCCGGGCAGCTGGAAGGCAGCCGCGCATGCGCCGGCGCTGCGCAAGCGCTTCGACTTTGAGGAAACCGAGAAGCTGGTAAGACCGCCGCGCGGCTTCCCGGCCGACTTCGAATTCATCGATGACCTCAAGCACCGCAACTGGGTGATGTGGCGTTCGCTGGACGATGCCACGATGACCGGCCCGCGCCTGCTGTCCACGCTCGGCAAGGACCTGGCGGCGCTGGGCCCGTTCGTCGACTACCTGTGCGCTGCGCTGGATCTGGAGTTCTGACCGGCGCTCGGCCCTCATCGGCATCACCCATCGTTCACCACCGACCACCCCACTTGCGGCAGGCTGTGCACCATGAAGAAGCTCATTGGCATCCTTGCTCTGCTGATCGTGGTGATGGCCGGCTGGTGGTTCGGCGGCCCCTACCTGACCGTGCATGGCCTGTCCAAGGCCATCGAACAACGGGACACCGCGCGCCTGGAACGCTACGTGGATTTCCCGCGCGTGCGTACCAGCCTGCGCGCCCAGCTCAATGATTACCTGGTGCGCCAGGCCGGCCCTGAAGTAGCGGCCAGCCCCTTCGGCGCCCTGCTGTACGGGCTGGGTGACCAGCTGGGCGGCGCTGCGGTGGACACGATGGTCACCCCCACCGGCATCGGTGCGATGCTGCAGGGCCATGTGCTGTGGAAGCGTGGCCGCAATGAACTGCAGGGGGGCGATGCCTTCGGCACGACCGAACCGGCGCGACCACTGAAGAATGCCGAACACCACTTTGAAGCCCTGGATCGCTTCGTGGTCGATGTCGATCGCGGCCCTGGCCAGCCGCCATTGAAAGTGGTGCTGGAACCGCAGGGCCTGCGCTGGAAGGTGGTGGACCTGCAGCTGGGGATGTCAGGAACGCCATAGCCGGTAGCTGCCCACCTTGGTGGGCGCGGCTGCATGGCAGTGCCAACCAACGGTTGGCACCCACCGGCCATGGGTTCACCCCTCGTTGGCGACGCCGTGCGGGACGTGCCCGGCGGCCACGTGTTCACGCGCACTGTCGATGTTGTGCTGCGAATCATCGAAGAAGATATCGGCACCGAACGCCTGCAGGAACGGGCCCTTGTGCCGACCGCCGAGGAAAAGTGCCTCGTCCAGGCGCACACCCCATTCGCGCAGGGTGCGGATTACCCGCTCGTGTGCCGGTGCCGAACGCGCGGTCACCAGCGCCGTGCGGATGGGCGCGCTGTCGCCGGCCGGGAATACTTCCTGCAAGGTATGCAGCGCAGAGAGGAAACCGCGGAACGGACCGCCACTGAGCGGTTCACGGGCGCGCTCGCGCTCATGGCGACCAAACGCCTCCACGCCCTGCTCGCGCGAAATGCGCTCGCTTTCATCACCGAAGATCACCGCATCACCGTCGAAGGCGATGCGCAGCTGCCCGGCCGGGCGGGTGATGTCGATCTGGTCGGCGGCAGCGGCAGCGGTCTCGCCCGGCGGCTTGGGCAGGATGGTCGCCGCAGCGATGCCATGGCGCAGCGCGCTGCGCACCGATTCCGGGTTGGCTGACAGGAACAGGTCGGTGCCGAACGGCTTCACGTACGGCCATGTCGGCTCACCGGCGGTGAAGGTCGCGCGGATGATGCCCAGCCCGTAGTGCTGGATGGAATTGAAGATGCGCAGGCCGGTATCGGCCGAGTTGCGCGACAGCAGGATCACTTCCACGCGCGGATTCTCGGGGCTGGCGCCCTGGTTCAGCGCCAGCAGCTTGCGCACCACCGGGAAGGCCACGCCCGGCCCGAGGATGTCGTCCTCGTGCTGGCGCTGGTACTCGGCATAGGCGGCCACGCCATCGCTCTCGAACAGCGCATGGCTTTCTTCCAGGTCGAACAGCGCACGCGAGGTCACCGCGACGGTCAGCAAGCGGGGGGAGTTGTCGCCCATCGGTGGGGTCCTTCAAGCGGTCGGCAGTGCCGGCCGCCTATTGTCGTCAAAAAACGAACTGTTCGCTCAGGATCCGGTCTTCCAGGTTGTGCTCCGGGTCGAACAGCAGGGTCACCCGGTGCTCGCGCGATTCGCGGATCGTCACTTCGACCACATCGCGGGTCTCGTGCGAATCGGCGGTGACGCTGACCGGACGCTTGTAGGGATCAAGCACGCGGAAGCGCACTTCGGTATCAGCCTTGAGGATGGCGCCGCGCCAGCGTCGCGGGCGATACGGGGCCAGTGGCGTCAGGGCGATGGTGTGCGAGCCCAGTGGCAGCACCGGCCCATGCGCGGAGTAGTTGTAGGCGGTGCTTCCGGCCGGCGTGGCCACCAGCACACCATCGCCGATCAGCTCGCCCACCCGTTCCTGGCCATTGAGATCGATGCCGATATGCGCCGCCTGCCGGGTCTGGCGCAACAGCGAGACATCGTTGTAGGCCAGCGATCCGGTGGTCGTGCCCGATTCGGTCAGCGCCATCATTTCCAGCGGACGCAGGTGGGCCGGCTCGGCGCGGGCGATACGCGCATGCACGTCGTCGTCGCCGCGATACTGGTTCATCAGGAAACCCACCGTCCCCAGCTTCATTCCGAATACCGGCTTGCCCAGGTGTCCGTGACGATGCAGGGTCTGCAGCATGAAGCCATCGCCACCGAGCGGGCACAGCACCTCGGCCTGATCCGGCGCGTGGTCGCCATAGCGCGAGACCATCGCTGCGCGGGCCATCTGCGCAGGTTCGGTGGTGCTGGCGAGGAAAGCGATGCGGGGGGTGTCGCTCATCGGTGGATCCGAGGGAAGGCTTGGTGGAGAGCATAACCGAGCGCCGGGGGATGGACCCCGCGTGGCGGATGACCGGCATATCCGCCGGGACACGCCGTAAACCCGTCCCTGGGGGCTCGATCGCGCCATCCATGGCGCTCACGGTCCCGGCGGATATGCCGGTCATCCACCTGGCAGGTTAACGGCCGGCGTCGGGTCAGGTGGTCGCAAAGGTCAAGGGCAGAAACAGAACGGCCCCGCTTTCGCGGGGCCGTTCCGGTTCACGCATGCCAGGCGTGGCCTGGCACTACTTCAGTTACGCGCCGTGGGCAGCAAGCTGACCCAGGCGCTGGACTGCGACCGAAACGGTCGGGTAGTCCAGGGTCTTCTGCTCGGCCAGTTCTGCCAGCATCGCCAGGGTGAAGCGCAGGCTGCTGTCATCACGACCGATCCATGCAGCCACCTTGGCTTCAGCGGTGCTGCCCTTGGTGGCCAGCACCTGGCCAGCCAGGCTGCGGTGGTGTGCCGCCAGTTCGTCGCGCAGCACGCCACGTGCCACCGCGTGCCAGCGCCCGTTGACCTCCAGCGCGTCGATCTGCTCGAACAGCCACGGCAGCTGCAGCGCGTCGCCCAGGCGGAAGTGGATCTTGGAGACGTCCACCGGCTTCAGCTTGCGGGTGCGGGCCAGTTCGATGATGTCGAACGCCGGCTCCAGGAAGTGCAGTTCGGCCAGCTGCTGTGCCAGTGCCGACGGCAGGCCCTTTTCCTTCCACTCGGCCACCAGGGCTTCGTAGGTCGGACGCTGCGAATCCGGCAGCACACCCGAAGCAACACGGATGTCGTTGAACGGTCCCTGGTAACGGTTGACCGCCTCGGTGATGCCCGGCATCGGGCCCGGGCGGGACAGCAGCCAGCGCACGAACGAACGCTGCAGCTTCCAGATCACTTCCAGTGCATCGATCTGCACCGACTCCGGCAGAGTGCCGTCGAGGGCATCGATCTGCGCCCACAGCGCGCGTGCATCCAGCGTTTCACGGCTGATGGTGTAGGCCTTGGCGACCTCGGCAATGGTGCGGCCGGTGTCTTCCTGCATGCGCATCAGGAACGTGGCGCCCATGCGGTTGATGGTCTGGTTGGTCACGGCCGTGGCGATGATTTCGCGCTTCAGGCGGTGACGCTCCATCGCGTCGGCGTACTTCTTCTGCAGCGGGGTCGGGAAGTAGCGCTGCAGTTCCTTGGACAGGTACGGATCTTCCGGGATGTCCGAATCCAGCAGCTGGGCGAACGCCACCAGCTTGGAATAGGACAGCAGCACCGACAGTTCCGGACGGGTCAGGCCCTGGCCACGCGCCTTGCGCTGGGACAGCTCGGCATCGGACGGCAGGAACTCGATCTGGCGATCAAGCAGGCCCTGCTGTTCCAGGGTACGGATGAAGTGCTGCTTGGAACCCAGGCGCTTGACTGCCATCCGCTCCATCAGGCTCAAGGCCTGGTTCTGGCGGTAGTTGTCATTGAGCACCAGCGCGGCGACTTCGTCGGTCATCGACGCCAGCAGCTTGTTGCGCTGCTCGACGGTCAGCTTCTTGGCCCGCACCACGTCGTTGAGCAGGATCTTGATGTTGACTTCATGGTCGGAGGTATCGACACCGGCCGAGTTGTCGATGAAGTCGGTGTTGAGCAGCACACCGGCCTGGGCAGCTTCGATGCGGCCCAGCTGGGTCATGCCCAGGTTGCCGCCCTCGCCCACCACCTTGCAGCGCAGCTCGCCACCGTTCACGCGCAGCGCGTTGTTGGCGCGGTCGCCGACATCGCTGTGCTGCTCGCTGGCGGCCTTGACGTAGGTACCGATGCCGCCGTTCCACAGCAGGTCGACCGGTGCCTTCAGGATCGCGCTCATCAGGTCGTTCGGCGACAGCGCCTTGACGTTCTCGTCCAGGCCCAGCGCTTCACGCACCTGCGGGGTGATCTCGATCGACTTCAGGGTGCGCGGGAAGATGCCGCCGCCCTTGCTGATCAGCTTGGCATCGTAGTCCGCCCAGCTCGAACGCGGCACGGTGAACAGGCGCTCACGTTCGACGAACGTGGTGGCCGCATCCGGGTTCGGGTCCAGGAAGATGTGGCGGTGGTCGAACGCGGCCACCAGGCGGATGTGGCGCGACAGCAGCATGCCGTTGCCGAACACGTCGCCGGACATGTCGCCGACGCCGACCGCAGTGAAGTCCTGGGTCTGGCTGTCACGGCCCAGCGCACGGAAGTGGCGCTTGACCGACTCCCACGCACCGCGTGCGGTGATGCCCATGCCCTTGTGGTCGTAACCGACCGAGCCACCGGAGGCGAACGCATCCCCCATCCAGAAGCCGTGCGCGATGGCCAGGCCGTTGGCGATGTCGGAGAAGGTCGCGGTGCCCTTGTCAGCGGCCACCACCAGGTACGGATCGTCCATGTCGTGGCGCACGACATCCACCGGCGGCACGATCTTGTTGTTGACGATGTTGTCGGTGATGTCCAACAGGCCCTGGATGAACAGCTTGTAGCAGGCCACGCCGTTGGCGAAGATCGCGTCGCGGTCACCATTCACCGGCGGGGTCTTGGCGAAGAAGCCGCCCTTCGCGCCGACCGGCACGATGACGGTGTTCTTGACCATCTGCGCCTTGACCAGGCCCAGCACCTCGGTACGGAAGTCTTCGCGACGATCCGACCAGCGCAGGCCACCACGGGCGACCGCGCCGAAGCGCAGGTGGGTACCTTCCACGCGCGGGCCGTAGACGAAGATCTCGCGGTACGGGCGCGGCTTCGGCAGGTCCGGCACCAGCGCCGAATCGAACTTGAAGCTGATGACATGGCCGTGCTGGCCGTTGGCATCGGTCTGGTAGTAGCTGGTACGCAGGGTCGCGTCGATCACGCCCATGAACGAGCGCAGGATGCGGTCCTCGTCCAGGCTCGACACGCGGTCCATCAGCTTCAGCAGCGCATCGCGCGCGGCCTGCATCTGCGCGTCGCGGTCACCCTTGCGGGCGTCGACCACGGTCTTGAGCACCTTCAGGGTGGCGTCGTCGCCGGCAGCCAGCACATCGAAGTGCGCCTTCAGCTGGGCCTGGCCGGCCGCGATGTCCTCCTTGCCTTCGTGGCCGGTGGCCGGATCGAAGCGGGCTTCGAACAGCTCGACCAGCAGGCGGGCCAGCAGCGGGTAACGGGCGAAGGTGCCTTCCACATAGGCCTGCGAGAACGGCACGCCGGTCTGCAGCAGGTACTTGCAGTAGCCACGCAGCATGGCGACCTGGCGCCAGTGCAGGCCGGCAGCCAGCACCAGGCGATTGAAGCCGTCGTTCTCGGCATCGCCGTGCCAGACGCGGGCGAAGGTCTCGCCGAAGGCTTCATCGACACTGGCGGCATCGATCGCGCCGGCGGTCGACTCGACCTCGAAGTCCTGCACGTACACCGGGGCGTTGTCGACCGACAGGCGGTACGGACGCTCGGCGATCACGCGCAGGCCCATGTTTTCCATCATCGGCAGCGCGTCCGACAGCGGAATGTCGTCCAGCTGGCGATACAGTTTCAGGCGCAGGCCATCGCCGCTTTCGCGCGGCACGGCCTGCAGGCTCAGGCGCAGGTCGTCCGGGCCGGTCAGGGCGTCGAGCTGGCTGACATCGTTGGCGGCAACAGCGGTGCTGTTGTCTTCGATGTAGCCGGCCGGCAGCGCCTTGCCGATACGGGCGGCGATGCGCAGGCCTTCGGTCTCGCCGTGGCGGGTGACCAGCGCTTCGCGCAGATCGTCCTGCCAGTTGCGCAGCACCTGGGCCAGCTTCTGCTCCAGTTCGGCGGTATCGACGTCGAGCATCTCACCCGGCTTCGGGCGCACGATCAGGTGCACCTGGGCCAGCGGCGACTCGCCCAGCACCACCGAGCTGTCGACGTACTCACCGTGCAGCGCGTCCTTCAGCATCGCTTCGATGCGCAGGCGCACATCGGTGTTGAAGCGCTCGCGCGGCAGGTAGACCAGCGCGGAGATGAAACGGCTGTACTTGTCGCGGCGCAGGAACAGGCGGCTGCGCACGCGCTCCTGCAGGCCCAGCACGCCCATCGCGGTGCGGAACAGTTCGTCCTCGCTGGACTGGAACAGTTCTTCGCGCGGCAGGGTTTCCAGGATGTGGCGCAGGGCCTTGCCACTGTGGCTGGCCGGAGCCAGGCCCGACTGCTTCATCACGTGCTCGTGGCGCTGGCGCACCAGCGGGATTTCCCACGGGCGACGGTTGTAGGCGCTGGAGGTGAACAGGCCGAGGAAGCGCTGCTCGCCGATGATCTTGCCCTTGGCGTCGAATTCCAGCACGCCGATGTAGTCCATGTAACCGGCGCGATGCACGCGCGAACGGGCATTGGTCTTGGTCAGGATCAGCGCGTCCTTCAAACCGGACGTGGTGTTCAGGCCCTGCGCGGCCAGGGTCTTGACCGGACGGGCGGCGGACTTGTCCTTGCCGCGCATCAGGCCCAGGCCGGTGTCGTTCAACGGCGCCAGCACGTCTTCCTTGCCCTGCTTCTCGACGCGGTACTCGCGGTAGCCGAAGAAGGTGAAGTGGTTGTCGGCGGCCCAGCGCAGGAACTCCTGTGCTTCCTTGCGCGACGCGTCGTCGACCGGCAGCTGGCGGCTGCCAAGGTCGTCGGCCAGCGCCAGCGCCTTGTCCTTCATCGGCTGCCAGTCGCGCACGATCGCACGCACTTCATCCAGCGCCTTGTTGATGGCCTGCTCGATGGCGGCCATGGCTTCGGCCGGCTGGCGGTCGATCTCCAGCAGCATCACCGACTCCAGCGCACCCTCGCCGACCTTGGTCAACTTGCCGGCCTTGTCACGGGTGAACTGCAGCACCGGATGGCCCAGTACATGCACGCCAACGCCGTGCTCGGCCAACGACATGGTCACGGTGTCGACCAGGAACGGCATGTCGTCGTTGATGATCTGCAGCACGGTGTGCGGCGACTCCCAACCGTTTGCCTTCACCGTCGGGTTGAACACGCGGACGTTGGCCTTGCCGGCCTTGCGGGCGCGGGCGAATTCCAGCGTTTCGGCGGCAAGCGCAGCCCATTCCTCAGCACTGTGATGGGGGAACTCGTCGGCCTCCATGCGCTTGTAGAAGCTGGAGGCAAATGCCACTGCCTCGGCCTGAGCGGCCGCGGGGTAACGCTTGCGCAAGGCCGTGTACACCGGCTCCAGGGAGAAACCAGCGGTCACTGCGACCTCCGACTCAACTGGTTTGCTTTTGTTTTTCACGGTCTTGGCTGCGGTTTTTTGCGGTTTCATGGCAGAGCGGCGCGCTTGCTCAGTTGGGAAAATGAAATTGTAGCCCTACCGCACGAAAAGGCCTTGCTGCAGGACGGAATAACCACATTCGGGTTTGCTGCGGTTTAGATGCCCTATTCAGTTCGCACCGGTATGGGCATCGAGGTCGCACAGCGTTGCCGACAGGATCGGCAAAACGTGTTACCGGAAGACACATGCGGCAACATCGGCGCGATTCCACAATCCTGAACTGGACGGTATAGTCCACCGCGTGAATCCGGCCTACCTTCCTGTCGCCCTCGATGCGCGTGATGAGCGCGTGTTCGATGCCGTGCGCGAGCTGCTCGCCCAGCAGGGCATGCAGATGAGCATGGACGCGGTCGCCCAGCATGCTGGCTGTTCCAAGCAGACCCTGTACTCGCGCTACGGCAACAAGCAGGCCCTGCTGCGGCGGGTGATGCAGCGCCACGTCGGTCACGCGACCGGCGCCATGCTGCGTGCACTCCGCGGTGACGACCTGCGTGGCAGCCTGCTGCAGTTCGCCACCGACTTCCTGGAGCACTTCAACCAGCCCCACGTCGGCCAGGCCTGCCGCCTGATCGCCGCCGATGCTGCACAGTTTCCCGAAGAGGCGCGTACGCTGTACCGGCATGGCGCCGGTGCGTTGACGCTTCATCTTGCTGAATGGATTGAAACCGTTTGCAGTCGCGGTCTGCTGCGGCATGACGACCCGCACTTCATGGCCGAACTGCTGCTGAGCATGATCGCCGGTCAGGATTTCGACAAACAGCGCTTCCATACCCCCCATCGTGATGACGCAGCGTTGCGTCGGCGCTGGGCAGAGTTCTCCGTCGATGGCTTCCTGCGCGCATTCGCGCCGCAGCCTTCGCCGGCCCCGCCTTCAAACCAACCCCGGAGTTCCTCCTGATGACCGCCCCACTCCGCACCCTTGCCTTGACGTGCGCCGTCGCTGTCGCCGTAGCGGCCTGCAAGAAGCCGGAACAGCCGACGCCCCCACCGCCGGAGGTGGGCGTGATCGACGCCAAGCCGCAGACCCTGCCGCTGCAGCGCGAGCTGGTCGGTCGCCTGTCGCCGTTCCGCAGCGCCGATGTGCGCGCCCGCGTACCCGGCGTGCTGCTCAAGCGCGTCTATCAGGAAGGCAGCGAGGTCAAGCAGGGCCAGACCCTGTTCCTGATCGATCCGGCGCCGCTGCGTGCCTCGCTCAGTGCCTCCGAAGCCCAGCTGGCGTCGGCCCGCGCGACCTACGCCAACGCCAAGGTCGCCGCTGACCGCGCCCGTTCGCTGGCACCGCAGAAGTTCGTATCGAAGGCCGACCTGGACAACGCCGAGTCGGCCGAGCGCACCGCGCTGGCCGCGGTCAAGCAGGCCGAAGCCTCGGTGACCAGCAGCCGCATCAGCCTGGGCTACACCAGCGTCACTGCCCCGATCAGTGGCGTGGCCAACAAGCAGCAGGTGACCGAAGGCGCGCTGGTCGGCCAGGGTGATGTGACCCTGCTGACCACCGTGGACCAGCTCGATCCGCTGTACGTGAACTTCTCGCTGAGCGTGGATGAACTGACCCAGCTGCGTGCGCAGCAGGCCAAGGGCACCCTGGCCCTGTCCGGCGACGGCAAGGCGACGGTCAACGTCAAGCTGGCCGACGGCAGCACCTACAGCGAGCCGGGCACGCTGGACTTCTCCTCGACCACGGTCGACCCGGCTACCGGCGCGGTGTCGCTGCGTGCGGTACTGCCGAACCCGCAGAAGATCCTGCTGCCGGGCGCCTTCGTCAGCTTCCAGGCCAACCTGGGCGAGCGCAACAACGCCTACCTGGTGCCGCAGCAGGCGCTGCTGCGCGATACCACCGGCGGCTATGTGATGGTGGTGGGCGCCGACGGCAAGGTCGTACGCAAGAACGTCAAGACCGACGGCGCGCAGAACGGCAACTGGCTGGTCAGCGAAGGCCTGGCCGCTGGTGACAAGGTGGTCGTCGCCGGCGTACAGAAGGTCAAGGAAGGTACGCCGGCCACGGCCAAGCCGTGGACCCCGGGCCAGGACGCCAACGGCAAGCCTGCCGCCGGCGCTGCTGCCCCGGGCGCGGCTGCCACGGCTCCGGCCGACGCCAAGGCACCGGCCAAGGCTGACCAGGCCGACAAGGCCGAGCCGGCCGCCACCGAATCGAACAAGCAGTAACGGGACCTTCCGTCATGCCTAAATTTTTCATCGAACATCCAGTCTTCGCCTGGGTGGTGGCGATCCTGATCTCGCTCAGCGGCGTGATCGCGATCCTCAACCTCGGCGTCGAGTCCTACCCCAACATCGCCCCGCCGCAGGTGACCGTCTCGGCCACCTACCCGGGCGCGAGCGCGGACACCACGGAGAAGTCGGTCACCCAGGTGATCGAGCAGCAGCTGACCGGTATCGATCATCTGCTGTACTTCAGCTCCTCGTCCGCGTCCAACGGCCGCGCCTCGATCACCCTGACCTTCGAGACGGGTACCGATCCGGACATCGCCCAGGTGCAGGTGCAGAACAAGGTCTCGCTGGCCACGCCGCGACTGCCTTCAGAAGTGACCCAACAGGGTGTGGTGGTGGCCAAGGCCAACGCCGGCTTCCTGATGGTGGTGGCCCTGCAGTCCGATACGCCGGCCATCAACCGCGACGCGCTGAACGACATCGTTGGTTCGCGCGTGCTCGACCAGGTCTCGCGTATTCCCGGCGTCGGCAGCACCCAGCAGTTCGGTTCCGAGTACGCCATGAACATCTGGCTCAACCCGGAAAAGATGCAGGGCTATGGCCTGTCGGCCAGCCAGGTGCTGGCGGCGGTACGCGCGCAGAACGTGCAGTTCGCCGCCGGCGCACTGGGTTCTGACCCATCGCCGGAAGGCCAGCACTTCACTGCCACGGTGTCGGCCGAAGGCCGCTTCAGTTCGCCACAGGAGTTCGAGAACATCATCCTGCGGGCCAATGCTGATGGCTCGCGCGTGCTGTTGAAGGACATCGCCCGTGTTGCCTTCGGTGCCAACAACTACGGCTTCGATACCCAGTACAACGGCAAGCCCACCGGCGCCTTCGCGATCCAGCTGCTGCCGGGTGCCAACGCCCTGAACGTGGCCGAGGCCGTGCGCGGCAAGATGGACGAGCTGCAGCCCAGCTTCCCGTCCGGCGTCACCTGGTTCTCGCCGTACGACAGCACCACCTTCGTCAAGATCTCGATCCAGGAAGTGGTCAAGACCCTGTTCGAAGCCGTGTTGCTGGTGTTCCTGGTGATGCTGATCTTCCTGCAGAACTTCCGCGCCACCCTGATCCCGACGCTGGTCATCCCGGTGGCCCTGCTGGGTACGTTCCTGGGCATGTGGATGATCGGCTTCACGATCAACCAGCTGACCCTGTTCGCGATGGTGCTGGCGATCGGCATCGTGGTCGATGACGCGATCGTGGTGATCGAGAACGTCGAACGCATCATGACCGAGGAAGGCCTGGCGCCGAAGCCGGCCACGCAGAAGGCGATGACCCAGATCACCGGTGCTGTGGTGGCCATCACCGTGGTGCTGGCGGCGGTGTTCATCCCCTCGGCCCTGCAGGGCGGTGCGGCCGGTGAGATCTACAAGCAGTTCGCCCTGACCATCGCCATCTCGATGGCGTTCTCGGCGTTCCTGGCCCTGGGCTTCACCCCGGCGCTGTGCGCGACGTTCCTGAAGCCGACGCACAACGACAACCCGAACATCGTCTACCGCACCTTCAACAAGTACTACGACAAGATCAGCCACACCTATGTGGGCCACATCACCTCCGCAGTGCGCCATGCACCGCGCTGGATGATCCTGTTCGTGGTGCTGACCGCGCTGTGTGGCTTCCTGTTCACCCGCATGCCGGGCAGCTTCCTGCCTGAAGAAGACCAGGGCTACGCACTGGCCATCGTGCAGTTGCCGCCGGGCTCGACCAAGAGCCAGACCAACGAAGCGTTCGCACAGATGCGTGGCATCCTGGAAAAGCAGGATGGCTATGAAGGCATGCTGCAGGTGGCCGGCTTCAGCTTCGTCGGTTCCGGCGAGAACGTGGGTATGGGCTTCATCCGCCTGAAGCCGTGGGAAGAGCGCAAGTTCACTGCTCCGGAATTCATCCAGAACATGAACGGCGCGTTCTACGGCATCAAGGAAGCGCAGATCTTCGTGGTCAACCTGCCGACCGTGCAGGGCCTTGGCCAGTTCGGTGGCTTCGACATGTGGCTGCAGGACCGCAGCGGTGCCGGTTACGAACAGCTGACGCAGGCGCGCAACATCCTGCTCGGCCAGGCCGCGCAGAAGCCGGACCACCTGGTGGGCGTGCGCCCGAACGGCCTGGAAAATGCACCTCAGCTGCAGCTGCACGTGGACCGCGTGCAGGCACAGTCGATGGGCATGTCGGTGTCGGACGTGTACAGCACCATCCAGCTGATGCTGGCCCCGGTGTACGTCAACGACTTCTTCTACGAAGGCCGCATCAAGCGTGTGACCATGCAGGCCGATGGTCCGTACCGCACCGGCCAGGAATCGCTGAAGAGCTTCTACAGCCCGTCCAGCCTGACCACCAATGCCGATGGCACCAGTGCGATGATCCCGCTCAACACGGTGGTCAAGTCCGAATGGGTGTCGGCGCCGCCGTCGCTGAGCCGCTACAACGGCTACTCGGCGATCAACATCGTCGGTTCGCAGGCACCGGGCACCAGCTCGGGTGAAGCGATGCAGACCATGGAAGGCATCGTCAACGACGACCTGCCGGCGGGCTTCGGCTACGACTGGTCGGGCATGTCCTACCAGGAAATCTTGGCCGGCAACGCGGCGACGCTGCTGCTGGTGCTGTCCATCGTGGTCGTCTTCCTGTGCCTGGCCGCGCTGTATGAAAGCTGGTCGATCCCGGTGGCGGTGCTGCTGGTGGTACCGCTCGGCGTGCTGGGCGCACTGGCCCTATCGATGATGCGTGGCCTGCCGAACGATCTGTTCTTCAAGATCGGCCTGATCACCGTGATCGGCCTGGCGGCGAAGAACGCGATCCTGATCGTGGAGTTCGCGGTGGAGCAGCGTGCGGCGGGCAAGACCCTGCGCGATGCCACCATCGAAGCGGCGCGCCTGCGATTCCGCCCGATCCTGATGACGTCGTTTGCGTTCATCATGGGCGTCATCCCGATGGCGATCTCCTCCGGTGCGGGCGCCAACTCGCGTCACGCGATCGGCACCGGCGTGATCGGTGGCATGCTGTTCGCCACCCTGCTCGGCCTGCTGATGATCCCGGTGTTCTTCGTGGTCGTGCGCCGCATGCTGGGCGACAAGCTGGATGAACCGTCGAAGGAGTTCATGGAGCGCCAGCGTGATGCGGATGCTGCCCACCGTCCGGATCGTTGATCCAGCGGTTAGCTGAAACGAGAAAGGCCCCGGAGCGATCCGGGGCCTTTTTTCTTGCCGCTTTTGAATCCATGCCAACCAAGGTTGGCATCTACCCAAGCAACGACAGGTCCGATGGCGCTACGCGGGTTGCCGCCCTGTAGAGCCGAGCCCATGCTCGGCTGCTTGTACCGGAGCCGAGCATGGGCTCGGCTCTACAGATGGCCAGAGAACAGCGCATCCACGCATGGCGTGGATCTACTGCCGCGCCGCCATTGCAGCGGCGCGGCACGGGAGAATCAACGCAGCCCGGTTTCGTTGCGGGCGATTACCAGGCGCTGGATCTCCGAGGTGCCTTCGTAGATCTCGGTGATCTTGGCATCACGGAAGTAGCGCTCCAGCGGCATTTCCTTCGAATAGCCCATGCCGCCATGGATCTGCACCGCCTGGTGGGTGATCCACATCGCTGCTTCCGATGCGGTCAGCTTGGCGATGGCGGCTTCGTTGCTGAAGCGCTTGCCCTCGCCCTTCACCCATGCGGCACGCAGGGTCAGCAGCAGCGCCGCATCCAGCTTGCACTTCATGTCGGCGATCTTCGCCTGGGTCATCTGGAAGGTACCGATGGCCGCACCGAAGGCCTTGCGGTCCTTGACGTATTCCAGGGTCGCCTCATAGGCGGCACGCGCGATGCCGATCGCCTGCGAGGCGATACCGATGCGACCGGCGTCGAGCACGCCCATGGCGATCTTGAAGCCCTCGCCCTCCTGGCCCAGCACGTCTTCCGGCTGCGCCACGTAGTCGTTGAACTCGATCTCGCAGGTGGCCGAGGCGCGGATGCCCAGCTTCGGTTCGGTCTTGCCGCGACCGAAACCGGCCTTGTCGGTGTCGATCATGAAGGCGGTGATGCCACGCGCGCCCTTGTCCGGCTCGCTCATCGCGAACAGCACGATGTACTTGGCCACCGGGCCGGAGGTGATCCAGCTCTTCTTGCCGTTGATGACATAGCTGCCGTCAGCCTGCTTGATCGCACGGCAACGCATCGCAGTGGCGTCCGAACCCGACTGCGGCTCGGTCAGTGCGAATGCACCGATGGCCTCGCCTTCGGCGATCGCGCGCACGTACTTCTGCTTCTGCGCTTCACTGCCATGGGTCAGGATGCCGTTGCAGAACAGCGAATTGTTGACCGACATGATGGTCGAATGCGCAGCATCACCGGCGGCGACCTCCACCATCGCCAGCACGTACGCGATCGGGTCCATGCCTGCGCCGCCGTATTCGGCCGGCACTTCGATGCCCATCAGGCCGTTCTCGCCCAGCAGGCGGATGTTGTCCAACGGGAATTCGCCGGTGCGATCGTGGTGCTCCGCGCTCGGGGCGATCTTTTCCTGCGCGATGCGACGCGCCACGTCCTGCAGCATCAACTGCTCTTCGGTAAAGCTGAAATCCACAACACCCTCCCGGGTACATGATGTTATGGGCCGCGCGCGGCGCGCCCAGGTCTTCCAATTGTACCGGGGGCGGGGCATCGGCGGCTGACTCGCGGGGAGCTGCGACTTGACCGGAAGGGGTGTGGTCGGCGAATATATCTCTATATCGCGATAGGTAGATATTTATGGATCTGGAAGACTGGTCGACTCGCCTGAAGGTGTTCGCCGACGCCACCCGCGTGCGCCTGCTGGCACTGCTGGAGCAGGAAGAGCTGACCGTGGCGGAGCTTTCGGCCATCACCCGGTTGGCACAGCCGCGGGTGTCCACGCATCTGGCGCGCCTGAAGGAAGCCGGCCTGGTGCGCGACCGCCGTGCGGGCGTGTCGGCCTACTACCGCTTCGACGAAGCCCAGCTGGACCCGGCGCAACGTGCATTGTGGCATGCCCTGAGCAACGGAAGCGACGACCCGTTGCTGCGCCAGGATGCTGAACGGGTCGCGGCGGTGCTCGCCCACCGCGCTGCCGACCAGAACTGGGCCGACAGCGTGGCCGGCGACATGGAGCGCCACTATTCTCCGGGCCGCACCTGGGAGGCACTGGCCCGCACTGCGCTGCCGTTGCTGGAAACCGGCGACGTGCTGGATATCGCTTCCGGCGACGGTGTGCTGGCCGAACTGGTCGCCCCCCATGCCCGTCGTTACGTCTGCATCGATACCAGCGCGCGCGTGGTGGCCGCCGCCAGCGAACGCCTGCGCCGCCTGCCCAACGTGGAAGTGCGCGAGGGCGACATGCATGCCCTGCCCTTCAAGGACCGCAGCTTCGACCTGGTCGTGCTGATGCACGCCCTGACTTACGCCAGCAAGCCGGCGCAGGCGGTCACCGAGGCCGCGCGCGTGCTGCGTCCGGGCGGTCGCCTGCTGCTGTGCAGCCTGGCCCGCCACGAACACAAGGCCGCGGTCGATGCCTATGGCCACGTCAACCTCGGCTTCAGCGACAAGGAACTGAAGAAGTTCGTCGACAAGGCCGGCCTGCAGGTCTCCAACCTGGAAACGGTCACCCGAGAAAAGCGCCCGCCGCATTTCGAAGTGATTTCGCTGATCGCCAACAAACCCTGAGGCCGACATGCCCGCCCTGCCCTGGTTGCACCCGGAACGCGTGGAATCGCTGCTCGCTGCCCTGCGTGATCGCATCCTGATCATCGACGGCGCGATGGGCACGATGATCCAGCGACACGGCCTGCAGGAAGACGACTACCGGGGCGAGCGCTTCGCCGGCGGCTACGACCATGTCCATGGCCCCGGCTGCGACCATGGCGGGACACCGGAAGGCCACGACCTGAAAGGCAACAACGACCTGCTGCTGCTGACCCGGCCGGAGGTCATCGCCGGCATCCACACCGCATACCTGGAAGCGGGCGCGGACCTGGTGGAAACCAACACCTTCAACGCCACCTCGGTCAGCCAGGCCGACTACCACCTCGAACACCTTGTGTACGAACTGAACAAGGCGGGCGCCGCCGTTGCCCGTGCCTGCTGTGATGCGGTGGCGGCGACCACGCCGGGCAAGCCGCGCTTCGTCATCGGCGTGCTCGGCCCGACCAGTCGTACCGCTTCGATCAGCCCGGACGTCAACGATCCCGGCTACCGCAACACCAGTTTCGATGAGCTGCGCGGCACCTACCGCGAAGCCATCGATGGCCTGATTGATGGTGGCGCCGACACGATCATGGTCGAAACCATCTTCGATACGCTCAACGCCAAAGCCGCGCTGTACGCCATCGAGGAAGCCTTCGATGCGCGTGGCGCACGGCTGCCGATCATGATCTCCGGCACCATCACCGATGCCTCCGGGCGCACCCTGTCGGGGCAGACCGCCGAAGCGTTCCAAGCGTCGCTGGCACATGCACGACCGTTGTCGATCGGCCTGAACTGCGCGCTCGGCGCCGATGCCATGCGCCCGCATGTGGAAACCCTGTCGCAGGTGTCGGACTGTTACGTCAGTGCCCATCCCAATGCGGGCCTGCCCAATGCATTCGGTGAGTACGACGAAACACCCGATGAAATGGCGGCCACCCTCCGAGGCTTCGCCGAGGATGGCCTGCTGAACCTGGTGGGTGGCTGCTGCGGCTCCACCCCGGACCACATCCGCGCGATCGCGCTGGCGGTGGCCGGGCTGCCGCCGCGCGCCTTGCCTGTCGCCCAGGTCCAGGCCGCATGAACGCCATCGCCATCCACTCTCCGCCCTGTTGCCGTTGAGCTGCCGCCTGCCATGACGACCGTACGCCCTACCCGCCTGTCCGGCCTGGAACCGCTGGTCATCACCCCGGACCTGCTGTTCGTCAATGTCGGCGAACGCACCAATGTCACCGGCAGCGCCCAGTTCCGCAAACTGATCAAGGAAGGCCGTTACGAGGAAGCGGTGGATGTGGCCCGGCAGCAGGTGGCCAGCGGCGCACAGATCCTCGACGTCAACATGGACGAGGGCCTGATCGATTCGGAAGCGGCGATGACCCGCTACCTCAACCTGATCATGTCCGAACCGGACATCGCGCGCATTCCGGTGATGGTCGACTCCTCCAAATGGAGCGTGATCGAGGCGGGCCTGAAGTGCCTGCAGGGCAAGAGCGTGGTCAATTCGATCTCGCTGAAGGAAGGCGAGGACCTGTTCCGCGAGCATGCGCGCAAGGTGCTGCGCTACGGCGCGGCCGCGGTGGTGATGGCCTTCGATGAGGCCGGGCAAGCCGACACCTGCGCGCGCAAGGTCGAAATCTGCACGCGTGCCTATCGCCTGCTGGTCGATGAAATCGGCTTCCCGCCGCAGGACATCATCTTCGACCCGAACATCTTCGCCGTCGCCACCGGCATTGAAGAGCATGACAACTACGCGGTCGACTTCATCGAAGCCACCCGCATCATCAAGCAGACGCTGCCGCACTGCCATGTGTCCGGCGGCGTATCGAACGTTTCGTTCTCGTTCCGTGGCAACGAGACCGTGCGCCAGGCGATCCACTCGGTCTTCCTGTACCACGCGATCGCCGCCGGCATGGACATGGGCATCGTCAACGCCGGCGCCATGCCGATCTACGACGAGCTGGAACCGGACCTGCGTGAGCGGGTCGAAGACGTGATCCTCAACCGTCGCCGTGATGCCACCGAGCGCCTGCTTGAGATCGCCGAGCGCTACAAGGGCAGCAAGGGCGCGGCGAAGACCGAGGACCTGGCCTGGCGCGAGAAGCCGGTGGATGCACGCTTGGCGCATGCGCTGGTGCATGGCCTGGACGCCTGGGTCGAAGCCGATACCGAAGAAGCCCGGCAGCGTTCCAGCCGGCCGCTGGACGTGATCGAAGGCCCGCTGATGGATGGCATGAACGTGGTCGGCGATCTGTTCGGTGCCGGCAAGATGTTCCTGCCGCAGGTGGTGAAGTCGGCACGGGTGATGAAGAAGGCGGTGGCCTACCTGCTGCCCTACATCGAAGCCGAGAAGGCACGCAGCGGCGACACCGCCCGCAGCAATGGCAAGATCATCATGGCCACGGTGAAGGGCGATGTGCACGACATCGGCAAGAACATCGTCGGCGTGGTCCTGGCCTGCAACAACTTCGAGGTGATCGACCTTGGCGTGATGGTGCCGGCGCAGAAGATCCTCGATGCCGCACGCGAGCACCACGCCGACATCATCGGCCTGTCCGGCCTGATCACGCCGTCGCTGGAGGAAATGAGCCATGTCGCCCGTGAAATGCAGCGACAGGGATTCGATCTCCCCCTGATGATCGGCGGCGCGACCACCTCGCGTGCGCACACCGCGCTGAAGATCGACCCGCATTACAAAGCGCCGACCGTGTGGGTGAAGGATGCCTCGCGCGCCGTGGGCGTTGCGCAGTCGCTGATCTCGCGCGAGTTGCGCGATGCGTTCGTCGCGGCCAACGAGGCGGACTACGCCGAGATCCGTACCCGCCATCGCAACCGCGGCGACGCCAAGCGCCTGGTGTCGCTGGAGCATGCACGCGGCCAGATGTTCCAGGGCGACTGGGAGGCGTACACCCCACCCGCACCGAAGCAGCCCGGTCTGCATGTATTCGATGATTATCCGCTGGCCGAACTGGTGCCCTACATCGACTGGACGCCGTTCTTCCAGGCCTGGGAACTGGCCGGCAAATACCCCGCCATCCTCACCGATGAGATCGTCGGCACCCAGGCCAGCGAGTTGTACCAGGACGCCCGCGCGATGCTCGAGCGCATCGTCAACGAGAAGTGGCTGCAGGCCAAGGCCGTGTTCGGCCTGTGGCCCGCCAACAGCATCGGCGACGACGTACGGGTGCAGCATCCCGATGGCGAGGCCACCCTGCACTTCCTGCGCCAGCAGGTGGACAAGCCTGCCGAACGGCCAGATTTCTGCCTTGCCGATTTCATCGCCCCGGCCGACAGCGGCAAGCAGGACTGGATCGGCGCCTTCGCCGTGACCGCAGGCATCGGTATCGACGCGCACGTGGCACGCTTCGAGGCCGACCACGACGACTACAACGCGATCCTGCTGAAAGCGCTCGCCGACCGCTTTGCCGAAGCCCTGGCCGAACGCCTGCACCAGCGCGTGCGTACCGGATTCTGGGGCTACGACCACGCCGAATCACTCGACAACGAAGCGCTGATCGACGAAAAGTACCGCGGCATCCGCCCAGCGCCCGGTTACCCCGCCTGCCCCGAACACAGTGAAAAGCGCCGATTGTTCGACCTGCTGGGCGCGGAAACCAACGCCGGCATGCAGCTGACCGAAAGCTTCGCGATGCTGCCGACCGCGGCGGTGTCGGGCTATTACTTCAGCCACCCGCAGAGCCAGTATTTCGTGGTTGGCCGTCTCGGTCGCGAACAGGTGGCTGACTACGCACGCCGCAAGGGTGTGGACCGCGCCCAGGCCGAACGCTGGCTGGCGTCCAATCTCGACTACGATCCAGAATGATCGCCGCGCCCGATCAGGGGGCGACGGCCGGCGCCTGCAGACGCTGCAGCTGACGCTGGAAATCCGGCAGCAGCAGACGGTTGCTGTATCCGCTGAGATGGTCACCATCGAAGAACAGCGGCTTGCCGTCGCGGGTGGGAAGGCAGCGCTCGCCCGGGCACAGCAACGGCATCGGATCCCACACGGATGCACCCGGCAGGCCTGCAGCGACCTGCTGCAGAGCAGCCAGCACCGGCTCGCGCAACTGCTCGATCTCGCTGCGCGCAACCGTCATGCCGTTGGCACAGATCGGATTGTGCCGGTTGAACACATCCGAGCAACGGTACGGCGGTGCCGGCAGCACCGGCTTGGGCGCTTCCAGCACGATGCGCACGCCACGGTCGGTCAGCGGTGTGAGCTGCTCGATCCAATGCGCGATCTCGGCCTTGCGGCCCGCACTGGCCGTCTCGCTCAGATGATCGGCACGCACCTGGGCAACATCGAACAGCGCGTACTGCTCGGACAGGCGTGGCAGGCGCAGCCCTGCCAGCAACACCACATCACCCGGCTGCGCACGCGCCTGGATATCTTCCAGCACGTTGCGCGTATAGGCCTCGCAAGCAGGATTGGGGCCCTGCCAGGCACGCAACCCGACCAGCGCGCATCCGCCACTGCTGTACAGGCGGATCGGTGCACCATCGAGCACGGCAAGGCGCTGCAACATCTCGTGATAGGCCAGCGCGTGCGAATCGCCGGCCACGAACAACTGACGAGTGGATGCGGCACGTCCAGGGCACTCACCGCGCTCGTAAAGGCGGGCCTGTCCACCCAGTACCGGCACGTTGCTGACCCGCACGCGGCAGTCGGGGATTTCCTTCTTCAGCCCCTTGGCATACGGATACCAGTCCAGCGGAGCACGGCTGACCACGCTGAGCGAGGTGTACTGCTGGGTCTTGACCAGCGCCGTCTGCAGGCCGGCGCCGACTACCAGCACGCCCAGCCCGGCCACGACCCAGCGCGCGTTGCTGATGCGCCAGCGCGCCCCGTGCCGCAAGGGTTGTTCCACCCAGCGCCACGACAGCCAGGACAGCAGCGCGACGCACAACAGCGCGGCGGCGCCGGTACCGATGGTTTCCAGGCCCACCGTCCAGCGGAAAAGCACGAAGACCGGCCAGTGCCAGAGATACAGCGAATAGGACAGACGTCCGACCGTCACCATCGGTGTTGCCGCCAACGCACGACCGATCCAGCCCCCGGGCGAGCGCTGCAGCAGACCCAGCAGGCCCAGTGTGCCCAGCACCGGCCACAACCCGTCAATCCACGGCGAGTGGCCTGGCCGCGCGGACCAGAGCCCATAGCCCAGCGCCACGACACTCAACAGCAGCAGCGGCGAGCGCCAGCTGATCCCGCGCGGCGGAGACGGCGGCGGCGTAAACCGGCCGCTCAGCGACAGCAGCTGGAACAGCAGCACACCCGCGCCGAGCTGCCAGAACCGCGCGGTGGTGAGGTAGAACGCATCGATCTCATGGCCACCCTGCCCTGCACGGAACACCGCGTAGCCTAGCGATGCCACCGTCGCTGCGGCAAACAGGCCCACCGACAGCCAGGCGCCGCGCCGGCCTTTGGCCCAAGCCAGGAACAACATCGGGAACAGCAGGTAGAACTGCTCTTCGACACCCAGCGACCAGGTATGTGTGTAGGGATTGAACTCGGTGCGCGGCGAAAAATAGTCGTTGCCGGTGCTGGCCAGTACCCAGTTGCTCAACCCGAAGAACGCCATGCGGCCCGTCTTGTCGCTGGTCTCGCTGAGCCAGGATTCAGGAATCAGCAACGCGCTGAACATCGCCGTCACCAGCAGGCACGCCACCAGCGCCGGCGCGATGCGACGCATGCGGCGCGCATAGAAGCGGGCCAATCCAGCCCAGCCTCCAATCGCCGGCAGGCGATCGACCGAGGCGCTGACCACGAAGCCGGAGATGACGAAGAACACGTCCACGCCAGTAAAGCCACCCGGCAGCCAGCTCGCCTTGAGGTGGTAGAGGATCACCGCCAGCACTGCGATCGCACGCAGGCCATCGATATGCGGGAAGTACCCGGGACTGCGTTCCTGCATGACCCTGCTCCTGACATGCACTGGGCGCCCGACGGCGCCCAGTGTGTTCAACAATGGTGGCGTTGGCTTACCAGACCAGGTCGTCTGGCACCTGGTACTGGGGGTCGGCGTAGGGATCGTCCTCGGCCGGCGCATTCGGGTCGACCTTCAGTGCAACCGAAGCAGCAAACACCGCTTCAGACTGGGCCAGAACCTCGGCCGTCACCAGCAGGTAGCGACCGTTGAGCTGGACCACGCCCAGTTCACCGGCATTGAGTGCCTTGAGCTGCTCAGCGGTGACGTAGATGCGCTTGATCTTGCCGCCATACGGGAAGTGGCGCGCGATATCGGCCGCTTCGGCGTTCAGGCCCTTGTCCTTCAGCAGCTCTTCCAGCTTCACCTTGGCTTCGCGACGCTGGCGGGCATCTTCCTGCTTCAGGCGCTCGTTCTCGATGCGCTCTTCCTTTTCGCGCTGCGCACGGATCGCGTAGGCCTTGGCCAGATCCATTTCCTCGGCGGTACGCGGCTTGCGCGGCCCCTGCCCGTGGCCCTGGCCACGCTGCTGGCCGGGCTTGCCCGGACCGCCATTGCCATGCGCCCGCCGCTCGCCGGGCTTGTGTTCGCCCCTGCCAGCCTGCTGCGGCTTTCCATTGCCAGTGCCACCCTTGCCCTGCGGGCGGCCATCACGGCGGGGGCCATCATTCTTGCGCTCGGGCTTGGGCGCGGGCTTGAAGCCCAGGCCCATCAGCTGGTCGCGGAGGGTATCGCTCATAGGATATGGATCAGTAGTGCGGCGGCGGCGGTTCGCTCGCCGGATCAGAAGAATTCAATGCATTGCGGACCTTGCCCAGGTCCTCCAGCAGCACGCGCAGGATGCCGGCATTGCGGCTGCCTTCCATACGTGCGTCTGCCAGTGCATCGCTCAGTTCGGCCAGCGCGTGTTCCTGGAAGGACACGCGCATCTCCAGCTCGACCAGGCGCGCTTCCAGCGCCTGCTCGCGTTCGGTCGGTACTTCAGACATGCAACGAACGCCCCCGGCCAATGCCGTAATACGCAAGGCCAGCGGCCTCGACGTCAGCCGGCTCGTACAGATTGCGGCCATCGAACACCACCGCATCCTTCAGCCGCTCGCGCAGCATCTGGAAATCGGGGCTGCGGAACTGCTTCCACTCGGTCACCACGACCAACGCGTCGGCACCCTGCAGCGCGTCGTCGGCGCTGTCACAGAACACCAGATCGTCGCGCTCGCCGAAGATCCGCTGCGATTCATGCATCGCCTCCGGATCGTAGGCGCGCACTGTTGCACCGCCTTCCCACAACTGGGCCAGCAGGCGACGGCTGGAGGCCTCGCGCATGTCGTCGGTGTTCGGCTTGAACGCCAGGCCCCACACGGCAAACGTCCTGCCGCGCACGCCTTCATCTTCACCCTTGTCGTAGTGCCGCTGGATCAGGGCAAACAGGTGCCCCTTCTGCGATTCATTGACCGCCTCCACCGCGTTCAGCAGTTTCGGCTCCAGGCCGGCCTGCTGCGCGGTGCGGGCCAGTGCCTGCACGTCCTTGGGGAAACACGAACCGCCGTAACCGGCACCCGGATAAATGAAGTGCCAGCCGATACGGGGGTCCGAACCGATGCCCTGGCGGACCTGTTCGACGTCGGCGCCGACGCGCTCGGCAATGTTGGCGATTTCATTCATGAACGAAATCTTGGTGGCCAGCATCGCATTGGCGGCGTACTTGGTCAGCTCGGCCGAACGCACGTCCATCTCCACCACGCGATCGTGGTTGCGATTGAACGGTGCGTACAGGCGACGCATCACGGCGACCGATTCGGCGCTGGTCGCACCGATGATGATGCGGTCAGGCCGCATGCAGTCGGCAACGGCGTCGCCTTCCTTCAGGAATTCAGGGTTGGACACCACATCGAAGGCAATATCGGCCCCACGCGCCGCCAGTTCCTCGGAAATGGCCGCACGCACCTTGTCGGCGGTGCCTACCGGCACCGTCGACTTGTTGACCACCACCGTCGGCACCGAGATGTACCGGCCGATGGTGCGGGCCACGGCCAGCACGTACTGCAGGTCCGCGCTGCCATCCTCGTCCGGCGGCGTGCCCACAGCGATGAACACCACCTGGCCGTGGCCGATGGCGGTCGCCGCGTCGGTGGTGAACACCAGCCGCGACGCAGCGTGGTTGGCCTTCACCATCGGCTCCAGGCCGGGCTCGTAGATCGGGATGACGCCCCGGTTGAGGCCATCCACCTTGGCCTGGTCGATATCGACGCAGACCACCTGGTGGCCAACGTCGGCCAGGCAGGTGCCGGTCACCAGACCTACATAGCCGGTACCAAAAATCGCAACGCGCATATCCGTGCTGACTCCGTGGTGGCTTACGGCAGAACGCCCAGCAACTCGACGTCGAAGGTCAGGGTGGAGTTCGGACCGATCGGACCACCCGGGGTGCCGTTCTCGCCGTACGCCAGTTCACCCGGGATCCAGAAGCGGTACTTCGAGCCGACCGGCATCAGGGCTACGCCCTCGGTCCAGCCCTTGATGACCTGGTCCAGACCGAATTCGGCCGGACCACGGCCTGCGGAGCTGTCGAAGACCGTGCCGTTCAGCAGCTTGCCTTCGTAGTTCACGCGCACCTTGCTGGACGGCAACGGACGCTCGCCGCTGCCCGGGCGGATCACCTGGTACTGCAGGCCCGACGGCGTGGTCACCACGCCCGGCTGGGTCTTGTTCTTGGCCAGGAATGCATTGCCTTCCTGACGGTTGGTCTGCGCGGCCTGCGCTGCCTTGGCCTGCATCTCGGCCTGCTTGGCACCCATGAACGACTGGATGGTGGCGGTAGCGTCGGCTTCGGTCATCTTCGGCTGGCCCTTGCTCAGGCCAGTGTTGATTGCGTCAAACAGCGAGGCGGTATCGATATCGTCCTTCAGCTGTGCCAGCGACGGACCCACCGAATAGGCGCCGATCATCTGCGCGACCTTCACCCGGTCGACCTTCGCCGGCTGCGAGCCCGGCGCAACGCCCGGCACCTGCTGCCCGCTGCGGGCCATCACCACCTGGCGCAGGGCGGCATCGGTCGCCTTGGCCTGTTCCTGGGTGATCTGCGGCTGCAGGCCTTCGAAGGAACGTTCCACGGCAGTGCGCAGCGCGGCCGCATCGATTTCATCGGCGATCGGCGCGAACGACTTGGCCACATCCAGGCCAATGGCGTAGCCGAGCTTCTGCTTGGGGGAATTCAAGGGTGCGGTCTCCTTGGCGGCCGAGGGAGCGGCCGGTTGTTGCGACAGTGCGACACCGGTGGTGCCCATCGCCAGAATCAGAACCGACGCCGCGGCGCCGCGCATTCCCATCTTCATTCGCTGCATTCCTGGAAGTGACTGGACGCCGACGTCGGCGCGAAAACACGTATTGTCGCACGCATGCCGTCGATGTCGAGGCATCCGTGCCGCCATTCAATGTACGGCCGGTGCTGCAAGCGCCTTGTCGATGGCCGCTTTCAGCTGCGGATCATCCGGGGTGACCTTGCTCGCGTACTGGGCGATGACCCGGCCATCGCGCCCGACCAGATACTTGTGGAAGTTCCAGGCGGGCGCCACACCGGTGGCGGCGGTCAAGCGCTGATACAGCGGCGTGGCCTGCGCGCCGGTTACGTGCACCTTTTCGAACATCGGGAACTTCACGCCATAAGTAAGCGTGCAGAAATCCTGGATCTGCTTTTCGTCACCAGGTTCCTGTCCCTTGAAATCGTTGGACGGGAAACCGAGTACCGCAAACCCCTTGCTGGCGTACTGCTTCTGCAGTGCTTCCAGACCCTCGTACTGCGGGGTATAGCCACACTTGCTGGCGGTATTGACCACCAGCAGCACTTGGCCGTGGTAGCGCTGCTGCAGGTTGACCTGCTGCTTGCCCGCCAGCGGCCGATACGACAGGTCCAGCAGATCGGCGGCGAAAGCGCCGGCCGACGTGGCCAGGCCCGCGGCCAGCAGGGTCAACAGGGACAGGCCGCGAAGGCGGCGCGAGGTGGCAGTCGACAAAGGCATGGGAGACGTTCCGCGGTAGCCGTTCCAAGGGTCCGGCCGTGACCGGCCGGGAATCGGCCGAACTATAGCACCGGGGTCTGCACGCCCCTGCAGCGCACGCGCTGCTGGGCTTTGCGCGGCTTGGCGGAAGGCGTCTGCAGGCCGCTTCACCGCACCGGTGATGACATAGCATGGACATGGCTGAATGGGAGGCTGGCCGAAAGGAAGCCCCCTCTCCATCCGTTTTTCAATAAGAATCAGCGGGTTGGAAGGATATTTCGGCACCATGACCACCCCTGCCATCAGTTGGGTAGGGGCAGGACTTGCACACAGGCGTGCCGGTGTTATAGTTGCATACAACACCAGTCACCTGAGACAGGGGGGGAAACCATGAACACCCGGATGCGTCGTAGCCTTACCGCCCCCGCGGTCACCGCCGTATCAACCCTGTTCGTCCTGGTCTGGCTGGCCATGCCGGCACCGCCGGCCGCTTCCTCCCCCACCCTCTTCGAAGACAGTACGCAGGACGCAGCAGTACCCACGGCAGGGAATGCCGCTCCCTCCCCCTCCCCCCCGCGTCGGCTGCACAGCTCCCTGTCCATGCCGTATTTCTCGTTCGCACAGCCGCTGACCCCACGGAGCTGAATATGAGCGACATCCAGTGGAGCGACGGCGCTCCCATCTACCGCCAGCTGAAGGAACGCGTGATCGCCATGATGCTTGACGGAATCCTCAAGCCAGGCGATGCCCTTCCTTCGGTGCGCCAGGTGGCCGCCGATTACCAGCTCAACCCCATCACCGTTTCGCGCGCCTACCAGGAGCTGGCCGATGAAGGCCTGGTCGAGAAGCGCCGCGGCCTGGGCATGTTCATGACCGAACAGGCGGCCACGCAGCTGCGCAGCAGCGAGCGCGAACGCTTCCTCAATGAAGAATGGCCGGCCGTTCTGGAGCGCATCCAGCGACTGGGCCTGAGTCTCGACGAATTGTTGCCCCAGGGGAAATTCTGATGAATGCCAGTCCCACTACCGCTGCGCCAAGCGACGCTGTCATTACCGCCCGAGGCCTTCGCAAGGCCTACAAGAACACGCTCGCGCTCGACAACGCCAGCTTCTCCATTCCGGCAGGCCGCATCATCGGCCTGATCGGCCCCAACGGCGCCGGCAAGACCACCGCGCTGAAGGCGGTGCTCGGCCTGACCTCGGTGGAGGGTGAGTTGAGTGTGCTCGGCCGTGATCCGCGAGCGCACCGCGACGATCTCATGAACGACATCTGCTTCATCGCCGACGTCGCCGTGCTGCCGCGCTGGCTGAAGGTGCGTGAGGCGATCGACTTCGTTGCCGGCGTGCACCCCCGCTTCGACCGTGCCCGTTGCGAGCGCTTCCTGGCCAACACCAAGCTGCAGCCGAAGCAACGCGTACGCGAACTGTCCAAGGGCATGATCGTGCAGCTGCACCTGGCCCTGGTGATGGCCATCGACGCCAAGGTGCTGGTACTGGACGAGCCCACGCTCGGCCTGGACATCCTGTACCGCAAGGAGTTCTACCAGCGCCTGCTGGAAGACTACTTCGACGAGCAGAAGACCATCATCGTCACCACCCACCAGGTGGAAGAGATCGAGCACATCCTCACCGACGTGATGTTCATCCGCGACGGCCGCATCGTGCTCAATGCGGAAATGGACGAGGTCGGCGAGCGCTATACCGAACTGCTGGTCGGCGCCGATCAGCTTGAAACCGCCCGCGCACTGAAGCCCATCGACGAGCGCAGCCAGGCCTTCGGCAAGACCGTCCTGCTGTTCGACGGGGTGCCACGCAGCCAGCTGACCAGCCTGGGTGAAACCCGCAACGCCGGCCTTGCCGATCTGTTCGTCGCTGTCATGAAGGGGACCTACGCATGAATGCCGTCAACCATCCTGTCAGCCCGGCCGGCACCCTGCGCTGGCTGCTCAAGCGCGAATACTGGGAAAACCGTGGTGGTTTCCTGTATGCCCCGGTGATCGCCGGCATCGTTTCGCTGCTGATGAGCGGCATCGGCATCGGCCTGGGCCTGTTCGCCCTGCATCGTGCCGCGCGCGATGGCGGCCTGCACATCGACGGCGAGAGCGTGAACATCAACGGCCTGGACCTGGCCGTGCTGACCCGCGACATCAGCGCCAAGGACATGGCCGACCTGGGCAACGGCCTGGACCTGGCGATGGTACTGACCTCGTCCTGGCCGCTGATCGTGCTCGCGTTCGTGGTGTTCTTCTACTGCCTGGGCGCGCTGTATGACGACCGCCGCGACCGCAGCATCCTGTTCTGGAAATCGCTGCCACTGTCGGACACCCAGACCGTGCTGTCGAAGGTGTTCAGTGCGCTGATCGTCGCACCGCTGATCGCCATCATCGCGTCCAGCCTGACCCTGCTGGTGTTCATGCTGGTGCTGTGCCTGGTGGTGGTCTCCCACGGCGGTGACGCGATGCAGTTGATCGTCGGCCCGGCCAACCCGATGAGCCTGGTGCTGGGCATGTTCGTGTCCATCCCGGTGTACGCCCTGTGGGCACTGCCGACTGCCGGCTGGCTGCTGCTGTGCTCGGCCTGGGCCCGGAGCAAGCCGTTCCTGTGGGCGGTGATGCTGCCACTGTTTGCCGGCATCATCGTCAGCACCACCAAGCTGATGCACCTGTTCGACCTGACCACCGGCTGGTTCTGGCAGCACATCGTCGGCCGCCTGCTGCTGGGTGCGATGCCAGGGATGGACCTGCTGTACCGCGCAGGCGGCGAATCCAGGCAGGACCTGGACTCGATCGTTGCCCTGATGTCGCCCGGCGCGCAGCTGAAGTCGCTGGCGATGCCCGACCTGTGGATCGGCGCGGCCTTCGGCGTGGCCTTCATCTTCATCGCCATCCGCCTGCGCAAGCGCGCCGGCGAAATCTGATCTTCAACCTGGAGGCACCACCCATGCGTTCCTTGATTGCCTGTAGTGCGCTGTTGCTGTTGCCCTTGTCGGCGCTGGCCGCCGATGCACCGAACTGCAAGTTCTCCGCGCCACGCGCGTTGAAGATCGACGCCGCCGGCGCCAAGGCGGTGGTGTTCGAGATCAACCAGCATGACCTGAAGGTGGTCGCCAGCGCTGGCGGCGGCCAGCTCGAAGGTCGCGCATGCGCGTCCAACAAGGACTGGCTGGAGCAGCTGGTGCTGGACCAGCGGCGCGTGGGCGACAAGCTGGTGGTGAGCCTGCGCCGCGACAGCCGCGGCTCGCTGTCGATGGGCAACAGCTACGCCTGGCTGGACATTCGTGGCAGCGTGCCGGACAACCTGCCACTGCAGTTCAAGATCGGTTCCGGTGATGCCAGCATCGAGAACGCGCAGTCGCTGAGCATGGACGTGGGCTCCGGTGATGGCATCGCCCGCGGCACCCGTGGCAGCGTGCATGCCGCCGTCGGCTCGGGCGACCTGGACGTCGATGGCGCCGCATCGTTCAACCTGCTCTCGCTGGGTTCGGGCGACGTCAATGCCCGCAACATCGGCGGCGACGCCAGCGTCGGTACCGTCGGCTCCGGTGATCTGAAGGTGACCGACGTGCGTGGCAATGCGCGGCTGGATACCGTCGGTTCCGGCGACATCGGCTTCAAGCAGGTGCAGGGCAATGTCGAGGTCGGCGTAGTCGGTTCCGGCAATGTCGATATCGAGCAGGTCGGCGGCAATGTCCGCGTGCGCAGCCACGGCTCGGGCGATATCGACGTCGATGGCGTGCGCGGCAATCTCACCGTCGAGCACAGCGGCAGCGGCGATGTCCAGCATCGCAGCGTGGCCGGCACCGTCACCCTGCCCCGCGGCAAGTAACGTCCAACCTTCCGATTCGAGGGAAATGCCATGAACCTGCTGCGCCTGCTGCCTGCTGCCCTGCTGTGCCTGCCGTTGATCGCCTGTGGCGACACGTCCAGCCCCGACAAGACCGCCGGCAAGGCGGTGGCCGAGACCGCCGGTGGCGTCGGCCAGACCGTCAAGGAAGCGATGGACGACGCCCGCAAGGAAATCACCGAAGGCAATATCAAGATCTCCGCCGACAACCAGCCGCGCGCGGAGATCACTCCGCAGGGACAGCTGCTGATCGGTGGCAAGCAGGTGACGCTGGACGATGGCCAGCGGCGCCAGCTGCTCGATTACCGTGGGCACGTGGTGGCAGTGGCGATGGACGGCATGGATGTCGGCCTGGCGGGCGCCAAGCTCGGCGCCAACGCTGCCGGTGAAGCACTGAAGGGCATCTTCAGCGGCGACAGCGAAGGCATCGAAAAGCGGATCAACGCCGAGGCCGCCAAGATCGAGGCGCAGGCCAAGCGCATCTGCGACCGCATGCCGGCCATGCTGGCCAGCCAGCAGGCGCTGGCTGCGTCGCTGCCGGCGTTCAAGCCCTACGCCACGATGGACCAGAGCGATGTGGACGACTGCGGCAAGGACACCGTCGTCAACCGCTGACCCTGCGACACATCAGCGCACCCGGCCGGCAGCGCGCACGCGTTGCCGGCCGCTGCGTCCCGGCGGGCTTACAATGGCGACCCCGGATGCACTTCATTGAACCGCCATGAAAAAGCTGTTTCTGCTGCTGGCCGCCCTGCTCTGCCTTGGCCTGGTCGGCTGCGACCAGGACTACCGCAACCACCGCGCCGAGCGTGGCAAACCGAAGATCTCGGTCAGCGAAAGCATCGTGACCGTGCGCCGCCAGCCGGCACCGAACATCATCATCCTGCCCGACGGGCAGATGAAGATCGACGAGATCCTGATCCCGCTCAATGCCGAGCAGAAGCAGATGCTGCAGACGATGTTCGGCAAGCTGCAGGTGCTGCGCCAGAACACGCTGGTGGCCGCACCGGCCGACCCCAACATGCAGCCGGTGAAGATCGTGCCGCCGGAAGGCATGCAGGTGATTCCGCCGGACCTGGTGCAGACCATTCCCGAGTTCAAGGACTACACCGAGACCTTCGGCAACATCGTCGCCGACCGTCGCTGAAACAAGAACGCCGCCCTCCCGGGCGGCGTTTCCACTTGTAGAGCCGAGCCCATGCTCGGCTACTGCCTGTCACCTGAGCCGAGCATGGGCTCGGCTCTACAGGCTGCAGATTGCAGATCAGCCGCCGGCACCACCGCCACCGGACTGGATGCCACCGGCCGTCAGCGCGGCGGGATCCAGCAGCCGGCGCAGCTCGGCTTCGGCCAGACCACTGTCTTCCAGCGCCACGTCCAGCACCGGCCGCTGTTCCTTGTAGGCCCGCTTGGCGATGGCAGCGGCTTTCTCGTAGCCGATGATCGGGTTCAGCGCAGTCACCAGGATCGGATTGCGCGCCAGCGCCTCGGCCACGCGGTCTTCGCGCACCTTCAGGCCAGCAATGGCGCTGTCGGCCAGCAGGGTCGACACATTGGCCAGCAGGCCGATGCCATCGAGCAGGTTCACCGCGATCAGCGGCAGCGTCACATTGAGCTGGAAGTTGCCGGTCTGGCCAGCCACGGTAATCGCCGTGTGGTGGCCGATCACCTGGGCGCAGGCCATCACCGTCGCCTCCGGAATCACCGGATTGACCTTGCCCGGCATGATCGAAGACCCCGGCTGCAGTGCCGGCAGTTCGATCTCGCCCAGGCCCGCCAGCGGGCCGGCGTTCATCCAGCGCAGATCGTTGGCGATCTTGATCAGGGCCACCGCCAGCGCGTTGAGCTGTCCCGACAGTTCAACCGCATCATCCTGCGCAGCCAGGCCTTCGAACTTGTTCTCGGCGCTGTCGAACTTGAAACCGGTCTGCTGCTTCAGCGCCTTGGCCACCTGCGCACCGAAGCGCGGGTCGGCATTGATGCCGGTGCCGATGGCAGTGCCGCCCAGCGGCAGGCGGCGCACGCGCTTGAGGCTGTCCTCGATGCGCTCCTGCGCCGAGGCCAGCTGCGCCGACCACGCACCGAATTCCTGCTCGAAGGTCAGCGGCATCGCATCCATCAGATGGGTGCGACCGGTCTTGACCACCTTGCGCAGGCTGCGGCCCTTCTTGTCCAGGGTCTTGCGCAGGTGCGCCAGCGCCGGCAGCAGCTGCTCGTGGGTGGCCAGCACGGCCGACACCCGCAGCGCGGTCGGAATCACATCGTTGGAGCTCTGCCCCTGGTTGACGTGATCGTTGGGGTGCACCACGGTCTTGCCGGCCTTGCCCGCACGGTTGGCCAGGGTGGCGATGACCTCGTTGGCGTTCATGTTCGAGGAGGTACCCGAACCGGTCTGGTAGACGTCGATCGGGAACTGCGCATCCCACGTGCCGTCCGCCACTTCAGCAGCGGCAGACTGGATCGCCTTGGCCACCGTCTTGGACAAGTGGCCCAGCTCGGCGTTGACGCCGGCGGCAGCTCCCTTGACCAGGCCCAGTGCGCGGATGAAGCCGCGCGGCATGCGCTGGCCCGACACCGGGAAATTCTGTACAGCGCGCTGGGTCTGCGCGCCCCACAGCGCGTCAGCAGGCACCTGCAGCTCGCCCATGCTGTCGTGCTCGATCCGGAACCCCTTGGGGGCGCTCTTGCTTGCAGCTTTGCTCATTGCATTCAACTCCGCACTACTTCGGTTGGGGAAAGGGAAGCGGCGGCTGGCAGGGTGTCGCTTCCCGGGCTGGCGGCTGCGACAACGATACTCCGTTGCCTGCGGTGTGGGATGACGAGCGCGGGCCAGATCGTTTCATCCGCAGGGCCGTTTACACGGGTAGCGCCGGGCCGTGCCCGGCGAGCGCGCAGCGCGGCCGCCATCCGCCGGGCATCGCCCGGCGCTACCGAGCATGCAAAGGCCCCGCGTCGTAGAATATGGCCCCCGCCGCTCGCCCTTCCCTGCCGACATGTCCGAATCCGCCCTGCTCGCCCTGTCCCCGCTCGATGGCCGCTACGCCGGCAAGGTCGACGCCCTGCGCCCGATCTTCTCCGAGTACGGCCTGATCAAGGCCCGCGTCACGGTCGAAGTGGAGTGGCTGCTGGCCCTGGCCGCCGAACCGGGCATCGTCGAGCTGGCCGCGTTCTCCGACGCCGCCATCGTCCGCCTGCGTGCGCTGGCCAGCGGCTTCAGCCCGGCCCAGGCCGCGCGCGTGAAGGAGATCGAGCGCACCACCAACCATGACGTCAAGGCGGTGGAGTACTTCATCAAGGAACAGCTGAAGGACGATGCCGAGCTGGCGCCGGCGCTGGAGTTCGTGCATTTCGCCTGCACCAGCGAAGACATCAACAACCTCAGCTACGGCCTGATGCTGGAACAGGCCCGCCGCGAGGTGCTGCTGCCGACCCTGGACGGCATCGCCACCGCACTGCGCAACCTGGCGCACGCCCAGACTGGCCAGCCGATGCTGTCGCGCACCCATGGACAGACCGCCTCGCCGACCACCCTGGGCAAGGAACTGGCCAACGTGGTCGCCCGCCTGGAGCGCCAGCGCCGGCAGATCGCCGCGGTCGAGCTGACCGGCAAGATCAACGGCGCGGTCGGCAACTACAACGCCCACGTCGCCAGCTACCCGGACGTGGACTGGCCGGCCTTCGCCGAGCGCTTCGTTACCGGCCTGGGCCTGGTGTTCAACCCCTACACCACGCAGATCGAGCCGCACGACAACATCGCCGAGATCGGTGATGCCGCGCGCCGCGCCAACATCATCCTGATCGACCTGGCCCGTGACATCTGGGGCTACGTCTCGCTGGGCTACTTCAAGCAGCGCCTGAAGGAAGGCGAAGTCGGCTCGTCGACGATGCCGCACAAGGTCAACCCGATCGATTTCGAGAACGCCGAAGGCAACTTCGGCATCGCCAATGCGCTGTTCGAGCATTTCAGCGCAAAGCTGCCGATCAGCCGCTGGCAGCGTGACCTGACCGACTCCACCGTGCTGCGTGCGCTGGGTACCGCGTTCGGCCACAGCCAGGTGGCGCTGGATTCGCTGGCCAAGGGCCTGGGCAAGCTGGAAGTGAACCCGCAGCGCCTGGACGCGGATCTGGACGCGGCCTGGGAGGTGCTGGCCGAGGCCGTGCAGACGGTGATGCGCCGCCATGGCCTGCCGAACCCGTACGAGCAGCTGAAGGCGCTGACCCGCGGCCAGGGCATCACGGCCGAGTCGATGCGCGCGTTCGTGCAGGGACTGGAGCTGCCGGCGGATGCGAAGCAGCGCCTGCTGGAGATGACCCCGGGCAGCTATATCGGCCTGGCCGAGTCGCTGGCGAAGAAGATCTAAGGTTTTCCTGCGGCGGCGGCCGCGGGCGCTGCCTGCGGCAGGCTTGTACTGCCACGGCAAAAGCAACAGCAACGTCAAAGGCGGCTCTGGGTTATGTCGCGCTTGGCGGGGCGGGTTGGGTTCGCGGGGGACGCCGTGAATCCATCCGTGGAGCAACTGTGTTGAGAGAGGGGCCTCGGCCCCTCCGACAGTCACGCACGGTAGTGCCGGCCGCTGGCCGGCAGCCTTTTGGGGCACGCGCAGACTGGCTTCAGGCGGGGATCGATCCGCCTTGAGCGTCACGCACGCGGGCGTTGAGAATCACCAGCATCTTCCGCATCACCGCCACGATGGCTACTTTTCCTTCTTTGCCTCGGGCTCGCAGCGACTGGTAGAAATCGCGCAGTCGAGGTTCATGCCGCATGGCCGACATGCTGGCCATGTAAAGCACCTGACGGATCTCGGCCCTGCCGCCATGGATGCTTCGTTTGCCGCGCATGGTTCCACTGTCGTGGGACATGGGTGCTACACCGACCAGACTGGCGATGGCCTTGCCGCTGATCTTGCCCAGCTCCGGCAGATAGCTGGCCAATACCGCCTGCAGGACAGGGCCCACGCCTTTCATCGACTTCAGTACCGCCAGCTGGGGTTGCTGGGCAACCTGCTCGGCAATCTGCTGTCCCAAACGCCCAACCATCCTCTGCAGGCGGCTGATGCTGGCTTGCAGCAGTCGGCGCAACTCACGATCGGTCACCATCTCCTGCTGCTGGCGCGCTACGGTCAGGGCTTCCATCGTCTGTCGACGCGCCCGCACAAATTCCCGCAGCTTTTGCTGCCGGGCTCCAGTGGCTGATAGGCGGGCAGTTTCACCAAGGCCGCCATCTGCGCCAATGCATAGGCATCCAGACGGCCGGTCTTGGCCACTGGCCCATTCCCCCGGCCAGCCTGCGAGCCCGCAGCGCGTTGGCACGAACCACCGCATGACCGGCGTTGTGCAGAAAGTTCAGTACTGACTGTTCGTAGCCCCCAGTGGCCTCCAGCACGATCTGGCTCACCGGATGTTTCCTCAACCAGAGATCCAATTCAGCGAAACCCGAAGCGCTATTGCTAACCTGCAGCACCTCTCCGTCCGTCGTGCCGACATCCAGTTGGCGCTTGCTGACATCAATCCCGATCCCGTTCATCACCGGACTCCGTATAGTCTGGAAGGGTCGAGAGCTCCCCCGCTTGCCCAGTCTTATTACTGCGAGTGTCAGCTCCAGCAACTGTTCGGGCGGATCAAGGGAGATTCCGGCGTGGGCGCCAAGCTCCAAGGCGATCGTCGAGATCCAGGCTTGCACGGCGGCCCACGCCGGCTCTCGGCACCTACGCTGCCAGATTCCGATCAGATAAGGCTTGGCAGCCGCATCCATGCGGCTGACACCCCCGCGAACCCAACCCGCCCCACCTCTGACAGAGTCCTAGTGACGGATCGAAGAGCGTTGGGTTGTCGGGACGGAATTTGAAAGAGGGACGCGGCTTCGCCGCGTCCCTCTTTGCGTTTTGGGCCGTATGCAAATTGCCGGCGATGGAGCCCATGTAGATCCACGCCATGCGTGGATGACGTTGCCCAGGAATGCCCCATCCACGCATGGCGTGGATCTACAGGCTTTTGATTTTCTTCTTCCATTCCGTGGCGGGCCACGCAGGAATCTGTCATGGGCCGGGCGGGGGGGCTGCGCGGGGGTGTCCGCGGCATGGATGCCGCGGCCAAGCCCCCAGGGACGGGTTCACGGCGTCCCCCGCGCAGCCCACCCGCCCGGCCAACCCCGGCTTCGGCTTTTGCCTTCAGCGACCAACCCAGACCCCCGCCACGAGGGGCTCCGCCGTTGGCCGGAACCCCGCGACAAACCACCACACGTGCGCAATCCCAACGAACGTCGGACAATGGAGGCCTTGGCGGCCCGCCACGCCGCCCCTCCCGCTTTCCGCTGCAAGGAACTCCCCCATGGCCGCCCGCAAGTCCACCTCCCCCCTGATCGAAGTCCACGCCCGTCGTGGCCAGCCGCTGGGCATGTCCCCGGCCGCGTTCCTGCGCGACTTCTGGCAGAAACGCCCGCTCCTGATCCGTAACGCCTTCCCCGATTTCCAGACCCCGGTGCAGCCGGAAGACCTGGCCGGGCTGGCGTGCGAGGAAGGCGTACTGGCCCGCCTGATCGAGCACGACAAGGCCCAGGACAGCTGGCGCGTGCGCAGCGGCCCGTTCCAGGAAGACATCTTCCCCGCCCTGCCCGACCACGACTGGACCCTGCTGGTGCAGGACGTGGACAAGTGGGACAAGGACGTGCGCGCCCTGATCGAACACTTCAGCTTCCTGCCGCGCTGGCGCATGGACGATGTGATGATCAGCTTCGCCGCCACTGGTGGCTCGGTTGGCGCCCATGTCGACCAGTACGACGTGTTCCTGCTGCAGGCCCACGGCCACCGCCGCTGGCAGATCGATGCCAGCGAATCGATCAAGGGCAAGCGCCCGCCGCTGGGCTTCCGTCCCGACGTGGAGCTGAAGCTGCTGCAGGTGTTCAAGCCGACCCACGACTGGGTGCTGGCGCCGGGCGACATGCTGTACCTGCCGCCGAACGTGCCGCATCACGGCGTCGCCGAAGACCCGTGCTTGACCTTCTCGTTCGGCATGCGCGCGCCGTCCTCGGCCGAGCTGATCAGTGACTATCTGGACACGTTGATCGCCGATGCCGACGAGAACATCCGCTATGAGGATGCTGACCTGAAGGCACCGGCCGACCCGAACGAGATCGACACGGTGGCGATGGCGCGGGTGATCACCGCGCTCAACGCCATCCGCATGAACGATCCGGACAAGCTGGGTGACTGGTTCGGCCGCTTCATCACCACCTACCGCGCCGCCGGCGAGGTGATGGCCCACCAGGCCGCACCGGCCCCGGAAGAAGTGGTGCAGGCACTGGCCTCGGGCCTGCTGCTGCAGCGCCACCCGTGGGCGCGGCTGGCCTGGCGCCGGGCCAAGCGTGGCGCCAGCCTGTATGTCAGCGGCCAGGATTTCGCCCTGCCGGTGAAGGACGCGCAGCGCCTGGCCGGTGCCGAGCAGCTCGACGCTGCCGCCTACCGCGGCCTGTCCGACAAGGGCCGTGCGGTGATCCAGCAGCTGCTGGTCGGCGGTGTGTTCCAGCTGATCGATCCGAACGAGATGTACGCGGACGAGGACGAAGAAGTCCTCGGCGAGGTGGTCGAGGGCCGCGAGCAGATCGAGGTCATCGACACTGACGCCATGTCCGATGACGTCCATCTGGTGACCGTGCACGACGACGGCATTGAAGTGATCGTCAACTTCGATGACCACGACGAAGATGACAGCGACACCGGCCGCGGCTGAGCGATGAGCCCGATCCGGGTCCAGCAGGTACGCCACGCCGAGGCCCACGTCGCCATCCACGACGTACGCCAGCGGGTGTTCGTGCAGGAGCAGGGCATCGACGCCGTCCTCGAGCGCGATGCCCTGGATCCGGTCTGTGCCCACGTGCTGGCCCTGGATGCCCAAGGCCAACCGGTCGGCACAGGCCGGCTGGCGCCGGATGGCCGTATCGGCCGCATGGCGGTACTGGCTGCGTATCGCGGCCATGGCGTTGGCGAGGCCCTGCTGGAGGCGCTGGTACAGGCCGGGCACCAGCTCGGCCTGGCCGAGCTGCACCTGCATGCGCAGCTGCCGGCGCGCGATTTCTATGCCCGCCAGGGCTTCCTGCCGGAAGGCCCGGAATTCGAAGAGGCCGGCATCGGCCACCAGCAGATGCGCCGTCGGTTGCAAGCCGTTTCCGCCATCGACAGCCGCGCTGAAGCGGTGGCGATCACCACGGCGATCATCCATCGCGCACGCCGCCGGTTGTGGCTGCACAGCCGGCAGCTGGACCCTGGCCTGCTGGACGCGCCACCGGTACAGGCGGCCCTGCGCCGCTTCGTCACCGCCCGCCACGACAAGCAGTTGCGGATGATCGTGCATGACGCCGCGGCCATCGCCAGCGCCGGCGCGCCGCTGCTGGCGCTGTTCCAGCGCCTCCCCAGTGTGATCCAGTTCCGCGAGGTCGCCGATCCGATCGATCGCGCCCTGGCCTCGGCCTGCCTGCTCAACGACGCAGGCGACTTCTACTTTCGTCTCATCGGTCATCGCCTCGATGGCGAATCCGCAATCGCGCTGCCGGCACGTTCGCAGCCGTTCGAGCAGCAATTGCAGCGTGTCTGGGACCGTTCGCGCGAATGCAGCGAATTGCGCGCACTCGGCATCTGACCGCGACCGCTACGCTCAACCTGTCTGGGACCGACACCGGGGGACGCCCGATGCCCTCGTCGCTGCCCCTTCGTGTCCGGATGGGGGTACAATTTGGCCGTTTGAACGCGCCCGTGCATGGCTATTCATCTTCGTGCCGGGTCCTTCTGAAGCCATACCCCACAAAGCGAATCAGCACCCTCCATCGTGGACAATCAACTGAAGCAGTTTGCGCAATCTTCGCAACTCGCCGGCGGCAACGCCTCCTATGTCGAGGACCTGTACGAGCAGTACCTGGTCTCCCCGGATAGTGTCGATCCCAAATGGAAAACCTACTTCGACGGCTTCAAGGGCCGCGAAGCAGGCGACATTCCGCACTCGGCCGTCATTTCCCACATCGCGGACGCGGCCAAGGATGCGCTGAAAGCAGGCACTGGCAACGGAGCAGGCGATGAGCGCGAGCGCAATGTCGGTCGTCTGATCACCGCCTACCGCTCGCGTGGTCATCTGGACGCCCGCCTGGACCCGCTGGGCCTGGCCGCGCCGGTCAACACCCCGGACCTGGGCCTGCCGTTCCACAGCCTGTCCGATGGTGACCTCAACAGCGAGTTCAGCACCGGCGGTGTCGGTGGCCAGCCGCGCATGAAGCTGCGTGACCTGCTGGCGCGCCTGAAGGCGACCTACACCGGTTCGATCGGTGCGGAGTTCATGCACATCTCCGAGGTCGAGCAGCGCCAGTGGATCTACAAGAAGCTGGAACTTGCCGGTGGCAACTACCAGCTGGACGCTGATACCCAGCGCCGCACGCTGGAGCGCCTGACCGCCGCCGAAGGCCTCGAGCGCTACCTGCACACCAAGTACGTCGGCCAGAAGCGCTTCTCGCTGGAAGGCGGCGACTCGCTGATCCCGATGATGGACACCATCATCCGCAGCGCCGGCAAGGATGGCGTCAAGGACGTGGTGATCGGCATGGCCCACCGCGGCCGCCTGAACGTGCTGGTCAACACCCTGGGCAAGAACCCGCGCAAGCTGTTCGACGAGTTCGAAGGCAAGTTCGAGCACGACGAGCACGCTTCGGCCGGCGACGTGAAGTACCACATGGGCTTCTCGGCCGACGTGGCCACCGACGGCGGCCCGGTGCACCTGGCGCTGGCGTTCAACCCGTCGCACCTGGAAATCGCTGACCCGGTCGTGGCCGGTTCCGTGCGTTCGCGCCAGGAGCGCCGCAAGGACACCGCACGCAAGCAGGTGATGCCGATCCTGATCCACGGCGACGCGGCCTTCTCCGGCCAGGGCGTGGTCATGGAGCTGTTCCAGATGTCGCAGGCCCGCGGCTTCGCCGTCGGCGGCACCGTGCACATCGTGGTCAACAACCAGGTTGGCTTCACCACCTCCAATCCGCTGGATACGCGCTCCACGCGCTATGCCACCGATGTGGCGAAGATGATCGCCGCGCCGGTGCTGCACGTGAACGGCGATGATCCGGAAGCAGTGGTGTTCGCTGCGCAGCTGGCCTTCGAGTTCCGCCAGAAGTTCGCCAAGGACGTGGTCATCGACCTGATGTGCTACCGCCGTTGGGGCCACAACGAGGCCGACGAGCCGGCGATCACCCAGCCGCTGATGTACCAGGTGATCCGCAAGCACGCCACCACCCGCGAGATGTATGCCGAGCAGCTGGAAAAGGCGGGCGTGATCGCCGCCGGTGCCGGCAAGGCGATGGTCGATGCGTACCGCGAGAAGCTCGATGCCGGTGAAGTGACCACCGAGCTGGCCAAGGTCGAGAAGACCCCGCCGACCAGCCCGCTGTTCGTTGATTGGCCCAAGCTGCTGGAAGGCAAGCTGTCCGATCCGATCTCGACCAAGGTCGACAAGGACAAGCTGCTGGCGCTGGCCAAGCTGATCAACACCGTGCCTGAAGAAGTGCAGCTGCACTCGCGCGTCGCCAAGGTGTATGACGACCGTCGCAAGATGGCTGCCGGCGAGATCCCGGGCGACTGGGGCTTTGCCGAGAACCTGGCCTACGCCACCCTGCTGGACGAAGGCAGTGCCCTGCGCCTTGTCGGCCAGGACGTCGGCCGCGGCACGTTCACCCACCGCCACGCGATCCTGCACGACCAGAAGACCGACAACTACTACCTGCCGCTGCGGCAGCTGGTGGATTCGCCGGAGAAGGCCACCGTCATCGATTCGCTGCTCAGCGAAGAAGCGGTGATGGCCTATGAGTACGGCTTCTCCACCACCGATCCGAACACCCTGTGCATCTGGGAAGGCCAGTTCGGCGACTTCGCCAACGGCGCCCAGGTGGTGATCGATCAGTTCATCGCCGCCGGCGAAGCAAAGTGGGGCCGCATTTCCGGCCTGACCCTGCTGCTGCCGCACGGCTATGAAGGCCAGGGCCCGGAACACAGCTCGGCGCGCCTGGAGCGCTTCCTGCAGCTGTGCGCGCTGGAGAACATGCTGGTGGTGGTGCCGTCGACCCCGGCGCAGGCCTTCCACATGCTGCGTCGCCAGCAGCACCTCACCACCCGCAAGCCGCTGGTGGTCATGTCGCCCAAGTCGCTGCTGCGCCACAAGCTGGCCGTGTCGACCCTGGACGAGCTGGCCAATGGCGAGTTCCAGCACCTGATCGGCGATGCCAATGCCGACGCCAAGAAGGTCAAGCGCGTGGTGCTGTGCTCGGGCAAGGTCTACTACGACCTGCTGGAAGACCAGACCAAGCGTGGCCAGGACGACGTGGCGATCATCCGCGTGGAGCAGCTGTATCCGTTCCCGCGTGCGCTGCTGGCCGCCGAACTGCAGAAGTACGGCAAGGCCACCGACGTGGTGTGGACGCAGGAAGAACCGCAGAACCAGGGCGCGTGGTACCAGATCCGCCACCACCTGCAGTTCTGCCTGGCCGATGGCCAGAGCCTGCACTACGCCGGTCGCGCACGTTCGGCTTCGCCGGCTGCCGGTCACATGGCTGACCACGTCCGCGAACAGCAGCAGCTGGTCGCCGATGCACTGGTCAACCCGTTCAACGACTCGTTCGCTGAATAACTCTCCCCCTATTTAGAAGACAAACCAGGAAGCTCCCGCATGGCCACCGAAGTCAAAGCCCCGGTACTGCCCGAATCCGTCGCCGACGGCACCATCGCCACCTGGCACAAGAAGGTGGGCGACGCCGTCAAGCGCGACGAAAACCTGCTTGACCTGGAAACCGACAAGGTCGTCCTGGAAGTGCCGTCGCCGGTCGATGGCGTGATCAAGGAAATCAAGTTCGCCGAAGGCGCGACCGTGACCTCCAGCCAGGTCGTGGCGATCATCGAAGAAGGCGCCGTGGCCGCTGCCCCGGCTCCGGCCGCTGAAGCCGCGCCGGCTGCAGCCGCTGCCCCGGCCGCCGCTGCTCCGGCCGCAGCCGCCGCTCCGGCCCCGGCTGCGAAGTCGGCTGCAGATGCACTGCCGCCGGGCGCCCGTTTCAGCGCCATCACTGAAGGCGTGAACCCGGCCGACGTCGATGGCACCGGCCGTCGTGGCGCGGTCACCAAGGAAGACATCGTCAACTTCGCCCGCAACGGTGGCGCCGGCAAGGCCGGTGGTGCACGTCCGGAAGAACGCGTGCCGATGACCCGCATCCGCAAGCGCATCGCCGAGCGCCTGATGGAGTCGAAGAACTCCACCGCCATGCTGACCACCTTCAACGAAGTCGACCTGTCCAAGGTGTCGGCGGCGCGCAAGGAACTGCAGGACGAGTTCGTCAAGGCACATGGCATCAAGCTCGGCTTCATGAGCTTCTTCGTGAAGGCCGCCGCCAACGCGCTGCAGCGCTTCCCGCTGGTCAATGCCTCGATCGACGGCGACGACATCATCTACCACGGCTACTCGGACATCTCGATCGCCGTGTCGACCGAGAAGGGCCTGGTCACGCCGGTGCTGCGCAACGTCGAGCGCATGTCGTTCGCCGACATCGAAAAGACCATCGCCGACTACGCCAAGAAGGCCCGTGACGGCAAGCTGAGCCTGGAAGAACTGCAGGGCGGCACCTTCACCGTGACCAACGGCGGCACCTTCGGTTCGCTGCTGTCGACCCCGATCATCAACCCGCCGCAGAGCGCCATCCTCGGCATGCATGCCATCAAGGAGCGTCCGATCGCCCAGAACGGCCAGGTCGTGATCGCGCCGATGATGTACCTGGCGCTGTCCTACGATCACCGCATCATCGACGGCAAGGACTCGGTGCAGTTCCTGGTGGACATCAAGAACCAGCTGGAAAACCCGGGCCGCATGCTGTTCGGCCTGTAAGAAACCTCCCGCCCCTCCGCGCCTGCGCGGAGGGGTTCTGGTAATGCATCAAGGAATAATTCAATGGCTGAACAATTCGACGTCGTCGTCATCGGTGCCGGCCCGGCCGGTTACCACGCTGCCATCCGCGCGGCCCAGCTTGGCCTGAAGACCGCCTGCATCGACGCAGCGCTGGGCAAGGACGGCAAGCCGGCCCTCGGTGGCACCTGCCTGCGCGTGGGCTGCATCCCGTCCAAGGCGCTGCTGGATTCCTCGCGCCAGTTCTGGAACATGGGCCACATCTTTGGCGACCACGGCATCAGCTTCAAGGATGCCAAGATGGACGTCGAGGCGATGGTTGGCCGCAAGGACAAGATCGTCAAGCAGTTCACCGGCGGCATCGCCATGCTGTTCAAGGCCAACAAGGTCGCCGCCTATTACGGCTTCGGCGAACTGCAGCCGGGCAACGTGGTCAAGGTCACCCAGCATGACGGCTCGGTCGTCGAACTGAAGGGCACCAACGTCATCATCGCCGCCGGTTCGGACTCGATCGAACTGCCGTTCGCCAAGTTCGACGGCGAGACCATCGTCGACAACGTCGGCGGCCTGGACTTCACCGAAGTGCCGGCACGCCTGGCCGTGATCGGCGCTGGTGTGATCGGCCTGGAACTGGGCAGCGTGTGGAAGCGCCTGGGTTCGGAAGTGACCATCCTGGAAGCGCTGCCGGACTTCCTGGCTGCCGCTGATACCGAAGTGGCCAAGACCGCCGCCAAGGAATTCAAGAAGCAGGGCCTGGACATCCGCCTGGGTGCCAAGGTCTCCAAGGCCGAAGTGACCGGCAAGGGCAAGAAGAAGGAAGTCGCCCTGACCTACACCGACGCCGAAGGCGAGAAGTCGCTGGTCGTGGACAAGCTGCTGGTGGCCGTCGGCCGTCGCGCCGCCACCAAGGGCCTGCTGGCCGAAGGTACCGGCGTCAAGATCAACGAGCGTGGCCAGATCGAAGTCGACGCGCACTGCCACACCGGCGTCAACGGCGTCTGGGCGGTCGGTGACTGCGTGCGCGGCCCGATGCTGGCGCACAAGGGCTTCGAGGAAGGCATCGCGGTTGCCGAGCTGATCGCCGGCCTGCCGGGCCACGTCAACTTCGACACCATTCCGTGGGTCATCTACACCGAGCCGGAACTGGCCTGGGTCGGCAAGACCGAGCAGCAGCTGAAGGCCGAAGGCATCCCGTACAAGGCCGGCAGCTTCCCGTTCGCCGCCAACGGCCGTGCCGTGGCGATGATCGAGCCGGCAGGCTTCGTGAAGGTTCTGGCCCACGCCGAAACCGATCGCATCCTGGGCATGCACCTGGTCGGCGCCAACGTGTCCGAGCTGGTGCACGAAGGCGTGCTGACCATGGAGTTCAGCGGTTCGGCCGACGACCTGGCACGCATCTGCCACGCCCACCCGTCGCTGTCGGAAGTGATCCACGACGCAGCGATGGCCGTGAGCAAGCGCGCCATCCACAAGGCGAACTGATCGTTCGCCAGGTAGTGCCGGCCACTGGCCGGCATTGCTGGATACCAGAAACCCCGCCTCGGCGGGGTTTCTTGTTTCACGATGACTGCAGAGCAAGGGCGGAGCCCATTGGCACTCGGCGCGCGTCAGGCGAGCGGTGTCGCCCTCGCCCTCACACGGGCGTTGACCTCCAATGCGGTAGGCTCACACCTGAGGTCGCGTAGCATCGCCAAGCCACGGATGCGCGACAGGTGGTGCTCCCGCACCTGCTCGTGGGGCTGTTCAGACAGTGGAGATCTGGATGGAGAACGAACGAATTGAGACCCGGGGCGAAGATGGCCGCAGGGTGTTGGTGTTCAAGTTCTGGCCGCAGTTCGACGCAACGATTCTTCCTGCTTCAGGCCTGGCCGAAGGTCTGCCGAGATACGCGCTGGCAAATGGCAGTTCCGTCACCTTCGACGGCGTGGATTTCGAAATCGCCGCTACCGGCGAAGAGCTGGTCCGGCCGTTGGCCATCGCTCGACCGCCCTCGGGCTGAGTCGTGCTTGGCATGGGACCTGCAGCGCCAGCCTATCTGCAACGGATCAGCGCTCGGCCGACTGCGGAGGACGGGCCGCGCGCGAAGACTGCCTGACTACATTGCATGCCGCGCCTCACGCTGCGGCGGTGCAGGTCGGTCCATAGTGTCCGTCTTCGGCGGATCGTCACAAATGCGGTGCTGGGCGATCACCTCACCCACCTTCCATTCCTTCACTATCCGGCAGCCTTCCTTCTCGGCGCTCTTCCCGGCGCCCTTGGCTTCCGCGTTGCCTGCAGCGTGCTGGCGCTCAAGGTAGGCCGACGGCGGCTCCTTGGCCAAGGCTGGCGCCGCCATCAGCAGCACCAGCGTGATGATGGCATGCGGCCTCATGCGGTCACCGCCCCACGGCCACCGCCCAGCAGGCGTGCCGGCAGCATGAACAGCGCACGCAGGAAGGCGAACAGCGCCGAGAAGGTGATGCCGACCAGGCGGAACGGCAGGCTCAGCAGCCATACGAACGGCCAGGCGATCAAGGCGAGGATCGCCAGCGGCCAGCACAGCACGAACAGCAGGCACCACACCCCGAGCGCGAACAAGGTCTTCATCACAGGCTCCTTCGGCGGCACCTTGCCGCCTGCGGACACCTTGCTGCCCTGCCCCGGCGGCCGCAAACGGTTTGCGACGAAACCCGGCTGGGGGCGATGAAACCGGTCCAACGCTGTTGTAGAGCCGAGCCCACGCTCGGCTGCTCATGGGAATGTGCGGACCAGCGGTCCGCACCCACCGGAGGCAGAGAGCAGCCGAGCGTGGGCTCGGCTCTACAGAAGCTGCGATGCCCCCGGGCGGCCGTGGGCCACCTGGAAGCGCGCCGCGGTGCGCACTGCGGCATCCGCGCGCAACACGCTGTCGGCAACGCGCAGTTCCGCGTCCACCGTCTGCCGGTTCAACTGCAGCTTCCACCAGCCACGCCGGTCGCCATCGAAATAGCGGATGTGCGGGTTCTGCGGAATCGATGGGCCGTAGTACGGGCCATACGGCGTGTCATCACCGCCGCTGCTGATCGCCGGAGCGATGAACTCGGTGGCGATCACCGGCGCATCGGCGGCATCGAAATCCAGCTTCAGGTCGTTGACGAACGTGGAATGCCAGTCGCCGCCCAGTACGATGGCATTGCCCCGCCCGCCCGCCTGCATCGCCTGCAGCAACCGGTTGCGGGCCGCTGGGTAGCCATCCCAGGCATCGTTCCAGAACCGTTCGCGCGGCGTACCCTGATCCAACCGCAACTGCGCCATCAGCAGCTGCTGCACCACCACGTTCCAGCGTGTTCCCGTTGCGGCCGCCATCGACTGCGCGAACCAGGCCTCCTGCCCCACGCCGAGCATGCTCATGCGCGGGTCCAGGGCCGCGTCGCAGCGTGGCGATTCGCCGACGCCACAGGGATTGGCCGGACGGAACTGGCGGCAATCCAGCAACGTCAGCTGGGCCAGGTCGCCGTAGCGCAGGCGGCGGTGCACGCGCAGGCCTCCGTTGCCGGTGGGCGTGCTGCGCATCGGCAGGTGTTCGTAGAACGCGCGATACGCAGCGGCGCGACGGACGATGAAGTCCTCGGTCGGCACGTCGCTCTTTTCCGGGTGGATGCCGGAATAGTCGTTCTGCACTTCGTGATCGTCCCAGATCACCGCGAAGGCGTGCGCGGCGTGCGCGGCTTGCAGGTCGGGGTCGAGCTTGTACAGCGCGTACTGGTCGCGATAGCGCTCCAGGCTGAGGGTTTCACCGCTGAAGCGCTGTGCATCCAGCGTCATGCCACGCGCGTTCTGCAGCGGGCTGTATTCGTACAGGTAGTCACCGGCATGCAGCACCAGATCGACATCACTGCGGGCAATGTCAGCCAGCACCGGATAGAAGCCGCTGTTCCAGGCCTGGCAGGTGCACAACGCCAGCCGCAGCTGCTGCAGCTGCGCATCCGGCAGCGGTGCGGTGCGGAAATGCCCAATGGGACTCTCCTCGCCGCCGTCGCAGGCGAATCGATAGTAGTAATCGCGGCCCGGGCGCAGGCCGGTCACTTCCACGTGCACCGAATGGGCCAGCTCCGGCACGGCCGCCGCCACGCCACGCTGCACCAGCCGGCACATCGACGGATCTTCGGCAATGAACCAGCGCACCGGGATCGCGCGCGACGGCATGCCGCCGCCGTTGAGGGGATCGGGTGCAAGACGCGTCCACAGCACCGCGCCCTGCGGATCGGGATCACCCGCGGCGATGCCGAGGGTGAACGGATCGCGTCCCAACCGCGGCCGCGGACCGGCAGCGGCGGCGCCGGGCATCGCCGCCAGGGCGATGGCCGCTCCGGTCCCCTGCCAGGCCAGGCGCAGCAGACGACGGCGGGTTTCCGGATCGGCGATGCGCTTCATCAGAAGCGCACGGTCGCGGTGGCCATCACCTGCCGTGGCGCGCCGACCTGCATGGTCGCCAGGCTGCGGGTCGGATCAGCGGCGTAGGTGCCGTTGGTGTTGATGGTTGCCAGGTACTTCTTGTCAGCCAGGTTGGTCAGGTTCAGCGCCAACGTCAGGTTCTGCGCCGGGCCGAGCTTGCCCATGTCATAGGCCACCGACGCATTGATCAGCCAGTAGCTCGGCACGGAGAGGTCATTGGTGTAGGTCACGTAACGCTTGCCGACGTGGTTGGCGGCCAAACGCAGGTCCCACGGGCCCGGCGTCCACGCCAGGGTGCTGGCGAACATCCATTCCGGGGTGTCGACCGTCTTCTTGCCGCGGGTCGGCACCACGCCATTGTTCACGTAGTCGTTGTCGTAGGTGCTGTCATTCCACGACAGCGCGTTGGACCAGGTCAGGTCCTGCATCGGCTTGAGCTGCAGGGTCGCCTCGGCGCCGCGGCTGGTCACCGATCCAACGTTGGAATACAGCGCCGGGCAACCGAGGATGCCGACGCACTGGGCGATGGCCAGCAGACGGTTGTCGAACTTGACGTCGTACACCGCGACCGAGGCTTCATAGCCCTGGCCGTAGCCGCGCCAGCCCAGTTCGATGGTGCGCGATTGTTCTGGCTTCAGATCCTTGGCGCTGGCATCGAACGCTGCCTGCGGCACATTGAACGGACTGCCCACGCCCAGCGCGTAGGCCGCGATGTTTTTCGCATAGGAACCGAAAATTTCGTTGCGCTCGTCCAGCTTGAAGTTGAAGCCGGCCTGCGGCAGGAAGCCCTCCTTCGCGGTCAGGCTGCTGTTGTCGGCATAACTGCCCAGCGGTGTACGCACGCTGGTGCGTGTATTGGGCGACTTGGCGCCGACATCGATGGTCAGGCGGTCGTCGAACAGGCGGAAGCGGTCCTGCACGTACAACTGGCGGGTGATGGTGGTATAGCGCTGGTGCCACACGCGCTGGTCCGGATTGCGCAGGAAGAAGTCGTCGGTGATCGGCCCATCGATGTAGTAGAAGTTGCGCTGCACGCTGTGACCGTTGTCTTCGTACCACAGGCCCGCTTCCAGCTCGTGGCCACCCACGTTCCAGGTGAACGCCGAGGTCACGCCGGTGCGGTCGATCGCATATTCGGTGGTGCGGATCGAGATCGGAATTTCGCGGCTGGTACCCGGGTTGGAGGGATTGGACGGGCTGAACCAGTGACCCTGGCCGCGATTGCTGTGGTTGTAGACGTTGACCTTCAGGCGCATCGACTCGTGGAGGCCGAAGTCACCGGCGATGCTGGACAGGTCGTCATTGCGCAGGCCGTGACCGGAGTAGTACGCGTCCCATGGGCTGTTGACACCGCCGCTGTACTGGCCACGGGCGGCGGCCACCGCGCGATCCCAGTCCGGCGCATAGTTGTCCCAGTTCCAGCCCAGGCGATCAATCATTTCCAGCGACAGATCCTGGTAGTCAGCCTCGACGCGGCGCGATGCATTGAACAGCGCGGTGATCCTGCTGTCGACGCCGAAGTTGTAGGTCGCCTTGCCGTTGAACTGCTTCAGCTCCTGCGAGCCTTTGCCCTTCCACTTGTCGCCTTCGGAATACACGCCGGACAGATAGGCGGCAAAGCCCTGGTGCTCGCCGGTCTCCAGGCGTGCATAGCTACGGCGTGCACTGTCGGTACCGAAACTCTGTGCCAGCACCACACCGTACTCGGTGGACGGATCGATCGAATAGAACTGGAACACGCCACCCAGGTTGCTGGTGGACGGGGTGCCCAGCGCGCCGATGCCGGTGGAGACCTCGGCACCGCCCAGGTTCTCGCTGATCACCGCGCGGCTGATGTGCAGGCCGTTGCTGTTGCCATAGGCCATGTTGCCCAGCGGAATGCCATCCAACGTGTAGCCCAGGCGGTTCTGGTTGAAGCCGCGCAGGCTGATGCTGGTGGACCACTCGTAGGCACCGGTGGCATCGGCCGATTCGAAATGCACGCCTGGCTTGCTGGCCAGCAGCTTCAGCGGGTTGGCGCCGGGCGGCAGCACCTTCATGTCCTCGGCGGTCACGCGCTGGACCTGGCGCGCCTCGCCGCGGCCGATCACCGAGACCGAATCCAGGGTGGTGGCCGACTGCGCGTCGACGGCAGGAGCGGTTTCAGCAGCGGCCAGCGATGGCAGCGAAGCACAGACCAGCAGGGCCAGCAGATTGCGGCGAAGCGGAGCATGGCAAGACATGGGGATTCCTTGGGCGCGCTGGACGCCGAAGGGCGGCGTCGAAAGGGCAGCAGCGGCGGAATCGTAGAAGCGTTGCGTTACATGTCATTTACACGCCAGGTACGGACGTTTGGCGTTTCAACTGGTTTGCCGGCCGGGAGTGGTTGCCGGCCGGCGGCCGGCACTACGGTTATTCGAACGAACCGACCGAGTCGTGGGCCAGGTTGTCGAAGCGGGTGTACTCGCCGAAGAATTTCAGCTTGCACGAGCCAGTGGGGCCACCACGGTGCTTGCCGATGATGATCTCGGCCAGGCCCTTGTCCGGCGAATTTTCCTTGTTGTAGTAATCATCGCGGTAGATGAAGACGATCATGTCCGCATCCTGCTCGATTGCGCCCGATTCGCGAAGATCGGCCATCACCGGGCGCTTGTCGGTACGTGTTTCCAGCGAGCGGTTGAGCTGGGACAGTGCGATGACCGGCACGTGCAGTTCCTTGGCCAGGCCCTTCAACGAACGCGAGATCTCGGAAATTTCGGTCGCGCGGTTCTCGCTGTTGCCCGGCACGCTCATCAGCTGCAGGTAGTCGATCACGATCAGGCCCAGATCGTGCTCGCGCTTGAGGCGGCGGCACTTGGAACGCAGGATCTCCGGCGACACGCCCGGCGTATCGTCGATGAAGATCTTGGTTTCCTTCAGCATCTTGATCGCACCGGTCACCCGGCTCCAGTCCTCGTCCTCCAGCTGGCCGGTACGCAGGCGCTGCGCGTTGATGCGGCCATTGGAGGAGATCAGTCGCATCGCCAGCTGCGATGCGGACATTTCCATCGAGAACACCGCCACGCCCTTCTTCGACTTGATCGCCGCGTACTCGGCGATGTTCAGGGCGAAGGTGGTCTTGCCCATCGCAGGTCGCGCGGCAAGGATGATCAGATCGGTCGGCTGCAGGCCGGCGGTCATCGCATCGAAATCGGTGTAGCCGGTCGGCAGGCCGGTGATGTTGCCACCATTCTCGAAACGGTTGCGCAGCTCTTCGAAGGCGTCCTTCAACGCACCGGGCATGGCCACGAAGTCGGTACGGCCGCGCGCACCCTGCTCGGCAATGGCGAACACGCTCTTTTCCGCAGCGGACAGCAGCTCGCTGCTGTCGCGGCCCTCGGGCTGGAAACCATCATTGACGATGTCAGTGCCAACCTGGATCAGCTGCCGCAGTACCGCCTTGTCGCGCACGATCTCGGCATAGGCCACGATGTTGGCCGCCGACGGCGTGGTGCTGGCCAGTTCGATCAGATAGGCGCCATCGCCCACCAGCTCCATCTTGCCCTGCGATTCAAACCACTCGCCCAGGGTCACCGCATCGAAGGGGCGCTCGCGCTCGGACAGCTCGCGGATTGCCCGGTAGATCATCTGGTGGTCGCGGCGGTAGAAGTCGCCCTCGGTCAACTGGTCGTTGACCCGGTCGTAGGCGTCCGGTGCCAGCATCAGGCCGCCCAGCACCGCCTGTTCGGCTTCCACCGAATGCGGCGGCACGCGCAACTGGTCGATACGCGATTCATCGCGATCACGATCGCGATCGAAGCCTTCGCCGCGCTCTCTGCGGTTGGAACGGAAGCCGGAACGGGCGGACATGCTGCGGTGTTTCCTGCAAAAGGGGCCAGACGAGTGTAGGCATGCGCCGACCCCGGCGACCATGGACAAACCTGTGGATAAGCCGTGGAAGAACGGGGGATATCCACCTGAGCCTGTCCAGACTGGCGCGAGGACGTCGCATTGCCTGCGACGGGCGTCGTTGCGACGCCCGCAGCGGAGCATTATCGCAGATGGGGACCGCCGCCGCTGGCGTCAATCGCCCTTGGCATGTACCGCGATCAGGGCCAGGAACCGGTCCACGTAGCCCTGCAGGAAGGCCTGCGTGCCTTCATTGTGGATCGTGCCGTCGGCATCGATCAGGCCATCCTTGAAGTGGATGAACGCCTCGGGCTGGCCAAGCACGTGCATGTCCAGGAAGGCCAGGCTGTTGCGCAGGTGCTGCTGGGCCACCGCGGTGCCGATCTGGCCGATGGAGGCGCCGATCACCGCCGCTGGCTTGCCTGCGAAGGCACTGTCGCCGTAGGGGCGCGAACCGATGTCGATCGCATTCTTCAGCACGCCCGGCACAGAACGGTTGTACTCGGGGGTAACGAACAGCACGGCGTCTGCGGCGCGCACCTGGTCCTTCAGGCGCGTGCCCTGCGCCGGGTAGCTGGCGTCGAAATCCTGGTCGTACAGCGGAAGGTCGCCGATCTGCACGTACTGGAAGCGCGCCTTGTCGCCGGCCAGCTTTTCCAGCGCGTGCGCCAGCTTGCGGTTGCAGGACTCCTTGCGCAGGCTGCCGACGAAAACAGCAATGGTGGGGACGGACATCGGGGCATACTCCTCACGGTGCGGGAGAGCCAGCGTAGCGGCCGCGCCCTTCCCCACCGGTGAAGATCAGCCGCGCCGCACGCCTGCGCGCACCTGCCGCCAATGGTCCTGCCAGGCCTGGAACATCAGCACGTTCCACAGGTGCGTGTGCCACTTGCGCTGGCCGCCCAGGAACTGCTGCCACAGCGGCTGCACGGCCGCGGCCGACAGCACCCCTTCCCGTTCCAGCCGCGCCGGCTGCAGCAGTTCATCCGCCCACGGCTTCAGATCGCCCTTCAGCCAATCGCTGACCGGCGCGCCGAAGCCACGCTTGGGCCGGTGCACCATCGACTGCGGCACATAGCGCCCCAGCACGCGCTTGAGCAGCACCTTGCTGGTCGATTCACTGCGCTTGAAGCCCAGCGGCAACGACCACGCGAACTCGGCCACGCGCCAGTCCAGCAACGGCGCGCGCGCTTCCAGGCTGACCGCCATCGAGGTGCGGTCGACCTTGCACAGCAGATCATCGGGAAGATAGCTGACGAAGTCGGCCAGCATCATCGCGTCGGCCGGCGTGCCGGCACCATGCAGCGGATCGGCCAGGTCGTAGAAGCTGCCTGCCTCCCGTGCACCGATCACCGCCGCCGCCGGATCGCGCCAGCGCGAGATACGGTTGCGATACACATCGCCGATGCCACGTGCGCCGGTTTCGGCCAGCAACGCGGCCAACCCGCCGGTGCGCGATGCTTCGCCCTGCTGGTGCGCACGCGTGCCCATCCAGCGCCGCAGCGGCGCGGGCACCCGCCCCAGCATCTGCCAGTTGCGCAGCGCGCGCACATAGCGGGTGTAGCCGAAAAACAGTTCATCGCCACCATCGCCGGACAACGCGACAGTCACGCCCTGCCGCGCGAGGCGGGCGACCAGCGCGGTCGGCACCTGCGACGCATCAGCAAAGGGTTCATCGAACATCGCCGGCAGCTGCGGCACCACCGCCAGTGCGTCGGCGCCGCTGACGTACAGCTCGGTGTGATCGCAGCCAAGATGGGTGGCCAGTTCCCTGGCCAACGGCGCCTCGTCGTGGTGGGAGCCGCTGAAGCCGATGCTGAAGCTGTGCACCGGCTGCCCGCTCTGCGCCTGCATCAGCGCTGCCACCAGCGACGAATCGGTGCCGCCGGACAGGAACACGCCCACCGGCACATCGGCCACCATGCGCAGCGCCACCGCATCGCGCAGCAGGCCGTCCAGCTGCTCCTCGGCCTCCTCGATGCGACCTTGGAACGGTGCGGCCAGTGCCGCCTGCATGCGCGCACGCGCGTCCCAGTACGGACGCTGTGCCTGCTCAGGGCGATGTGCGGCGGCTCCTGCCGCCACCGCCGCCGCGTCCAGCCGCAGCACGCGACCGGGCATCAGCTTGTAGCAGCGCTGGTGGATGCTGTGCGGGGCGGGAATGTAGTCCAGCCGCAGCAGCAGCGTCAGCGCATCGCGGTCGATATCGTTGTCGAAGTCGGGGTGCTGCCACAGCGCCTTCAGTTCGGAGCCGAACACCACGGCATCACCGGCCCAGCCGTAATACAGCGGCTTCTTGCCGACCCGGTCGCGGGCCAGCCACAGGCACTGTTCCTGGCGGTCCCACAGGGCGATGGCGAACATGCCGTTGGCGCGCTGCAGCGTGTCCTCGACGCCCCACTGCAGGATCGCGGCCAACAGCACCTCGGTATCGGAATGGCCACGGAACGCGTGGCCCAGCGGCTCCAGTTCGGCGCGCAGGGCGGCAAAGTTGTAGACCTCGCCGTTGTAGGCCATCACATAGCGGCCGTCGGCCGAGGCCATCGGCTGGTGACCCAACGGTGAAAGATCGAGGATGCTCAGGCGCCGGTGGGCCAGGGCGACGCCGGCGGCGGCATCGACCCAGGTACCGCCGTCATCCGGCCCGCGATGGTGCAACGCCTGGCCCATGGCCAGCGCCTGCGCCTGCAGAACCTCAGCCGGTGTCTGTGCCGCCGGCAACAACATTCCCGCCAATCCACACATGCATCAGGGTTCCTGCGCCAGGTCGAGGGCGGCGCCAATCACCGCATTGTCGCTTGGAAGCCCGAACATTGCTGCCCCCGCCAGCGGCGTATAGGTATCGGCACCACAGACCCGGCGCACTGGCAGGTGGCCATGGCCAGCCTCGACCAGCGCGGTGATCACGCCTTCGCCGACGCCCCCGCTCTGCCGCCCCTCGTCCAGCACCAGTACCCGTTGCGCGGTGGCGGCCTGGGCGCCGATGAAGGCGGCATTCAACGGCACCAGCCAGCGCAGGTCCACCACCCGCACCTGCCAGCCCAGCTGCTGCTCGATACCGGTCGCTGCACGCAGCGCCATCGGCACACCGTTGCCGTAGGTGAAGATCACCAGATCGGTGGCATCCGGCGCGTACACCCTGCCCTCACCCAGCACCAGCGCCTCCCCGGGCGCGGGGTAGTCGAACAGCCACTGGCCGTCGCCGGCCACGTGCAGATCCTTGGTCATGTAAAGGGCGATCGGTTCCAGGAACACCGCCACCCGACCGTCCACGCGGGCCAATGCCGCCAAGGTGCGCAGCATCATCACCGCATCATCGCCACGCGACGGACAGCCCACCACCAGCCCCGGGATGTCACGCAGCGCCGTGATCGAATTGTCGTTGTGGAAATGGCCACCGAACCCCTTCTGGTAGCCCAGCCCGGCTACCCGCACCAGCATCGGGTTGCGGAACTGGTCATTGGAGAAGAACTGCAGCGAGCAGGCCTCGCCGCGCACCTGGTCGATGGCGTTGTGCAGGTAGGCCAGGTACTGGATCTCCGGGATCGGCAACATTCCCATGTTGGCCAGGCCCTGGGCCATGCCCAGGATCATGGTCTCGTCCAGCAGCGTGTTGAAGACCCGGCGCGGGCCGAAGCGGCGCAGCAGGTCGCGCGTCACCGTGTAGACGCCGCCTTTCTGCGCGACGTCCTCGCCAAACAGCAGCGCCTGCGGATACTTGCCCAGCAGCTCCTGCAGCGCGTGGTTGATCTGTATTGCCAGGTGCCGCGGCGGTTGCCGTTCGGGCAGCGCATCGGCACCGCCATACAGTGCCTGCCGTGCCTCGACGGGCGCCACGCGCTCGGCCTCGGCCTGCACCGCTGCCGGCGTATAGGGTGCCAACGGGGTGATCACTTCCTGCAATGTCTGCAGTTTCGGACGCGTATCGGCATCGATGGCAGCAGCCATGCAGCGCGCGCGCAGGGTTTCATAGGCCGACTCGACGCCCGCCGCATCCATCCAACCCGATTCCAGCGCGATCTGCGCCGAACGCAGCAGCGGGTCCTGCGCCTCGGCGGCGCACAGGTCCGCCAACGCACGCCATTCCACCTCGAAGTCGGTACCGGCGTGGCCCATCAACCGGGTGGTACGCAGGTGCAGGAAAGTGGGCCGACGCAGGCGCCGGCAATGCTCGACCGCCGCCTGCACCTGCGCGTGCCCGGCTGCCAGGTCCAGGCCATCGGCGAAGAAATAGTCCAGGCCCGGTTGCCGGCTGAAGCGCTCCGCGATCCATCCTTCAGGTGTCTTCACCGAAATACCGAGGCCGTTGTCCTCGCAGACGAACAGGATCGGTACCGGCAGCTTCTGGTATGCCGACCACATCGCGGTATTGAACGCGGTCTGTGCGGTGGCGTGGTTGGCCGAGGCATCGCCGAAAGAGCACATCACGATGCTGTCGGCCGGAATCGGCAGCGGCTGGCTCAGGCGCTTGCCACTCTCGATCGCCAATGCAGTACCGAGCGCCTTGGGCAGATGCGATGCGATGGTCGAGGTCTGCGGCAGCACCCACAACGGCTTGCTGCCCCACACTTTGTGACGACCGCCGCTGGCCGGATCGTCGGCACTGGCGGCGAAGGACAGCGCGGCGTCGCGCACAGGGTCCATGCCAGGCATCCAGCGTGCACGTTCGGCCATGAAGGCGCCGGAACGGTAATGCAGGAATGCGGGATCCGTATGCCGGCAGGCGCGTGCAAGCAGCGCGTTGCCTTCATGACCGGACGAACCGATGGTGTAGAAGACCTTGTTCTGCACGCGCAGCACGCGCGCCATCAAGTCCAGCTGGCGACTGACCAGCTGCGATTCAAACAGTTCGCCAAAAGCAGTGGCCGTCAGCGTGCTCCCCGGCAGGATCGGCGCATCCGGCGCCGGACGTGGTCGCGGCATGCCGTGCCAGGCACGTACGGCCTCGAGGAAATTGACGTCACAGACGTCGGCACGGTTGAGGCCGCGCATGCGTGCGGGAATCGGATCTGGAACCACAGCGAACATCGAACACCCTCCGTGCCGTTGTAGCGAACCGTGACGGCAGGCGTGCTCGACCCTTCCGCCGGTCGAGCACGCCCGACGCTGCAGGGGAATCAATCCGGTGCGTTGAACCGCGCGCGCACCTCGGCGGTCACCGCAGGCATGGGCACAAAGCGAGGCTGCGCACGCACCCGCTGCAGCCAGGCCCGCACCTGTGGGAATGCATCCAGCGCGATGCCACCTTCGGCGGCGACATCGGAATAGGCGAACAGGGCGATATCGGCGATACCGTAGTCGTCGCCGGTGAACCACTGCGCCTGCTGCAGGTGCTGCTCCATCACCGCCAGCGCGCTGGCGGCGCGCTCATGCAGGCGCGGCAGTTCAGCGCGGCGTGGTGAGTCGGCCGCCGTCCAACCGCGGATGAAGCGTGCCACCGCCACGCAGGGCTCATGCGTGTACTGCTCGAAGAACATCCAACTCAAGGCCTGTGCGCGCTGCCAACCGTCGGCCGGAAGGTAGGGCGTACCCTCCGCCAGCCAGAACAGGATCGCATTGGATTCGGTCAGCACGCGGCCATCGTCGCGCACGATCAACGGCACCTTGGCATTGGGGTTGAGGGCGAGAAATTCCGCGGTATGGGTCTGGCCGTGGGCACTGTCCACCTCCACCCAGCGGTAGCGGCTGCCCATCTGTTCCAGCAGCAGCCGCACCTTATGGCAATTGCCCGAGACCGACATGCCATGCACCGTCAACGGAATGCGTTCTTCCACCATTGCCTGCTCCAGGGAGTTCCCGGCCTGCAGCCGGCTGCCCGCAGTCTGGCAAGCAGCCTGGCGATTGCCAAGCGCGGGTGCAGCATGCCGATCCGGTAGTGCCGGCCGCTGGCCGGCAACCCCGATGCAGCGGGATTGGTGCGATGGCCGGCCAGCGGCCGGCGCTACCAGGCAGCGCTCAGCGTGCGCGCTGCTGCCACTGCTCGCGCGATTGCCCCCAGATTTCCAGCGGCTTGCCTTCATAGGGCGGTGGCAACTGCCCCATGCGCAGCAGCGTACTGCCCAGCTTGCGCGCAACCACTTTCGAGTTCTCGTTGTCTTCGGCGATGGTGTGGATCACCTCGTCCCAGCCCAGCGTATCGAACGCCCAATCGATGGCTGCGATCGCCGCCTCCGGTGCGTAGCCTTTGCCCCAGCTGGCACGACGGATGCTCCAGCCGACCTCGGTACCGGGCCAGTCCTGTGGCTGCCACGGCCCCATGCGCCCGACCCATTCACCGCTGGATTTCTCGATCACACTGAACATCGAGAAGCCGAACAACTGCCACGCCCCGGCCAGGCTGCAGAAGCTGCGCCATGCCACCGAGGGTGCCTGCACGCCACCCAGCGTACGCATCACCTCCTCGTCGGCACAGAACGCCAGATAGGGCGCGTAGTCCTGCCGCTGCGGCGGGCGCAGGATCAGGCGTTCGGTTTCGATGCGCAGGTCGAAGATGCTCATGGGGTCATGGTAGATCCGCGCGACGCGGGGATGAACCCCACCGATGCAAAAAAACAGGCCGGCAAACGCCGGCCTGTCCGATACTGCGTCGTAGCGAGGGATTACTGGCGGTTGGCCGTCGAATCAGCGGCCGCGGCCGTCTGGGTTACCAGCTGCCCGTCCACCACCGGCAGGCGATCGCTGGCTGGCTTGTTGTCCAGACGCACGGTCTTCTCCGCACCGTCGTAGCGATAGGTCACGTTGTAGCCCTTGACCACATCGGTTGTGCCCATGGCAATGCGGTTGCCCGGCTTGCTGCCCATGCGCATGGTGCCGGTGGTGCCGTCTTCATTGCGGTAGGTCACGTTGTAGCCGGTGACACGGCTGGACTCGGACGTTGCCGTTTCGGTGTGGCACTGGCGCTCGGTGCGGTTGACCACGCGGCCCCCCACATGGCGCTTGTCGACCTGGTTGCCGATGAAGCCACCGGCCACGGCACCGGCCGCGGTCGCAGCCTTCTTGCCATTGCCGCCGCCCACCTGGTTGCCCAGCAGGCCGCCGACCACGGCACCGACCACGGTGCCACCGACGTTGCCATCACGCTCGGGCAGGCGCTCCTGCACCACCACGTCCTGACAGACCTCGTGCGGGGTCTGGGTGGTGGACGTTTCGCGTACCGGATCGGTGCCGATCACGGTGGCATAGGCCTTCTGCTTCTCGGTGATCGGATCGACCTTCAGCACATCGGCGTATTCCAGGCCACGCGGCGCACTGGCGTCCACGGCGTCGCCACGCGCGCCATCGTCGGTGGCATTGCCATCGACCAGGCGCGATTCACTCGGGTTTCCGGCGCTGAGCTGCTCGGGCGACTTGTCGCCACTCTTCATGAAGGCGGCGGTTGCGATACCACCGACCAGCAGCGCGCCCGCTGCGACCAGGACAGTTGTAGTTGTGCTTTTCATGACCTGCTCCTTGCGGACCGTCCGCAACGTTCTCAGGCCAGATTGCAGCACGCGCTGCCTGAACGGAATCTCCACATTTCCTGCTCGCCGCCGTAACCCATTCAGCATCGGGAAATGCTGGGCCCGTGGTAGCGTTTGCACATTCCCCAGGAGGACCCCTGTCATGGCCAACCCGATGCTGCTGCCGGTCCTGCAATGGGCGCGCCGGCTGCGCTACCCCACCCTGTTCAAGCTGACCGCCGGCCTGTTCGCGCTGACCCTGTTCATCCCCGATCCGATTCCTTTCGTCGACGAACTGGTGCTGGGCCTGGGCACCCTGCTGCTGGCCAATTGGAAGAGCCGCGGCGCGACCACGCCTCCCCCTCTGGAGCAGCGTTGAAGCTGCTGGTCGACAGCCACTGCCATCTGGATGCCAGCGAATTCGACGGTGACCGCGAGGCGGTCATCGACCGTGCACGCACGGCCGGCGTGCAGTGGCAGGTGGTTCCAGCCGTCACTGCGGCCAGCTGGCCGAAGCTGCGCCTGGTCTGCCAGCAGGCGACGGGGCTCTACCCTGCCTATGGCCTGCATCCGATGTTCCTGGACCAGCACCGGCCTGAACACCTGCTGCAGCTGCGTGCGTGGATCGAACGGGAGCGGCCCTGCGCGATCGGCGAATGCGGGCTGGATTTCTTCGTCGAGGGCCTTGATGCCGAGGCCCAGCAGGCGTATTTCATCGGCCAGCTGAAGCTGGCGCGCGAGTTCGATCTGCCGGTGATCGTGCATGCCCGCCGTGCCGTGGATGCGGTGATCGCGGCAATCCGCCGCATCGGTGCCCTGCGCGGGGTGGTGCACAGCTTTTCCGGCAGCCCGGAGCAGGCCGCACAGCTGCACAGGCTGGGATTCCTGCTCGGCCTGGGCGGCCCCCTGACCTACGACCGTGCTCAACGCCTGCAACGGCTTGTCCGCGAAATGCCACTACAACAGTTGCTGCTGGAGACGGATGCGCCGGATCAGCCCGACGCGGGTATCCGTGGCCAGCGCAACGAGCCGGCGCGGCTGGCGGTCATCGCGCGCCACATCGCCTCGCTGCGTGGAGTGGACGTTGTCGATGTGGCGCAGGCCACCACGGACAATGCGCGGCGACTGTTCAGCCTGCCCGCACCCTAACGGTAGTGCCGGCCGCTGGCCGGCAACCCCGGAAGTTTTGATTCAGCACAGATGCCGGCCAGCGGCCGGCACTACCCGATCACACCCCGGCCTCTGCCTCGACCGCTTCGGCTTTCACCTTCTTCGGCTCCAGCAGCATTTCCAGCGCCTTGCCCACAGCGGCAAACGCAAACGCGCCGGTGATGTGGGTGGCCGCACCCAGGCCTGCGCCGCAATCCAGCTTCAGGGCCGCATCGGCACCCAGGTTAGGCCGCAGGCCACAGACGCTGCCGTCGGCCTGTGGATACTTCACGTTCTCCAGCGAATACACCGCCGGCACGCCGAAATAGCGCTTGGCATTCTTCGGGAAGTTGAATTCGCTGCGCAGCTTCTTGCGGATCAGCGCCAGCATCGCGTCATGCTCGGTACGCGAGACATCGCGGATGCGCACCAAGGTGGGATCGGTTCGGCCGCCGGCCGCGCCGACGGTCAGCAACGGCAGCTTGCGGCGGCGGCACCAGGCGATGGTTTCCACCTTCACCCGGAAGCTGTCGCAGGCATCGATCACCAGGTCGAAACTGCGGTCCAGCAGTTCGGCCATGTTGGCCGGGGTCAGGAACGCCTGCACGGCGTCGACCTCGATCTGCGGATTGATCGCCCGGCAGCGCTCGGCCATGGCCTCGGCCTTGTTGCGCCCGTAGTTCCCTTCCATCGCCGGCAGCTGGCGGTTGGTGTTGGACACGCAGATGTCGTCGGCATCGATCAAGGCCAGATGGCCGACCGCCGAGCGCGCCAGCGCCTCCACCACCCACGAGCCGACGCCGCCCATGCCGACCACGGCGACACGGCTGCCCTGCAGGCGCTCGAGCGCGCCGACGCCATACAGCCGTTCAATGCCGGCGAAGCGTTGTTTGACCTGTTCGTTCATCGGGCTATTTTAGCGTGCAGATCCCCTGACTACTGCACGCCAACACCGAACCCACCGTTGCATGCCCGGAGCGCCCGCCATGAGTGCCAGCCCACCCCGCCGCCCGTCCACCGCCTACCGCTATCTGTTCGTCCTCGGCTTGGGCCTGCTGATCGGCCTGATTGCCACGGTGATGGTCGGCCGTGCTGTACAGGCGCGCCGTGATCCGTTCCCGGACAGTCTGATGCAGGTGATGCAGCGGCAGGCGGATCTGCTGCAGCAGGCGCAGCAGCAGAACCGCTGCAGCCTGGCCGACAGCGTCCCGCGCCTGCAGGTGCTGCGCCTGCTGTCCAACGACCTGGACCTGGCCTTCCCCGGGTTGAAGGACAGCCGGCAGTTCCAGCAGCACGCCAGCCAGTACCGCGCCGACCTCAATGCCGCGTTGGCGGTCCCTCCTGCCGACTGCACCGCGTTGGCGCAGCAGGTGCAGACACTGCAGAACGATTGCCGGGCCTGTCACCAGGACTTCCGCTGATTCATCTTCGAGTGGGCGAAGAGCGATGTGATTGGCGCCTTGTTCACGTTGGAAAGAGGAGGATTCGCTCACCCTGCTGCATGACGCAGTACCACCCAACGCACCCGCCTTCACGGCCAGGAGACGCCCCATGAAGATCCAGCTCATCGCCGCCAGTGTCATCGCAACCCTCGCCCTGGCCGGCTGTGCCACCTCGCCGGGCTATGGCGGTGGTGGTTACAACAACAGCGGCTACAACAACGGCGGCTACGGCAACAATTCCGGTTACAACCAAGGCCGTTGCGCCGATTGCGGCATCGTTACCCGCATCAATACCGTGCAGTCCGGCCGTACTGCGCCCTCGGCCACCGGCGCGATCCTCGGCGGCATCGTCGGCGCGGTTGCCGGCCATGAGATCTCCGATCACACCGGTGGCAGCCGCGGCAACAAGAACATCGCCGCCGCTGCCGGCGCCGTGGGTGGTGCACTGGCCGGCAACCAGATCCAGAAGAACGTCACCAGCGATACCTACGACATCAGCGTGCGCATGGATGACGGCCGCACCATCGTGGTCAACCAGCGCGACCTCGGCGGCATCCGCGAAAACACCTACGTCCGCGTGGTCAACGGCAAGGTCATCCTGCGCTGATCCGCAGCGTGCCCCGGCCGATCAGAACCGGCGCAACAAAAAAAGGCCCGCTTGCGCGGGCCTTTTTCATGCCGGCAAGCGGCAGGTATTACGCCGGCTGGACCTTGTCGGCCTGCAGGCCCTTCTGGCCCTGCACGACTTCAAAGCTCACGGCCTGGCCTTCCTTGAGGCTCTTGAAGCCCTGGGTCTCGATGGCGCGGAAGTGCACGAACACGTCCTCGCCATTCTGGCGGCTGATGAAGCCGAAGCCCTTGGCATCATTGAACCACTTCACGGTACCGTTCTCGCGATCAGCCATCTCACTAACTCCCTTTGACTCTCTACTTGTTGTTGGATACGCCTGTTGGGCGGCTGACAAGCAAGGGGGAAGCGAGGTGCATCGATGCAGCGGATCGGAACGATCTTGCTTCATCAGGCCACGATCCACGGTGACCTTGCCAAGCTCAGCGACTGCAACTTAACCCGACCAAAACGAAAAAGCAACTGGCAAAAACCTTTCACTGTCAACCCCAAAAAGACAACCATACTGGGCAGCATGGACCTCTCATTCATCTTGTATCTGCTAGCGGTCATTTTTGTCCTTATCGGCATCGCGGGCATCGTCCTGCCGGCCCTGCCAGGCATCCCGCTGGTGTTCATCGGGCTGGTGCTTGCTGCGTGGGCAGACGGCTTCGTCCATGTCGGCTGGCCCACCCTGCTGATCCTCGGCGTACTGACCGCGCTGTCACTGCTGGTCGACGTGCTGGCGACCGTGGTCGGTGCAAAGCGCGTGGGCGCCAGCCGCAAGGCACTCTGGGGCACCTTCATCGGCAGCATCGTCGGCCTGTTCTTCATGCCGATCGGATTGTTCGCCGGGCCCTTGCTCGGCGCGCTGCTGGGCGAGTACTGGCATACCCGCGAGCTCGGCCGCTCGACCAAGGTCGGGCTGGCCACGTGGCTGGGCATCCTGCTCGGCCTGGCACTGAAGCTGGCACTGGTGATCGCGATGCTGGGCCTGTTCGCCTTCGCCTGGTTCCTGTGAGGCATGCAGCCTTCACGCAGCGCGCACGCACACGCCGGGCATAAACCTGTGGGGCTGGCCGTTACCGGATGCAGCCGCCACACTGTCTCTCTTTCCGCATTCATTTCGAAGGGCCTGCTGCAATGACCCTCTCTCCGTTGTTCCCCCGCCTTGCACCGTTGGCGTTGGCCCTGGCCAGCGCGCCACTGGCGGCCCAGGAATTCGCGCCCAGCGCCGAGGCTTCGCCGGCTGCCTGTGCGGCCATCACGACCGATGCGGCACGTCTGGCCTGCTATGACCGCCAGTTCGGCCGCACGCCGCAGGCCACCGCCGAAGCTGATGCGGCCGCCGAAGCCGCCGCGCAGGCGCGCCGCGAGCAGCGCGACACCACGCGGGTAAGCCAGGGCGAGGAAAAACTGCGCGAGCGCGTCAGTGATCTGTTCCGTTCAGAAGCGCCGGACAGCGCCCTTGCCAATGCCGGCCGTGGTTCGCTGCTGGACAGCCGCTGGGAACTGGCCGAGGACTCCAAGCTGGGTCCGTTCCAGCTGCGTGCGTACAAGCCGGTGTACCTGCTGCCGGCCTTCTGGACCAGCGATCGCAACACCATGCCGCACTCGCCGAACCCGGCCAACAGCGTGACCACCCCGCAGGTGCTGGACAGCGCCGAGCTGAAGTTCCAGATCAGCTTCAAGACCAAGATCGCCGAGAACCTGTTCGGCGACAACGGCGACATCTGGGCGGGATATACCCAGAGCTCGCGCTGGCAGGCCTACAACGGCGAGGACTCGCGCCCGTTCCGCGAGACCAACTACGAGCCGGAAGTGATGATGGTGTTCCGCAACGGCTACTCGATCGGTGGCTGGCGCGGTCGGATGACCGGCATTGCGCTGAACCACCAGTCCAACGGTCGTGCCGACCCGCTGTCGCGCAGCTGGAACCGGGTGATGCTCAATGTCGGCCTGGACCGCGAGAACTGGGCACTGGTGCTGCGCCCCTGGTACCGCATTCCCGAGACCCGCAGCGACGACAACAATCCGGACATCGAGGACTACATGGGCCGCGGCGACGCAACCCTGACCTGGAACCACAAGGGTCACGAGGTCTCGTTGATGGCGCGTCATTCGCTGCGCACCGGTGACCGCTCGCACGGCGCCCTTCAGCTGGATTACGGCTTCCCGATCAGCAACCTGCTGCGCGGCCATGTGCAGATCTTCGACGGCTATGGCGAGAGCCTGATCGACTACAACCACAAGGCGACCTACGTCGGCGTGGGCGTGTCCCTGCTGGAATGGTTCTGATGGATGTCACGATCTGGCACAACCCCGCGTGCAGCAACTCGCGCGGGGCGCTGAAGCTGATCCGCGACGCGGGTTTCGAACCGGTGGTGATCGAGTACCTGGGCAGCCCGCCCGACGTGGCCACGCTGCGCCAGGTGCTGGCGGAATCCGGCCTGGCAGCGACCGAACTGGTGCGCAGCAAGGAACCCGAATTCGCCGCACTGGAACTTCGGGGAGCCGACGACGACGCCCTGCTGGCCGCCATGGCCAGCCACCCACGGCTGATCAACCGCCCGGTGGTACGCACCGCCAAGGGCACCCGCCTGTGCCGACCACCGGAAACGGTGCTGGAGATCCTGTAACCCGCCCCACGTTGTGGAGCCGAGCCATGCTCGGCTGCGGTTCGCGTGCTACCCGTGGATGCAGGCGAGCATGGCCCGGCTCTACAGAACGCGTTACCGCCAGTCGGTGATGCCTTCGCGGCGATAGACCTCGGCAAACGCGGGGCGCGCCTTCAGGCGGTCCGCATAGGCCTTCAACGCCGGCCAGCGGTCGCTGGGCGTGGGCATGTTGCGTGACCAGCGCATCAACATCACCAACATGAAATCGACCACGCTGGGCACATCGCCAAGCAGATACGGACCGCCGCCCTGCAGGTGCGTGGCAACGTGCTGCCACGCCGCTTCCAGCTGCTGTCGCGCCATCGCACGCACGCCGTCGATGCACTCGCCGCCCGCCACCTCATCCGCGTAGAACCAGGCGCGATAAGCGGGCTGCACGGTGTTGGCGCACCAGAACATCCAGCGATAGGCCTCGCCACGCGCGGGCGTGCCAACGGCAGGCAACAGTCCTGCCTGCGGATGACGGTCTGCCAGATACAGCGCGATCGCGGCCGCCTCGGTCAGCACCTGGCCGTCGATCAGCAAGGTCGGCACTCTGCCGGCTGGATTCAGTGCCAGATAGTCGGCCGACTTGTGCTCGCGCTGGTCGAAATCCAACAGGATCAGTTCGTGCTCGATACCCAGCTCGATCAGCAGCCAGTGCACCACCAGCGATGCGGTGCTGGTGGAACCATACAAGGTGGTGCGCATATGACCGGTCCTGTGCGGGGAACGGCTGATTATGCTCGCTGTTGCCGGTTCGGTCAGCCGCAGGTGCCCATGCAGGTATCACGACGCTCGCCGCAGCCCATCATCGGTGCCCGCAGCGTGCAGTCGTGCGCTTTCAATTCGCAGGAGCGGCGAAGTTCCGGATGCTCGATGTCCCTGCAGCGCTTGTCCGGCGCCGGTGCCATCTGCTGCTCGCAGCTGGCCTGGCGGCTGCCGATCCCCTGGTCCTGGGCCATGCAGCTGCGGTAGCTGGCCTGGCACTGCATCTGGCACTGGGCACCGGCACTGAAGCCACCGCCACTGTCATACGACGAAGACGATGTACTGCAGCCAGCCAGAACCAGCAGCGTGACAACGGAAAGGCTGCAAGCCAGATTCACGAAACACTCCTTGTTCAATGGACCGGAAGACTGCCGGAAGAACGGGATTCGCCCACCGGTCCGCCGCAACTGGCAGCGCATCTGATGGGCTCGTGGACACTGCCCCTTCCCGGGCAATGCGCACACCCTAGCAAAGCAACGCAACTGCAGGCGTTAAAAGAAGAACGGCGCCACCAGGGCGCCGTTCTGCCATCGGACAGGCGTGGATGATGCCGCGCCGATCACTCCACCACGACGGGAATCTTGCCGATGCGGGCCTGCCATTCGCGAGGGCCGGTCTTGTGCACCGACTCGCCGGTGGAATCGACGGCCACGGTCACCGGCATGTCTTCCACGGTGAACTCGTAGATCGCTTCCATGCCCAGGTCGGCGAAGCCGACGACCTTGGCCGCCTTGATCGCCTTGGACACGAGGTAGGCCGAACCGCCGACGGCCATCAGGTAGGCCGACTTGTGCTTCTTGATCGCTTCGATCGCCGCCGGGCCGCGCTCGGCCTTGCCGACCATGCCCAGCAGGCCGGTCTGTGCCAGCACCTGTTCGGTGAACTTGTCCATACGGGTGGCGGTGGTCGGACCAGCCGGCCCCACCACTTCGTCGCGCACCGGATCGACCGGACCGACGTAGTAGATGAAGCGCCCCTTCAGGTCGACCGGCAGTTCCTCGCCCTTGTTGAGCATGTCGACCATGCGCTTGTGCGCGGCGTCGCGGCCGGTCAGCAGCTTGCCGTTGAGCAGCAGGGTCTGGCCCGGCTTCCAGTTGGCCACGTCTTCCGGGGTGACCGTGTCCAGATCCACGCGGGTGCCCTTGGAGGCGTCGTAAGTCAGCTTCGGCCAGTCTTCCAGCGACGGCGGGTCCAGCATCACCGGGCCGCTGCCGTCCAGGGTGAAGTGCGCATGGCGGGTGGCGGCGCAGTTCGGAATCATCGCCACCGGCAGGTTGGCAGCATGCGTCGGGTAATCATTGATCTTGATGTCGAGCACGGTGGTCAGGCCACCCAGGCCCTGCGCGCCGATACCCAGCGCGTTGACCTTCTCGTACAGCTCCAGGCGCAGCTCTTCAATGCGGTTGGATGCACCACGGGCCTGCAGCTCGGTGATGTCGATCGGTTCCATCAGCGCTTCCTTGGCCAGCAGCATCGCCTTCTCGGCGGTGCCACCAATGCCGATGCCGAGCATGCCCGGCGGGCACCAGCCGGCGCCCATGGTCGGCACGGTCTTCAGCACCCAGTCGACGATGGAGTCGGACGGGTTGAGCATGGCGAACTTGGTCTTGGCTTCCGAACCACCGCCCTTGGCGGCGACGATCACCTCGACGGTATTGCCCGGCACCACCTTGACGTTGACCACGCCCGGCGTGTTGTCCTTGGTGTTGATGCGCTTGCCGGCCGGATCGGCCAGCACCGAGGCGCGCAGCTTGTTGTCCGGGTACAGGTAGGCGCGACGGATGCCCTCGTTGGCCATGTCCTCCACACCCATGGTGGCGTCATCCCAGCGCACGTCCATGCCGATTTCCAGGAACACGGTGACGATGCCGGTGTCCTGGCAGATCGGCCGGTGGCCTTCGGCGCACATCCGCGAGTTGATCAGGATCTGCGCGATCGCCTCCTTCGCTGCCGGCGACTCCTCGCGCTCGTAGGCGGCGGCGAGGTTCTTGATGTAGTCGACCGGGTGGTAGTACGAGATGTACTGCAGTGCGTCGGCGACGGACTGGATGAGGTCTTCCTGCTTGATCGATGTCACGGATTGCTCGCTTGCTGAAGGCTGGCGGGGGTAATCCGCCCATTTTACCCCCTCCCTCGACCGCGGGGTGGCAGTGGCGGCCACTGGCCGGCAAGATCTGACCCTTGCCCTCTGTCACGCCACGCCTCACTGGCGCGTCCTTGCCCACATGAACGCCGAATCCGCTTTCCACACCCACCGGCCGCGCCTGATGGCCCTGGCCTACCGCCTGCTGGGCAGCCGCAGCGACGCCGAGGACGTGGTGCAGGACGCCTGGCTGCGCTGGGCCGGCAGCGATACGACCACCATCGTCGACCCCGAGGCCTGGCTGGTCACCACCACCACCCGCCTGGGACTGGACCGGCTGCGCGCGGCCAAGCGTGAACGCGCCCACTATGTCGGGCCGTGGCTGGCGGAACCGCTGGCGGTGAGCCTGGAACCCGACCCGGCGCCCGGCCCGGCCCAGCTGCACGCGCTGGCCGACGACGTTTCGGTGGCCTTCCTGACCCTGCTCGAACAACTGGGCCCGGAGGAGCGCGCCGCCTTCCTGCTGAAGGAAGCCTTCGACCACGACTACCGCGAAATCGCCGAACTGATCGGCCACAGCGAACCCAACTGCCGGCAGCTGGTGCACCGCGCCCGGCAGCGTCTGCTGGCCGGGCGGCCGCGATTCAATGCCGATGCCAGCCAGCACCGGCAACTACTGGCGCGTTTCATGGAGGCTTCCCAGGTTGGCGACAGCGAAGCGATCCAGGCCTTGCTGCATGCCAACGCGCTGCTGGTCTCCGATGGCGGTGGCGTAGTCACCGCGGCGGTGCGACCGCTGCTGGGCGCCGAACGCATCGGCCGCCTGTTCTGGGCCATCGCCCGCCGCGGCGCAGTGCATCCGGCACAGCTGGGCTACGTCAACGGCGAACCGGCCATCCTGCGCTTCCACGGCGACCGCCTGCACTCGGTCACCACCATCGAAGTGGTCGATGGCCGCATCGCCAATGTCTACAGCGTGCTCAATCCGGAAAAACTGCCGACGGCTGTCACGCATGCGGACACTGCGGCGTCCTTGTAATGAAAGGCGGCCATGGTGGCTGCCGTGGAGCTGAAGATGTCCGACCATGCCTCTCCCCGCGTTCCCTACACCCGCCTGGCTGCCGAGGCCTTCAAGGGCCTGCTGGCTACCAGCAAGGCGGTCCATGACAGTTCGATCGACCCGACGTTGATGGAACTGCTGTTCCTGCGCGTCTCCCAGCTCAATGGCTGCGGCTACTGCATGGACATGCACGGCACGGCGCTGCGCAAGGGCGGTATCGAGCCGCGCAAGCTCGATACGCTGCCGGCCTGGCATGAAAGCCGGTTCTTCGACGAACGCGAGCGCGCCGCGCTGGGTTGGGCCGAGGCGCTGACCCGGCTGACCGACGGTGCACCGTCGCAGGAAGCGTTCGACGCGCTGGCGCCGCACTTCGATGAGAAGGGCATCAGTGACCTGAGCATGGGTATCGCGGTGATCAATGCCTGGAACCGGTTGGGCGCGGGCCTGCTGCCGCCGCTGCCGTAAGAGGGTTCTGTTGGCCGGGCTGCCGCCCGGCACCCGCCTGTAGTGCCGGCCGCTGGCCGGCAACCTCAACAGCAACAGCAACTTCAAAAGCTGGCTTCCTGAGGGATGGCGGGGTGGATCCGGTTGCGGGAGACGCCGTAAACCCGTCCTTGGGGGCTTGGCAGCCGCATCCATGCGGCTGACACTCCCGCAACCGGACCCACCCCGCCTTCGACAGTTTCCCGCGGCCTGTCGGTACGGCATCCCGCTTTGGTAGGTGTCGACCTTGGTCGGCACGGTAGATCCACGCCATGCGTGGATGAAGGAAACCGGTAGATGTCGCGTTTGCTCGACCGCTGCTGAAGGTTCGAGGGGAAGGTTGATTGATGGAACGGGACACCCTGCCCTGACCCCATCTGCACGTATCAGGCGCGCACAATGGCGACATGCCTGCTGCCACCGAAAAGAAACCCAGCCTGCGTCAACGCTTCAAGGCCATGCGCAACCTGCCGCCGTTCCTGCGCCAGGTGTGGCAGACCAGCCGCGCCCTGACCCTGGCCAGTCTTGGCCTGCGCCTGATCCGCGCGCTGCTGCCGGTGGCGATGCTGTATGTCGGCAAGCTCATCATCGATACCGCGCTGCACCTCAGCCAGCATGATGCCGGCTTCCCACCGCTGGGTGAGGCCCTGTCCAGTGGACTGCTCACTCCACTGCTCGGCCTGTTGGCTCTGGAACTGGGCCTGGCCATTGCCTCGGACCTGCTCGGCCGCCTGGTCAGCTATGCCGATGCCCTGCTGTCGGAACTGTTCGCCAACGCCACCAGCGTGCGCTTGATGGAGCACGCGGCCACCCTTGACCTGGAGGACTTTGAGGACCCGGACCTGCAGGACAAGCTGGACCGTGCGCGGCGCCAGACCATGGGCCGGATGAACCTGATGAGCCAGTTGTTCGGCCAGGTGCAGGATGCCATCACCGTCGCCAGCCTGGCCGTCGGCCTGCTGGTCTATGCGCCGTGGCTGATCCTGCTGCTGGCGCTGGCGCTGGTGCCGGCCTTCATCGGCGAGTCGCACTTCAATGCGGCCGGCTACAGCCTCAACTTCCTGTGGACGCCCGAGCGCCGCCAGCTGGACTACCTGCGCCAGCTCGGCGCCAGTGTGGAAACGGCCAAGGAAGTAAAGATCTTCAACCTGCATCGGTTCCTGGTCGACCGCTACCGCAGTTTGTCGGCAGCGCTGTTCCTGGCCAACCGCGCGCTCGCCCGGCGGCGTGCGTTCTGGGGCACCTTGCTGGCCGCACTGGGCACGCTGGGCTACTACACCGCCTACGCCTATATCGCGTGGCGTACGGTGCGCGGTGATTTCTCCATAGGTGACCTGACCTTCCTCGCCGGCAGCTTCCTGCGTCTGCGCCAGTTGCTGGAAGGCCTGCTGATCGGGTTCTCGCAAGTGGCCAGCCAGGCGTTGTACCTGGACGACCTGTATTCGTTCTTCCAGATCGAACCGGAAATCCACTCGCGCAAGGACGCGGTGCGCGTGCCGCAGCCGATCCGCGAGGGCTTCGTGTTCGAGGACGTGGGCTTCCGCTATCCCGATGCCGAGCAATGGGCCGTGCGCCACCTCGATTTCCAGCTGCGCGCGGGCGAAGTGCTGGCGCTGGTCGGTGAGAACGGTGCGGGCAAGACCACCCTGGTGAAGCTGCTGGCACGCCTGTACGAGCCCGACGAAGGCCGCATCCTGCTCGATGGCCGCGACCTGCGCGACTACGACCTGGACGATCTGCGCGCCAATCTCGGGGTGATCTTCCAGGACTTCGTGCGCTACAACCTCAGTGCCGGCGAGAACATCGGCGTCGGCCAGGTGGAAGCGATGGACGACCACGCGCGGATCACCGATGCCGCCCGCCGCGGCATGGCCGAGGAAGTGATCGCGGCCCTGCCCGCCGGCTACGACCAGCAGATCGGCCGCCGCTTCAAGCAGGGCGTGGACCTGTCCGGTGGCCAGTGGCAGAAGATCGCCATTGCCCGCGCATGGATGCGCGATGCACAGGTGATGATCCTGGATGAGCCCACCGCGGCGCTGGACGCCCGTGCCGAGTTCGAGGTGTTCCAGCGGTTCAGGGAGTTGGCGGATAATCGCACTGCCGTGCTGATTTCCCATCGCTTCTCTTCGGTGCGCATGGCCGACCGCATCCTGGTGCTGGCTGATGGCCGGATCGAGGCCAGCGGCACCCACCAGCAGCTGATGGCCCAGGGCGGCCGCTATGCCGAGCTGTTCGAGCTGCAGGCGGCCGGTTACCGCTGAGAACGCCTCTCGTTCCGCCTAATGAGAACCTGTCTCATTTGAGATAGAATTGTCCCGACGACTTCCGATAGATACGCCCATGTCCTCCGCTTTCGGCGCCGAAACGGTGCTTGAGGTCCGCCACTGGACCGACGCCTACTTCAGCTTCACCCTCACCCGTGACAGCGGTTTCCGCTTCGAGAACGGCCAGTTCGTGATGATCGGCCTGGAGACCGAGGCGCGGCCGCTGCTGCGCGCGTACTCCATCGCCAGCGCCAACTGGGAAGAACACCTGGAGTTCTTCAGCATCAAGGTGCAGGACGGCCCGTTGACCTCGCGCCTGCAGCACATCAAGCCGGGCGACAAGGTACTGGTCGGCAAGAAGCCCACCGGCACCTTGCTGATCAGCGACCTGCACCCCGGCAAGAACCTGTACCTGCTGGGTACCGGCACCGGCATGGCACCGTGGCTGTCGGTCATCAAGGACCCGGAAACCTACGAGCGCTTCGAGAAGGTGATCCTCTGCCATGGCGTGCGCTACGAAAAGGACCTGGCCTACCGCGACTACTTCGAAAAGGAACTGCGCGAGCATGAGTTCCTGGGCGAGATGATCGGCGACAAGCTGCTGTACTACCCGGCGGTGACCCGTGAGCCGTTCGCCAACCAGGGCCGCCTGACCCAGCTGATGGAAAGCGGCGAAATGCAGCGCACCCTGGGCCTGCCGGAACTGAGCCCGGAGAACGACCGCGCGATGATCTGCGGCAGCCCGCAGATGCTGGCCGACCTGCGCAGCGTGCTGGACAGCCGCGGCTTCCAGACCTCGCCACGCATCGGTACACCCGGCCACTACGTGTTCGAGCGCGCGTTCGTCGAGAAATAACGCATCGCATCTGTAGAGCCGAGCCCGCGCTCGGCTCGCGCGCAGCACGCACACGCCGTCCGCCTGGAAACGCAGCCGAGCATGGGCTCGGCTCTACAACAGTGCTTCGATGCCGCCGCGCAGCTGCTCCGGCTTGGTGGTCGGCGCATAGCGATCCACCACCTGCCCGTTGCGATCGACCAGGAACTTGCTGAAGTTCCACTTGATGCGGGCGATGCCCAGCAGCCCGCGCTTTTCGTGCGACAGCCACGCCCATAGCGGGTCGGCGCCCTCGCCGTTGACCTCGATCTTCTGCGACAGCGGGAAGCTGACCGGGTAATCGATCGAACAGAACTGGCGGATCTGCGCGGCATCGCCTGGTTCCTGCGCGCCGAACTGGTTGCAGGGAAAGCCGATCACCACCAGGCCGCGATCACGATATCCCTGCCACAGCTGTTCCAGCCCGGTGTACTGCGGGGTGAAACCGCACTTGCTCGCCACATTGACCAGCAGCAGCGCCTTGCCGCGGTACTGCTCCAAGGCCTGAGGCTGGCCGTCGAGGTCGCGGAAGCTGAAATCGTAGGCGGTGGTCATGGCGGCTGGCCTGGGGGCGGTGTTCTGCATGGTACCCGGGCAGCCACCCATGGGGTGGCTCTAATGCGGGGCGGCTTTGCCTGCATGCCTTTTGACACAAGTGCCCGGCCCTGCCGCCGGGTTACCCTCGGGCCCTTGTTTGCCTTACCGGAGTATCGACCTTGACCACCCGTCTTGCCCTTGCCGTGGCCATGACCCTCGGCCTTGCCCTGCCCGCCTATTCGGCCAGCGCCGCCACCCCGGCCGCCGCCAACGCCCAGCAGGCCAATCCGTTCTTCGCCGACAGCCCGCTGCCGCTGCATTTCCCGCAGTTCGACAAGATCAAGGACAGCGACTTCGCCCCGGCGTTCGACGCCGGCATGGCGCAGCAGCTGAAGGAAGTGGAGGCGATCGCCAACACCAAGGCCAAGCCGACCTTCGACAACACCATCATCGCCCTGGAAAAGAGCGGTGACACCCTGGACCGCGCGACCACCGTGTTCTTCAGCCTGGTGGGCGCCGATACCAACGACACCCGCAAGAAGCTGCAGGCCGACTACTCGGCGAAGTTCGCCGCGCACAGCGATGCGATCGCGCTGAACGGCAAGCTGTTCGCGCGCATCCAGGCGCTGTATGACAGCCGCACCACCCTGGGCCTGGACGCTGAAGGCGTGCGCCTGGTCGAGAAGTACTACGACAACTACGTGCGCGCCGGCGCCAAGCTGTCCGAGGCCGACAAGGCCACGCTGAAGAAGATGAACGCCGAGCTGGCCAACCTGGGCACCAAGTTCAGCCAGAACGTGCAGTCGGAAGTGAACGCTTCGGCGATCACCGTCAACGACGTCAAGGAACTGGACGGCCTGTCCAAGGAACAGATCGCTGCCGCCGCCGAAGCCGCCAAGGCCCGTGGCCTGGACGGCAAGTACGTGATCACCCTGCTCAACACCACCGGCCAGCCGCCGCTGACCAACCTGGCCAACCGCGCGCTGCGCCAGAAGATCTACGAAGCCTCCACCACCCGTGGCAGCCGCGGCGGTGAGTTCGACAACACCGCGCTGGTCGCACGCATCATGCAGCTGCGCGCCGACAAGGCCAAGCTGATGGGCTTTGCCAACTTCGCCGCCTACAACCTGACCAACCAGACCGCCAAGACCCCCGAAGCGGTCAATGCGATGCTGGGCAAGCTGGCACCGGCCGCGGTGGCCAATGCCAAGCGCGAAGCCGCCGACCTGCAGGCGATGATCGACCAGGAACAGAAGGCCGCCGGCAAGCCGACCTTCAAGCTGGAACCGTGGGACTGGGCCTTCTACAGCGAGAAGGTGCGCCAGGCCAAGTACAACTTCGACGAGTCGCAGCTGAAGCCGTACTTCGAAATGAAGAACGTGCTGGAGAACGGCGTGTTCTACGCGGCCGGCCAGGAATTCGGCCTGAGCTTCAAGCAGCGCACCGACCTTCCGGTCTACCACGATGATGTCACCGTCTATGACGTGTTCGATGCCGACGGCAGCCAGCTGGCGATCTTCATCTTCGACCCGTACGCACGTGCGTCCAAGCGCGGTGGTGCATGGATGAACTCGTATGTCTCGCAGTCCAAGCTGACCGGCTTCAAGCCGGTGGTGGCCAACCACCTGAACATCCCCAAGCCGCCGGCCGGCCAGCCGACGCTGCTGACCTGGGATGAGGTGAGCACCACCTTCCACGAGTTCGGCCACGCCCTGCACGGCATGTTCTCGAACGTGAAGTACCCGTACTTCTCGGGCACCGCGGTGCCGCGCGACTTCGTCGAGTTCCCCTCGCAGGTCAACGAAATGTGGGCCGACAACCCGGCCATCCTGAAGAACTACGCCAAGCACTACCAGAACGGTTCGGCGATGCCGCAGGCGCTGCTGGACAAGGTGCTGGCCGCGGCCAAGTTCAACCAGGGCTTTGCCACCACCGAGTATCTGGGCGCGGCGATGCTTGACCAGCGCTGGCACCAGATCGGCCCGGACCAGGTGCCGGCCGCCAAGGACGTGATGGCCTTCGAGCGCGCCGCGCTGGAGAAGGACGGCATCTACTACGCGCCGGTTCCGCCGCGCTACAAGACCCCGTACTTCAGCCACATCATGGGCGGCTACTCGGCCGGCTACTACGCCTACATCTGGTCGGAAGTGCTGGACGCCAACACCCAGAAGTGGTTCCGCGACAACGGTGGCCTGAGCCGCAAGAACGGCGACCACTTCCGCGCAACCCTGCTGTCCAAGGGTGGCAGCGTGGATGCGATGCAGCTGTTCCGCGATTTTGCCGGCCACGAGCCGCAGATCGAACCGCTGCTGGAGAAGCGTGGCCTGACCGGCGCTGGCAACTGATCGCCGGCACCGTAGCGTGAAACGAAAACCGCCCGGGCGACCGGGCGGTTTTTTTGTGCGGCATCCCAGTAGATCCACGCCATGCGTGGATGCTCCCAGCAATCAACGCGGTGCCACATATCCCCCCGGCACTCCGTGCGGTGACAGCACCAGCTGCCACAACTGCGCATGCCGACTGCGGAACGTCGCCATCGATCCAGCCAGGTAGAACCGCCACAGGCGACGGAACCGCTCGTCATAGCGCCGCGCATCCAGTGTCGGCCACGCTGCTTCCACATTGCGCCGCCACGCCTGCAGGGTCAGATCGTAGTCGGTGCCGAAGTTGTGCCAGTCCTCCAGCACGAAGCGCCTTTCAAATGCGCGACTGATCTGCGCCGCCGACGGCAGCATCGAATTGGGAAAGATGTAGCGCGCGATCCATGGATCGGTGCGATGGCGCGAGATGTTGGTGCCAATCGTGTGCAACAGCAGCAGCCCGCGCGGCGACAGGCAGCGCCGTGCCACATCGAAGAAGCTACGGTAGTTCTTGTCGCCGACGTGCTCGAACATGCCGATGGAGAACACCGCATCGAACGGCTCGTCCAGTTCGCGGTAGTCCTGCAGCCGGATCTCGATCGGGAGGCCCGCGCACAGATCACGCGCGTAGTCGGCCTGCTCCTGAGAAATGGTGATGCCCACGCCACTGACACCATGGCGCTCAGCGGCGAATTTCAGCGCTTCGCCCCAACCGCAGCCGATATCCAGCACGCGTTGCCCCGGGCGCAACCCGAGCTTGCGGCACACCAGATCAAGTTTGGCTTCCTGCGCCGCATCCAGATCGTTGGCGTTGCGCCAATACCCACAGCTGTAGACCAGGCGCCGGCCGAGCATCGCCTGGTACAGATCATTGCCCAGGTCATAGTGGCGGCGGCCGACTTCATAGCTGCGCTGCCCGGCCTGCAGGTTGAACAGGCGCGCCTTCAGGGCGTCAGCCAGCTCGCGCCAGCCGTGCACCCGTTCGTCCAGGTGCGCCTGCATCAGGTGGAACAGGAATTCATCGAGGACGTTGGCGTCCCACCAGCCGTCCATGTAGCTCTCGCCCAGCCCGAGCGAGCCGTGCGCCATGACCCGCGCGAAGAAACGCGGATCATGCACCTGGATATCCTGCGGCCGGGTTCCATCGATCTGGACCCCGGCTTCGTGGAGCAGGCCGGTGACCCGCTCCTGCAACCCTGTGTCCACGCCACCTCCTCGTCTACGGTTACCCGCGTGCGAACAGCTCCACGTAGTCTTTGGCCACGTGCGGCAACACGACCGAGGCCGGCACGTCAGCGGTCTGGGTACCGTCCGAGTATGGACCCACCTGGTAAGGCGGGAACACGAAGCGCAGCGCGGTGATCTGGCCCTTGTCGTCGGTCAGCGGCTGGAACTGGCTGAAGTTGTCGGCCTGCGGACCGGTGCCGTCGGCGATCATCCGCGAGGCATTGCGCAGCGATTCCTGCAGCTGCGACGGGTCCATGTCCTCGCCGCTGAGGCGGGTGGCCACACGCTCACGCAGCTGGTCGGCGACGAAATCGCTGATCGCCTTCCAGCCCTTGGCATCGGTCACCAGCTTGTCGGCGCTCAACATCTGCTGCTGCGCCGGCAGCCACACGAAACGTGCAACCAACGGTTCGCCGTGGGCGCCACCGGTGTAGCGGCTGCCGTCGGCACTGACCACCACCAGCTGCGGCGTTTCCAGCAGCTTCTCGAAGCTCAGCGACAACTCATAGGGCATGGTCGGCTTGTCGTTGCCCAGCCCGTCCAGCGCCTGCTGCAGATCGCCGCGGGCGGACGTGGCATAGGCCTGCAGCGCGCGTGCCAACCCCGGATAGCGATCAATGCCAGCCGGGTAGCTGATGCCGACCACTTCACGCTCATTGTTCTCGATCACATCGCGCAGATCCAACGGCGCTTCCGCTGCGGGCGTCTCGGCGGTGGCTGTGGCTTCGGCCGCAGGCGCGGCGTCGGTGGCAGGTGCCGCCTCGTTGTCACGCTGGCAACCGGCCAGCAACAGCACGCCCATAGCGCCGGCCAGCACGCTGGCGTGCAGTGGCCGGTTGTTTCCAATCTTCATCGGGATCCCCTGTTCATGTTCATACATCATCGCCTGCCTTGGCTGAAGCGTGGCCCGCTGGATTCAGCCCACAAGCAGATCGTGATACTCCTCGTGCCGCTGCAGGAAGGCCTCGGCATAGGCGCATGCCGGCACCACCTTGTACTTCTGCTCCCGGGCGAAACGCAGTGCGACCCGGGTCAGCTCACCGGCAATGCCACGGCCCGCAATCGGCTCGGGCACTTCGGTATGGGTGATGACCATCCGCCTGCGTTTGATCTGGTAGTCCAACAGTGCCACCTGTCCGCGCACGCGGGCGGTGAAACGGTGGTTGACCTGATCATGTTCGACCTCGTAAGCCAGACCGGGGGGCGTGACCGAAGCCATGGGACTGTCTCCTGCGGCGACTGCGTGGATGGTGCGCAGGCGGGCGCCATGATCGCGTGAAGCCTGAACAGGGGCAAGTCAGCGCCTGCTGCGTCAGTTGTTGCCCTCAAGCTGCAGCCCGGGCGGCCGCTAACCCCTTTGCAGGGGTGCGCCAGACTGGCATGACCCTTGCGACAGTTGATGTTGATCAAGCGCTCTGCCGTGGAGGCCCGCGATGCACCCCAGCGATTCCCATCCCGATACCGATCACGCCCTGCTGGAGGGCCTGCTGCAACTGGCCGTGGAGGGACAGACCGAAGACCAGGCATTCCAGAGCATCGGCGAGGAAGTGTTCTCCCGCCTGCTGGATACCTACGGTCAGGAAACCCGGGCCTGACCCGGAGCGGGGCCGCAGCCCCGGGGGTCGGATCCCGTGGATCCGACCCCGGCCACCCTCAACCGCCTCCGAGGCGGAAGGTCGGGTTGGACAGCTCGCGCAGGAAGTGACTGAAGATGCTCGGCTGCATGGCCAGCATGAAGATCACGCCGAACGCCGCACCGGCCAGGTGTGCGCTGTGGTTGATGCGGTCGCCGCCGCGCTTGTCCATCCAGATGCTGTAGCCGACGTAGAACGCGGCATAGACGATCGCCGGCGCCGGGATGAAGAACACCAGGATGATCGACCACGGCTTGATCAGGATGAAGGCGAACAGCACCGCCGACACCGCCCCGGACGCACCGAGGCTGAGGTAGTTCGGGTTCTTCTGGTTCTTCAGGTAGCTGGGCAGGATCGAGACCAGCAGCGCACCGACGTAGAACGCCGGATAGACCAGGTAGCTGCCGGTCAGCTGCACCATCACGCTCTCGATGAATCCCCCGAAGAAGAACAGGGTGATCATGTTGAAGATCAGGTGCGACCAGTCAGCGTGGATGAAGCCATAGGTGATCAGGCGGTCATACTGGCGATGGCGATCCACCGCCGGCGGCCACAGGATCAGGCGGTCGGCCAGCTTGCGGTTGTTGAACGCCATCCACGACAGGATGGCGGTGATGGCGATCAACAGCAGATTGACGGGGGTCATGTCAGGCTCAGGCGGTGCGGTAGTTGTCGACCATACGATAGCGTTTCGCGTACCAACCGAAGGCCAACGCCGCGACGAAAGCGAACCCGGCGAAGAAGAACATCAGGAAGGCCGCCTCGCTCAAGCCCGTGCTGGCGATCTGGTGGGTGACCGTGTCATTGCGCACGGCTGCATTGGACAGCAGCACCCACAGGTTGCCGATGGTGGTGGTCAGGTTCCAGAAGCTCATCACCACGCCCTTCATCGCCTGCGGTGCCTGGCTGTAGGCGAACTCCAGACCCGTGGCCGAGACCAGCACTTCGCCGAAGGTCAGCAGCGCGTACGGCAGCATCTGCCAGAAGATCGACATCGCATTGCCACCGTCCATCACCACCTGGATGCCGCCGACCACGATCCAGGCCAGGCCGCTGAACGCGATGCCGGCGGTCATGCGGCGCAGCGCGGTCGGCTCGAAGCCGAAGCGGCGCAGGGCCGGGTACAGCACCAGGTTGTTGAACGGAATCAGGATCATCACCAGCAACGGATTCAGCGCCTGCATCTGCGAGGCGGTGAACCAGCTCGGCATCTGCATCTGCTGGCCCTGCAGCACCCAGGTCGAGGCTTTCTGGTCGAACAGTGAGAAGAACGGCGTGGTCAGGGCAAAGATCACCAGCACGCGCAGCACCGAGCGCACGCCCTCCACGGCTTCAGCCGGGTGCTGGCCGCGGGCGCGGTCCAGCTGCAACCAGGTACCGCCGCCGACACCGGCCAGGATCGACACCAGCGCCAGGCACAGGCAGATCACGATGCCCAGCGAGCCGACCAGGCCGAACGAGGCGACAGCCAGCACCAGCCCAGCCACGGCAATGGCCAGACCCGGACGGCCCTGACCGGCGACGCGCGCGGTCAGTGCGGTGCGCACCACATTGGCGAACGAATGCGGGTCCTTCGGCGGCAGCGGCACCAGCACGTAGCGCTTGCGGCCCAGCCAGAACACGAAGGTGGCCACGAACATCAGGATGCCCGGAATGCCGAAGGCCCACTGCGGGCCCCAGTTCTTCAGCACCAGCGGGATCAGCAGCGAGGCGAACAGCGAGCCGAAGTTGATGATCCAGTAGAAGGCGTCGAAGACGATCTTGGCCAGGTGCTTGTTGCTCTGGTCGAACTGGTCGCCCATGAACGAGGCCACCAGCGGCTTGATGCCACCGGCACCCAGCGCGATCAGGCCCAGGCCGAGGAAGAAGCCCTCACGGCTGCCCTCGAACAACGCAAGGCACAGATGGCCCATGCAGTAGACCAGGCTGAACCAGAGGATGGTGTGGTACTTGCCGAAGAACTTGTCGGCCAGCCAGCCACCGAGCAGCGGGAAGAAATACACGCCGATCATGAAGCTGTGCATGATGTCCTTGGCTTCACCGGCACGACCTTCCGCAGTGATTTCCTGCAGCAGCAGCGAGGTGATCAGGAACTGCACCAGGATGTTGCGCATCCCGTAGAAACTGAACCGTTCGCAGGCCTCATTGCCGATGATGTACGGGATCTGGCGCGGCATCTTTCCCTGGCCGGCGATGGGGGCGACTGCGTCGTGGCTCATCCTGTAAGGCATTCCTGCAAAACGAAAGGCGCAAGAGTACCGGAACCTGTGCGTGCGAAGCACGCTGCAGGGCTGCATGACAGCCGCAGCAAAGCATGGCAGGCATTTCCAGCCCTGCCGGAAGTCACGGAACCTGCACGGTAAAAGCGTAAACTTATCGTTATGCGCCCCCTGCCCTTCGCCCGCATCCTGCCCAGCTGCCTTGCCCTCATGCTGGCCGTGCCTGCGCTGGCCCGGCCACAGGCGCCGCCGGCCACCAGCCTTGCCACCGAAGTGCGGCAATTGACCGTTGCCGCGCTGGAACTGCCCAGCCGTGACGAGGGCCAGTGGAAGCAGCGCCGCGAACAGGTGCTGCAGCTGCTGACCGATCTGCAGCCGGATGTGATTTCGGTGCAGCAGGTATTGCAGCAGCAAGGGCGCAATCCGGCCTGCTGGTTGGCCAGCCGTCTGCGCTACAGCTGCGATTTCGTCACCGCGGACCCGCCGAGCCAGCCGGTCCGGCATGGCAACGCCATGCTCAGCCGGCTGCCGGTCAGCGAGGACGGGGTCACCCTGCTGCACCCGCCGGGCACCTTCAGTGCCGCCGGCATGATGCGCCTGCGCCTGGGCGACAACGACGTCAACGTCTATGTCGCACGCCTGCGTCCGGAGCCCGATGAGGCCACGGCCCGACAGCATCAGACCAGCGACCTGATGACCTGGATCGGTGCCACGGCGGAAGGCATGCCGAGCCTGATCGCCGGGGATTTCTCCGCCAGCACCGTGGAGCTTGTGCGCGGCACACCTGGCTTCCAACCGTCCCGGCGCAGTCCTGGCGCACCGGCGGCCAGCGGCGGTGGAGCCAGTGGCCATGGGTTGGATGTTCTGTTCCAGGTCAAGCACTTCGGCGGCATCCGCCAGCAGGCGATCCTGCTGCCCGCCGATGGCGATCTGCCCGGCCTGCGCCTGGGTGTGATGGCGACGCTGCGGCTGCAGGATGTGCCCGCCACCACCGAATGAGAACCATGAGGTTGCCGGCCAGCGGCCGGCACTACCGATGCGCAAACGAAAAGGCCGGGGTCTCCCCCGGCCTTTTCGCGTTCACGCAGGCGCTGCGATCAGGCGATCGCTTCCTGGTAACGACGCTCGACTTCGTTCCAGTCGATGACGTTGAAGAACGCGCCGATGTATTCCGGACGACGGTTCTGATACTTCAGGTAGTACGCGTGTTCCCACACGTCCAGACCGAGGATCGGGGTATTGCCTTCCATCAACGGGCTGTCCTGGTTGCCGCTGCTCTCGACCACGACCTTCTTGTCCGGGGTCACGCTCAGCCACGCCCAGCCACTGCCGAAACGGGTCAGCGCGGCCTTGGTGAAGGCATCCTTGAACTTGTCGAAACCGCCCAGGTCCTTGTCGATCGCCTTGGCCACATCACCGACCGGGTTGCCGCCCGCGTTCGGCGCCATCACGGTCCAGAACAGCGAGTGGTTGGCGTGGCCGCCACCGTTGTTGCGCACCGGGCCCTGCAGGTTCTCCGGCAGCGACTTCAGCTTCTTCACCAGTTCTTCGACCGGCAGGTCGGCGTATTCGGTGCCTTCCAGCGCAGCGTTGACGTTGTTGATGTAGGTCTGGTGATGCTTGGTGTGATGGATTTCCATCGTCGCCGCATCGATATGCGGTTCCAGCGCGTCGTAGGCGTAGGGCAGCTTGGGCAGGGTGTAGGCCATGATGCATCTCCTGATAGCGAGGGCACCCGACGGCATCGTCGGGCGGTGCGCGGTGAATGATGGGGACAGACCGCCAGATTACCAAGGGGGATGTAAAGGAAATTGCGTCCTGCAGGTGAGCATGCCGGCAATTGTTACCCGGAGGTGACGCAGCGCGCGGCCTCATGCAGGGTGCAGCGCGCAGGCGCTACAGTGGGCACACCACCCTCGCCCGCCTCTGCTCATGCGCAACCCCCGGCTGTTGATCACCGCCATCGCCCTGCTGTTGCTCGGCCTGGTCGCCAATCATTTCCTGCAGCGGCCAGCGCCGCCGCAGTTCGCGCCTGACCTGCAGGGCACGCCGGCCGCCAGTGCTCCGGCAGTCCGCAACAGCGGCAGCGACAGCGCCCTACCCACCTTCCTGCCGGCCGAAGCCCGCCAGACCATCGCACTGATCCAGCGTGGTGGTCCGTTCCCGCACCGCCAGGACGGCAGCACCTTCGGCAACCGCGAACAACGGTTGCCACAGCGACCGCGTGGCTACTACCGCGAGTACACCGTCGACACGCCGGGTGCAGGCAACCGTGGCGCGCGACGCATCGTCACCGGTGGCACCCCGCCAGATGCCTGGTACTACACCGATGATCACTACGAATCGTTCCGCAGCTTCACTCTACCGGCCTCCGGAGAACGCCCATGAGCCATGATGATTTCGGCCTCGGCCTGCATGACATCAACAATGCCGGCGTCTACGCGATCGACAGCTCGGATATCAGCGCACTGTCGGCAGCGATGCGCGATGCCGACCTGAAGGTGATCCGGATCGATCTGGATGGCGTGAGCGACAAGCGCACCTTGCTGGCACGGTTGGCCGCCCAGCTTGATTTCCCCGCCGGCTTCGGCGGCAACTGGGATGCACTGGCCGACAACCTGCGCGACCTGCAATGGTTGCCGGCCAATGGCTATGCGCTGTTCCTGGCCGATGTCGATGCCCTGCGCGCAGGGGCTGGCAAGGAGTTCGACACGCTGCTGGACATCCTCGATGAAGCCAGCCGTGACTGGGTGGGCCGCGACGTCCCGTTCTGGGTGTTCCTGTCGCAGAGCGCGTGACCCGGTAGAGGCCGGCCTTGGTCGGCATGCCGTGCCCCCGCGCAGGGATCATCCACGCATGGCGTGGATCTACTGTGCATCCGACCGGGTAGATCCACGCCACGCGTGGATCCGCCGCCCTACCGGCTGCCGTTATCTTCCTGCAGCTCTTTCTTGAACGGGATATCCGGCGGCGGACGCGCCACGGCGGGCTGGTCCTGCATGTTCGGATTGGTGAGACCACAGCCGCCACCGGCCTGCAGGATCGAGATCACGCAGGAAATCTTCGTACTGGTTCCCGGCAACGGAATCTCCATCGCCTTGACGCCCTTGCGCACCCATTCGGCGAGCAGCGATTCCTGCGGCACCCAGTATTTGTCGAACGATGTGGGCGTGTAGTCGTACGGCGGCCGCTTAAGCCACCTGCCGGACTCGGCAATGCGTTCCTTGCTCCAGCCATCATTGGCTCCACCGGGTGCGCCACGCTCGGCCTTGCCGCCCCCGTCCTGGCCGGCCACGCGTACGCTGCCGTCGGCATTGAACAGGCCCTCGCCCTTGCCGGCACTGGCCTGCGCAGCGCCCTGATTGGCGCCGTCGCGATTGCGGCTGGAGGCGCCCCAATCGTCACCGCGTGCAGGTGTCGCCCAGTTGCCCGGGGTCGGCGCCGGGCGTGCGCCCGCCTGCGCGGAGGCCGCGCTGGTCGCTGCTGGACGCGCCGCACTGGTGTCGTTCCGGGCTGCGCTACCGGCTGGCGCCGGTGCAGGCGTCGTCGCACTGCCGGCCGACGTCGACACTGCCGGAACCGGAGCGGCTGCAACCTCCCGTTCGCGCACCTGCACCTCGCGACCGGCAGGCGCACGCACGGTGGGCTCGCGCCCCGCGACAGTGGCCATGCGCACCTGCGGATCGGTCATGGCCTGAACTTCGCGTTCGCGCACCTGCACCTCACGCTGCGGCACGCGCACCGGGATGTCGGTGGTACGCAGGGTCTGCGACGCCACCGGCGCTTCGACCGTGGCGATTTCGCGTTCCTGCACCTCCACATCGCGCACGCGCGGCGCCTGCACGGCCACCTCGGGCGTGCGTACCGGCGTTGGCATCGGCGTCGCCTGCACCGGCTGCACGCTGCGCTCGCGCACGGTCGGGACGGTATCGCGCGGAACGATGCTGACCTCGGTCCGTGGCGGCGCCATCGGTGGCACCACGAAATCGGTGGTGGCCTGCGCCACTTCGGTGGCCTGCACCGGTGAGGGCGGCGGTGCAGCAATCGGTGCAGGCTCGACCTCGGGCGGTGGCGGCACGCTGGCGGTCGGCGCTGTAGCAGCCGTGGCGGCAGAAGCCGGCGCAGGTTCAGCCGGCTGCGGGCGCGGCGCGGTGGCAGCTCCCGCCTCCTGTCCTGCGGCCGTGGCACCGGCGGCCGCAGCGGCAGCCGCTTCGGTACCGGCCTGGTCGCCGCCGCCTTCCTGCGCAGCACGGCCGACGAATTCAATCTGCACGCGGTCACCCTCGCTGCCCTGCTCGTCCGGCGAAGATGTGCGGATCACCGCCACCCACAGCAGCAACAGGAAGAACAACAGATGCAGCAGCGCGCTGAGCAGCGCCGACGTCCAGCGCATCCAGCGCTGGTCACGAGGCGCCGGATCCCAGTCCTGCCAGAACAGACGACGCAGGGACGCCCATGGCCCCAGCGCCGGCAATTGTCCCGGCGGCCCGGGCAGCGGCCGCGGCAGCAGCACCGCGATCAGGTCGCGTGCGTGGAAGGAAGGTGGCAGTGGCGTCAGCGTCCGCAGCCAGATTGCCCAGCCATACGGCAGGCCGGTCTTCTTCTCGAGGATGGGGGGACGCTGCTGGCGCGCCAGCAGCAGGTCGATGAGTTGCTCGGCTCTGGGCAGAGGCACGCGTTGGCGATCAGGCGGCGTTGCCGCGCGGAATATACGGTGCGTGGCCGCTGTCGTGATCGGTAGCGTCACGCACGGCGGTTACGCCGGGCACACGGCCCATCAAGGTCTTCTCGATGCCCTGCTTGAGGGTGACGTCGGCCATGCCACAGCCCTGGCAACCACCACCGAAGCGCAGCAGTACCACGCCGTCGGCCGAGACTTCCTGCACGGCCACCTTGCCGCCGTGCGAGGCGAGCTGCGGATTGACTTCGTTTTCCACCACCCAATGCACGCGCTCGACCAGCGAGGCGGCATCGCCGGGCGCTTCGCCCTTGATCCGCGGCGCCTTGATCGTCAGCTGCTGGGTGCCGGCGGTGCCGGGCACGATGTCGATTTCCGCGCCATCGAGCCAGCCAACGCTGGTAGCGTCGACATAGAGCGTGAAGCCATCGCAGTCCACCGCCCACTCGTCGCCGAGCAGGTCGGTCGGCTCGGCGAACTCCAGCCGGGCATCGGCGCGCGGGGTGCCGGGGTCGACCGCACTCAAGCGTACGCCCATACCGGGCACGCCCTCGCGTTCGATCAGCTTGCGGAAATGGGTCTGGGCAGTGTCGGAGATCTGGATCATCAGGCTATTCTAGCCAAGTAAGCGTCAGCCGCTCATTCGTTTTATACACCGGCCGGCGCATTGTTCAGTCAACACGAGGTGGAGGAACCCATGGCCGACCTGATTCCGCTGGCACAGGCGCATTGCGTGCCGCGCAAGGGCAGCGACCACAAGCTGGGCGAGGCCCGCCTGGCCGAACTGCTGCCGCAGGTTCCCGGCTGGGAGCTGGCCGAGGCCGGGCAGGCGCTGGTGCGCACATTCCGCTTCAAGGACTACTACGCCACCATGGCCTTCGTGAACGCACTGGCCTGGATTGCCCACGGCGAAGACCATCACCCCGACCTCGGCGTCCATTACGACCGTGCCGTCGTTCGCTATTCCACCCACGACGTGGGCGGCCTGAGCGAGAACGACTTCATCTGCGCAGCGAAGACTTCGGCCCTGACGGAGCAACTGAAATGAACGTGCGATTGCTGAGCCTGTCCCTGCTTGCCGCGACCAGCCTGGCCGGCTGCGGCACCTCCGAGCCGCCGGCAGCGCCGGCTGCGGCCCCCACCGAGGTGGCCGCAGTGAAGACGCCGCCACCGCAGTACCCGCTCGAGCTGGCCTGCACCGGCGTGGGCGGCACCAGCACCTTCAAGGTGGTGATCGGTACCGACGGCAAACCCAGCGAGGTCACCCTGCTGACCGGCGCGGGCAACCCGCAGCTGGACGAGCTGGCCAAGACCGCCGTGCAGGGCTGGCAGTTCAAGGCCGCCACCCGCAATGGCGAGGCCGTGCCGGCCACGATCCAGGTGCCGGTCAGCTTCAACCCGCCACAACCCAAGCCGGACCAGTGCTTCGCCATCGAAGAAAGCCTGCGCCGCGGCGGCTGATCGCCTGCCGCTGACGAGGCCAGCCGACGCCCGCCTCGCCTTTGCCGCCCCGGCCCGTGCCGGGGCGATTGCTTGATGACAAGGAACGCGTCGGTACATGCTGCAGATCCCCCCCGAAAACATCTGGATCGCCCTGGCGGTCACCCTCGCTGCGGGCCTGGCCACTGCCATCGGCAGCCTGCTGGTGCTGTTCTCGCGCCGCCCCAACCCGCGCCTGCTGGCCTTCGGCCTGGCCTTTGCCGGCGGCGCGATGGTGTACGTCTCGCTGTCGGAGATCCTCAACAAATCCATCGCCTCGTTCGCGCTGGCCTATGGCGAGCGCACCGGGTTCACCTACGGAACGCTGGCGTTCCTGCTGGGCGTGGTGGTGATCGTGCTGATCGACCACTTCATCCCGAATCCGCATGACAGCCTGGACAAACAGGACCCCACCTTCCGCGACAACAGCCGCGAGTATCTGAAGCGGGTCGCCTTGCTGACCTCGATCGCGATCACCGCCCACAACTTCCCGGAGGGGCTGGCGACCTTCTTCGCGACGCTGGAAAGCCCGTCGGTGGGCATGCCGCTGGCCTTCGCCATTGCCATCCACAACATCCCCGAGGGCATCGCGATCGCGGTGCCGGTGTATTTCGCCACGCAGAACAAGTTCTACGCGTTCTCGGCCAGCCTCTTGTCGGGCCTGGCCGAACCCGTGGGCGCGGCGCTGGGCTACTGGCTGTTGTCAGGGTCGCTGTCGCACGCCACGTTTGGTTGGGTGTTCGGACTGATCGCCGGTGTGATGGTGTTCCTGGCCCTGGACGAGCTGCTGCCGGCGGCCAAGCGTTACGCCAAGGGGCATGAAACGGTCTACGGCCTGGTGGCCGGCATGGGCACGTTGGCGATCAGCCTGGTGCTGTTCAAGTGGTGAAGGGTTTCCGGCCAACGGGCTGAGCCCCCTCGCGGCTGGCAGAGCGGCATTCTGCGGTTGGGCCAGGCGAGGTGGGCTTGCGGGGGACGCCGTAAACCCATCCATGGGGGCTTGGGCGCGCCATCAATGGCGCTTACACCCCCGCAAACCCACCTCGCCCGGCCTCTGACAGGCTACGTGCATGCCAGCCGCGCAATGAAAGAATGAAAAGCGAAGCCCGCGCTGCGCGCGTGAGTCGAGCACGGCTCGACTCTACAAAGGTTGCGTGCGGCCACGGGTCTACGCTGCGGCTGTCAGGCCCGCCTTGTAGCGAGCCGAGCACCGCAGGTCCGGCGAGGGCGAAGAGGCGCGGGTGTCTGAGCGCAGCGAGTTCCGCGCCGCCCCTCGCCGGAGCGAGGAGCACAGGGCACCGGCGCGCAGCGCCGGCTCGCGGATGGCGGCGTGTTTCTTTGGTTACTTTCTTTGCACGAGCAAAGAAAGTGACAAGCCCATTCATCGCAGGGAAACGACGGCGACAGCCAAGCGCCCGGCGCCGCCGAACTGCCGTCAGCGGAGTCGATCCAGCGCCTCGACCAGCTCTTCCGCCAGTGGCGCGCTCAGCACATACGGGCTCTTGCCGTCGTCCAGCGCGAACTCCAGCGACGCCGCATGCAGGAACAGACGTTTCAGCCCGATCTGCTCACGAAGCCGCTTGTTGACCGCAGGATCGCCATATTTGTCATCTCCGGCCACCGGATGACCCAGATGCTGGGCATGCACGCGGATCTGGTGGGTGCGGCCGGTTTCGATCCGCACTTCGCAGTAGGAATGGCCGCCCTTGCGCTCCAGCACCCGGAAGTGGCTGATGGATTCCTTGCCGATCGCGTTGACCTGCACATGGCGCTCGCCGCCCTGGCGCAGGCCCACGTGCAACGGCGCATCGACCGTCATCACACCGTCCGGCATGCGCCCGGCCAGCAGGGTCAGGTAGCGCTTGCGGATGCCTGCGCCGTGGTCTTCGCGCAGCAGCGCCTGCAACTCGCTCAACGCCGAACGCTTCTTGGCCACGATCAGCAGGCCGGAGGTATCGCGGTCCAGCCGATGTACCAGCTCCAGGGTCTGCCCGGGGCGCAGGGCGCGCAGGGTCTCGATCGCGCCAAAGCTGATGCCGCTGCCGCCATGGCTGGCGACGCCGGTCGGCTTGTTCAGCGCCAGCAGGCGGGCATCTTCGAAGACGATGGCCTGCTCCAGCCGACGCATGAAGGCCTCGGGTGGCCCAGCCTTGTCTCCTTCTTCAGTGAGACGAACCGGTGGTATCCGCACTTCGTCGCCGGCCTCCAGCTTGCGCTCGGCCTTGGCTCGCCCGCCATTGACGCGCACCTGGCCACTGCGGACCAGCTTGTAGACCAGGCTGCGCGGGGCGCCCTTCAGCTGGCCGAGCAGGAAATTATCCAGCCGCTGGCCGGCGCGGTCGGCCGGAACGGTGATCATGCGCACGGAAGGCTTGTCGCCGGCCGGCTTGGTGGGGTCTTGTGCAGTCATCAGCCTGTTTATTCTGTTACACTCGGGGGGCGAGATAAGGGATTGATTTCGTTGGAAGTTACTCAGGGCCAGAAGCCCAGCTTCCGACGAATCCGGCACAGTGCGCGACCACCGCCCGCGGGGCGGCCATGTTAGCGGCTCACCGGCGTTCCCGGCCATCGCCGATTGCCTGACACGCAGTCGCGCTGAACATGTCCCGTGCGGCGCTCCAGCCTGGCTGACAGCTGCCGCCGGCCCTGCAACACCCAAAACCAGAAAATTGAAGCGCTCCCGCGGCCTGCCGTGGTGTCGTAGCGCTGGAAACCCAAGCCGCCCTCCCCGCGCTTGCGCGAATGGGCGGCGAGCCGTGTCCAGAGGCGAAACCCCATGGCGTTCCGCGCGGTAGCCGCTTGCGAGGAACGCAACAATGAAGCGAATGCTGATCAACGCCACGCAGGCTGAAGAGCTGCGCGTTGCCATCGTGGATGGCCAGTCGTTGTATGACATCGACATCGAGCAGCCGTCCAAGGAACAGAAGAAGTCCAACATCTACAAGGGCCGGATCTTCCGCATCGAGCCCTCGCTGGAAGCGGCCTTCGTTGAATACGGTGGCGGCCGCCATGGCTTCCTGCCGCTGAAGGAAATCTCCCGCGATTACTTCCAGGCCGGTGTCGACCACAACAAGGCCGGCATCCGCGAGCTGCTGAAGGAAGGGCAGGAAATCGTCGTCCAGGTGGACAAGGAAGAGCGTGGCAACAAGGGCGCAGCCCTGACCACGTTCATCTCGCTGGCCGGCCGCTACATGGTGCTGATGCCGAACTCGCCGAGCGCCGGCGGTGTCTCTCGTCGCATCGAGGGCGAAGACCGCGCCGCCCTGAAGGACGCCCTGGACAAGCTGAACATCCCTGATGACATGGGCGTGATCATCCGTACCGCCGGCGTCGGCCGCGATGCGGAAGAGCTGCAGTGGGATCTGGATTACCTGCTCAACGTCTGGCGCGCCATCGCCGAGGCCGCCCTGAGCAAGCCGGCCCCGTTCCTGATCTACCAGGAATCGCGCCTGATCGTGCGCGCCCTGCGTGACTACCTGCGCGCCGACATCGGCGAGATCCTGGTGGACACCGAGGAGATGTACGAGCACGCCCGCGAATTCATGCAGCAGGTGATGCCGCAGACCCTGCGCAAGCTCAAGCATTACAAGGACGACATCCCGCTGTTCAACCGCTTCCAGATCGAATCGCAGATCGAAGGTGCCTACGAGCGCAACGTGCGCCTGCCGTCGGGCGGCTCGATCGTGGTTGACCAGACCGAAGCCCTGACCGCCGTCGACGTCAACTCCTCGCGCGCCACCAAGGGCAGCGACATCGAGGACACCGCGTTCCAGACCAATCTGGAAGCGGCCGAGGAAGTAGCCCGCCAGCTGCGCCTGCGCGACCTCGGCGGCCTGGTGGTGATCGACTTCATCGACATGGCCTCCAACAAGCACCAGCGCGAAGTCGAGAACCGCCTCGCCAACGCGTTGAAGTACGACCGCGCGCGCGTGCAGGTCGGCCGCATCTCGCGCTTCGGCCTGCTGGAAATGAGCCGCCAGCGCCTGCGTCCGAGCCTGGGCGAATCCAGCCAGATCGTCTGCCCGCGTTGCGACGGCCATGGCCGCATGCGCAGCGTCGAGTCGCTGTCGCTGTCGATCATCCGCGTCGCTGAAGAGCATGCGATGAAGGAGAACACCGGGCAGGTGCTGGTCCAGGCCCCGGTGGAGATCGCCAATTACCTGCTCAATGAAAAGCGCAGCGCGTTGCGCGAGATCGAACGGCGCCACGAAGCGCCGATCGTGATCGTTGCCGACGAGCAGCTGCACACCCCGCATTACACCGTCACCCGCCTGCGCGACAACGAACTGGGCGAAGAAAGCGGCAGGCCGAGCTACCAGCGCGGCACTCCGCGCAAGCTGCCGGTACACGCGCTGACCAAGGGCCAGCTGAACATCCCGCCGCCGATGGTGACCCAGGTCAAGCACAACTCGCCCGCCCCGGTACGCGAGGAAGTGGAACCGACCGTGGCACCCGCACCGGCACCGGTGGCCCCAGTGGTTCCGGCTGCCGCCGCCAGCGGCGGCGTGGTTGGCTGGTTGAAGCGCATCTTCGGCGGCGAGCCGGCACCGGCTCCCGCACCGGCACCTGCTGCACGCCAGCCGCAGCAGGATGGCGGCCGCCGTGACCGCAACAAGGATCGCAACAAGGACCGCAAGGACCGCCGCGAGGACAGCCGTGGCAACGGCGGCAATGGCAATGGCAATGGCAACGCGCAGCAGCAGAAGGATGGCGGTAACCGCAAGGACCGCGGTGAGCAGCGCAAGGACGGCCGCAACGGCGGCAACCAGGCCAATGGCAACGCCCAGCAGCACCCGCAGCAGCAGGGCAAGCCGAAGGATGCCCAGCAGCCGCAGCAACAGAACAACAAGCCGCGCAACGAACAGGGCCAGGGTCAGGGCCAACAGCAGCCGAAGCTGAAGCAGCCGAAGCAGCCGCGCCCGCAGGACGGTGACAAGCCAGCCGAGAAGCCGCAGCGTGCTGCTGCCGAAGCCCCGGCCGATGTCGTGACCGCAGCAGCTGCCGTGGCTACCACGACCGCGGTTGCGGCCACCGTCGTAGTGCAGGAAGAAAAGGCATTGGCATCGACCGCCGTCACCGAGAACGTGGTCGACACTGCCGCGGTCGTGGACACCGCCGCCGCGGCCGAGGTCGTGGTTGCGACCGGCGCCACCGAAGAGACTGCGGCCGATGCCGCAGGTGATCAGGCCGGCGAAAGCGCAACCCGCCGCCGCCGTGGCCGTCGCGGTGGTCGTCGTCGTCGTCGTGGCGGTGCCGAGAACGCCGCAGGCGGCGACGTGCTGGGAGATGAGCTGGACGACGGCGATGACGCCGAGGGTGACGACAACGACGGCGATTCCGTCGAGCAGACGGCCCAGGCTCCGGTGAATACCCCGGTTGCCGTCGCGCAGCCGTCGCGTTCGCAGCCGGAATTCGATTTCGATGACGAAGTCGAACCGGCCGCCGCTGATGCCGGCAAGCCGGCACGCGCCCCGGTTGCAGTGGCCGCTGCTGTTGCTCCAGTCGCAGCCGTGAGCAGCGCCGTAGTCGTCGATGCAGTCGCTCCGGTGGAAGCCGTTGCCAAGGCCGAACCGGCCCCGTCGCCAGTCCAGACCAGCATGCTGGATGCCATCGATGCAGCGACGCCGGTACAGCCGGCTTCTGAGGCACCGCCGGTGGTCGAGACCGCTGCGGTGGTCGAAGCAGCCCCGGCCGCTGAACCGACCGTGGTGGTCGAAGCACCCCCGGCCGTTGAACCGGCTGCGGTGATCGAAGCCGCCCCGGTGGTCGAGCCGAAGCCGGTGGTAGCCGAAATTGCACCGGTGGTTGAAGCCACTCCGGCCGTCGAACCGAAGGCCGAGGTTGAAGTCGCGCCGATCGTCGAGCAGCCGGCAACCGCGGTGGCTGTCGAAGCCGCGCCAGTGGAAGCCGCTGCACCGGTGGCCGAAGCAGTGGTGGCGCCGTCGATCGACCCGGTCGCCGATGGCCATGCCGACGCTGCCGCACAGGCCGCTGATGCCCAGGCATCGGACGAAGACGAAGAAGCCGCCAAGCGCACGCCGCCGGCGAACTGATCGTTCTTTGATCGCGTAAGACGAAAAGGCGGGGATCGATGATCCCCGCCTTTTTTGTTTGTGCGTCTGGTCCCTACCCTCCCCTGCCATCAGGAGGCAGCGCTCTGGTAGAGGCCAACCTTGGTTGGCGCTGTGGGTTTCATGCCAACCAAGGTTGGCATCTACCAACGCGTGTGTCAGTTCGCCGGGGCGAACTGCAACCGGGTCCACACCCCGTAGTGATCCGACGCCCAACGGCCGCCATCATCCGGCTGGTCAAACAGGATCTTCGCTTCGCGCGCGACCATCTGGTCCTGCTGGAAGAAGATGTGATCGATCCGCGACGGCGCCTGGTAGTAATGACGGTTGAGCGTACTGACGCCGGCCAGGTCGGTGTTGACGTGCACGCTGCCGTAGCTGTCGCCGTAGTAGCTGCGCAGCTCGCTCAGGTCTCCAGCATCGACCAGCGCATTGAAGTCGCCGGCGATCACCACCGGCGCGCCAGCGGATGTCGCGGTGATGTAGCGCAGCAGATCCTCGACCTGGCTGCGGCGGATGCGCTGGCCGGTGTCGTCACTGCGCTCGTTGAGGTGGGTGGCATAGACATTGACCGGCTTGCCGTCCACGTCGATGCGCAGGTGGGCCACGGTGCGATAGTCATCCAGCGGCAGCAGCAGGTGCTCGCCACGGGCCAGGATCGGGCGCCGGGTCAGTAGTGCATTGCCATAGCGCTTGGGCGCACCCACTGGGTCGGTGGACACGAATACATACCGGTAACCGAGCTGGCTGGCCAGCCACTGCGCCTGGTTGCGCACGTTGCGCCTCTGGATCACCTCCTGCAGTGCGATGGCATCGGGCTGCAGGCGCTTGAGCTCAGCCACGATCGTGCGGCGGCGGCTGGGCCAGTCCTCGCGATCATGGTGCAGGTTGAACGTCACCATGCTCATGCCCGGCTCGCTGATCGACGCCGCATCAACCGCGGCGACCGCTGCAGCGGCTGGCGCCACTCCGGGCAGGGCCAACGCGATCGCCAGCCCAAGTACGCCGAGACTGCGGCCGATTCCACGCGGTTGACGCATGGTTACTGCCCCTTGCGCTCAGCGCGACGCACCGCGCTGGGCACGTCGATCTCGACCCGTGCCGGCAACTGATGCACATGCAGCTCGTTGTTGATCCACTCCACCGCTTCGCCATTGACCGTCGCCTGCCCCGGCTCGCCCGAATATGGCCATGGCAGCACCACGCCACCGACCGGGGGCACCAGGCCGGGCTGTACGTCCAGCACCAGCTGCTTGTCGCTGCGCTGCAGGCGATAGTTGAGTTGCCCCTGCGGCGTACGCAGGCCCTGCACGGCGATGCCATCGCCCTGCAGCCACGACACCGGGATACCTGCTGCGAGTACCAGCGCCTCATCCGCATCGCGGTTGTAGGCGAACATGTCCAGCGCCGAACGGACGAAGTCCGATGCCACCCAGGCATGCGGCAGGTCACCGACAAAGAACGGCTTGCGCGGTGTCCGCGAGACCACCTCTGCCCACTGGTTCCATGCCTGCGGCGCACGATCCTTGAAGAAGAACTCGGTGGCCTGCCAGGCACGCTCACGCCAGCCCAGGCGCACGAACGCAGCGACGTTGCGCCATTCGTACGGCGTGTAGTCCTTCCATTCGCGCTTGCCATCGCGGCGCGCGACGAATTCGTTCCAGTAACGCTGGAAGGTCGCGTCCAGCGCCTCCTGCGGCAACCTCCCCTGCTCGCCACCCGGTGCCAACGCGATCGTGGTGGAAGTGGCGTCGAAATCACCCAGCTCGGCCGAGCCCGGCAGGTAGTCGATGCGGTGCTGCTGCATGGCCGACAGCAGCGAGGCCTGCAGGTCATCGCGGAACTGGTCACGCGATTCGCTGATCTGCATCGCCTCGACCTTGCCCAGCTGCGCCGCCAACTGCGCGGCGTCCTTGTAACCACGCAGCGCCCAGAAGTTGTCCCAGTACGAGTGCATCGGCTTGGCCGAATAGCCCTCGTGACTGATCGAGGCCGGCATCATCCCGTAGAAGGCCGGATTGCGCGCCCGGTTCTCATCGGTGCGCTCGCTGGTGCGCAGCTGCTCCATGTAGTTGAAGGCGCCCTGCACGTGCGGCCACATCTGTTCGAGGAAGGCGGTGTCGCCGGTGTAACGGCCGTACTCGGCAATGTTGTAGATCAGCTCGCCGTGGCTGTCGTTCTCGGGCACCGGATCGCTGCCACGTGCATCGACGCAGCACGGCACCTTGCCGTTATCAAACTGGTAAGGCGCATACCAGGTCACGTAGTCGCGCACGGCATCGCTACGGCCCATCCGCAGCAGGCCTTCGGAAATCATCGCGCCATCGCGGATCCAGCTGCGCGCGTACGAGCGCGTACCCGGATGCAGGCGCGGGCCGACGCGCGAGATCAGCATGTGCGCCACCGCCGTGCGAAGGGTCTCCACCAGCGGTTGGCCGGCAGCCGGCACCTGCAGGGTCACCACGCCCAGCTTGTCACGCCACATCGCCGCGACCTGCTGCTGCGCCTTGGCCGCATCCAGCGCCTGCGGCGCCCAGCTGCCGGTCTGCGGCAGCACGATCGCCACCTCACGGCTCTGCCCGGGTTCGAGCTTGATCGTGTACATCAGCGCACCCGACGCCATACCGGTCGGGTCCTTCACGGCGGTGGTGCCGGGCAGCTTGCCACTGGCCAGGTGCATCGCATCCAGCTTGCCGTCGAAGCTGCTGGCAAAGCGCGCGTCCGGCACCTGCAGGGGATACAGCCGCGGCTCGCCGTTGATGCGCACCAGCTGCTCGCCCACGTCCAGACTGTCGATGCGGCTGAAGCCGCCCACCGTGTTGAGGAACTGGGTGGGCGGATTGACCTGCCACGGGCGGATCGCCAGGGCCAGGGTGTATTCGTGCGCGACCTTGTCCGGATTGCTCAAACGGTAGCGCCCGATCAGCTGCGCGCGTTCGGGCGTGCCCTGCACGAAGCTGGTCACCGACAAGCCGGCCTTCTCGTGCACCCAGTCGACCGTGGCGATCGGCAGGTAGCGATCCTGCAGCGACTGGGTGATGGCAACGTCGGCCCAATCCAGCAGCTTGCCGTCGAGGCGGATGAACGGCTCGATGCTGAAGCTGCCCTTGGCTGGCTCCAGTGCGCCGTCCTCGCTGATCAATGCCTGCTCCTGGCCACCGTCCAGACCAAGCAGGGTCCAGTACGGCTGCTCGCCAACGTAGGCACGCGGCAATGCGCCACGCGGCAGGTCAGCTGCCACCGAGGACAGGAAGGCATTGGGCGTCGCAGCGAAGGCCAAAGGCTTCAGGGTGATGTCACGGATGCCGTAGCGCCAGTTCGGCCCATCCTGCAGGTCGAACCGCACGTAGCGCGCATCGGTGTCGGGCAGTGCCAGCCAGTCGCGGCCTCCGGCACCGGCAGTCACCTCACGCACGGTTCGCCAGTCACGGCCATCCTCGGAGGTACGCACGGTGTAGCGGTTCGCTTCCAGGCTGGGCAGCCAGTCGATCACCGCACCGCCGATCTCGCGGCTCTTGTGCAGGTCCAGGCTGATGGTCTGCTGCTTGACCCCGCCACTGATCCAGAAAGTATCGGACTTGCCGTCGATCATCCGGTCCTGCAGCGCGGTTGCGGTATCGGCGATCACCGAGGGCCGCAACGCTGAATCATCCTGCGCAGGCAAGCCCTGCAGGGTCAGCTTGTCGAAGCACACGGTACCGCGGCCGCCGACCTTGCTGTAGATCGTGAATTCCATCGACGCGCTGCGCGTCATGTCCTTCTCCGGCGATGGCCCCCAGGCCTTGTCGATCTGCCGCCGGCGGTACTCCACCGGCGTCCACGCCTTGGGGAAGGCATAGCCGGGACGGTTGACCCACCACACGTTATCGCCGCTGGCGTCGATCAGCTTGAACTGCAAATCATTGGCTGGCGAATCACCGCGCATCTGGAAGCCGAAACGGTAGTTGGCCGGGTACTCGATGTTCAGCGGGCGGCGGATGCCGACGTAGCCGGAAACCTCATGGAAGTCGTAATCCAGGCACAGCGCGCGGCCACCGCCGGCACCACTGACGGGCCGCAGCGAGCCACTGACCTGGTCGGACAACACCAGCTTCCATGCGCTGATGTCGTCGAAATCATCCAGCACCTTCGGCGCGGGCAGCGCCGGTGGTGCGGCGATCGCCAGGGAAGACCACAACAGGCCCAGTCCAACGGCGATCGCACGCTTCATCCCTTCACGCTCCCCAGCAACAATCCTTGGATGTAGTACCGCTGCAGCACAAGGAACAGCGCCAGCACCGGAACCACGGTGACCACTGCGCCGGCCATCATCATTTCCACGTCCATGATGTGTTCGCGCGAGAGGGTGGCCAGGGCCACCGGCAAAGTGTAGTGCTCCTGGTCGGTCAACACGATCAGGGGCCACATGAAATCATTCCAGGCGCCCATGAAGGTGAAGATCGCCAGCGTCACCAGCACCGGTTTCAGCATCGGCAGCACGATCTGGAAGAAGATCCGCAGCTCCCCTGCCCCGTCGATGCGCGCCGCTTCCAGCAGCTCATCGGGAATGGAGCGGGCGTACTGCCGCACCAGGAAGATGCCGAACACGCTGGCCAGCGCCGGCACGATCACACCGCCGAAGCTGTTGACCAGGCCCAGCTGCTTCATCAGCAGGAACAGCGGCAGCATCGCCACCTGCGCCGGGATCACCAGCGCGGCCATCAGCACCTGGAACAGGCGCTCACGACCGACGAAATTGAGCTTGGCGAACGCGTACCCGGCCATCGTGTTGAGCAGCAGCGAACCAAGGGTGATCGCCAGCGAGACCAGCAGGCTGTTGGCGAAGTTGCCGCCCATGCCGGTACGCGCGAACAGCTCCGTGTAGTTGTGCGTGGTGATGCTGGACGGCAGCAGCGGCGGCGGAAAATGAGTCGCCTCACCCTGCGGCATGAACGAGACCGAGAGCATCCACAGCAACGGTGCCAGGCTGACCAGGGCCAGCACCAGCAACGCACCGTTGATCATCCATGGGTGCCAGCGTGACTGGCCGATTTCACGACTCATACCAACTGCCTCTTGCGGCCAAAGCGCAGCATCACGGTGGTCACCGCCAGGATGATCAGGAACAGCAGGAACGCCACAGCCGAGGCGCGTCCCAGGTTCCACCACTTGAAGCCTTCCTCGAACATGAAATACAGCACGCTGACGGTGCTCTGCAGTGGGTCGCCGCGGGTCATCACGTAAGGCTCTGCGAACAGCTGGAAATAGCCGGACACCGTAATCACCCCGACCACCAGCAGCACCGGGCCGAGCATCGGCAGGGTGATGTGCAGGAACTGCTTCCAGCGCGAAGCACCGTCGATGCGCGCCGCCTCGTACAGGTCATGCGGGATCGCCTGCAGGCCAGCCAGGAAGATCACCATGTTGTAGCCGAAGTTCTTCCACACCGCGAACAGCATGATGGTCGGCATCGCCCAGTTGGGGTCGCCCAGCCAGTCGATCGGGCTGATGCCGAGGTGGCCCAGGCCATAGTTCACCAGGCCGTAGCTGGTGTGGAACAGGTAGCGCCAGATCACCGCCACCGCCACCAGCGTGGTCACCACCGGGGCGAACAGCGCGGTGCGGAACAACGCCTTGAAGCGCGCGGCCGGGGCATTGAGCAGCATCGCCGCGCCCAGCGACACGCCGATCGACAATGGCACGCCGATCACCACGAAGTACGTGGTGTTCCACAGCGACTTCCAGAACATCGGGGTCTGCAGCAGGTCGATGTAGTTGCCAAGCCCCACGAAGCGCAGGTTGCTGCTGTCAGCCAGCGCATACAGGTCGAAGTCGGTCACGCTCAGCGCCAGCGCCGAGGCCACCGGCAGGCCGAAGAACACGCCGAGCACGATCAGCGAGGGACCGGCAAAGATCCAGCCGGCAAGCGAAGTACGTTTCATTGCGGGCTCCCGGCCGCGACTGCACTGGTCGAACCCGGGGCGGGTGCGCTGCGCTGCAGGCGTTGTTGTTCATGCATCCAACGGCGCTTGGCCAGCACCTTGTCCACGCGCTGGTCCAGCTCGGCCACGGCCTTGTCCTGCGGCAGGCCACCGCGCACCACCTGTTCGGTGACGATGCGCATTTCCTGCACGATGCGCTCCCATTCGAGCACCTTCGGGGTCGGCTTGACCCGCTCCAGCTGGTCGCGGAACGCGGCGGCAAGCGGATCGTTGGCCAGCGACGGCGCGTTCCAGGTGCTGCGGCGCGGCGGCAGGTCACCGATGATCGAATGGAAGCGCGCCTGGATTTCCGGGCGCGACAGGAACTCGATCAGCTTCCACGACGCCTCCTTCTGCTGTGACTTGCGGAAGATCACCAGGCTGGTGCCACCAGCGATGCCCGCGCCCGGACCCTCCGGACCCGGCAGCGCGGCGGTGCCCCACTGCCCTTCCAGTTCCTTCGGCTGCAGCTTCTTGAACTCGCGGATGTTCCAAGGGCCGGAGATGTAGAACACATTGAAGCCGCGGAAGAATTCATCCCAGACGTTGGAGATCTGCGTCTCGGACATCTTCGGCGCCCAGCCCTGCTCGAACATGTTGGCGTAGAAACCAAGCGTGCGGCGGAAACCGGGGCTGGAGAAATTGCCACGGGTGTCATCGTCGCGCAGCAACGGATCCGGTTGCTGCAGGGCCAACGACAGCTGCTGCTCGAATTCGTTGATCGGCATCAGCACCGCATAGCGGTTCGGGCCCTGCATCTTCTTGATCGCGGCCATCTGCTGGTCCCACTCGGCCCAGGTGCGCGGCGGGTGGTCGAAGCCGGCCTTGGCCAGCAGGTCCTTGCGGTAATAGATCAGGCGGGTATCGACGTACCACGGCACGCCAACCAGCTCGTCGTGGATCACGTTGGTATCCCAGATGCCCTGGAAATAGTCCTTCGGATCGACCACGGTCGAGCGCTGCACGAACGGCTGCAACGGGGTCAGCGCGTTGAGTTCCGCGAACTCGGGCACCCACGTGTTGCCGAGCTGGCACACGTCGGGCAGACCATCGGCGGCGAACGCAGTCAGCAGCTTCTCGTGCGCGGCGGTCCAGGGGATGTTCTGCACATCGACCTTGATGCCGGGGTTCTCCGCTTCGAATTCATGGATCAGTTCGCTGACCACTTCGGCCTCGCGGCCCATCGCCCAGAATCGCACGGTAGTGGTGCCCTGCTCGGGGCGAGCGCAGCCAACCATGACCAGCGCGGCCAGTGCAGGCAATGCCCAGCGTCGCAGGCGGTGTTTCCAGTCGTGCACCTTGTTACTTCCCCTGACCGGTGTTGCGGTTGGCATTGTTTTTCTGTTCCTGCGCGGCAGCCGCACGTGATTCGGCGATACCGACCGCACGTGCTGCTGCGGCCTTTTCATCCTTCTGCAGCTCCAGCGGCTGGAACTCACCTTCCGGCGCCAGCCAGCCGCCACTGAAGCCCGCCCGTTCCAGGCCCTTGCGGATGTACGGATTCTTCTTCATCACATCCCAGACGAAGTCGTTGCGGTAGTTGGCGATCATGGTCAGGATCGGCCCTTGGTCGATCGCGATGTAGTCGCTGGCAACCCAGCCGCGATCCGGCACGACGCGCCCGGTCTTGATCGGGATGTCGTAGTTGAAACTGGGATTGAACGAATCCAGGAAGCCATAGCTGGAGTAGATGTAGTCGCCGTAGCGCTTGTGCATCTCCAGCGTGGCCGGGATCACTTCCTCGGGCGCGAACACGACCGAGGAGATCGCGGCGGTTGGCGCGATCGTGCCGTCATCGAAATTCTCGCGCAGGCCTGCGCCACGCGAAGAGTAATGGCGGAACTGGCGCTGCTCGCCGCGGTATTCCTGGGTGGTGTTCTGCGGACCATCACTGGCGGTCAGGCCCCATACGTTCTCGCCGTACTCCTTCCAGTTCATCGGATTGGCGATGGCGTACTCACGCTGGGCCAGCGCGGCTGAGCGGCTGTTGAGGAAGTAGGTGCTGCCACGCTCGCGCATGTACGCATCCTGGATGTCGCGGAAATCGATCCAGACGTGGCTGTACTGGTGGCCGAACAACGGGCCGAAGGACAGGTATTCCTGGCCCTGGTAGACACCCCAGTCGTTGTCGTAGGTCCGCGTCCATACCGTCCACGCATCCGGGCTCACCGGATGGCTGGGCGAACCCAGGGCAAGGATGTAGACCATCATCGCCTCGTTGTAGCCCATCCAGTCATGGTCGATGAAGCCGTTCTCGGGGAACCAGCCCATCGAGATCAGCGGCGCACGCTGCTGCAGCCACGGCCAGTCGACCTGCTTGTACAGGGTGTCGGCGATCTGCCGGATTTCCTTCTCGCGCGGATCGTCGCCGTCGTAGTACGACTGTGCGAACAGAACGCCCATCATCAGCAACGCGGTATCCACCGAGGACAGTTCCACCCAGCTGTCGTAGCGGCGGCCCTGCTGCATGTCCAGGAAGTGGTAATAGAAACCCTTGTAACCGGCCTTGCCGGTGCGCTGCGGGCCCATCGGCACGTCGCGGAAGAACTTCAGGGTGGTCAGGGTGCGGTCGATCGCCTGGTTGCGGCTGACCCAGCCGTTCTCGATGCCGATCGGATAGGCGGTCAGGGCGAAGCCGACCGAGGCGATGCTGGCAAACGGCCGCGACGGGTAACGGTCCGGAGTAAGGCCGTTGATCTCGTTGGTGGTATCCCAGAAGAACTGGAAAGTGCGGCGTTCGAGGTCATCGAACAGCGGCGGCAGCTCGGGCTTCATCGGCCGTGGCGGTGCGTCGGCCTCGATCAGGATCACCGGCGGACGCGGCTTGGCAGGCTCCTGCTGGGCCGGTTTGCAGGCGGCGATGGCCAGGGTCATCGCAGCGGCGGTCATCAGATGGCGTGCCTGCATGGCGCGGTTCCTCCGGTGGGCTGATCGATGAAAGAGCATAACGTCCAATGACCTGAAATCGTTTACAAAGTGCGGTCTTAAAAAACCACGGAAACGTGGTTGATGACACCGCAATCATCGCCCAGGCCATTGCCCCCTGTCTGGCAATGGTCTGGACAATGGACCGGCCCGGAGGCCGGCCATTGCCGTTGAAACCGGAACCATCGGCGAACCGATGGCTCCGTGGTGCTGCATCCGGCATTCCGCTTAGAAGCGGAAGCCCACTTCGGCCTTGACCTGGCGCGGCGTACCGATGATCTCGCCGGTCTCGTTGTAGCTGGCCTGCAGCTTGCCGTTGGTCTTGACGTAGTTGTAGGTGGAGAAGTTGTCGAAGTTGAACACGTTGATGATGTCGATACGCGCGTACAGCTCGGTATCGCCCGGCATCTTGAACGTCTTCGTCGCCTGCAGGTCGACCGAACGGTAGCCGAAGATCTTGCCACCCACCAGGAACTTGCCATTGGCGTTGGGCACGGCCGCCTGCGGGGTCGGCAGGTTGTAGCCACTGGCCTGCGGCACCGGGTACCAGTCGTTGACGGCGGTCGGCGTGGCCAGGGTGATCTTGCCGCCGAAGGTGATGCCCCAGAAGCCCGCGTACGAACCGGTCACCACCAGGCGGTGGCGCGGCGCGCCGTTGGAGCGGATGGTCGGGTAATCGCCGATCAGGCCGCGGTCAAAGGCGTACTTCTCGTTGATGTCGCGGTTGTGGCGCGCGGTCGTCCAGGTGTAGGCGATCGAGGTGCCCCAGCCGCTTTCCTGGGTGAACGGCTTCTGCGCCGACAGCAGGATCTGGGTAGCGCGGGTCTTGATGCCCTGCTGGCCGATGATCAGGCTGCCGAAGCCCGGCACGTTGCAGCTCCAGGCCTGGCTCAGGCCCGGGTCGGTGCCGCCGCACAGGCGCGGGTCATCGAAGAACTGGCCGGTCGGGTAGCGGTTGCCCAGGGTGAAGGCGAAGCCGTCGTAGCTCAGCGTGCGCGCGATGGTGGCGTCGGTCAGCCAGTCACCGATCTGGTTGCTCATGCCCAGGCTGAACTGATCCGAGTACGGAGCCTTCAGCTTGTTGTTGAGCAGATCGACTTCCAGGCCCGCATTGCTGGTCGCACCGACCAGCGACTGCAGGTTGCCGATACCGTTGAGCAGGTTCGGGTTCCAGTCATAGCAGGCGGCCTGGCCGTTGATGCAGGTGCCGGTGGCCGGGTTGCGGAAGTAGATCGTCGGCTGCGGCAGGGCCAGCTTGGTGGTTTCCAGCTGCAGGTTGTCGAACAGGTCGCGGTCGTAGGAACGGCCGGCACCACCGTGGATCACGTGCTGCTCATCGGCGTTGATGTCATACGAGAAGCCCAGGCGCGGCTGCCAGGCATCCTTGAACGCCTTGCGGTTGTGGCCGTTGCTGATGTAGTCGCTGATGTCCAGACCGCCCAGCGCCAGCGAATCGGCGTAGGTCTGGCCGGCGGGGCCGCGCGGATCCTGCGAGTAGATCGCGTCGACCACCTGCTGCGGGGTCACGAAATCCAGATAGGACGGGGTCTTCTCGTAGTCCCAACGCAGGCCGATGTTCAGCTGCAGATGGTCGTTGACCTGCCAGTCGTCCTGGATGAACACGCCGTACTGCTTGGACTTCGAACGCACCTCGCCGGACACGCCCGACACGCCGGTCACCGGCTTGACGAACTGCGCCTTGTACGGAATGGAGTCCGGGAAGTCCGGATCGCCCAGGCTGTAGGTGAAGGTCGGATTGATCTGCGCCGCATCAGATGCGTACAGGTCGATCGCCTTGTACTTCACGCCCATCTTGATGGTGTGGTCGCCGGCCCACTGGATGCCGTCCAGGGTCAGGTTGTCTTCGATCGACCAGCCCTTCTGGCCCTTCACCTGCGAATCCAGTGCCGATGCGCCACCGATCTTGACCACGGTGCGGTCTTCGGTGCCGTCCGGTGCGGTATAGGTGATGCCATTGGCCAGGGTCAGCGGCGTCGGGTTGTTGAACGAATCTTCATGGGTGACCATCATTTCGTTGTAGTAACGCTCGCCGCTGTGGTTCCAGCGCAGGGCGTAACGACGGTCGGTGTTGACCACTTCACGGCCGGCTTCCGGCGAGGTCTGGCCACTGAACTGCGACTGGGTTTCATCGCGGTCCTGGAAGGTCAGCTCGATGCGATCGTTGTCGGTCGGTTCGAAGTCGATCTTGCCGAAGATCAGATCCTGCTGGAACGGCTGGCTGGCCGGGCCCAGGCCGGCGGCGCCCACGGCCGGCAACAAGCCAGCAGCACCGGTGACCGCGCCGTCCGGCGCGATGGTGACCGGCAGGTCGAAGCGCTTGGCTTCATAGGTCACGAAGAAGTGCGCCTTGTCCTGGATGATCGGGCCACCCAGCGCGAAGCCGTATTCCTTCTCGGCCGAGACCATCTTGTCCTTGCCGCCCTGGCGCTCGGCCGGGGTCTTGGCGCGCATGTCCTCGTCGGTGTAGCGGTAGAACGCCTCACCCTTGAATTCATTGGTACCGGACTTGGTGGCCGCGGTCACTGCAGCGCTCGACACCTGGCCGTACTCGGCCTTGTAGTTGCCGCTGATGACCTTGTACTCGCCGATGGCCAGCTGCGGGAACGGGTTGCCGGCGCTGCCGGACTGGCCGGCCACACCGCCGCCCTTGACGTAGCTCTTCTGGCCCACGCCGTCGATGTAGACGTTGGTGCCGTCGGCATTGGTGGCGCCGCCGCGCAGCGAAGTGTTGCCCTTCGCATCGCGGGTGAAGATCAGGCCCGGCACCGCGTCGGCGAACTCCAGGAAGTTGCGCGACACCTGCGGGGTGGTCTGGATCTGCTGCAGGCTGACGGTCTTGCCAACTTCAGAGGTACGCACTTCCTGCAGCAGGGTCGGCGCAACGACGTTGACGGTGTCCAGGTTGGTGGCGGCGGTCGTACCGGTGCCGCCGGCGGCGGCGCCAGCGAAGTTCAGCGTCGAGGTCGAGGCGACGGTGACGGTGACCTTCTGGGTCTGGCCGTTGGCCACCACGTCATAGGTACCCGGGTCCAGGCCCATCAGCGAATAGCTGCCATCGGCGCGCACGGTGCCGCGACGCACGGTGCCGGTGGCGACGTTGGTGGCGGTGACTTCGGCACCGGCCTGCGCGCCGGACACCTGGCCGCGCAGGCTGGCGTTGGCCGACTGCGCCATGACGTTGGGAGCGGCGGCCAGCATCAGGCAGCTGACCAGGGCGGTGCTCAGCAGCCGGCGCGCCGGCATGCGGATCGTGGAATGCATCATCAACTCAATCTCCGGGTGGCGGTGACCGCTTGCGCGGCACCTGCGATCAATCAAAAAAGAAGGAACGCCTCTGGCTTCAATGGCCGGATGGCGGAGTGGTGGAATCGCGAACAATCAGGCGCGGGACCAGGGTCTGTTTGTCCCCTGCCCCTTCCGTGGAGGTGCCGTCCATCAACTGCAACAAGCGCGACATCGCCCGATCGCCCAGTTCGGCGATGCTGACCTGCATGGTGGTCAGCGACGGGTGGACGAAACGCGCAAGCGGAATGTCATCGAAACCGGCCAGGGCGACGTCGGAGGGCACATGGACACCTGCCTGCGCGAAGGCATACAGGCAACCGAGGGCCATCATGTCGTTGGCGGCGAATACGGCATCGGGCAGCGTGCCGGCTGCCAGCAACTCCTGACCGGCGCGATGGCCGGAAGCTTCGTCGAAATCACCGGGCAACTCGATCCCCTCGGCGCCACCGCCAAAAGCCGCCAGCGCATCACGGAAGCCGCGCAGGCGCTCACGCGCGTCGAAGTTGAGGTCCGGGCCAGAAATGAATGCAATGCGCCGATGGCCGGCGTCGAGCAGGTGGCGGGTCATCGCCATCGCCCCGGCATGGTCATCGATGCTCAACACCGGGTGGTCCTGCTCAGGCAGGTAGGTGTTGATGAGTACCGTCGGCAATGCCTGCGGCAGGTTGTCGGTCAGGAATCCCGGGCTCTCTGCATAGGGCGAGAGCACCAGCAGACCGTCGACCCGACCGCGCATGGCCCGCAGGGCGGCGCCCTGCTGCTCCTGGTCGCCGTGATAGCTCGACACCAGCAGGTGCTGGCGCCGGCTGCGGGCGACGTTGTCGATGCCACGCATCAGCTCGGAAAAGAACTCGCCGTACAGATCGGGAAGCACCACACCCACCGTATTGGTGCGGCGGCTGCTCAGGCTGCGGGCGGCGGCATGCGGGGTATAACGCAGCCGTGCGGCCACCTCCAGCACCAGCTGGCGGACCGGTTCGGCAACATTCTCATGCCCATTGAGCGCACGCGAAACCGTGGCCACAGAGACCTTGGCTTCACGGGCGACGTCTTTGATTGTTATGGCTGCTTTGTTCACGAAGCCGCCCTCCACGGCTTGGATCTACCAGCAATGGCGCGGAATGTAAGCGTTTCCATCTGCGCTTGTAAACAGTCCGTTAGGCGAATGTCCCTGAACGGACACAAAAATCTGTCCTTGGCAGGTCGCTCGACGGACCTGCCAGGACAGCTTGGGACAGGGCTTCAGCCCTTCTCTGACGGGGTGTGTGCGCGGATGGACAATGCGTGGATGTCGGTTTCCATCAGCGTGCCCAGCGCCGCGTAGACCGCGCGATGACGCGCCAGCGGGGCCATTCCCGCGAAGCGCTCGCTGACCACGTGCACGTTGAAATGGCCACGACCATCGCGTGCTCCGGCGTGGCCTGCATGGCGATGGCTGTCGTCTTCGATCTCAAGCACGCTGGGGGCCAGCGATTGCTGCAGCGCATCACGAATCTGCTCGATCCGTTTCGCGTTCACGGCAGCACCTTGCGGAACGGACGCACCTGCACCCGCTCATAGACACCCGCGGCGACATACGGATCGGCATCGGCCCAGGCCTGGGCCTGCTGCAACGAGTCGAAGCTGGCAATCACCACCGAGCCACTGAACCCCGCCGGGCCCGGGTCTTCACTGTCGATCGCCGGACACGGCCCGGCCAGCAGCAGGCGGCCTTCATCGCGCAACGCGGTCAGCCGCGCCAGGTGCTCAGGCCGCGCCTGCAGCCGCTGGGCCAGTACATCCTGGCCGTCATATCCTTCAATCACGTACCACACCGGCATTTCCTCGCTTGCGTTGCTGGTGAACCGATTCTAGCCAATCCATTCCCCTGCCCGGCCTCGGCTGGACACTGGCGTGGTAAAGACTTACCCTAGCAACCATTGCACGTGGCTGGATGCAGCAGCCCGTCGGTTTTTGCGGCCAACGCAGCCCCCGACGACCGACCCGCTGCTTCGAACCGGTCCACTCGACCGGGCCCCGTAGACGACCTCCCGTAGTCCTGTCGCTGCCGTGTCCTGCGGAGCGTCCTGTTGTTTGATGTGTGGAACCGCGCCGAGACAGGCGCGCCTGGTGTCCTGGCAGTCCGTGGCAGTTGCCCGGTGTGCCAGCTGCCGCGACTGGTCCGTTGCAATCCTGATCTCCATTAGATGACTTCCGAACTCGCGCTCGACGCGAACACGCCAACCCGGCCGCCCGCCCCCCAGCAGCAGGAAATGCCGCTGGCCGTGGTGCATGGGCAACCGGTCCTGCAGATTCCGCAGGACCTGTACATCCCGCCGGACGCGCTGGAAGTCATCCTGGACGCCTTCGAAGGCCCGCTGGACCTGCTGCTGTACCTGATCCGCCGGCAGAACCTGGACGTACTGGACATTCCCGTCGCCGAGATCACCCGGCAGTACGTGGAATACATCACCGTGATGCGCGAGCTGCGCTTCGAGCTTGCCGCCGAGTACCTGGTGATGGCGGCGATCCTGGCGGAAGTGAAGTCGCGCATGCTGCTGCCCCGCCCGCCCAGCGTGGAGGGCGAGGAAGCCGACCCGCGTGCGGAGCTGGTGCGACGGCTGCAGGAGTACGAACGCTTCAAGCAGGCCGCCGAGGATATCGACGCCCTGCCCCGGCAGGACCGTGACACCAGTGTGGCGCATGCCTTCATGCCCGAACGCGCTGCAGTGAAGCTGCCGCCGCCGGTGGACCTGAAGGAAATGCTGATGGCACTGCACGACGTGCTCAAGCGCGCCGAGCTGTTCACCGGCCATGCGATCAAGCGCGAGGCGCTGAGTGTCCGGCAACGCATGGGCGAAGTGCTGGGACGGCTTGAAGACGGCAGGTTCTATCGTTTTGAAAACCTGTTCACCGCCGAAGAAGGCAAGCTGGGCGTGCTGGTCACGTTCCTGGCCGTGCTGGAACTGGCCAAGGAACAGCTGCTGGACCTCGTGCAGGAAGAACCGCTGGCGCCGATCTACGTGAAGTCCCTGGCTGCCGGCAATACCAATGCCCCGCTGCAGTTCAGCAGCGAATTCGACGACAACGACGCCGCCAATGAAAACGAGTGAGCGCTGACTGCCGATGGATCAAACGCTGATCAACCGTATTGTCGAAGGTGCGCTGCTGGCCTCCAGCCAGCCGCTCACCCTGGCCCAGCTGAAGGACCTGTTCCCGGAGGATGAGCCGGCGCCGCCGGGCAGCATCGAACGTGCGCTGGAACGGCTGCGCGAGAGCTGCCAGGACCGTGGTGTGGAACTGGTGGAGGTGGCCTCCGGCTTCCGTTACCAGGTGACCGCCGAAGTGCATGGCTGGATCAGCCGGCTGTGGACCGAACGCAAGACGCGCTACACCCGCGCCACCCTGGAAACGCTGGCGCTGATCGCCTATCGGCAGCCGATCACCCGTGGCGAGATCGAGCAGGTGCGGGGCGTGGCGGTCAGCAGTAACATCATCCAGGCACTGGAAGAGCGTGAGTGGATCCGCGTGGTGGGCCACCGCGACGTACCCGGCAAGCCCGCACTGTTCGGCACCACCAAGGGCTTCCTGGACTACTTCGGGCTGAAGCGCCTGGACGAACTGCCGCCCCTTTCCGAGCTGAAGGACCTGGGCGACCTGGAACCGCAGCTGGCGCTGGATCGCGACGCCCCCCTCGCCGCCAGCGCCGACGGTCCGGACGTGAGCGCCGAGCCGGACGCCGCTGCAAATGACGACACCAGCACCACTGCTGGCGACACCCCCGATTCTGCCGACGCATTGCCTGCGGCGGCCGACGATGAGCAAGCACCTTCGCCCTCCGATGATGGGCACCCCGATTCCGCGCCGGGCGAGCGCGCGGTGACAGTGAACGAACGCGAAGACAACGCCGTCGCGAAGACGACCGTGGCTGTTGACCAAGCCGATTCCGAACCAGAGGCCGACCTCGAAACCGTCGGCCGGAGCAAAACTGATGAGTGACACCCCCCGCAAGCCCTCGTTGAACAAGCTTTCGCTCAAGCGCGAAGCCACGTCCGAACAGTTCAAGCTGGAAGAACGCCTGCACAAGGTCCTGGCCCAGGCCGGCCTCGGCTCGCGCCGCGCCCTGGAGCAGCGCATTGCCGAAGGCCTGGTCAAGGTCAACGGTGAAGTCGCGCAGACCGGCATGTCGGTCAAGAGCGGTGACAAGATCGAGCTCGACGGTCGCGGCTTCGTCGCCACCGCGCTGGCCGAACCGTCGCGTGTGCTGGTCTACAACAAGCCGGAAGGCGAAGTAACCACCCGCGAAGACCCGGAAGGCCGCCCGACCGTATTCGAATCGCTGCCGGCGCTGAAGGGTGCCCGCTGGATCGCCGTTGGCCGCCTGGACATCAACACCACCGGCCTGCTGCTGGCGACCACCGACGGTGAACTGGCCAACGCCATGATGCACCCCTCGTTCGAGGTCGAGCGCGAGTACGTGGTGCGCGTGCGCGCCCCGGAAGGCGAGGACAAGGTGCCCGATGCCGTCATCGACCGCCTTACCCGTGGCGTGGCGCTGGAAGATGGCCCGGCCAAGTTCGATGAGATCGAACGCATCGGCGGCACCGATTCGCACGACTGGTTCCGCGTCGTGGTGAAGGAAGGCCGCAACCGCGAAGTGCGCCGCCTGTGGGAATCGCAGGGCTGCCAGGTCAGCCGCCTCAAGCGCACCCGCTACGGCAAGGTCAGCCTGCCGCGCGAACTGGCCCGCGGCCAGTCCGTCGAACTGCCGGGCAGCCAGGTCGAAGCGCTGCGCGCTGAACTGAAGCTGGAAGAAGGTGCACCGTCGGCCCTCACCCTGCAGCCGGTGATCGGCCAGCGGCGTGCCGCCAAGACCACCGTGCGCGTGCGCGAAGGTGGCCGCGGCAATGCCTACGTCAACGGTCACAACACCGCCGATGAAGGTCGCGAACTGCGTCGCTTCGACAACGTGCGCGAAGATCGTGGCCGCGGTCGCGGTGGCAAGGGTGGCGGTGGTTTCAAGGGCGGCCTGACGGTCAGCGGTGAAGCCGCGGCCAAGCAGTCGCAGCGCCCGTTCAAGCAGCGCGCGCCGAAGAACGACCGCTCGCTGCCGGAAGGCAACCCGGCCGCATTCCGTACCTGGTACGTGCCGGATGGCGTCAGCACCGGCCCGAGCGGCCATCGCAACGCCGGTCCGGGCGCTCGTGGCCCGGGTGCCCGTGGCGCAGGTGCAGGTGCAGGCGGCCAGGGCCGTCCGTACGGCAAGCCGAAGGGCCCAGGCGCTGGCGCTGGTGGCGGCCAGGGTCGCGGCGGCTACGGTGGCGAAGGCCGCGGCGGCTACGGCGGTGAAGGTCGTGGTGGCGCGGGCGGCCAGGGTCGTCCGGCCGGTGCGGGCAACCGCTCGCAGGGCCAGGGCAACAAGCACCCTTACGGCCATCCGGGCAACGCCCCCAGCTTCCCGTCCGACCACGCCAATCCGGGCTTCAATCCGTACGGCAACTCGCGTCCGGCCGGCAACGGTCGCCCGGGTGGCAATGCGAATGCACGTCCAGGTGGCAACCGTGGCCCAGGCGGCCCCGGCGGCAATCGTGGCCCGGGTGGTCCCGGTGGCAATCGTGGTCCCGGCGGCCCGGGTGGCAACCGTGGCCCGGGCGGCCCGCGTCGCAGCGGCCCGCGCGGCGGCTGATCGAGCGCATCGCTGACACATGAAAAACCCCGGCTTCGGCCGGGGTTTTTCTTTGTCTGGCGGATCGATCCGTGGGTAGATCCACGCCACGCGCGAATGAAAAGCATGAACTAGGAATTCTTTGAAAACGCGCTGTTTGTGTCATTCGTCGCCGCATGAAACCCATCGACTTCCTATCGTCAGCACTCCATTCACAACACTCAGGAGTCACGATGGCTTGGCACACGTCCACTTCCGTATTGCTGCAGGTCAACGACACCAATACCTGGTGGAACACCATCTACGGTCCCGGTGACACCGTGCAGGTCTCGGGCATTTATCGATGCCTCGGCTGCAAGCGCGAAATCACCAGCAATCAGCGCGACCCGTTTCCGCCGCAATCGCACCACCAGCACGCTCCCCAGCAGGGCGCGATCCGGTGGAAGCTCAACGTGCGCACCAATACCGAAGGCGCGTGACGGCACCTTCGGCAAGAAAAACGGGACGGAGGGGATCAACGCCGGCTGATGGTGAACGCCGCGCCGTCGACGCCCACGTCCCAGCCCTTGCCGGTGCCGGACAGCGCCAGCGAGATATCGCCCTTGGTCATCACCTGCGCATTGCTGGACTTCACTGCACCGGCATGCGCACCGACCGAGGCGTAGGTGCCCAGCAGCTCGCCGACGCTGCTGGCGCCGGTGAAGCTGCCACGACCATCGGTGATCTTCGACTTGCCGACGGTCAGGCCGCCGCCCTTCAGCTGGATCCGCACCGGCATGCTGGCGCCGTTGGTGCAGTGGATGGTGCCATTGCCCGAGGCGGTCTTGTAGATCAGCGACCAGCCCGACAGGTTGTAGCGCAGCTGGCAATCGAGGTTGCCACCGGCCTGCGCGGCCGGGGCCAGGGAGGCGGCGGCCAGCGCCAGCAGCAGGGCAAACGGCTTGGTATTCATCGGCAGAACATCCACATCGGTCGGTAATGTGGGCGAATCTAGCAGCGCGCGCGTGCACGTTGGATGCAGGCGCGCGTGGTGAGGCAGAAGGCGTTCAGGCGCGGTATCAGGCCTGTACATCCAGATGGAAGGCATCGGCATCGAGCATCGCCGGGAAGCGTGCACGGTGCGAGGCCAGCGCTTCGGCCGAGATGGTGGTGGTCACCACCTGCTCGCGCTCGCGGATCTCCACCTGCGGCTGGCCGAGGAAGTCGATGACCGCGCTGTCGCCGGCGTAATGCAGCTGGTTGCCGTCCACACCCACGCGGTTGACCGCGGCGACAAAGCACAGGTTCTCGATCGCCCGTGCGCGCAGCAGGGTCTTCCACGCATAGGCGCGCGCCGACGGCCAGTTGGCGACGAAGATCTGCAGGTCGAAGTCCAGCTGTTCGGCACGCTCGACGTTGTAGCGGTTGCGGCAGAACACCGGGAAACGCAGGTCGTAGCAGACCTGTGGATTGATCCGCCAGCCCTTCCATTCCACGCTCAGGCGCTCACGGCCGGCGGCGTAACGCTCATGCTCGCCACCGTAGCGGAAAAGATGGCGCTTGTCGTAGTACTGCAGGCCTCCGTCAGGCGTGGCAAACAGCAGGCGGTTGTAGACGCCCTCGCCATCGCGCAGCTGCACACTGCCGATCACTGCTGCATCCAATACCTTGGCCTGTTCGCGCACCCAGGCCACGGTCGGGCCGTCCATGCCTTCGGCCTGGGCAATGGCTTCGTTGGAAAAGCCACTGGTAAAGGTCTCAGGCAGGATCACCAGGTCGGTGCTACCGGCCAGCGGCGCCAGCAACGCGCCGTAGTAGGCGCGGTTGCCAGCGGGGTCGTGCCAGCGGGTATCGCCTTGCACGAGGGAAATGCGCAGGTCCTGCATGCTGTCTACTCCGCTCACAGCAGGCGCAGGCGTTCAATCGCCGCGTCCAGGGTGGCCTCGTTCTTGGCGAAGCACAGGCGCACCAGGCGCTGGCCGACCGGCGCGGTTTCGTAGAACGGCGACAGCGGGATGGCAGTGACGCCCTTCTCGATGGTCAGCCACTTCACGAACTCGTGGTCCGGCAGGTCACTGATGGCCGAATAGTCGACCAGCTGGAAATAACCGCCCGGCACCGGCAGCGGCTTCAGGCGGGTGCCGGCCAGCTGCTCGCGGAAGCGGTCGCGCTTGGCTTCATAGAACGCGCCCAGTTCCAGATGATGCTGCGGTTCGTCGCGGATCATCGCAGCAAAGCCGTACTGCGCGGGGCCGAAGCTGGTGAAGGTGTTGTACTGGTGCACCTTGCGGAATTCAGCGGTCAGCAGCGGCGGCGCCACCGCATAGCCGATCTTCCAGCCGGTGCAGTGGTAGGTCTTGCCGAAGCTGGAAATGACGAAGGTACGCTCGCGCAGCTCCGGGTAGCGCAGCGCCGATTCGTGGCGGCGGCCGTCGTAAATGATGTGCTCGTACACCTCATCGGAGATCAGGTAGATCTGCGTGCCACGCAGCACGTCGGCCAGCGCCTGCATGTCGGCCTCGTCCAGCATCGCGCCGGACGGGTTGTGCGGGGTGTTGACCATCAGCATGCGGGTGCGCGGAGTGATCGCCGCACGCACGCGGTCCCAGTCGACGGCGAAGGTCTGCGGGTCCAGCGGCACATGCACGGCCGTGGCGCCAGCCAGCTCGATGGCCGGTTCGTAGCAGTCGTAGGCCGGGTCGAGCACGATCACTTCCTCACCTGCACGCACCACGGCGTGGATGGCGTTGAAGATCGCTTCGGTGGCGCCGCTGGTGACGGTGATCTCGGAATCCGGATCGATCTGCGCGCCGTACAGGTCCAGCGACTTCTGCGCGATGGCCTGGCGCAGCGGCGCCACGCCGGTCATCGGCGGATACTGGTTCAGGCCAGCAGCCATCGCCTTGGTGGTTTCGTCGATCAGACGCTGCGGCGCGGAGAAATCCGGGAACCCCTGGCCGAGGTTGACCGCGCCATGTTCGGCGGCGAGCTGGGACATCACGGTGAAGATCGTGGTACCGACCTTGGGCAGCTTGGTGTTCGGTTGCATCGGCCTGGGCTGTGGGGAAACGAGGGCTGGAAGTGTACGAAATCCGGACCCGGCCTGCGGCGCCCAGCGGTTGCGCCGGCTCATATCCGGCGGCTCTTTGCACATGCCGCACCGATGGCAAGCCGCGCTGCGTGTTCGCCGGGCATGGCCCGGCGCTACCGGGCCACATTCACCGCTACAATTGCCGCCGCACTCCCGCATGAAGACCCCTGCGCCTTGAACACCCCTGCATTGCTGGCCGCCAGCGGCCTGAGCTTCTCCCGCAATGACGAGCCGGTGTTCGGCCCGCTGGACTTCCACGTGGATGCTGGCGAAGCGCTGCTGGTGCAGGGCGGCAACGGTGCCGGCAAGACCACCCTGCTGCGCGTGCTGTCGGGCCTGGCGCGCCCGGGCGCGGGCCAGGTGCTGATCGACGGCAAGCCGGCCAGCAACGCCGAGCGCGCGCGCTATGTCGCCTACCTCAGCCACCTGCCGGCACTGAAGCCGGACCTGGATACGCTGGAGAACCTGAATTTCCTGTGTGGCCTGCACGGCCGCCGCGCACGGCAGATGCCGGGCAATGCGCTGGCCATCGTCGGCCTGGCCGGCTACGAAGACACCCTGGTGCGGCACCTGTCAGCCGGGCAGAAGCGGCGGCTGGCGCTGGCCCGCATCTGGCTGTCGCCGGCCCCGCTGTGGCTGCTCGACGAACCCTATGCCAACCTCGACCTGGAAGGCATCAACCTGGTCAACCGGATGATTTCCGCACATCTGCGCAGCGGCGGCGCCGCCCTGGTCACCACCCATGGCGCCTATGCCGCCCCGCCGGTACGCACCCGCCAGCTCGACCTCGGCGGTGCCGCATGATCGCGCCGGGCACCGAACCGGGCCTGTGGCAGACCGCCCGCGCACTGGTGGCGCGCGATATGCGCCTGCTCTGGCGCCGCCGTGGCGATGCGCTGCAGCCGCTGCTGTTCGCTCTGCTGGTGGTGGTGCTGTTCGCCCTCGCCCAGGGCCGCGACCCGCAGCCGTTGGCCACCACCGCTGGTGCGGTGTTGTGGCTGGCGGTGCTCTTGGCCGGGCAGCTGGCGCTGGATTCGCTGTTCCGCTCCGATGCCGAAGACGGCTCGCTCGAACAGTGGCTGCTGGCGCCGGTACCACTGGCGTGGCTGGTGCTGGTGCGCGTGCTGCTGCATTGGGCGACCACTGCCCTGCCGTTGATCCTGCTGAGCCCGCTGCTGGCGGAAATGCTGCATCTGCCGCATGACCAGCTGCCGATGTTGCTGGCATCGTTGCTGCTGGGAACACCGTTATTGAGCCTGATCGGCGGCGTGGTCGCAGCACTGACCGTGGGCATCCGGCGCTCTGGTATTCTCGTGGCGTTGCTGTCGTTGCCGTTGTATGTACCGGTGCTTGTCTTCGGTGCTGGCAGCCTGGCGGCAGCCAGCCGCGGACAGGATCCGGTCGGTGCGCTGCTGATGCTGGGCGCAGGGCTGGTGATCGCCCTGGTGCTGGCACCGCTGGCCACCGCTGCTGCGATCCGTATTTCTCTGAGTTGACCGAGCTGAGAGCCAATCCACCCCTGCTGGATAGCCGCCACGCATGAATCCGATCGTCCGCTGGTTCCATCAACTCGGTTCGCCCCCGACCTTCGATCGTTTCGCTGCACGCTGGTCCCGCGTGTTCTACGCCGCAGCGGTTCCAGTACTGCTGATCGGCCTGTGGCAGGGCCTGTTCGTGGCACCGCCGGAACAGAACCAGCACGATGCGTTCCGCATCATCTACATCCATGTTCCCAGCGCCTGGATGAGCCTGTTCGTGTTCGCGCTGATGGCTGCCTATTCCGCCATCGCACTGATCTGGCGCATCAAGATCTGCGAGATCCTGGCCATGGCCTGCGCGCCGATGGGTGCCGGCTTCACCCTGATCACCCTGCTGACCGGCAGCATCTGGGGCAAAGGCACCTGGGGCACCTGGTGGGACTGGGACCCGCGCATGACCAGCGAACTGATCCTGCTGTTCCTGTACCTGGGTGTGATCGGCCTGTACCACGCCATCGAAGACCGCCGCAGCGCCGCACGCGCGGCTGGCCTGCTGGCCATCGTGGGTGTGGGCCTGCTGCCGATCATCCGCTACTCGGTGGACTGGTGGGGCGCGCTGCACCAGCGCCAGTCGATCAACGTGTTCGGCGAGAACGCGGTACGGCCGGAGCTGATCGCCCCGCTGTGGTGGATGGTGGTAGCCACCAAACTGTGGTTCGTCGGCTCGCTGCTGGCCAAGGCGCGTGCCGACAACATCGCACGCGAGGCCGGCAAGGCCTGGATCGGCGAGCGCTTCGGCACGGCGGATGGGGAGGCACGGCAATGACCCACCTGCCCTACATCATCGCCGCCTTTGCGGTGTTCCTGCTGGTGCTGGGCTGCGATGCACTGGGCTCGTGGCTGCGCCTGCGCAGCGCCCGACAGCTGGCGCAACGGCGCCAGCAGCGATTGCAGGCACGTGGCAACGCGTCGGCGCAGGCTCCGCTCACCACCGAGCTCAGCCGATGACGCCGGTACAGCGACGCCGCATGATCTGGGTGCTCCTGCTGCTGTTGGCCTCCGGGCTGGCGACCACGCTGGTCGCCTTCGCCCTGCAGCGCAACATCGCCTACCTGTACACCCCTTCGGAAGTGCTGCGCGGGGACGTGGAGGCGCAGTCACGCTTCCGTCTGGGCGGGATGGTGGTGAAGGGTTCCTTCAATCGCCCCAGCGGCTCATTGCAGGCCCACTTCGTGGTCACCGACGGCGATGCGACGCTGCCGGTCAGCACCGACCGCATCCTGCCGGACATGTTCCGCGAGGGCACCGCCGTGGTCGCCAGCGGTCGCCTGCAGGACGGCACCTTTGTCGCCGACGAGGTGCTGGCCAAGCACGATGAGAACTACGTGCCCAAGGAAGTGGCCGATAAGATGGGCGATGCACATCGCAAGCACGATGTGCCGGTCACGGCGCCCGAGGTGCGCTGAGTGCTTCCCGAATTCGGTCAGATCCTCCTCCTCTGCGCATTGTTGGCCTCGTTGCTGCAGGCAGTGCTGCCGCTGGTCGGTGCGCAGCGCGGCAACGACGCATGGATGTCCGTTGCGCGTCCGGCAGCGATTGCCCAGCTGGTGCTGCTTGCCGGTGCGTTCGCCGTACTGACGGCGGCCTTCGTGCAGCAGGACTTCTCGGTGCGCTACGTGGCGGAGAACTCCAACTCGCTGCTGCCGCTGATCTACCGCTATTCGGCGGTGTGGGGGGCGCACGAAGGCTCGCTGCTGATGTGGGCGCTGGTGCTGGCGCTGTGGACCGGCGCTGTGGCGCTGTTCTCACGCCACCTGCCGGCACCGGTACAGGCGCGCGTGCTGGCGGTGATGGGCGTGGTCAGCGTCGGCTTCCTCGCCTTCCTGATCTTCACCTCCAATCCGTTCCTGCGTTTGAACCCGGTGCCGCTGGAAGGCCGTGACCTCAACCCGCTGCTGCAGGACCCGGGGCTGATCATCCATCCACCGATGCTGTACCTGGGCTATGTCGGCTTTGCGGTACCGTTCGCCTTCGCCGTGGCTGCACTGCTGGAAGGTCGCGTGGATGCGCGCTGGCAACGCTGGACGCGGCCCTGGACCAATGTCGCCTGGGGCTTCCTCACGCTGGGCATCGCGCTGGGCAGCTGGTGGGCCTATTACGAGCTGGGCTGGGGCGGCTGGTGGTTCTGGGATCCGGTCGAGAACGCCAGCTTCATGCCGTGGCTGGTTGGCGCGGCGCTGATCCATTCGCAGGCGGTCACCGAAAAGCGCGGCACCTTCGGCAGTTGGACGCTGCTGCTGGCCATCGCGGCGTTCGCGCTGTCGCTGCTGGGCACATTCCTGGTCCGCTCCGGCGTGCTGACCAGCGTGCATTCGTTCGCGGCCGATCCTTCGCGCGGGTTGTTCATCCTGATCTTCCTGTCGCTGCTGGTGGGTGGCAGCCTGCTGCTGTATGCGCTGCGCGCGCCGCGGCTGGCGGTGGATGCCGGCGATCCACGTCGTGGTTTCACCGCGACCTCGCGTGAAACCCTGCTGCTCGCCAACAACCTGCTGCTGGCCAGCGCCTGCGCGATGGTCCTGCTCGGCACCCTCTACCCGCTGCTGGCCGATGCGCTGTCGCTGGGCAAGATCTCGGTGGGGCCACCTTACTTCGGCAGCCTGTTCCTGCTGTTGATGGCGCCGATGGTGTTGCTGCTGCCGTTCGGACCGCTGGTGAAGTGGCAGCGCGACCAACCCTCGCGCGCACTGGCATTGCTGCTGCCATGGGCGGGCCTGGCCGTGCTGCTCGGCGCCTGGGCCTGGTGGCAGGCGCCACAGAATGGATGGAAGGCCGGTATCGGTGTCGCCGCTGCTGCCTGGGTCGGTCTGGGTACCGCCCGTTTCGTCTGGCAGCGCCTGCGTGGCAATGGCCGCTTCACCGCCGAGATGCTTGGCATGATCGTCGCCCATGCCGGTGTCGCGGTGTTCCTGGCCGGCGCGCTGCTGGTGGAAGCCTTGAACGTGCAGCGCGAAGTCGCGCTGTCACCGGGCCAGCAGGTGGTGGTCGCCGGCCATGAAGTGCGTTTCGAGGGCGTGGACCATCACGAAGGCCCGAATTTCGTCGCTGATCGCGGCCATCTGCGGGTACTGCGCGATGGTCGCGAACGGGCCCTGCTGCATCCGGAGAAGCGCCAGTACGCCAGCGGTGGCCAGGTGATGACCGAAGCCGGCATCGATGCGCGCCTCAGCGGTGACGTCTACGTGGCATTGGGCGAGCCGCTGGGCAACAATGCGTGGGCGGTACGGGTGCATATCAAACCCTTCGTGCGCTGGATCTGGCTGGGCGCGCTGTTGATGGCCCTGGGCGGATTCATCACCGCCGCCGATCGCCGCTTTCGTCGTCCGTAGGAGTTCCCCATGTCCGAGTCACCCGCCCCACGCCCGTCCCGCCCGCTGCCGCCGGTAGCCATCGTGATTGGCGTCCTGTTCTTCTTCGGCCTGCTTGGCCTGATGATCTACGGGGTGATGAAATCGGGCGATCCTCAGCGCGATGTGCTGCCCTCGGCGCTGATCGACAAACCGGCGCCTGCGTTCGCGCTACCGGTGCTGCATGACCCGCAGATGATCGTGCGCAGCGAAGAGCTGCGTGGTGCGCCCTACCTGCTCAACGTCTGGGGCAGCTGGTGCGCGGCCTGCCGTGAAGAGCATCCGGTGCTGACCCGCTTCGCCGAAAGCAAGCGCGTACGCGTGATCGGCTACAACTGGAAGGATGAACCGACCGACGCGCTGCACTGGCTGGAACAGCTGGGCAACCCGTTCATGGTCGTGCTGAGCGATATCGAAGGCCGCACCGCCATCGACTGGGGCGTGACGGCGGCACCGGAGACCTTCCTGGTCGATGGCAGCGGCATCGTGCGCTGGAAGTACAGCGGCGCGATGACCCAGCAGGTGGTCGACCAGAAATTGATTCCGGCGCTGGAGAAGCTCGAAAAGGCCCAGGGCGATGCCGGCAACACTCTGCACGCCTCGCCGTAAGCACATGCGCTGGCTGCTGCCCCTGCTGCTGGCGATGACCCTGGTGCAGCCGAATGCCGGCCTCGCCCAACAACCGGTGCATGATGCGCGGCCGCTGGTGTTCCACGATGCGGCCGAGGAAGCGCGCTTCCACGACCTGGCTGCGCAGTTGCGCTGCGTGCAGTGCCAGAACCAGTCATTGGCCGACTCCAACGCACAGATCGCGCAGGACCTGCGCCGTGAAGTGCTGCAGTTGATGCAGCAGGGCCTCGACGATGCGGCCATCAAGCAGTTCCTGGTCGCCCGCTATGGCGAGTTCGTGCTCTATCAACCGCCGCTGCAACCGGGCACCTGGCTGCTGTGGGGCGGTCCGCTGCTGGTGCTGGGGGGGGGCGCGCTGGTGGTGATGGGCATCGTCCGTCGTCGCAGCCGGCAGATGGATGAATCCGCTGCGGTGAACCCAACCGAGGGAGAGGACTGGTGACGCTCTGGTTGCCGATGGTCGCCGCCGTGGCCGCTGCACTGTTGGCGGCAGCAGTGCTATGGCCGCTGCGCCAGCAGGGCCGTCGCGGCTTCGTGCTGGGGGTGGTTGCACTGGGCGTAGCCGGTGCCTGCCTGTACCTGCTGGTTGGCAACCCCCGCGCCGCACAGGTGCAGGCCGCGCCTTCGGTCGCTACGCTGCGGGATGGCGTGGAAGCACTGCAGCAGGCATTGCAACGTGACCCGCAACGCGCTGATGGCTGGGTGCTGCTGGGCCGTTCGCAGGCCGAACTCGGCAATGCCGCCGCTGCGGCCGAAGCCTTCAGCCGCGCTGCGGCACTGGCACCGGACGAGCCGGGTGTGCTGGTCGAGGCCGCGCAGGCACGCGCGCAGGCGGATCCAGGCAAGCAGTTCGATGACACCGCGCTGGCATGGCTGCAGCGCGCGCGTACGCTGTCGCCTGATGCCGAGCGTGCAAGCTGGCTGCTTGGCATTGCGCTGCGCCAGCGCGGCCGCAACGCCGAGGCCGCCGATCTCTGGAGCACGCTGCTGCCTCGCCTCGAGCCGGGTGCGGCGCAGGCCCTGCAGGCGCAGATCGCCATCGCCCGTGAGGCCGCAGGCCAGCCGTCGGACACATCGGCAACTGCTCCGGCGCTGCTGCAGGTGCGGGTGCAGCTGCCCGCATCGTTGAAAACGGGTAACTGGCCGGCCAGCACCCAGGTCTTCGTGCTCGCCCGCGCAGTGGGTGGTCCACCAATGCCGGTAGCCGCACGCAAGCTGCCCCTGGCCGGCTTCCCTGCAACGGTCGGCCTCGGCGACGGCGACAGCCCGATGCCGACTGCGCCGCTGTCGGCGCACCGCGAAGTGGAAGTACTCGCGCGCATCTCGCGCAGCGGCAGCGCCAACCGCAGCGAAGACGACCTGCAGACCGTGCCGGTCAAGGTCACCCTGCCGCACGACGGCGTGGTCGAGCTGCGGTTCCCCTAAGATGCGCAGCCGAGCGTGGGCTCGGCTCTACAGTGGATCCACGCCATGCGTGGATACGGCAGCCGATGGAAACCAGCGTGTCGCCAGCTGCACATGCCGTCCCGCTAGAATGCCCACATGACCGAATTCATTCCGCCCGGCACCCGCTTCCATGCCCTGCCTTCGCCCTTTCAGTGCAAACGCGGTGGCGTCCTGCACGGTGCGCGCGTGGCCTACGAGACCTGGGGCACGCTGGACGCAGACGCCGGTAACGCGATCCTGATCGTCACGGGCCTGTCGCCCGATGCGCATGCAGCGGCCAACGAGGGCAATCCTGCACCGGGCTGGTGGGAAGCCATGATCGGCCCCGGCAAGCCGATCGATACGGACCGCTGGTTCGTGGTCTGCGTGAACTCGCTGGGCAGCTGCAAGGGCTCCACCGGCCCTGCGTCGATCAACCCGGCCAGCGGCGAGCTGTATCGCCTGGATTTCCCGGAACTATCCATCGAAGACGGTGCACGCGCGGCGATCGATGTAGTACGCGCACTGGGCGTCGAGCAGCTCGCCTGCGTGATCGGCAATTCGATGGGCGGGATGACCGCGCTGGCCGTGTTGATGCTGCACCCGGGCATCGCCCGCAGCCATATCAACATTTCCGGCAGCGCGCAGGCCCTGCCCTTCTCGATCGCCATCCGTTCGCTGCAGCGCGAAGCGATCCGCCTGGATCCACGCTGGAACGGCGGCCACTACGACAATGACGCTTACCCGGAATCGGGCATGCGCATGGCACGCAAGCTGGGCGTGATCACCTACCGCTCGGCGCTGGAATGGGATGGCCGCTTCGGTCGCGTGCGGCTGGATTCAGACCAGGCCGACGATGATCCATTCGGTCTCGAATTCCAGGTCGAAAGTTATCTGGAAGGCCATGCGCGCCGGTTCGTGCGCTTCTTCGATCCCAACTGCTATCTGTACCTGAGCCGCTCGATGGACTGGTTCGACCTGGCCGAGTATGGCGACGGTGATGTGCTGGCCGGACTGGCCAGGATCCGCGTCGGCAAGGCACTGGCGATCGGTGCCAACACCGACATCCTGTTCCCGGTACAGCAGCAGCAACAGGTTGCCGATGGCCTGCGCGCCGGCGGCGCGGATGCACGTTTCATCGGCCTGGAATCACCGCAGGGCCACGACGCGTTCCTGGTCGACTTCGAACGTTTCGGCCCGGCCGTGCGCGGCTTTCTCGACGAACTGTAATGGGGTGGCGGCGCAATCTCGCACTGGCCGCGTGCGGTGCGTTGATCGGCTTGACCGCGACCGGCGTGCTTCCACTCTGGCTGGGCGCATGGTGCGCGCTGGCCAGCGCGGTGTCGTTCGGCCTGTATGGACATGACAAGCGCGCCGCGCAGCGAAAACAGCAGCGGACACCGGAACGCACGCTGCAGCTGCTGGCCTTTGCTGGCGGCTGGCCCGGTGCCCTGCTCGGCCAGGCGGTGTTCCGTCACAAGCATCGCAAAATGCAGTTCCAGTGGGTGTTCTGGTTGTGCGTGCTGGCCAACGTGGCCACGATCGCGGTGATGCTGCGCGAATTCTCGCGGTGAACGCCCTGTAGAGCCGAGCCCATGCTCGGCTCACGGTCGGAATGCAGCCGAGCATGGGCTCGGCTCTACAGTAGATCCACGCCACGCGTGGATGTGCCGACCAAGGTCGGCGCCTACCGAAGCGGTTCGCGCACCAACACCCCGTCGCGCAACCGGTACTGCACATCCACCACACCTGCGGGCAGGTCATCGTGGGTGATCATCAACAGGCTGCGCCCTTCCAGCAATGCCGGCAGGTCCTGCAACAGCGCGCGCGCGGTATCCACGTCCAGGCCTTCGGTGGGCTCATCCACCAACAGGATCGGCGCATTGCGCAGCAGCGCGCGGGCCAGCGCCAGGCGCCGCGCCTGGCCGGCCGACATCGTTGCGCCGTTCTCGCCCACCCAGGCCTGAAGGCCGCCATTGCGCTCGGCCCATTCGCCCAGCCGTACCCGCTGCAGCACCGCCCACAGCGCCTCGTCGCTGGCCTCAGGGTCGCCCAGACGCAGGTTCTCGGCCACGCTGCCGGCAAACACCGGCGCGTTCTGCGGCAACCACGCCAGGTGTTTGTGCCAGTCGGCCTGGTCGACATCGCGCAGGTCCTGGCCACCGTAGGTCAGCCGTCCCTGCTGCGGGTCCCACAGGCGCAACAGCAGACTCGACAACGTGGTCTTGCCGCTGCCGCTGTCACCACGGATGGCGATGCGCTCGCCCGGCGCCAGCGTCAGCTGCAGGCCACACAGAACCGGCCGTGCGGCGCCCGGCCACTGGAAATGCACGTCGTCCCAGTGCACGGTCGCGGCCTGTGCCAACGGCTGCGGCGCTGCCGGTTCCTGCACCGACGGCGGCTGCTCGACGATGGACTGCAGACGCGCGGCCGCAATGCGGCCCGATTGCAGCGACTGCCAGGCCAGGCCCATGCCCGCCCACAGCTCGATCATCGCCACGGTCAGGAACACCAGCCCGGCTGCCATTTCCGGCGCGATCCGCTGTTGTTCGGCCGCATGCAGCGCCAGCGCCAGCATCGCCACCAGGCCGAGCCCGGCCAGCACGCCATGCAGCGTTGATGCGGCAATCAGGTGCAGGCGTCGGCGGCGATCACGCGAGGCCACCTGCTTGGCGGCCACGCGCACCTTCAACTGCCAGGCATTGCCGGCATGCAGCGCAGCCAGATCCGCTGCCCCTTCCAGCCCTTCGAATGCCGCCGTGCGCAGCGCTGCACGATGCGCCGCGCGGTCGGCCTCTTCGCTGTCATGCCCCCTCACGCCCAACCACGGCACGCCCATGCCGATCAGCAGTGCCAGCACTGCCAGCAGCACCGCTGCCGATGGCAGGATCAACGCCGCCGAGCCCACACCCACCAGGGTCAACGCAGCCAGCGCCAGCAATGGGCCGATGGCACGCACAAACAGGCCATCGATCTCGCCGATGTCGCCCAACAGCCGCGCCAGCAGATCGCCAGTGCGGGTCGCCCCCAGCCGTGCGGGGGCAAGCGGCAGCGCGCGGCGGAAGAACCACACGCGCAGGTCGCGGGCAATGCGCAGGGTGGCGTCATGCCCCACCAGTTTTTCGAAGTAGCGCGATGCGATGCGCGCCATGGTCAGCCCACGGATGCCGGCCGACGGAGTGAAGAAGTTGAAGCCCTGGCCAAGACCCGCTGCACCGGCCAGCGCTGCAGCGGTCAGGAAGCCGCCGGACAGGCCCAGCAGTGCGGTGCCGGCCAGCATCGTGGTCCACAACAACAGCACAGCCAGCAGCAGGCGCGGGCGATGGCGCAGGAACACCGTGCGCAGCGAATCGGAAGACCGGCTCATGCGCGTACCGCCTGCGCCGGCTCGACCAGGCGTCCTTCCGGCAGCAGCAGGCAGCGGTCGGCCCAGGCGATCACCGCCGGGCTGTGAGTGGCCACCACCACGCTGCGTCCGCGCGCATACGCGGCCAGGCTGCGCAACAGCGCCGCTTCGGTTTCGGCGTCGAGGAACGCGGTCGGTTCATCCAGCAGCAGCACCTGCGGATCGCGCAGCAGCAGACGCGCCAGGCCGATACGACGTGCTTCGCCACCGGACAGGCCAAAGCCGCGCTCGCCGATCACTGTATCCAGACCCTGCGGCAGGCGGTGCGTGAACTGCAGTACCTGTGCGGCTTCGGCAACGGCGCGCAGACGCGCGTCGCTGGCGCCGGGATCGGCCAAACGCAGGTTCTCGGCAATGGTGCCGTGGAACAGATACGGACGCTGACTGGCATAGGCCACCTGCAACCCCGGCCGCAGTTGTACACGGCCCGCACGCGGCGGCAGCCAACCGGCCAGCGCTTCCAGCAACGTGCTCTTGCCGCTGCCACTGGGGCCAACCAGGGCCAGCCGCTGCCCCGGTTCCAGCTGCAGGTCCAGGTCCTGCAGGACGTCGTGGGCAGCGCCCAACGGGCGCAACACCAATCCGTTTGCCTGCAGCGGCGGCAACGCAGCTTCGGCCGGTTCCGGTACCAGCGGCACGCCGTCCTCGGCGATCGTGGCCTCCTCTTCGGGCAGCACCTGCAGCAGGCGCTCCACCTCGGCGGCAGCGGCCAGTGCATTGGCGCGGTCGTGGTAGTGCGCGGCCAGACGCCGCAGCGGCGCGTAGAACTCCGGTGCCAGCAGCAGGCAGAACAGGCCCGCCCCCAAGGTCGGCACGGTCGCATGCAGGGACATCAGACCCAGATAGCTCAGGCCCAGATACAACGCGACCATCGCCACGCTGACCGATGCAAAGAACTCAAGAACGGTGGACGACAGGAAAGCGATGCGCAGCACCTTCATGGTGCGCACGCGAACACCTTCGGCCGCGGCCTCGATGCCGGCCAGTTCGGCGTCCCCGCGGCCATACAGGCGCAGCAGGCCCAGACCCTTGATGCGATCGGCGAAGTGCCCGCTCATCCGCGCCAGTTCGCCCAACTGCGCGCGCCCTGCCGCTTCAGCGCCCCACCCCACCAGCATCATGAAGAACGGCACCAGCGGCGCGGTGAACAGCAGGATCAGTGCGACCACCCAATCCACCCAGGCCACAGCAGCCAGGATCAACAAGGGCACCACCACCACTTCGGTGCGTACCGGCAGGAAACCACTGTAGTAATTCTCGATCGCATCGCCGTGATGCAGCATCAGCTCACCCAGTTCACCCGTGCGGCGCTGCCGCAGCCACAACGGACCGTGCCCGAGCAGGCGTGCGAAGACGCGCTCGCGCAGGGACAGGCGTGCGGCATCGGCAACGTCACCGGCCGCAGCCTGGGTGGCACTGCCCAGCAGGGTCCGCAGCACCAGGATCACCGCCAGCGCGGCCAGCACCGGCAGGCCCTGGGCCAATGGCGCGCGCTCGACCAGCACCTGCTGCACCAGCCAGGCGATGGCAGCGGCCTGGCCGATCAGCAGCGCGCCGGACACGCTGATGCACAACGCCGCCAGCCGCTGCCGTCCCTTCGCGGCACGGGCCAGATCGGCCAGCCACGCGGTGCGGACACGCCGCAAGCGGGTCGATTCGTCAACCCGATCAGGGGCGTCAGCGGTCGGTTCGGCAGCGCTCAAGGATCTTCACAGGCAACAAGGGGATGAACGGCATTGTAGGCGCAGGCAACAGCCTTCCCCTGCGGCCGGCGGTCGCAGTCTTCATCGGGTTGGCATACGATCCCCCTGAACACGTGTTCATACATTGATCTGGATCAAGGCTGTTTGAAGTAGTCGGTCACATCATTCACCCCGTAGACCACCCTTCCCGCCACCTGCAACGGCACTATCCAACGAGGTAGCCAGGCCATGATTGATCAGACAGTCGTAGAACTGTCGCGGCTGCAATTCGCTCTGACCGCGATGTACCACTTCCTATTCGTACCGCTCACGCTTGGCCTGTCCTTCATGGTGGCCATCATGGAAAGCGTGTACGTCATGACCCGCAAACAGGTCTGGCGGCAGATGACCCTGTTCTGGGGCACCCTGTTCGGCATCAACTTCGCCATCGGCGTGGCCACCGGCCTGGTGATGGAGTTCCAGTTCGGCATGAACTGGTCGTACTACAGTCACTACGTGGGTGACATCTTCGGTGCGCCGCTGGCGATCGAAGGCCTGATGGCGTTCTTCCTGGAAGCCACCTTCATCGGCCTGTTCTTCTTCGGCTGGAAGCGCCTGAGCCCGGTCAAGCATCTCACCGTGACCTGGCTGATGGCGCTGGGCACCAACCTGTCGGCGGTGTGGATCCTGATCGCCAACGGCTGGATGCAGAACCCGACCGGTGCGGTATTCAACCCCGAAACGATGCGCATGGAAGTGGTGGATTTCGCCGCCGTGCTGCTGAACCCGGTGGCGCAGGCCAAGTTCGTGCACACCGTCAGTGCAGGTTACGTGACCGGTGCGATCTTCGTGATGTCCATCAGCGCCCTGTACCTGCTGCGCAACAAGCACAGGGACATGGCCCGCCGTTCGTTCGCGGTGGCTGCGGCCTTCGGCCTGCTGTCCTCGCTGTCGGTGGTGGTGCTGGGTGACGAAAGTGGTTACGCCGCCAGCGAACACCAGAAGATGAAGCTGGCCGCGATCGAAGCGATGTGGGAGACCGAGCGTGCGCCGGCCGACTTCACTGCCTTCGGTATTCCCAACCAGGACACCCACACCAACGACTACGCGATCAAGATCCCGTACCTGATGGGCCTGATCGCCACCCGTTCGCTGGACCAGCCGATTCCCGGCATCCTGGAACTGGTGGAGCGTGCCGAGCACCGCATTCGCGGCGGCCAGATCGCCTATGGCGCACTGGAACGGGTGAAGAAGGACAAGACCGACCTTGCTGCGCGTGAGATGTTCGACCGCCATTGGCAGGATCTCGGCCATGGCCTGCTGCTGAAGCGTTACCGCGAAGACATCCTCAACGCGACGCCGGAAGAAATCTCCAAGGCCGCGATGGATACCGTACCGCGCGTGGCGCCGCTGTTCTGGACCTTCCGCATCATGGCCGGGCTGGGCTTCTACCTGATCGCCTTCTTCGCGCTGGCCTTCTACTACTCGTGCCGCAACAACTTCCAGGACAAGCGCTGGTTCCTGAAGCTGGCCGTGTGGAGCCTGCCGGCGCCGTGGATCGCGATCGAATGCGGTTGGTTCGTGGCTGAGTACGGCCGCCAGCCGTGGGCGGTGGACGGCGTGCTGCCCACCTTCTATGCGGCATCGGGCCTGGCACTGCATGAAATCCTGACCACGCTTGCGGTGTTCACCAGCCTGTACACGGTGCTGCTGATCATCGAAATCAAGCTGATGCTGAAGGCCGTCCGCAAGGGTCCTGATGACATCCTGCCGACGCTGCAGGCCGACATCCGCCCTGTTTCCCCCAATGCCGTTGCCCCCGGCCAGGCCTGAGGCAGGAGAATCCAGATGGAATTCATTGCACTTGATTACACCACGCTCCGCGTGATCTGGTGGCTGCTGCTCGGCATCCTGCTGGTCGGCTGGGCTGTCATGGATGGTTTCGACCTGGGCGTCGGCACGCTGCTGCCGTTCGTGGCCAAGACCGACGAAGAACGCCGGCTGGTGATCAATACCGTCGGCCCGGTCTGGGAAGGCAACCAGGTCTGGTTGGTGCTGGGTGGCGGCGCGATCTTCGCCGCATGGCCGCCGCTGTATGCGGTCAGCTTCTCCGGCTTCTACCTGGCGGTGTTTGCGATGCTGTTCGGGCTGATCCTGCGCCCGGTCGGCTTCAAGTACCGCAGCAAGCTGCCGTCCAAGCGCTGGCGCGACAACTGGGACCGCGTGCTGTTCGTCGGTGGCCTGCTGCCGGGCCTGATTGCCGGCGTCGCGGTGGGCAACGTGCTGCTGGGTGTGCCGTTCCACTTCGATGACACGCTGCGCGTGACCTACACCGGTTCGTTCTTCGGCCTGCTCACGCCGTTCGCACTCGTCGCCGGCCTGATCAGCGTCGCCATGCTGGTGTCGCACGGTGCGGCCATGCTGGTGCTCAAGACCGACGGCCCGGTGGCAGAACGTGCAGCGCGCTACGGCAGCATCGCCGCCATCATCAGTTTCGTGTTGTTCGCCGTTGCCGGCGCCTGGGTGGCCTTCGGCCTGCCGGGCTACCAGATCACTTCGCAGGTGGTGACCGACGGGCCGACCAATCCGCTGTTGAAGACCGCCGAACTGGGTACCGCCGCGGGCGGCTGGCTGCGCAACTACAGCAGCATGCCGGCAACGCTGGTGTTCCCGGTGCTGGGCCTGCTGGGCGCGCTTGCCAGTGCGGTGCTGCTGCGTGCGCGTCGTGGCGGCCTGGCCTTCATCGCTTCGGGCACGTCCATTGCCGGCATCATCCTCACCGTCGGCTTTGCGATCTTCCCCTTCCTGCTGCCGTCCTCCAGCCAGCCCACCTCCAGCCTGACCGTCTGGGACAGTTCGTCCAGCCATCTCACGCTGTGGGTCATGCTGCTGGCCACGGCCATCTTCCTGCCGATCATCCTTGCCTACACCACCTGGGTGTACCGCGTACTGAAGGGCAAGACGACGGTCGAAGACATGGACGACAACCCCAACGCGTACTGATTGCCCGTGTGCCGGCCGAGGGTCGGCACACCCCTCGCAGATAGGAGATTGACCATGTGGTATTTCGCCTGGATTCTCGGCGCTGGCCTCGCTTCGGTCGTGGCCATCCTCAACGGGATGTGGTTCGAAGCGCGCGAAAGCGCCCGCGCCGACAAGGAAGTGCGTTGAAACTGTAAAAAAGGGTTGCCGATACGGCCTTCACACCGTATTCTTGGCGGCTCCTTCGGGGTGTAGCTCAGTCTGGTAGAGCGCTACGTTCGGGACGTAGAGGTCGCAGGTTCGAATCCTGTCTCCCCGACCACTTTGGTGGTCGCATTGAAGCCTGGTGAAGTCTTCCAGGCTTTTTTGTTCCCGCAGGAGTCGCTGTCACGGCAGCGAAGCAGAACGGCCTTCCCCCTTGCCGCCATCGGGGGAAATGGCTAGAATAGGCGGCTCCCTTCGGGGTGTAGCTCAGTCTGGTAGAGCGCTACGTTCGGGACGTAGAGGTCGCAGGTTCGAATCCTGTCTCCCCGACCACTCCGGTGGTCACCAAGAAGCCTGGAAGACATCACTGTCCTCCGGGTTTTTTTGTGCCTGGAATCCAGGACACCCGACTCCGCCGCCATCGGCCACGTGCCGCACCGGCGCCGGGGACCTGACGCGGGCGTCAACGTACAATGGCCGCCACTCCCCCACCTGCCACACCGGCCACGCCCGGTGCGGGCGCTGCACGTCACCTGCGTGGCGTGCGCCACCTGCAAGGAACACCGCATGACATCACCCACTTCCCCTTCGCCATCGTTGCTGCAAGGTCGCCTGCTGGCGTTCGCCGCAATCCTGCTGGCAGCGGTCAACCTGCGTACCGCGGTCACGTCGATCACCCCGCTGCTGGACGTGCTGGGCCAGCAGTTCGGCTTCGGTACCACCATGACCGGCGTGCTGGGCATGCTGCCCACCGCATCGTTCGCACTGTTCGGCGTCGCCACCCCGGCGCTGGCACGACGCCTCGGCCTTGAGCGCACCACCCTGCTGGCGATGCTGATGGCCGCCGCCGGCCTGCTGCTGCGCTCCAGCGCCGGCAATGTCGGCACCCTGCTGCTGGGCTCGGTGATCGCACTGGCGGGCATGGGCATCGGCAATGTGGTGGTGCCGCCGTTGGTGAAGCGCTACTTCGCCAACAAGGTCGGCACCATGAGCACGCTGTACATCAGCGTGCTGCAGCTGGGCACGATGATGCCGGCGCTGCTGGCGGTGCCGGTGGCCAACGCCGCAGGCTGGCGGGTGTCGTTGGGCATGTGGGCGCTGTTGGCGCTGGCCGCCACCCTGCCCTGGCTGTTGCTGGCGCGCCGCGCACCGAAACCGGTGCTGGACAGCAACGATCCCACCGTGCAGCCGCACGGCAAGGTCTGGCGTACGTCATTGGGCTGGAGCATGACGCTGATGTTCGGCATGACCTCGCTGATGACCTATTCGATGTTCACCTGGCTGCCGCGCATCGTGGTCGAAGCCGGTGCCACGCCCGCCTTCGGTGGGGTGATGGTGGCGGTGTTTTCGGCCCTGGGCCTGCTGCCATCGCTGGTGATCCCATCGCTGGCGGTACGCCTGCAGAATCCCTTCCCGCTGGTGCTGATCGGTTTTTCCGCCTTCGTCATCGCCTTCGCCGGCCTGCTGTTCGCGCCGATGAAGGCGCCGTTGCTGTGGGCCTGCCTGCTGGGTGTCGGGCCGTCCACCTTCCCCCTGGCGCTGACCCTGATCAATCTGCGCACGCGCACCCCCACGGGCTCAGCGGCCTTGTCCGGCTTCATGCAGGGCGTGGGTTACAGCTTCAGCTGCCTGGGCCCGTTCCTGGTCGGCTGGCTGCACACCGTCAGCGAGGGCTGGACGCTGCCCTTCGCCTTCCTGTTTGGGTGCGCGGTGCTGATGCTGTGCGCCTCGTGGGTGGCCTGCAAGCCGCGCAAGCTGGAAGATCTGTGGTGACCGGTCCGGCTGCCTGACGCCCCCGTCTCGCAGCCGACCACCCCGCCCCCACTGCCACCGTCTACACACCGCCACCGCAGCGGGTGACGTAGCGTGTCCAAAGCTGACCCGCTTCGTGTCCAGAACCCGCCCTGCGGCGCGCCGCACAGGCGGGCGAACGGCGCCAGGTTGGCGCTGGTGGGCGTGGGGATTCGCGGAAAAGCACATTCGGGACAACGAGTTGCGACAAGGCTGGCCGGTCCGCCAAGGATGCTCCGTCAATCAGGTACGGACCGGAACCAGGCGCATTGGCACTGCGTCGGTTATAGTTGGCATGTGATGTGCGTCACACTTTCAGCACATCGTTCAGGTATGGATGCTTAGGGGGATCACATGGTTGTCTACCGTCCGCTGGCGCTTTGCGTCGGCCTGGCCTGCGCCTCCCTGGCGTACGGGGCCCACGCGGCCTCGCCGCCCACCGCGACCACGCGCGGCGACCGGCTGGCCGAAATCGGCCACTACCGTGACCAGGCGCGCTGGGTCGATGCCCTGGCGGCGATCGAGCGGGCGCAACTGCGGGAACCTGGCGACGACCTGCTGTACAAGCTGCAGGTACTGACCTTGGGCGACATCGGCAATGCCCATCGCGCCTGGCGGCTCTACCAGGCCCGGCCCAACCTGTTCGACCAGGACCAGAAGGCGCGGCTGGAAGCCAATTACGTGGCCAAGCTGGTCAACTGGAGCCTGGCCTACGGCGAAACCGAAGACACCCGGCTGGACGAGGCCGAAGCCTCGCTGGCGGAAATGGAGCAGTACGTCGAGCGCGATGGCACGACACCAGCGCAGGCGCCGCTGCGGATCCGCATGGACCGGCTGATCCTGCTCAACCGCCTGGCCCGCCACACCCAGGTGCGCGACGAGGCCCGGGCGCTGCAGCGCGAGGGTCATGCCCTGCCCGATTACGTGCTGCCGGCGGTCGGCGACTCGCTGATGTCCACCCGGAACCCGGAGGAAGCCATCCCGTTGCTGGAGGCCGCCGCGAAGAACGATCCCTCGCGCTTCCAGTCACGCTCGGAGCTGGCCTATGCCTATCTGGAAACCGAGCAGGCCGAGAAAGCGGTGGGTTACCTGCAGGCGTGGCAGAAGGATGAACCGGCATGGCGCTGGGGCGGTGGCAAGACACCGTTCCAGAACTGGGCGCGCTACGAAGCCGACCTGAACCTGGCAATGGTGCGGGCCTACAGCGGCGACCTGCCCACCGCCCAGCGCGAGCTGGAAGCACTGGTGGACGTCGGCCCGGGCAATGGCAGCCTGCAGACCTCGCTGGGCAGCGTCTACCAGATGCGTGGCTGGCCACGGCGCGCACTGGAACGCCACCAGATGGCCTACACCCTGGACCCGCGTGACATCGCGCCGCGGTTGGGCATGTACGAATCCTACGTCCAGCTGCAACGCGACGATCTGGCGCGCCCCCTGCATGACGACCTGCTGGCCCGCTATCCAAGCCAGCCGTCGGTGCAGCGCATGGACCGCGATTGGCGCGCACATCGCGGCTGGCAGCTGCTGGCCAAGGTCGAGGGTGGTCGCAGTTCCGGCGGTGGCGGCACCTCGCCGCTGGGCAACGACGACCTGCACTACGGCATGGAAGTCGCCTCACCGGTTCTCAACGACCGCTGGCGCCTGTTCGCCTTCGCCGACCGCCGTTCGGTCACGTTCCAGGATCAGGATATCGATCCGCTGTGGATCGGTGCGGGCGTGCGCTACCGCTTCGACCGCCTGGATGCCGAGGCGGCGGTGATGCGCCCCAACGACAGCATCGGCGACACCGGCCTGCGTGGCAGCGTCGGCTGGCAGTTCAACGACCGCTGGCACGCCGGCGTAACGGCCGCCCGCAATGATCCGGAAGCCTCGATGCAGGCGCGCGTGGCCGGCATCACCGCCGACAGCGTTGCAGTAGCCGTGGATTACACGCGCAACGAACGCACGCACTGGAGCATCGGTGGCAGCCAGTTCCGTTATGACGATGGCAATCGCCGCGATACGTTGAACAGTGCCATCGAACAGCGGCTGTTGACCCGCCCCCGCCTGTTGATCGATGGCCTGGGCAGTGTCTACACCAGTCGTGGCAGCCGCGACGACGCGCCCTACTTCAATCCTTCCCGGGACCGCTCGGTGGAAGTGGGCCTGCGCATCGACCAGCAGTTGTGGCGCCATTACGAGCGCCACTTCCGCCATCGCCTGACCGTGTCCGTCGGCAACTACTGGCAGGAAGGCTTTGGCAGTTCAATCATTCCGACCGTGGCCTACCGCCACGAATGGCAGTTCGATCAAGGGCGGATCCTCGAGTACGGCGTGAGTTGGTCGCGGCCGGTCTACGACGGCCAACGTGAACGACATATCGGCTTCGATGCCGCGCTGCGCTGGGGAGAATGAGATGGAACGGATGCTTCGCAACCTGACGACCGTACTGCTGCTGGCGCTGCTGTTCATCGCCCTGCCTGCCGCAGCCCAACGCGCCCGCGCGGCCGCTGAACTGGACGCGGCCGACAACGGCCTGCTGGTCCTCAGCTACCACGACGTGCGCGATGATGTGCTGGAAAAATCCGATGCCGACGCCTACGCGGTCAGCACCCAGAACTTCGCCGCACACCTGGACTGGCTGTCCGCCCATGGCTATCACCCGGTCTCGCTGTCGCAGCTGATCAAGGCCTCGCGTGGAGAAGCAAAGCTGCCGCCGCGGCCGGTGCTGCTGACCTTCGACGACGGCCTGCGCAGCGTGTACAGCCGTGTCTATCCGCTGCTGCGTGCGTACAACTATCCGGCGCTGGTGGCGGTGATCACCGACTACGTGGACATGGCACCGGGCCGCACCATCGACTACGGCTACCGTCCCTTCGGCCATGACGATTTCCTGACCTGGGACCAGCTGCGCGAGATGCAGGCCAGCGGCCTGATCGAGCTGGCCAGCCACACCGACAACCTGCACCATGGCGTGCAGTCCAACCCGCAGGGCAACCAGACCCCGGCGGTGATCACCCGCATCTACGACCCCAAGGCGCAGCGCTATGAAAGCGCGCAGGAGTACGAGAAGCGCCTGCGCGACGATCTCGGCCGCAGCGTGCAGCGCATCGAGAAGGAACTGGGGGTACGCCCGAAAGCGATCGTCTGGCCATATGCTGCCTACAACCAGTTGAGCAACGACATCGCCGAGCAGCTGGGCATGCCGGTGTCCTTCGATCTGGAAGGGCGCAGCACGCCGGTGACGGCCGACCTGCACGGCTTGGCACGCCTGCTGGTGACCAGCAATCCGAACGTCACCTCGCTGGCCTTCGAACTTCGTCGCAACGTCAACCTGGACGGCACCCGTGCGCTGCAGATCGACCTGGATTCGGTCTACGACAGTGATCCTGCGCAGCAGGCACGCAACCTGGATGCCTTGATTGAACGCGTGAAGCGGATCAGCCCGACCCACGTCTACCTGCAGGCGTTCGCCGATCCGGACGGCAACAACACCGCCGATGCGCTGTACTTCCCGAACCGGCACCTGCCGGTGCGCGCGGACCTGTTCAACCGCGTCGCCTGGCAGCTGAAAACCCGGGCCGGGGTAAAGGTCTACGCATGGCTGCCGGTGCTGGGCTATGAACTGCCCGACGCTGCGCAGCGTGCGGCGCTGGGCATCCAGAGCCCGGAACGCGATGGCATGTACCGCCTGGATTTCACCAAGCCGCAGGCGCGGCAGATCATCAAGGACATCTACGAAGACCTGGCGATCAACTCGTACTTCGAAGGCCTGCTGTTCCACGATGACGGCTACGTCCGCGATACCGAACTGACCCAGCTGCCACAGGAAGGCAGCGACGGCGGCCGCACCCAGGCGCTGATCGATTTCACCCTGGAACTGCGTGACAGCGCACAGCGCTGGCGCCCCAAGCTGGGCACCGTGCGCAACCTGTACGCGCAGCCGGTGCTGGAACCGCAGAGCGCGGCATGGTTCGCCCAGCGCCTGGACCTGTTCAACCAGGCCTACGACCGCACCGCACTGATGGCGATGCCGTGGATGGAGGGCAGCCGCCGTCCCCAGCGCTGGATGGACCGCCTGGTGGTGGCTGTGCGCGAACACGATCCAGAGCTGAAACACACGATGTTCGAGCTGCAGACCGTGGACTGGCGCACGCAGACGCCGATCAGCGGCGAACAGCTGCGCGCGCAGATCCGCCGCCTGCAGGCGCAGGGCGTGCGCCATTTTGCGTGGTACCCGGACGATTTCATTGCCGACAAGCCGTCGACGCAGGATGCACGCGCGGCGATGTCCGCGCGCAACTTCCCGTATCCGGAGAAGTGACGTGGACATGAACCCGTGGCTCAACGCCATGTTCCAGTTCGCCTTCTTCTACCCCATGGTGATGGCGTTCTTCTGGATGTCCGGTGGCCTGTACTACTTCTTCCGCCGTGAGCGGAAGTCACGGCCGCGCAACGACCCACCGCCCATGGCGGAGTATCCGTTCGCCAGCCTGCTGATTCCGTGCCACAACGAATCGGCGAACCTGGACGACACCCTCGGCGCTGCGTTGGCCCAACGCTATCCGGACTTCGAAGTGATCGCCATCAACGATGGCAGCAGCGACGACACCGGCGCCCGCCTGGATGCACTTGCGGCCCTGCACCCACGCCTGCGCGTGGTCCATCTGGACCGCAACCTGGGCAAGGCCAACGCACTGCGCATGGGCGCCCTGGCCGCGCGCTCGGAATACCTGGTGTGCATCGACGGCGATGCCATGCTGGAAGAGTTCGCCATGCACTGGATGGTCTGGCACCTGACCAGCGGCCCGCGCGTGGGTGCGGTGACCGGCAACCCGCGCATCCGCAACCGCTCCACCCTGCTTGGCCGCCTGCAGGTGGCGGAGTTCTCCTCGATCATCGGCATGATCAAGCGCGCCCAGCGCGTCTACGGCCGCATCTTCACCGTGTCCGGCGTCATCGCCGCATTCCGTCGCACGGCCCTGCACCGCATCGGCTACTGGGCCGATGACATGGTCACCGAGGACATCGACATCAGTTGGCGACTGCAGCTGGATCATTGGGACATCCGTTACGAGCCCAATGCGCTGTGCTTCATCCTGATGCCGGAAACCCTGAAGGGTCTGTGGCGGCAGCGCCTGCGCTGGGCACAGGGCGGTGTGGAAGTGCTGCTGCGTCACGGCACTTCGTTGTTCAGTTGGCGCAAGCGGCGCATGTGGGGCGTGCTGATGGAATACATCCTCAGCGTGCTGTGGGCCTACACCATGCTCGCGATCATTCTGCTGTGGGCAGCGGGCAAGTTCATCCCGCTGCCGCCGCAGTTGTACATCGACACGTTGCTGCCGCAATGGCATGGCGTGATCCTGGCGCTGGTCTGCCTGCTGCAGTTCGCCAGCAGCCTGATCATCGACAGGCGTTACGAAACGCATATCGGCCGCAACTATTTCTGGGTCATCTGGTACCCGATGGCGTACTGGTTGATCAGCCTGTTCACCACGCTGGTGGCACTGCCGAAGACGCTGCTCAGGCGGCGTGGCAAGCGCGCCACCTGGGTCAGTCCAGACAGAGGTATCCGATGAACGCACATCGCCAGACGGCGGCCAGCAAGCCGTCCAACCGCTTCGACTCGCGCCTGATCCAGAAGCCGCGCCAACAGCCCCGCCTGCAGCGCACTGCCTGGGGGTTTGTGACCCTGGCGTTCTGGGGGTTCTACTTCTACCTCTGGGCGCCGCTGGTCACGCTGGTGTCCTGGCTGCTCGGTGGCCAGCTGGCCTGGTTGCAGCTGTATGAGCGCAAGCAGCATCTCGACCCGTTCGTGATCATCGCCCTGCCGGTGATCCTGGCCGGCTGTGCGCTGCTGCTGATCGCCTGGGCCGAGTACAACCGCTACCGCTTCGCCGGCAAGGAACGGCGCCATCCGCGCGAGGATGCCAGCCGCTCGGAGATCGCCCATTCGCTGGGTGCCAGCGACCAGCTTGCCGAACAGATGTTCAATGCGAAGGCCATCACCCTGCACATGGATGAGCATGCGCGGCCGCTGGGCATGACGGCACAGCTGCTGCGGTAACGGGGGTTCGGCCGGGCGGCGCCCGGCACCCGCAGAGGCAACGGCAACGGCCGAAGCAACAGCAACGGCTGGCATTCCGTGGGATGGCGGGGCGGTATGGGCAGGCAGGACACGCCGTAAACCCATCCATGGGGGCTCGATGGCGCCATCCATGGCGCCAACGGTCCTGCCTGCCCATACCGCCCCACCTCTGACAGATTTCCGCAATCTGGTGGATCCACGCCATGCGTGGATGAATCTCCATCGGAATCGAATATTTCGAATTAGGAATGAAAAGCATCCACGCATGGCGTGGATCTATGTGTCGACCAAGGTCGGCACCCACCAAGAGCAGGCCATGCCATCCCGACAGATTGCGGAGATCTGTCGAAGGCGGGGTGGGTCCGGTTGCGGGGGTGTAAGCGCCATGGATGGCGCGCCCAAGCCTTATCTGATCGGAATCTGGCAGCGTAGGTGCCGAGAGCCGGCGTGGGCCGCCGTGCAAGCCTGGATCTCGACGATCGCCTTGGAGCTTGGCGCCCACGCCGGAATCTCCCTTGATCCGCCCGAACAGTTGCTGGAGCTGACACTCGCAGTAATAAGACTGGGCAAGCGGGGGAGCTCTCGACCCTTCCAGACTATACGGAGTCCGGTGATGAACGGGATCGGGATTGATGTCAGCAAGCGCCAACTGGATGTCGGCACGACGGACGGAGAGGTGCTGCAGGTTAGCAATAGCGCTTCGGGTTTCGCTGAATTGGATCTCTGGTTGAGGAAACATCCGGTGAGCCAGATCGTGCTGGAGGCCACTGGGGGCTACGAACAGTCAGTACTGAACTTTCTGCACAACGCCGGTCATGCGGTGGTTCGTGCCAACGCGCTGCGGGCTCGCAGGCTGGCCCAGGGAATGGGCCAGGTGGCCAAGACCGACCGTCTGGATGCCTATGCATTGGCGCAGATGGCGGCCTTGGTGAAACTGCCCGCCTATCAGCCACTGGAGCCCTGGCAGCAAAAGCTGCGGGAATTTGTGCGGGCGCGTCGACAGACGATGGAAGCCCTGACCGTAGCGCGCCAGCAGCAGGAGATGGTGACCGATCGTGAGTTGCGCCGACTGCTGCAAGCCAGCATCAGCCGCCTGCAGAGGATGGTTGGGCGTTTGGGACAGCAGATTGCCGAGCAGGTTGCCCAGCAACCCCAGCTGGCGGTACTGAAGTCGATGAAAGGCGTGGGCCCTGTCCTGCAGGCGGTATTGGCCAGCTATCTGCCGGAGCTGGGCAAGATCAGCGGCAAGGCCATCGCCAGTCTGGTCGGTGTAGCACCCATGTCCCACGACAGTGGAACCATGCGCGGCAAACGAAGCATCCATGGCGGCAGGGCCGAGATCCGTCAGGTGCTTTACATGGCCAGCATGTCGGCCATGCGGCATGAACCTCGACTGCGCGATTTCTACCAGTCGCTGCGAGCCCGAGGCAAAGAAGGAAAAGTAGCCATCGTGGCGGTGATGCGGAAGATGCTGGTGATTCTCAACGCCCGCGTGCGTGACGCTCAAGGCGGATCGATCCCCGCCTGAAGCCAGTCTGCGCGTGCCCCAAAAGGCTGCCGGCCAGCGGCCGGCACTACCGTGCGTGACTGTCGGAGGGGCCGAGGCCCCTCTCTCAACACAGTTGCTCCATGGATGGATTTACGGCGTCCCCCGCAACCGGACCCACCCCGCCATCCCACAGGAACCCAGCTGTTGCCGTTGCTTCGGCCGTTGCGGTTGCAGTTGCCTCTGCGGGTGCCGGGCGCAGCCCGGCCGTGAACCTAACTCCGGACCTGGCCTTCGCCGCGCACCACGAAACGTTCGACGGTGAGCGCTTCCAATCCCATCGGGCCATAGGCGTGCAGGCGCGTGGTGGAGATGCCGATCTCGCTGCCAAGGCCAAGCTGGCCGCCATCGGAAAAGCGCGATGACGCATTGACCATCACCACTGCCGAGCGCAACGCGTTGACGAAACGCTCGGCACTGGCCGCGTCTTCGGTAGCGATCACTTCGGTATGGTCGGAGGTGTAGGTACGGATGTGCGCGACAGCTCCGTCAAGATCATCGACCACGCGTACCGCCAGCACCAGATCAAGAAATTCGGCGGCATAGTCATCTTCGTTGGCCGCGATGCTTCCCGGCAGCAACGGCTGCGCGCGCTCGTCGGCACGCAACTCCACGCCACGTTCGGCCAGTGCCTGTCCGGCACGCGGCAGGAACGCTGCGGCAATGTCCTGGTGCACCAGCAGGGTTTCCAGTGAATTGCATGCAGACGGGCGGCTGCACTTGCCATCCACCAGCAGATCGACTGCTTTGGCGAGATCGGCGGTGGCATCCACGAACAGGTGGCAGACACCCTTGTAGTGCTTGATCACCGGAACCCGCGCATGTTCGGCAACGAAACGGATCAGGCCTTCGCCACCGCGCGGGATGGCCAGGTCGATCAGTTCATGCAGCTGCAGCAGTTCCAGCATGGCTTCGCGGCGCAGGTCGGTCAGCACCGTCACTGCGGCAGGCGGCACGCCGTTGGCCTTCAATGCACCAGCCAACGCCTGGGCGATGGCGGTATTGGAATGGATCGCCTCCGAACCTCCACGCAGAATCACACCGTTGCCTGCCTTCAGGCACAGCGCGGCGGCTTCGGCAGTCACGTTCGGGCGTGCTTCGTAGATCATCGCGATCACCCCCAGCGGCACGCGCACCTTCTGCACGCGGATGCCGTTCGGACGCACGTCGTCGCGGGTCACCTGCCCGATCGGGTCCGGCAACGCGGCCACTTCGCGCACGGCCTCGGCCATCGCGAACAGGCGCGCCGGGTCCAACGCCAGGCGGTCAAGCATCGCGCTGCCGACACCCTTGTCGCGGGCGGCGGCCAGGTCGCGCGCATTACCCGCAAGAATCTGCCCGGCATTGACCTCCAGCGCCTGCGCCATCGCCTGCAGCAGCGCCCTGCGCGCATCGCTGTCGAGGCCAGCGACCACCTGGGCTGCGTCGCGGCAGGCGCGGGCCTGCGATTCGATCTCACTCATCGGGACCTCCTGCAGTCCGGTCATGGCAGCACCAGATCGTCGCGATGGACGACGGTACCGCCGTAGTTGTAGCCGAGCACGGCCTGGATATCCCGGCTGTGGCGGCCGGCAATGCGGCGCACATCATCGGCAGCGTACTGGCTGACGCCACGGGCCACGCAGACCTTGCCGGCTTCGGTGTTCCAGCACACCTGCACCATGTCACCACGGCGGAACGCGCCGTCGGCGCCGGTGATGCCACCGGGCAGCAATGAGGCGCCTTTCTCGCGCATCGCCTGGGCTGCACCGGCATCGATCAGGATCGCACCCTCGGCCAGCGGTGCGTGCCGCAGCCAGTGCTTGCGGGCCGCCTCGCGGCTGCGCGCAGGGTGGATGCGGGTACCGAACAGGCGATCCTGCGCCAGCGCGCGCACCACCTCGCCGCTGCGGCCGTTGAACAAGTAGGTTTCGATGCCGACCCGGCCGGCCTTGGCCGCGGCCTCCAGCTTGGTGCGCATGCCACCGGTACCGGCGACTGAACCGGCACCACCGGCCATCGCAAGCACTGCATCATTCAACTCAGACACCTCGTGCAGCGGTCGTGCATCGGCATGCGTGCGCGGGTCGGCACTGAACAGACCATCGATGTCGGTGGCGATGAACAGTGCATCGGCATCGACCAGCGCTGCCACCGTCGCGGCCAGGTTGTCGTTGTCACCGAGCTTGAGCTCGTCCACCGAGACGGTATCGTTCTCGTTCACCACCGGCAGTGCGCCCAGCCGCAGCAATTCGTTGAGGGTTGCCCGCGCGTTGAGGTAGCGACGGCGGTTGCGCAGATCGTCATGGGTCAGCAGCACCTGCGCCACCGGGCGTTCGAAGAAGCGCTGCCACAGACCGATCAGCTGTGCCTGGCCAAGTGCCGCCAACGCCTGTCGTGCAGCCATCGCCGCGCCGGGCTCATCGGCCCGGGGCAGGATCGCGCGGCCGGCAGCCACTGCACCGGAGGAGACAATGACGACCTCGCGACCGGCCAGCACATTGGCCGAGACAAACTGGGCCAGGCCCAGCGCGTGACGCGGCGACAGGCCGCCACCATCGGCAGCGAGCAGGCTGCTGCCGACCTTGAGCACGGCACGCCGCCACGACGGCAGCGCTTGTTCGGGGAACGGCGATGCAACGGTGGCAGCGTGGACGGTCATCAGAGGCGCCTCAGCGCGTATTCCATTCATGGACGGTCAGTGCCGATGCCTGCATCGTCACCAGCGGATCGGTGGCGACGATGGCCTGTGCCTGCGCAAGGCTGTCGATGTTGCACAGCACGTAGGCGCCACCACTGCCATCGGCGAAGCCGCCGGTCAGCTGCAGCTTGCCTTCGGCCTGCAACGCATCAAGGAAGTCGCGGTGCGGTTGCACCACGGCATCGGTGAAGCCCGGCTGGCGCATCGCCAGCACCAGGTAGACGGTGCCGGCCATCAGGACAGCGCCTGCCAGCGCGCGCGCAGTTCATCCAGGCGCAGGTCCGACGCCGAACCCGGCGATACGCGCGCCGCCAGGCTGCCTTCCGGCGTACGCCCCTGCCCCGCACTGTCGGCCCCGACAGCAGCGGCCTTGTAGGCCTCGCGGAACGGCACACCCGCTACCGCGGCCTCCACCGCTACGTCGGTGGCGTACATGCCCGAATCGATCGCCGAACGCAGCTTGTCATCGCGCCATTCCAGGTTGGCCAGCAGTGCCGGCAGCAGCTCCAGCGCGGCCAGGCCACGACCGAAGCCGTGGAAGATCGCGCCCTTGGACGACTGCAGGTCACGGTGGTAGCCCGACGGCAGCGACAGCAGCTGTTCGATCTCGGTACGCGCGGCAGCGACGCTGGCGTGGGTGGCCCGCATCAGTTCGATCACGTCCGGATTGCGCTTGTTGGGCATGATCGAACTACCGGTGGTGTACTGCGCCGGTAGCGCGACGAAACCGAATTCGGCGCTGGTGAACAGCGACAGGTCCCAGGCGATGCGGCGCAGGTCCAGGGTCGCGCCGCCCAGCGCTTCCAATGCAGCCAGCTCGAACTTGCCACGCGACAGCTGCGCATAGATCGGTGAAATCTGCATGCGCGCAAAGCCGAGCGCGCTGGTCGTATGCTCGCGGTCCAGCGGCAGGTTCACGCCGTAACCGGCGGCGGTGCCGAGCGGATTGGCATCGACCAGCGCATGGGTATCGCGGGCACGCACGGCGTTGTCGATGAAGGCTTCGGCCCAACCGGCCCACCACATGCCGGCCGAGGACACCACCGCACGCTGGATGTGGGTGTAACCCGGAATAGGCAGGTGCTGCTCGGCCTGCGCGCGGTCAAGCGCGACCTTGGCCACTTCGGCACTGACCTGCGCCACGTGCTGCAGCTTTTCCTTCAACCACAACCGGGTGGCGACCAGGATCTGGTCGTTGCGGCTACGGCCGGTGTGGATCTTGCGGCCGGCATCACCGAGGCGTTCGGTCAGGCGCGCTTCGATCGCCGAATGGCCATCCTCATACTGCGTATCGAGCACGAAACGGCCTTCGCGGAAGTCCTGCGCCAGCACGTCCAGTTCGCGCAGCAGGCCAGCCAGTTCATCGGCGCTGAGGATGCCGATGTGCTGCAGGCCCTGCGCATGCGCGGCGCTGGCAGCGATGTCGTGCAGGAAGAACTCGCGATCGAGGATCACGTCGTCGCCGGCGAGGAAGGTCTGGATCTTGGCGTCGACAGCGACGCCGGGCTTCTGCCAAAGAAGGTCTGCCATGGGGGCTCCGGAATGCGGGTTCAGTGCGGGATCGACGTCAGTTCGTCGATACCCAGCGCGAGATTGAGGTTCTGCATGGCCTGGGTGGCCGCGCCCTTGAGCAGGTTGTCCAGGGTCGCCACCACCACCACCCGCTTGCCGCCCGGGGCCAGCGTGAAGCCACCGACCTGGGCGCCATGGCGGCCGGCGATACGGCTTACCCACGGCGCGTCGTCCACGACCTCGATGAGCGCTTCACCGGCATAGGCCTGCTGGAAACGCTCGACGATCTGCTCGCGGGTCTGCACGCGGTTCAGCCACAGGTTGGCGGTGAGCGTAATGCCACGGAAATGCGGCGCGACGTGCGGCATGAATTCAACCGCCACGCCCAGCTGTACGGACACCTCGCGTTCGTGCACGTGGTTGGTCAGCGCGTACGGCATCAGGTTGTCGGCCAGCAGCTCGACGTTGTTCTTGTCCGACGGCGAGGTGCCGGCACCGGAGTAGCCGGACACGCCGAAGCACTGCGGCGGACCGGCCAGCAGGTCCTGCAGCGGATGCACCGCCAGCTGCATCGCGGTGGCATAGCAGCCCGGGTTGCTGATGTGCTTCTGGCCGTTGTAGCGGCCACGGGTCAGTTCCGGCAGGCCGTAGTACCAGCTGCTGTCGAAACGGTAGTCGGCCGAGAGGTCGACGATGACAGTGTCCGGTTTCGCGGTTTCAAGCGCGGCCACGAACGGTGCGGCCAGGCCATTGGGCAGGGCCAGGATCACCGCATCCACGCCCTTGGCGGCCACTGCGTCGGCGTCCAGGTTCTCGTACTGCAGGTCACCCTGGAATTCCGGATGGTGATCGGACAGGCGCTGCCCGGCGCGCTCACGCGAAGAGACGAAGGCCAGTTTCAGCCGCGGATGGGCGGCCACCAGCTTGATCAGCTCGGCGCCGGTATGGCCGCGGGCACCGACGATGCCCAGGGTGAAAGTCGAATCGTTCATGCGTGACTGTCCAGGCGGTGCTGCAGGTGGCGTTTCACGCCCTGCCATTCCGCGTCGATGATGGAGAAGATGACGGTGTCGCGCGGCGTGCCGTCGGCATGCCGCTTGTGATTGCGCAGCACGCCATCCTGCTTGGCGCCCAGGCGCGCGATCGCGGTGCGCGAGGTGAAGTTGAACCAGCTGGTTTCAAACACCACGCTCAGGCATTCCAGCCGCTCGAAGGCATGGCTGAGCAGCATCAGCTTGGTTTCGGTGTTGACCCCGGTGCGCTGCACCGACTCGTCATACCAGGTGTAGCCGATGCTCAGCCGCGGCACGTCCGCTTGCAGATCGTAGTAGCGGGTGGTGCCAACGATCTGGCCGTGGGCATCGAACACCACGAACGGCAGCACCTTGCCCTCGGCCTGCGCCTGCAGGGCGGCCTGCACATAGCCGGTCATGGTCTTCGCATCGGGTACCTGGGTGTACCAGAGCCGGGACAGCGCGCCGTCGCCCAACGCACCGCGCAGGCCATCGATATGGCTCATCTGCAGCGGCTCCAGCCGCGCATGCGTGCCGGTCAGCGTGGGTACCCGGGTCCAGTCTGCGTGGTTCATCGCGATCAGCCCTCCAGGCTCGGCGCACGCACGGCGCAATGATCGACATACGTCCTGATCCGGTCGATGCCATCGGCGCCGTACCAGAACACCTTCCAATGGCCCTGCTTATAACAGCCGTCGGACTCGGCGTAGTAGAAATGATTGATCGGGTTGCCGTTGCGCGAGCGCCAGAACAGCTGCGGGGTTTCTTCGCGCATCACGTTCCAGACGGCGCGCCCCAGGCCTTCACCCTGCGCGTCGTCGAGCACGGCGAACTTGTCCAGGTACACGCCCTCGGCCTCATCGGTGAGGATCACCGCCGTGCGGTAGTTCTCACTGACGTAAGCGCGCAGCAACGTGGTCTTCTCGAAATAGTCCGGCACCAGCGTGCGGCCGAAACTGGATTCGATCAGGCCCTTCAGGCGCGGCAGGTCCAACTCGCTCCAGGCGGTTGCACGCAGCACCTTCTCGCCCTTGCGTACCAGCGTACCCGAGCCCTTGTGGGTGAACAGTTCCTTGGCCAGGTCGGCGGGCCGAGTGATCGACACCGACGATTCCAGCGGCAGCCGGTCCAGCAGGGACTTGATCTGTTCGATCTTCACCTTCATGCCGCCGTGAATCCACGGCTGCTCGATCAGGTGGTCGTACTCGGTGGACAGGTTGATCGAATCGATCACGCTGCCCTCTTCGTCCAGCAGGCCACCGGTGCCGGTCAGGAAGATGATCTTGTACGGCTGCAGTTCCTGCACCAGTTCGTTGGCGGCGAAGTCGGCATTGACGTTGAGAATCTGGCCACCCGCCGTCTCGCCCAGGCTGGTGATGACCGGAATGGAGCCTGCACGCAGGCTGGCTTCGATCGGCGCCAGGTTGACCTTCTTTACTTCGCCGACCAGGCCGTAGGTATCCAGGCCCAGGTACTCGGCCTCGAACACGCCGCCCGTAATGGAGGTGGCGCGCGCGCCGTTCTGCTGCAGGGCTTCGACCAAGCGCAGGTTGGACTGCTGGAACACCCGGCGCACGATCGCCAGCGCTTCCGGCGACGTCACCCGCAGGCCATTGACCGTCTGCTTTTCAATGCCGGCGGCCGACAGTTCCGCATCCAGCTGCGGACCGGCGCCATGCAGCACGATCGGGGTCAGGCCGACTTCCTGCAGGAACGACAGCGAGGAGGTCAGCGCGTCGAGATCGTCGCGCAGCACCGCGCCGCCGACCTTGACCACGGCGAAGCGCTTGGCGTCCAGCTGCGAAAAGCGCTTGAGGTACTGGCTGATCTCCTTCGCGCTGGCCATGCTCGAAAGCAGGCGCACGATGGTCTGACGGGTCTGGCGGTGGGGCTGGAGGGCAGGAGACATTTCGGTTTCGTCACAGGCGGCGGTCGCCGCGTTGCAGTTCCGACGCGCAGGTGCGCAGCGGCGTTGTGGGTCGATCAGGCGCCGGCGGCGATGATCCGATGTACGGCGTCGGCGTAGCGCTGCAGCTGCTCCAGCGTCACGAACTCGTCGGCGGTATGGGCCTGGGCGATGTCACCCGGTCCGAACACCATCGTGGTGTAGCCAGCGGCCGAGAACAGCGACGCCTCGGTCCAGAAGTCCACCGCGTTGCCGATCGGAATATCCAGCGCGTCGGCCACGTCGCGCGCCAGCAGGCGGCGGTTCTCAGCTTCGGCGATATCGCCGGCAGGCAGGCTCGGGCCACGGAAGGTTTCGGTGAACACTGCCGCTGCGGGTTCAGCGAAGCCGGCAAAGGTCGCCAGCAGCGCATCGATATCCATCGACGGCAGCGGCCGGAAACCAAAGCGCACTTCCGCCGCCGGCGCGATCATGTTGGCCTTGATGCCACCTTCAACGCGCCCGATGTTGAAGCGCAGGCCGGTCAGTCCACCGAAGCGGGCCGAGGCCAGCGATTCCACATGGTCCAGCGCACGGTTGCCCCAGCGCATCGCCTGGTGCAGCGCACTGGCGGCGGCATCCTGCTTGCCCGAGGCATGGCCGGCGCGGCCGGCGAACTGCATCAGCACCGAGCTGATGCCTCGATGCGCCAGCACTGCCTCGCTCATGGTCGGTTCGGCCACCAGCACGGCTTCGTACTTGATACCCCGGGCCAGGAACGCGGCGATGCAGCGCGGATCGTTGGCTTCCTCGTCGCTGGAGAACAGGAACGCGGCATCACCATCACTGGCGTTGGCGGCCGCCACCAGTGCTGCGGCCGCGCCCTTGATGTCACATACACCGAGGCCGACCACGCGGTCGTCCAGGCGGCGCATCACGTGCGGGTCGGCACTCCAGTGCGGCGAATCCGGCACGGTATCCAGGTGCACGTTGAACAGGTACTTCGGCGTACCGCGCACGGCATACAGGCTGACCGCACCGGCACCGTGGTCGATCACCTCGACATTGAACCCGGGCAGGTTGTCGCGCAGGTAATCGAAGATGCCACCGGTGGTGATCGCACGCGGCGGGTTGCGGGTGTCGAAGGACACCAGCGCCTGCAGGTGATCGAGCGTCTGTTCAAGCATGAATCAACAGTTCCTGTGGAATTCCGCCGGGCATGGCCCGGCGCTACCGGAATGCGTCTGGTGGAGAGCCCCCTTCTTGTTGAAGGGGGCGCGCCAACGGCGCAGGGTTGAGGTGGAATGCGTGGTCAACCGCTCAGCGGTTGACTTGAGCAAAGAGCGTTGAGCTCATGCCGAACAGCTTGATGAAGCCTTCAGCCTCCTCCACGCCCCAGTCGGCCGACTGCGCGTAGGTGGCACCCTTGGTGTTGAGCAGGTGCGGCGACTTCACCGCCACCGCGTCGACGCGGCCACCACGGGTTTCCAGCACCACTTCACCGTTGACCTTGGCCTGCGAGGACTTCAGGAACGCTTCGATGTCGGTCTTCAGCGGGTCGTGGTAGAAGCCTTCGTACACCAGCTCCACCCACTTGCGCGCCACGTCCGGCTTGAAGCGGTTCTGCTGCTTGGTCAGCACCGCATCTTCCAGCGCGCGGTGCGCGGCCAGCAGCGAGACCAGGCCCGGTGCCTCGAACACGATGCGACCCTTCAGGCCGATCACGGTGTCGCCGGTGTACACGCCACGGCCGACGCCGTACGGAGCGAACAGCTTGTTGAGCTGGGCCAGGATCTGCTCGCCCGGCAGCGCCTTGCCGTTGAGCTCGACGGCTTCGCCTTCGACGAACTTCAAGGTGACGGTCAGCGGTGCTTCCGGCCACTCGGCGCGTGGCGCGCACCAGCCACGCGCGCCCTCGCCCGGTGCTTCCCAGCGATCGATCTCGCCGCCGGACATGGTCAGGCCCAGCAGGTTCTCGTTGATCGTGTAGGCCTGCTGCTTGGCGCGCACGCCGAAGCCACGCTCTTCCAGGTACTTCTGCTCGTAGGCGCGGGTCTGGGTGTGTTCCTTCTGGATCTCGCGGATCGGCGCGATGATCTGGTAGTCACCCAGGGCCTTCACTGCCAGGTCGAAACGCACCTGGTCGTTGCCCATGCCGGTGCAGCCGTGGGCGATGATGTTGGTGCCCAGTTCGGCGGCGCGCTTGAGCGCGGCATCGACGATCAGGTAACGGTCCGACACCAGCAGCGGGTACTGGCCCTGGTAGCCTTCACCGGCCCACACGAACGGCTTGACGAAGCCCGACCAGATGGCCGGACCGCCATCGACGGTCTGGTGGCTGGTGACACCCAGCTCGGCAGCACGCTTCTCGATGAAATCGCGTTCTTCGTCATCCACGCCGCCGGTATCAGCGAACACGGTATGCACGTTGTAGCCGCGCTCCTGCAGGTACGGCACGCAGAAGCTGGTATCAAGGCCGCCGGAGAAGGCGAGAACGACGTCTTTGTTGCTCATGGGGGATATGTCCTGGTAGCGCCGGGCCATGCCCGGCGGAAATGTTCGAATCGAAAAGAGTCAGCGCCCGGCAACAGCGGCCATGATCGCCTTCTGCACATGCAGGCGATTCTCGGCCTCGTTGATGGCGATGCACTGCGGCGAATCCATCACGCCGTCGGTCGCCTTTACGTTGCGGCGCAGCGGCAGGCAGTGGCTAAACACACCGTTGTTGGTCAGCGCCATCTTCCGCTCGTCGACGATGAAGTGCTTGAACTGGTCGCGGATCGGCTTTTCCGGCTCCCAGTTGCCGAAGAACGGCAGCGCGCCCCAGCTCTTGGCATAGACCACGTCGGCACCGGCATAGGCGCTGTCGATGTCATGGCTGATCTTCAGCGAACCGCCGCTCTCGGCGACGTTCTGCTCGGCCCAGCCCATGTAGCGCTCGTCGAGGATGTAGTCGGCGGTCGGGCACAGCAGGGTCACATCCATGCCCATGCGGGTGGCGATGGTCAGCGCCGAGTTGGCCACGGCGGTGTTCAGCGGCTTGGGGTGGTAGGTCCAGGTCAGCACGTACTTCTTGCCGCGCAGGTCCTGGGTACCGAAATGCTCCTGCAGCGCCATCACGTGCGCCAGCTCCTGGCACGGATGGGTGATGGTTTCCATGTTGATCACCGGCACTGGCGAGTACCTGGCGAAACTCTCGAGCACGACATCCTGGCGGTCGTAGGCCCAGTCGACGAACTTCGGGAATGCGCGTACGGCGATGATGTCGCAGTAACGGCCAAGCACCTTGGCCACTTCAGCGATGTGCTCTTCGGTATCGCCGTCCATCACCGTGCCGAGGTTGAACTCGATCGGCCAGGCATCCTTGCCCGGCTGCAGCACCACCGCGTGGGCACCGAGCTGGAACGCGCCCAGTTCGAAACTGGTGCGGGTACGCATGGACGGATTGAAGAACACCAGCGCGATCGACTTGCCCTTGAGCTGGTCGCCGAGCTTGTTGCGCTTGAACAGCGCCGCCTGGGTCAGCAGCGCGTCAAGTTCGCTGCGGCTCCAGTCCTGGGTGTTCAGGAAGTGCTTGGGGGACATCATCATTCCTTGCTTGAGCGGCGCCGGTGGCCGACGCGGTGGAAGGTGGAAGGGAAAACCGGGAACCAGGGTGGTACGAAAAGGTTGCAGATGAAGCTTTCAGAACGCGGAAACGAAAAAACCCAGCCGGCGGGCTGGGTTTTTTTCGGACGAACAGCAGAAAGCTCCGGATTACCCAGCGAGGATGTGGGGTTCCGGTCGACGGGCACGCGACGTCATGCCAGTGGCCTGGCGGGCGGCGCTGCTGTCGTGCTGGAAGTCGGTGAGCTTCATTGGTCGGCAATCTTTACATGCAGCCGGGGCCGGCGCAAGGGGCCGGCGTCTCAGAATCAGGGGGTGCCAGCGGCAGCCTGCTCGGGGCCCACCCAAGGGGTGATCGAAACCCGGATCTTCAGCCGGTTGCCGGGGTCTTCCGGCAACCGTGAGCGGTACTTGGTGCCCTTGTAGACATAGTCCACGTCATAGGCGATGGGACGGCGGAACTCGCGCCCGACAGGCACGATGCGACAGTCCCGGGTCAGCATCGGGCCCGTGTTAGCCGGCGCCGGGGCCGGCGTTTCCGCCGGAACCTCCTCCAGCCCTTCCTCGTCGCTGCGCTTGAACATCGAGCGTACCGAATCCCACAGGCGGCCGATGCGGCCCTTGTCCTCGACCGGCTCTTCGCCGGTGACGTTGACCGGGGCCAGGGTGCGGGTCGAGACCGGCTCGCAATGCTCCTCGGTACGGGTTGCGCGCAGGGTCTGGAACACCGGCTCCACGTTGAGCACCTGGGCGTAGTCGAACTTCACGTTCTCCACGATCACCACCCGGTTGCGGGGCTCGGCCTCCTGGGCCAGGACCACGGCGGGCAGCGCCGACAGGCAGGCCAGGGTCAGCAACGCGGTGGTTTTCATTGGCGATGGGAGCAGGGACACGGCAATAGTGTAGGCAGTGGTGACCGCAAGGGGCTGAACATTACCCGTCCGCGTCGTTCCTGCCCACCCCACCCCGGCGGCCGGTGACGTCCACCGGTGGCAACGGCCCCCCCAAAGGGGCCGACACGTTCTAAAATCACAGGCTTGTCCCCCAGTCACAGACCCATGACCCTGCGCCTGCACAACAACCTGACTCGCCAGCTCGAACCGTTCACCCCGCTCGACCCGGCCTGTCCGACCCTGTATGTGTGCGGCCCGACGGTCTACAACTACGTGCACATCGGCAACGCCCGTGGGCCGGTGGTGTTCGGGGTGCTGGCCGACCTGCTGCGGCGACGCTTCGGCGCCCTGCGCTACGCCCGCAACATCACCGACGTGGACGACAAGATCAACACCGCCGCGCGCGAGCAGGGGGTGCCGATCAGCACCATCACCGACCGTTTCGCCGCTGCCTACCGTGAAGACATGGCCGCGCTGGGCGTGGTGCCGCCGGATATCGAACCGGAAGTGACCGCGCACATTCCACAGATCGTCACCATGATCGAACAGCTGATTGCCGGTGGCCACGCCTACCCGGCCGAGGGCCACGTGCTGTTCTCGGTCAGCAGCTTCGAGGGCTACGGCAAGCTGTCGCGCCGCGATCCCGAGGAAATGCTGGCCGGTGCCCGTGTCGATGTGGCCCCCTACAAGCGCGATCCGGGCGATTTCGTGCTGTGGAAGCCGTCCAGCGATGACCTGCCCGGCTGGGAATCGCCTTGGGGCCGCGGCCGTCCGGGCTGGCATATCGAATGCTCGGCAATGGCCGCCGCGCACCTGGGCGAGACCATCGACATCCATGCCGGTGGCGTCGACCTGCAGTTCCCGCATCACGAGAACGAGTTGGCGCAGAGCGAATGCGCCCATGGCGGCAAGATCTTCGCCCGCTTCTGGCTGCACAACGGCATGCTCAACTTCGGCGGTGCCAAGATGAGCAAGTCGCTGGGCAACATCGAGCGCGTGCACGATCTGGTGCGCCAGCACCCCCCGGAGGCACTGCGCCTGGCCCTGCTGTCGGCCCACTACCGGCAGCCGCTGGACTGGTCCGATGGCCTGATCGAGCAATCGGTGCGCACGCTGGACCGCCTGTACGGCACCCTGCGCGAGCTGGCGTCGATCGAGGCCAGCGTAGCGATTCCGGCTGCCGTCGAGGCGACGCTGGACGACGATCTCAACACTCCGCAGGCGCTGGCTGAAGTCGCCCGTATCGCCGGTGAAGCGCGCCGCGCCACCGATCCGGCCGAACGCGCACGCTTGAAGGGCGAGCTGCTCGGCGCCGGCCTGGCGCTGGGCCTGCTGCAGGCCGATCCGGCGCAATGGTTCGGAACCGCAGCCGGCGATGAAAGCGACGATGCACGCATCCAGGGCTTGATCGACGAACGCGCAGCGGCGAAGCAGTCGCGCGACTTCGCCCGTTCCGACGCCATCCGCGACCAGCTGGCCGCCGAGGGCATCGTGCTGGAAGACACCCCGCAGGGCGTCCGCTGGTCGCGCAAGCGCGGCTGACCCACCCTGCCCCGTGGCCGGTCCGCCGGCCACGCCCCCACTGTAGAGACTGTTGTGATCGACTCCCCGTTCCCGCTTGAACCCACCGCCACCGAGGCACAGACGGCCATCGCCGAGGAATTCGGTTTCTTCGGCGACTGGTCCGAGCGCTACCAGTACCTGATCGACCTCGGCCGCAAGCTGCCGGCGTTTCCGGAAGAGTGGAAGACCGAAGAACATCGTCTGCTCGGTTGCCAGTCGATGGTCTGGATCGTGCCGGAAGGCAATGCGCAGTCGCTGCGCTTCCACGCCATCAGCGATTCGGCCATCGTCTCCGGCCTGATCTTCCTGGCGCTGCGCGTGTACTCCGGGCGCACCGCGCAGGAGATCCTGGCCACCGAACCCAGCTACATCCAGGATATCGGCCTGGCCCGCCACCTGTCGCCGACCCGCAGCAACGGCGTGGCGGCGATGCTGGCCTTCATCCGTGAGACCGCGCAGGCGCAGCTGCAGCGCGATCCGTCGTGAGCGAACCTGCCACGGCCGAAGACACGGCGCTGGGCCTGCTGTCCCGGCCCGGTTTCGCCCGGCTGCTGGCGTACCGCATCTTCGCGATGCTGTCCTACCAGGTGGTTGCGGTCACCGTCGGTTGGCATATCTACGAAGTCACCCGCAATCCGTTCTCGCTGGGCCTGATCGGTCTGGCCGAGGTACTGCCGTTCTTCTGCGTGGCACCGTTCGCCGGTTACCTGGTGGATCACCTGCCGCGCCGCCGACTGGGCATGGTCGCCTGTTCCGGACTGATCGCCACCGCGCTGGTGCTGACCAGCGTCGCCAAGGGCTGGCTGCCGGTTGAAGGCGTGTGGCCGATCTATGCAGCCATCGCCCTGACCGGCATGGTCCGCGCCTTCCTGTCACCGATCTACAACGCACTGTTCGCCCGCGTGTTGCCGCGTGAGCATTTCGCCCGTGGCGCCGGCCTCGGCGCCGTGGTGTTCCAGACCGGCATGATCGCCGGCCCGGCACTGGGTGGCGTACTGGTCGGCTTCGGTGGCAAGGGCCTGGCCTATGCGGTGGCCACGGTCTTCGCGCTGGTGGCGATGGGCTGCCTGGCCACACTGAAGGTGGAAGAGCCGGTGCATGCCGGCCCAGCCGCCCCGATCTTCAAAAGCATCGCTGAAGGCGCGCGCTTCGTGGTCGGCAACCGGATCATGGTCGGCGCCATGGCGCTGGACATGTTCTCGGTGCTGCTGGGCGGCGTGGTGGCGATGCTGCCAGCGTTCCTGCACGAGATCCTGCATCACGGCCCCGAGGGCCTGGGCATCCTGCGCGCCATGCCGGCGCTGGGTTCGGTGTGCGTGGGCCTGTGGCTGGCACGCCACCCGCTGCACCGTAATGCCGGCCGCGTGCTGCTGTTCGCGGTGGCCGGCTTCGGCCTCTGCGTGATCGGCTTCGGCCTGTCCCAGCACTTCTGGCTGTCGGCGTTGATCCTGCTGTTCTACGGCGCCTTCGACGGCGTGTCGGTGGTGATCCGCTCCACCATCCTGCAGCTGGCCACGCCAGAAGAGATGCGCGGTCGGGTCTCGTCCATCAACGGCATCTTCATCAGCTCGTCCAACGAACTGGGCGCGTTCTATGCCGGCACGATGGCCAAGGTGCTGGGGCTGGTACCGGCGGTGGTGCTGGGCGGGTTCGCGGTGCTGAGCGTGGCCGGGATCACCGCGTGGAAGAACCCGACATTGCGGAAACTGAATCTTCGCGACCTGCAGTGACGCTGCGAACAGCGGATTCGGCGGCGCCGGGCGTTTGGCTGGGGCCGTTGCTCTCCCTCGATGATTGGGCTTGTCACTTTCTTTTCGCGAAAAGAAAGTAACCAAAGAAACGCTCCGCCATCCGCGAGCCGGTGCTGCGCACCGGTGCCCTGCGCTCCTCCGCGAATCAGGGGACGGCGCGGAACTCGCTTCGCTCGGACACCCGCGCCTCTTCGCCCCTGATTCCCCTGCGGTGCTCGGCTCGCTACAAGGCGGACCCAACAGCCGCGAGCGCACGCATAACCGCTCCTGGTAGAGCCAAGCCATGCTTGGCTGCTTTTGCTTTTGCTCTTCCTTGCCCTCCGGCTTCGGCCTGAGCCGAGCGTGGGCTCGGCTCTACAGCGGCCGCACTCGGGAACCGTCTGGAGCGGGCGGGTCACCCGGGCCAGGACCGTTCGCGGCATGGATGCCGCGACCGAGCCCCCAGGGATGGGTTTACGGCGTGTCCTGGCCCGGGTGACCCGCCCGCTCGCTCACGGAACAACCAAGGCGCCGCTCTACGCTGCCAACCGCCACCCAACAAAAAACCCGGCCGAAGCCGGGCTTTTCGCATGACATCACAACGAACCGGAATCAGTCGCCCTGCTGCTTCTGCAGGTGCTCCCAACGCTCCTGCGCGTCGATGGTGCGCTCGGCGGTCAGGCGCGCTTCGAGGCGCTCCAGGCCGATTTCTTCACCGGTGTCCACGCAGTAGCCGTAATCACCTGCTTCCAGGCGCTTGAGGGTGCTGTCGATCTTGCCGATCAGCTTGCGGTAACGGTCACGGGTGCGCAGTTCCAGCGAGTTCTCGGTTTCGCGGGTCGCGCGCTCGGCTTCATCGCCGATGTCACGCACTTCCTCGCGCAGGTTCTCGATGGTCTGCTTGGACTCTTCCACCAGGTCGGCGCGCCAGTTCTGCAGGCGCTGGCGGAAGTACTCCTGCTGCAGCGAGCTCATGTACTCCTCGTCCGAGGCCGGCTTGTAGCCTGCGGGCAGGATCGGGCGGCCAGTGGCCTCGTCGGTCTTGTATTCGACGACCTTGTACTTGCTGCGCGGCGCAGGTGCCGCCGAACGGGCGGCGACGGCCACGGCAACCTTGCCCACTGGGCGGGTCACGGTCTTCGGAGCGGAATCGGATTTCACGGCGGTTTTAGCAGGCGATTTCGAAACGGGCACGGGATTCTTGGATTGCGGGGCGGTCGATGCTGCAGAAGCGGCGGCCGGGGCCGGCTTGGGGGCCGGTTTGGCTGCTGCCACTGCCGCGGTCTTGGCCGGGACAGACTTGGCCGGGGCCGGCTTCGCAGCTGGCTTCGGTGCGGACTTCACTACAGGGGCCGGCGTCGGCTTGGCAGCCGGCGGGGCGACATTCTTGGCAGCCTTGGCGGCAGGTGCCGACTTGGCGGGCGACACCTTCTTTGCGGCCGGCTTCGCAGCGGGCGCGGCGGCAACCTTCTTCACCGCGGCCTTCGGCGCCGGCTTGGCTGCTGCCTTCTTCGGTGCCGGCTTGGCAGCGGCCTTCTTCACCGGCGCAGCCTTGCTGGCAACCTTCTTCACCGCCGGTGCCTTCTTGCTGGCAACGACAGGTTTGGCCTTGACCGGCGCAGCGGGCTTCTTCGCCACTGCCGGCTTGCCGGACTTGGCCGGCGTTTTCTTTGCGGTGGCCTTCCTGGCCGCCGGTTGTGAGGATGCCGCCTTGGTCGCCGGCTTGCTGGCCGGCTTCTTGGCAACGGGCTTGGCCGCCAACTTCTTCACAACAGGCTTGGCGGTTTTCTTGGCGGCCTTGACGGCCTTCTTTGCAGTTTTTTTAGCAGCCACGAAACGCTCTTCCTTGGATTCCCCGGGGCCCGGGAAAGCGGGCCTTTATAGCCTACCCGACCCGCAGCAGCAACCTCGGTGGCCCGCTCCATTCAGTCCAGGAGCAATGGGGCCAAGGCGCGGTCCGACGAGCACGGACCGCCCTGCGCGGTACGGAACCTGTCCGGCACCTGGAGGGGTGCCGATAGCGGTCGCAGGCCATCTACGACATGCGACCAACGGCCCATCCTGCACAAATGCGGCCTTCATGCCAACTGGCTTAAGATGACTGGGTGATCTCGCGCCTGCTCATCGCCCTGCTGCGCTTCTACAAGCGCTTCATCAGCCCGCTGCTGGGGCCTCGCTGCCGTTTTGTGCCGAGCTGCTCTGAATACGCCATGGACGCCATCTCCCGGCACGGCCCGCTGCGCGGAAGCTGGCTGGCGGCGCGACGGTTGGGCCGCTGCCATCCGTTCCATCCCGGCGGCTTCGATCCAGTGCCCGAATCTCCCAACGCCCCTTCTTGCCGTTGCACAGGAAAACACTGACATGTCCTCCACGCTCATCACCAATGCCCGCCTGGTCAACGAAGGCCGCACCTTCGACGGCGACCTGCGCATCGAGAACGACCGCATCGCGCAGATCGGCAAAGGGTTGACCCCGCGTGATGGCGAACAGGTGGTGGATGCGGCCGGGCGCTGGCTGCTGCCCGGGATGATCGACGACCAGGTGCACTTCCGCGAACCGGGCCTGACCCACAAGGGCGACATCGCCAGCGAGTCGGCCGCGGCCGTGGCCGGTGGCCTGACCAGCTTCATGGACATGCCCAACACCAACCCGCCGACGCTCGACTCGACCATTCTGGAAGCCAAGTACGAACTGGCGCGCGGCCGTGCCTGGGCCAACTACGGTTTCTACCACGGTGCCAGCAACGACAACCTGGACGCCATCCGCGCCCTCGACCCGAAGAAGGCGCCGGGCGTGAAGGTGTTCATGGGCGCCTCCACCGGCAACATGCTGGTGGACAACCCGGAAACGCTGGACGCGATCTTCCGCGAGTGCCCGACCCCGATCATCACGCACTGCGAAGACACGCCCATGATCGATGCCAACCTGAAGGCCTTCCAGGAAAAGTACGGCGACGCGCTGACCCCGGAGATGCACCCGGACATCCGCTCGCGCGAAGCCTGCATCAAGTCGACGCGGCTGGCCATGTCACTGGCGCGCAAGCACGGCACCCGCCTGCACGTGCTGCACATTTCCACCGCCGACGAGCTGGCGCTGTTCGAGAAGGGCCCGCTGATCCGCGCCGATGGCAGCCGCAAGCAGATCACCGCCGAGACCTGCGTGCACTTCCTGCACTTCGCCCGCCCGGACTATGCGACCAAGGGCAATCTGATCAAGTGCAACCCGGCCATCAAGGACGTGTCCGACCGCGAGGCGATCACCGCCGCGCTGGCTGACGACGTTCTGGATGTGCTGGCCACCGACCACGCTCCGCATACCTGGGAAGAGAAGCAGAAGCCCTACGCACAGGCGCCGTCGGGTCTGCCGCTGGTGCAGTACGCCCTGGTGGCCGCGCTGGAGCGCGTGCACGAAGGCAAGCTGACCCGCGAGCAGGTGGTGCAGAAGTTCGCCCATGCGCCCGCCCAGCTGTTCGACGTGGAAGAGCGTGGTTTCCTGCGCGAAGGCTACTTCGCCGATCTGGTGCTGGTGGAAGATGTGCCGTTCACGGTCAAGCGCGAGGACGTGCTGTCCAAGTGCGGCTGGTCGCCGTTCGAAGGCACCACCTTCCGTTCGCGCGTGGCCTCCACCTGGGTCAACGGCCAGCTGGTGTGGGACGGCAGCACGCTGGTGGGTCAGCCCGCCGGCCAGCGCATGACCTACGACCGCTGATGCGTTCGGCACTCATGTTCGGGGCGCTGCTGCTGGCGGCGCCCCTGTTCACCGCACCGGCGGCACAGGCGCAGGACGGCATCGGCGACCTGATCGATAGCCGCGTGGTGTTCCCGGCCAGCGCGTCGCAGGGCGCGCTGGTGATCGGCAAGGTTCCCGCCGGCAGCAGCGTTCGCTACGCAGGCCGCGACCTGCGCGTGAGCAGCTATGGCAGCGTGGTGTTCGGTATCGGTCGCGATGAGAAAGGACCGCTGCAGGTGCAGATCCGTCGACCGGATGGCAGCAGCGAGACGGCCGCCATCGCCGTGACCCCGCGCGACTGGCCGACCGAGCGGGTCAACGGCGTGCCGCCGAAGACGGTCAATCCGCCGCCGGCCATCGCCGAACGGATCAAGCGCGAACAGGCGCAGGTCACCGCGGCACGCGCACGCGACGATAACCGCACCGATTTCACCCAGACCTTCATCTGGCCGGTGCAGGGCCGCATCAGCGGTCGCTTCGGCAATGCGCGCGTGTACAACGGCCAGCCCGGTGCCGGCCACTCCGGCATGGACATCGCGGTGCCGACCGGCACCCCGGTGAAAGCACCGGCTGCCGGTGTGGTGACGTTCGCGGGCCCGGATCTGTACCTGACCGGTGGCACCCTGCTGCTCGACCATGGCTTCGGCGTCAGTTCGAACTTCCTGCACCTGTCGCGCATTGACGTGAAAGTCGGTGATCGCGTCGAACAGGGGCAGGTGATTGCCGCCGTCGGCGCGACCGGTCGAGCGACCGGGCCGCACCTGCACTGGGGCATGAACTGGTTCGATACCCGTATCGACCCGCTGCTGGTGCTGGAACGCAAGTAGCGCGCGTCACCCGCTGGCGTGGCATCCTGCTTCTGTAGAGCCGAGCCCACGCTCGGCTGCTGTCGCGCGTGCGTGGTGAGCCGAGCATGGGCTCGGCTCTACAGACAGCGAGCGGACCAAGGTCCGCACCCACCAGAAGCAGTCAGCAGGCCGAGGGTTCAGCCGCGCGCGGCCCACCACACACGCAGCAACGTGCGCACGGGCGTCGCTTCGATCGGCTTGCCTGCGGCCTGCGCGGCCAGACGGGCACGCGCCAGGCTGGACCACACGCGGCGCGCGCGCGGACCGGGCACACGGGTGCCCCACCCTTTCAGCAACTGCTGCGCCCAACGCTGCGCGGCGTTGCCTGCATCCTCGTCCAGCAGGCTGCGGGGAATGCCGGCCACGCCAGCGTCCTGCAGCCGCTGGGCCAGGGTCTGCAGCAGCACGGCAGGGCCGGCGCCCTTGCGCGGCGTGTCAGCAAACACCACGGCTTCCACCGCAGCTACCGCTTCAGCATAGTTGCCCAGCCCGCGTTCGGCGCCGGCAGCGTCCAGCGCTACGGTGCGCGCCTCGACCAGGTCCGGCAGCGCCTCGGCCAGCTGCGCCCACGGCGCCCGCACCGGCTCCAGCACGCGTCCCAGCGGATGCCGCGAACGCTGCGCGGCCCAGCTGCGCAGCTCCTCGCCCCACCAGGCCAGCTTGGCGTCCGCCGGCAGCGGATCGCCACCGGTGTTGAGCATGTCGTCGAATTCCTGCAGCAGCGCGAACCACGCCAGCGCGACATGGCGCTGCGGCTCGGCCACGAACGGCTCAGCCACCGACCATTCCGGCCAACGGCTGCGCCACTTGTCGAGGAAACTATCCAGCGCGGTACTGCTCACTACGGTGTTCCTTACGGCTGGGCCGGGGTCGCCGGCCGGATCGGCCAGAGACTGGCCAGTTGCAGGAGTTCGGCGTTCTCGACCAGCACGTCGGCCTGCCAGGCCAGCGGATCGTCACTGTGCAGGCGGTAGCCCCACAGCGCTGCCACCGACGGCATGCCGGCGGCACGCGCGGCGATGATGTCGCGCTCATCGTCGCCGACATACACACACTCTTCGGGTGCAATACCGATGGCCTGCGCGGCGTGCAGCAGCGGCAACGGATGCGGCTTGCGTTCGGCCAGGGTGTCACCGCCGACCAGCACGGCGCAGCGCTGTTGCCACTGCTGCTGCGGCACGATCAGCCGCGCCAGGTACTCCGGCTTGTTGGTGACGATGCCCCACACCGTACCCGCCGCGTCCAGCGCATCGAGCATGCCGATAACCCCGTCGAACAGCACCGCGTGCTGGCCGATCAAGGCTTCGTAGCGCTGCAGGAACTCGGGAATCAGTGCATCGCGCTCGGCCGTCTCCAGCTCTGGAAACGCGGCCGACACCATCGCCCGCGAGCCCTTCGACACCACCGGCCGCAACTGCGCCGGATCAATCGGCGCGCGACCGCGCTCGGCCAGCATCGCATCGAGGGTGGCGACGAAATCCGGTGCGCTGTCCAGCAAAGTGCCGTCCAGGTCGAACAGCACTGCACGCGGGAATGCGGCGGCGGTCACGGCGCCTTGACCACGTAGGCCAGGTAGTTGATGTCGGTGCGGCTGCTCAGGCGGGCGCGGTTGCGCCACGGCTCGTAGGCCATGCCACTGACATCGGCCAGCTGCAGGTCGGCCTCGCGCAGCCAACGCGCCAGCTCGGCCGGCTTGATGAACTCCTGGTAGTGGTGCGTACCCTTGGGCAACAGCCGTGCCACGTACTCGGCACCGACGATGGCCACTGCAAACGCCGCAGCGGTACGGTTGATGGTGGACAGGAACAGGTGGCCGCCCGGCTTCAGCAGGCGCTTGCAGGCCTCGATGATCGCGCCCGGATCGGGCACGTGCTCGAGCATCTCCATGCAGGTCACCACGTCGAAGCTGCCCGGCTGTTCGGCGGCAAGGTCTTCGGCGGCCTGCACCCGGTAGTCGACGGTGACACCACTTTCCAGCGCGTGCAGGCGTGCAACCTTGACCAGCTCAGGCGCCAGATCGATGGCGGTCACCTCGGCACCGGCCTGGGCCAGCGCTTCACTCAGCAGCCCGCCACCGCAACCGATGTCGAGCACGCGCGCACCACGCAGCGGCGCGCGGTCGGCCACGTACTGCAGGCGCACCGGATTCAGTGCGTGCAGCGGCTTCTGCGGGCCATCGGCGTCCCACCAGCGGTTGGCCAGCGCGGCGAACTTGTCCAGCTCGGCCTGATCGAAATTGGAAGAAGCGTGGGGGGCAGTCATGGTGGGGTCCTTGCGGCGCCGGGAATCAGGCGCGGATATGACGGATGCGCTCGCGCCACTGGCGCGCGTTGGCGATGATGCCCGGCAGGTCCATGCCGACCAGCTCACGCTGCACCAGCTTCGGCTTGCCGGCAATCCAGACATCGCTGACCTGCTGGCGGCCGGTGGCGTACACCAGCTGCGACAGCACGTTGTGCAGCGGCTGGGTCTCCAGCGCCGACAGGTCGACGCAGACCAGATCGGCCTGCTTGCCGACTTCGATCGAGCCGATGCGGTCACCGAAACCCAGCGCGCGGGCGCCGCCCAACGTGGAGGCACGCAAGGTAGTGGCTGCATCCAGCGCGGTGGCATCGTCGGCCACGGCCTTGGCCAGGATCGCCGCAGTGCGGTTTTCGCTGAACATGTCCAGATCGTTGTTGCTGGCGCAGCCATCGGTACCGATGGCCAGGTTCACGCCGGCGCGCTGCAGGGCGCAGGCCGGGCAGAAGCCCGACGCCAGCTTCAGGTTCGATTCCGGGCAATGCACCACGCTGACGCCACGCTCGGCGCACAGGTGGATCTCGGCCTCGGTCAGCTGGGTCATGTGCACCGCGATCAGGCGGTCGTTGACCAGGCCGAGGCGGTCCAGCCGCGCCAACGGGCGCTGGCCGTGCAGCTTGATCGAATCGGTGATTTCCTGCGCGGTCTCGTGGGTGTGCAGATGCACCTGCATGTCGAGCTGGTCGGACAGCATGCGCACGCGCTCGAAATTGGCATCGTTGACGGTGTACGGCGCATGCGGCGCGAACGCGGTGCCGATCAGCGGGTCGGTGCGCCACTGGTCGTGCAGTTCACCGGCCTTGGCGAAATACTCGTCGTCGGTCTTGGCCCAGGCGGTGGGGAAATCGATGATCACCGCGCCGACCAGCGCGCGGAAGCCGTGCTTCTTGTAGACGGCGGCCTGCACGTCTCCGAAGAAATAGTTCTCGTTGGCGCAGGTGGTGCCGCCACGCAGCATCTCGGCGATGGCCAGGGTGGTGCCGTCGGCGACGAATTCCGGCCCGATCACCGCCGCTTCCACCGGCCAGATGTGCTGCTGCAGCCAGGTCATCAGCGGCAGGTCGTCGGCGACGCCGCGCAGCAGGGTCATCGGGTTGTGCGTATGTGCGTTGACCAGGCCCGGCATCAGCGCGGCCTCGGGACGACTGACCACCTGGGTGGCGCGGAAGCGCGCACGCGCTTCGGCACGCGGCAGGATGGCCACGATCTCACTGCCACGCACGGCGACGGCATGGTCTTCCAGCACCACCGCATGCGGCTCGATCGGGACGACATAACCGGCTTCGATCAGCAGGTCGCAGGCTTCGGGGAGGTGCGGGCTATCGCTCATGCGGGCTCACTGGCTGGGGCGGTGGGCCCACGATCCACCGGGTGGATCGTGGCCATGTAGCGCCGAGCCATGCTCGGCTGCTGTTCGTTCCGGCGCCAGCGGGGCCGGAAGCAAAGCCGAGCGTGGGCTCGGCTCTACAGGTAATCCGGTTGCGCCGGATTACTTGACGCGTGCGGAGTATTCGCCCGAACGGGTGTCGACCTTGACGATTTCATCCTGGTTGACGAACAGCGGCACGCGGACCACCGCGCCGGTTTCCAGGGTGGCCGGCTTGCCGCCACCGCCCGAGGTGTCGCCACGGACGCCCGGATCGGTTTCCACGATCTTCAGCTCGACGAAATTCGGCGGCTGCACGAAGATCGGCGAACCGTTGAACAGCGTCACGATGCAGGACTCCTCGCCCTTCAGCCACTTCTCGGCGCCGCCCATGCCGGCCTTGTCGGCCTGCACCTGCTCGAAGGTTTCCGGGTCCATGAAGTGCCAGTACTCGCCGTCGCTGTACATGTAGTCCATGTTGGTATCGACCACATCGGCCACTTCCACGTCGTCGGTCGCCTTCATGGTCATTTCCACGGTGCGGCCCGACTTGATGAAGCGGTAGCGCACGCGCGTGAACGCCTGGCCCTTGCCCGGCTTGATGAACTCGGTCTCGGAGATGACGGCCGGTTCATTGTTGACCAGGATCTTCATCCCGTTCTTGACATCGTTCATGCCCGCAGTGGCCATGCTCAAGCTCCTCAAATGGCGAAACCGCCGCGCGTGCGGCGAGCCGGTAGAATGGAAAACCCACCGGAACCCCGGTGGGCAACTGTTTATGCCCCCATGATAACCGCAGGCCCCCTCTCCATGCAGCTTTCCGCCTTCCCCCGGACCCAGTCGCCAGGTGCGCCCGCGCGCTGGCAGCAACTGTGGCGGCAGGCCCTGCGTGACCCACAGGCACTGCTGGCCCGGCTGGATCTGGATGCTGCGGCGCTGGGCGTATCCGAGGCCGCCATCGCCCAGTTCGCACTGCGCGTGCCGGAGGGGTTCGTCGCGCGCATGCGTCGTGGCGATGCCCACGACCCATTGCTGCGTCAGGTGCTCCCGATCGACGCCGAGATGCGTCCTGCCCCCGGGTTCAGCTTCGACGCGGTGGGCGACGGCGCAGCGAAGAAAGCCACCGGAGTCATCCAGAAGTACCGCGGCCGGGCCCTGCTGGTGGCCACCGGCAGCTGCGCGATCAACTGCCGCTACTGCTTCCGCCGGCATTTCGACTATGGCGCCGAGAACGCCGCCAAGGGGGGATGGCAGGAGGCGGTGGAGGCCATCGCCGCAGACCCGGACATCGATGAGGTGATCCTGTCCGGTGGCGACCCGCTGTCGCTGGCCACCCACAAGCTGGCCGAGCTGACCGATGCACTCCGTGGCATCGCGCATATCCGCCGGCTGCGCATCCACACGCGCCTGCCGATCGTGCTGCCCGAGCGGGTGGATGATGAGCTGCTGGCCTGGCTGGGCAGCCTGCCATGGCCGCTGGCGATCGTGGTCCACGCCAACCACGCCAATGAATTCGATGCCAGCGTCGATACGGCGATGGCCCACCTGCGTGGCATCGGCGCGCAACTGCTGAACCAGGCGGTGCTGCTGCGCGGGGTCAACGACAGCGTGCAGGCGCTGCAGGACCTGAGCGAGCGCAGTTTCGCCGCCGGCGTGCTGCCCTATTACCTGCATCAGCTGGATCGGGTCGAAGGCGTCGCCCATTTCGAAGTGGACGACGTTCAGGCCAAGGCCCTGATCGCCGGCCTCACTGCCCGGCTGTCCGGCTACCTGGTGCCCAAGCTGGTCCGCGAGCTACCCGGCGACCCGAGCAAGCGCCCGGTGTAACGTATCCACGCATGGCGTGGATCTACTGTTACACGCCCGATTCGATCATCCGCACCACTTCGGTGGCCGTGACCGGATGGCTCAACCGGTAGCCCTGGCCCAGGTCGCAGCCACGCTGGGCAAGCAGCTCGAACTGCGCTTCCTGCTCGATACCCTCGGCCACCACCGTGATGCCCAGCGCATGGGCCATGGCGATGATCGCCGTGGTCAGGGCCAGATCGTCCGGGTCGCGCTGCATGTCGGCGACGAAGCTCTTGTCGATCTTGACCCCGTCCACCGGCACCTGCCGCAGGTGGCTGAGACCGGAGAAACCGGTACCGAAGTCGTCCAGCCACACCTTCACCCCCGCCCGGTGCAACCGGTCCAGCAACTGCGCGGCCAGCATTTCATCGCCGATCACCGCCGTCTCGGTCAGCTCCAGGTGCAGGCGCGAGGCCGGCAGGCCCGATTCCTGCAGGCACTGCGCGACCAACGCCGGCAGCTCCCCCCCGCGCAACTGCCGTGGCGACACATTGACCGAGACGAACAGTTCGTCGCCGGCCACGCCCCGCGGCCACTGCACCGCTTCCATGCAGGCGGCACGCAGCACCTTCGGGCCGATGATCTCGATCAGGCCACTCTGCTCGGCCACCTCGATGAACACCGATGGTGGGATCGTGCCCAGCGTCGGGTGCTGCCAGCGCAGCAGCACCTCCACACCGACCATGCGGCGGTCGCGCATGCGGAAGATCGGCTGGTAGGCCAGCCGCAGCTCGCCGCGCTCCCAGGCGCCGCGCAGCTCCTGCTCCATGTGCACGCGGCGCTCGACAGCGTGATCCATGGCCCGGCTGTAGTAGCGGTAGCAGTTCTTGCCGGCCATCTTCGCCTGGTACATCGCAATGTCGCCGTTCTTCAGCAGCGTCGTCGCATCCGCGGCATCGTCGGGGAACAGGGTCACACCGATCGAAGTGCCCAGGAACAGTTCCCTGCCCTGCACCACCAGCGGCTTACCCAGCTCGCGTACCAGCACTTCGGCCAGCAACCGCGCATTGGCTGCGACATCGCCATCACCGACCAGGATCACGAATTCGTCGCCGCCGAACCGCGCCAGCAAAGCATCGTCGCCGCCGGCCTCGGTCACGGCACGGCCGATGCGCTGCGCGAACTGCAGAAGCGCCTCGTCGCCGGCCTCATGGCCCAGGGTGTCATTGACCCGCTTGAAATCATCGATATCGGCGAACAGCAGGCCCAACCGGTGATTGGACGCACGTGCCGCCATCAACCGGTGGTCCAACGCCTCGCGGAACGCCAGCCGGTTGGTCAACCCGGTCAACCCGTCGGTGTAGGCCATGCGCCGCACTTCGCGGTCGTGGCGGGCAATCGCATCACGCATGCGGGCAAAGCCGCGAACCAGTTCACCCACCTCGTCATCACGGGTGTTTTCCCGCAGTGGCGCCTGATAGTCGCCAGCTTCGATGCGCCGGGCGGCTGCGGCCAGGTCGCGGATGGGCGCCACCAGCGTGCGCTGCACGTACAGGATCACCACCACGCCGATCACCACCAGCAGGCCCAGCATCAGCAGCAACCAGCCCAGATGTCGGCTTCCCATCTGCTGCAGCCGCTCATCGAGGGTCGCGTTGGCCGCCTGCTCGCGCTGCAGCACTTGATCCAGCGCCATGCCGACACGGACACCACCGATGCGCTGATTGCCCATCCTGATCGGCATCGTGCTGTCGAGCACTGTGGGCGACTGCTGCACCACCAGCGATTGCGCGGCAACCGCCCCGGCCGCCAGCGGATCGCTCATCGGTCGTCCGGCATCGGGCACCCCGGTCGAGCCGTCATGCACCAGCCGCCCGCGGTCGTCGAACACCAGTACGTAGCGCACCACCGGCTGCCGCGAAATGCTGCGCACCAGGACCCCGACCTGGTCCACGTCGTTGCCATGAAGCGGACCGGCAAGCGCATCGGACAGTTCGCGCACCATGGCCTCGCCACGGCTGCGCACGCTGCGGTCGAACAGTTCGTGGATGACGCCGTTGCTGAGCGACCTCACCTCGCCCTGCATCGCCGCCTGCCGTCCCAGCAGCACGGCCAGGATCGCCACCACCACCAGCATCGCCCCGCCCATCGCAAGCAGGAATCGGGCCTGCATCCCGGAGCCGAGCAACTTCATTCCACTTCCATCCGCACGCGCGTCGACCCTTGTTCCAATTCATCCAACCACGGCCGCGCACGCGCATCGACGCGGCGCAGACCGGAAGCCCCCAACACCTTCTTCAACGCACTGTGCACCCGCCAACGACGGGCGACACGCGGCAGCAGGCCGGACGCGCGGCCGGACATCCTCGGCGCCGGACCGGCAGCCTGCCGGTCCACCCAGCCAAGCACATGATCCTGCGTCATCGCCAATCGCCCCCCATCGCTGCCCAACGCCCCCGCTGTCGGCCCGGCGCGGCATGCACCGTCCCGGCCAGCAGGGCCAATACCAGGCTCAGCAGCTCCCCCTGCATTGCCCTACGCAGACCCGACACAAGCATCATCCCCCCAGGGTATCCAGACAGACTACCCGAAAAAATGAGACCGTCGTCAGCTGTTCTTCTGTGCCAGGCGCGCCATGCGCTGGGTGTCGGCCAGGATGCCGCGCAGCAGGCGCACTTCCTGCTCGCTTGGCTCGCTGCGCAGGAACAGACGGCGCAGTTTGCGCATCGCCGAATCGGGCGCGCGCCCCTTGTGGAAATCGATCTCGTCCAGGGTGTCAGCCAGCTGGGCGAAGAAACTCTCCATCTGCTCGTGGCTGGCCGTCTGCTCGCGACTGTCCGGCTCGGTCCCGGCCACCGGCTGTGCATCCAGCAGCTGCATGCGCACTTCATAGGCCAGCACCTGCACCGCAGCAGCCAGGTTGAGCGAGCTGAACTCAGGATCGGACGGAATGTGCACTGCAGCGTGGCACAGCTGCAGCTCCTCGTTGGTCAGACCAGTGCGCTCGCGGCCGAACACCAGCGCCACCTCGGCGCCTTCGTCGGCCTTGGCCACGGCGCGGGCGGCGGCATCTGCGGGCAGGAACTCCTCCAGCTGGACCCGACGCGCACGGGCGGTGCAGCCCAGCACGAACCGGCAGTCGGCCACGGCTTCGGCCAAGCTGGCCACCACCGGTGCGTCGCCGAGCACGTCCTCGGCGCCGGCTGAGCGCCGGAAGGCCTCTTCATCAAGCGGCTTCTCCGGCGCAACCAGGACCAGGCGGGCCAGGCCCATGGTCTTCAGGGCACGGGCGGCAGCGCCCATGTTGCCGGGGTGTTGGGTCCCGACCAGGACGAATCGGAGGCGGGTGGCGGCAGGAAACTGGGACATGAACAGGGAAAATGTCGAGCTGGACGAAGACCAATGGTAAACTGTGCGGCCGGCCACTGCGCCGGACCCGCTCTTTTCCCCCGCCAGCCCTTCTCTTCTGCCCTTCCGGGAGCCCATGCCATGCAGAAACCCGCCGTAACCGTCATGGTCAAGGCCGCCCGCCTCGCCGGCAACGTCCTCTTGCGCAACATCAACAAGCTCGAGGCACTGAATGTAGTCCAGAAGGGCCGCATGGACTACGCCAGCGAAGTCGATGCGGACGCGGAAAAGGTGATCGTCAAGGAACTCAAGCGCGCCTACCCCGAGTACGGCATCTTCGGTGAAGAAGGTGGCGTGCAGGGCGAGCGTCGCCACATGTGGGTCATCGACCCGCTGGACGGCACCAGCAACTACCTGCGCGGCGTGCCGCACTACTGCGTGTCGATCGCCCTGGTCGAGAACGGCGAGCCGACCGACGCGGTGATCTTCGACCCCCTGCGCAATGAACTGTTCACCGCCAGCCGTGGTGCAGGCGCCGTGCTCAACGACCGCCGCATCCGCGTGGCCGACCGCAAGGATCTGGAAGGCACCATGATCCACACCGGCTTCGCCCCGCGCGAACGTGCGCGCGCCAGTGCACAGCTGAAGTCGCTGGACGCCCTGCTGGTGCACGCCGAAGACATCCGCCGCTCGGGCTCGGCCGCGCTGGACCTGGCCTACGTGGCCTGTGGCCGCGCCGACGCCTACTTCGAAGCCGGCGTGAAGGCCTGGGACATCGCCGCCGGCGTGCTGCTGGTGCGCGAAGCCGGTGGCAAGGTCTGCGACTTCAAGGGCGCGACCCCGGCACGCATGGACAACCGCGGCCCGGACACCCAGCAGATCGTGGCCGGCAACCTGAAGGTGGCCGAGTCGCTGCAGAAGGTGCTGGTGAACACCGGCTACGCTGCCGAGTTCGACGCGAAGTTCTGATTTTCTGCGTAACGCGGTTCATGGGGACGGCACCTGCGAAGGTGCCGTTTTCGTTTGCGCGGTGATCGTGCTTGTCACTTTCTTTGCTCGTGCAAAGAAAGTAACCAAAGAAACACGCCGCCATCCGCGAGCCGGTGCTGCGCACCGGTGCCCTGCGCTTCTCGGGGAATCAGGGGACGGCGCCGAACTCGCTGCGCTCAGACATCGGCGCCTCTGCGCCCCTGATTTCCCTGCGATGCTCGGCTTGCTACAAGGCGGACCCAACGTCAAAGGCCACAGCTGCACCCAGTAGATCCACGCCATGCGTGGATGCTCTTGCCATTGATCTTGATCTTCCAGTCCGCCTTATAGCGAGCCGAGCACCGCAGGTCCGGCGAGGGCGAAGAGGTGCGGGTGTCTGAGCGCAGCGAGTTCCCGCACCGTCCCTCGACGGACCGAGGAGCGCAGGGAACCGACGTGCGAAGCACGACGGCTCGCGGCCGGCGGCGTGTTTCTTTGGTTACTTTCTTTGCACGAGCAAAGAAAGTGACACCCCTCCGCGGTCGCGGAAACGAGCCGCCGGGCGAGCCCGGCGCCAGCAACACATCTCCGCAAACAAAAACGCCCGGCGCGAAGCCAGGCGTTCCTGCATCTCCATCGGGGGCCGAAGCTTACGCCACCGTCGACGCCCGCAGCGCGGCGATGCGCTCTTCCAGCGGCGGGTGGCTCATGAACAGCTTCTTCGCGGTCGAACCGGCAATACCGAACGCGGCGATCTGGGTCGGCAGCGTGCTCTGGCCGTGGTTCAACTGCAGCCGCTCCAGCGCCGAAATCATCTTCTGACGCCCCGCCAGCGAGGCACCGCCGGCATCGGCGCGGAACTCGCGGTGGCGCGAGAACCACATCGAGATCATCGTGGCGAACAGGCCGAACACCATCTCCAGCACGAACACGATGATGAAGTAGGCGAAGCCACGACCACCCCCTTCGCGGTTGCCGGACAGCGCGCTGTCGATGATGCCGCCGACCACGCGGGCCAACACGATCACGAAGGTGTTCAGCACGCCCTGCAGCAGCGCCATGGTGATCATGTCACCGTTGGCGACGTGTGCGATCTCATGGCCGAGCACGGCCTCGGCTTCGTCCTCGCTCATGTTGTGCAGCAGGCCGGTGGACACCGCCACCAGCGCGTTGTTGCGGTTGGCGCCGGTGGCGAACGCGTTGATCTCGGGGCCGTCATACACCGCCACTTCCGGCATGCCGATACCGGCCGCCTTGGCCTGTCGCTCGACGGTGGCCAGCAGCCAGCGCTCGGTCTGGTTGCGCGGCTCGGTGATCACCACCGCGCCGGTGGAGCGCTTGGCCATCCACTTGGACAGCAGCAGGGAGACGAGGGAACCACCGAAACCGAGCAAGCCGGCCACGATCAGCAGGCCACTCATCGAACGGGAGTCCACGCCCAGGAGTGACATCACGATGCTGGCCAGAATCAGCACCGCGAAGTTGGTCGCCAGGAACAGGGCAATGCGGGTAAACATGGGAAAATCCGGCTCGGAAGGGGTCGATACCGGTCAATTTGCGGTGTGGTCAGCTTGAATTCAAGCACCAACCTGACCGACGATTCAGCCAGCATGACCTCCCCCATTCCCTGCGGCCGTTTCGCGCCCTCGCCGACCGGCCTGCTCCACGCCGGCTCCCTGCTCGCCGCCTTCGGCAGCTGGCTGCTCGCCCGCCACCATGGCGGCTTGTGGCGATTGCGCATCGAAGACGTCGACCCACCGCGCACGGTTGCCGGTGCGGCGCAGGCGCAACTGCAGACCCTGGCCGCGTTCGGCCTTGCCCATGACGGACCAGTGATCTGGCAAAGCGCACGTGGCGACGCCTACCAGGCTGCGTTGGACCGCTTGCTGGCCGATGGCCACGCGTTCGTGTGCCACTGCAGCCGCAGCGACCTGGCCGCCACCGGCGGCATCCACCATCGCTGCGTCGCGCGGCAGGCACGAGCCGACCCGGCCGTCCGCTTCCGGGTACCTGCGGACAGCGTGGTGCATTTCGAGGACGGCCTGCGCAGCCGGCAACAACAGGATGTCCATGCCGAAGTCGGCGACTTCGTCCTGCGCCGCGCCGACGGCTGCTGGGCCTACCAGTTGGCGGTGGTGGTCGACGATGCCGCGCAGGGCGTGAACGAAGTCGTGCGCGGCGCCGACCTGCTCGACTCCACCGCCCGCCAGATCCTGCTGCAGCGGGCGCTGGACCTGCCGACACCGCGCTACTGGCACCTGCCACTGCTGCTGGATGCACCGGGCCACAAACTGTCCAAGTCACTGGCCGCGCTGCCGGTGGAGGCCCGCGAGCCGGTACCGGTGCTGCGCCGGCTGTGGGAACTGTTGGGCCAGCCGACCAGCGCCCTGGAAGGCATCAACGACCGCGACACCCTTTTGGCCGCCGCCCAGCACAGCTTCACCCCCCGCCTGCTGCCGCACGCCGACATCCTGCTGGCGGCGGGCGCACTTTCCGCGCCGATGTTGCAGAATCCCCCTTCCCCCACCTGATATCCGGACAGCCTTCCATGACATCTCGCGTCGCACTGGTCACCGGCGGAACCGGCGGCATCGGTACCGCCATCTGCCAACGCCTGGCCGACCAGGGCCACCGCGTCGCCACCAACTACCGCGATGAAGCCAAGGCCCGCGCCTGGCAGCAGGCGATGACCGAACGTGGCTATCAGGTGTCGATCTTCCCGGGCGATGTCTCCGACTCCGCCAGCGCCGAAGCGCTGATCCGCGCGGTCGAGGCCGAGCTGGGTCCGGTCGAGATCCTGGTCAACAACGCCGGCATCACCCGCGATACCACGTTCCACCGCATGCGCGCGGAGCAGTGGCACGACGTGATCAATACCAACCTCAATTCGGTGTTCAACGTCACCCGCCCGGTCATCGAAGGCATGCGTCGACGCGGCTGGGGCCGGGTCATCCAGATCAGCTCGATCAACGGCCTGAAAGGCCAGTACGGCCAGGCCAACTACGCCGCCGCCAAGGCCGGCATGCACGGCTTCACCATCTCGCTGGCGCGCGAGAATGCAGGCTTCGGCATCACCGTGAACACGATCTCGCCCGGCTACGTGGCCACCGACATGGTGATGGCGGTGCCCGAGGAAGTGCGCGCCAAGATCATCGCCGACATCCCGACCGGACGCCTGGGCAAGCCTGAGGAGATCGCCTATGGCGTGTCCTTCCTGGTGGCCGAAGAGGCCTCGTGGATCACCGGCAGCAACCTGGACATCAACGGCGGCCACCACATGGGCTGGTAAACGGCGCCGGCGCCTGGGGGAACCGGTACTGCACCCTGCCGTTGGTCATGCTGCGCAGCACGCAAAGCCTTGTTGCGCAACAATCCGGCCACGGAAAGCCAAGCCTGGCGGGGGCTGGGGCGGTTGCAACCGCTGCTGCACTGCGCCATGCTGCGCGTCTACTGTGACGAGTACCGCTTCATGGCTGCGACCCGCATCATCAAGAAGTATCCGAACCGCCGTCTGTACGACACCGAGATCTCCAGCTACATCACCATCGAGGACGTGCGTCAGCTGATCCTCGACGGCGAAGACTTCGAAGTCCGCGACGCCAAGAGCGGCGACGACCTGACCCGATCGGTCCTGCTGCAGATCATCGCCGACCAGGAGCAGGACGGTGAACCGATGCTCTCCACCCAGCTGCTGAGCCAGCTGATCCGCTTCTACGGCGATTCCCTGCAGGGCTTCATGGGCAACTACCTGGAGCGCAGCATGCAGGTCTTCCTCGACCAACAGCAGCAGTTCCGCCAGCAGATGGGCAACCTGCTGGGGCAGACGCCGTGGGCGATGATGAATCAGCTGACCGAGCGCAACCTGGAGCTGTGGCAGGAATTCCAGCGCAACATGGGAAGTGGTTTCGGTGGTCCGCGTCCCGGCGGCACCGGAACGGGCACCGGCACCGGTACCGCCGGCAAGCCGAACGAACCGACCAGCGGCACGGGTACCGGCGGCAAGACCCGCCGCTGAGGCAACCGCCCCGGTTGATACGAAAACGGCGCGCCATGGGCGCGCCGTTCTGTTTTCAACGCCACCCTGCGTGGCGTGAATCTACGGACGTTTCGTCTTGCATGCCGAGCACACCCGCTCGACCTTGTAGCCCTTCGCACGCAGTTTCTCCACCACGCCATCGTTGCCCAGCAGGTGCAGGCCACCCACCACCACCAGCGTGCCGCCCTGCCCGGCCTGCAGGTACGGCTGCAGCTTGGGCACCCACGCATCGTTGCGATCGGTGTTGATGCGCTGGTAGAGCTGCGGGTACTTCTGGCGCATCTCCACGCCCATGCGGTTCCACAACAGGCGATCGTCGCCACGGCGCCACGCCTCATGCAGCATCTGCGCCTGGGCATCGCCCTTGCCTGCTTCGTCCAGGGCCTCGGACAGCATCTGCCGCTGCTCCTGCACGCTCATGCCATCAAGCAGGTTGATCTGGCTGGACATGTCTTCCAGGCCTGCGGTCTTCTTGCCGGCCTTCTGCGCCCGCTGCATGAAGTGGCGGTCCAGCCCCAGCTCCGGGTCCAGGCCCAGCTTCTGCATCTGCCCCACGGTGATCGTCAGGCCGACGAACCATGCTTTCATGCCCTGCAACTGCGCCAGTGGCAGCTTGTTCTGCGTCGCATAGGCCTGCAGCTTCTGCCAGGTCGCTGCGTCCAGGTCACGCTTGAGTTCGCTGCCGTCCTTGCGGGTGGCGACCTGCACCATCTGGCTGGCCATCTGCGGCGACTGCAGTTCCTCTGGCGTCACTTCAAACAGCACGCGCTGCGAGGCTTCAAATGCCTGCTCGACATCGCTCGACAGCGGGTAGTCCTGCGGCTTCAGCAGATGGAAGGAGCCCAGCAGGTACAGGCGTGCGTCTCCCTGTCCGGTGACCTTCCACAGCAGCGGCACCGGCGGCTTGCCAGCCGCAGTTTCGGCGGGTGCATCGCGCGCGATGGCCAACGGGCCGGCGGCGCAGGCAACCAGAAATACAGCACTGCGCAACAGCAGCTTCATCAACATGTTCAGCCCTCTCCTTCAGGCAGGTGATATGCCTTCTCACCCGCTTCCACGCGCAGGTCCAAGCGGTTTTCCGGCGGCGCCAACGGGCAGGTCGCGTAGGCGGTGAACGCGCACGGCGGGTTGTGGGCATGGTTGAAGTCGAGCGTCACGTGGCCGTCGGCCGTGGGCGCATCGGTATCCAGGTAGCGGCCAGCAGGATAGCTGCCGTGGCCACTGGTGCGGTCGGCGAAAATCAGGAACAGCGGCTGCCCCGGCTCGCCGATCGCTTCCAGCCGCCAACTGCGGCCGTCGCGATCGAATTCCACCGCGCCGGCGTTGGGCATCTCGGTGGTCAGCCCGGTGATGTCCACGATCGGCAGGGTCTTGCCTGGCGGATACGCGATGAAACGCGCCTGCACCTGCCATTGCGGGCCACCGGGCCAGTACTGCAGGCCGGCGAAATCGCGGCGTGCGGGTGCATCGGCGTGCTTGACCCGCAGCGCATCGCGCGGGCCACGACGGATCAGGCTGAGCTGGCCCTTGCCCCCATCGAAGGCCAGCAGGGTCGGTTGCGGGTCCTTGTCGGTATCCATGCGGACAGGCCCGCGCACGGGCTGTCCATCAAGGGTGACGTCGGTGCCGGATTCCGGCGTGAACCACCACTGGTCGCCTTCACGGCGCAGCAGCCCCAGCCTGGCCGGCCCCACCGCCAGGCGGATGCCGCTGGTGGCGCCGCTGCCGACGAAATGCGATCGGTTCTGCAACCAGTGCAGGCCGACCAGCGCAGTCCACCCATCGGGCCGGGTCAGGTCCTGGTAACGCAGTACCCGCCAGTGCTGTTGCTGCGCGGCGAATGCCGGATCCTCGACGGCGGCTGGCGCCGGCGCGGGTGCCGGGCTGCAGGCCACCAACAACAGGGCCGCCAGCAGGCCGCCCATTCCCCAAAGTCGCATCGGTGCTCCCCTCAACGTCCGCGCAGGAACCAGCGGTCGATCTCCGCCAGCGAAAAACGGGCCCAGGTCGGCCGGCCGTGATTGCACTGGCCGGACCGCTCGGTGATTTCCATGTCGCGCAGCAGCGCGTTCATTTCCGGCACGGTCAGGCGCCGGTTGGCACGCACGGCACCATGGCAGGCCATGGTCGACAGCAGCTCGTCGCGCGCCGTGGCGATGCGACGGCTCTGGCCATGCTCGCGCAGGTCGGTCAGCACATCGCGCAGCAGGCCTTCGGGCTCGGCATGGGCCAGCAGCGCCGGAATGCTGCGCACGTGCAGCGCGCCCGGTCCGGCGCGGGTGATCTCGAACCCGAGGGCGGCCAGCGTATCGGCCTCCGCCTCAGCGGTGTCGGCTTCGCGCTCGCCCACCGCCAGGGTGATCGGCACCAGCAACGGCTGCGACTGCAGGCCGATGCCATCGTGTGCATTCTTCAACCTTTCGTAGCCGATGCGCTCGTGCGCCGCATGCATGTCGACCACGATCAGGCCCTCAGCATTCTCGGCCAGGATGTAGATGCCATGCAGCTGGGCAATGGCGTAGCCCAGCGGCGGAACGCCAGCGTCTGCGCTGGTGACCGGCAGTCCGTTTTCCATCGGCATCGGCGGCAATGCGGCACCGCGCTCGGCACCCGCAGGCGAGGCATACAGCGCAGCATAGGCTGCGGGCGCATCGGCCACCTGCAGCCCCAGCGGCTGCTGGGGTCGCCAGCCGGAAAATCCACCGCCGCCGCCCTGCCCCACACCAGGTGCCGGACCGCGCACGTAGCCGAAGCTGGAGGCGCTCGCGCCCAGCGTCGCAGAGGCAGTGCCGCCCTCGCCCGGATGCGCCGCTCCTGCACCGATCTCCTGCGCGGTCATGCCGGCGCGGGTGTCGGCCAGCGCATCCTTCAGGGTGCGGTAGACGAAGTCATGCACCAGCCGCGAATCACGGAAGCGCACCTCGTGCTTGGCCGGGTGCACGTTCACATCGACCCGCGTCGGGTCCAGTTCCAGGAACAGGACATAGGCCGGCTGCCGCCCGTGGTACAGCACGTCGCCGTAGGCCATCTTCACGGCATGGGCAACACTGCGGTCGCGCACCGAGCGGCCGTTGACGTACAGGTACTGCTGATCGGTACTGGCGCGCGAATAGTGCGGCTGCGCGATCCAGCCGTGCAAGCGCAGGCCAGCACTGCTGTGGTCCACGCGCACGGCCTGGGTGGCGAAGTCTTCGCCCAAGGTCTCGGCCAAGCGCACGTCCGAATACAGGTCGCCCGGCTTGTAGCGACGCGAGGCCTTGCCGTTGTGCGAGACGCGCAGCTCGACATCGGGGCGGGCCAGCGCCAACGAGCGCAGCCACTCTTCGATATGCCCCAGTTCGGTGCGTTCGGCGCGCAGGAACTTGCGTCGCGCCGGCACGTTGTAGAACAACTCGCGTACTTCCACCGTGGTACCGGGCGCATGCGCGCGCGGGGTCACCTCGCCGATCTTGCCACCTTCGATCTGCAGTGCCGAACCGTGCTCATCATGGGCACGGCGCGAGGCCAGGGTGAAACGGCTGACCGAGGCGATGGACGGTAGCGCTTCACCACGGAAGCCCAGCGTCGCCACCGCCTCCAGTTCGTCCAGGTTGGCGATCTTGCTGGTGGCGTGCCGCGAAACTGCCAGCGGCAACTGCTCTGCGGCAATGCCACTGCCGTTGTCGCGGATGCGGATCAGGCGCACACCGCCTTCTTCCAGTTCGATGTCGACGCGGCTGGCGCCGGCATCGATCGCGTTCTCAACCAGTTCCTTGACCACCGATGCGGGCCGTTCGACCACCTCACCGGCGGCAATCTGGTTGATCAGGATTTCCGGCAGCGGCCGGATCGGACGCGGATCGGGCGCATTCATGGGCAGGTCGGGCAGGCAGACGTCATGCCACGATGATAGCGGAGCGGCGGCAGGTAGAGTCGAGATCCACCGCGTGCAGCACCCACCAGGCATGGCCTGGTGCTACCGGAAGCGAGAAACGCGAAGACCGCGAATCCGGCTTACTTGCTGCCGCCAGCCACGGTGCTAGCGGCGTCGATCTCGGCCTGCGCGCGTGCGGCGTACAAGGTGCCCGGCGGCGGTTGGCGGCTGAAGAACATGTGCACGCCATCCAGCACCGCACCGGCGACCTTGCGCTGGTAGGCCGGGTCGATCAGGCGGCGCTCTTCATCCGGGTTGGAGATGAACGCGGTTTCCACCAGCATCGCCGGCATGTCCGAGGTGCGCAGCACGGCGAAGTTGGCGCGCTCGATGTTCGGCTTGTGGTTGTTGCCGATCCGCTTCAACCCGCCCAGCACGTGCCCGGCGGCGTCCTCGGAGGATTTCATGTAGCCGCTCTGGGCCAGATCCAGCAGGACGTTCGCCAAGGTGCCTTCGGTCTGCTGCAGGCGCACGCCACCGACCAGATCGGCCGCGTTTTCCTTGTCCGCCAACCAGCGCGCACGCTGCGAAGACGCGCCCTTGGTCGAGAGCACGTACACCGACGAACCAGTGGCCGAACGGTTTTCGGCGGCGTCGGCATGGATCGAAATGAAGATGTCGGCCTTGTTCGCACGCGCCTTCTGCGCACGCATCGGCAGCGGGATGAACACATCGCTGTCGCGGGTCAGGAAGGCTTTCAGCCCGGGCGTGGCATTGACCTGGCGGGCCAGTTCACGCGCCACCGCCAAGGTGACGTCCTTCTCGCGCTTGCCGGTCGGGCCGATGGCACCGGGATCCTGGCCGCCATGGCCCGGGTCGATGGCCACCACCAGATGACGCATGCCCGGCTGCATGCGGATACGCGAGGCATCACCGGGCATGGTCGGACGCGGCGGCTCGGTCGGCGCAACAGGTGTCGGCACCGGCTTCGGTGCGGTGGCCACAACCGCGGTGGTGGCCTGACCAGCCAGGATCGCTGCCGGCGATGACGCCGGCGCGCTGCTGGCGGTGGTGCCCGCTGCCGCCATCTGCACCGGCGCAGTACCTGGCGCTGGCGTCGGCGCTGCCGGTACCGCAGCGCTGGCACTGGCCTGCTGCTGGACCTGTGCGGTCAACAGCGCGGTGGCACGTGCGGCATCACCACGGGACTGTGCGGATTGTGCTGGGGTCGGGGCCGTACTCACTGACGATGCCGCTGGCGGCGTCGCGGCCGGTCGGCTGGCGGCCACGGCCGGGCCATCGCCCGGCCACTCGATCACCAGCTTGGATTCATTGCCTTCGCGCTGCATCTGCGGGCGGAACGGCGCGACCGTCTCGGCCAGGTCGAATACGACACGGAAGGTGCCCGGTACCGGCTGTCCGGTGCGCACTGCCGTGACCACACCCTGCGGCGAAGGCATCTTCAGGTTGCGCACCGCGCTGGAATCGGGGAAATCGACCACCAACCGGTTCGGACCGGCCAGCGACAGGGTCTTGTAGCCGCCACTGCCGACCAGCGCGATTTCCGCGCGGGTGCCGGTCGCACCGGTATTGAGCAACACCTGGCGGACCTCGCCGGCCCACGCACTGACGCTCGCCAGACCAAGTCCGACGGCGGCACAGATGGCAATGAGTCGATTCCCCGGGCGCATGACTCAGGATTCAATCACCGCACTGAACGGAATGCAACACCTTTTTCCTTAATAATCCGTAACCTGCCGGTGTTTGTTCTCGTCAGCCGACAGAAAGGGCCTGCAAGTCGCCACCTTCGGGAAGCCGCGACAGCCATTCACGTCCAGCGTCGCTGACGCCAGTGAGACGCACGCGCCGCCCCTGCCCTTCAATTTCCAGTGCCACGACCAGATCGGTGGGCGGCAACGCACCCGCCCCACGCTCGGGCCATTCCACCAGCCACAGCACGGCACTGCCCTCATCCAGCCCCAGGAAATCCAGCTCGCCGGCCTGGCCGATGCGATACAGGTCCAGGTGCCAGGCCTCGCCGCCACTGGACAGCGGATAGCGCTCGACCAGCGTGTACGTGGGGCTGCGGATCGCGCCCTGCACGCCCAGCGCCCGCAGCAGCGCGCGTGCCGTGGTCGATTTGCCAGCGCCAAGATCGCCGCGCAGTTCAACCAGCGCCTGCGCTGGACGGGTAGCCGCCAGCCATTGCCCCAGCAGTTCGGTAGCGTCGCTGTCAGCAAGGAAGAATTCGGTCATCGGGAACATTCCGGGTTGGCCAGCCGCCGCAGGGGCGCCAGCAGATCAGTGGGAAGCAGGCCACGGGCACCGTCGGCAGCGGCAACATCACCGGCCAGGGCATGCAGCAGCGCACCGCCTGCCGCCGCATCGAACGCAGGCAGGCCCTGCGCGCGCAGGCTGGCGATGATGCCGGTCAACAGGTCACCCATGCCACCCACCGCCATTCCCGGGTTGCCGGCCGCAATCAGTCGAGGGGTGTGGCCGGGTGCGGCGACGATGCTGCCAGCCCCTTTCAGCACCACCGCCGCGTGATAGCGCTCGGCCAGTGCCTGCGCGCTGCCGTAGCGATCGGCCTGGATTGCCGCCGTGGTGGTTTCCAGCAGGCGTGCGGCTTCGCCGGGGTGTGGGGTCAGGATCGCATCAGCCACTGCATGCGCGTCCTGCGCCAGCAGGTTCAACGCATCGGCGTCGATCACCAGCGGCAGGCCCGACTGCAGGACACGCGCATACAACGCGCGCGCCCATTCGTCCTGGCCCAGGCCGGGGCCGATCGCTACGACCCTGGCTTTTGCCAGCAATGCGGGCAGCGCAGCACCATCTTCCAGCGCATGCGTCATCGCTTCGGGCAATCTCGCCAGCAGCGGGCCGACATGGTCGCCACGCGTACCGATGCTCAGCAGACCTGCGCCAGCGCGCAGCGCGGCTTCGGCGGCCATGGCGATTGCGCCGCCGCTGCCATGGTTGCCGCCCACGCACAGCACATGGCCGGAATCACCCTTGTGGCTGTTGGCACGGCGCGGCGGCAGCAGGTCCGGCAGGCGCGACTGCGTCCAGCATTCTGCGGCGGCAACGACACCCTGCCAGGCCTCGTCGGGCAGCGTCAGCGGTGCCAGCTGTCTGCGCCCGATGTATTCCAGCGCGTCGCCGGTGTACAGGCCGCGATGGGCGACGATGAACTGCAAGGTCCGAGTCGCGCGCACGGCTACACCCGGCACGCAACCACGGTCGGCATCGACGCCACTGGGCACATCCAGCGCCAACACCGGCGCGCGCTGCGCGTTCAACGCCTCTATCAAGGCCTGCGCCGCACCGCTTGGTGCGCGGGCGAAGCCGAGGCCGAACAGGGCGTCAACCCATACATCGGCCTGGGCCAGTTCACCGTTGAATTCAGAGACCATTCCCCCGGCGGACCTGAAATCCGTTGCGGCACGCTGCGCCAATGCGGTGGAAGGTGCGCTGCCCGGCAGCGCAATCAGCTGCACCTGCCGCCCCGCCTGCAGCGCATGGCAGGCCAGCACGTAACCATCGCCGCCGTTGTTGCCGCTGCCAACGATCACCCCGATGCGCTGCGCCTGCGGCCAGTGCTGCAGCAGGCACTGCCAGGCCGCCTGCCCCGCCTCGGCCATCAGGCCCCAGCCACCCTCGCCCGCCAGCGCGGAGGCCTGGGCATCGAGTGTGCGTGCGGCACGGGAATCGAACAGATCGGCGAGGTTGGCCATGCGGGGATTTTATACTGGTGGACATGTCCCCCGTCCCTGCCCCCCTCGATCCGGCCCTGGCCGTACAGCGCATCCGCGAGCTCGCGCGGGCGCATGGTTTCCAGCGCTGCGGTATCGCCGGCATCGAACTGGGCGAGGATGAAGCGCACCTCGCCGACTGGCTGGGCCAGGGCCTGTACGGCACGATGGACTGGATGGCCCGCCACGGCACCCTGCGCGCGCGCCCGGCCGAGCTGCTGCCCGGCACGGTGCGGGTGATCTCGGTGGGCATGGACTACAGCCACCGGGACGACACCGAGGCCTGGGCCACGTTGGCCGATCCGGGCCGCGCCTATGTGGCGCGCTATGCGCTCGGCCGCGATTACCACAAGTTGATGCGCAACCGCCTGCAGAAGCTGGCCACGCAGATCAACGATGAGGTGGCGCCGCTGGGCTACCGCGTGTTCGTCGACTCGGCGCCGGTGCTGGAGCGCGCGCTGGCCCGCAACGCGGGGCTGGGCTGGATCGGCAAGCACACCTGCCTGATCGACCGCCACGGCGGCTCGTGGTTCTTCATCGGCGAGATCTACATCGATATCCCGCTGCCGATCGACGCGCCGGCCACCGCGCACTGCGGCACCTGTACGCGTTGCATCGACGTCTGCCCGACCCAGGCCATCACCGGCCCGCAGCGGCTGGATGCGCGCCGCTGCATTTCCTACCTGACCATCGAGCATGAAGGTGCGATTCCAGTGGAGATGCGGCCGCTGATCGGCAACCGCATCTATGGCTGCGACGACTGCCAGCTGGTCTGCCCCTGGAACAAGTTCGCCAAGCGCACCGACGAAGCCGATTTCCGTGCGCGCAACAATCTGGACACCGCGCGCCTGGACCAGTTGTTCGCGTGGGACGAAGGCGAGTTCCTTAGCCGTACGGAAGGCAGCCCGATCCGCCGCAGCGGCCACGAGCGCTGGCTGCGCAACATCGCGGTGGCACTGGGCAATGCGTCGACCACGGCGGAGACGCTGTCGGCACTGCAGACGCGCGCCGGGGATGCTTCGCCCGTGGTCCGTGAACACGTGCAATGGGCACTGGGCCAGCACGGCCTGCGCTGACGTGCGATCCTGAGGCCCCCGCGCCATCTGCCCCACGCCGTAACCATGCAGCCACGCAACAACGACGTCTTCACCCCCAGCCAGCTCAACACCCTTGCCCGCGACCTGCTGGAAGGCAGCTTCCCCGCGATCTGGGTGGAGGCCGAACTGGGCAGCGTGGCGCGCCCGGCGTCCGGCCATCTGTACTTCACCCTGAAGGACGCGCGTGCGCAGTTGCGCGCTGCGATGTTCAGGATGAAGGCGCAGTACCTGAAATTCGTGCCGCGCGAGGGCATGCGCGTGCTGGTGCGTGGCAAGGTGACCCTGTACGACGCCCGTGGCGAGTACCAGATGGTGCTGGACCACATGGAAGAAGCCGGCGAAGGCGCACTGCGGCGCGCGTTCGAGGAGCTGAAGGCGCGGCTGGAGGCTGAAGGCCTGTTCGACCCGGCGCGCAAGCGACCACTGCCCGCACATGTGCAGCGCCTGGCGGTGATCACCTCGCCCACCGGCGCCGCCGTGCGCGACGTGCTGAGCGTGCTCGGCCGCCGCTTCCCGCTGCTGGAGGTGGACCTGCTGCCGACCCTGGTACAGGGCGCGACCGCTGCCGCACAGATCACCCGCCTGCTGCAGGCGGCCGATGCCAGCGGCCGCTACGACGTGATCCTGCTGACCCGTGGTGGCGGTTCGCTGGAGGACCTGTGGGCATTCAACGACGAAGCCCTGGCCCGGGCCATCGCCGCCAGCGGCACGCCGGTGGTATCGGCGGTGGGTCACGAAACCGACTTCAGTCTCAGCGACTTTGCCGCTGACCTGCGCGCGCCTACGCCATCGGTGGCCGCAGAACTGCTGGTACCCGATCAGCGCGACCTGACCCTGCGCCTACGCCGCAACGCGGCACGCATGGTGCAGCTGCAACGCCACACGCTGCAGCAAGCCATGCAGCGCGCCGATCGTGCCCTGCTGCGCTTGAATGCACAGAGCCCGCAGGCACGTCTGGATCTGCTGCGCCGACGCCAGCTGGACCTCGGTCGTCGCCTGCATGCGGCCCACGACCAGCAGCAGGAGCGTCGCGCGGCCCGCCTCCGCCACGCTGCTGCAGTCCTGCGTGGTCATCATCCGCAACGGCAGATGGAGGCACTGCGACGTCGCCTTGCCGCGTTGGGTGGCCGCCCACACGCGGCGCTGCAGCGCCTGCTGCAGCGTGATGCGCTGCGCCTGCGTGGCCTGGCGCGCTCGCTGGAAGCGGTCAGTCCGCTGGCGACCGTCGCTCGTGGCTACAGCATCGTGACCAGAGCAGACGATGGCGCGCTGGTGCGCCGGATCGAGCAGGTACAGCCGGGTGACGCACTGCAGGCCCGCGTCGGCGACGGCGTGATCGACGTCCAGGTGACGGCGGTCAATTAAGGGGTGTTCGGCAGGGCTGCGCCCTGCACCTGCAGAGGCTCCAAGCCAAGGCAACAGCAACAGCAACGGCAAATGCAACAGCCGGCGCTGGGTTGTCTGTGGGTTTGGCGGGGCGGTGTCGGATTGCGGGGACGCCGTAAACCCATCCATGGGGGCTTGGCCGCGGCATCCATGCCGCGGACACCCCGCAATCCGACACCGCCCCGCCTTCGACAGTTTCCCGGTGACGGTTGGTAGATCCACGCCATGCGTGGATGCTTTTCGATTTGAATTCAAAATATTCAATCTCGATGGAGATTCATCCACGCATGGCGTGGATCTACCGTGTCGACCAAGGTCGCCGCTCCCCCCAAGAGCAGGCCATGCCATTCCGGCAGATCGCGAGAAACTGTCGAAGGCGGGGTGGGTCCGGTTGCGGGGGCGTGAGCGCCATGGATGGCGCGACCGAGCTTACATGGACGTACTTGCAGCGTCCCCCGCAACCGGACCCACCCTGCCATCCCACGGATAGCCCGCTGTTGCTGTTGCCTTTGCTGCTGAGGTTGCCGGCCAGCGGCCGGCACTACCGCCTCTGCAGGTGCAGGGCGCAGCCCTGCCGAACCACCCTTTACTTGGCCTGCTCGCAGAACTTCTGCCGGTACTCCAGTGCCTTCGGCATCAACGCCTGCAGGTTCTGGATACGGGTACCCGGATTCGGGTGGGTCGAAGCGAATTCCGGCGGCGACTGGCCGCCACCCGCCTGGCCCATGCGCTGCCACAGCGGCACCGCCTCGCGCGGGTCGAAACACGCCGCCGCCGCCAACATCAGGCCCACTTCATCAGCCTGCGTCTCGTGGCTGCGCGCATACGGCAACAGATAGCCGTAGCCCATCGCCGACATCATCATCTGTTGCTGCTGCGCATCCATGCCACTTGCAGCGCCAGCCATCTGGCCGATCTGGGTCAGCTTCTGCTGGGCCATGCGCTGTGCACCGTGGCGCAGCAACGCATGGGCGATTTCATGGCCCATCACCACCGCCATCGCATCGCGCGTGCGCGCAACCGGTATCAACCCGGTGTAAACCGCCATCTTGCCGCCGGGCAGACAGAACGCATTGGCCTGCTCGGACGGAATCACGTTGACCTCCCACTCGAAGTCGCGTGCGAAGTGTGCCGGCTGCAACCCGTGTTCCTGCGCCAGCGCGGTTTCCACCACGTCCACCTTGGCAATCAATCGCTCGGCAATCGCCCGGACATCCCGCGATACCTGTTCGTTCGGTCCCAACGGGCGTTCCTGCGACAGGATCTGCTGATAGGCCTGCAGGCCCAGTGCCTTCTCCTGGCTGGCGTCCAGGCTGCTGTCGATCAGCACCTTCTCACCGGTATAGGGGTCGACCGCACGGTTGGAGAACCAGTAGAACGCCGCATAGCCAGCGGCCAGCAGCAGCACCCACCAGCGGATGTTGCCGAACAGACCACGTCGCTGCTGCGGTGAGCGGGAAAAAGGATCGTTGCGCATCGGCAGGTCTTCCGGCTGACCCCGCCGGCCGGCGGGCACGGCGCAATCTTAGTGCGACGCTGCCTGCGGCGGGTGAAGCCGACGCCGGCGCGAGCGCGCGCGTCAGATCCCGCGGACCAGGCGGAAGCCGATGCGCGCGTTGGTGGTATCCGAATCCTGCGATTGCCGCCAGGCCGCCCGGGTCTGTTCCGGGGCATTGGCCCAGTTACCGCCCCGGATCACCCGTGAACGGCAGCCCGGGTTGAACCAGGCCACACCATCGGCCGGGGCGCGTCGATAGCTGGCATGCCAGCAGTCGGCCACCCACTCGCTCAGATTGCCGCCCATGTCGTGCAGGCCGAAGCCGTTCGCCTGGAAGCTGGCGACCGGGGCCGGGCCCCACCACCCGTCGCCGTAGCCAACGAAGGCGTTGTGCCAATGCCGACCGGACGGTGAAACGTCCTTGCTGCCGGTGTAATTGCCACTGCCTTCCGGCGGCAGCCCGGCATCGCCCCACGGGTAGCGGCCACTGCTGCCGGCACGCATCGCATACTCGAACTCGGCCTCGCTGGGCAGGCGGTAGCTGCGACCAGTCTGCTCGGACAGCCAGGCCGCGTAGTTCTCCGCGTCACGCACGCTCACGTGCATCACCGGGGAATTGCCCAGCGCCCGCCCGCCGTCATAGTCGGACCGCCAGTCCACGCCGCTGCGACGGATGAAATTGCCGCTGCGCTCGTCATAGACCACCGAATGCCCGCGTCGGGTCGCGCGCGGCCGGGTATTGGTCGCCTTCACGTAGCGCTCGAAATCACTCACGGTGATCTCGGTGATCGCCATCGCGTAACCGCGCTCGAAGCGCACATAGTGCGACGGTCGCTCTGCGTCGGTCGCGCCCGGTTCGGTATCACTGGCCCCCATCTGGAAACCGCCGTGGGGCACCACGATCATCTGCGGCCCACGGCCGCCATCGCGCAGCGCGTCGCTGAACACCTGCCCGGGCCGGAAGCTGCCATAGTGGGTAGCCAGTTCGATGCGCTCGCGCAGCTGCGCCACCACCGTGTCGCCCGGCAAGGCGATGCGCAGCGCTTCGGCCAGCTTCTCGCGCGCAGGTTTCAGTCCTTGCGGCGTGGTCAGGTCATGCAGGCCGCCATCGCGCAGCTGGACCAGCGCTGCTGCACGGATCTGCTCGATGCGCTCGAACGCATCAGCGATGGTCGGCGACGAATCCCGCACCTTGCTGGCCTCTGCCAACCACGTGCCGGCATTGGCGAAATCACGGATGCGCGCAGCGTCCTCGGCCCGCCGGATCAGTCCGCTTTCCGCCGCTGCGAGGCCCTGCCGTGCGCGGCGGTTGTTGGGGTCCAGTGCCAGCGCCTCGCGGAAGTTGCCGATGGCGCCATCGCCCGCTTCACCGATCCGGTCGGCACGCAGATCCTCTTCGCCCGCGCGGTTGTAGGCAACCACGCGCTGTGCCGTCTCCACCCGGCCCTGCAACGCGCGCACCTTCTCGTCCTTCGGTGCCAGGGTCAGCAGTACCAGCGCCTGGCGGCCGGCCTCGGCCAATGCTTCACGCTGCTGCAATGGCCGTTGCAACAAGGCATCGGCCTGCTGCAGCAACGTCTGTTTCGCACGTTGCAGCCCCTGCCGCGCTTGGCGGTCGTCGGGTTCCTCTTCCTGCACTGCCAGCCACAGCGGCACTGCCGCATCGCCATCTTCGTACAGATGCCCCCGCGCGAATGCCTGATCGGCAGCCCGCCGCAGCTGTGCCAGGGTCCGTCCCTGGCGATCGACCCGCGGCGGCGTCCACTGCTGGATGTCCTCGGCAGCATCGTCGTCGGCAATGGTCACTGTGCCCTGCCCGGTACCGGGTGTCGGCCCGGCTTCCTCTGCGGAATCGGCCGGGCGGCCTGCGGTGCCACCGGCGGTCGGCGCTGGGGGCGACGGCGTGCAGCCGGCCAGGCCCACGGCCAAGGCGGTAAACAGCGCGGGCGACAGCAGAAAACGCAAGCAGGGCCTCCTTCGGCACGGATGCGAACCGACGTTAGGCTATTCTCCCCTGCCTGAGCAAACACGAGTAGTAGGCCCTGACCTGTGGCAATCTGGATCACCACCCCCGCCGAGCTGGACACATACCGCCAGCAACGGCCGACCCGCATCGGCCTGGATACCGAATTCATCCGTGAACGCACCTTCTGGCCGCAGCTGGCGCTGGTGCAGATGGCCGTCGGCGAGGACATCCTGCTGATCGACCCGTTGATTCCCGGCATGCCCGAGGCGTTGGCGCCATGGCTGGCCGATGAATCCATCACCAAGGTGATGCACAGCGCCAGCGAAGACCTGGTGGCGTTCAAGTGGACCTGCGGCGTGCTGCCGCGACCGCTGTTCGACACCCAGATCGGCGCCGCTCTGGCCGGTATCGGCGCCGGCATGGGCTACCAGAAGCTGGTGCAGGAAATCACCGGCGTGGCACTGGAAAAGGGCGAAACCCGCTCGGACTGGATGCGCAGGCCGCTGTCCGATTCACAGCTGAAGTACGCCGCCGACGATGTCGAGCATCTGTTCGCGATGCATGACGCGATTTCCGCCAAGCTGGAATCGCTGGGGCGCCAGCAGTGGCTGCACGACGACGGTGAGCGCCTGCTGGCCAGCGTTGCCAATGACGAGGACCGCTGGCCACACCTGGGCATGCGCTCGGCACAGTTCCTGGACGCCGCCGCGCAACGTCGCCTGCTGCGCCTGCTGCGCTGGCGCGACGTGCAGGCGCGGGCCAGCGACCGACCACGCAGCTGGATCCTGGACAATGAACTGGCCGCGACGTTGGCACGCACCCCACCTGCCGATGCCGCGGCATTGAGCACGCTGTTCGAACAGTTCCCGAAGGCGCCTCGCAAGCTTGTCGCTGCCGTATGGCAGGCACTGGATACGCCGTTGGCCGACGAAGCCGATGCCCCGTTGGCGATGCAGGCCAGCGATGCCAACAAGCAGCTGCTGAAGAAACTGCAGGACGCCGTGGCCGAACGCAGCCGCGAGCTCGGCCTGGCCGACGGCGTACTGGCCTCGCGCAAGCATCTGGAAAGCTATCTGGAGCATCGGCAATGGCCTGCTGCATTGGCCGGATGGCGCCAGCAGGAACTGGAACCGCAGCTGCAGGCGCTATTGCCCGCGCGCTGAGATCAACCGGCGCCGGGCAACCCGGCGCCTGCACCACAGGCATGAGCATCTGCCACGCTTGCCGAGGCGCGCGTGGACCTGTCCAATAGCGTCCCCGCTATTGTTGGATTGCATCAGATGACAAATGGACTTGCGAAGGACGGGCTCTCCGTCGAGGACTTGGCTTGGCGTGCCCAGGCGCGGAGCGCACTGCAGGAACAGGACTACGCAGCGCTGGATGCACTGCTGGGACCGCACGAACAGGCCTGGCTGGACGGCACGAAGCAGCTGCCCGGCATCCGCTGGCGCCTGCGCAATCTGCATGACGCAACGCTCAGCCTGGATGAACGCCTGAAGCAGGCACAGCAGTGGGCCGCCGCCGCACCGCACAGCTACTACGCCCATCTGCGCCTGGGTGCGTGCTGGGAGTCGGCCGCCGGTGCGCTGCGCAGTGCCGACGTGGCCGCACTGGTGGAGGACAGCCAGTGGCTGGCTGCGCAGCTGGCGCGCGACCATGCCGTGCATGCGTACCTGCAGGCGGCTGCACTTTCACCGCGACCCGCACTGGCGTTGGATGGCATCAAGCGCATCACCAGCTACCTGCGCGAGCCGAACTGGCTGCTGGCACTGCAGGCCGGCCAACCCGCCGAATCCGATGAAGAGGCACTGGCCGAGCACTATCCGCAGGCCTGGCCGCAGGCTCTGCAGCTGCTCTCGCGCTTCGGCGCGCCGCTGTCGTCCCTGCCCGACGAACTGCCCGCGCTGCTGCGGGAGCGCAGCCAGGACGAATTCGGTGCGCCCCTGGCCTACTGGATGCGCCAGGTGCTCGCGCAGCGGCCCGATGACCTGAGCACGCTGGAAGACACCATCTACTACCTGTATCCGCGCTGGGGCGGCAGCCACGAGGCGATGGAGGACTTCATCGAAGGCAGCTGGTGCCGTGGCCTGGAGCTGGCGCAGCGCAACGCATTGCGCTGGTGCAAGGAACAGGACTGGATGGGCGAGCTGCCACACCGCGACGATGCCGAAGCAGTGGCCATGCACGAGCGGGCGTATGCGCGGATCCTGGACTGGCACCTCGAACGCTTCGTACGTGCACAGGTGCTGATCCAGCGTGCATCGCTGCGCTACTGCCTGGGCCGCAGCGAGGACGACGATGGCGATGTGCAATGGAACGCCGGACACATGCGGGCGGTACTCGAGGACCTGCAGCAGGCCTGGGCCCTGGATCGTGACGTGGTCCTGCATGATGGCTTCAGCAACCTGGAGGCCTGCACCTGGTTCGCTCACGTGGACGGTGCCGAAGCACTGTTCGCGCAGGTCGTGGACTACGCCGCACGCGAAGGCGATTCGGCGCTCGGCCTGCTCTGGGCGGCTACCGCCATCGAGCACGGGATGCTGGGCCAGACCGCCGACCCGGCACGTGCACAGCCGCTGCTGCAGCGCGCCCTGACACTGGCGGCGCAGCAGAAAACCTCCACGGTCACATTTGCATCCAACCTGTTCTGCGATGTCTCGCAGGACGCTGGCATGTCGCTGCTGCAGCGCATGGCCGACGACGGCGATGCCGGTGCGATGGCCGCGCTGTGCGATCTGTACAAGGGCCGACTGGGCGGCCGCGACCAGCCGGATTTCGTTGATGCGCAGAAGGCCCTGTACTGGCAGGAGCGTGCCGTGGAAGGCGGTGACCTGATCGCCACCTATAACCTTGGCGTGCGCCTGGTCGCCGCCGGTGGCACTGACAATGAAGCGCGTGCGCGCGAGCTGTACCTGCGTTGCCTGCGCGAGGCCGACGCTGGTGAGCGCGTGTGGGGCCCGACCTGCCGCAACCTGGCCTGCCTGGCCTTCGATGGACAGAACGACGCGTACAAGCGCGAGGCGGTCGAACGGGCTTTGATTCCGCTGTGGTGGCGCGGTGAGGACGACGACAAGCTATGGGCCGCCGGGTATCTGGCCGATGTCTACCACTTCGGCAACGGTGTGCCGGCCAACGCCTTCCTGGCCCTGACCTGGCTGCAACGCGCCAGCGAAATCGATACCGAGTACGTGGATGTGGTGCGCATGGCGCCGCTGATCAACGGCGAAGGTCGCTGGTTCGGTGCCAGCCGCGCGCGCAGGCAGCAGGAACAGGACCGCCAGCAGGTGGACAGCGCCACCTGGGCGCTGACCTTCGGCCAGCGCACGCAGGACAGCAACCTCACTGCGGTCTGAGGCAACACGGGAGGGCGGCCCACGCCACCGGGCCGCCTCCGGATCAAACGTAACCGCGCGACTTCAGCAGTGCCCAGCGCTCGGGCGCCAGCGCCCGCCGCAGGGCCGGCAACGGATCAACACTGCCGGTGTTGTCTGCCACCGCCACTACGAAATCATCGGTGGTCCGCAACCGTCCGCGCTGTTCCGGCTCATCCAGCCAGGCGGCCACCGTTTTCAGCACCTGCATCGCCGAGGCCGAGCTCTGCCGCAGCGCCATGTACTGGTTGTGTCGGGTACACGCCTCGACCAGCGCGGGCGCATCGAACCAGCATTCGCAGGACCCGGCCTGCGCTTCACGGATCTCATCCGGTGCCCACAGGTAATAGGCAATGTCCTCGCCCCGTGCCAGTACCTGCTCACGATAGGACTGCCGGCCCCAGACCAGGAACGGCGGCCATGCCGCCGGCACGTCTTCCTCGGTGAAGCACAGCAGCAGGCAGTACAGCGGCTCTTCCTGCGGGATGCCTGACAGGGCATCGGAGAGTGCCTGCTGCAACAGGCATTGCACCTCGGTGCTGACCGTCGCCAGCGTTTCTCCCTTCCTCGGCCGCAGATAGAGCAGCTGCGCGTCGCCCTTGCGGCGCCTCCTGCTGTCCAGGTACTCCAGCGTCATCCGCTGCAACTGGCCGTCATCATCATAGTCATGCAGGCGCTGGCACCACCAGGTGCGCCTGCCGCCGCCCCGGTTCTCGATCAGCACCCGCTGCAGGCGCTCGCCTTCCCACGCGTAGTGCTCGGTGAAGCCACGGCCGTCGGCAGCCAACTCCAGTTCCTGCAGGCGCCCACCGGGCTCGCGGAACTCCATGATCGAGCCGAGGCTGCCGGAGTTATAGAAGGAGAACTGCTGTCGAACGTCCAGCAGATGCAGCCAGACCGACACGCCCCCGCTGGGGTCGCACTCAAGGATGATCCGCCCTTCCGCATCAAGCCCATGGCGCACATGCCTGGCCGGGTCAGCCTTGCCATCGACGATCCAGCGCGGCACCGGCCCGCCATGCTCTTCCCGCATGAACGGCACCACGAAAGCCATCGAGTGGGTCGCCCAACGCCAGGACACCACCTGCTCCCGGCAACGCGCCTGCAGGTCTGCACCGGCACTGGTTTCGGAATAGGTCTGGTACAGCGCATCAAGCATGGTCGAGATCCTTTCAACACAGCGTCGGACCTTAGCATGGCACACGAAAAACGGCGCTCCAGGAGCGCCGTTCTCGAAACGCGGACGGCTGGATTTACCAGTTCATGTTCAGCGAGACACCCACGGTACGCGGCTCGTTGTAGACCGCGGCCATGTAGTTCTCGATCACACCCTTGAGGTTCTTCTCGTTGGTGATGTTGCGCGCGAACAGCGACACTTCATAGGCGCCGTAGTTGCCCGAGTAGCCGATCTTCAGGCCGCCTTCGAAGTCACCCTTTGAATTGAACTCCTGGCTGTCGTACAGCACGAAGCTGGTGTAGCCCTGCTTGTTCCAGTCGGTGGACACGAACATCGTGCCTGCATCGCTGAGCGGGAAGTCGTAGCGCGCAGCCAGATTGATGTTGTACTTCGGCGCGTTCGGCAGCGGGTTGCCGTCGATCTGGGCGAACGTGTTGGCACCGACCTTGATCGTCGGGTCGTCCACGGTGCATACCACCTTGCCGTTCAGTGCGCAGACCTGCGCGTAGACGCGCTTGTCCTTGATCTCGCTGTGCAGCAGGCTCAGGCCCGCACTCAGGGTCAGGTTCGGGATCGGGCGCAGCTCCATGTCCGCTTCAAAGCCATAGGCCTTGGCCTTGTCGGCGTTGAACAACACGCCATTGCCGTCCGAATCGTTGCCGTTGAGCTGGATGTCGTTGACGGTGTAGGTGAACGCAGTGGCATTCAAGCGCAGGCGGTTGTCCCACAGGCTGCTCTTCACGCCGGCTTCCCAGGACAGGATCGTCTCCGAATCAGCGGTGGTGAAGTCGGCGTTGAACACCGCCGAACGGCCCTGGATGGTCGGGCCGCGGAAGCCGCGCGCGACCTTTGCGTAGACGCTCACGTCCGGGGTGATCTGATACATCGCGCTCAGATCCCAGCTCGGGGTGGTGTCGGTCATCTTGACGTCGGTGCGGCCCTTGTAGGTGACCACGCCGGCAGCGGTATCAGCGGTCTTCAACAGACGGGTGTGCTTCTCATCGCGGGTCTGGCGCAGGCCGGCGGTGACGGTGAACTTGTCGGTGAAGGCATAGCTGAGCTGACCAAAGCCGGCCCACGAGGTGTTCTTGTTGCGCAGGCGCACCCAGTTGTTCGGGTTGCGCGCCGCGCCCTTCAGGAACCAGGCGCGCTGATAGAAGTCGGTGGTGTCGCTGCCGTTGAAGTAGAACGCGCCGGCCTGCCACTGCAGAGCTCTGTCATCGTGGCTGGCCAGGCGGAATTCCTGGGTCCACTGGTCCAGGTCACGGATCTGGCCCATCGACTGGCCGTAGCCGTTCGGCACGCCATTGACCGGGAAGTTGACTGCAGCGCCGCCGTCGGTGTCACCGCGGCTGTAGCCGGAGGTGGTTTCGTACGCGGTGATCGAGGTGAAGTCGATCGCGCCGAAGTCATAGCGCGCCTTCACCGAACCACCGTAGGTCTTGTACGCCTGCGGGTTGTTGTCGGCCTCGTCATAGGCCACCTGGTCGCGCGGCACGTCGGTCTTGTTCGAACCCTTGGTCAGCGCATTGCGCAGGAACAGGGTCGAGGTGCCTTCGTAATCGCGGGCGTGAGCCGAGGCCAGGATCGAGAACTGGTCGCTCGGGGTCAGCAGCAGCTGCGCACGCACGTTACGGTCGTCGAAGCCGCCCATGGCATTCTTCTTCGGGCTGACCGTGCCGTCGGCGCTGGGGCCGGTGTAGGTGTTGTCGACGTAGTCGTCGCGGTGCTGGTACAGGGCCGACACGCGGAACGAGGCGATGTCGTTGATCGGGCCGCCGAAGCCGCCGTCGATCGACACGCTGTTGTAGGAGGCGTAGCTGGCGCTGACGCGGCCGCTGTAGTCCTGGGTCGGCTTGAGGGTGTCGAACTTGACGATGCCGGCGGTGGTGTTGCGGCCGAACAGCGAGCCCTGCGGGCCGCGCAGCACTTCCACCTGGTCCACGTCATAGACCGGGTTGGACTTCAGCACCACGTGCTCCAGCACCACGTCGTCCTGGATGATCGACACCGGCTGCGAGGCACCCAGGTAGAAGTCGATGTTGCCCAGGCCGCGGATGTAGAAGCGCGGGAAGATGCGGCCGGTGGTGGTTTCCGCATACAGGCTCGGCACGCGGCCGGATAGCGCCAGCAGTGTGTCGTCGCCGCCGGCGGTGAAGTCGCGCATGCGCTCGCCCTGCACCACGCCTACCGACACCGGCACTTCCTGCAGGTTCTGCTCGCGGTGCTCGGCGGTCACGGTGATGGTGTCCAGCCCGGTCGGGGTCGGCGCACTGTCCTGCGCGGCAGCAGCGAAGCTGGCAGCCAGCGCCAGGCCCGCACAAGCCAGGGCCAGCGGGTGGCGGCGGAAGGAAACGAGGGAGGACGACATGCCCGACGAACGGCGGGAATCGGAATGGGAAGGCATCGAAAGCTCTGAGGAGGCGTCCGTGCGGCCTGCGCTGACCGGGCGGCAATTGGGAGGAAAACTGCGCAAGCGGCCATTATCCTCCAAATTGTTACAATTTCGTTGCGCCGGTGGACAACCGGGGCATCAAGCCGTTTTCGGCACAGTCCAGCCTCTCTCAGCCGTGCTGAGGCAACGGTGCGAGAGCCACCTCGACCATCGCCAACAGCCGGTCACGGCTGATGCCGTCACGCGCCTGCACCGAAATGCCATGCAGCACCGTGGCGAAATGATCGCCCAGCGCCTGTACCGACAGATCGGCCGCCAGCTCGCCGGCCGCCTGCGCCTGCTGCAGCCGCGCGATGATCGCCGCCGTGCGCTGGCGCCGATGGCTGGCCAGCCAGTCGCGTACGCCTTCGCCATCCGGTGACACGCTGCTGGCCGAGGACACCACCAGGCAGCCATGCGGACGACCCCGACGGGTGTAGGTCAGTACGGCATCACGCAGCATGCTGCCGATCGCATCGCGCAGTGACGCCTGCTCCAGCGCACGCGGCGCGAAGCCACCCTCGCCTTCCTCGTACAGCGCCACCGCTTCGCGGAACAACTGCTCCTTGCTGCCGAACGCGGCGTAGATGCGCGCCGAGGCAATGCCAAGCGCTTCGACCAGGGCCGACATCGAGGTGCCCTCATAGCCGTGCTGCCAGAACAACAGCATCGCCTTGCGCAACGCCTGGTCCCTGTCGAATTCGCGCGGTCGCCCTGCCATCTGCCTGCCTGCCGTTCTGAGGCGCGCAGTGTAGCGCGGGTGTTGACCATTCCGATGCACGCACCTATTCTTTGTCGACCGACAAACAATTGGAGAAACACATGCAAACCCTCAAAGGCCCCAGCCTGCATCTGGCGCAGTTCGCTGGCGACCAAGCGCCGTTCAACAGCCTGTCCGGCATCGCTGCCTGGGCGGCCGGCCATGGCTTCAAGGCCCTGCAGATTCCGGCATGGGATGCGCGCCTGTTCGACCTGGCCACCGCTGCCGACAGCCAGGACTACTGCGATGACATCCGCGGCACCCTGGCCGAGCACGGCCTGCAGGTCAGCGAGCTGACCACCCACATCCTGGGCCAGCTGGTGGCGGTACATCCGGCCTACGATGAACTGTGCGATGGCTTTGCCCCGGAAGCGCTGCGTGGCAATCCGCAGGCACGCAGCGAATGGGCGCAGCAGCAGCTGCATCTGGCCGCCCGCGCCTCGCGCCGGCTCGGTCTGCAGGACATGGGCACCTTCTCCGGCTCATTCGCCTGGCCGTATCTGTTCCCGTTCCCGCAGCGCCCGCCGGGCCTGATCGATACCGCGTTCGATGAGCTGGCGCGTCGCTGGCGGCCGATCCTCGATACCTGCGAGGACAACGGCATCAACCTCTGCTACGAGATCCATCCCAGCGAAGACCTGCACGACGGCACCAGCTTTGAACGCTTCTTCGAGCGCGTAGGCCAGCACGAGCGCTGCCGCATCCTGTTCGATCCCAGCCACCTCGTGCTGCAGCAGCTGGATTACCTGCAGTTCCTGGACATCTACCATCCGCTGGTCCGCATGTTCCATGTCAAGGACGCGGAGTTCCGCCCCACTGGCCGCCAGGGCATCTACGGTGGCTACGCTGACTGGACCGAACGCGCCGGCCGCTTCCGCTCGCTGGGCGATGGCCAGGTCGATTTCAGGTCGATCTTCTCCAAGCTGGCGCAGTACGACTACGCCGGCTGGGCGACGCTGGAGTGGGAGTGCTGCCTGAAGGACCAGGAGGCCGGCGCGCGCGAAGGTGCTGCCTTCATCCGCGACCACATCATCCCGGTCACCGACAAGATCTTCGACGACTTCGCCGGCGCGCCGATCAGCAGCGCCCAGATGCAGCACATGCTCGGCATCGCCTGAGCCCCCACAGGAACATTCCCATGACGAACCTCCCCACCGCTGGTACCGCCGGCGACGATACCCTGCGCCACCATTACCTGCGCATCGACGGCCAACGCGTGCATTGCGTATCCGCCGGCAGCGGTCAACCGGTACTGTTGATCCCGGGCTGGCCGCAGACCTGGTATGCCTGGCGCCACGTGCTGCATGCCCTCGCCGAGGCTGGTTTTGAAGCGATCGCGGTCGACCCACCCGGCATCGGCGAATCCGATCGTCCCGCGCATGGCTACGACACCGGCAGTGCCGCCGCGGTACTGCACCAGACCATGCAGGCCTTGGGCCACGAGCGTTACCAGGTGGTCGGCCATGACATCGGCATGTGGATTGCCTATGCATTGGCCAGCGACCAGCCGCAGGCGGTACAGCGCCTGGCTGTGACCGAGGCGGTGATTCCCGGGCTGGCACCTGAGCCGGGTATCTTCGCCGCACCGGCTGACAACATCTTCCTGTGGCACTTCATGTTCAACCAGGTCGCCGACCTGCCCGAGGCCCTCATCACGGGTCGCGAACGTGCCTACCTGGACTTCATGTTCGACCGCTGGTCGTACCGGCGCGATACCGTGGCCAGCGAGACCTACATCGCCGCCTACAGCCGCCCTGGTGCGTTGCGTGCAGGGTTTGCCTGGTACCGCGCGATTCCGGAAACCATCCGCCAGAACCAGCTCCGCGCACAACGCCGGTTGACGATGCCGGTGCTGGCCATCGGCGCCGAGCACGCTACCGGCAACGCACCGATGCTGACCCTGCAGCCGCACGCCGACGACCTGCGCGGCAGCGTCGTTCCGGGCTGCGGTCACTTCATCATGGAAGAAGCACCGCAGGCGTTCCTCGCCCAGCTGCTACCGTTCCTGCAGGAGGCTGGCCATGCCGCTTGAACCTGCGTTGCAGTCGTTCGTGGATGCGGTGGCGGCGCAACCATTGCCAGACGACCTGCTGGAACTGCGCGCACTCAGTGAGCAGGCGCTGCCCACGCTGCAGGGTGCCACCGAGGCGGTATCGCATGTCGTGGAGCACGTCATCAGCGCGCGCGACGGCCATGCGCTGGTCGTGCGCCTGTACACGCCCGCAGCCATCAGTACGGACCCGCGCCCTGCCCTGTTGTTCGCCCACGGCGGTGGCTGGTTCCAGTGCTCGCTGGCGGTCTATGACGGCCCTTGCCGGGCCTTGGCCAATGCCAGCGGCCATGTCATCGCTGCCGTCGGTTATCGGCTGGCCCCGGAGCATCCGTTCCCGACGCCGCTGCACGACGTCGCAGACGCGTGGCTGTGGCTGCAGGCCAATGCCACAGCCCTGGGCCTTGATCCAGCGCGTCTGCGCATCGGTGGCGACAGTGCCGGCGGCAATCTCGCCGCCGCGTGCTGCCTGCTGCTGCGCGATCAGGGACTGCCGTTGCCATCGCATCAACTGCTGCTGTACCCGGCATTGGATGCCACCATGGCCAGCAGTTCCTATCGCGAGTTCGCCGACGGCTACTACCTCAGCGCCGAACTGATGCAGCGCTGCTGGCAGGCTTACCTGGGCGACGGTGACCGCCGGCAGCCGCTCGCTTCGCCCCTGCACGCCCCAGATCTACGCGGGCTGCCGGCAGCCACGGTACTGAGCTGTGAGTTCGACCCGCTGCGCGACGAAGCTGAACAGTACGCCGCGCAGCTGCGGGGCGCAGGCGTGGACTGCGCGCTGGAGCGCCTGCCGGGGATGATCCACGCCTGCATCCACCTGCATGGCGTGTCGGCTGCGACCGACATCGCGATCCAGCGCGCGGTCGCCCTGCTGCCCTGAGGCAGACCCGCAACGGCGCAGAGCACCTGCGCCGTTGCGTCCGGGCCGCCCCTTTGCAGCCGGCACCGGCCAGCGCTATGCTAGGGCCGTCACGTGGCGCCAGCTCCGCTGCCCACGGGATGCAACACCACCCATGGGGCCATAGCTCAGCTGGGAGAGCGCGTCGTTCGCAATGACGAGGTCAGGAGTTCGATCCTCCTTGGCTCCACCACTATCCGGAAGAACCCGTAGATCTCTGTGATCTGCGGGTTTTTTCTTTTCAGCGGCAACTCAGGCGGGATCTTCATCGCCCTCTTTGCGCTGCGGGCTGCGCGAATGCGCATCGCGCACCTGTTGATCGCGCTGGCCCGGCCGTTGTTTGGCCACCTCGTCCTGCTTCCTGTCCTGGCGGCTTTCCTGAATGCCCTGCTTCGGGTCGCCCTTGTCTTTGTCGCGTTCGCTCATCGGTCGCTCCTGCGCTGGCGGAAGCCAGCCCTGATGCCACGCTAGAGGTTGCCGGGTAGTCCGCAGGTCATCGGCATGCGAACGCGATGTGCAGCCCGCCCGCCTCAGCCCCCAACGCAACTGCGCACGCTGGACATCCGGCCGCATGCACTGCACGGGGCTTGCCCGAAAGCCAGCCCCAGCAGCCGCATGGCGTTGTGATCGCCATCCTGTACGCCTCGCGCCAGTGATCGCGGTCAGGTTCGGGTGATCGACACCCCACCCTCCACACGCATCGCGGTACCGGTGACGAAGCTGCTTTCATCACTGGCCAGGAACAGGGCCGCGTTGGCGATCTCTTCCGGCTTGGCCATGCGTTTCAATGCGTGCAGCGAGCTCACGAAATCACGCGCATCGCCGGTCGGCGCGGCCTGCCGACCCATCTCGGTATCGGTACCACCGGGCAGCAGCACGTTGCTGCGCACGCCACGTGCGCCGTACTCGGCGGCAATCACCTGGCTGAGGCCGATCAGCCCGGCCTTGCTCGACGCGTAGGCCGCCATGCCCGGAAATCCCACGGTGTGGCCGACGAACGTGCCGACGAATACCAGCGAACCCCCTCCGCGTGCCAGCACTGCCGGCAACTGCGCACGCGCCGCATGGAAGGCGGCATCGAGGTTGGTCGCCATCACATCGCGCCAGGCATCCATCGGATACTCCGCCACTGGCGCGCCCGGGCCAAGCATGCCGGCATTGTTGAGCGCGATGTCCAGGCCGCCGAATGATTGTTGCGCCAGGTCCACCAGCGCCTGCGCCGTACCCGGATCGGCAATGTCGGCAGCGTGCACCACCACCTCGTGACCAGCGGCGCGGATCTGCTCGGCCAGATCGTGCAGCGGCTGCGGCCGCCGCGCGTTGAGTACCAGCTTGGCCCCTTCGGCGGCAAAGCGCAGCGCGCTGGCGCGGCCAATGCCAGCGCTGGCACCGGTGATAAGGGCGATCTTGTTGTTCAGGCGCATGTCCGTAGTACCTGCTGTGAAGTAGCCTCCACGATGCCGTGCTGCAGGCCTGCCGACACTCCGTTTCCGGGCATGGCTGTCGGGTGCAGGAAACGGAGTTTCTCCAGAACCGGCACATGCCAGAATCCGGCCATGGACAGCACCGCCACCACTGCTATCGATGCCCGCGTCGAACGGGTCTGCCGCCATCTGCAGGCCAGCCTTGAAGAACCCTCTCTGCAGGAACTGGCCGGGATCGCCGGCTGCAGCCCGACCCGGCTGCACCGCCTGTTCAAGCAGGCGACCGGACTGACGCCGAAACAGTACGCCGCCGCGTTGCGCGCTGACCGCCTGCGTGTCGGACTGCAGCAGCAGGAGCGCATCACCGATGCCTTCCACGATGCCGGTTTCGGCTCCAGTGGGCGCTTCTACGAGAACGCACCACGACTGTTGGGCATGACCCCGAAGCAGTGGCGTGCTGGCGGCCGCGGCGAAGTCATCCATTTCGCGCTTGCCGAAAGCTCGCTGGGCAGCGTACTGGTGGCCAGCAGTGCGACCGGTGTGGTTGCGATCCTGCTCGGCGATGATCCTGAAAGGCTGCTGCAGTCGTTGCAGCAACGCTTCCGCCAGGCGGAGCTGGTGGGTGCCGACAGTGGCTACGAAAAGTTGGTGGCGCAGGTAGTCGGCCTGGTGGAGGATCCTTCACGTGGCGCCACATTGCCACTGGATATCCGTGGCACCGCATTCCAGCAACGGGTCTGGCAAGCGCTGCAGCAGATCCCGCGCGGGCAGACCGCCTCATATGCGGATATCGCCGCACGCATCGGCGCTCCCCGATCGAGCCGTGCCGTAGCGCGCGCGTGCGCAAGCAACCCGCTGGCGGTAGCGGTGCCCTGCCATCGCGTGGTGCGCCGTGATGGCGATCTTTCCGGTTACGCGTGGGGCGTGGCGCGCAAGCGCGAACTGCTGCGCCGGGAGAAGGCGGCCAACGGCTGACGTGCACCGGTAGCCGCCGACCTTGATCGGCGCATTCCATTTGCGGCAGTGCCGGACCATGCCCGGCGATCGATCAGTCCAGCTTCACTACCAGCTTGCCGAAGTTGCGCCCCTGCAGCAGGCCAAAGAAGGCTTCCGGTGCGCTCTCCAGACCCTGCACGACGTCTTCGCGGTACTGGATGCGTCCATCACGCAGCCACTGCGGCATGTCGCGCTCGAAATCCGGCCACAGATGCTTGAAGTCGTGGACGATGAAGCCACGCACGGTCAGCCGCTGGCGCAGGATCTGGCTGAACAGCGCCGGCAGTCGATCCGGTCCAGGCTGCGCGACGCCGCGGGCGTTGTAGGTGGCGATGGTGCCGCACACCGGAATGCGCGCGAAATCATTGAGCAGCGGCAGCACGGCATCGAGCACATGCCCGCCCACGTTCTCGAAATACACGTCGATGCCATCCGGCACGGCAGCACGCAGCTGCGCTGCAAAATCGGAGGCGCGATGGTCCAGTGGCACATCCACGCCAAGTGTCTCCAGGTAGGCACGCTTGGCCTCGCCACCGGCAATGGCGACCACCCGCGCACCCTGCAGCTTGGCCAACTGGGCAACGGTAGCACCGACCGGTCCCGTGGCAGCCGCCACCACCAGGGTCTCACCAGGCTGCAGCTTGCCGATTTCGATCAGGCTGGAGTACGCGGTGAACCCCGGCATGCCATACACGCCCAGCGCCGTGCTCAGCGGCAGCCCGGCCGGATCCAGACGCCGACTGATCGCATCAGCCGCCACCACGGCATGGGTCTGCCAGCCGCCCGGGGCCAGCACCAGTTCGCCCACCGCCAGGCCAGGCGCCTGCGACTGCAGCACTTCGGCCACGGTCTGGCCCTCCATCACCGCATCCACTGCCACCGGCGGTGCGTATGACGGGCCGTCATCCATGCGTCCGCGCATGTATGGATCCAGCGAAAGATAGCGGTTGCGCAGCAGCACCTGGCCGGGTGCCAGCGCTGGCAGAGCCGCCTGTTCGAGGCGGAAATTGGCGGCGACCGGCGCACCTTGCGGGCGCGAGGCGAGCACGATGCGGGTGGTTGAATCTGACATGTCCAATGGCTCTGCTGCGGGCAGCTTCGGGGAGGAGAACCGCGACAGTACGCCGCGCCCTGCCCCCGTGGGCGCCATGAAAACAGCGTTCCATCGGTGCCTTCCCCATTCCGCCGCTGCATCGCTTGCCCCATCAGCTTTGGCGCCAGCGACGGGCCGCTGTTTTCCGCGTCCGGCAATCCCGGTCTGGCCGACTCAACGCAGGATCAACTACTTGCAGTGCCTTCCGCCGTTCGCAGACACCAATGTGAAGGTTTTTTTCCAAAACGCTTGCCGAACCTGTCCTACGTCCGTAATATGCGCGTCCTCGGCAGCGACATCGCTGCAACGAAACAAGTGGCCGAGTAGCTCAGTTGGTAGAGCAGGGGATTGAAAATCCCCGTGTCGGCGGTTCGATTCCGTCCTCGGCCACCACTTTCGAAGACCTGCAGAAATGCAGGTCTTTTTTTTCTACATGGCCGAGTAGCTCAGTTGGTAGAGCAGGGGATTGAAAATCCCCGTGTCGGCGGTTCGATTCCGTCCTCGGCCACCATGTTCAAAGACCTGCAGGAATGCAGGTCTTTTTTTGTCTGCGGTTTGCCATCCACACATGGCGTGGATCTACCCCTCCCGGTTGACGAAACATTTACACCTGCGCGTGCCGCGCAACCTACGCTCCAGATTCTGCCCGGAGCCGACCCATGCACCTGCGCCCTGCCCTGCTCGCCTGCCTGCTGCTTTTCGCCGCGCCGGCCCTCGCTGCCGAGCCGGTGCGTGCTGTCAGCGAACTGGACATTGATCGCTACGCCGGCCAGTGGCACGAGATCGCCCATCTGCCGGTGTCGTTCCAGAAGCAGTGCGTGGGCGAAATCACCGCCAACTATGGGCTGCGCCGCGATGGCCGCATCAGCGTCACCAATGCCTGCCGCAAGGCGGATGGCGAGCGGATTGTCGCCGAGGGTGTGGCGCGGCCCGTTGCCGGACAGCCCGGGCAACTGCAGGTGCGCTTCGTTCCCGACTGGCTGAGCTGGGTGCCGCTGGTCTGGGCCGACTACTGGGTGATCGCGCTGGACCCGGACTACCAGTGGGCGATGGTCGGTGAACCCGACCACAAGTATCTGTGGATCCTCGCGCGCCTGCCGGAGATGGACCGCGCCCTGTTCGACCAGCTCAAGGCCAAGGCCGAAGCGATGGGCTACGACCTCGCACCGCTGCGCATGATGGCGCCCCTGCGCGACACACCCGCCAACTGAGGCGCCGCCCAACCGGCGCACGCCACGTCCGCAATCCGGCATCGCGCACGCCTCGCGTACATCTTCACGCGCTACCCTCTGTGGCCGGTCGCCGCACGCGCCCCATTCAACCATACGCCGTAGTATGCTTATTCCACGCACCGCCTTCAGAGGACCTGCGCCCATGCTCCACCGCTTCCGTACCGTCTTGATCGTCCTGTGTACCCTGGCCCTGGTCGCTTGCGGCGATGGCATCGTCAAGCGTGTTTCGGAACCGGCTGCGAGCCTGCAGCAATTGACTGTGCAGGCCAACGGTGACTGGACCATCGCCCTGCGTCTGCAGAACTACAGTTCGATGCCGATGAGTTTCGACGACGTGGCGCTGACCTTGGCCATCGGCGACACCGAGGCCGGCCCCCTGTCGGCCAAGCCCGGAATCTCCATCGGTGGCGTCTCCGCCGATGTCATCAACGTCAACTTCAAACCCAGCCCGGCCGCGCGCCTGGTGATCGCCGACGCACTGGCCAGCAACCGCACCCTCGCCTATAGCCTGAAGGGCACGGTGTCGGCCACGCCGCAGGAGAAGAAGCAGCGCACCTTCGATATCAACAGCCGCAGCACGCTCAACCAGGCCCCGGGCCTGCCCGGCGTGCTGCGCTGATTTCCGCTTTCCGCCGCGACGCATCGCGCCGCTCCCCTGTTACTGATCAAATCGAGACGCACCGATGAGCAGCTACACCGCCCCGCTTTCCGACCTTCGTTTCGGCCTGCACGACGTGCTGAAGGTCGAGCCGCTGTTCGCCCGCCTGGGCTTCACCGACGCCACCGCCGATGTCGTCGATGCTGTGCTGGAAGAAGCCGGCCGCTTCAGCGCCAGCGTGCTGGCCCCGCTCAACAGCGTGGGTGACGAAATCGGCTGCGTGCTCGACCAGGCCAGTGGCGAAGTGACCACCCCGCCCGGCTTCAAGCAGGCCTACGACCAGTTCGTCGATGGCGGCTGGACCGGCCTGACCGCGTCACCGGAACTGGGCGGCCAGGGCCTGCCGCATACCCTGGGCGTGCCGCTGAACGAGATGATCAACGCTGCAAATCTGGCCTGGGGCAACTTCCCGCTGCTGTCGCACGGCGCGATCGAAGCGCTGAAGCAGCACGGTGAAGCCTGGCAGCACGAGGCGTTCCTGAAGCCCCTGATCGAAGGCCGCTGGACCGGCACCATGTGCCTGACCGAACCACATTGCGGCACCGACCTGGGCCTGCTCAAGACCAAGGCCGAGCCGAATGCCGATGGCAGCTATTCGATCACCGGCACCAAGATCTTCATCACCGCCGGCGAGCACGACCTGACCGGCAACATCGTGCACCTGGTACTGGCCAAGCTGCCCGATGCTCCGCCGGGCGCCAAGGGCATCTCGCTGTTCGTCACCCCGAAGTTCAAGGTCGACCGCGACGGCAACGTCGGTGAGCGCAACGCGCTGCGTTGTGGCTCCATCGAACACAAGATGGGCATCAAGGGCTCGGTCACCTGCGTGATGAATTTCGACGGCGCGCAGGGCTACCTGGTCGGCCAGCCGCACAAGGGTCTGCAGGCGATGTTCACCATGATGAACACTGCACGCCTGGGCGTGGGGCTGCAGGGCATCGGCCTGTCCGAACGCGCCTATCAGAACGCGCTGAAGTACAGCCGTGAGCGCCTGCAGTCGCGTTCGCTCAGCGGCGCCAAGTTCCCGGACAAGCCGGCCGACCCGATCCTGGTGCATCCGGACGTACGCCGCATGCTGCTGACCATCAAGTCGCTGGTGGAAGGCAGCCGCCTGCTGGCCCTGCATGCCGCCACCCTGATCGACGTCGCGCACCATGCAGAAGATGCCGGCGAGCGTGAGCGCGCTGACACCCTGGTGAGCTTCCTGACCCCGATCTCGAAGGCCTGCCAGACCGAATGGGGCATCGAGAACACCTACAACGCCCTGCAGTGTTTCGGTGGTCACGGCTACATCCGCGAGCACGGCATGGAACAGCTGGCCCGCGATGCGCGCATCACCACACTGTATGAAGGCACCACCGGCATCCAGGCGCTGGACCTGATCGGCCGCAAGACCGCGTCCAGCCAAGGCGCTGGCCTGAAGCTGATGCTGGCCGAGATCGAAGCGTTCGCCAAGGCGAATGAAGGCAACGAAAGCCTGGCCGAGTTCATCGGCCCGCTGCGCGCCAAGGCCGCCGAGTGGGGCAAGCTGACGATGGATGTGCTGCAGCGTTCGGCCGCCAACCCGGACGAACTGGGCGCAGCCAGCTACGACTACCTGTTCTACTCGGGTTATGTGGTGCTGGCTTACTGGTGGGCGCGCAGCGTTGCCGCCGCCGATGCCAGCGCACACGGCGCAGCATTCGCCCAGGGCAAGCGCGAGACCGCACGTTTCTACTTCGCCCGCGTGTTGCCACGCACCCTCGGCCACGCCGCCGCCATTCAGGCCGGTGCCGCATCGCTGATGGCAATGGACGACGAACGCTTCGGCGCCTGAGCCGGGCTGCCGCCCGGCACCCGCGGTAGTGCCGGCCGCTGGCCGGCACCCGCGACAGCAACAGCAACAGCAACGGCTGGTTTTCTGCGGGATGGCGTGGCGGTGTGGGCTGGCAGGACACGCCGTAAACCCATCCTTGGGGGCTCGATGGCGCCATCCATGGCGCCAACGGTCCTGCCAACCCACACCGCCCCGCCCCTCGACAACTCCCCGCGGCTGTTGGTAGGTGTCGACCTTGGTCGACACGTAGATCCACGCCACGCGTGGATGGAAACCACCGAAATCCATCTGGAGAAAAGCCCCCTTTTGTTAAAGGGGGCGCGCCGAAGGCGCGGGGATTAGGAAGAATGCGCGGACCTGAATTGTTGCGTTTTGGGTATCGCCCAAGTCGCGATACCCAAAACGCAACAATTCAGGTATAAGCTGTTTTCCCGATGGAGACAGACACTACACGCTTGGGTCTGATCGAAGCCGGAGCTCCGTTTTCTGCTCCGGGCGCCGAAGCATCGCCCAACGCCACGACGCTGCATCGCCCCGGCACGGTCCGGTTGCTCTCACTTGATGGTCACGGGCGGGTCCTGGATTGGATCACCTGGCAGGACGCCGCCTGCCTCTACGCCCGCGATGCCGTCGCCTGGACCCTCGGCGATCCCTGCCTGCACATCCATGGTGGGACCAATCGTCGCAGTGGCATGCAGAGCGGGATGGACCTGCACCCGATCATCGCTGCGCGCGGCCATGCCCGCTCACGTGCGCTGGACCCGACGCCGAACCTGACCAACCCGGCCCTGTTCGCCCGCGATGCCCATCTCTGCCTTTACTGCGGCCAGCAGTTCGGACGCCCGACCCTCACCCGCGACCACGTCATGCCCTTGTCCAAAGGCGGCCTGGATACCTGGGAAAACGTCGTCACCGCCTGCTTCCACTGCAATTCGCGCAAGAGCGACCGCACCCCGCAACAGGCGGGCATGCCGCTGCTGGCGGTGCCCTACCGGCCGAGCTGGATCGAGCACCTGATCCTGTCCAACCGCAACATCCTGGCCGACCAGATGGCCTTCCTGAGGGCCCAGCTGCCCAAGCGTTCCAAGCTCTGCACCTGAACACCTGGAATTGCAACCCTCACCGTCCTGTCACGGACGGCGGCGTTTGCTTGCCCCACCCCCGTTTGAGGGCGAAAATGGGCGTTCAGAACAAGTGCGAACATGATGATCGACTCTGCCCGCTATCCCCGCCTTGCGCGCATCCAGACACCGGATGACCTGCGCACGTTCGACGAATCCGAACTGACGGCGGTTGCCGATGAACTGCGTGCCTACCTGATCGAATCGGTTGGCAAAAGCGGCGGCCACTTCGCCGCCGGCCTGGGCGTGATCGAGCTCACCGTGGCCCTGCACTACCTGTACCAGACCCCGGTCGACCAGCTGGTCTGGGACGTCGGGCACCAGACGTACCCGCACAAGATCCTCACGGGTCGCCGCGACGAGATCCACACCGTCAAGCAGAAGGATGGCGTTGCGCCGTTCCCCAAGCGCGAGGAAAGCGAATACGACACCTTCGGCGTCGGCCACTCCTCGACCTCGATTTCGGCAGCGCTGGGCATGGCCATCGCGCGCCAGACCGAAGGTGACGATCGCAAGGTCGTGGCCGTGATCGGCGATGGTGCGATGACCGCCGGCATGGCTTTCGAAGCACTGATGCACGCCGGCGGCATGGAACCGGAACCGAACCTGCTGGTGATCCTCAACGACAACAACATGTCGATCTCCGAGGCGGTGGGCGGGCTGACCAAGATGCTCGGCCGCGCCACCGGCAGCCGCACGCTCAATGCGCTGCGCGAAGGCGGCAAGAAGATCCTCGGCGACAAGAAGAACAATCCCGCGCGCTTCGTGAAGCGCTGGGAAGAACACTGGAAGGGCATGTTCGTGCCGTCCACGATGTTCGAGGAAATGGGCTTCCACTACACCGGCCCGATCGACGGCCATGACCTGCCAGCGCTGCTGTCCGCGCTGAAGACGTTGCGTGCCTCCAAGGGTCCGAAGCTGCTGCATGTCATGACCACCAAGGGCAAGGGCTACGAGCCGGCCGAAGGTGACCAGATCGGTTACCACGCGGTGGGCCCGTTCGATCCGGACAAGGGCCTGGTGGCCAAGACCGGCGCGAAGAAGCCGACCTATACCGACGTGTTTGGCGACTGGCTGTGTGACGCCGCCGCAGCCGAGCCGCGCCTGTATGGCATCACCCCGGCGATGCGCGAAGGCTCCGGCCTGGTGCGCTTCAGCAAGGAGTATCCGCAGCGCTACTTCGATGTGGCCATCGCCGAGCAGCACGCGGTGACCCTGGCCGCAGGCATGGCCACGCAGGGTGGCAAGCCGGTGGTGGCGATCTATTCCACCTTCCTGCAGCGCGCGTACGACCAGTTGGTGCACGATGTGGCCATCCAGGACCTGGATGTGCTGTTTGCGATCGACCGCGCCGGCGTCGTCGGCCCGGATGGCGCAACCCACGCCGGCAACCTCGACCTCAGCTTCCTGCGCTGCGTACCGAACATGGTGGTGATGGCCCCGTCCAACGAGGCCGAGTGCCGGCAGATGCTCAGCACCGGCCTGCAGCACCCCGGCCCGGCGGCGGTGCGTTACCCGCGTGGCAGCGGCACCGGCGTGGATGCCGGCAGCGACCTGTCGACCCTGCCGATCGGCAAGGGCGAGCTGCGCCTGCAGGGCAGCCGCGTCGCCCTGCTCGCCTTCGGCAGCACCGTCACCGCCGCCGAACAGGTGGGTCGCGAACTGGGCCTGAGCGTGGTCAACATGCGTTTCATCAAGCCACTGGATCGCGAGCTGGTACTGGCCATGGCCAACCAGCACGAGGCACTGGTGACGATCGAAGACAACGTGGTGGCGGGCGGCGCCGGTTCGGCCGTGGCCGAACTGCTCAATGCCGAGGACGTGCTGCGCCCGATCCTGCACCTGGGCCTGCCCGACAGCTACCAGCATCACGCCAGCCGCGAGGACCTGCTGGCCGAAGCTGGCATCGATGCGGCCGGCATCCGCGCGGCCCTGCTCAAGCGCTGGCCGCAACTGGCTGCTGGCAATCCGCCGCTGAGCGCGGCGGGCTGAGAACCCTGCAGGGGTATGAGGCAGCCACGGCATGCGTGGCTCCCCGGGCCCCTCATCCACGCATGGCGTGGATCTACAAGAGTGCTGGTGGCGCAGAAATACATCCACGCATGGCGTGGATCTACAAGAGTGCTGGTGGCGCAGAAATACATCCACGCATGGCGTGGATCTACAAGAGAGCTGGTGGTGCAGAAATACATCCACGCATGGCGTGGATCTACCAGGGTGCTGGTGGTGCAGAAGTAGATCCACGCCATGCGTGGATGCCGCGCCCCCTGCCTGCAATCGGCCTACTCAGCCGTAGCTGATCGCCTCGACAAACGCACCGCTGGACTCGACCCGCACCGAGGCGCGCTGGCCGGTATCGGTGAAATGCAGGCGGGCCAGGGTTTCGGCGAAATCGAAGGCACGGACACCATCGCGGAACTCGATCGGTTCCGGCTTGTCCGGGTGCAGCACGCGCCATTGGCGCTGCTCACATTGCAGTCGGATCAACATGCGGTGCTCACTCCTTGAACAGCGTATCGACGACGAGAGAATGACCGCACCAGGCGCGACAACAATCGCCAGTGCGAACCGGGACGCGCAAGGCGTCCCGGGAGTCGACAATACGAGGAAAGAAGTGTGATCGCTATCAGATTTTTCTGATCTTGAGCCGATTGCGTCGGCCGCTCAGTTCACCTGGAACTGGGCCCTGCAGCCATTGCTGACCCAGATGCCACGGCGGTCCCAGCCCCAGCTCTGGCCTTCGATGCAGGCACTGCGCGATTCCTGCCGTACCAGACGCACACCGCGACGAACCTGTGCATCGCAGTACTGCTGCCGCCGGTCATTGGAATGGCAGGCAATCACCTGGCCGCCGCCGCCCCACTGGCTTCCGCCCCAACCGTTGCCACCGCCACCGCCCGGTCGCCGGTACTCACCCACGAACTCGGCACGGCACCCCTGGGTAACCCAGACACCGTAGCGGGACTGGCCCCAGGTCTCACCTTCCACACAGGGGGAACCTGACAACTGGCGGATCATGCGCGCGCGCCCGTCCAGCCGGCACTCGTTGCTGCGGTTCTTGATCGATTCGCAGCGCACGATGCCACTGCCGCCACGGTCGTCGTAGCGATCATCGTAGCCATAGTTCTGCGCCTGCACGCCGCCGGCGGCAGCCATCATCGGCAACAGGGTGCACGCCACGGTGCGCCAAGTGAGTCCCTTGCCCATCCCTCGTCTCCAGGTGAATACGGTGGAGGCAAGCATCGGGGATTCCGGGCGCGGCGCACAGAGGGCGCCGTGACGGCGGTTTTTCCCCCATTCAACCAACCCAACCGCAACTGACTGCGGCCGCGGCGGCTCAGCGGCCGAAGTGCAGCGCGTCGACTGCGGTGCCCAGTGCTTCCACGCGCACCGTGCTGTGCTGACCAGTACGGCAGTGATGCTCGCTGGCCCGTGAGGCAGCGGCGTCGAAGGCGGCCGCACCGCTGCTGAACACTTCGGTTGAGCGCGACTGCGGATCCAGCACGGACCAGCGCTGGGCGTTGCATTGGACAGTGATGACCATGGGAGCTCCTGCGTTTCTGGGAAATCCGGGACCGGCGCAAGGCCGATTTCCGATGCCCGACCAGCCTAGCCAGCACCTCGGGGAAGACCTATCGGATTTATCCGAAAACTCCCTGCCGACACCTCAGAAAGCGCCGCCCATCACATCCCTGAGGCCATTTAAGAAATCCATTCCGTGACCCTTGTCACGAAGTCAGCCGCGCTTCACACTACCGTCATCAACAGGGGCCCCTTCCACATGCGCACCTCCCTTCCACTGCAGCGTTCGACGCTGCTGAAGTTCTATTTTGCCGCCAGCTACGTGGTACTGATCGAGGAACTGGTCCGCGCATCGCTGAGTTGAGGTTTGGCCAGCGATGCTTGCCGCCGCTGCGGGGAGCGCACAGACTGTCGGTTTACGGCACGGAGCCGCACCCATGAAAGTCCTGTTCCTGATCCCGCTGCTGGCCCTGGCCGCGTGCGCCAGCCCGGAAAAGCCGGTCACCCATGACGCAGCCACGCCCGTGGTCGGTGGCGACCGCGATGCGCACGGATGCATTGGTTCGGCCGGCTATCAGTGGTGCGCGCACAGCCAGCGCTGCGAGCGCCCGTGGGAACTGGCGCAGGCACAGGGCCTGGCCAACACCGCCGAAGCCATCGATGCCTACTGCGCTACCCCGGCATCGCCGGCACGCAAGTAACGAATGCCCCCGATGACCGACCTGTCCCCGCTGCCCACACTGGCACCCGGCCGCTACCGCCACTTCAAGGGTGGCGAGTACGAGGTGATCGACATCGTCCGCAGCAGTGAAACGCTGCAGCCGATGGTTCTCTATCGCGCGCTGTACGGCGAAGGCGGCCTGTGGGTGCGTCCCTATCCGATGTTCATTGAACAGGTGCCCGGCGAGCACGGGCCGCAGGCACGCTTCGCCCGCATCGGCGACTGAACCGCGCGGCTCACGCCGCGCATGCTGAAGCCTTCCTGCGAGACGGAGCCCGCATGCGCCACACCCTGTTGATCGCCCTGTCGCTGGCCAGCACCCCCGTGCTGGCCGCAGAACCTCCCAGCTTCGACCGCCCCGGCATCGGCTTCGGTACCGACACGGTGCCGCGTGGCGGCCTTGCCGTCGAAGTGGGCCTGCCCAGCTATCAACGTGATCGTGATCGCGACGGCCTGCGTACGACATCGCTGTCGAGCGACCTGCTGCTGCGCACGGGCCTGGCCCCGGGCTGGGAACTGCAGCTGGCGTCCACACCGTGGCAGCGCCAGCGCGAACGTGGCCCGGACATGCCGCGCACGCAGCAGCGCGGCGCCGGCGACAGCACTGTCGGTGTGAAGTGGGCAGGTCCCGGCAGTAACGAGCGCACGGCCTGGGCGCTGCTGGCCAGCGGTGTGATCGCACGTGGCGATGCCGCCTTCAGCGATGGCCGTCAGTACGCGCTGGCCGCCAGCGTCGAACACACCTTCAACGACCGCTGGAGCGGTGGGCTGTATGGCAGCCATCAGCGCGGCGCAGGCGAGCGCAGCACGACCTGGTCGCCAAGTCTCGCGCTGAGCGTGACCGAGCGGCTGGGCACCTATCTCGAAGCCGGCTTTACCCACGCCAGGCAGCAACCCGACCAGGCCATCGCCGGCGCGGGCTTGACCTGGATGCTGCGGCCGAACGTGCAGCTGGACGCCTCATTCGACCTCGGCCTCAATCGCAACAGCCCCGACCTGCAGCTCGGCACCGGCATCGCGTTCTATCTGCAGTGACCTGCTGAACTGATCGTGCGCGTTGGGCGCAGCGCCCCGCGCTACAATCAAACCGTCCAGTCGGTTTTGTTCCCCATGCCAGAGTCCCCTCCCCGCTCCCGCCGCAAGGCGCCCGACAGCGTGCGCCAAGCGCTGCTGCACGCGACCGCCCACACCATCGGCCAGAATGGGCTGGCGGCCCTCACTGTGCAGGACGTCGCCGACGCGGCCGGTGTCAGCAAGGGCGCACTGTTCCATCATTTCAGCAGCAAGCAGGACCTGGTGGAGGCGACGCTGAGCTCGCTGATCGCCGACTTCGAGAACAGGGTGCGCGAGGTGCTGCGACAGTCCCCGGCCCGCCATGGCGGCTTCAGCCGTGCCTACGTGCAGGTGAATTTCGAACATCTACTGCAGCAGGAACAGATCAACGACATCGGGCTCACCATGGGCAACATGCTGGAGCCGGCACTGCTGGTCCACTGGCGCACGTGGATGCGCGGCATGCTGGCCGAGTTTCCGGATGAAGCCTGCGATCCGCGCCTGTACGCCGCGCGTTGCGTCGCCGATGGTTACTGGGCCACCGCCTATGGGCGGCCCTTGGACGAAGACGAACGGCAGAACGCCCAGGCCATGGCCCTGGAGGCACTGAAACTGTGCGAACCGGCATGAGCGGGAGGCTGCGATGAACCCCTATTTCTACCTGGCCGGCGCGATCGTGCTGGAAGTGATCGCCACGTCCCTGCTCAAGGCATCCGAAGGCATGACCCGCCTCGGCCCTACGTTGGGCGCGCTCGCCGGGTACGGCGTGTGCTTCTACCTGCTGTCGCTGACAATGAAGTCGATCCCCACCGGCATCGCCTATGCCATCTGGTCCGGTGTCGGCATCGTGCTGATCTCGCTGATCGGCCTGCTCGTGTTCAAGCAGCGCCTGGATGCGCCGGCGTTGATCGGCATTGGCCTGATCTGTGCCGGCGTACTGGTCATCAATCTGTTCTCACACAGCAGCGCGCATTGAGCGCGCCGCTGCACCAACTGCCGGGCTAGGCGACCTTTTTCGCGACAGTCATGCCGAGCACGAAAAGCACAACCGCAATGATGATGCCGGCCCAGAACAGGAACTTGGCGATACCCACGGCGGCACCGGCGATGCCGCCGAAACCCAACGCACCGGCGATCAGGCCGATGATGGCGAAAATGATGGCCCACTTGATCATGTCGATCCTCTCCCTGATGGGAATACTGAAGGTGCGATCAGGTTAGGCAGGCCGCGATGCCACACGCGTGAACAGCTAGCAGGCGCGGCGTGAAACGATCCGGCTCAGCGCGGCCGGAAGCGCAGCAGGGCCACTGCGAAGGCCAGAAACACGCTGCCGACCAGGCGTTCGAACCAGCGTTGCGCAAAGGGCTTTGCCAGCCAACGCCGCAACCCATGTCCGCCTGCGGCATACATCACGTACCAGAACAGTTCGCAGGTAGCGAAGGTAGCCACCAGCACCGTGTACTGCACGGCCTGGCCACGCGCGGGATCAACGAACTGCGGCAGGAACGCGGCGGCGAACAGCAGCAGCTTGGGATTGCTCGACCCCACCAGGAGGCCACCTCGGAACACCGCCCAGGCACCGTGCACTGGCACCAGCGATGCATCGACCTCCGTCACCGCCGGCGCCTGCCGGTAGCTGTCACGCCAGGCCTTGATGCCCAACCAGGCCAGGTAGGCCACACCCACATAACGCAGCACATCGAACAGCATCGGCGACGAGCGCAGCACCGCGCTCAACCCGGCTGCGGATGCTGCAAGCACCAGCAGCATCGCCAGCAGGCAACCTGCCATGGCGGGCACACTGCGACGGAAGCCCAGGCCGACACTGCGCCCCAGGATGTGCAGCATGTTCGGCCCCGGCGTGCCGCACAGCACGAACACTGTCGCCAGGAACCACCACCAGGTATGCAGGGCCATCACTTCGTCCACCGGAATAATCCCTGCAAGGATAGTGCGCAGCGACTGTCACCACCATGCACAGTCCAGGGTCGATTCGACGGTTACAGCGGCTGCGGCTTAGCCGCTGGCAACACGTGACGCGCGCAGCTCGGCCACCGCGATGCGCAGCACCCGCAGCGCCGAGCGCAGGAACACGACCAGCAGTGCGACCGCGACCAGCAGGTCCGGCCAACCGGCACCAAACAGGGCCACCAGCCCCGCCGCCAGCACCACCGAAATGCCCTCGAAGATATCGTTGCGCGCGCATTCCCAGGCCGATGCCAGGTTCACGTCGTCATTGCGATAGGGCGTCAGCAGCCACAGGCAGAAACCGTTCGCGGCAAGATTCAGCAGCGCGGCCAGGCCCATGCTTTCGAACAGGGGAACCTGCGGATGCGCCAGCCGCCATCCGATCTGTACCGCCACTGCGACCGCCGCCGCCAGGATCAGCACACCCTTGAACAATGCAACCCGCGCCTTGGCCGCCACGCCGGCGCCCACAACCAGCAGGCTCAGCAGGTAGGTGGCCGCGTCGCCCAGGTTGTCCAGCGCACCAGAGAGCAGCGCGGACGAGTGGCTGTACCACGCCGCGCCCACCATCATCAGGAACGTCGCCAGGTTGATCAGCAGCACGATCCACAGCACCCGCCGGTGGCGCGCCTGCATGGCCGCCACATCCAGCGTCTTGCCGCAGCCACAGCATTCGCCCATCGCCCTGCCCTCTGCTTGTCGTGGCCCATTATCGCGCCGATCAGGCGCTTCGGCAGCGGTTGCGACGCGATTGCGTGCGCCGGGCAATCCGGCACGCAGCATCCTGCCCTCCGTTGTGCTGCAATGGCACTCCCCGGCATGGAGACACGCATGAAGACGCTTGGCCTGATCGGTGGCATGAGCTGGGAAAGTTCGGCGCAGTACTACCGCCTCATCAACGAAGAGGTACGCACCCGGCTGGGCGGCGCACACTCGGCGCAGCTGCTGATGTGGTCGCTGGATTTCGCCCGCATCAAGCAGCTTCAGCACGATGGCGACTGGGATGCCCTGGGCAATGAGATGGTCGATGCTGCACAGCGGCTGCAGGCCGGAGGTGCCGAACTGCTGCTGATCTGCACCAACACCATGCACAAGCTTGTTGGCGGGATCGAGGCGGCCTGCGCGCTGCCGCTGCTGCATATCGCCGACCCCACCGCCACGGCGATCGTGCAGGCCGGTCTGCAGCGTGTCGGCCTGCTCGGCACGGCCTTCACCATGGAAGAGGATTTCTACCGTGGCCGCCTGAGCGAGCGTTTCGGCCTGGATGTCCTGGTGCCGGAAGCCGACGACCGCCGCGATGTGCACGCGATCATCTACGAAGAACTGATCGCCGGCGTGGTCAACGAGCGATCACGGCAGGTGTACGTCGAGGTGATTGAACGCCTCGTTGCCCGCGGTGCCGAAGCGATCATCCTGGGCTGTACCGAGATCATGCTGCTGGTACGTGCCGAAGACAGCCCGGTGCCGCTGTTCGATACCACGACCCTGCATGCGCGCGCGGCAGTGGACGCAGCGTTGGCATGACGCACGACGGGGTACGGCCGGTCACACGGGCGATTCCGGCTGTACCGCCAGCGAAGTGACCAGCCACTCCACCACCGGTGGCGAATCGCACAGGAAGAACACAGCGTCGCCGCTGCGGGCCTCGGTCAGCATCCGATAGACACTGATGGCCACGCCCGATTGGCTGGCAATGAAAATCTCACTGCTGCGCGGCCCGTCGGCCTGGCGGGAAACAAACCGCAAGGCATGGCGGGCCGCGACCGTATCTTCCGGCTCGGCTTCGCGGGTCAACTCCAGGCCACGCAGGCCCCACGCAACAAAAACACGCTTGCCCTTGAACGTCGTGTCCAGGACCTGCACTTCGGCCGTGCCTGCGCCGGCCGACCGATGAATGACGATACTGCTGATCAACGCAACCCCCTGTGGTCGTCGTGGTCCGCACATCCTTGTCCGCACCCGCGCCAGCGGCCACGGGCGACGCCCGCAGGCCGCGTCCGAAAGCGCTGGAACGTGTAAAAAACTGTAAACCGATGCAATCGGATGTGCCGGGGATGATACGGGATGTAATGCACTGCATGCGCCGCCGGACACTTATAAATCCGTCCTGAGCCAGCGCAGGCCCCCGTCGTCGCAGCGCGCCGCAGGTGCGCCATTCTTGCGTCCCATCCCCAACCCGAGGTTTCAATGAGCCTTCGCCTGCTACTGCCCTTGGGCGGTTCTGCGCTTGCCCTGCTGCTGGCCGCAACCACCGTCTCGGCCCAGGACTACGACAGCGAATCGTCGCCGCGCACGACCTGCGAATCACACTTCAACAAGACCCAGCAGTGCCCGTTTGAAGGTCGCGCGCGACTGGCCCGGCAGCTGTCAGTGACGCGATGCGTGGAAGACGACAACTGGGGACAGCGCCGCGGCATGCTGTGGGTCACCGATGGCTGTCGCGCCGAATTCGTCGCTGAAGAACGTGGCCACGGCCGTTGGCCTGGGCGTGACCGCGATCGAGATCGCGACGGCGAGCGTCTGGTCTGCGAATCCTACGAAAACAAGGAGAAGTACTGCCGCATCCGCGTCCGTCATGACGTGCGACTGGTCAAGCAGAAGTCGGTCACACACTGCACCGAGGATCGCAATTGGGGCTGGGACCGACGCGGCGTATGGGTCAGCGATGGCTGCCGCGCCGAGTTCCGCGTCTACTGAGCGCGACGGCTGCGGGCCCATCCCCGCTAGAATGAGGACCCCGCAGCAGGAAGCACCGCATGGAACGCTGGTATCTGGCAACGATGGTGTCCTTGCTGCTGCATCAGATCGATGCCGCGTTCTGGCAGGAGTGGCGGATGTTCCAGGTACCCGGCGGCATCCAGGGATTCCTGGTATTCAATCTGCTTGCCATTGGCGTCCTGCTGCACGGTTACCGCCAGGTCGTGCTTGGCCTGGCTTCTGCGCGCCGCTACGCGCAGCTGTGCGGCGGGCTGGGAATCGGTACCGCCCTCATCCACACAGGCTTCGCTGCGGCCGGTCGCGATGAATTCCATCTGCCGCTGTCACTGCTTACGCTTCTGGCCTGTCTGGTCAGCGGCTGCGGTCTGCTGCTGCGCAGCCGTCGGTGATGACCGCGCAGGCTCCAGCACTTTGCATACGCGCGGCCGCATGCACGGATCTTCCTGCACTGGTCGCCCTGGACAGCGTTGCGGCGCATGACACACGACGCGCCGTGCAGATCGGCCAGTGGTTGGCGGACGGCCACATGCACGTGGCCGAGCTCGATGGAAGGCTGGCCGGCTACCGCGTGCAGCATCGGCACTTCTTCGGTGAGGCCTTCATCGAGATGCTGATGGTGGCCGCGCCGCTGCGCAGACACGGCATCGGCCGTGCGTTGCTGCTGCATGCCACGTCGCGCAATGAAGGTGCCAGGCTTTTCAGCTCCACCAACCAATCCAACACCCGCATGCAGCGGCTGCTGGCAGCCGCTGGCTTCGTTCAGTGCGGGATCGTGCACGGCCTCGACGAAGGCGATCCAGAGCTGATCTACCGCTTCGCTGCTGGTGACGCGAGGCAAGGCGCGACCTTCGCTTCCAGCAGCGCCATCAACGCCGGATCCATGCAGCGATAGTCGTCGGGAATATCCAGGCAATGCAGCGGCGTGTGCTCGAGCAGGCGCGCAAAATTCGCCTGCAGCCGATGCTGGTGCTTGGGCTCCATCACGAAGATGACATCAGCCCAGCGGATATCCGCTGGGCTGATGGGTCGACGCGCATGCGGGCTGGTACCAGCAGAGCGCGCACTGAAACCCGGCCGACGCTGCCACATCGCTTCGGCGGTGGGGCTGCGCAGCTGGTTGCGGCTGCAGACAAACAACAGGTTCAACATTCCTGATCCAGCAGTTGCCGCGGGCTGAGGACCGGATAGGTGAAACCCAGCTGGCGCGCCCGCAGCAGCTTGTCGCCGCGCGTATACATCAGCTTCCAGTTCTTTTCCGGCTTGAAGATCGGCACAGGTGCCGTGTGGTCGCCGCCGTGATGGCGGGACTGCGAGCGCCTCCAGGCGCGGTTCCTTTGCGTTTCCATGATCGTGTTCTCGTGAGTACCGGGTTCAGCAGCCGCGGTAGTACGAGTGCGTGCAGGATACAACGCCGCAACAAAAAAGCCCACGCATCGCTGCGCAGGCTTGTCTGTTTCATCACAGTGGTCGGGACGGCCGGATTCGAACCGACGACCCTCTGCCCCCCAGGCAGATGCGCTACCAGGCTGCGCTACGCCCCGACTGATGCTGCGATGTACCCGCCAGTGCGGCGGGCCGTGAAGTATAGCGGATTACGGCGGAAATGGGTCAGCGACGCAGCAGTTGCAGCACTTCTTCCAGTTCCATCCGCACCTGCTTGATGATCTGGTTGCTCAAGGCCGATTCCTCGCGCGCATCTGGACCATCCAGGCGCAGGCGCGCGCCACCGATGGTGTAGCCCTGTTCGTACAACAGGCTGCGGATCTGCCGCACCATCAGCACGTCGTGGCGCTGGTAGTAACGACGGTTGCCACGGCGCTTGGCCGGCTCGAGACTGGGAAACTCGGTTTCCCAGTAACGCAGCACGTGCGGCTTGACGTCGCACAGTTCGCTGACTTCACCGATGGTGAAGTAGCGCTTGGCCGGAATCGGCGGAAGTTCGCGGTTACTGCCCGGATCCAGCATAAGCTTCCACCCTCTCCTTGAGCTTCTGGCCCGGACGGAAGGTAACCACCGTACGGGCGGAAATCGGAATTTCCTCGCCGGTCTTGGGGTTGCGGCCCGGGCGCTGGTTCTTGCGCCGCAGGTCGAAATTGCCAAAGCCCGACAGCTTCACCTGACGTCCCTGTTCCAATGCTTCACGCAGCACATCGAAGAACGCGTCGACGAATTCCTTGGCTTCCCGCTTGTTCAGACCGACTTCGTCGAACAGCTTTTCCGCCATCTCCGCCTTGGTCAATGCCATTGCCTGCTACCCCCGAGTGCTGCCCGCTCAGCCGCGGATCCGGGCGTGGTGTTCACGCTCGATGGCAGTGACCGCCTCGGCCACTACCGCTTCCACGTCGCGGTCCGTCAGAGTGCGCGACTTGTCCTGCAAAATCAAGCCCATAGCGAGACTCTTGAATCCCGGCTCGACGCCCTGGCCGACATAGCGGTCGAACAGGTTCAGCTCGCGCAGCAGCGGACCCGCAGCCTGGCGGATGGTCGCGGCGAGGTCACTCCAGGCCACCTGTTCAGGCACCAGGAAGGCCAGGTCGCGGCGCACCGCCGGGTAGCGCGACAGCTCACCGGCACGCGGCAGCGCACGGGCGGACAGCGCTTCCAGATCCAGCTCGAAGGCGTACACGTCCACGTCGATGTCCATCGCCTTGGCCAGGCGCGGATGGATCTGACCGATCCAGCCGATCGCCACGTCGTCGCGGAAGACTTCGGCAGAACGCACCGGATGGCCGTAGGCACGGGTGGACGGGCGGAACTCCAGCACCGCACCACTGGCAGCGGCCAGCGATTCCAGGTCGCCCTTCAGATCATGGAAATCGACCTTGCGGGTTGGCAGGCCCCACTGCACCGCCTGCGCGTCACCGCAGACCGCAGCGGCCACGCGCGCGGTTTCCAGCGGCGCCGGCTGCCCATCGCCGACCTGCTGGGCGAACACCCGGCCGATCTCGAACAGGCGCACGCGGCCCAGCTGGCGGGCAGCGTTGCGGCCCAGGGTGGCGACCAAGCCCGGCAACAGCGCCGGACGCATCACCGCCAGCTCGGCCGACAGCGGGTTGGCCAGCGGCACCAGGTTGTCGCGCAGCTGCCACTGGCTCAGCAATGCGTCGTCGACGAAGGCGAAATTGACGGTTTCCTGCAGATCGCGGGCCACCAGCTGGCGGCGCACGCTGAGCGTGTCCAGCTGGGTCTCGGTCGGCATCGCGACACGCGATGCGCCGCCCGGCAGCGTGGTCGGGATCTGCTCGTAGCCGTGGATACGGGCCAGCTCCTCGATCAGGTCTTCTTCAATGGCGATGTCAAAGCGGCGGCTCGGCGCGGTGACCTGCCAGCCTTCGCCAGCGGCCACCACCTGCATGCCCAGCGCGCGCAGGATGCGCTCGACTTCGGCGTCTTCGATGGTGATGCCCAGCACGCGGGTGATGCGCGCGCGGCGCAGGGTAATGGTGGCCGGTGGCGGCAGATCCGCCGCGTTCACCGCCTCGGTCACCGGCGCCGGAGTGCCGCCAGCCAGATCCAGCACCAGGCGGGTGGCGTACTCGATGGCGGAACGCGGCAGCGCCGGGTCAACGCCGCGCTCGAAGCGATGGCCGGCATCGGTATGCAGGCCCAGCTTGCGGCCACGGCCCATGATCGCGGCCGGAGCGAAATGCGCCGCTTCCAGGAACACGGCGGTGGTGGCATCGGTGACGCGCGTATCGAAGCCGCCCATCAGACCGGCCAGGCCGACCGCACGATCAGCGTCGGTGACCACCAGGAAGCTGTCGTCCAGCGCAGCGTCACGGCCGTCCAGCAGCTTCAGGCTTTCGCCGGCGCGCGAACGGCGCACACCGATCGTGCCCTGCAGTGTGCCCAGATCGTAGGCGTGCATCGGCTGGCCCAGCTCCAGCATCACGTACTGGGTGATGTCGACCAGCAGCGATACCGGGCGCACACCACTGCGGCGCAGGCGCTCGGCCATCCACAACGGGGTCTTCGCCGCGGCGTTGACACCTTCGATGACACGACCGAGATAACGCGGCGCTTCGGCACCGGCGTCGAGCTGGATTGCCAGCTCACGGCTGCCGCCGGCGACGACCGGCTCTGCAATGAAATCCAGCACTTCGCTGCGCGTCGCTGCAGCAACGTCATAGGCGATGCCGCGGATGCTGAAGCAATCGGCACGGTTGGGCGTCAGCTTGATTTCGATGCTGGCGTCCGGCAGGCCGAGGTACTCCACCAGGGACTGGCCGACCGGCGCGTCGTCCGGCAGCTCCAGCAGACCGGAGGCGTCGTTGTCCAGGCCCAGCTCCTTGGCCGAGCACAGCATGCCGTTGGACTCGACACCGCGCAGCTTGGCCGGCTTGATCTTCAGCTCACCGATCTGCGCACCGACCATCGCCAGCGGCGCGACCAGGCCCGGGCGCGCATTCGGCGCACCGCAGACGATCTGCAGCAGCTCAGCCTGCCCCGCATCAACCTTGCACACCTGCAGGCGATCGGCTTCGGGATGGCGCTCGGCTTCGACGATGCGCGCAACGACCACGTGCTGCAGGCCATCGCCAAGCGCGGTCACCTCTTCCACTTCCAGGCCGATGGCCGTCAGCACCGCGCTGAGCTCATCGCGCGAGGCAGTGGTCGGGACGTGGCTGCGCAGCCAGTTTTCGGAGAATTTCATGGGGTCACCCTGGTGGGCCCGGCGCCTGCGCCTGGGCTTCGGATTCAAGTGCAGCCGGGCATCGCCCGGCACGACATGGCTGTGGCTTACGCGAACTGCTTCAGGAACCGCACGTCGTTCTCGAAGAACGCGCGCAGGTCGTTGACGCCGTAGCGCAGCATCGCAAAACGTTCCACGCCCAGACCGAAGGCGAATCCGGTGTAGCGCTCCGGATCGATGCCAACGTTGCGCAGCACGTTCGGGTGGACCATGCCGCAGCCGAGCACTTCCAGCCAGCGGGTGCTGCCATCGGGCTGCTGCCAGGCGATGTCCACTTCCGCGCCGGGTTCGACGAACGGGAAGTAGCTGGGGCGGAAACGCATCTCGAAATCACGCTCGAAGAACGCGCGCACGAACTCGGACAACGTGCCCTTCAGGTCGGCGAAGGTCGAGTGCTCGTCGACCAGCAGGCCTTCGACCTGGTGGAACATCGGCGAATGTGTCTGGTCGCTGTCGCTGCGATAGACCTTGCCGGCGGCGATCATGCGCAGCGGCGGCCGGTGCTCGCCCATGTAACGCACCTGCACACCGGAGGTATGCGTGCGCAGCAGGCGACCGTCACCGAAGTAGAAGGTGTCGTGCATGGCGCGTGCCGGATGGTGCGGCGGGAAGTTCAGCGCCTCGAAATTGTGCCAGTCGTCCTCGATCTCCGGCCCCTCGGACAGCTCGTAGCCCAACCGACCGAAGATGCCGGTGATGCGCTCCAGGGTGCGGGTGATCGGGTGCAGGCCGGCGCGGTCGCCGTTGCGGCCCGGCAGGGTGATGTCGATCGCTTCGGCGGACAGGCGCGCATCCAGCGCGGCGTTTTCCAGCAGCGCCTTGCGCTCGCCCAGCGCGCTGCTCAGCGTGTCGCGGGCCTGGTTGATGGCCTCACCGGCCGCCTTGCGCTCGTCGGCCGGCAGCGCACCGAGCTGTTTCAGCTGCGAGGTGATGCTGCCGCTCTTGCCAAGCAGGGCCACGCGCAGCTGTTCCAGCGCGTCCGGGCTCTGCGCGGCGGCCACATCGGCCAGCGCCTGGGAAGTGAGGGATTGGATGTCGCTCATGGGTAGCCGGAACTCCAGTCGGTCTGCCATCGCGATGCGCGAAGGGCCGACCCCTGTCGCCACCGCCGTCCCCGCGCTGCCGCTGTGGCACGCAGGGACCCAAAAAAGAATGGGGAAGGACTTGCGCCCTTCCCCATGCATTGCCTCTACCTGACACCGTTCTCCGTGAACGGCAACGGCATCGGGAAGGACTTATGCCGCCAGTGCGCCCTTGGCCTTTTCGGCCAGTGCAGCAAAGCCAGCTGCGTCGTGCACGGCGATGTCAGCCAGAACCTTGCGGTCCAGGGTGATGCCAGCCTTCAGCAGGCCGTTCATGAAACGGCTGTAGCTCAGGCCGTTGATGCGGGCAGCCGCGTTGATGCGGGTGATCCACAGCGAACGGAAGTTGCGCTTCTTCTGCTTACGGCCGATGTAGGCGTACTGCTGTGCCTTGATGACCGCCTGCTTGGCGACGCGGAAGACCTTGCGACGGGCATTGTAGTAGCCCTTCGCCAGATCAAGGATTTTCTTGTGGCGGCGACGCGCCTGTACGCCACGCTTAACTCGTGCCATTTTTCAGTTCCTCAGAGGTAAGGGAGCATGCGGTCCAGACGGCCTGCGTCTTCTGCGCGGACGTGATTCGTCTGACGCAGGTTACGCTTACGCTTGGTCGCTTTCTTCGTGAGGATGTGGCTACGGTTGGCGTGGCCGCACTTGTACTTGCCCGAGGCGGTCTTGCGGAAACGCTTGGCCGCCGCCCGGTTGGTCTTGATCTTGGGCATTGCAATGTCCTTGATGGGATATGACCCTGGTTTCTGACTGATCTGGCGGCGGCCTGGGCCGCTCTTTCCGTCCTGCCATGATCGGCGTACGACCCGTCCTGGGTGGGTCGAGCCGGGCATGATACAGGCAAAACCGCCCTGTCACCAGCCCCCATACAGCTTTTCACCCGGAATCCGGCCGCGCCTGCCCCGGAAAAGCAAAAGGACGCCAGCGGCGCCCCTTCACTTTCATCCATTCAGCCGCCAGGCGCCCCGCGAGGCAGCCCGTCAGGCCTCAGGTCTTCTTCTTCGGCGCGATCATCATGACCATCTGACGCCCTTCCAGGCGCGGACGGGATTCGATGACGATGTCCTCGCCCAGATCGGTCTCGATCCGGCTGGCCATCTCGCGACCCAGTTCCTGGTGGCTCATTTCACGGCCACGGAAACGGATGTTGACCTTGATCTTGTCGCCATCTTCAAGGAAACCACGCATCTTGCGCAGCTTGATCTGGTAGTCGCCCTCGTCCGTAACCGGACGGAACTTCACTTCCTTGATCTCGACCTGCTTGGTCTTCTTCTTGGCCTCGCTGGCCTTCTTCTGGGCTTCGAACTTGAACTTGCCGAAGTCCATGATCTTGCACACCGGCGGG